>CAVRKU010000022.1:0-41478 GCA_963721695.1 uncultured Microthrixaceae bacterium
GATCGGGCTCATGAGCCCGACGTGGTTGCCGTCGGGGTCGGCCACGATGGCGTAGCGCCCGCCCCAGAAGGCGTCGAAGGGCGGTTGGACCCCGGGGTGGCCCTTCTCGGTGCGCCGTCCGTAGAGGTCGTCGACGGCCTCACGGTCTCCAGGCCCATGCCGAGGATGACGTTCGTGCCCCCGCCGGCGCGCCAGGCGGCGTACCAGCTCCTGGCGAGTCGGCCGTGTCGAGATCGAGCGCGGCGGGACCCGCTGGTTGCGGGATCTCGAGGTGGCATGTCGACGGCGTCGTCGGGGACCGCCAGCCCGAGCCGGTAGAAGGCGGCCGACGCCTCGCTGTCCCCACGACGAGGGTGACCTGCTTGAGCCGGCGCGGGCACGCCGTGAGCGTGGCCTAGGTGGTCGAGCGTGCGTCGTGGACGACCACGCCGCCGATCATGGTCGCGACGAGCTCGAGGTCTTCGGTCAGCAGCAACAGGTCGGCGCGGGTCCCCAGCGCGAGCGTGCCGCGGACCGGGTCGCCGAGGACGGCCGCGGGCGCCGTCGACGCCGCGTGCATCGCCTCCTGCGGCGCGCAGCCGCTGAAGGCGACGAGGTTCCGCACGCCCTGGTCCATGGCGAGGTTGCTGCCGGCCAGGGTGCCGTCGGCGAGGCGGACGCCGTCGTCGTCGATGGTGACCTCGGTGCGTCCGAGGGCCTGCCGCCCCGGCGGCATCCCGAGGGCCGCCACCGCGTCGGTGACGATGGTGAGGCGGTGGCCGAGGGCGCGCTGGGCCATCGCCACGATCTGCGGGTGCAGGTGGATGCCGTCGGGGATCAGCCCGACGTGGAGCCGATCGTCGGCGAGCGCCAGGCCGGCGAGACCTGGCTCGCGGTGGTGCAGCGGTGCCATGGCGTTGAAGAGGTGGGTGACCCAGGTCGCGCCCGCATCGACCGCGGCCACCGCCTGGGCGTGGGTGGCGGGGGTGTGCCCGAGCGAGACGACCACCCCCCGCGCCACGAGCGCCTCGATCACCTCGAGGGCGCCGGGCACGTCGGGGGCGAGGGTGACGACGGCGACGCCGCGCTCGCGTGACCAGCCCTCGATCGCGGCGAGCGAGGGCAGGCGGAGGAGGGCGGCCGGGTGCGCACCACGCTTCTCCTCCGACAGGAACGGTCCCTCCAGGTGCAGCCCCAGCGGCGCGGCCCCTCGCCACCCCTCCGGGGGTCCGGCGGCGAGGGCGTCGATGGCTCGGTCGACGATGCCGTCCGGGGTGGTCACGATCGTCGGGAGCCACGCCGTGACCCCGAACTGGGGCAGCGCCGCGCCGAGCTCCCACAGCCGCTCGGGGTCGCCGGCCAGGTCGATCCCCAGCCCGCCGTTGCACTGCAGGTCGACGTACCCCGGCACGACGAGGAGCCCGTCGGCGTCGATGACACGGGCGTCGGATCCCACGGCCACCCGGTCGACGAGCACCCCGTCCTCGGCGGCGAGCTCGGCCTCCTCGAAGGCGCCGTCGACCAGGACGCTTCCCCCGCGCACGAGCAGACCGGCCATCGGCGCAGTCTCGCGGGTGCGGCCGGGCAAGCCCATTGCGGTTCTCCACGGGCGGGCGCATGCTCGGAGGGAGCGGCTCACCGGGGGAGGTCGAGATGTTCGTACAGCTGATCGAGGGACGGACGACGGACGCGGAAGGCCTGAGGCGCCAGGGCGATCGGTGGCAAGCCGAGGTGCGACCCGGGGCCATCGGCTACCTCGGGGTGACGTCAGGGGTCACCGACGACGGACGGTCCATCGCCATCGTGCGGTTCGAGTCCGAGGACGCCGCCCGGGCCAACGGCGAGCGGGCCGAGCAGAGCTCGTGGTGGGCCGACACGGCGAAGTTCTTCGACGGCGACGTGGACTTCACGGAGTCGTCCGACGTCACCGAGTTCCTCGGTGGGGGCTCCGATCAGGCCGGCTTCGTGCAGGTGATGAAGGTGAGCGGCGTCGACCGGGCCAAGGTCGAGCGGCTCGACGCCAGCTTCGACAAGGTCGCCGACCTCCGGCCGGACCTCCTGGGCGGGCTCCGGGTGTGGACGGGACCCGACGCCTACGTCGAGGCCGCCTACTTCACGAGCGAGGCCGAAGCGCGGGCCGGGGAGAAGGCCGACGTGCCCGAGGACATCCAGCCGCTGATGGCCGAGTTCGGGGAGATCATGGCGAACACGGAGTTCATCGATCTGAAGGACCCGCAGCTCCACTGAGCTCGCTCGGCACGTCGGCCGGAACACCGACCGCCAGGTTCCACAGCCATCCCAACCCGTAGCCGAGCGCGGCCCCCGCGACCACGTCCAAGGGGAAGTGGGCGCCGAGGTGCACCCGCGCGAAGGCGACCGCGCCGGCCAGCCCGTACGCCGCGACGCGCAGGCGGCGCGTGAGGTACGGCGACAGCACGGCCGCCAGCGCGAAGGCCATGGTGGCGTGACCGGACAGGAAGCCGAGACCGTCGTCGGGCGCCCGGGGCCGCTGCACGACGTCGGTGATGAACGAGTACGGCCGGCCCCGATCGATGGCGGCCTTGACCACCTGGGCGAGCCACCACGCGGTGATCCCGGCCACGATGGCGCCCGCCGTCGGTCGCCATCGCCCCCACGCGATCCACGACCCGGCCGCCACGAGGCCGGGTGCGAACCCTGCGCCGAGCTGCATGGGCAGCCAGAGGACCGGCTCGAGCCAGTCGGGGAGCGAGTGGATCGTCCGGAACAGCGACTCCTCCCAGTCCGGCACGTCCTGCACGGCCACGGCCGTGGCGACCAGGACGACTCCCGCGGCCACGGCGAGACGCAGGCTCCACCGCGGCGGCGTGTGGGTGTAGGCCGCCATGAGCGGATTCTCGCACCCTGGTCACGCGACACCGCCCGGCGGGGTGCGCCGGGCGGATCAGCGGAGCGGGTGGGATTTGAACCCACGGAGGAGTTGCCCCCTCACATCCTTAGCAGGGATGCGCCTTCAACCGGACTCGGCCACCGCTCCAGGGTGGAGGGACGAGGATACCCACGCGGAGCGGGTGGGATTCGAACCCACGGACCCTTGCGGGTCGACGGTTTTCAAGACCGTTGCCTTCGTCCACTCGGCCACCACTCCGGCGAGCGACGTTACTCAGGGAGCGAGCTTGGCCTTCTGGTCCGTGATCCACGCGTCCGCGATGCGCCACGCCTCCTCTGCGTCGCGCCGGACCGCCGGCCCGTGCGCACCGGCGGCGGGGTAGCTGCCGAGGAACTTGATGTCCTCCACCTTGGAGCGCACATCGCGCAGGCAGTCGGCCACCAGCTCGTCACTGAGGTGCCCCTCGAGGTCGATGATGAAGCAGTAGTCGCCGAGGCCCTTCTTGGTGGGCCGCGACTCCAGCTTCACGAGGTTGATGGCCCGGGCGGCGAACTCCTGCAGGATGGCGAGCAGCGAGCCCGGCCGGTCGGTGCGCTGGAACACGACGATGGTGGTCTTGTCGTGGCCGGTCGCCGGCGGAACCGCGTCCGGCGCCACCAGCACGAAGCGGGTGGTGTTCTCGGGGTGGTCCTCGATGTCGTTCGCCAGCACGTCGAGCCCGTAGATCTTGGCGGCCAGCGACGGCGCCACGGCGGCCGACACGCCGTCGGCCTCCTCGGCCACCAGCGCGAGCGGCCTCGGCGTTCGAGTTGGAGGCCACCATCTCGACGCCCGGCAGCTGGCCGGCCAGCCACGAGCGGCACTGTGCGGCCGCCACCGGGAAGGTCAGCACGCGGGTGACGTCGGCCATCTCCACACCCGGCGGGGCGAGGAGGTTCAGCTGGATGCCGAGCTCGACCTCCCGTTGGATCAGCAGATCGTGCTCGAAGGCGAGCGCGTCGATCGTGACGTTGACGGTGCCCTCGATCGAGTTCTCGATGCCGACGAACCCGAGGTCGATGTCACCGCTGTCCGCCGCGGCCAGGACCTCGGCGATGGTGGCCATCGGAACGAGCTCCTCGGAGGCGAGATCGGCTTCGCCGAGGAGGGCCTGCTCCGTGAACGTGCCCTCGGGACCGAGGAAGCCGATGCGGCGACGCGCAGTCGGTGCGGCGTCGTCGGTCACGAGGCGCAATGCTACTGGCGTGGACGAAGCGGCCCTCGTGCGATTGATGGAGTCGGTGCGCTCCGGGGACGTGCACCCCGACGACGCCGTCGCCGAGCTCCGGCGCCTGCCCTTCGCCGATCTCGGCTTCGCCCGGGTCGACCACCACCGCGCACTGCGGCAGGGACTGCCCGAGGCCGTGTACGGGCCGGGCAAGGCGCCCGAGCACGCGGCGGCCATCGTGGCGGAGCTGCTCGACGGCGGCGCCTCGCCCGTGCTGCTCACGCGCGCCACCGAGGACCAGGCGGCCGTCGCCCTCGTTCGCAACCCCGATGGAGTGCAGTACGGGTCCATGGTCGTGTGGCGGCCGTCCGCGCCTCGCTCCGAGCGGGTGGTGATCGCGGCCGCGGGCACGGCCGACCTGCCGGTGGCCGACGAAGCCGCCACGGTGCTGTCGGCGTTCGGCATCGAGCCCATCCGGCTGACCGACGTGGGGGTGGCCGGCGTCCACCGCCTGCTCGCGGAGGCCGACGTCCTCGCCGGCGCCGACGCCGTCGTGGTGGTGGCCGGGATGGAAGGGGCGCTGCCGAGCCTGGTGGGAGGGCTCACCCCCGCTCCGGTCGTGGCCGTGCCCACCAGCGTGGGCTACGGCGCCAGCCTCGAAGGCGTGACGGCGCTCCTCGGCATGCTCGCCTCGTGCGCCGCCGGGCTCACGGTCGTCGGCATCGACAACGGCTACGGCGCCGCCTGCGCCGTGCTCCGGATGCTCAAGTGACGCGGGTCGCGTGGTTCCACTGCTTCTCGGGGATCGCCGGGGACATGGCGCTGGGGTCGTTGCTCGACGCGGGGGCCGACGTCGACGAGGTGCGCTCCATGGTCGAGCGGCTGCCGGTGCGGGGCTGGGGCCTCGAGGCCGAGGCGGTGCTCCGGTGTGGCATCGCGGCCACCAAGGCCCACGTGCACATCGAGGAGACGACGGTCGTCCGCACGGCGTCCCACATCGCGGCGCTGGTGGAGGAAGCCCGCCTGCCGGAGCGCGTCCGCCTCCGGGCCCTCGCCGTGTTCGGCGCGCTCGCGGACGCCGAGGGCCGCCTGCATCGCCGCCCGCCCGAACAGGTGCACTTCCACGAGGTCGGCGGGCTCGACGCCATCGTCGACGTCGTCGGCACCTGCGCCGCGCTCGAGGTGCTGGAGATCGACTCGCTCTACTCGTCGGTCGTCGTCACCGGCACGGGCATGGTCCGCGCCGCCCACGGTCTGCTCCCGAACCCCGCTCCAGCGGTCGTCGAGCTGCTCGCCGCGGTCGGCGCGCCCACGCGGGGGATGGACCTCGGGGTGGAGCTGACGACGCCGACCGGGGCCGCCATCGTCGCCGCGCTCGCCTCCGGCTTCGGTCCCCTGCCCCCGATGGCCATCGAGTGCAGCGGCTTCGGAGCCGGCACCCGCGATCTCGACGGTCAACCCAACGCCACGCAGGTCGTGATCGGCACACCGAGCGAGGCGGTCCTCGCCGGCCAGCCCGTCGTGGTGCTCGAGGTCAACGTGGACGACGCCACCGGCGAGACCCTCGCCCACACCGTCGGCGCGCTGCTGTCCGCGGGCGCCCACGACGCCTGGATCACACCGATCCTCATGAAGAAGGGGCGGCCCGCGCACACGGTGTCGGCGCTCGCCGACGTCGCCCTGAGCGCTCAGATCGCCGAGGTCCTCGCCCGCGAGACCGGCTCGCTCGGCGTGCGGGGAGCCACGCTCGATCGCTGGCCGGCGGCGCGAGAGTCGGACACCGTCGACGTCGCCGGCTACCCGGTGCGGGTGAAGGTGAGCCCGGGCCGCATCAAGGTCGAGCACGACGACGCGGCCCGCGTCGCACAGCGCGCCGGGCCTGCCGTTGCGCGAGGTGCTCTCGCTCGCCGAAGAGGCGGGCCGGCGGACGCTGCGGGTCGTCCCCGACCCCTGGTCGGAGGCCGTGGCCCACGAGCCTCCCCACGACCACGACCACGACGACCTCGCCTGACGGATGCCGGTGCCGCCCGAGACCTGCGAGGCCTGTCGGTTCGACGGCGCGCAGTACGACCTGCAGGACACGCTCGGCACGCTGCGGGCGCTGGCGCCGATGTGGGAGCAGACCATCGAAGGCGTCGCGCCGACCGTGCTCACCGCGCGCCCGGCGCCGGAGGTGTGGTCGGCCGTCGAGTACCTGAGCCACAGCGCCGACATCGTGGCCAACATGGGTCGGCTGCTCCATGCAGTCCTCACCGTCGAGGACCTCGACCTGCCGGACGTGCCGCCCGTGACCGACCCGGCGCCCGAGGCGCTCGATGCTGCTCACGCCAGGTTCGCCGCCAACACGAAGCGTCTGCACGACAAGGCGGCCAGCCTCGACGGTCCCGACGATCCCCGCTGGGGCCGCACGGCGCACGTCGGCGGCGAGGCCGTCGACGCGGCCTGGACGATCCGCCATGCCGTCCACGACGCGACGCACCACCTGAGTGACGTCGGTCGCGGCATCCACCTGCTCGGGGCCGGGGCGCCGACCCAGGAGGGCGTCGTCGCGCAGCTCAACGTGTCGGACGGTGGCGTGCCGAAGAAGCCCGTGGAGGTCGCCGAGGTCGGAGACCGCGGGCTCGTCGGCGACCGTCAAGCGGCGCGGCAGCACCACGGTCGGCCCCTGCAGGCGCTGTGCCTGTGGTCCGCCGAGGTGATCGGTGCCCTCCGCGCCGAGGGTCACCCGATCGAGCCGGGCCGGGCCGGCGAGAACGTCACGATCAGCGGGATCGACTGGGCCACCATCCAGCCCGGCGCCCAGCTGCTCATCGGTGACGTGCTGGCCGAGATCTCAGCCTGGTCCACACCGTGCGTGAAGAACGCGGCGTGGTTCACCGACCGTGACTTCAACCGGATGAACCACGACCGTCACCCCGGCTGGAGCCGCGCCTACGCCTGGGTGCGCGAACCCGGCACCATCCGCCAAGGCGACAAGGTGATCGTCGAGCCGTGACGCCGCCACGGTGCGATCGCACGCCCCCCGGTCCGAACGCGTCGGTGAACGCGCCTGTCGCAGCCGAGTCAGCGGGTTCGGCGGTCAGCGCCGGTGAGGCTCGGGGCGGGAGCGGAGGCTCGCCAGAGGGCGCGGTAGCTCGGGTAGGTGAGCTCGGGGGTGATGTAGCCGGCGGCCTCGAGCTCGGCGTGGAGCTTGGGGAGGTTGCGCCACGGCACACCCATGTCGACGTGGTGGGCCAGGTGCCAGCCGGTGTTGAGCGGCACCATCCAGAACCGGGCCAGCCATGACTGGCGCACGTGGTGCGTCGTCTGGCGACGGTCCTTCGAGCGCGCCATCCCGCCGTGCTCGGCGATCGACCGCAGGCGGTTGATCACGCGCCAGGACGTCAGCCACGGTCCCAGCCACAGCAGCGGGTAGAGCCACCAGCGCCCGACCGCGATGGCGGCCGCGATGAGCGGCACCTGGGCGATGAGGATCCGGATCGAGATGGGGCGGGCCGTGGGGCTCTTGAGCGACTGCAGCAGGCCCTTGAGGTTCTTCCAGCCCGAGGTGCCACGAGCGTCGCGCCACATCTTGCGGCGGAAGCTCGCCTCGGTGATCGGGTAGCCGTTGTAGAGGTTCATGTCGGGCTCGTTCGGCCCGAACTCGTCCTTGTGGTGGGCGAAGTGCCCGCGGCGGTACCCGTCGAGCGGCACGAAGGACGGGTAGGCGACCAGCCAGCGACCCACGGCGTCGTTCCAGCGCTTGTTCGTGAACAGGAGCTTGTGCGCGGCCTCGTGGCCGAGGATGGCGAAGCGGGCGAAGGCCGGTCCCATGAGCACGAAGGCCGCCGCGTACGCGAGGGGGTGACCGATCCAGACGGCCAGCCCGATGGTGACGAGGGCCTGCAGCCACGTGGCGACCACCGTGCCGGCGTTGCGCAGGTCGTCGATCTTGCGCAGCTCCGTTCGCAGCGCTGGCACCGGCATGCCCGTGGCCGTGAGGCGATCCGTGGGCAGCACGTCGGTGAGGAGCTCCTCCGGCGGGAGCATCGTCGGCCGGGTGTCCAGCACGGTGACCATGCCGGTACCTTACACTCTCACTGCACATGTCTTCAACACGTAACACTCCGCTGACGGCCCGATCCGTCCTGGCCTCGGTGCTGCTCGGCACGGACCCGCCGTGGCTGCCGACCCCGCTGCTCGTGCGCACCACGGCGCTGTTCGGCATCAGCGAGGGCAGCACGCGGACGGCCCTGTCCCGCCTCGTCACGGCCGGAGATGC
The DNA here is from genome assembly GCA_963721695.1 of uncultured Microthrixaceae bacterium. Lineage (GTDB taxonomy): Bacteria > Actinomycetota > Acidimicrobiia > Acidimicrobiales > VFJN01 > VFJN01. The sequence continues at coordinate 8,317 of CAVRKU010000022.1, forward strand.
CGAGGCGACCGACGGCGGGTACCGACTGGTCGGCCGGCTGGTGGCTCGCCAGCAACGGCAGTCGGCGAGCCGTCTGGCCGACACCCGGCCCTGGGACGGGTCCTGGGAGCTCGCCACCGTCGACGGAGACACCCGCCGGTCGGCGGCGGATCGAGCCGACCTCCGCGATGCCCTCGGCGCCCTCCGCCTCGTCGAGCTCCGCGAGGGCGCCTGGGGGCGGCCGGACAACCTCGACCCGGACCGCTCGGCCGACGCGGCCGCCGGTGGTGGCGCGATGGTGCGTCCGCTGGACCGGCGCCCGCCCCGATCCGGAGCCCGACGTGGCCTCGGCGTTCGGACTCGCGGCGTGGTCGACGACCGCTCGCACCCTCCGGGACGAGATCGCCGGGCTGCTCCCGCCGCTCGAGCGCGGTGACGCCGCCGCCCTGCGCGACGGGTTCATCCTGTCGGCCGCGGTGCTGCGCCACCTCCAGGCCGACCCGCTGCTACCGGACGCGCTCCTCCCGTCGGGCTGGCCGGGCGCCGCGCTCCGCGAGGAGTACGACCGCTACGACGTCGCCTACCGGTCCACGCTGCGGGCCTGGTTCCGCGCCGCGAGGTGATCGAAGGGCGCCCGTCGCCACGTTCTCGGGCGATCTGTCACGCGTGGAGCGCGAAGGATCGCCCGAGAACGATGCGGCGGCTCAGCGCTGGCCGCGGTGGTGGCCGGCTCGGGTCGGCGCCGACGAGCCCCCGCCGCGTTGGTTCTGGGCGGGGTCGAAGTGGTTGACGACTCGGTGGTCGAGCGCCGGTTGGGCCTTGGATGCGGACTTGGTGCGCTCGGGCGGCTGGGTGCCCTTGGGGGTGACCCGACCGCCGGAGCGGGACTTCTTCGCCATGGTGATCCTCCTCTCGAGGATCGGCCTGACCTGCGCCAGGGTGACTGCAACGGACGACGGCCGCTCGCGGCCGGAGGTGGCGTGCCGATGGATCGGCGGTGCAATCACGTGGACATGGGCATGACCGTACCGTGAGCGGACGGCAGGCCAAAGGCACTTAGGGGAGAGCGAGCAGCGCGTCGAGGGTCCGCACGTGGGGGTGGTCGGTCGACGAGCACAGCTCGTAGGGGTCCATGTGGACCGTCTGCATGCCCACGGCCGCACCCCCGTCGACGTCGTAGTGGACGCTGTCCCCGATGTGCAGGATCCGCTCGGGTCCTAGGTCGAGCGCGTCGATCGTGGCCTGGAAGACGCGCGGATCGGGCTTGCCCACCCCGACGAGCCCCGAGTCCGTGACCACCTCCACGGCCGCCCCCGGGCCGTCGCCCACCTGCAGCCACTCGTGACGGGCGAGGTGATCAGCAACCGTGCCGTCGCTGTTCGACGTCACGGCCAGGCGCAGGCCCGCGTCGTGGAGGGCGCGCAGCCCGGCGCGCGAACCGGGTACGGGTTGGCACCAGACGGGGGTCCGCAGCACTCGAGCCAGCAGGTCGTGCGCCCGCGACTCGTCGACCGTCGACACGCCCACCGCGGCCAGGAACCCCTGCAGGTAGTCGGTGAAGTCCTCGGCATCGGACGCGGCCCCGTCCATCGCGGCCATGGCCAGGTAGTGGCCCACGCCGAAGCGATCGCGGTCGTGCGCGATGCCGGCGTCGTCGAGCGCCGCCCCGAGCACGCCGTGGTCCGGGACGACCAGCACGCCGCCCACATCGAGGCTGACTGCATCGAAGCGCCGCGCCATAGATTGCAGAGGATATGGACGACCGCCTGTACTTCCGCCAGCTCCTCGCCGGTCGCGACTTCGCTCGTGCGGATCCGATCGCGCGCCAGATGGTCAACTTCGTCTACCTCGTCGGCGATCGCCAGACGGGCGAGGCGGTGGTGATCGACCCCGCCTACGACATCCAGGGGCTGCTCGACGTGCTCGAGGCCGACGGCATGCGCCTCACGGGAGCGCTCGCCACGCACTACCACCCGGATCACATCGGTGGCTCGATGATGGGGCACTCGATCGTCGGCATCGAGGAGCTCCTCGCGCTGGCCCCGGTACCGATCCACGTGCAGGCCGACGAGGTGCCCTGGATCACCCGCGTCACCGAGGTGGCCGACACCGACCTCGTGGCGCACGTGAGCGGCGACGTCGTGATGGCCGGCGAGGTCCCGATCGAGCTGATCCACACCCCGGGCCACACGCCGGGGAGCCAGTGCTTCTTCGTGGACGGTTGCCTCGTCAGCGGCGACACCCTGTTCCTCGAGGGCTGCGGTCGCACCGACCTGCCCGGTGGCGACGCGGCCGCGCTCTACGACAGCCTCACCCAGAAGCTGGCGAAGGTGCCCGACGACTCGGTGCTGTTCCCGGGCCACCTCTACTCGGCCGAGCCCTCGGCGACCATGGCGGAGACCCGCCGCTGGAACTACGTGTTCAAGCCGGGCTCCGAGGCCGAGTGGCTCGCCATGTTCGGGCGATGACCACCTTCGGCCTGGCATGAGCCGCGGCCGCTTCGGCCTCCTCCTCGGGGTGCTCGTCCTCGTGGTCACGGGCGCGACCTTCGTCGGCGTGCTCACGCTCATCGAGGAAGACGACCCGGTGCCGAGCACCACCACCACGACGACCGCCACGACCGCCAGCACGACCACGACCGTGCCCGGGGATCTCGCCACCCCCACCTTCGTCGCCATCGTCAGCTCCGATGCCGACGAGGCGACGGCCCAACAGCGGCGAGACGAGCTCACCGAGAACGGGTACGACTCCGACGTGCTGCACTCGGACGACTTCACGTCGCTCGAGCCCGGGTTCTGGGTCGCGTACGTCGGCCCGTTCCCTGACCCCGCCGCGGCGCAGGCGGCCGTCGACCAGCTCGCGGCGGACGGGTACACCTCCGCCTATCCCCGGTGCATCGGCACCGCGGAGGAGTGCACTGAGCGCCGTGCAGCTGGGGAGCAGCGTGGCCGGATCGGCCGTGAGAAGCAGAGCTCGAGCGCGGCCCGGCGCCGCGCACCCCTCCACCACGTCCGAGGTGGGCCCGTCTCGGGTAGGCGCGATAGACCTGCGCCCATGCTCGATCAGCGGGTGGCGCTGAGCCCGGTCTCGCCGACGCCGGTGCAACCGATGGACCGGCTCGGCGGCGCGCTCGGGCTCGAGCCCGGACGGCTCTGGGTGAAGCGGGACGACCTCACCGGGCTGGGTGGGGGCGGCAACAAGGTGCGCAAGCTCGAGTACCTGTGCGCCGACGCGCTGACGCAGGGATGCGACGTGCTCGTCACGGGCGGCGGCCGGCAGTCGAACCACGTGCGCATGACGGCCGCGGCCGCCAACCACCTCGGCCTCGACTGCACGATCGTGCTCGGCTCGGACCCGGTCGACGTCGCCACGGGCAACGTCGTGCTCGATCAGCTCCTCGGCCCGGAGATCGTCTGGGCGGGACCGCTGGAGTACTACGCGCTCGAGGCGGCCATCGAGGAGACCGCCGACCGGTTGCGCGCCGCGGGCCGCCGGCCGTACGCGATGCCGTTGGGTGGGGCGTCCACGATCGGTCAGCTCGGCTACGTGCGAGCCGCCTTGGAGCTCCGCGACCAGCTCCCGGACACCACCCTCGTCGCGACGGCCGACGGCACCGGCGGCACCCACGCCGGCCTGGTGGCGGGCTGGGGCGACCACGCCGCGGTGCTCGGCGTCGACGTGGGCACTCGACCCGACCTCGACGACGCGGTGCCCCGAGAGGCCGCCGCCGCCGCGGCGCTGGCCGACCGGCCGGCACCGGAGGGCACGTGCGTGATCGACCACGACCGCATCGGCGACGGCTACGGCGCCCCGACCCGCAGCTGTCGCGAGGCGCTCGACCTGTGCGCGCGGCTCGAGGGCTTGCTCCTCGATCCCGTGTACTCCGGCAAGGGCATGGCCGGCCTGATCGCCGCGATCAGAGACGACCGCGCTCCCCGCGACGGCACGATCGTGTTCCTCCACACCGGCGGGCTCCCGGCGCTCCTCACCCCTCGCTACACGGACTGGGTGGCAGAGTGGCCGTGATGCACGACCCCGCCGAGATCCGAGCCACCGTCGACGCCTACGTCGCGCTCCGCGCCCGCATCGAGGAGGGCGAGGCGACCTGGCTCGACCTGGCCGAGTTCTTCACCGACGACGCCGTCTACATCGACCCGGCCTGGGGCCGCATCCAGGGCATCGACGAGATCCGCGCCTTCCTCGTCGACAGCATGCGCGGACTCGAGGACTGGCGCTTCCCCCTGCGCCTGTCCGCCATCGAGGGCGACGACGTCGTGACGGTCTGGACCCAGATCCTCCCGGGAACGCGCGACGACGGCCGGCCGTACGAGCAGACCGGGGTGTCGATCCTGCGCTACGCCGGCGACGGCAAGTTCTCCTACGAGGAGGACCTGCTCAACATGGCCCACGTGCTCGAGGACCTCGCCACGAGCGGGTGGCGACCCGGGCCCGGGTTCACGGCCCCGCCGGCGAACCCCGACCGCACCACAGGCTGAGCCGTGCGCACCACCGGAAGACGCCGGCTCGACATGGTCGTGCTCGGCGCGGGCGCGGCCGTCGGCGGCGTGATCGTCGCCGTCGGCGGCCTGGCGGGCGACCCGGAGCGCGTCACCCAGATGTGGGTGGGAGCCGAGCTGACCAACGAGGGCGGCACCCCGATCGCGGAGGTGATCGACTACGACTTCGGTCTCGCGTTCGACAAGCACGGGATCTTCCGCGACATCCCGGGGCTCAGCGTCGAGTCCCCGGTGACGGTCCAGTCCGACAGCGCGCCGGCCGGCATCGCGGCGCGCACGCCCATCTTCACGACCGGCGCGGAGGGCTCCCAGCTGAAGATCGGGGACCCGAGCACCACGATCACCGGCCGGCACCGCTACCGGATCGACTACTCGCTCCCGCGCCGCGAGCTGCTCCCGGGCGGCGACGACACCCTGAGCTGGGACGCGGTCGGCACCGCGTGGGAGGTGCCCATCGGTCGCGCCGAGGTCCACGTCGTCGCGCCCTGGGAGTTCGACGGCGGGAGGTGCAGCACGGGCGCGGAAGGCGCGACCGGCGGCTGCTCGCTGCGGCAGGTGGAGCCGGGCCACCTCGTCGCGATCGTGGACGACCTCGACGCCGGCGACGGGGTCACCATCACCGCGACGCGCGGCGAGTCGCTCAGCGCGACGCCGGTGCTGCCCGCGCCACCAGTGTCGGCGCCCCCGGACCCCGGAACGGGGTTGGCGCTCCCGGCGCTCGCCGCCGTGACCACGGGGATCGGCGCGGCCCTTGGCACGTCGACGCTCGTGCGGCGATCCGGGCGCGACCGCGTCGGCACGGGCGGCGTCGCCGACGCGGCGTGGGCAGGTGGAGGCGGTCCCATCAGCGAGGTGCGGCTCGACGAGAGCGAGCTCGAGGAGATGGCCACCACCGAGTTCGCCCCGCCGGGCGAGCTCACGCCGGCCCAAGGCGGGCTGCTCCACGCCGAGCAGGTGCGGTCGGAGCACAAGGTCGCGTGGCTCATCCAGGCCGCCATCGACGGCTCGGTCGATCTCGTCGAGGAAGACGGACGGGCCATCCGACTCGTCAAGAAGGGCCCGCTGCCCGGACCGCTGTCCACCGCGTTCGGCGGGCGCGAAGAGGTGGAGCTCGGCTCCTACGACGCCACGTTCGCCTCGGGGTGGGGTCTGATCGAAGCGCAGCTCGAGACGTGGGCGAGGGGGAGCGGCCTCTGGGATGTCGAGGCCGACCGGCGCAAGACCAAGGTCCGGGTGCTCGGCGCCCTGGTCATGGTGCTCGGGGCGATCCTGGCCTTCGCCGGTGGCTACGCGTCGAACCGGTGGGGTCGCACCGGGATCCCCCTCGTCGTGATCGGCTCGCTGCTCGGTGGCGGCGGGTTCGCGGCGCTCGTGCGGGGCTGGGAGCTGCGCGTCCGGACGCCGCTCGGCTCGGGTCTGTGGCTCCGAGTCGAGTCCTTCCGTCGCTTCCTGCACGAGTCCGAGACCTTCCACGCGGAGGAGGCCGCCAAGCGAGGCGTCCTCCGCGAGTACACGGCCTGGGCCGTGGCCCTCAGCGAGATCGATCGGTGGGAGCGAGCGGTCGCCGGCTCCACGGCGATCCCCGCCGAGGCCGGTCTCGGCTACGTGCACATGGCCCCGATGCTCGCCGCGTCCACGGCGTCGACGGCCACCGCCCCCTCCTCGAGCGGAGGCGGTGGCGGCGGCGGTTCGGTCGGTGGCGGTGGCGGCGGGGGTGGCGGCGGGAGCTGGTAGGCGCCCGCTAGCCCTCCGGGCCGCCGAACCGAGCCACCAGGTCGGCCTTCTGCTCGTCGGTGACCTTCGCGAAGAGGACCGGCGGGACCGCCACCGGATGGCCCGGCGCGAGCGCAGCCAGCTCGTCGGCGATGGCATCGCCATCGGGCCACGTGGAGTCCGTGGCCCCGAGCGCGTCGAGGACCTCCCGCGAGGAGGTGGGGATGATCGGTGAGGCGAGCACGGCCAGCACGCGGACCACGTTGATGACGGTGCGGAAGATCACCGCGGCGGCGTCGGGATCGGCCTTGACGACCTTCCAGGGCTCGCTCTGCTCCCAGTAGGCGTTGGCGAGCGCCCAGCCGCGCCGCAGCTCGTTGGCCGACTTCCGCAGCTCCTTGGCCGCCATCAGATCGGTGTACGAGCGGACGACGTCGCCGAAGTCCGACTCGAGCTGGCGCTCGCGCTCTCCCGCGGCACCGCCCGAGGGCACGACCGCGCCGTAGTTCTTCGCCGACAGCGTGAGGCAGCGGTTGACCAGGTTGCCGAAGGAGTCGGCGAGGTCCTTGTTGACGGCGACCGTGAAGCCGTCCCAGGTGAAGCTGGCGTCGCTCGACTCGGGCGCGTTGGCGAACAGGTACCAGCGCCAGAGGTCGGCGGGGAACGTGTCGAGGGCCTGGTCCATGAACACGCCCCGACCCTGGCTCGTCGAGAACTTGCCGCCGTAGTAGGTGAGCCAGTTGAAGCCCTTGATCTGGTGGGCGCGGGTCCACGGCTCGCGGGAGCCGATGAGCGTGACCGGGAACGACACCGTGTGGAACGGCACGTTGTCCTTGGCCATGAACTGCGTGTACTCGACGTCGGCGGCGTCGAACCACCAGCCCCGCCAGTCGCGGTGCTCCGGGTCGACGGCGGCCCACTCCGCCGTGGCGCCGATGTACTCGATCGGCGCGTCGAACCAGACGTAGAAGACCTTCTCCTCGAACCCGGGCCGGTCGATCACCGGCACCCCCCAGTCGAGGTCACGGGTGATCCCGCGGTCCTGCACGCCCTCGGTGATCCACTTCCGGGCGATGGACAGGGTGAGCGCCGGCCACACGTCCGCGTGCTCCTCGATCCACGCGGCCACCTCGTCGGCCAGCTTCGACTGCAGGAGGTAGAGGTGCTTGGTCTCGCGGACCTCGAGGTCGGTGCTGCCGGAGATGGCCGAGCGGGGCTCCAGGAGGTCGGTGGGGTCGAGCACCCGGGTGCAGTTCTCGCACTGGTCGCCGCGGGCGTTCGGGTAGCCGCAGTAGGGGCAGGTGCCGACGATGTAGCGGTCGGGCAGGAAGCGCCCGTCCACCGGTGAGTACACCTGCTTGGTGGTGCGCTCCTCGAGGTAGCCCTCCGCCTCCAGCCGGGCCGCGAAGTGCTGGGTGAGGTCGCGGTTCTCCGGCGAGGAGCTGCGCCCGAAGTGGTCCCAGCTCAGACCGAACCGCTCGCCGACGTCACGCTGCACCTCGTGCTGGATCCGGCAGTACTCCGCCACCTCGAGGCCGGCCTCCTTGGCCGCCAGCTCGGCCGGGGTGCCGTGCTCGTCGGTGGCGCAGATGAGCAGCACCTCCTCGCCGCGGAGGCGGAGGTAGCGCGCGTAGATGTCGGCCGGCAGCTGCGAGCCGATGAGGTTCCCCAGGTGCTTCACGCCGTTGATGTACGGCAGCGCGCTGGTGATGAGGTGCCGGGTCATGGGCTACGCAGGCTACCGGCGCTCCGGATCGGCACCCCGCCCCAGATTGCGCCCCGCGGTTGACACGTCGTCGACCCGTCCGCTTAAATCTGACCTATCCAGTCGGGATTAACAAGAATGCGGAACCACCACCTCCTCCCCTCCTCCTGTTCGGGCCGCTGAGCGTCCATCCGCGCCCACCCGAAGCTCCTGGAGGAACCCGATGTCCGTCATTGCCCCCGCCGTCCACCACCTCGAGACGGTCGACCCGCCGCTCGCCCTCCCGCTCCTGCTCGACATCGCGCAGGGCCTGGCGGCCGCCGAAGACCTGTGGGGACCCCACGCCCACCACGACGAGGCCGAGCGCCGACCCGTGCGGCTGGTCGCCTCCGATCGCTGGGAGGCCTGGGTGATCGGTTGGTCCACCGGTCAGCGGGTGGAGCTGCACGACCACGGCGCCTCCGCCGGAGCACTCGTCGTCGTGCAGGGCGACCTCGTCGAGATCACCGAGGTGGCGGGCCGATACCGGCCGCGCACCCTCCTCACCGGCGCGGCGGTCGAGCTGCCGCTCGGCCTCGTGCACGACATCGTGGCCACCGGCCCCCAGCCGGCGACCAGCATCCACGTGTACTCCCCCGTCCTCGAGGCGATGACCTTCTACGCCGCGGACGGCAGGCCCGATCGCACCGTCCCGGTGCTCGACGAGGCGCCCGTGAGCGACCTCCGACGGATCGCACGCGCCTTGCACCCGAGCGGCCGCCGTGGCTGACGACAGCGCCGTCGAGCGACTGCTCGTCCGGAGTCGGGCGGCCATCGACCGCGTCGAACCTGACGACCTCGCGGTCGAGGTGCAGGACGGCGCGGTCGTCGTGGACGTCCGCCCTGAGCACGACCGGCGAGCGGACGGGGCGATGCCGGGCGCAGTGGTGGTCGAGCGCATCCACCTCGAGTGGCGGCTCGACCCGACCAGCGAGCATCGCCTGCCGGGGATCTCGCGCGACACGCGGGTCATCCTCGTGTGCAACGAGGGCTACGCGTCGAGCCTGGCCGCCGCGACGCTGCGAGAGCTCGGGGCCCGCCGAGCCACGGACCTCGTCGGCGGCTACCGCGCCTGGCGAGCCCTTCACCCGGACACGACCGGCTGATCAGGAGCACCGATGCCCTCCTCCACCTCGACCCTCACGATCACCCCGCTCGGCGCCGGCTTCGCCGCCCGCGTGGACGACGTCCGGCTGGCGGACGCCGAGCACGTCGCCGCTGACCTGAGGCATGCCCTCGCCACGCACAAGGTGCTCGTCTTCCCGTCACAGCACCTCACGCCCGACGAGCTCGTTCGGGCCGGCCGTCTCTTCGGACCGCTCACGCCCGCCCACCCGGTGCTCCCGCCGCTCGATGCCGATCATCCCGAGGTGCTGGAGATCGACGCCACCCGGTCGCGCACCGACGAGCGGTACCAGGACGAGTGGGAGAACGACACCTGGCACACCGATGTGTCGTTCATGCCCGACCCGCCGCTGGGATCGCTGCTCCACGGGGTCGTGATCCCGCCGGTCGGGGGCGACACCGCGTTCGCCGACCTGCAGGGTGCCTACGACGCGCTCAGCCAACCGCTGCGCGACCTCGTCGACGGGCTGGCGGCGACCCACGACGGGCGCACCGAGTTCGCCGGCTTCCTGCACGACCTTCCCGACGGTGGGCAGTGGACCGGCGGGCGCTTCACGGTGCTGGAGCCCGTCACCCATCCCGTGGTGCGGGTGCACCCGGAGACCGGCCGCCGCGGGCTGTTCGTCAACCCGACGTTCACGACGCGCCTGGTCGGTCTCCCACGGGTCGAGAGCGACGCGATCCTCTCGCTCCTCTACGCGCTGGCGACGACGCCCGAGCTGACGTACCGGCACCGCTGGTCGGCCGGCGACGTCGTGGCCTGGGACAACCGGGCGACCCTCCACGTCGGCGTGCGCGACTTCGGGACGCAGCACCGGGTGCTGCACCGCGTGACGATCGAGGGCGATCGACCGCGTTGACCCTGGCTCAGCTGTCGAGCCAACCGATGAGGTCGGAGGGAACGGGGTCGCAGTAGAAGTAGCCCTGGCCCAGGTCGCAACCGACCACCGACAGCACGTCCGCTTGGGCTTGCGTCTCGACGCCCATCGCGCAGACCGTGCCACCGGAGCGGTGGGTGCGCTCGACCAGACCCGCGACCGCCTCGGCCAGGGCCGCGTCGTTGGCGATGCTGCGGGTCCAACGCCGATGGAGGTGGACGCTGTCCGCATCCAGGTGCAGGCTGCCGCTGCCCAGCTGCGGGCACGCCCCGTCGATGGCGACCCGCACCCCCTCGTCGCGGAGGAGCCCCAAGCGGGTGGTCACGACCGTCTCGCCGCGGAGCGGGTCGCTGGCGTCGATCTCGAGCTGGAGCTGGGTGGTGGGCAGGGCGTGCTCCTCGAGGATGAGCTGCACGCTGTCGAAGAACGCCGGCTCGAGGACCTCGAGCGCCGCCACGTTGACGGACACCATCACGGGCCGAACCCCGGCGGGTCGCTCCAGCTCCCACCGGGCCGCTTCCCGGCTGGCCTCGTAGAGCACCCACTGCCCCAGGGCGACCATCGCGCTGGTCTGGGCCACGAGGGGGAGGAACGCCTTCGGGCCGAGCAGCCCGCGAGCGGAGTCCTGCCACCGGAGCAGGGCCTCGACGGCCACGACATCACCGCTGTCCAGCGCCATGCGCGGCTGGTAGAGGAGGGAGAACTGTCCGAGCCCGAGCGCCGCCACCACGTCGCTCTCGATGTCCGCCACCGTGTCGCTGAGACGCCCCCGGGAGTCCTGCATGCGGAGCCGCCGGGCCATCGGGTCGCGGTCCGGCAGCTCACGGCGCCGCTGGGCGCGGGGGTCCTGGTCGAGGTCAGCCGCCATGGCCTTCAAGGTCGTCATCCCGGCTGCCCCGCTTGAGCAAACCGGCCGCATTCGGTGCGTTTGGCCCAGGCCCTCAGGGCCCGTTGAGCGGGTGCGGGGCTCGTGGCCTACGTTTCCGTCCATGTCGATCGCCATCACCGAAGACCACCAAGCCCTCGCCCACACCGCCTCGGAGTTCCTGCAGAAGCGAGACGCTCGCGGTGCCGCCCGGGCGCTGCTCGAGTCGCCGACCGAGCCCGTCCCCGACCTCTGGGACGACCTGATCAACCTGGGCTGGCTGGGGCTCCACCTCCCTGAGGAGCACGGCGGTTCTGGCTACGGGCTCGAGGAGCTCGTCGTGGTGGTCGAGGCGCTCGGCCGGGCGGTGGCGCCCGGGCCGTTCGTCCCGACGGTGATCGCCAGCGCCACGCTCGACGCGGTCGCCGACGACGCGACCAAGGCAGCCCGGCTTCCCGGCCTCGCGGACGGCTCCACCTTCGGCGCCGTCGCCCTCCGCGGCTCGGTGACCGTGGCCGACGGGAAGGCCTCTGGCGACGCCGGCGCGGTGCTGGGCGGCGGGTACGCCAACGTGCTGCTGATCGCGGTCGGCGACGACATCGCCGTCGTGGACGTGGGCGACGGCGTGACGGTGGAGTCCCCCCAGAACCTCGACCCCACCCGGCGCTCTGCTCGGGTCACCCTCGACGGCGCGCCGTGCACGATCATCCCCGGCGGTCGCCAGGCCCTCGTCGACCGCAACCGCCTGCTCCTCTCCGCGGAGGCGATGGGCGTCGCCCTCGAGTGCACCGAGATGGCAGCGGCCTACGCCAAGGAGCGGATCCAGTTCGGCCGACCGATCGCGATGTACCAGGCGGTCAAGCACCACTGCGCCAACATGTGCGTGGCCACCGAGCTCACGACGAGCGCGGTGTGGGATGCCGCCATGGCCGCGTCCGTCGACGCCGACCAGCTCTCGTACGCCGCCGCCGTCGCCGCCACCCTCGCCGCCCCGGCCGCCGACCTGTGCGCCAACCTCAACACCCAGGTGCACGGCGGCATCGCCATCACCTGGGAGCACGACGCCCACCTCTACATGCGTCGCGCCACGACCTTGCTGCACTTCATCGATTCCGAGCAGGCCGCCATCGATCTCGTCGACCTCAGCCGCCGCGGCGTCGTGCGCACCAAGGACATCAAGCTCCCGCCGGAGGCCGACGCCATCCGCGAGGAGGTGCGGTCGTTCGCCGAGTCGATCAAGGACCTCTCAGCAGAGGAGCAGCGCGACAAGCTCATCGAGACCGGGTACGTCATGCCTCACTGGCCCAAGCCGTACGGCCGAGGGGCCGGCGCGGTCGAGCAGCTCGTGATCGAGCAGGAGTTCACCGCCGCCGGTGTCCAACGCCCGGCCTACGGGATCACGGCGTGGAACATCCTCACGATCATCCAGCACGGCAACCAGGACCAGCTCGACCGGTGGGTGCTCCCGGCGCTCAACCAGGAGGTCATCTGGTGCCAGCTGTTCAGCGAGCCGGACGCGGGCTCTGACGCGGCGGGCGTGAAGACCAAGGCCACGCGCGTCGACGGTGGCTGGCTGGTCAACGGCCAGAAGGTGTGGACGTCGGGGGCCCACTACTCCGGCATGGGCTTCGCCACGGTGCGCACGAACCCGGATGTGCCCAAGCACGACGGGATCACGATGATGGCGATCGACATGCACGCCGACGGCGTCGAGGTGCGTCCCCTCAAGATGACGACCGGCAACTCGGAGTTCAACGAGGTGTTCTTCAGCGATGTCTTCGTGCCCGACGACGACGTCGTCGGTCCCGTGGACGGCGGCTGGACCGTTGCCCGCGCCACGCTGGGGAACGAGAGCGTGTCCATCGGGGGCGGGGGCGGAGGGATGTCGATGGGCGGCTCGATGCTGGTCGGCTCGTACGACGCCCACCCGGAGCGCCTCGCCGGTGGCGCGGCTCGCGTGGGTCGCTACATCGCCGAGCAGCACACGATCGGCCTGCTGAACCTGCGGGCCGCGAACCGGGCCGTGTCCGGAGGCGGCCCCGGTCCGGAGGGAGCGATGACCAAGCTCGTGCTCTCCGAGGTGGGCCACGAGTCGGCCGCGATCCTGACCGAGCTGAACGGCGAGGACAGCGTCTTCATGGAGGGCCCCGGTGGCATGAGCAACATGCTCGTGCTCATGCACCGCGGCATGTCCATCGCCGGCGGCACGAGCGAGATCAAGCGCAACCAGATCGGCGAACGGATCCTCGGGCTGCCCCGGGACCCGCTCCTCAAGTAGCCGGGGGCCGCTCGCGGCCTAGCGGTACTCGAGGGATCCGTCGTCGAGGTCGGCCCCCGGGAGGATCTCCTTCTCGAGCGAGTACTCGTGCTCGAGCCGCCACGGGGCCTCGGCGCCCTGCTTGGGCATCTTGGCCAGCGACCGCGTGAGGTAGCCGGGGTTGAAGTTCTCCGGCTCCACCCACGGGAGCAGCTCGCCGTCCCCGTCACGGACCGGCACGACCATCGACTTGTCGATCTCGTCCAGGTGGGTCAGGAGCCGGCACACGAAGTCGGCGATCAGATCCGCGCGCAGCGTCCAGCTGGCGCGGAAGTAGCCGAACACGTAGGCCAGGTTCGGCACGCCCGTGAACATGAGGCCTCGGTAGGTGACGGTGTCGGCCCAGTCGACCTCCTGGCCGTCCACCACGAAGGCCACGTCGCCCATGACGCTCAGGTCGAAGCCGGTGGCCGTGATCACCACGTCGGCGTCCAAGCGCTCACCGGAGGCCAGCTGGATGCCCGAGGCGTCGAAGGTCTCGATCTGGTCGGTGACGACGGATGCCTGGCCCTTCTTGATCGACTTGAACATGTCGCCGTCGGGCAGCAGCGCGATGCGCTGCTGCCAGGGCCGGTAGCTCGGGTTGAAGTGCTTCTCCACGTCGAAGCCCTCGGGGAGCTCGGCCCGGATGGAATCGAGCAGGAACTGGCGCGCCATCTCCGGCTGGTCGAGGCACATCGTGGTGATGAAGTCCTGCATCTGGAGGATCTGGCGCCGGACGATCTCGTGGGTCCACTCGTCCGGGATGTCGAGACCCCGCAGCGTGTCGGCCAGCTCGTTGCTGTTCGGGCGGGAGATGAAGAACGTCGGCGACCGCTGGAGCATCGTGACGTGGGCGCAGTCGTCGGCGATGTTCGGGATGAGCGTGGCGGCGGTGGCGCCGGAGCCGATCACCACGACCTGCTTGCCCTCGAGGTCGACGTCGTCGGGCCACTCCTGGGGGTGGATCACCTCGCCCTGGAAGTCCTCGAACCCGGGCCACTCGGGCGTGTAGCCGGTGTTGTGCCGGTAGTAGCCCTGGCACATCCACAGGAACCCGGCGCTGAACGTACGGGTCTCACCGGTGTCGGTGCGGTTGACCGTGACCGTCCACCTTCGCTCGTCGGTGGACCACTCGGCCGTGTCCACCCGGTGCCGGTAGCGGATGTGGGGCTCGAGGCCGTGCTCGTCGATCACCTCACCCATGTACTTGAGGATCTCCTCGGCGCTGGCGATCGGCGGACCGAGCCACGGCTTGAAGCCGTAGCCGAAGGTGAAGAGGTCGCTGTCGGAGCGCACGCCCGGGTAGCGGTGCGTCCACCACGTGCCCCCGAAGCTGTCGAGCGCATCGAGCAGCAGGAAGCTGGTGCCCGGTCGCTGCTGCTGCAGGTGCACCGCGCCGCCGATCCCGGAGATGCCTGCGCCGACGATGAGCACGTCGACGTGCTCGGGCTCAACCCCCTGGTTCCCCATGGGACGACCGTACCGCTCTGCTTGACCAGCCGGTCAAGACGGGTGATCCGCTCGGAGCGCCCGAGGCTCGTGGGTCTCGGACTGCGTGGCCATCGCGTCGAGGGTCTCGAGGTCGGGCTCGGCTGACGTGATGTCGTCGGGCCATCCCTCGACCGTCTCGGTGGCCCACTCCGCCCATCGCTCGACCGCACTGATCATCTCCTGCTGGAACCGACCGCACAGGATGAGCCACGGAAGTCGCTCCGGGAAGCCGCCCTGCCCGTCGAGGTAGCCACGCGAGATGCCCTCGCTCTCCTCGTAGCGTCGCTCGACCCACGCGTGGGCCGAATCGATGGCCGCCAGGAGGTCGTCCTTGGTCCCGTGCTCCGCGTAGAACACCCGCACGAGCCCCTCGAACTCGACGACGGGTCCCGCGCTCGGCTGCGGCATCCACGCCTTCAGCGCCTTCCTTCCGGCGGGCGTGATCGCGTACACGGTGCGCGGCCGCCGGCCGACGAGCTCCGCGGTCGCCGTGGCCAGCCCGTGGTCCACGAGCTTCTTCGGCTCCTCGTAGAGCTTGCTCTCGGCACGCGGCCAGAACTGCCCCAACGCCCGCTGCATCTGCTGCGCCAGCTCGTAGGTGGTCCACGGCCGCAGCGACAGCAGCCCGAGGATCGCGTAGGACGTCGAGGTGAGCGCGCGTGCGTTGGCCATTGACGTACTCCCTTTGGGGGGATAGAAGTTAGTCCCAAAGGGACTATAGGAGGCACCCATGGAGATCGCCAACGTCGAAGCGGCCGAGGCATGGGACGGCCACGAGGGCGAGCACTGGGCGGAGCACGCCGAGCGCTACGAGCACTCGTCGTGGCGTCACCGCGCCCGCTTGCTGCAGGCGTCGAGCATCGGACCGGACGACCACGTCATCGACATCGGGTGCGGGTCGGGAAGGTCGACGATCGAGGCGGCGCAGCTCGCATCGAAGGGTGCGGCGCTCGGGGTCGACCTCTCCTCGCAGATGCTTGCCAAGGCGGTGCAGCACGCGGCGGAAGCCGGGGTGGCCAACGCCGCCTTCGTGCAGGGCGATGCCCAGGTCCACCCCTTCGAGCCGAGTGCCGCCGACGTGGCCATCAGCAACTACGGCGCGATGTTCTTCGGCGATCCGGTTGCCGCGTTCACGAACATCGCCGGTGGGCTCCGTCCTGGCGGGCGCCTCGCCCTGCTGGCCTGGCGGGAGCTCGAGCGCAACGACTGGATCATGGTCTTTCGCAAGGCCCTCGCGCTCGGCCGGGAGCTCCCGACCCCGCCCCCGGACGCGCCCACGCCGTTCTCGCTGGCCGACCCGGACCGAGTCCGGGCCCGGCTGAGCGCCGCCGGCTACCGCGACGTCGACCTCCAGCCGGTCGACGAGCCCCTGGAGGCCGGCGACGACGCGGACCATGCCTACGCGTTCTTCAGCACGGTCGGGATCGTCAACGGCCTGCTCCACGACCTCGACGACGCCCAGCGAGCCGAGGGACTCGAGAACCTTCGCACCGCGTTCAAGGAGGCCGAGACGGCCGACGGCGTCCTGCTCGGCAGCTCGAGCTGGCTGATCACCGCCATCCGCACGTAACCACCGGCCTCGCTCCCTGGCACACTGAACCCTCACGTCGAGAGGGAGGCCAGGACATGGGTGACGCGTGGATCATCGACAGCTGCCGCACACCGCGCGGTGTGGGCAAGGTCGGCAAGGGCGCGCTGGCCGCCTTCCACCCGCAGCGGCTCGGTGCCACCGTGCTGGCGGCCATCGCCGAGCGCAACGACCTGGACACCGCCGACGTCGATGACGTGGTGTTCGGCACGAGCATGCAGATCGGCACCCAGGGCGGCGACCTCGGGCGCATGGCCGCCCTCGACGCCGGTTACGCCACCACCGCCAGCGGCGTCACCCTCGACCGCTTCTGCGGCTCCGGCATCACCGCGTCCACCTTCGCGGCCACGTCGATCATGGCGGGGATGGAGGACGTCGTGATCGCCGGCGGCGCCGAGATGATGTCGTCCTACGCCGCCAACACCGCCGGCCTCAGCCGCTCCCCGTTCATGGACGGGGGCAACCTCCACCTGCGCGCCCAGCACCCGCAGACGAACCAGGGCGTGGCCGCCGACGCCATCGCCACCATCGAGGGCATCCCGCGGACCGCCCTGGACGAGCTGGCCGCCGAGTCGCAGCGCCGCGCCGAGGTGGCCATCAAGGAAGGGCGGTTCGACCGCAGCCTGGTGCCGGTCCTCGAGGAAGACGGCACCGTGGCGCTGGACCGCGACGAGTACCCGCGACCGGGCACCACCGCCGAGTCGTTGGCCGCGCTGCCGCCGTCGTTCGAGAAGCTCGCGGACTTCGTGCTCGACGAGGACGGCAACACGTATCGCCAGCAGGTCCTGCGGCGCTACCCCGGCCTCGAGATCAACCACGTGCACCACGCCGGCAACTCCTCCGGCGTGGTCGACGGCGCCGCGGCCATCCTCTTCGCCAGCCCCGCCTACGCCGAGGCCCACGGCATGACGCCGCGGGCCCGCGTCGTGGCGACCGGCAACGTCGGCGACGACCCCACGCTGATGCTCAACGCCCCGGGCCCCGCCGCCCGCAAGGTGCTCGAGCGGGCCGGGCTCACCCTCGACGACATCGACCTCTTCGAGGTCAACGAGGCCTTCGCCGTGGTCACCGAGAAGTTCATCCGCGACCTGGACATCGACCGCGAGAAGATCAACGTCAACGGCGGTGCCATCGCGCTCGGCCACCCGATCGGCGCCACCGGCGCCATCCTGATCGGCACCGTGCTCGACGAGCTCGAACGCCGCGATGGCCAGTTCGGCCTCATCACGATGTGTGCCGGCGGCGGCATGGCGCCGGCCATGATCATCGAGCGCATCTAGCGGCGCCCGATTGACGACCTACCTGACGGGCGCGAACGGCCTGCGGCTGGCCGCGGACGTCGGCGGCCCCGACGACGGACCGACCGTCGTGCTCCTGCACGGCGGCGGCCAGACCCGCCACTCCTGGGCGGGCACCTGGCGGGTGCTCGTGGAGGCGGGCTGGCACGCGTGGTCGCTGGATCTGCGCGGCCACGGGGAGAGCGACTGGTCCGAGGATGGCGACTACTCGCTCGATGCGTTCGCCGGCGACATCGTCGCCGTCACCGCAACGTTGCCCACCCCGCCGATCCTCGTCGGCGCCTCCCTCGGCGGGCTGACCTCGCTCGTTGCCGTGACGGAGGCCCCGGACCCGGAGCAGGTGGCCCGAGCGCTCGTGCTCGTCGACGTCGCCCATCGGGTCGAGGTCGCCGGGCGAGAGCGCATCGGCGCGTTCATGACCGGCAACATCGACGGCTTCGCCTCCCTCGAGGAGGCGGCGGACGCCATCGCCGCCTACAACCCCCACCGCCCGCGGCCCACTGATCTGTCCGGCCTGGCCAAGAACCTGCGGCAGCGACCCGACGGCCGTTGGGTGTGGCACTGGGATCCTCGCTTCGTGATGGGCAAGTTCGGGTCGGCCGACGAGACGCGGGCCTCGGTCATCGACCCGCACCGGCTCGAGGCCGCGGTCGACGCCCTCCGCCTCCCGGCGCTGCTCGTGCGGGGCCGGTCGAGCGACCTGCTCAGCGAGGAAGGGGCGCAGGACTTCCTCGCCCGGGTGCCGCACGCGGAGTTCGCCGACGTGGCGGGCGCCGGCCACATGGTCGCCGGTGACCGCAACGAGATCTTCAACCGCGCCATCCTCGACTTCCTGGAGCGCCACCGCACCTGACACGCCGCGGGCCACCGGCGAACCCCGCAACTTGTGTTGGATCCGAGCGATTTCGGCACGTTTTGAACACAAGTACGCGCCCTGGGGGCGGTGCAGGGGCCCAGAGGATCCTGTGCGCGAGCCCATGGCCGCAGTCGCGGGGGCGCGGTTGGATCGCCGCATGAGCCTCGCGGTGGCGCCGGTACTTGCGTGTGGCACAATTTCGCCGCCGACTGGGGCAGGTTCACGTGGGAGGGGCGCGATGGCAGCGCTCGAGCTGTGGAGCGGACGCGGCATGGACCGCGTCGTCACGCTCAGCGAGGTGTCGCTCACGATCGGTTCCGACCCGGAGTCTGCGGACCTGGCGTTGGACGATCCGGCGGTGTCGAGGGTGCACGCCCGTCCTCGACCGGTTCGGATCGACGTGGCTGGTGCTGGACCTCGGTTCGCGCAACGGCACCCACCTCAACGGCAAGCGGCTGACCGGCCAGCGCCGCCTCCGTGACCGCGACGAGATCCTCACGGGCCGCACCCGCCTCGTCTACCGCGACGGCACGGATGCCCACCGACCGCCCACGGACGTGCTCGAGCCGCCGCCCGCGGACCTCACCCGGATGGAGCGACGAGGTGCTCGTCGAGCTCTGCCGCCCCCTCCTGTCGCACAACCTCTTCCAGCCACCGGCCTCCGTGCGGGAGATCGCCGACCGCCTCTACATCGGCAAGAACGCGGTGCAGGCCCACCTGAGCAACCTCTACGACAAGTTCGGCATCTACGACGAGGGCGCTGACGGCGGGCGACGCGTGATCCTGGCGAACGACGCCATGCAACGAGGGGTCGTCACCATCGCCGACCTCGAAGATCGTCGTCCCGACGAAGGCGACGAGCGTGGCTGACGACGAGCTCCTCGGCTCGCGGTACGAGGTGCTGCGAACGGTGAGCCAAGGGCGGCGCGCGTCGGTGCTCCAGGCGCTCGACAAGGTGCACGACCGGCTGGTCGCGCTCAAGGTGTACCCGGTCACCGACGTGGACCGGGACGAGCTCCTCGCCGAGGCCCGGCTGCTCATGAGCATCGAGCCGCACCCGGGGCTGCCGGTGGTGAGGGGCGACTTCTTCACCCATGACGGCGCCCGCTACGTGGTGGTCATGAACTGGGTCGACGGCACGGACCTCCAGCAGGTGCTCGAGGAGCAGGGCGACCCGGGGCTCCCGCTCCAGGACGTGATCGACGACCTGGCGCAGGTCGCCAACGCGCTCGACCACCTGCATGGGCACGAACCTCCCATCGTCCACGGTGACGTGAAGCCCGCCAACGTCGTGCGCACCCCGAAGGGCCGCATCGTGCTCGTCGACTTCGACATCGCGGGCGCGCACGCCGGCAAGGGCCGGCTCGGGACCGTCGGCTACGTGGCCCCCGAGGTGGCCGCTGGTGAGAAGCCGGACCCGGCCGCCGACGTGTACGGGCTGGCGGCCACCGCGGTCACCCTCCTCAACGGTCAGCACAGCCACCGACGCGGCACCGACCTATCCCGGCATCGACCCCGACCAGCAGGGCGAGCTGGCACGCGTCCTCCGGGCCGGGCTCTCGGTCGACCCTGCTCGACGCCAGCGCTCGGCGACTCGGCTCGTCGAGAAGCTGCGCGACTCGCGTCGAGCCGAGCACCTGCAGGGCGTGATCGCGTTCCTCGCCACCGAGGTGGCTGATGCCGCTCGCCTGTGGAGCGACGACCCCGAGGAGATGCAGGTCGCGATGCGTCGACTCCGCGACGCGAGGGACGAGGTCATCGGGCAGCGAGGCGGGCGGGTCGTCATGGCGATGAACGAGGGCGACACGATCGCCGCGTTCAGCGAGGTGTCAGCCGCGGCGCTCGCGGCGCTCGACCTGCACGACCGGGTCGCGCGCGAGCCCTTCCCGCCCGGGATCGATGTTCGCCTCCATGCTGCGATCGCGGTCGGAGAGGCGGCGTTGGTCGACGGCATCTACACGGGTGCGGTGGTCGACAAGGTGCTGCGCCTGCGCTCGGTTGCCGGCCCAGGGGTCACGATCACCTCTCGATCGACGGCCGACATGCTGCGTCGACCGGGTCGGGCGCGATGTGAGCATCGTGCCCCTCGAGCTCGGTGACCGGCCGGACTTCCCTCCGGGGGCCGCGATCTTCGGACTCACCCGGCCCGGCGACGAGGACACGCCCACCGTCCGGGCAGACTCCAGTCGTCGCCCCGCGCACCTGGCCGAACCAGAGCAGCCACGCGCGTCCGTCACGAGGGCCCCGCGGGGTCCCATCCTCCTGGACGCGGTGCAGCATCCCTCGACGCTGGTCGCGCTGACGGTCGTCGGCTTCGCGCTGATCTTCCTGCTCGTCCTCTCGCCTGAGCTGGGGATGGCTGGCCTCGCCACCGCTGCGCTCGGGCTGGGCGCGATCGCGTTCACCGGCTGCTTCGCATGGCACTACTCGAAGGGGTACGCCGCTGAGCAGAAGCAGATCGAGGACGAACGCCGCCAACGCGAGGCCGAGGCTCGGACGCTGGACGTCGCCCGGGAGCGAGCGGAGACACGCCACCGGCTCGAGCAGGGGTTCGCTCTGATCACCTCGCATGACGGGGATGAAGGCGCAGGAGTGCTCGCGGGGCTCAGCGACGAGTTCGATGCGATCACCAAGCTGCTGCGGCGAAACCGGGACCGGCCGTCCGCCAGCCTCTCCTCCTCGCTGTTGCCTGACCTCACCGAGGAGACCTATCGCCACGGCATGAGCGCTCTCTCCGACGCGCTCGAGCTCCTCGAGTTCGCGGATGGCCCCCAGCGCCGACGGCTCGAAGGAGAGCTCGCAGAGATCGAGGATCGGGTCGGGCGCGACACCCACGCCGACGAGCGAGCGAAGGCGCGAGACGAGCAGCGCGAGGCGTCGCACCGACGGCTCCTCGCGCGCCACGACGAGGCGCGTCAGCGCGCTCGCGACCTCACGTTCGAGGCGGAGCGCTGCACGGCGGCGCTGGCCGAGGCTCGCATCGAGCTCGCATCGGTGCGCGCCGGCGACAGGCAGGTCGACGTGGACGCCGTGGTCGAGACCCTGCAGGCATCGATCCGCCGGGTGCGAGATGTCCAGGACGAGCTGCGCCGGCTCGGGTACTAGCGCGCGACGTCA
The DNA here is from genome assembly GCA_963721695.1 of uncultured Microthrixaceae bacterium. Taxonomy (GTDB): domain Bacteria; phylum Actinomycetota; class Acidimicrobiia; order Acidimicrobiales; family VFJN01; genus VFJN01. Next base: position 29,787 of record CAVRKU010000022.1, read on the forward strand.
CGAGGAGGAGCCATGCTGCCCAACGAGCACGAGCCAGAGCATCGAGACCCGTCGCACGCAGTGATCAGCGTGACGCCGGATCGTTCCGCCGTCGCCCCGTTGACGATGTCAGCGGACGAGATCGAGCTCGCGCGCAGCCAGGCGGAGACCCTGGTCCGCGGCGTCCGCGAGTCAACCGGATCGCGTCAGCTCGCGGTGCTCGACGAGGTCACCAGCGTGGGCGTGGAGTCACAGCGCAACGCCGGCCGCCAGCTCGAGCTGGTCAAGACACGCCTGGCGACGTTCCTCGACGCGGGGGGAGCGAGCAAGGACATCGCGCTGGAGCTGGTGGACCTCCGTGGGGCGCTCGACCGCATCAACCCGGAGCTGCAGCAGCGCAGCCTGTGGGGCCGCACGGTCGGGATGCTCCCCTTCATGCGTGACAACGCCATGGTCCGCGCGCTCAAGAAGGTCGCACTGCGCTACGAGCCGGTCTCGAAGGAGATCACCGTGATCGAGGGGAAGCTGCGCGAAGGTCGCACGCTGCTGGCCCGAGACAACGTGGAGCTCCGGCGGCTGTACGAGGACGTCGAGGCCCAGCAGCAGGCCATCCAGCGCCAGATGTTCCTGGGCGAGCTGCTGCTCCACGACCTCAGTCCGCTGCTCGATGCGACCCACGAGCCGTTGGAGCGGGACCGCATCCAAGCGGCCGTCCACGACGTCGCGACCCGGCTGCAGGACCTCCACACGATGGAGGAGGTCCACGTCCAGTACTTCGTGAGCATCGAGCTCACACGGAACAACAACCATCGTCTCGGCCAGGCCGTCGATCGCACGCTGACGCTGGCCACCAACGTGGTGACCATCGGCCTGGCCATCCAGGCCGCCCTCGTACGCCAGGCGAGGGTGCGGGAGGCGACCGAGCGCACCCGCGAGTTCCTCGGCGAGATGGTCGTGCAGAACGCCGGTGCCATCCGCCGACAGACGGACGAGATCGGCGACCTCTACAACGAGCCCGTCATCGCCATGGACAAGCTCGTCCAGGCGCACCACGACCTCCTCGCTGCCCTCGACGCCGCCAGTCGACTCCGAGAGGACGGCATCCGCACGGCACGGCGGAACATCGACGAGCTCACCGGTCTGACCCGTGAGCTGAGTGCCAACGTCCAGGGCCTCGAGCCCGACGGAGGGTCGGGGTACCCGATGAAGCGCCTCGCCTTCGTCGGTGGGGTCCTGGTCGTGGCCCTCTTCGCGGCGGTCGCCGCTCGGGCTTCGATCGACGAGCCCGACCCGGTGGTGATCGTCCACTGGGCCAACAGCCACCCGATGCGTGAGGGCCTGCTGCCCGAGATGGCCGAGCAGTTCAACAAGGAGGACCACGAGACCGCCGACGGCCGACCCATCAAGATCGTGGTCATCTCCTGCGACTCGTCCGATCAGGCGGCCGACCTCGTCGAGCGCGTCGGAGGCGACGCCACCGAGGCGCGAGTGCCAGGACGATTCGGACGAACCCGCCGCCGACCCGACGATCATCACGCCGCAGTCGGACGACTGGCTCGTGGACGTCAACAACAACGCGCCGACGCGACGTCGTCGACCTCGAGTCAGCTGCAGGGCATCGCCGAGACGTGGCTGGGCATCGTCACCTACGAAGGCGATGGCCGAGTGCCTGAGGAGTCTGGCCGGACGAGCCAGCTCGGCTACGCGGAGATCATCGATGTGCTCGAGACAGGGCTGGGCGGCGCTACCCGGAATGCGCACAAGTCGCGTCGACGCGACTGGGGATGAGCCCCGAACCTCGTCTTCACCAACCCCAACACGTCCACCAGCGGGCGCAACGTGCTCGTGTCGCTGTACTCGATGTTCGCCGACAAGAAGCCGCCGGACGAGCTCGACGCTGGCCGACATCCAGCGACCCAGACGTGGTGCGGCGAGGTCGAGGACTTCCAGAGCTCGTCGACCACTACATGCCCGGCACGTTGCTCGTGAACACGAAGATCGCCCAGGGCCCTGGTACGGCGCCTTCTTCCTGATGCCGGAGGACAACCTGGCCAACCTCATGATGGGGAACGAGGAGAAGGCCGGTCGCCGACGGCAGCCGAGCAAGAGGTCGACAAGCCGGACGAGGACCTCGTGATGATCTACCCAAGGAGGGCTCGGTCCTGAACTCGAACCCCGCCGCCGTCGTCGACGCGCCGTGGGTCAGCGCACGAGCAGCGCGAAGCGGCCAACGAGTGGATCGACTACCTGCGCGAGGACGACCAGCAGCAGGCCTTCATGGACGCGGGGTTCCGACCGGCCGAGGCGATCGAGACTGGAGGTCGACGCGCGGCAGTTCGAGCGAGTGGGGGCTGGACGCGCAGCGCGCCGACAGCCGACGATCGAGCCCGGCGAGCTCGACCCCGACGTCCTCGAGGAGATCGTCGACTCATGGGGCGCGGTGAAGAAGCCGGCGATCGTCACGTTCGTGGTCGACGTCTCTGGCTCGATGGACACCAAGTCGGGCCCAGCCAACGAGCCGCTCATCGACCAGGTCAAGCGGGGCCTGACCGACGTCCTCGACGCCATGGCAGGTCCGGACAGCGCTGGACAGGACAGCCAGGTCGGCTTGGTGACCTTCGCGCGAGAGGGTCGATCCACCGATGGAGCCCGACACGCTCGAGGACGTCAAGCTTCCGATGGGCGAAGTCATCCGGGCTCTCCAGACCAGGCCAGGTACCGCGCTGTACACCGCGGTGCAGGAAGCGGTACGCCTCACCAACGCTGCACCGGGCGACGTGGATGCAACTCGTGCCGTCGTGGTGCTGAGCGATGGCGAGGCGACTGCCGGCATCTGCCTCGACGAGCTCGTCGACGATGTCATCGCCCGAGGTTGCCATCGATACCTACTGCGCCGTCGGTGACGAGCTCAATCCCGCAGACGACCCTCGGGACGTCAACGGTCAGAAGGTCCGGCCCGAGGACGTCACCGGCACTGGCCTGAAGGAGCCCAACCAGAATGTCCAGGTGTTCTTCCTCGGCTTCGGCGATGCAGACATCAACATCGGGAGCATCCTCGCCGACGCGACCGACGCCGAGTACCACCAGGTCTCGAGCGACGACGACCTGGCCGAGGTCATCGAAGAGCTCAGCGGCTACTTCTGAAGGACAGCGCATCTCTGGGCGTTCGACCAGATCGGCCTGGCCAGGCCCCCAGGCCAATCAACGTGGTGGCTCATGGTCCGGACATGGCCCAGGCGCGACGTTCGCAGCACGGGTGCACATCCCGTTGACTGCGAGGCAAACCGATGACCGAGTTCAGCCAACCGCCGACCGGGGCCGCGACCGAAGCGCCAGCCGGAGGGCGCGCGACGAGACGAGCTCTGGTCGTCACCGGGGTCGTGACCATCGTCGCGCTCGCAGCCTGCACGAACGTGCGGGCTGGCAGCAGCCCAGACGATGCGGACACCCGGGTGGTGATCGACCTCAACGAGCTTGTCGCCGGCCAGTGTCTGAACGAGCCGAACTTCGAGGACATGGAGCTGATCGTGTTCTCGGTGTCGATCGTCGACTGCGCCGAGCCTCACGACGTCGAGATCACGGAGGTCTTCGACCTGACCGATGAGCCCGGCGCTGCGTACCCCGGCGACACCGCCATGTACCACGCCGCCCTTCCTCGGTGTGAGAAGACGTTCGCGAAGTACGTGGGCGAGGACTACTACTCGTCAGCCCTCGAGATCGGCGTCTACTACCCGATGGAGGCGGCGTGGCAGAAGTACGACGACCGCCGGGTGGTCTGCCACGTCTTCGACCCCTCCCTCGAGCAGCTGACGGGCTCGATGGCCGGCACCGGTCGGTGACTCTCATCGTTCTGGCAGGATTCGCGGCATGACCGAGCGCTTCGAAGTCCAGCGAACCATCCCGGCGGATGCCACGACGATCTTTGCCGTCCTGTGCGATCCGAAGGGGCACGTGGCGATCGACGCCTCCGGCATGCTGCAGAGCTTCACCGGCGAACCGGCGGGCGCCGTCGGCGACACCTTCGTGATCCACATGGACCGCGAGGCGCTTGGCGACTTCCCGATGGGCAAGTACGACGTGACGGTCACCATCACGGGCTACGAGCAGGACCGCTTCATCACCTGGGAGGTGTCCGGTCAGGGGTTCCCCAGCCCGGGGCACTACTACGGCTACCAGCTCGAGCCGGCCGACGACGGCGGCACGCTCGTGACGTCGATCTACGACTGGTCGCAGCTCACCGAGCAGTTCAAGGCGAGCGGGGCGTGGCCGATCATCCCCGAATCGGCGCTGAAGGCGACCCTCGGCATCCTCGAGCGCACGGTGCGGAGCGACGCGGCGTCATGACGTCCACCACGAACGAGCCCGATCGTCGGGTGACGGTCAACGGGGTGGAGATCGCGGTCGACGACCGGGGTCCGCGTGACGATGGGAGCAGCGGCCTGCCGCTCGTGCTCGTCCACGGGTTCACCGGGGGGCGGGTCGACTTCGCGGACGTCATCGACGAGCTGGCCACCGACCGGCGGGTCGTCGCCTGGGACCACCGCGGCCATGCCGACTCCACCAACACCGGCGACCCGGCCACGTACACCTTCGACCAGCTGGCCGACGACATGGGCGGCGTGCTCGAGGAGCTCGGGATCGCGTCCTTCCACCTGCTGGGGCACTCGATGGGCGGCGTCGTGGCGCAGCGGTACACGCTCGCCCATCCGGCGCCGGTCCAGTCGTTGATCCTCATGGACACGGCCGGTGAGGCCATGGGCGGGATCCCACCCGAGCTGATCGAGGCCACCGTGGCCAAGGGACGGGCGAAGGGGATGCCCGCGGTGGCCGCCTCGATGCGAAGGATGCTCGAGGACGCTCCCCTACCCGAGGACTCGCGGGAGCGCATCCTCGACCGGCTCGTCCACAAGCTCTCGAACATGGACGTCGAAGCCTTTGCCGCGCTCGGTCGCGCGCTGGGCGAGTACCCGTCGATGCTCGAGCGACTGGGCCGCGAGGTCACGGTGCCGGTGACCGTGATCGTCGGCGCCAACGACGTCGGGCTGCGCCCGGCCGCCGAGAACCTGCACCACGCCATCCCGAAGTCGGAGCTCGTGGTCATCCCCGACGCCGCGCACTCACCGCAGGACGAGAACCCGTCCGCCTGGCTGGCCGCCGTGCGCGCGCACCTCGCCCGAGCCTGAGCCCGCGATCCCGTTCAGCCCGCGTTGGTGACCGCGGCGATCGGCGCATCCCACCACGTCGTGGGTGCGCCGAGGACGTCACGCCGAGGCATGCCCGCGACCGCCCCGAACACATCCACCGACGCGACTCGGATGGCGTCGAGGTAGCGCGGCGCCAGATCGGTGAACACCGCGCCGCTGCCGTGAGCCTCGAGGGCCTCGGCCGACGAGTAGGCCTCGTACAACGTGCCCTTCGCCGCCGCCTCGTCGAGGTACCAGTCGTACACGACCGTGCCCGGCTCGTCGCGGCTGACCGCGACCATCGCCGCGGCCATCTCCCGGAAGCGGTCCGTGTCGAGGACCTCGAACCGGATCACCAACCTGACCCACTCGCCGTCGCGCACGAGCCGGACCGTAGCCGCGGAGCTGCCTACCCTGAAGACCTGCCTCCCAGGGGGGAACGCTGGCCATGAGGCCGCCTGTGGGACATCGAGGAGCGGTGGTGGGCGCCGGGCTCGCCGTCGCGCTCGTCATGGGCTGCGCCGGTGGCCCGGCCGCAGCACCGCCGACGACCACCCCCGACCTGACCTCGTCGACGGCGCCGGAGGCACGCAGTGGGTTCCCTCCGCAGCCCGCGGGGGTGCCCTGGCCCACGGAGGAGTGGGCGGAGGCGCCGTGGCCGCAGGGCGCTGACCGCCTGGCCGTCGACGAGGCCACCGACCTCGCGTTCGCGGACGGCGCCGCCGAGCGGGTGCGAGCGGTCGTGATCGTGCACGGCGGGGCCATCGTGTACGAGCGCTACAGCCCCAACCCGGACGACGGTCCGAGCGTGATCATGCCCAGCTACTCCGTGGCGAAGAGCGTCACGTCGGCGGCCGTCGGGATCCTCGTGCGGGACGGTCGCCTCGATCCTGACCAGCCGGCACCGGTTCCGGAGTGGCACGCCGATCCTGACGACCCCCGCCAGGAGATCACCGTCGAGCACATGCTGCACATGGCCAGCGGCATGCCGTGGCGGGACGACTTCACGAAGGAGGGCACGGAGATGTACGAGCTGGTGCGCAGCGACGATGCCGGCGCGTACGCGGCCGCGCAGGTGCCCACCGCACCACCCGGTACGAGGTTCACCTACAACAGCGGCACGTCGACCCTCCTGGCCCGGATGGTGGGCGACGCCGTCGGGAACGACGCCGGCGACACCCGCGCCTTCCTCGAGGACGAGCTGTTCAGCAAGATCGGGATGGACCCCGTGCGGACGCAGCTTCGACGAGGCCGGCACCTGGCTCGGCGCCTTCTCGGCCGACTCGACGGCGCGCGACTTCGCCAAGTTCGGCCTCCTCTACCTCCGCGGGGGCGAGTGGGACGGTGACCGGATCCTCGACGAGGACTGGGTGGAGCGCACGCGCACGCCCAGCCCGGCCAACCCGGAGTACGGCGCACAGTGGTGGCTCGACTCGCAACGGCCGGGCGTCTTCTACGCCATCGGCATCCGCGGTCAGGTCATCACGGTGGACCCCGCCCACGACCTGTTGATCGTCCAGCTGAGCACCGTCGGCGGCCCGCTGCCGCTCGCCCAGACGGAGGCCATCCTCGACGCGTTCACCTTCGTCGAGCAGTGACCGTGGCGGCGGGCGGCCGACGCGGCCCCTCCCGCGCCCACCGTTGCTGGTGCCGCGCGACATGATGCGACCCGATGACCAGCCCACCACCGAGCGATCGTCGGCCGTGAACCGCCTTCGCGCCGCGCTGGCCACCCTCTCCTCGGCGCCGTGGCGGCGGGCTCCCCTCCTCCTCCGCCACCGCCCGGGGCTCCTCGCGGCCGTGGCCGGGGCGACGGCGGTCGTCGCCGCCTCCCTCGCATCGGTGCCCCTCTTCACCTCTTCGGTGGGCAGCGCCTCCATGCAGCTCCAGCGGGAGGAGCGCTGCGCTCGCGACCTGGGTGCCAGCCGGCCGTTCTCGGTGGCGGCGAGCGGGATCCGTACCCCCTCCCCCGACCCGTTCGTCCCGGTCGCCGATCGGCTCGGTCCGAGCAACTGGTGGGCACAGGTGGAGGACGTTCCCCTCGATCGGCGGCACGGAGAGCACCGACCGCCTCACCGTGTCGCTCCTCGTCCGCGGCGGCGCCCTGGACAACGTCGAGGTGCTCGAGCCCGGCACGGGACCCGGGGTGTGGCTCAGCGATCGTGCCAGCGAGCTGATGGGGTTGCACGCGGGCGACTTCGCGACGATCGGCGAGACGCGGGTGGGCATCGCGGGCGTGTACCGAGACCTCTCGGGACCGTCGGTGGACGACTTCTGGTGCTCGAACGCCGACATGCTGCTCCTCGAGGGCCCCGAGCTCATCCCGCCACCGCCGCTGGTGCTCGTCGACCGAGACACGCTCGCGTCGGTGATGCAGGACTTCGAGCTGCCTGCCGCCCGGGGCGCGTGGCAGGCCGGGCTGCGACCCGGGCTCACCCTCCACCAGGCCGACGAGCTGCTCGGTTCGCTGACGTGCCGAGACGGCGACGATCGCCTGTCCTGGTGCGCGGGCGGGGTCCGCCCCCCGGTTCCGGGGACACCGAGCGGACCGTTCCGCGACCAGTCCGTCGACGCGCGCGACGAGGCCGAGTTCGCCACCCGGTTCCTCGAGTCGAGCCTGCCGTTCGCCATCGCGCGGACCCGAGCCATCCAGAAATCGGTGGGCGGTGGCATCTGGGCCATCGCCGCGCTGGCCACGCTGGCCGGGCTCGGGCTCGTCGCCGCGACCGCCGCGCTGTGGCTCGACCGCCGACGGCGGGAGGTGACCCTGCTGGCGGTGCGGGGCGTCTCGCCCGCCGCCGTCGGGGCGAAGGCGGTGCTCGAGGTCGCCGTGCCGCTGGTCGTGGGTGTGGCCGCGGGGGTCCTGGCGGCCTACGCCTTGGTCGCCTGGTTGGGTCCGTCTCCCCACGTCGAGGTCTCTGCCATCCGCGGGGCGTTCTTCGCCGGACTGCTCGCCATCGCGGCCGCGGCCGTCACCGTCTGGGTGGTGGTCGCGATCCGCTCGGACGCAGACCCCTCGCCGCACCGCGGCAGGGCCTGGCTGGCCCGCCTCCCCTGGGAGCTGCTCCTCGCGTGGCTCACCCTCGTCTCCTACCGGCGCCTCGGCGAGTGGGGCGTCCCCATCGAGGGTGGGGCGGAGGTGAGCCGGGTGGATCTGTGGGGGCTGCTCTTCCCGGTGCTCTTCCTCCTCACGGCGGTCGCGGTCGTGGCGCGCGTCCTCGCGCTGGCGATCCGGCCCGTCCGAGCCGTCAGCCGAGCGTGGCCGACCGCGCTGTACCTGGGTGTGCGGCGCGTGGCCCGCTACCGGGTCGCCGCGATCGGCCTCGTGGCCGGCTCGGCCATCGCGGCAGGCGTGCTCGGCTACGCCGCGACCATGAACCTCTCGCTCGAGACGACCCTGCTCGCCAAGGGCCGCACCTTCGTCGGCAGCGACGTGGCGCTCCACCTCTCGACCGGCCAGCAGGTGTCGGACCAGCTCACCGAACGGTCGACCGAGGTGCGCGTCATCCGTCGCGCCTGGGTGCAGCAGGACACCCGCCAGGGCCTCACGGTGATGGCCATCGACCCCGACACCTTCGACCAGGCCGCGTTCTGGGACGAGTCGTTCAGCGACGTCCCGCTCCGTGAGATCCTCGACCAGCTCGAGTCCGGGTCGGCGGGTGACCCCGTGCCGGTCGTGCTCGTCGGAGGCGATCTCGGGCCCCAGTTCGATCTCGCGGTGATCGGCTCGCGGACCCGTCACCTGATGGTCGAGCCGATCGAGGGCGTCGACACGTTCCCTGGCATGCACCCCCGGGATCCGACCCTGTACGTGGCGGCGTCCGAGCTGGACCGGCTGGGGGCCGACGAGTACCTGACCGAGGCCTGGGTGCGGGGCGACCCGGATGCGATCCATGCCGAGCTCGAGGCGGCGGGGACGGGCTTCTCGGAGGTGAGGACGCTTTCGGGCATCGCCGACCGGGCGGCGTTCCAAACGGTGTCCTGGACCTTCGGCTTCCTCCAGGTGATCGGCCTCTCGGCCGGACTCCTCGTCGTCGGGGGCCTCGCCGTGTACCTCGACGCTCGCAGTCGCCAGCGCCTGCTCGGCTACACGCTCATGCGTCGGATGGGCTTGGGCCGCGCCCAGCACCGACGCGCCCTGGCGGTCGAGCTGACCGCCAGCGTGCTGGTGGGAGCCATCGTCGGCCTGGGGATCGCGGTCACCGCCGCCGCCCTCGCCTACGGGCGCATCGACCCCATCCCGCGCTTCGCACCGGACCCGTTGCTGCGACTTGCCCTCCCGACGATCGCGTTCCTGGCGATCGCGACGCTGATCCTCACGATCGTCGCCGTCGTGCTCGGGCAACGCCGCATGGACCGCGACGACCCCGTGGAGGTGCTCCGTGCCGGCGCCTGATCTCCGCGACACGACGGGACCGACCGCGGCGCTCTGTCGATCGCTGGCCGTCGACTATCGGACGTCGACGGGCACGGTCCCGGCGCTGCGCGACATCGACCTCACCGTCGAGCGAGGCCGCCTCACCGTCATCGCCGGGCCCTCAGGCTCCGGCAAGTCCTCGCTCCTCCGAGTGCTCGCCGGCCTCCAGGCGGCGCGAGCCGGGTCCGTCCTGGTGGGGGACGACGACCTCGCCCGGATGCGGTCGGCGCGTCGGCGGCGGCTGCGGCGGTCGACGATGGGCATCGTGCTGCAGAACCCCTCCGACAACCTGGTCGAGTACCTACGAGCCGACGAGCAGGTCCAGCTCTCGGCGCGGCTGCGGGGCGTGGACCCGTCTGAGTCGCTCGAGCTCTTGGACGCGGTGGGGCTCGCCGACCGAGCCTCCTCGTACCCCTCCGAGCTGTCCGGTGGCGAGCAGCAACGCGTCGCCTTCGCGGCGGCCGCCATCGGTCGGCCGCTCCTGCTGCTGGCCGACGAGCCCACCGCGCAGCTCGACACCACCGCGGGACACCTGCTCATGACCGCCGTCCGAGAGCTCGTCGAACGCGGCTCCACTGCGGTGCTGGCCAGCCACGACGCCGCCGTGATCGACGCCGCCGACGACGTGGTGCGGTTGCAGGACGGCCGGGTGGTCGAACGATGACGGAACCAACCGCGACCCCCATCGTGCTGCGCGCCGTCGACAAGTCCTACCCCACCGCCGGTGGGCAGCTCCGGGTGCTCGACCAGGTCGACCTCGCGGTGGGACGCGGTGAGATCGTCGCCGTCGCGGGACGATCGGGGTCCGGCAAGACCACGTTGCTCACGCTCGTCGCCGGCTTCGAGCCGCCCGACGCCGGGGCGGTGGAGGTCCTCGGTCAGCCGAGCCACGACCACCCGCCGAGCTGGGAGGCGCTGGCGCTCGTACCGCAGTCGCTCGCCATCATCGACGAGCTCACGGTGGGTGAGAACCTCGACCTCCCCGGCCGCCTCACGGAGACCGACGACGCCATCGACCGCGATGAGCTGCTCGACCAGCTGGGGCTGGCCCACCTCACGGAGCGCTTCCCCGACGAGGTCTCCCTCGGCGAGCAGCAGCGCGTGGCCCTCGCCCGGGCGGCCATCATCCGACCGAAGGTCCTCCTCGCCGACGAGCCGATCTCCCACCAGAACGAGGGATGGGCGAGGACGACGATGCTCATCGTGGAGCGGTTGGCCGATGCCGGCACCACGTGCCTCTTCGCCACCCACAACGAGATCGCCTTCGAGTCCGCCCACCGCATCCTCGAGCTGCGCGACGGCCACCTCCACCCGTTGGACTCGTGACGGAGCAACCGTTTGGCACCGGTGTGGTTCGCTGGTGCTGATGGAGGCCCTGACGCAGGCGGAGCGCGACCACTTCGACGAGAACGGCTACGTGCGCCTGGCCGGCTTCGCCGACGCCGCCACGTGCGACGCCATGCTCGCCGACGTCGTCGCCGTCACCCGCGCGCAGGCCGACGGCCGTCCCGAGCCCCATGCCCTCGTGCTGCCGGAGGCCAACCTGGTCGGACGGGACGGCTCACCCGAGGAGCTCGCGTCGAAGGTGTTCAAGCTCCACCGGAGCGGCGTGTTCGAGGCCTTCTCGCGCCGGGACGACGTGCTCGACCGGCTCACGGACCTCATCGGGCCCGAGCTCGACTGCTTCCTCTCGCAGTTCATCTTCAAGAACCCGGGCGCCTGGGGCCAGCCCTGGCACCAGGACAGCTGGTACTTCCCCTTCGATCCCGCCCGCCCGATCACCGGTGTCTGGCTTGCGGTCACGCAGGCCACCCTGGAGAACGGGTGCCTCCACGTGCTCCCTGGGTCGCACCGCGAGCCGGTGCACGACCACGTGCCCGACCGTCGTCCCGACGCCAACTACGGCTACGTCGAGATCGTCGATCACGACATGGCCGCCGCCGTCCCCGTCCTGATGGACCCCGGCGACCTGCTGCTGTTCGACAGCCACCTCATGCATCGCTCGACGGACAACGAGAGCGACGGTGTCCGAGCGGCGATGGTGTACCACTACTGCGCCACCGGGACGGTCGAGCGTACGAAGGGCCTGGTGAACGACTTCGTGACCGTGCGG
>CAVRKU010000023.1:0-41110 GCA_963721695.1 uncultured Microthrixaceae bacterium
CCGCCTCATCGTGCGGCCGCGGGAGTCGATCGAGTGGACCCGTCGCCTCACCGAGGTGGGTCTGTTCGCCGGGATCTCCTCGGGCGCGATCCTGGCCGGTGCGGTGAAGGCCGCGGGCCTCATCGAGGAGGGCACGATCGTGATGATCGTGTGCGACGGCGGGTGGAAGTACCTCTCGGCCGGCGTGTGGACCGACGACCTCGACACGGTCGAAGCGCGCGCCAAGGCCACCATCTACTTCTAGGCGCCGCTCCTAGGCGTCCCGCGAGGCGGTGTGGTCGGGGAAGCGGCGTCGGAAGTGCCGGGTGGTGTGGCTGGTGATCGTGGCCTTCGTGCGGGCGCGGGCCGACACGCTCCGGGGGAGGTTGAGCGTGGGACCGAGCTCGCCGAAGTAGGCGCCGGCCGCGATCGTCGCCAGTGGTTCCTCGCTGCCGTCACCGCGGACGCGGAAGATCTCGATCTCACCCTCGTCGACGACGTAGACGAGATCGCCTCGGCTGCCCTGCTCGAAGATCATCTCCCCGGCTTCGACGTGGAGCTCCTCGGGAGGACGATCCGCCCCGGCCAGGTTGGGCACGAGCTCCACGACGCGATCCGCCAGGTGGGTGACCCGGTCGTCGTGCGTCGACACGACCACCACCCGGCCGGGTGACGCCAGCTCCCGCAGGAGCTGCAGCACGCCCTCCACCTGGATGTGATCGAGGTGCGCGGTCGGCTCGTCGGCGAGCACGAGCGGTGGATCGTGCACGAGCGCTCGGGCGATGGCGACCCGTTGCTGCTGGCCGCCGGAGAGCTGGCCGGGCCGGTGGTGGCCGCGGTCACGGAGCCCCACCCGCTCCAGCAGCTCCGTCGCCCTGGCCGCGGCCACGCGCCGCGAGCTCCCCGCCAACCGCATCGGCGCGACCACGTTGCCGTGGGCGGTGAGGCTCGGGATCAGGTTGAAGGCCTGGAAGACGACCCCCACCGTGTCTCGGCGATGCGCGGTGAGATCCCTGCCCGACAGCCGGGAGGTCTCCCGGCCGTCCAGCTTGATCGACCCGGCGGTGGGCGTCAGCAGCCCGGCCAGGCAGGAGAGGAGGGTCGTCTTCCCACAGCCCGACGGCCCGAGGAGGACGACGAGCTCTCCGTCGTCGGCGTCGAAGGTGAGTCCGTCCAAGGGCCGCACGACGTACCCGCCGGAGGTGAACTCGACCGTCAGATCCCGGACCTCGAGCGCGCTCATTGGGCCGCTGCGAAGGCGCTCGACGGGTCGACGGAGATGGCTCTTCGCAGCGCGACGAGGCTCGACAGCAGTCCGACGGCGATCGCGACGGCGGGAAGCGCCAGGAACACGCTGGCGGGGATCTCGATCGGGAGCGCGAACATCGGCTTGAGGAGCTGGGACGCCACCACGGCGAAGGCGGCCGCGAGCAGGGTGATGGCCACCGCTTGGGCGGCCACGCCGAGGAAGAGGAGGCCCGACGAGGAGCCCAGCGACTTCAGGACCGCGAAGTCGCGCAGCCGCTCGAGCGACGACACATACATCAGGGCGGCGACGATGATGGCCGCCACCACCCACATCAGGGCTCGAGAGTTGTCGATCGACGAGATCGCGTCGCCCATCGCGTGCACCGTGTCCGTCTGGACCTCGTCGGAGCTGAGCACGGTCAGCTCGCCGGGTGGCGAATTGGGGGTGCCCTTGGTGACGACGGTGGTGATGAGGGCAGCGCCCTGGAAGGCGATGTCACGGACGTCGTCGACGGAGGCGTACACGTTGGGTGTGCCGCCGAGCAGGGACAAGCCCTCGGTGGTCCCGACGACGGTGAGCTGAACCCCCGCCAGGACCATCTGTTCGCCGATGTCCACCCCGAGGCGGCCGTCGGCGACCGCCTCTCCGGGGGCTTTCGCCGACCGGCCGTCGACCACGTCCGGCGTTCCCAGGCCCCCGAGCCGGTGGCCGAAGAGGCGGAGGCTGCGCACCTCGCCGTCGACATTCGTGGTGGTCGGCACGACGGCCAGAGGGTCGGCCTGCTCCACGCCCGGGGTCGCCGCCACGTCCTCCACGGTGTCGAGCGGCAGGGCCCCGAACGAGGTGAAGGGTCCGGTGGACCCGGTGGGGAGCACCCACGCATCGGCGCCGACGCTGTCGATCGTGTTCGCCACCTCGACCCGGAAGCTGTTGGACAGCCCGGTGAGCAGCAGTGCCATGCCGAAGACGACCCCCGCCCCGACGACCGCGATCAGGAACTGCCGGAACCGGTAGATCAGATCGTGGAAGGTGATGCTGAGCATCCATGGCCCCCAGGTGGTCGAGCGGGTCGAATCAGAGCAGGTCGCGCACCGCTTCGGGAGGACGGCCGACGACGGCCCGACCGTCGGCGGTGACGATGATGGGACGCTCGATCAGGATCGGGTTCGCCACCATGACCTCGATCCACTGGGCCCGATCGTGGGGGAGGTCACGGAGGCCGATGTCCTTCGCGACGCCTTCGCCCATGCGGGCGATCTCCCAGGGCTCCTTGCCGAGCGCGACGAGCACCACGTCCAGCTCGTCCGCGGTGGGAGGGTCCTCGAGGTAGCGACGCTCCTCGAACGGGATCCCGGCCTCGGTGAGGATGTCATGGGCGGAACGGCTCTTCGAGCAACGCTGGTTGTGCCAGATCGTCAGGTCGGCCATGCCCGGATCGTAGAGCGGTGGCGCAACCGGCTCGCCGGGCGGGCGCGCCCTCGTCCACCATGTCCGGCGTGACCGAGGAAGCACCGACGTTCCCGATGGCCCCACCCGAGCGCATCGAGCTGTCCCCGAACGTCGCGCTGGTTCGCTGTCGGCCGGAGCGCGCGGCGGCCGCGGTGACGGCCGTCAACACGAGCCTCGACCACCTCTGGCCGTGGATGGCCTGGGCGAGCGAGCCCGCCACGAACGCGGGCATGGCCACCTTCTTCGCAGCCTCGGAGGAGCTCTGGGACCAGCACAAGGACTTCGGCTACTCGATCGTCGACGTCGACGACGCGGTCCTCGGGGGTGCGGGCTGCACGGCCGGCTCGGCGTCACCGGTCTCGAGATCGGCTACTGGGTGCACGTCGATCACATCGGGCGCGGCCTCGCCACCGACGCCTCGGCCGCCCTCACGGATGCGGCGTTCGCCATCCCTGGCATCGAGCGGGTTCGGATCCAGTGCGAGGAGAGCAACGCCCGCAGCGCGCGGGTGCCGGAGAAGCTCGGGTACGCCTTCGAGGGCGTGACCGTGCCGGACGACGGGCCGTGCGGCGGACGACCCACGCAGCTGTGGCTGATCGACCGGGCCACGTGGATCGCGGGCCGCCGGGGTGGCGGGCCGTAGCCTCGCGGGGTGGACGAACGGCCCCTCGGGATGTTCGACAGCGGCTTCGGTGGCCTGACCGTCGCCCGGGCACTGATCGACCTCCTCCCGGCAGAGCACCTCGTGTACCTGGGCGACACGGGGCGCTATCCGTACGGCCCCCGTCCCCTCGACGAGGTGCGGGGCTTCGCCGAGCAGATCACCGATCTGCTGGTGCGCGACCACGACGTGAAGCTGGTGATCGTCGCCTGCAACACGGCGGCGGCCACCGGCCTGCCCGACCTCCAGGCGCGGGTCGACGTGCCGGTGGTGGGCGTGATCGAGCCTGGCGTCCGCAGCCTCGCCAAGGCCACCCACCACGGCCGGGTCGGGGTCATCGGCACGGTCGGCACGATCCGCTCGGGGGCGTACCAAGGCGCGGTCGCCCGCCTGGCCCCACATCTCGACCTGGCGTGTGCCGCGTGCCCGGGCTTCGTCGAGTTCGTCGAGCGAGGGGAGACCCGCAGCGACCAGGTCACCGTGCTGGCCGAGCGGCTCCTCGCACCCGTGCGCGAGGCCAAGGTGGATGCCCTGCTGCTCGGGTGCACCCACTATCCGTTCCTCGCCCGGACGATCAGCGATGTCATGGGTCGCGACGTGGTGCTCGTCGACTCTGCCGACGAGACGGCATTCGAGGTGCGGCACCTGCTGGAGGGCACGGCGCTGGCCCGCGACCCACAGGCGGGGGCCGGCACGCACCGCTGGCTGTCGAGCGGCGACGTCGCCACCTTCCAGCGGCTCGGCCGGCAGCTCCTCGGACCCGAGCTCAACCAGGTCGACGCCGTCACCTGGCCCTGACGCTGCTGCAGCCACCATCATGCGGCCATGACCGCCACCCGCCCCGACGGCCGCGCCGCCGACCAGCTCCGCCCCATCAGCTTCGAGCGCGACTTCACCACGATGGCGGCGGGTTCGTGCCTGGTGACCTTCGGCGGCACGCAGGTGCTGTGCACCGCGTCGATCGACGAGGACGTGCCGCGGTGGATGCGCGGCAAGGGCAAGGGGTGGGTCACCGCCGAGTACTCGATGCTCCCCGGCTCGTCGCCCGAGCGCATCCGCCGCGAGGTCAAGGACGGCAAGCCGTCCGGCCGGACGCAGGAGATCCAGCGCCTCATCGGCCGCTCCCTCAGGGCGGTGTGCGACATGCGCGCGCTGGGTGAGCGCCAGGTGATCGTCGACTGCGACGTGCTCCAGGCGGACGGCGGCACCCGCACGGCCTCGATCTGCGGCGGCTACCTCGCCCTGCACGACGCGCTGTCCCGCCAGGTGCAGGCCGGAGCCATCGGCAGCCACCCCTTGACCGCGTTCTGCGCCGCCATCTCGGTGGGCATCGTGGATGGGGTCGCCCTGCTCGACCTGCCCTACGTCGAGGACTCTCGGGCCGAGGTGGACATGAACGTCGTCATGACCTCTCTGGGGGGCTTCGTCGAGGTGCAGGGCACCGCCGAGGGCGCGCCGTACAGCCGCGCGGAGCTCGACTCGCTCCTCGCGCTGGCCGAGGCCGGCATCGCCGAGATCATCGGGTTGCAGCAGCAGATGGTCAGCGAACCTCCTGCGTCCCGCTGATGCGGATCCTGCTGGCCACGGGCAACGCCCACAAGGTGGCCGAGGTCCAGGAGATCCTCGGTCCCGACCACACGGTCGTGGCGCAGGACACGGGGGCGGAGGAGACCGGCGACACCTTCGAGGAGAACGCGCTCCTGAAGGCGCGCGCACTGACGGCGACCACCGGCGAGCTCGCCGTGGCGGACGACTCCGGCATCGAGATCGACCACCTGGGTGGCGCGCCCGGGATCCACTCCGCCCGGTGGACCGGCGACGGTGACTGGATCCCACGGGTGCTCCGCGAGCTCGACGGCGTCGCCGCCGCGGGTCGAACGTGCCGCTACGTGTGCGCCGCCGCGGCCGTGTGGCCCGATGGCCGTGAGGTCGTGGTGCGCGGCGAGGTCGAGGGCGTCGTGGTGGACGCCCCGCGTGGCGAGGGCGGCTTCGGCTACGACCCGATCGTGGCGCCCGTCGAGGGCGACGGTCGAACGTTCGGCGAGATGACGGCGGACGAGAAGCACGCCATCAGCCACCGCGCCCGCGCCTTCCGCGAGCTGGTGCCGCTGCTGACCTGACCGGTCACCAACCGCGCAGGTCGACGTCCCACACCTCGAGCACCTCGTCGTCGTCGACGAGGTGCAGCCGCTCGTGCTGTGACACGGTCGGATCGACATGGGCGGGGATCACCCGCACCCGGTCGCCGACGGCCACCGTCGCGCCCTCGGCGAGCCCGAAGGTGATGTGCTCGTCGGACACGAACCAGCAGTCGCCCACGTCGAGCACGCGTGGGTCGCCGTGGTCCATCCCGAAGGCCTTGAGGCCGGCGTCGAGCACGCCCCACTTGCCCGGCGGTGACGGAGACCACCGTGCTGTTCACGAACAGCGCGTTCTCGAAGTCCGCCGCGTGGTCGGTGTACTCCGTGTCCATCAGGCAGTACGAGCCCGCCTGCAGCTCGGTCACCCAGGTGTTCGTGTCCCAGGTGCCGGTGCCACCACCAGAGACGACGTCGCCGCCGACGGCCGCGGCCGCCGCCAGCAGCACGCCCATCGACCGCTCGACGAGGTCCGCCTTCGTGTCGCCGGGCTCGCGCATGAGGTGCCCCTCGTATCCCATGACGCCGCGCACGGTCAGTCCGGCGGCTCGCGCCTCGTCAGCCAGCTGGCCGGCCACGGCAGGGTCGCAGCCACAGCGGGGGAGGCCCACGTTGACGTCGATCAGCACCTCGGGGATGTGGGCCCTGGCGGCCGCGGCGATCGTCTCGGTGGAGTCGACCGCCACCGTGATGCGGGCGACGCCGTTCTCCACGAGCGAGGTGAGCCGGTGCAGGTCGAGGCTCTCGTTGGCGAGCAACAGGTCGTCGCCGAGCCCGGCGGCGGCCATGCCCATCACCTCGCGCACGGTGGCGCAGCAGAACCCCCGGTGCCCTGCCTCGGCCAGCCGGGCCGCCAGCGCGGTCGACTTGAACGCCTTCACGTGCGGCCGCAGGCTCAGCCCCGGCCACCGCTTGGCCATCGTGGCGACGTTCCGGTCGAAGGCATGGACGTCGACCAGCAACGACGGCGTGGGCAGGTCGGACACCTTCATGGCCCGGAGGCTAGGCGTTGGTGCCGGCGGCGGGACTCGAACCCGCACTGTCTGGCACCTAAAGCCAGTGCCTCTGCGTTGGGCTACGCCGGCGCGGGCCAGATGCTACGGCGCGCCGGGGTTCTCGATGGCGCCGCTAGCCTCCCCGGCGTGACCCACGACCTGTCCCTGCCCCCCATGCCCCGAGCCGACGGCCCGATCGGCAACCCCACCTCGGAGATCTTCAACCGGCTCCTCAAGGACCGGATCATCATCCTCGGGACCGACGTCAACGACGACATCGCCAACATCATCTGCGCCCAGATGCTGTACCTGGAGGGCGAGGAGAGCGCCAAGGACATCTGGCTCTACGTGAACAGCCCCGGGCGGCTCGGTGACGGCCGGCATGGCCATCTACGACACCATGCAGTTCATCGCGTGCGACGTGGCCACGATCTGCATGGGTCTGGCCGCCTCGATGGGCCAGTTCCTCCTCTGCGCCGGTGCGGAGGGCAAGCGGTTCGCCCTCCCGCACGCGCGGATCATGATGCACCAGCCCTCCGGCGGCGTCCGCGGCCAGGCCAGCGACATCGCCATCCAGGCCGAGCAGCTCATCTACATCAAGCGGCTGATGGCCGAGCGCATCGCCCACCACACGGGCCAGACGGTGGACCAGATCCAGGAGGACAGCGAACGCGACCGCTGGTTCACCGCCGAGCAGGCGAAGGACTACGGGATCATCGACCACGTGTCGGTGAAGCGCGGCGAGACCCTCTAGCTGGCCGAGCACTCCCTGGCCGTGTAGGCAGCCAGCTCCGCCGCCGCCTCGTCCACGTCGGGATGGGCGGCGGTCACCGCCTGCACCTGCAGGGCGGCCTCGGCCTCGTCGCCGGGCTCGACCTGCTCGAGCGCCTCGATGAGCGCGTCGAGGTAGTCGATCTCCACCTGCAGCTCGTCCCGCACCTCGTCGGGCGCCTCGTCGTAGAGGTCGCCGAGCGTCACCCGGGCGGCGCGCAGCTGCTCGAGGGCAGCCTCCGGGTCGCTCGGGTCGAACCCCTGGAACGTGGTCGCGATCGATTCGCCCTCCGCCAGGGCGCGACAGAACGACTCCGGGCTGCCGCTGTCGTCGCTGCACGCGACCACAGCCAGGAGCAGCGCCGCGACGGCGGCGGCCCGCCGTACCCGCCCTCCGACGGAGCTAGGCCTCGTCCGTGCCGAGGATGTCCTTGGCCTTCTCCGCGGCGGCGTCGATGTGCTCGGTGTGGTCACCGCCGGTCTTGTCGTCAACGACATCCGCCACCTTGTCGACGCCGCTGTTCACCTGGTCTTCCTTGCCCTTGAAGAGGTTCTTGACGCTGTCCAGCAGACCCATGGCGTGCTCCTCGGTGATCGTTCAACGGCGGGTGGCCTCGGCGAGGTCCCGTAGCTCCGTCACCGCGTGCGCCAGACCCTCGGCGTCGCGGTACAGCGCCGAACCAGCGACCAACACGTTGGCGCCGGCCGCCGCAGCGCCCTGGATCGTAGACGGGCCGATGCCTCCGTCGACCTCGATGTCGACGTCGTGGCCGCCTTCGAGCACGAGGCGGCGCAGCGCCGCGACCTTGGGCTCCATCGTGGCGATGTAGGCCTGCCCGCCGAACCCGGGGTTCACGGTCATCACGAGCACCAGGTCGACCAGGTCGAGGACGTGCTCCACCGCGCTGAGCGGGGTGGCGGGGTTCAGTGCCACCGCAGCACGGGCGCCGAGCTCGGCGATGCCACCGAGCGTGCGGTGGAGGTGCCGGCACGCCTCGGCGTGCACGATCAGCAGCTCGCACCCCGCCTCGACGTACCGGGCCGCGAGGTCGTCGGGCTCCTCCACCATGAGGTGGGCCTCGAACGGCACGGAGGCGTGGGGCCGGCAGGCCGCGATCACATCCGGGCCGAAGGTGAGGTTCGGGACGAACCGTCCGTCCATCACATCCCACTGGATGCGATCGACGCCCGCCTTCTCGAGCGCGGCCACCTCCTCGCCCAGCCGGGCGAAGTCCGCCGGCAGCACCGAAGGGGCGATCTCGATGCGTCGGTCGCTACCGGGGTGGTCGGTCATCGGTGGTCATCCTCGCAGACTCGTAGAGTCCCTCCGTGGAGCCGTTGACGTTGGAGATCACCTCGGTCGTCGCCGGCGGAGACGGACTGGGCCGCGACCCGAGCGGACGGGTCACGTTCGTGCCCGGCGCCCTGCCGGGCGAGACGGTCCGGGTGGAGCTGCACCAGCAGAAGAAGGACTTCGCCCGCGGGCAGGTGGTGGACGTCGTGGTCCCGTCACCAGACCGGGCCGCGCCGCCGTGCCCGTTCGTGGCCGCCGGGTGCGGGGGCTGCGATTGGCAGCACGTGCAGCCCGGGGCCCAGCGCCGGTTGAAGGCCGCCGTCGTCGCCGATGCGCTGCGCCGGCAAGCCAGGATCGACGTCGTGGTCGACGAAGGCCCCGTCCTGTCGTCCGAGGCGTACCGGACGACGTTGCGCGGCGTGGCCACCGACGGACGCTTCGGGTTCCGGCGTCGGCACAGCCACGAGCTGGTCGACGTGGGACCGTGCCTGGTCGCGCACCCGCTGCTCGACGAGCTGGTGACCGACGGTCGCTTCCCGAACGGGGAGGTCGTGCTCCGCGCCGGTGCGCGCACGGGCGAGCGCCTCGTCATCGTCAACGTCGACCCGTCGTCGGCACAGGTGCCGGAAGACGTGCGGGTCGTGTCGGCCGCCGAGCTGTCGTCGGGCACCCGCGCCTGGTTCCACGAGGAGGTGGCCGGTCGCCGCTGGCGGATCTCGGCCCGGTCGTTCTTCCAGGCTCGCCCCGACGGGGCGGAGGCGCTGATCAGCGCCGTGGCGGAGGCGATGGACGGTGCCCTGCCCGCCGGCGGACACCTCGTCGACCTCTACGGCGGCGTCGGCCTGTTCGCCGGCGCGCTGGGTGGCGAGGCGCAGGTGACGGTCGTGGAGCAGTCGGCCTCGTCGATCGCCGACGCCCGGGTGAACCTCGCCGGCCAGCAGGCGCGCATCGTGCGGGCGGACGTCGACCACTGGGGACCGGCGCGGGCCGACGTCGTCGTGGCCGACCCCCCTCGCACCGGTCTCGGGGCTCGGGGCGTCACCAAGGTCGACGCGACCCACGCGGGCCGGCTGGTGCTCGTCAGCTGCGATCCCGGCGCCCTGGGACGGGACGCTCGCCTGCTGGCGGACGCGGGCTTCGAGCTGACCCGCAGCCAGCTGGTGGACCTGTTCCCGCACACCTCGCACGTCGAGGTCGTGTCGCGCTTCGAGCGGCGCTGACCCGACCGCGCGATGGCGGCCGGGCCTCGCCGCCCGCTTGCTCAGACGATGCGGCGGAAGATCGTTTGCGACGCGCCGTCGAGGTAGGCCGTGCCGACGCGGTCGATCAACGCCACCCACTGCTCGTCGGCGGCCAAGGCGGTCTCCGCGCGCTCGAGCTCGCCGATGTCCGCGAAGCCGCTGGACCAGCGGCAGCCGCCGTACGGGCCCGTGGACTCCACGAGGAACATCGTCGGGATGCCGGTGATCCGGGTGCTGGCCTCGGCGATCTCGATCCCGGCTGCGATGGCATCGCCCAGACGCCCGTTGGCGGCGACCGCTCGGGCCGCGGTGACGTAGCGCGGGGAGCGGCCGGTCCGGTGCCGGCTCGCCGTGGACCACGCTGGCGAGGCCATCGGTCAACGGGCCAGCGAAGAGCTTGCCGCCCCTCTCGGCCAGGTCCATGAACGGCTCGGAGACGGCCAGCTTGTCCTGCGCGTCCTCCAGCTCGTCCAGGGAGTCCACGAAGGCGGCCCAGGTGATCGTGCCGAGCTGCGGCGACATGGTGGCCTGCCACGTGTGGAGGTCGAGGCTGGTCTCCTGGCGCACCTTCTCGGTGACCTCCACCGAGAAGGACATGGCGTCGCGGATCGAGCCAGGCCCGAAGCGCCCGCAGCGAGTGAACAGGTACATGGTGCATCCTCCTTCCCGGCGTGAGAGCCAGGCGTGGCTGCACGCCGCAGCCTCAACGTCGCGCCGCGACGGGGTGGTGGCAACCACGTTCACGAACCGCGCGGAGCCCAACCGGCGGTGGTGGTCGCGGACGCGACGCAGGCCAGGTCCGGGGACCTGGCCTGGCGACGTACCCCCCCTGGGACTCGAACCCAGAACCTGCGGATTAAGAGTCCGACGCTCTGACCAATTGAGCTAGAGGGGCAGGTGGGCTTCGCAGCCTAGGCGCTGGTGCACCCGGCTACGAAGCCCTCTGATCCTGTGGCGGACCAGCACTTGCTTGGGGTGACCGAGGGGACTTGAACCCCCGGCCTCCAGGGCCACAACCTGGCGCTCTAACCACCTGAGCTACGGCCACCATGGGAGCGGTCAGCATAGGTCAGCGCCGCGACCGAGCCTCAACCGTGATCGCCGGTCAGAGGGCCGGGACCGTACGATCTCCACGAGCCTCCGTAGCTCAGTGGATCAGAGCAGCGGACTTCTATTCCGACGGTCGCAGGTTCGAGTCCTGCCGGGGGCGCCACTGTCCAGGGCCACGCATCGGGCCTCAGGTGGCGAAGCTCGTCGGGAAGGTGAGCATCCAGCCGAGCGCGCCGAGGAACACGACGTAGCCCAGGCCGAGGATGACCAACCGACGGTCCGTCTGAGCCGCAAGCCGTCGTGCTGATGCCGGCGAAGAACAGCGCCGGCCGCGAACAGGACGACGCACAGCATGTAGTTGTCGGCCTTCTGGACGTCGTCCTGTGCGAGCCATCGCCGAGGACAGGCCCTCCGCCGTCCGTCTGCAGTCGGTCCGCCTCGTATCCTCGCGTCGAGCACGTACTCCGACATGGCGAACGGCGTGGGAGGAGCGGACGGGATCCTGGAGGGGGTCGAGCGCGAGCCAGGCGTCGAACGCCACCGTGAACTCGTCGCGGAAGCGGAAGTCGCGGTTCGGCACTCCTCCGCCGCGGCGTCGTCGTGGAGCATGGCGTCGGACCACTGGATGAAGGTGGCCACGTCGACCTCGGTCTGGCCGTTGGCCAGGTCGGACGACCGGGTCGACTCGATGCGGGTCGCCGACGCCTTGGCCTGGGCGAGCGACTGCTCGCCCCGCCACCTCGAGGCCTGGTAGCTGGCCCACGCCGTCGCCACCGCGGCGACGGCCAGGCAGGATCGCGGTGGCGATCTCGATCCGTCGGCTCAGGCGCGGACTCGGCCGTCCGTCGGCGTCGCTCACGAGGTGGCGACGCCGAGCTCGTCGCAGGGCGGATCGACCCCGCCGATGAGCGGGAGGATCTCGTCCATGATCTCGAGGGAGCGCTCCATGGCCGCCGGCTTGAGCCCGCCCGGGCCGGGCCGGAACGGGTTGTCGAGCACGTTGATCAGCAACAGGGTGGACGTGATGACGATGGTGACGCCGCCGATGAGGGTGGCCTGCACGAGCGGGACCCTCGCCGCTGTCGGCGAAGAACAGCATGAACCAGAAGATCACGGCCGCCGTGATGCACAGCACGAGCCAGAGCGTCACGGGGATCACCCCGACGGCGCCGTGGACGCGGTCGTTGCGGGCCAGCTCTCGGTCGGAGGTCTGGTCGAGCCACTTGCCGTAGGCGGCTTGGGAGGCAGGGGTCTGCGGGTCGACGGTGAGGAGGGTGTTGAAGAGCTCGGGAGCCCACGGGTTCAGCGGACACGCCCAGCTCGCCGTCCTCCATCAGCGGCCACTCCTGGTGGACGACGGCTCGGGCGTAGCAGACGAGCTGGCCCGACAGCTCGGCTCCCTCCGGGGCGGGCAGGAGCTGGGCCGTCTCGAGCTGCTGGACCACGACCAGCGCCTCCTCCTCGGCGCCGGCACGGGACTCGTCGTAGCTGGTGAAGGCGAGGACGACCACCAGGCCGAGGAGGATCGCGAAGCCGGTGGCCAGCACGCCGAACACGCCCGACGCGCGGTCGCCGTCGGTGAAGTAGGACCCCTCCGGCGCGCCGGCGACGGACGAGGAGCATGGCCGTGACCGTGACCGCGGTGGCGACGACGATGACAGGATGGCGATGCGGCAGGTTGATCGCGGGAACACTAGGGGCGAGCGCGACCGAGGGGCGTGCATCCGATGACGTGGAGCGGGTGACGGGAATCGAACCCGCACCACCAGCTTGGAAGGCTGGGGCTCTAGCCGTTGAGCTACACCCGCAGGTTCGACTGGCGACGGTAGCGGAGGTGGTCGGGGAGGGGGGATTTGAACCCCCGACCTCCTGCTCCCAAACGATCGGTTCTCGGTCGAGCTCGACGGAGTTCGGCTGGCGCCACCCTTCGTCGCTCCGTCCCGCGAGGGGGAACCGACCGACGCCACGACGGAACATGAATCGGTGGATACGTCGGCACGGCGGGTCTAACCTCCATTGACCCGTGTGGCTCCCGTCGGTGCTTCCTTCTTCATCCCTCATGAGACTTAGCGTCGGTTCTCTCCACCCGGGTCACCGTTCTGCGGCGAGCTAGCAGCATGGATCGGCTCGCGTCCATCCTGATGCTGCGTGCCAGACTGGTGCACCTGCCCGACCCAGTGGACGGTCCTGGGGATCCGGAGCTCGTTCGGACCATCGAGGTGGACCTCGCCGCGACTGGATGGCTCCTCAGCGGAGACCTCAGCCGCCGTCTCATCGCCATCGGCGACGACGAAGCTCGACGCTGGGCCGACTGGATGCTCGCCACGGCCGAGTCGGAGCTTGGGAGCGATCGCTCGCACGTCCCCCTCTTCCGCGGATTTCCGAAAAGGGTGCCGAACGACCTCGACCGCCTCTACATCGATCGGCTCCTCGTCTTTCTGCTCCAGGAGCCCGATCAACCGTGCTTGCTGTGCGGCACGGTCGGCTCGGTACAGCAGGTCCACCCCTGCGGTCATCCGGTGTGCTGGGAGTGCTTCGGTCGAGAGGACTACTCCGCGTGCCCGATCTGCAATCAGCGGATCGACGGCGCCTCCACGTTTGTGGATCCACCGGCGCTGAGTGAGATCCCGTTTCGGCTACCGATGGGTGTCCCGCTGCGAACGCGAAGGCTCGCACTTGGCGTCGATGCCATCTCAGCCGCTGTCAGGCTCCGGGATGACCTCGTCGCCAGGACCTCACCCCTCGGGTCAGCAGACCTCGAGGACCTTGGCGCGCTGATCGACGCGACTGCCGAGGGTGCTGACGTGAGTTGGCTTCCGCCGGGCGTTGCCTCGCGGCAGACGCTTGCGTTCGTCACCGGTCGCGCGCTTCGGCTCGGTGGCGACCAGGGGGACCTGTCCGCGACTGCGCGGCGGTGGGAGACCGCGACCGACGTCGCGCGAGCGGTGTGGGTCATGTCCGGGCACTCCCCGGACCTCGTGCTCCCGAGGGATCGCGATACCCGCCGAGATCGATTGACGTGGCTGTCCCTCGATCGGGCCGATCTCATGCCCTCGACCCCCCGGATTGCGCAGATCGGCCGACCGATCCGGCGCGCGGTCCTGGCCCGACTGAACGACCTTGCCCTAGAGCGAGTGATCGAGGACCAGGCACGCCACGCAACTGTGTGGAAGCGGCTCGGTGAGCGACTCCACCCCTTCGAGCACGCCCGGCAGTTCCCGTCGGCGTCCGTGGCCTTTGCGGCGCTGCGCGGCTCCTCACATCCGGTCGACTCCGACGTCGGCCGAGCCATCCTCGACGCCGGGAGCACTCTCGAGTTGAGGCCCGGGTGGACGGGACGCTCGTCTCAGCCCACCTGAGTTCCTTCTTCGCCCACGTGGAAGCGATGCTTGCGGACGGCGATGCCATCGGCGCCGCCCGCCTACTCGGGGACCGCCCTGGTGACTTGCTTCGTCGCCTCGACCACATCGCCCGCACGGCCTCACCTGCCGACCTCGACGAGCTCGTCGCCCGCGCTGAACACGCCGCGGAGAAGGCAGCCGCGAGCGTTGCTCTGTCCGCTCGTGCAGCACTTTGGCGCCGCGATGAGCGGTCTCCGGAGGATGTTCCCGAGCTCGTGGAGGCCGAGGAGGCAGCGAGCTCTCTCCGCGAGGCGAATCCGAAACCTTGTGCAGCGCAGCGGCGACGCCGGAGCGCCCGGTCGGCGCGACCGCTGGACGGGCCCCGAGCCCGGAGTTCCTCGCCGGGTCTTCTTCCCGGCGGGTGGTTCCGTGCGCACGTGGTCCAGCCCAGACGAACGACCACTCCTTCCAAGCGGACTGCCTGAGCGCTTGCGGGACGCAATCGAGGGAAGCCTCGTGGGCCGAGCCGGTCGGCTCTCGCGGTTCGACATCGCAGTCCTCGACTCAGATCTGGCAGATCACCCCGCTCCGGCACGTACCGCCGCAGTCGCCGGCGGTCTGCGAACGCTCGAGCGGGGAGCTCTGGCGGCCATCCCGGATTCGGACGCGATTCGGCTATTCCTTCACTGGACACAACCGCATGGCCTACGAGTCGACCTCGACCTGTCAGCGATCTTCTATGACGAGCACTGGAACCGGATCGGGTTCTGTGACTACACGCAGCTGCGATCCTCCCTCGGGGCGCTGCACTCGGGTGATCTGACCTCAGCACCTGCCCCTGAGGGCGCAACGGAGTACGTAGACCTGGATGTCAGTGCGCTTCGGGCCGCCGGCGTGAGGCGCGTGGTTCCTGTCATCTTCTCGTTCAACAACGTCCCGTTCGAAACGATGAACGACAGCTTCACGGGTTTCCTGCTGCCCGAGCCGGAGGGTCCAGTCTTCAACCCTGCCCGGGTTGCCGTACGAGTCGACCTGGTGGGGTCCATTCGCTCGCTGGTCCCGATGGTCGTCGACCTCGCCGAACAGACGATGCGATGGGCTGAGCTGAGCGTCGCGGGCCGGGGCCACGGCAACTCGGTAGCGAGGAACGAGGATTCAATCGCGCTCGCGGCGATGGACCTCGAGCTCGCGTTCGGACACCGGCGGCGAGCAACCGTCGCAGACCTCGCTGTCGTCCACGCGACAGGTCGCGTGGCGGAGATCGTGATCCGGCACGGCGCCGAGGACTTCCGAGATCCGACCGGCAACAGGCTTCAGCCACCGGACCTGGCGGGAAGGGCTGTCCTGTTCGTAGCGACCCGATCACTGCCAAAGGCCGTAGGGGACGTTGGCAGCGGGTCCGTCCTCGTCTGCGCTACCACCAATGATCCGCTCGCGAGCGCCACAACGCAGGACCTCGTCGACGCGCTCCGCCTGATGCCACCGAGGAATCGGGTCGCTGTCGGGACCTGCGCCAGCCCGTGATGCCAACGCTCGGGGTTGTCCTCAGGGGAGAGCCGCTGGCAGCGTCGCTGACCTGGGGGAAGTACCCGTCGGGGAGGGGGGATTTGAACCCCCGACCTCCTGCTCCCAAAGCAGGTGCGCTACCACTGCGCCACTCCCCGTGACCGGTGCAGGGTACGCGACGGCACCGGCAACGCATGTCAGACCGTCGCAGCCGCCGCCGATACACTCGCCCTCCGCATGAAGAGCACCGTCGAACCCCTCGAGGGGAACAAGGTCAAGCTGTCCGTCGAGGTCGAGGCGGGTGAGTTCGAGACCGCGGTCGACGCCGCGTTCAAGAAGATCGCCAAGGAGGTCCGCCTCCCGGGGTTCCGGCCCGGCAAGGCGCCCCGCAAGGTGCTCGAGGCCCGGATCGGGCCCCTCGCCGGCCGGGAGCAGGCCCTGCAGGACTCGCTCCCCGAGTACTACTCGGCCGCCGTGATCGAGCACGACGTCGACGTGATCGCGCCGCCCGAGATCGACATCATCGGCGGCCAGGAGTCCGGCGACGTCGCGTTCGACGCCGTCGTGGAGATCCGACCCACGATCGAGGTGCCGGGCTACGGCGGCCTGTCCGTCACGCTCGAACGGCCCGCCGTCGACGAGGAGGCGCTCGACGCCCAGATCGACCGGATGCGCGACCTCGACGGCACCCTCGAGGCGGTCGACCGTCCGGCTCAGGACGGCGACACGGTCACCATCGACATCGCCGGCACGCTCGACGGCGAGGCGCAGCCCGGCCTGACCGCGGACGACTACAGCTACACGGTCGGCTCCGGCGCCATCACCCCGGAGGTCGACGAGAACCTGGTCGGCGCCGTCGGCCGGCACCACCCTCTCCTTCTCGGCCACCCACCCCGATCCCGACGAGGAGCGCGAGCTGCAGTTCGAGCTGCGCCTCTCCGAGGTGAAGGAGAAGGTGCTCCCGGAGATCACCGACGAGTGGGCGTCGGAGGCGTCGGAGTTCGAGACGGTCGCCGAGCTGCGAGCGAGCCTGGCCGATCGGATGACGAGGGTGCGCAAGGCCCAGGCCCAGATGGCGCTGCGCGAGAAGGTGGGGGAGGCGCTGGCGGCGCTCGTCACCGACGAGCTCCCCGAGCCCCTGATCAACCAGGAGATGCAGGAGCGGCTCCAGGACCTCGCCATGCGCATCCAGGCCCAGGGCCTGCAGCTCGAGCAGTACCTCGCCATGACCGGCACGGAGCCCGAGGCGTTCAGCCAGGAGCTGCGCGAGACCGCCATCTCGGCCGTGAAGGTCGATCTGGCGCTGCGGGCCGTGGCCGACGCCGAGGGCATCGAGTGCACCGAGGAGGACCTGCAGTCCGACCTCGAAGACGTCGCCGAGCGGGTGGGCCAGGACGTGGACGAGGTGCGGGAGCGCTTCGAGCGCGTCGGCCAGATCTCGGCGGTACGCTCCGACATCAGGAAGCGCAAAGCGCTCGAGTGGTTGCTCGAGAAGGCCGAGGTGCTCGATCCCGAGGGTGCGGAGATCGACCGCAGTGAGCTCGAGCTCCCTGTAGACGAGGACGACGACGAGGACGACCAGGACACTGCGATCGACGAGGTCGCCGACGGAACGGAACCAGAAGCGTGAGCGAGCTGATCGGCCAGCACCAGAACGTGATCCAGAACTACCTGGTGCCCACCGTCGTCGAGTCGACGAACCGGGGCGAGCGCGCCTACGACCTGTACAGCCGGCTCCTCAAGGAGCACATCATCTTCCTGGGCACGCCGATCGACGACACGATCGCCAACCTGATCTGCGCCCAGCTGCTGCACCTCGAGTCGGAGAACGCCGACCGCGACATCAACATCTACATCAACAGCCCCGGCGGCGACATCACGGCGCTGTTCGCGATCTACGACACGATGTCGTTCGTGAAGCCGGACATCTCGACCATCTGCTTCGGCCAGGCGGCCTCCGCGGCCGCCGTGCTCCTGGCGGCCGGGCACGAAGGGCAAGCGCCTCGCCCTCCCGCACGCACGCGTGCTGCTCCACCAGCCGTGGGGCCAGGCCGGCGGCCAGGCCACCGACGTGGAGCTGGCGGCCAAGGAGATCCTGCGCATGCGGATCCAGCTCGACGAGCTGCTGTCCCACCACACGGGGCAGGAAGCGACCAAGATCCACACCGATACAGAGCGCGACTTCGTCCTGTCCGCGGATGAGGCGCGCGAATACGGCATCATCGACGAGGTCATCACGGCCCGTTCGCTGGCCGACAAGTCCGGTCCGATCACGCGGGCCAGCTGAGACGGCACGACGAGAGGCACGGGGGTTCGACGACGTGGCCAAGTTCGGAGACGGGGGAGAGCTCCTCAAGTGCTCGTTCTGCGGGAAGTCGCAGAAGCAGGTCAAGAAGCTCATCGCCGGTCCCGGCGTCTACATCTGCGACGAGTGCATCGACCTCTGCAACGAGATCATCGAGGAGGAGCTCTCGGAGACCTCCGAGCTCCGCTTCGACGAGCTGCCCAAGCCTCGTGAGATCTACGAGTTCCTGAACGACTACATCATCGGGCAGGACCACGCGAAGAAGATCCTCTCCGTCGCCGTCTACAACCACTACAAGCGAGTGCAGTTCGGTGCCGCCCACCACGACGACGTGGAGCTGGCGAAGTCGAACATCATGCTGCTCGGCCCCACCGGGTGCGGGAAGACCCTGCTGGCCCAGACCCTGGCGCGCATGCTCAACGTGCCCTTCGCCATCGCGGATGCCACCGCCCTCACCGAGGCGGGCTACGTGGGCGAGGACGTCGAGAACATCCTCCTCAAGCTGATCCAGGCCGCCGACTACGACGTCAAGAAGGCCGAGACCGGGATCATCTACATCGACGAGATCGACAAGATCGCCCGCAAGAGCGAGAACCCGTCGATCACCCGCGACGTCTCGGGCGAGGGCGTGCAGCAGGCGCTCCTCAAGATCCTGGAGGGCACCACCGCGTCGGTGCCGCCGCAGGGCGGACGCAAGCACCCGCACCAGGAGTTCATCCAGATCGACACCACGAACATCCTGTTCATCTGCGGCGGGGCCTTCGCCGGGATCGAGAAGATCATCGAGGGCCGCCTCGGGTGCGAACGGCGTCGGGTTCACCTCCGACATCCGCAAGTACGACGAGCAGGCGAACGGCTCGGTCCTCACCTCCGTGCTGCCGGAGGACCTGCTGAAGTTCGGCCTCATCCCGGAGTTCATCGGCCGCCTCCCCGTCATCGGGGCCGTGGCGCCGCTCGACCAGGAGGCGCTGATCCGCATCCTCGGCGAACCCAAGAACGCGCTGGTGAAGCAGTACAAGAAGTTCTTCGAGCTCGAGGACGTCGAGCTGGAGTTCTCCGACGATGCGCTCGAAGCCGTCGCGGACCAGGCGCTCCTGCGGGGCACCGGCGCACGCGGGCTGCGGGCGATCCTCGAAGAGGTCCTGCTGAACGTCATGTACGACCTGCCGTCACGCACCGACGTGCAGAAGTGCGTGATCGACCGGCAGGTCGTGCTCGACAAGGTCAACCCCACCCTGGTGCCGCGCGACGAGACCCCGCGCCAGCAGCGTCCCCGCCGAGCGGCGTCCTGAACCTCGCGCGAAGCGCTGGTCTGGCTGGACCAGCACATCGACCTCGAGAAGAGCTCGGCGGTCGCCGGCAAGGTCGAGGGTCTCAAGCTCGACAACATGCGTGAGCTCTGCGCGGTGCTCGGCGACCCGCAGCACCAGCAGCCGACGGTCCACGTCACCGGTACCAACGGCAAGGGCTCCGTGGCCCGCCTGGTGACCGCGCTCCTCGGTGCGCACGACCTGACGGTCGGCACCTACACGAGC
Source organism: uncultured Microthrixaceae bacterium (assembly GCA_963721695.1). Lineage (GTDB taxonomy): Bacteria > Actinomycetota > Acidimicrobiia > Acidimicrobiales > VFJN01 > VFJN01. The sequence goes on from CAVRKU010000023.1 coordinate 19,515, forward strand.
CCCCACCTCGAGCGCATCAACGAGCGGATCTCCCGCAACGGTCAGCCGATCTCGGATGCGGGGCTGGCCGACGTGCTCACCGATCTGGCCCGGATCGAGGGGCTGCTCGAGCACCGGCCCTCCTACTTCGAGCTGCTCACGGCGGCGGCCTTCCGATGGTTCTCCGACGAGGCGGTCGCCGCGGCCGTGGTCGAGGTGGGCCTGCTCGGGCGATGGGACGCCACGAACGTGGTCGACGGCCAGGTGGCCGTGCTCACCAACATCGGCCACGACCACACGGACGGACGCGGCGACTGGCGCCGCCGCGTCGCCGAGGAGAAGGCCGGCATCGTCAAGCCGGGTTCGACGTTCGTCCTGGGCGAGACCGATCCCGCTCTGGACGACATCTTCGCCGCGACCCCCGCGACGGAGCTGTGGCGTCGCGACACCGAGTTCTCGTGCACCGAGAACCGGCTCGCGGTCGGCGGCAGGCTGCTCGATCTGCGCACGCCGGGCGGCTCCTACGACGACGTGTTCCTCGCCCTCCACGGCGCCCACCAGGGCGAGAACGCCGCCATCGCCTTGGCCGCGACGGAGGCGTTCTTCGGGCGCCCGCTCGAGGCGGACCTCGTCGCGGAGGCCTTCGGGAGCGTCACGCAACCCGGGTCGGTTCGAGGTCGTGCAACGAGATCCGCTGCTCATCCTCGACGGCGCGCACAACCCCGATGGGGCGCAGGCCGTCGTGGAGACCCTCGCGGACGGCTTCGTCGTGACCGGTGACCTCCGCCTGGTCATCGGCACGTTGGACGGGCGCGACCCCGTCGAGCTCCTCGAGATCCTGGACGCCGAGGACGCGGCCGAGGTCGTCTGCTGCGCGCCCGACACCCCCCGGGCCCTCCCGGCCGCCGCGCTCGCCGAGCACGTCCGCTCCCTCGGTGGGCGCGCCCAGGTGATCCCGGACGTCGGCCTCGCGCTCGGGGCGGCCCTCGCCGCCGCCGAACCCGACGACGTCGTGCTCGTCACGGGCTCGCTGTACACGGTCGGCGCCGCGCGCGCCGCGTGTCGCCGCCGCGGTCTGGTGTGACCTCGAGCGCGTTCTCTTACGCTCCGAACCCATGGACCAGACCTTTGTGATGTGCAAGCCCGACGCCGTCGAGCGAGGGCTCGTGGGCGAGATCGTCGTCGCGCCTCGAGCGCAAGGGGTTCACGCTGGTGGCGGCCGAGCTGCGGTCGGTGGACAAGGCGACCGCCGAGGAGCACTACGCCGAGCACGTCGACAAGCCCTTCTTCGGGGAGCTGGTCTCGTTCCTGACCCGCTCGCCGGTGCTCGCGATGGTCGTCGAGGGTCCGGCCGACAACACCTTCTCCCTGGTGCGCAAGCTGGTGGGCGCGACGAAGGTCGACGACGCCGAGCCGGGCACGATCCGCGGCGACTTCGCGACCATCACCACGGAGAACCTGGTCCACGCGTCGGACGGCCACGAGAGCGCAGCCCGAGAGATCGCGCTCTGGTTCCCGACGATCTGACGGCCCTGAGGCGGCGACCGCGATTGTTGCGGTTCGATTACGGGCGCCTAGGCTGATCCTCCACATGAGGACGACGGTCGACCGGAGGTCGACCTTCCGGCCTCGACCTTGCAGGAGTACGCTGCGCCGAACGCCCGGTGGCAGCTAGCGGAGAGGGCCCCGCCCCGATGTCCGAGAACGTCCTATCTTCGATCATGGGCCGCGACATGGCCGTCGACCTGGGCACCGCCAACACGGTGGTGTACGTGCGCGGCCGCGGCATCGTGCTCAACGAGCCGTCCGTCGTCGCCGTGAACGTCCGGGACGGCCGTCCGCTCGCGGTGGGCGTGGAGGCGAAGCGGATGATCGGCCGCACGCCCGCTCACATCCAGGCGATCCGGCCCCTTGAAGGACGGCGTCATCGCCGACTTCGAGATCTGCGAGAAGATGCTCCGCTACTTCATCCAGAAGGTGAACAACCGCCGCTGGAGCAAGCCGCGCATGGTGATCTGCGTGCCGTCGGGCATCACGGGCGTCGAGCAGCGCGCCGTGCAGGAGGCGGCGGAGTACGCCGGCGCGCGCAAGCCGGCCTACATCATCGAGGAGCCGATGGCGGCCGCCATCGGCGCGGGCCTGCCCGTGCAGGAGCCCACCGGGAACATGATCGTCGACATCGGTGGCGGCACCACCGAGGTCGCGGTGATCTCCCTCGGCGGCATCGTCGCCAGCCAGTCCGTGCGCGTCGGCGGCGACGAGCTCGACGACTCGATCGTGCAGTTCATCAAGAAGGAGTACAGCCTCGCCGTCGGCGACCGCACCGCCGAGGAGGTGAAGATCGCGCTCGGTTCCGCGTGGCCCCTCGAGGAGGAGCTGCACGCCGAGATCCGCGGCCGTGACCTCGTCACCGGCCTCCCGAAGACGATCGTCACCACCACCGAGGAGATCCGCGAGGCGATGGAGGAGCCGGTGTCGGCGATCGTCGACGCCGTGAAGGTGACGCTCGACAAGACCCCGCCGGAGCTGGCCGCCGACATCATGGAGAAGGGCATCACGCTCGCCGGCGGCGGCGCGCTGCTGCACGGCCTCCAGGCCCGACTCCATCATGAGACCGGCATGCCCATCGTGATCGCGCCCGACCCGCTCCACGCCGTCGCCATCGGCTCGGGCCAGTCGCTGGAGGAGTTCGAGGCCCTGAAGGGCGTGCTGTTCTCCTCCACGAACCACTGATCCCGCGCCGTCCGTGGCCCTCTCACGCCGCTCCGGTGGCCGCTCCCGCCTCACCATCGCGCTCCTCGTCCTCACGTCGCTCGCGTTGCTCACCCTCGACTTCCGCGACGCCGCGATCGTGCAGAGCGCCCGCCGCACCGCGGGCAACGTCTTCTCGCCGCTGCGAGGCGCGGCCGAGACGGTGAGCGAGCCGTTCTCCAACGCGTGGAACGGGATCACGCGCTACGGCGACCTCGAGTCCGAGAACGAGGAGCTGCGCCGGCAGCTCGAGGAGGCTCGAGGGTCGGCGCGGTCCTGGAGGAGGACGCCGCTCAGCAGCTGGCCGAGCTGCTCGAGCAGCAGGACCTCGAGTGGGTCGGCGCCATCCCCACGACGGCGACGCGGGTGCTCTCCGGCAGCCCGTCGAACTTCTCCCACACCGTCGACATCTCCAAGGGGAGCAACGACGGGATCAAGGTCGGCATGCCGGTGGTCAACGGCGCCGGGCTCGTCGGTCGGGTCGTGCTGGTCACGAACGACCGATCCACGGTGCAGCTCATCACCGACCCGGACTTCGCCGTGGGCATCAGGCTGCTGTCGTCCCAGGTCACCGGGACCGCCCGCGGCCAGGGCAGCGGCGAGGACCTCATCGCCGACACCAACCTCGAACCCGACGCCGACGATCTCCCCAAGCCGGGCACCTCGGTGACCACCAGCGGCATCGACCGCGCCGCCTTCCCCGCCTCGATCCCGGTCGGGAAGGTTCGCTCGATCAACGAGTCGAGCGGCGGGCTGACCATCGATCTGGTGATCCGGCCCATGGCCGACACCGAGAACCTGGCCTTCCTCACCGTCCTGCTGTGGGAGGCCCCAGCATGATCCCGCCGAGCCCGCTCACCGTCGCGTTCCGCACCCTGCTGATCCTCGTCCTGGTCCTGACCATCCAGCTCGGCTTTGCTCCCGGTCTGGAGCTGTTCGGCGTGCAGGCCGACCTCCTCCTCCTGGTGGCGATCTGCGGCGGCATCGCCGCCGGCCCCGATCGGGGGGCCGCCATCGGCTTCGCCGCCGGCCTCTGCTACGACCTCTTCCTGCAGACGCCGTTCGGCCTGTCTGCGCTCACGTACGCGATCATCGCCTACCTCGTCGGGGGCCTCCAGGACTCGGTCCTCCGGGCCGCCTGGTGGATCCCGGTCGTGACCGCGACCGCGGCGAGCATGGTCGGTGTCATCCTGTACGGCGTGGTCGGCACCGTGCTCGGAGGGGAGCTGATCGGGCTCGACCTCCTGCGGATCGCCCTGCTGGTCGGTCTCCTGAACACCATCGCGGCGCCGCTCGTGATCCGAGGGATGCGCTGGGCCACGGGTGGCACGGCGAACGTGCGGGCCCGCGCGGTGTACCGATGATCGCCGAATCGCCCCGCGTGCGGATGTCGGTGCTCGGCATCGTCGTGTTCGCGCTCTTCGCCGCGCTCTTCGCGCGCCTCTACTACCTGCAGATCATGGCCACGGACGAGTACCAGGTCGCGGCCCAGGCGAACCGGGTCCGGGTCGTGCCGGTGGTGGCGCCTCGCGGGCGGATCCTCGATCGCAACGGGGTCGTGCTCGTGGACAACCGCATCTCGGTGCGGGTCACCATCGATCGCACCGTCGTCAACGAGCTCGACGACGAGGAGCGCACCCGTGTGCTCACGGCGGTGGCCGATGGGCTCGCTCGCTCGGGCACGCCCAAGACCGTCGAGCAGCTCGAGGAGGACCTGGCCAACGAGCGGTACAGCCCGTACGTGCCCGTGCCGGTCGCCGACAGCGTGCCCGAGGACCTCAAGATCTGGATCGACGAGCATGGTCCCGAGCTTCCCGGCGTGGCGGCGGAACGGGTGGCCGTGCGCAGCTACCCGTACGGGATGCTCGGCGCGCACGTGCTCGGCTACACGGGCCAGATCAACGACGACGAGTTCGAGGAGCGAGCCGGCTCGCCCAAGCCCTACACGCTCAACGACGAGATCGGGAAGTACGGCGTCGAGGAGGTGTACGAGGACGACCTGCGCGGCACCCCCGGGTCGCGCTCGATCGAGGTCGACGCCGAGAACAAGCCCATCCGGGTCATCGACGAGGAGCCGCCCATCCCCGGTGACGACATCGTCCTCAACCTGGACATCAACGTGCAGTCCCATGCCGAGCAAGCGCTCAAGTCCGGGTTGGAGATCGCCAAGACCCGGCCGTGCAGCGACTGCCCGGTGCTGCCGAAGGCCGAGGTCGGCTCGACGGTCGTCCTCGATCCGAACACGGGTGGCGTGCTGGCCATGGCGTCGTTCCCGTCCTTCGACCCCGCGCGAGTTCGTCGACGGGATCAGCGACGCCGAGTGGGAGCTCCTCACCGCGGAGGAGAACAACGCCCCGCTCAACAACTGGGCCATCCAGGGCCAGTACGCGCCCGGGTCCACCTTCAAGCCCTTCAGCGCGGTGTCGGGCCTCGAGGCGGGGCTGATCACACCCGACACCACCGTGTACGACGACGGCGAGTACGAGGTGCCCGATTGCACGGGTGACTCCTGCGCGTTCAGCAACGACCAGGAGAAGCAGTACGGCGTGGTCGATCTGCGTCGGTCGCTCACCGTGTCGTCCGACTTCTACTACTACGGCCTCGGCGCGCGGTTCTGGATCGAGCAGGGGCGGCTCGGTGGCCCCGAGCGGTATGCCGACCTCCTGAAGCAGTGGGGGTTCGACGCCGACACGGGGATCGACCTGTCGAGCGAGCAGTCCGGCCGGATCCCGTCGCCGACCTGGCTGGCCGACTACTGCGAGTCCGTGGGCTGTGCGGAGGGCTCCGACAGCTGGCGCACCGGCAACAACGTCAACATGGCGATCGGGCAGGGTGACGTGCTCCTCACCCCGCTCCAGATCGCGTCGGGCTACGCGACCATCGGCAACGGCGGCACCGTGTGGCAGCCCCACGTGGTGAAGGAGGTGCGCGACGGCGTCACCAAGGAGCTGAAGCGAGCGATCGAACCCAAGAAGCTGGCCACCATCGAGCTCACCCCTGAGTGGCGCCAGGCCCTCTACGACGGCCTCACCGGCGTCACCACCCAGACCGGCGGCACCGCGGTCGGTGCCTTCAGCGGCTTCCCCACGGACACGTTCCCGATCGCGGCCAAGACGGGTACGGCGCAGGTCGCCGGCAAGGCGCCCACCGCGGTGTTCGGTGCCTTCGGCCCCGCCAACAACCCCCAGTACGCGATCTCCGTCCTGCTCGAGGAGTCGGGATACGGCGGTTCGGTGGCGGCCCCGGTCGCGCGCCGGCTGTTCGACGTGCTGCGTGATCCCGCCCTGCTCACCCCGGCGCCGTTGGGCGGGCGCTTCGAGCTCCTGGACTCGTTGTCGCCGACGGTGGATCAGGACGTGCGCGACTGATGGCCGCCCCCACGACGTTCTCGGCCCGCAACCAGGTCGCGCCGGGCGCCCTCGGGCGCATGTCTCGCAACCCCGCCGCGGCCTGGCGCCACATCGACCTCGTCCTCGTCGGCTGCATCGTCGCCGTGGGGGCGCTGGGCTGCCTGATGATCTTCAGCGCGACCCGCGGGCGCGACCCGTCCGACTTCGACACCAGCTTCCTGTTCAAGCAGGTGCTGTTCGTCGGCATCGGCTCGATGATCATGCTGGGCGTCGCGCTCATCGACTACCGGCGCTACCGGGAGCTGGCCCCGGTCCTCTACGGCGTGATGCTCGTGAGCCTCCTGATGGTCGTCAGCGGTCTCGGGAGCGAGCGAAAGGGGAGCCAGGCCTGGTTCCAGCTCGGGCCCTTCCAGCTCCAACCGTCCGAGCTGGCGAAGATCGTCGTGATCATCACGCTGGCCTCGTTGATCGCCCACTTCGACAGCCAGCTCGACGCCAGGCGCCTCGCGATCGTGCTGGCGGCCGCGGGCCTGCCGATGGCGCTGATCATGCTGCAGCCCGACCTCGGCACCACGTTGGTGTTCGTCGCCGTCGTCATGGGGATGTTGCTCGTGGGCGGCGCCCAGGTGCGCCACATCGCCGCCCTCACCCTGATCGGGATCATCGGGGTGGCGATGGTGCTCAACTCCGGGATGCTGGAGAAGTTCCAGCAGTGCCGGCTGACCTCGTTCCTGGAGACGCAGGACCAGGAGTGCGCGGAGCGCGACGCCGCCTACAACCTCGAGCAGGCCAAGACGGCCATCGGGTCGGGCGGGCTCACGGGCACGGGGCCCTTCAACGGCACCCAGACCCGCCTCGACATCGTCCCCGAGCAGCACACCGACTTCATCTTCACGGCGGTGGGCGAGGAGCTCGGCTTCATCGGCGCGGGCACGCTGCTCGCGCTGCTGTCCGTCATCGCCTGGCGCATCTGGCGCACCGCCCAGCTGGCCCGCGACCCACTCGGGACGCTCATCTGCGTCGGCGTGCTGTCGATGTTCGTGTTCCAGGTGTTCGAGAACGTCGGGATGACCATGGGCATCATGCCCATCACCGGGATCCCGCTGCCGTTCGTGAGCTACGGCGGCTCCAGCACGCTCACGGCCTTCATCGCGATGGGGTTGGTCCTCAACGTGCACATGCGCCGCTTCTCCTGAGCGTCAGCGCAGCAGGCGGTCCAACGCGGCCTGGCCCATGGCCACGAAGCCGGGGTCGACGTCACGCCGGCGTCGATGAGCGTCACGGCGATGTAGAGGGCGCAGCACCCGGACCTCGCCACCTCTGTCGCGTCGGTCGAGTCGCCCCGTAGGCGGGCCAAACGACGTCTACCGGTGCGCGACGACTGGCAGGTGCAGCCATCCGCGGCGCATCGACGGTCGCTGGCCTGATCCTCCGGCGCAGCAGGTGGCTCCCAGTCGCGCCGAGGCCTGCCAGGCCCGTCCCGGTCCCTGCGAGCGCACGGTTCCGCGGGCTGCAGGCTACGCCGTGGAGCCATGGACCGTGTGCCCGCTCGGCTGGGCGGCCGACCGAGTCGAGCCACGCACCACCGCGACGACTGAGGCCGACGCCGGCGCGGCAGCTGGTCGACGTTCCTCGGCGCTCGGTGCACCGGCCGGCCCACCTCGATGGGGCTCCGCGGCAACCCGTACCGAGGCGTGCCCCTGGCGGACCGGGCGGCCGAGCTCCGCCGCCGGGCTCGACCGGGTCGGTGCCGACGATCGATCCCGGCAGCCGCCACGATCGACGAGTGGCATCGGGAGGCCTCGATGGCGGACCCGTGGGCCGATCCGCCGGTGTGGCTCCACGGCGACGTCCACCCGCTGCAACCTGCTCGTCGACGGCGGACGGATCTCCGCGGTCATCGACTTCGGCGACATGACCGCGGGCGACCCCGCCAGCGACCTCGCCGTGGCGTGGATGGCGCTGCCCGCCGAGGTCGATCGCCGCTTCCGGGAGGTGATGTGTGGCGAAGCCGCTCGTCGACGAGCGCCAGCTGGGCGATCGGCGAGGTCTGGGTGCTGGTCCTCGAGCGGTCCCGCAGTCCAACGGCCACGAGCGATCTCCACCTCGGCCGCCGTCACGTCGCGCCGACCCTATGCCGACACATCGGCCCGGTCCCATTGCCCCTGACCTGGGCCGATGCCGGGTGAATGGGGGGTGTCCGGTACCCTTGGCTCACCATGGTCGATGTCTGGGCTCGGCTCGAGCCGCACCTCGCCTCGGTCCAGAAGCCTGCGCGCTACATCGGCTGCGAGCTCGGCGCCGAGGTACCGCCGCCCGCCCCGGAGCGGGTCGGGTGGCTCCTGGTGTACCCGGACACGTACGAGATCGGCCTCCCCAACCAGGGGCTGCAGATCCTCTACGAGATCCTGAACGAGCGGCCGGATGCCCTCGCCGAGCGCTCGTATGCGCCCTGGACCGACCTCGAGGAGGTCATGCGCCGCGAAGGGCTCCCGCTGTTCTCGGTCGACACCCATCGGTCCGCCGACGAGTTCGACCTCATCGCCTTCAACCTCTCGGCCGAGCTCGTCTACACGAACGTCCTCAACTGCATCGATCTCGCGGGCGTGCCCGTCCGAGCGGCCGATCGCACCGCGGCGCAGCCGCTGATCGGGGCCGGTGGCCACGCCACCTACAACCCGGAGCCGCTCGCCGACTTCCTCGACTTCGTGGTGCTGGGTGACGGCGAGGAGGTGGTCAGCGAGATCAACGCGGCCGTCGCCGCCTGGAAGGCCGGCTGGCCGCACCGACCGGCTCGACGTCCTGCGAGCCCTCGCTCGCATCGAGGGCGTGTACGTGCCGGCCCTCTACGAAGCCCGGTACCTCGCCGACGGTCGACTCGAGGCCACCGTGCCGATCGATCCCGCCGCGCCGGCCGTCGTCGAGAAGCGCACCATCGCCGACCTCGCGGACTGGCCCTACCCCAAGCAGCAGCTGGTCCCCCTCACCGAGGTGGTGCACGACCGACTCAACGTCGAGGTCTTCCGCGGGTGCACGCGGGGGTGCCGGTTCTGCCAGGCCGGGATGATCACGCGACCCGTGCGAGAGCGCCCTGCGGCGCAGGTCGCCTCGATGGTGCAGCAGGGCCTGCGCCGCACGGGCTACGACGAGGTCGCGCTCACCAGCCTCTCCACGGCGGACTTCTCCGGCATCGAGGACGTCGTCACCTCGGCCATGGACGACTCGGTCGGCTGCGGGAACGTGTCGGTCAGCCTGCCGAGCCTGCGTGTCGACGCGTTCACGGTCGGCGTGGCGGCCCAGATCCAGAAGGCCCGTCGAACGGGACTCACCTTCGCCCCCGAGGCCGGCACCTGGCGCATGCGGCAGGTGATCAACAAGCTCATCACCGAGGAAGACCTCAACAGCGCGGTGGACTCCGCGTTCAGCCAGGGATGGCGACGCGTGAAGCTCTACTTCCTGACCGGGCTGCCGACGGAGACGGACGAGGACACGCTCGGCATCGTGGAGCTGGCCCGCCGGTGCGTCGAGCAGGCCAAGGCGAACGGGCACAACGGCACCGTCACGGTCAGCGTCGGCGGGTTCGTCCCCAAGGCCTTCACGCCCTTCCAGTGGTTCGGCATGAACACCGAGGTCGAGCTCCGTCGCAAGGTCAACCTGCTGCGGGACGCCGCCCGCAAGGCCAAGGGCGTGCAGATCAAGTGGCACGACCCGAGGGCGAGCGTGGTCGAGGGCCTCGTGAGCCGAGGCGATCGACGGCTCGGCCAGGTCATCGAGCACGTCTGGCGGGCGGGCGGCACGTTCCAGGAGTGGAGCGAGCACTTCCGGCTCGACCTGTGGGAGCAGGCCATGGCGGCCGCCGGCCTCGACATGGAGTGGTACTGCTACCGGCATCGCACCGAGGACGAAGGCCTGCCGTGGGACCACCTCTCCGCCGGCCTCCACAAGGACTTCCTCTGGCAGGACTGGCGCGACGCGCTCGAGGAGCTCGGCCTCGAGGACTGCCGCTGGACCCCCTGCTACGACTGCGGCGCCTGCACCGGCTACGGCATCGAGCACGTGGTCGCCTCGGCGGTGCCCCCCGCCGGAGGGAGCCAGGGCACGGGTCAGGGCCTCATCCGCGGGGGCGAGGTGCCCGTGAGCCTGTCGCGGAAGCCGGTCGGGGTCGGGACGCATGAAGCAGCGACTGCGGTTCAGCAAGCTCGGCAAGGTGCGCTTCCTGTCGCACCGCGACGTCGCGCGGGTGTGGGAGCGGGCCCTGCGGCGCTCGGGCGTTCGCGTCGCCTACAGCGAGGGGTTCTCCCCGCGGCCCCGCCTGAGCTTCGGGCTCGCCCTGTCCACCGGCTACGAGAGCCTCGGCGAGTACCTCGACATCGACCTGGCCGATGACGTCGACCCCGCCCAGCTCCCGGGGATCGTCTCGGACGCCCTGCCGCACGGCATGGAGGCGCAGATCGCCATCACCATCCCGCCGGGCACCGACTCCCTCCAGCAGGCGGTGACGAGCTCCGCGTGGCGGATCGACCTCCCGGCGGTCGACCCCGCGGCCTTGGACGCCGCCGTACGACGCGTGCTGGCGCTCGACGAGCTCACGATCACGGTCGAGCGCAAGGGCGCCGAGGCAGCCCTCGACGCCCGACCGGCGATCCTCGACCTCACCTCGGACGGTTCGGTGCTCTGCGCCGAGCTGGCCACGCAACCCCGCAGCCTCCGCCCGGCGGAGCTGCTTCGAGCCGTCGACCCGACCTGGGTCGCCAGCCGAGTACTTCGAACTCACCAATGGACGTCGGTCGACGGCGCCCGCTGCGAGCCGATCCCCTTCGGGGACCTCGGCGCAAGCGGCGCGACGTCGGCCCCGCATGCGGAAGCGCGTGCGTCATGAGAAGGGAACTCCCCGATGACCGAACTCCCCACCGACGGCACCGCCAGCGGCACCACCCCCGAGCCGGCGCCGCCGTCGCCGCCTGAGCCGGCCGACCACCTGGCCCCCGGCAACCCGGCTCGCCAGCACCGCCGGCACCGGCGAACAGCTCGAAGGCGCTGACGCAGCCGCCAAGCGGCGGCGCCGCGGGTCGCGTGGCGGCCGCAACCGAAGCCGGCCCCGACCTGACGCCGCCGGCGCAGATGCTGGCGACGGCCTCGCGGACGCCGACGGCGGTGACGACCGCAACCCCGAGCTGCCGGACACGCCACGGGAGGGGAAGCCCAAGAGCGTCGAGACCGCCGATGCCTCGTTGGTCCGACGGCCAGACGCCGAGGCGGCGCGTCGCCCGCAGATCGGCGACTCCATGCCCGTGCCCACCGCACCGCCCCCTCGTCCGGTCCCCGCTGGTGGCGCCGGAGAGGGTGACTCCCCGTCCAAGCGCAAGCGCCGCCGCGGTGGCCGGGGCCGAGGCAGCGGCAGTGGCGGGTCGGGTGGCGGTGGCGGCGAGTCGCGCCAGGGCGGCGGCCAGCGCCGCGACCAGGGTCGCAGCCGCGGCCAGGGGTCGGCGACCCCGGTGCAAGCCGTGCTGCCCACCGGCGGCGTCGATCTCGACGACGACATCCTCGAGGCTCGCCGGGGCCGCGAGCGCAAGGGCCGTCCCGTCGGGCGCTACCTGATGTGCGTCCACGTCGATGCCAAGGCCACGCAGATCGCCGTGCTCGAGGGCCGCAACCTCATCGAGCACTTCGTGTCGCGGCCCTCGGACGACGTCGCACAGATCCACGGCAACATCTACCTGGGCAAGGTCCAGAACGTGCTCCCGGGCATGGAAGCGGCCTTCGTCGACATCGGCACGCCCAAGAACGCGGTGCTCTACCGGGGTGACGTCCACTTCGACGCCGACGACGTCGAAGCCCCCAAGGGCAAGCAGAGCAACCTGCGGATCGAGCAGATGCTCAAGGCCAAGCAGACGATCATCTGCCAGGTCACCAAGAACCCCATCGGCGCCAAGGGAGCCCGCCTCACGCAGGAGGTGTCGCTCCCGGGACGGTTCGTGGTGCTGATCCCGAACAGCTCGACCTACGGCATCTCCAAGCGGCTGTCCGACGACGAGCGCAAGCGGCTCCGGGCGATCCTCGACCGGGTGAAGCCCAAGCAGCACGGCGTCATCGTGCGCACCGCGGCTGAGGGCGTCACCGATCAGGAGGTCGAGCAGGACGTGCGCCGGCTCGTCGACCAGTGGGACCAGATCGAGGCGCTCGCCAAGCGTTCGCAGGCGGCGACGCTCCTCTACCGGGAGCCCGACATGGCGGTCCGCGTGATCCGGGAGGAGCTCACCAGCGACTACCGCGGCGTGGTGATCGACGACCCGGCCCTCTACGAGTCCGTGCGCGACTACGTCTCGTCGATCAGCCCCGAGCTGGCCGACCGCGTCGAGCTGTTCGATCCGGCGGAGGAGGACCTCCCCCTCTTCGAGCGGTTCCACATCCACGAGCAGCTGCACAAGGCGCTCGATCGCAAGGTGTGGCTGCCGTCGGGCGGTTCGCTCATCATCGAGCACACCGAGGCCTTGACCGTGATCGACGTGAACACGGGGAAGAACGTCGGCACCTCGAGCCTCGAGGAGACGGTGTTCCGCAACAACCTCGAGGCGGCCGTCGAGATCGCCCGGCAGCTCCGGCTGCGGGACGTGGGCGGGATCATCGTGGTCGACTTCATCGACATGGAGATCCGTCCCAACCGCGACGAGGTCACCCGGGTGTTCCGTGAGGCCCTGGCCCGAGACAAGACGCGCACGCAGGTGTTCGAGATCTCCGAGCTGGGTCTCTGCGAGATGACCCGCAAGCGGATCGGCGAGGGGCTGCTCGAGTCGTTCGCCGGCCGGTGCCCGCACTGCGAGGGACGGGGCCTCCTGATCGACCCGGAGCTGCTGCCGCCGGATTGAGGGCGGACGGGTGGTGCGCGGGGTAGCATCGTCAGTCCGCCCGAGGAAGAGAAGCCTGATGTACGCAGTGATCAAGACCGGTGGCAAGCAGGAGAAGGTCGAAGCCGGCCAGATCCTCAACGTCGAGAAGCTCGGCAAGGCGGTGGGGGACGAGATCACCCTCACGCCCGTCCTGCTCGTCGACGGCGACACCGTCCTGGCCACCCCGGGGCAGCTCTCGGGGGCCACGGTCACCGCCAAGGTGGTCGGCGAAGCCAAGGGCCCCAAGATCGACGGATTCACCTACAAGAACAAGAGCAACCAGCGGAAGCGCTGGGGGCATCGCCAGCACTACGACGCCATCGAGATCACCGGCATCTCGAAGGGCTGAGGAGCTCTCATGTCGAAGACCAAGGGCGGCGGTTCCACCCGGAACGGCCGCGACTCCAACGCTCAGCGCCTCGGCGTGAAGGTGTACGACGGCACGGCGGTCACGGCGGGCACGATCATCGTGCGCCAGCGGGGCACCAAGTTCCACCCCGGCGAGAACGTCGGTCGCGGTGGTGACGACACCCTGTTCGCCACCGCGGACGGCAAGGTGAAGTTCGGCCTGCGCAAGGGCCGCAAGCTCGTCGACATCCTCCCGAGCGAGTAGCGCCACCGGCCGCCCGCTCCGGCGGGCGCAAGCGGTGGGCACGGGCCGATCCTCGCGGCTACGGTGTCCACCACGGAGAGAGAGGGCTCGACATCACGGTGCGTGCGGAGAACGCACCGTGCTGGAGCTCGGGAACAGGGCGAGGCAGATGGCGGACAGGCGGCTAAGACGCGCGATCGGTGACCGTGGCGCCGCCATGGTGGAGTTCGCCCTCACCTTCCTGCTGCTCGCCACGATCGTGTTCGGCGCCATCGACCTCGGCCGGGCCTTCTTCACCTGGAACCAGGTCAAGAACGCCGCCCGTGAGGGCGCGGTCTACGCCGAGCGCGATCCGTGGTCCCAGGCACCGTCTGGCTCGAGCTGCCCGAACCCCGCCAACATCCGCTACCGGGCCCAGCACGAGAACGGCTCCGCTCGGCCGGAGCTGGCCGTGTCCACGAAGCGCAACGGCGTCGTCCTACAGCGGCTGCCAGACCCCCGCCAGCTTCCCGATCGCCCCGGGTGACACGATCGCAGTGCGGGTCAGCACCCCGTTCGACCCGCTCAGCCCGCTCGGGGGGCTCATCTTCGGTGATCCCGTGATCGGGGCCGAGGTCGAGGTGGTGGTGCAATGACCGCCGCTCGTCGAGCTCGTGGTGACCGCGGGGCGGCCCTCGTGGAGTTCGCGCTCCTGGCGCCGCTGCTGTTCCTGATGATGTTCGCCCTCGCTGACTTCGCCCTCGCGGAGCTCTCGGACACGGCCGGTGCGAACGCGGCCCGCGAGGGCGCCCGCGTCGGGATCCTCTACTACGACGGCGCCCATGCCGCGGGACCGAACAACACGAAGATCACGAACGCCGTCACCGCGAAGCTGGCCGGCAACGTGAAGGGCACGCCCACGGTCGTCGTGCGCTGTCTCGAGGAGGGCGGCACGGCGCGGCCCGGAGGCGGATCGTGCTCGACGGTGAGCGGCAATCCGGTGGACGTGGGCGAGGACCTCATCGAGGTGTCCGTCACCTGGACCCGGAAGGGCGACATCACCGGCTTGATCCCGAACTCGACCCGCACGGACAGGGCGGTGATGCGGATCGTCGGCACGCCCCCCGCGGGTTCGTCGGGCCCGCCGACGACGGTCTGCGAGCTGACGGATGGGTCGGCCACACCGGCCTCCGTGGTGCGCAACGGCGGCACGATCCCCGACGTCACCTTCGAGGTCACGGTCAACGACGCCGGGCTCTGCGGAACCCCGCTGCTGAACCTGACCGGTGTCGGCACCCTGGGCGTCGAGACCATGGTCTCCACGAGCGCCACCACCTTCGAGTACACGATCCCTTCCGGCCAGGGGAGCTGGACGGCCGGGACCAAGACCTTCCCGGCCAGCGCCAACGGAGGGTCCGTCACCCGTGACATCTCGTTCGAGGTCCTCGATCCCGCGGTGTGCCTGATCACGTCGGCCTCGGCCACGCCCGGCGCCGTCACCCAGTCAGGCGGAACGCTCGCCTCCGCGGTCACCTTCA
The DNA here is from genome assembly GCA_963721695.1 of uncultured Microthrixaceae bacterium. Taxonomy (GTDB): domain Bacteria; phylum Actinomycetota; class Acidimicrobiia; order Acidimicrobiales; family VFJN01; genus VFJN01. The sequence continues at coordinate 34,591 of CAVRKU010000023.1, forward strand.
CGGTCGCCGTCAGCAACGCCGGTGTCTGCGGTACGCCGACGCTCACGTTCCCCGCCAACGCGGGCTACGCCGGCGCACAGGCGATGTCCTCGTCCGGCGTGAACACGTTCACCTTCACGCTCCCCGTGGGCCAAGGCACGTGGGGCACCCAGACGTACACCGTGGTGGCGAACGCCAGCTCCGCGAGCGCCGCGATCCCACTGGTCGTGAGCGCAAGCCCGGTCTGCGGTCTCTCGAACCTCACGATCACGATCGCGAACCCACCAGCCAACGTGCGCACCAATGGCCAGCACACGATCGAGGACGACGTGACGATCCGGGTGACTCGCAGCAGCGTCACGGTTTGCACGGCTCCCACCGTGACGGTGACTCCTGGAACTAGTGGGCCACCTGGGTCACCCACGGACCTGACGACGCCGAAGCCGATGCACAACGTCGGCGCCTCCGCTGGCAGCTGCGACGCCATCACGTGTGAGTGGGTGATTCGCGATGGCCAGCAGAGATTGGCATCCCGGCCCGGTCAACTCGCACCGTCACAGTGACAGCGAGCGGAGCAACTGCCAACGGACGCTGATCCTGACGTATGGCTGACATGACACACAACCCTGGAGTGACCATGCAAGACGAGCGAGCGATGACCGAGGGGCGGTGCTTCATCTTCTTGGCCATCGCGCTGGTGGGCCTGATCGCGCTGGCTGGACTGGTGCTGGACGGCGGGCGCGCCTACGGCGAGCGGCGGCAGATGCAGAACGCCGCCGACGCCGCGTCCATGGCCGCGACCCGCCAGCTCGACCTCTACGTGACCGACCAGAGCACCGACGCCCGCGCGATCCTCGCCGCCGCCCGCGACACGGCGGAGCAGAACGGTGCGGAACGAGCATCTGTCACGTGCCGGCTCGTTCGCTTCGACCGGTCGGTGATCGGGCCCTGCCCCACGGGCGCCACCATGCCGCAAGCCACCAAGGACGCGGCCGCGGGGGTCGTGGTGACGACGACGCAGACGCAGGACACGTACTTCATCCGGGTCGTCGGCAACACGACCTTCACCGCGGGAGCGAGCGCCACGGCCCAGATCGGGCGCGCCGGTGGGACCTACATCGCCCCGTTCCTCGTATGCGGCACCGCACCGGGCCACGTGCCGCCGCTCCTCCTGCCCGATGCCGACCTCCGACACCGGGTTCGTGGTGAACGAGCTCGCGATCGGCACGGAGTACAGCATCTACGGCAACGACATCAAGGACGACGGCCGCGACTGCGGCAACCCGTCCTCGAGCTTCCGCGGCAACGTCAACACGGGCAGCTCCTATCCCATCCCCGGCGAGTGGGACACCGATACGGGCAACCGGAACGGTCCCACGCTGCGCCTCGTCAACTCCGGGAACGTCTGCAGCAGCCGACTTCGTGGATGGCTGCGTGGTCGTGCTGCCGCTGTGCCCACGGGGCAACGGGCGACGGCAGGCAACAACTACCGGGCCTACTGCGTCGACCTGGGTCTGTTCGAGATCTCCCACGTGGCGAACCACGACATCGACGCCATCTTCCGTGGGCCGCGCCACGATCAACCAGGGGGGGATCGTGGGCCCCGCCGATCCGAACGGGTCACGCATCATCGTCCTGACGGACTGACCAGGGGGGCCGACGGTCGCACCGCTTTGCCCGGTTGCGTCCGTTTGCCCGGTCAAACGGCTCAAGTCCAGCGCGCCTGCGTCCGACACCACTGCGTAGCTAGTCCACCTAGCGCGGACAGGGGCGGAGCATGGCGTCGGCCATCTACGGAGACCTCCTCTGTTCGCTTAGCGTGGCTGTTTAACTACGTAGAGTGTTGACAAGACTTGGGAAACTCGCCAAACTGGCGAGCACGCAAGGCGGATAGCGGCAGGGCGGGGAACTTCATGTGGGACTGGACGGAAGGACAGCGGCCGTGACCGACGACATCGTCTGGTCGTCCCGTCTCGGGGCCCGCCTGGAGGCGTCGCGGGTGCACGCGGGACGACGCCGTCTCGATCTCGCCGCTCAGCTCGGCGTCAGCGAGGAGACGATCCGCCTGTGGGAGAAGGGAGCGGTCCAGCCCTCCGCCGAGCGGCTGGCTCGCCTGATCGCCATCCTCTCATTGGCGACGGCCGACTGGTCCGGACCGGCGAGCCGCGACCGTCGACCTCCCCCCGCTCGCCCAACGGCTCCGGAACGAGCGCCACGGGCGAGGGCTGACCCAGGCTGCGGTGGTCCAGCTCCTCGGGGTGCCCCAGGCCACGTACGCCGGATGGGAGACCGGTCGGTCGACGCCGGGCCCACAGCTCTTCGCCAGCCTCGCGGACTTCCTCGGGGTAGCGGAACGCGACATCGCCACCCTTTGTGCGTCACCCTTCATCGTGGACACTGCAGGGTGGCCGCCGTTCGGCCAGTTCGTGGGTGCTCGCCGGCAGGAGCTGCGCCTCACCCGAGCTGGGTTGGCCGAGGCACTCGGGGTGTCACAGAGCACGGTCGTTTCGTGGGAGCTCGGCTATCGAGTACCTGCTTCGACGCAACTCACTCGGATGGCGACGGTGCTTTCGGTCGACGCAGCCTCACTGGCTGCTGCGCTGCCTCGCCGCGGTGCATCCAGCATCCTCGGGGAGCTGATCCTGTCGCGTCAGCGGGAGCTCGGGCTGCGCTCCGCCGACCTCGCTCGTCTCACCGGCACCACCGAAGGGACCGTGAGTCGTTGGGTGCACGGTCGGAGTCGGCCGGCGCCCAGAAACCTCGAACGGCTCGCGGACGCCCTCAGGATCCCCTATTCGAACATCGCGGCAGCGGCAGGAGCATTGGCATGAACCAGATCAACTTGTCGGAGAGTCGGCGACGACCGAGTCGCGCATGCGACGACCGAGGCGCGATCGTCGTCGAGGCCGCGATCGTTCTGCCGTTGCTGTTCATGCTGGTGTTCGGCATCCTCGAGATCGGATCGGCGTTGAAGTCCTACTCGGGAGCGGCCAACGCGGTTCGGGCGGGCGGGCGAATGGCGAGCGTGGCCGGGAACAACGCCGACGCGGACCGGATGATCATGGAACGAGTGGCACGGGAGGCCACAGGGATCAGCAAGGGCCAGATCGAGTACGTCGTCATCTGGCACGCGAGCTCCACGGGGGAGCAGCCCCCGAGCGGATGTCTGCCAGCGGCACAGGGCAGTCCGAACAGCAGCTCCGCGGGCGTCAGCGACGGGGGCACCGACGCCATCGGTGCCTGCAACATCTATCACCGGCCGGCTGACCCCGGGGGTGCCTTCGACATGGCAACTGGCGACGCGGCCAACCCGCCCGCGTTCTACTTCGGCTGCACAGGCGGAAGCGATCCCCTCGCCGGCAACAAGGTCGACTGCAACTGGCCGGGCAAGAACCGCAAGACGACGATCACGCCTCGGTGCTTCGTCTCGCCGTGCCCAACACCGATTCAGCCTGACTATGTCGGCGTCTACATCAAGGCGGAGCATGTCTACATCACAGGTGTCCTCGGAGACAGCCTCACCATCACGGATGGCTCGATCAACCTGCTCGAGCCCCAGGGATACGCGGTGACCGCATGAGCGCCCGCTCCCAACTCCGACGGGTCGTTCGCGGCGAGCGCGGCGCCACCATGATCGAGTTCGCCATCGCCCTACCGCTGTTGCTCCTCCTTGCGTTCGGAACCGCGGAGATGGGCCTGGCGTGGGTCAGCAACAACCGCGTCGAGGGTTCGGTCTCCACGGCCGCCCGCATCGGCTCGAGCAGCGGGAGTCTCGTGGAGGCGGACGCCAACGTGCTCAAGTCCTTGAGGGCGTCGCTCCCGCAGGAGCAGCTCGACCGGCTCGACCGCGTCGTCATCTTCAAGCCGTCTGGTCCCAACGGGACGGTGCCCACCGGATGCATCAAGCCGGTGGGGTCCACCAGCGAGGCCGGGGTGACCGGCTCGTGCAACACCTACCGCGGGCGCCACCGTGCGCGGGACGATCCCCAACGTCATCGGCGCTGCTGATGAGTTCTGGCTGCCTGCCGAGCCGCAACGACCGCCTCGCCGACCCGCCCGACTACATCGGCGTGTGGGTGCGCACCACGCACGGCAGCAAGACCGGCACCTTCTACGACGACATGACGATCACCAAGATCAGCATCTACCGAATCCAGCCGGACATCGACGGCTGAGCCGCAGGAGCACGAGATGACCGGAACGAGTACCCGAACCCACGGCGAGCGCGGAGTAGCGATCATCCTCACCGCACTTGCTCTGATCCCCCTGATGACCTTTGCTGCGTTCGGGGTCGACCTGGCGAGCTGGTACTCGCGCAGCAGCTTCCTCCAGAAGTCGGCGGACGCGGCCGCCCTCGCGGGCACGGTGTGGATGCCCAACCTCGGCAAGTCCACCACGGTCGCGTGCGACAGCCTCCTGGAGAACGGCATCGACGGTGGCGACTGCGGAACAGGGCCCTTCGGCGTCGAGATCGATCGCGGCTCCACCTCAACGTCGCTGCGTGTGACCGTCACCGACCCGAACGCCACCCGCTACTTCTCCCAGGTGATCGACTCTGGCAACCAGGCCCTGACGCGGAGCGCTGAAGCGGAGTACAACCTCCCGATCCCGCTCGGGAGCCCCCTCAACTACTTCGGCGGCGACTACACGCGAACCGTGCCGCCCACCCCCCCGGACACGTACACGCTGAACTGGCCCACAAGCGCCAACAGCTCGTCTCGCCGACCCGCGGTGGCCCAGGTCGGGGACACCGCGCAGGGGTTCAACTGCAACGTCGGAACGCTCTCGGCGCAGGGCTACGGGCGCTGGACGAGCGCGACCAACTATGAGGCGGCCAACTTCGGTGGCTCGTCCGTGCGCTGCAACTACAGCGTGACCTTCACGCTCCCGGGCGGAACGCCCAGCAACGTGCCCCCGCCGGACTACACGCGGCGAGCGCCCACCAACGCTCCGTGCAACGTGTTCCAGACTGCGACCACCAACGGGCGCTGGGAGACCGCCACGACCTACAACAACACCGCTCGATACGTCAGCGGCAACACCGGTTTCCGGCAGTGCACCTGGGCGGTCGCGGCCACGAGCGATCGACCGAACTTCTCCGATGGCTCCAACATCCCGCCGGGGTCCGCCCCCGTGAACCGTCCCTGCCGGGTCGGCTACGAGACCGCCTCGGGTGGTGGGGACCGACGGCGTCCAGCTCGGTGGAGTGCTAGCGGTGCGCCGAGCGGTGGCACCCAGGCGCGTCGGCAACCGCTTGTGCCGCTGGCCGGCCGCCGTCACGACCACCGTCGGGCGGGCGCCGCCGAACCCGATCGCCTCCACGCGATCGCCCGGGTTCTGGGCTCAGATCGAGGGTCCCAGCACCTACGCGACGAACGGCGACATCTACTCCACCCGGTGCTACACCACGGCGAACTGCGGCTCGGTCCAGAACCAGCAGTACCAGGATCCGGCCAACCCCGATCGCGGCTACTGGTACGTCGTCAAGGCACCCGCTGTCGCCGTCGGGTTCATCGACATCAACGTCTTCGACGCCTCCCACAACACCAACGGGACCGTCGACGTGCTCGCCGGCGACCGCTCGTTCACCAGCGGCTCCACCTACCCCACCGACTTCAAGGTGTACCAGCAGACGAACCCGCTCGACTTCAGCGCCCGCACCGCGGTGTTCGTGTCGACGACAGGCAACGAAACAGATGGCAGCTGCAACTGGCAGGGTGAACGGCGGCACGAGCACCGCCTTCCGTGGGACGTGGCGGCGGCTCTGCACGATCACCTCGCCCACGCCTGGTGGCACCTACCTGATCAACGTCCAGACCCCGGGCACGACCGGGCGACGGTGTCAACGGCTATGCCCTCGAGGCCGTCACCGGCGGCAGCCACGCCAACCCCAACCAGCCGGCGCTCTACGCCTACGCCAACATGGGCATGTACAACAACAACCGCTGCTCGCCGACCCCGTGCACCCCGCCGCCAGCCACCTTCTACCTTGCGGAGGTCGGGCCACAGTTCGCCGGCCGAACCCTCGTCGTGGATCTGTGGGATCCAGGTGACGTCTCCGCCGGCGACGCGAGCATGTACCCGAAGATGCCGTCCAGCACCCTGCCCGGCCCGTCCAGAACGTGCCGGCGGCCAGCTGCACCTACACCTCCTCGCCCGCGCCCAACGTGGTGCAGAGTGGAGGCGACCCCACGGGCGCCGTCTACATGACCCCGCAGACCTCCGACGACGGCACCCGCTGCGGCATCACCACGGCCACGCCGGCGGCGCAAGCGGTTCAACGGCACATGGCTGACCATCCGCATCGACATCCCGACGACGTACACCTGCAACGCCAACACCCCGTCGACCCCGGTCAATCCGGAGGTGACCGCCAACTCGTGCTGGTGGGGGATCGAGTACCGGTTCAGCCAGTCGTCGCAGGACGTCACGACGTGGCAGGCCCGCATCGAGGGCAACCCGGTGCACCTGACCCAGTAACCCGCGCATCCGCGCGCAGCGGAGGCACTGCACGACGCTATGTAGTCTTTCTGCCCATTCC
>CAVRKU010000024.1:0-149026 GCA_963721695.1 uncultured Microthrixaceae bacterium
TGACGAGACGAGCCGCGATCCCGAAGAAGCCGAATTGGTTCTGGTCTGAACGATACTGTGGCATCCAAGAGCGTTGCGGAAAGGGCGAAGCCGTGAGCGCGACGGCGGTGGTACGCGCCGGAGGGGAGGAGGGCGCGCCAGCGCGCTTGGCGCGAGACATAAACCACGCGGTGAACCACCACAGCGCCGATGTCGCGGCCAGCGAGACGACGGCGAACAAGACGAGCTGGGGACCGTCGCCGAGCCAGTTGGCGCAGGCCGCCGAGGGCCGCCAGGTAGCAGGATCACGAGGAACCAGACGGGGCCCCGGGCGTATTCGCGGACCGTCGGCCGGGGCGGGCGTCGCCAGGCCCTCAGGTGCACACGCTGCAAGGCGGTGGTGAACGACGTCACGAAGAGGATCGTGAGCACGAGGCCGAGCACGCCGGTGGCTCGACGGACGTCGTCGGCGGAGGCGAAACCCTGTCTCGTGGCACGAGCGCATCCCCCTCGATCCCGAGCCTGTGGGTGATCGTCGTGAGGATCGACTCGCGGAGGCTCTCCGGCAGGAACGCGGAGACGACGATGACCAAGGGGAAGAACGAAACGAATGCCTTGCCCGCGCGAGCGCGACGCTGCGATCGACGAACTCGATCTCGAGCATCCGATCCCACACCTGCCACAGCAGAGTCCGCTGCGCTCGTCCACCGCTGCCGCCGCTCGATCACGGGCGGACGCGCCCTTCTGACTGACGGGTGGCTGTTCGTTCGCCATCGACAGACCTCACGCTCCCTGGTCGAGCTCCGTCCCAAGTGTCCGGCCGGCCGACGCCGCGGGCTCGGTCGACATACCCCCGCGCCCGAAGGCGAGCCAGCCCGTCGGTCACGATAACGGTGACCGGATCCGCGAGGATCAGTCCGTCACGCTCGAACTGCGGGGCCCGGTTCGCCGCTCATGTCGAATCGGCGGTCAGCGTGATCGTGAAGGCCAGCGATGTCATGCTCGGCGTCGAGTAGCTGCGGGGCGACGACCTACGCCGCCCCCAGCACCGATCCAGCCTGGAGAACCCATGTCACAGACCACGACCGCGCCGACGCCGCTCCGCTCGGGCAACCCGGCGCTGAGCGAGAAGTTCGTCGAGACCAACCTCACCGCGCCGCGCGGCCCGGTCGATGACCGTGGCCGGCGTCGGCATCAAGACGCTGGTCCTGCTGGTCGTGCTCGTCGCCGGCGGCGCCTGGGGATGGGCCGCCGCCGTCGAGCCGGTCGGCGTCGACCTCGGCGGCGGGTACGCCAACACCACCGTCACCATCCCCGGCGGGTTCTGGCTGGCCAGCTTCGGCGCCTTCTTCCTCGGCATCTTCATCGCCGTGCAGCCGACGGCGGGCCGCGCTGCTCGGCGTGCTCTACGCCGTGTGCGAGGGGTTCTGCCTCGGCGCGATCTCGGCCATGTTCGACGCCCAGACCGACGGCATCGTCGGCGCCGCGATCCTCTCGACCGCTGTGCGTGTTCGTCGTCGCGCTGCTGCTCTACGTCACCCGCATCGTCAAGCCGACCCAGAAGCTGGCGTTCGCCGTCATCGCCGGCATGGGCGGGCTCGCGCTGCTCTACTTCTTCGTGTTCATCCTGTCGATCTTCGACTGGGGCTGGCTCTACAGCGACAGCTTCCGCACGCATCGGCATCGTCGTCACGCTCATCGCGATCGTGCTCGCCGCGCTCAGCCTGGTGCTCGACTTCGGCACCATCGAGGCCGGCGTCGAGGCGGGCGCACCGAAGGAGCTCGAGTGGTACCTCGGCTTCGGGCTGATGGTCACCCTCGTCTGGCTCTACATCTCGATCCTCAAGCTGCTCGCCCTGCTCGTCCCGCAACCGCTGACTCGTCGCCTGATGCTCGTCGGTCTCGTCAACATCTTGCCCCCGCCGACAACGAAAGTGCCCGACGAGTCGGCGAAGGTCAGAGCGGGCGGCCGAGGAACGCGGTGAGCCGGTCTTCTGCCGAGGACTCGGGCGGGCAGGTTGCCCTCCGGCCGAACACACCCGGCGATCCGAACTTGCTCGGAGGGCATCAGCTGGGCCGTCGCGCGCGGCGGTCTCGGTCACGGCGGTGTCGAACTCGATCTGCTGGCCGGTCGCCCGAGCCACGTCCCATCCGTGCTGGAACAGCTCGAGCGTCGCGAAACCAGCCCCGACGGGACCGGGAACCTCGCCGAAGGGCATCGTCCAGGTCCGTCGAGCACGTCCGGCTTCGCCAAGGTGGCGTGCAGCACTTCGCCCGACTCTCGTACGACGTCCCGGGATCGTCGCCAAGGTTGTCGTTGGCAAAGATCTTTCCGTTGAACGGCTTGGTCTGCGCGGCGTCGTCGAACATCTCCACCACCCCGATCGTGTGGTTGAGCAGGGCGCGGACATCCCAGTCGGTACATGGTGTCGGCGCCGCCAGCTGGTCGGGCTTGACACCGGCAACGATGCGCCCTGTCTGGTCGACGGCCTTGCGAAGCACGCTGATCTGATCCACGGCCCGGTTCTACACCTCCAACGCCGACTGTGCGCCGGTCGCACACTTGACCGGTCTTCTTGCCATGCGACCGATATGTCGACATGGTCGTCGATTTCGTTCGGTCGACCTGACATGCAACGTGCCGACTCTGTCGCCGCGGTCCAACGGACCGGCGAGATCAGTAGTACGAGCCGTTGCTCTCCTGACCGAGCTGGGCAGCATCGGTCGTCGACGTGGCCAGCGGCGCCGACTGGAAGTCGAAATCGACGCTCCGCGCGGACCACTCCATCTTCGCGGAAGCGCTACTGACGACGGCGCGGTACCTCTGAGCCGGGTTGTTGACTGACTTCGGGTCGCCCTCTGCGGTCCACTGGACCGTGAACGACACCCTCCCTGACGTGGGCGGTGTGCCGCCAAACAGTGCGTTCTCCAGGTCGACGTAATCCTTCTGCGCCAGATCACGGACCTCGAGCGTCGCCGACGCCCTCGCGGCGTCGACCCGGACGCTCTCTGCCGGAACGACGGTGGTCCAAAAGACACCGGTCTGTGTGATGCCGGGGTTGAAGTCGTGGATTTGTGCGCCTCCCGAACCGGGAGGCTCGTAGACATCAATTCATATGAAGGCGAAGGTGGCGTTCCGTTCGTGACCGTCCCGACCGCGGAACACACCTTGCATGAATCGCATGTCGTTGAAGAGGTACGGCAGGACACGTGTCTCACCGGTCTTCCGGTCGGTGCGCTCCACCGTGCCGCTTATGAAGGCGATGCCGGCGGCACCCTGGAAGTTGTTCACGGTCGCCGGGTCGGTGTCGTCCCCGGTGAGCGGCGGCGCCTGCACGTGGAAGTCCCCACCCAGCAGATCGAGCGTCGCTGGGATGGGCAGCGCCAGACCGATGCCGGGCGCCGCCGCATGGGCGGCTTCCGCGAGCAGGGCGGACGGACCTCCGAGAGCACCGAACGCCGTGGCCCCGGCGGTCGCCTGCAAGAAGCGGCGGCGGGAGATGAGCGAAGCGGCGTGCCGGTGGCCTGCGTGGCACAGCGACGCTCCACCCGCTGTCGCTCGTCGCAACTCTCCCGAGATGATCCGATCGACCCTCATGCCCCGCTCCTCACCCGTTGGGAGGAACCCCATTGCCACCACCATGCGCTTCAGTCCGACAGCGTGTCAACGGGATACGTTGCAGGCGTGGACGGATGCGCGGAGTGAGAGGCCGACTCGGGGCTCGAGGATGACGGAGGCGATCAGCGGCGACAGTCCGCCGGTAGCGGGGAGCTCTCCGTCTCGCCCTGCTGCTCGCCATGGCGATGTTCGTCCTCGTCGTCGACACCTCGTTGATGAACGTGTCGATCTCCGCGGTGATGGAGGACCTCGGACACAACGGTCAGCGGCGTGCAGTCGGCGATCGCACTCGAGGCGCTTGTCTCGGCTGCGTTCATCTTGATCGGCAGCAAGGTCGGCGATCTCATCGGCCGAAGCGGGCTTATGTCCTCGGCCTGCTCGGCTATGCCATCGGGGCGTTGGCCATGACGCTCGCCCAGAGCCTCCGCTGTGGTCATCTTCTGGGCCATCATCGGCGGCCTCGGCGCGGCGCTGTTGCTGCCCGCCATGCAGTCGCTGATCCACGGCAACTTCGAGGGCGCGGCGCAGCGCAGGGTCCTACGCGCTCGTCGGCGCGGCGGCGGCGATCGCCGCCGCTGTCGGGCCGTTGCTCGGCGGCTTCGTCACGACCTACCTGTCGTGGCGGGTCGCGCTTCCTGCTCGAGGCCGTCGATCATCGCCATCGTGCTGTCGGGTATCAAGCTCGTCCAGCGACGCCCCGTACACCGGACCTCGCGAGCGTCGATGCGGTCGGGGCGGTCCTGTCCGTGCTCGGCATGGGCGGCGTCGTCCTGGGCATCCTCGTGTGGCAGGAGGGAGGCGAGGCGGTCGGCGCCCTGATGGCGATCGGCGTGGTCTCGCTCGCTGGCGCTCGTCGTGGTGGCTCGGTGCGCCGCAAGCGGAGCGGCAAGCCGACCCTGATCGACCCGGATCTGTTCCGATCCGCGATTTCCGGCTCGGGATCACCGGCCAGATGCTGCAGCAGATCGCCCTCGGCGGCGACGATGATCGCCCTGCCGATCTACCTCCAGATGGTCCTCGAGTACGACGCCATGCAGGCCGGCCTCTCGCTGGCGCCACTGTCGCTCAGCATGTTCGCCGTCGCCCTGCTGGCCGGGAAGAAGGCCGGCGAGCGCCGCGCCGGCCGGCATCATCCGGGCCGGGTTCGCTCCTGCTGGCGGTCGGCATGGTCGTGCTCGTCCCGCTCGTGCCGCGGGCCGACTCCGGGTGGTACCTCGTCGTCCCGCTGATCATCGCCGGGATGCGGGCTCGGGCTGCTGGTGTCGCAGCTGAACAACTACACGCTGGCCCCGATCTCCGAGGAGCGGGTCAGCGAGGCCGCCGGCGTCAACTCGGCGGCGCGGCTCGTTCGGGCTGTCGTTCGGCCTGGCGTTCGCCGGCGCCATCATGCTCGCGACGCTGTCGTTCGTCTTCACCGACATGGCGGAGTCGAGCACCGTGCTCCTCCCGCCGAGCAGCAGCAGGTGGCCGATGTCCTGGAGGACGACGCCGAGGTGATGAGCAACACCCAGCTCGAGGAGCTCCTCGTCGGTCAGCCCGCCGAGATCCAGGACGAGATCATCCGCATCAACACCGACGCCCGACCGCTCGCCCTGCAGATCGCGCTGCTCGTCCCGATCCTGGCCGGCCTCATCGGGCTGTTCATCTCGTTCCGGATGATGCGCCTCCCCGACCCGGCGCCGTCAGCCGTGGCGGAGGCCAGCCTCCTGGGTTGACGGTGACTCTCGGAGTGCTCGGTCGCGCGCTCACCCCGATTCCTCCTAGGTTGACGTCCGAACAACCACACCCGACGTCGAGGTAATCATGGTCAGGAATTCCACCGACGCTCGAGTTCTTCGTCAGCGAGCTCGCCGCGGTCCGGCGGACGAGGGATGAGGAACCATGCCTGACGAACCCCGTGATGACGTCGTGACGCTGTCCACGGCAGAGGTGGTGCGCCTCGCTGGTACCAGCTGTCGCCGGAGGAGGTGGCGACGCGCCTCGACGTCGATCCGGCGCGGGGGCTGTCCGACGCGGAGGTGAACGCGGCGGCGGCAGGAGCACGGCTCGAACGTCCTCGCGGCCAAGAAGGCGGAGTCGGCGCTCGCAGGCCTTCCTGCGCCAGTACCAGGACCTGATGCAGATCATCCTCGTGGGTGCCGCGGTCGTGAACCAGGTGGTCACCGGCGAATCGGGCACCACGATCGTCCTCGTCGGCCTGACGGTGTTCAACGCGGTGCTCGGCCTGCGGCAGGAGTCGAAGGCCGAGGCGAGCCTGGCCGCCCTGGAGAAGATGTTGAAGGACATCGCCCGGGTGCGACGCGACGGCGCCGCGATCGAGATCGACGCCGCGGAGCTGGTGCCGGGCGACATCGTCCTCTTCGAGGCGGGCAACCGCGTGCCGGCCGACGGTCGGCTGATCGTGGCGGCCACCCTGGAGATCGAGGAAGCGGCCCTCACCGGGCGAGAGCGCTCCGGTGCTCAAGGACGTCGCGCCGATCGAGGGCGACGACGTCGGCCTCGGCGACCGGCTGTGCCTGGCGTTCATGAACACCTCGGTCACCCGAGGGCGCGGCGAGATGATCGTCACCGGCACCGGGATGAGCACCGAGATCGGCAACATCGCCACGTTGCTGAACCAGACCGAGGCGGACAAGACGCCGCTGCAGAAGCAGCTGGACCACCTCACCCAGATCATCGTGGGCGTCGCCGGGATCGCGTTCCTCGCGATGCTGATCCTCGGCATCCGCGACGACCGAGACTTCGACGAGGTGTTCATCGCCGGGGTGGCGCTGGCCATCTCGGCCATCCCGACCGGGCTGCCCGCGGTGGTCACCACCCTCTACTCGATGGGCACGCGGGTGCTGGCCGAGCACAACGCCATCGTCAAGCGGTTGCCATCGGTCGAGACCCTCGGCTCGGTGTCGGCCATCTGCTCGGACAAGACCGGCACCCTGACCCTGAACAAGATGACCGCTCGGGAGCTGGTGGTGCCGGGCCGCAACCGGTTCACGATCAGCGGCGAGGGCTACGCGACCACGGGGGAGATCAAGCACGACGGTGGGCTCACGTTCGACCTCGACGACGCGCTCCTGCCGATGGCGCTCTGCGCGGATGCCGCGGCTCGACGATGCCGGCGACCTGATCGGCGACCCGACCGAGGGGGCGCTGATCGTGCTGGCGGCCAAGGGCGGGATCGACCTCGACAGTGCTCGAGCGCGCTACCCGCGGGTGGCGGAGGTGCCGTTCGACTCCGAGTACAAGTTCATGGCGACCTTCCACCGCATGACCGACCGGAGCGGCCGGGACGTCGTTCGATGCTTCGTCAAGGGTGCGCCCGATGTGCTCATCGATCGGTCGAGCTCGTACTGGTCACCGGATGGTGAGGTGCACGACGTCGCCGCTGACCAGCGGGCGGCTGCGCTGGCGGAGAACGAGCGGATGGCCGGGTCGGGCGAACGGGTGATGGTGGTGGCCCGGCGTGACTTCGACCCTGACCAGTTCGACCCCGATGCCGACCTCATCAGCCAGGTGCACGACCTCACGGTCATCGCGATGATCGGCATCGTCGATCCGCCCCGCGCCGAGGCCAAGGCGGCCATCGCCAAGTGCCACAGCGCGGGCATCGAGGTCCGGATGATCACGGGCGACCACGCGGTGACCGCCGCCGCGATCGGCAAGGAGCTCGGCATCGAGGGTCGACGCCCTCACCGGTGCGGAGTTCGCCGCCCTCACCGACGAGGAGCTCGCCGAGCGGCTGCCCCGCCTGGGTGTCGTCGCCCGGGTGGCTCCCGAGGACAAGATCCGGCTCGTCCACTCGCTCCAGCAGCAGAGCAACATCGTGGCGATGACGGGCGACGGCGTGAACGACGCCCCCGCGCTGAAGAAGGCCGACATCGGCGTGGCCATGGGGATCACCGGCACGGAGGTGTCGAAGGACGCGGCGGTGATGATCCTCACCGACGACAACTTCGCCACGATCGTGCGCGCCGTCGAGTACGGACGCGAGCTCTACGACAACCTCTCGAAGTACATCCGGTTCCAGATGGCTGCCCTGGTGGGCTTCATCGCCACGTTCCTCGGCGCGGCCATCCTCTCGATCGCCGGCGGGATCCCGTTCTCGCCGTTGGCCGTGCTCTGGATCAACTTCGTCGTGCAGGTGCCGATCGCCATCGCGCTGGGGTTCGACAAGCCCCTGCCGGGCCTCATGGAGCGCAAGCCCCGACCGCTCTCCGAGCCGGTGCTGAACGGGCCGCAATGGGTCCGAGCCGTCGCACTCGGCGTGCTGATGGCGGGCGCGACGCTCTGGGTGCGCGACGTGTTCGAGGACTGGGAGAGCGCGCTCGTCGCCGCCACGATGGCCGTCACCGTGTTCTCGCTGATGAACGTGGCCCTCGGCCTGAGCGCTCGCAGCCAGACCCGCACGTTGTTCTCCCGCGACATCCTGTCGGACGGGCGCCAGCTCAAGCTCTACGGCGGCACGCTCCTCGCCATCGTGCTGGCCACCGAGCTCGACGTGCTGAACCGGGTCCTCGACACCACCTCGCTCACCGGTGGCCAGTGGCTCGTCTGCCTGCTGCTGGCGGCCCTGCTCATCCTGGTCGAGGAGATCACCAAGCTCTTCCTGCGCCGTCAACAGCCAGCCACCCACGGAGACGCTCCATGACACCGACCGATGCCACCAATGCGGACAACCCGGACCAGCGGCGCCGGATCCTCGCCGACCTGCGCGTCGCCCCTGGCACCAGCGCCGGCCTCGACGCTCGGCCCACCGTGTGGGAGGGCGGTCGGCGAGTACGAGTCCCTCTCGAAGGAGGAGCTCAGCGCCACCGCCAAGGAGGTCCTCCACCGTGGGATCAAGCGGCTGAGCGACGCGCAAGAGCTCCTGTGGGCGAGCGACACCCACTCCATCCTCGTGGTGTTCCAGGCGATGGACGCGGCCGGCAAGGACTCGACGATCGAGCACGTCATGACCGGCGTGAACCCCCAAGGGGTGTCGGTGGTGTCGTTCAAGGGGCCCTCGAGCGAGGAGCTCGACCACACGTTCCTCTGGCGCATCCAGAAGAACGCTCCCGAGCGGGGCCGCATCGGGATCTTCAACCGCTCGCAGTACGAGGAGGTCATCGCGCTGCAGGTGCACCCGGAGTGGCTCGAGAAGCAGGCCCTCCCGGGCGACGATCGCGGGCCCGCCTTCTGGGCGGCCCGCCACGACGACCTCAACGCGTGGGAGCACCACCTCGACCGCAACGGCACCAAGGTCGTGAAGCTGTTCCTGCACGTGTCCAAGGCCGAGCAGAAGAAGCGCTTCCTGGCCCGGCTGGACAACCCCGACAAGACGTGGAAGTTCAACGCCAACGACGTCACGGAGCGGGCCCGTTGGGACGACTACATGGCGGCCTACGAGGACGCCATCACCGCGACCTCCACGGAGTGGGCGCCGTGGTACGTCGTCCCGGCGGACAACAAGCACGTCCTCCAGGCCCTCACCGTCGCGATCCTCGTCGACACGATCGAGGCCCTCGACCTCCAGTACCCCACCGTCAGCGACAAGGACCGGGAACGCAACGCCGAAGCGAGGCGCCTGCTCGAAGCCGAGCCGTCATGACCGACGCAACGAGCAGCCCCGACGCGCAGGAGGCGGAGCACCTGCCCCGCCTTGCGTACCTGCTGGCCATGGCGATGTTCGTCCTGGTCGTCGACACCTCGCTGATGAACGTGTCGATCTCGGCGGTCGTGGAGGACCTCGACACGACGGTGAGCGGTGTCCAGTCCGCCATCGCGCTCGAAGCGCTCGTCTCGGCCGCGTTCATCCTGATCGGCAGCAAGATCGGTGACCTGTTCGGCCGCAAGCGCGCCTACGTGCTGGGTCTCCTCGGCTACGCCTTGGGCGCTCTCTCGATGGCGCTGGCCCAGAGCCTGACCGCCATCGTCTTCTTCTGGGCCATCCTCGGTGGCCTGGGCGCGTCGCTCCTGCTCCCGGCCATGCAGTCGCTGATCCACGGCAACTTCGAGGGAGCGGCCCAACGCCGGGTGTACGCGCTCGTCGGCGCGGCTGCCGCGGTCGCCGCCGCGGTGGGCCCGCTGCTCGGCGGGTTCATCACCACCTACATGTCCTATCGAGTCGCGTTCCTGCTCGAGGTGGTCGTGATCGCCATCGTGCTGTCCGGCATCAAGCTCGTCCACGACGTTCCCTACACCGGTTCACGCCAGGTCGACGTCGTCGGGTCGATCCTCTCCGTCCTGGCGATGGGCGGCACGGTGCTGGGCATCCTGGCGTGGCAGGAGGGTGGGGACGCCGTAGCCGAGCTCCTGATCATCGGGGCCGCGGCGATGGCGACCCTCGTGTGGTGGCTCGTGCGCCGCAAGCGCGAGCAGAAGCCGACCCTGTTGGACCCGGACCTGTTCAAGTCCCTGCTCTTCCGGTACGGAGTGACCGGGCAGATGCTCCAGCAGATCGCGCTGGGCGGGGCGATGATCGCGCTGCCGATCTACCTGCAGATGGTGCTCGAGTACAACGCCATGGAGGCGGGCCTGCCTCGACGTGGATCCGGCGCGGGGGCTCTCCGACGCGGAGGTGAAGCAGCGGCGGCAGGAGCACGGCTCGAACGTCCTCGCGGCCAAGAAGGCGGAGTCGGCCGTCGCGGCCTTCCTGCGCCAGTACCAGGACCTGATGCAGATCATCCTCGTCGGTGCCGCGGTCGTGAACCAGGTGGTCACCGGCGAATCGGGCACCACCATCGTCCTCATCGGCCTGACGGTGTTCAACGCGGTCCTCGGCCTGCGGCAGGAGTCGAAGGCCGAGGCGAGCCTGGCGGCCCTGGAGAAGATGTTGAAGGACATCGCCCGGGTGCGGCGCGACGGCGCCGCGATCGAGATCGATGCCGCGGAGCTGGTGCCGGGCGACGTCGTCCTCTTCGAGGCGGGCAACCGCGTGCCGGCCGACGGTCGGCTGATCGTGGCGGCCACCCTGGAGATCGAGGAAGCGGCCCTCACCGGGCGAGAGCGCCCCGGTGCTCAAGGACGTCGCGCCGATCGAGGGCGACGACGTCGGCCTCGGCGACCGGCTGTGCCTGGCGTTCATGAACACCTCGGTCACCCGAGGGCGCGGCGAGATGATCGTCACCGGCACCGGGATGAGCACCGAGATCGGCAACATCGCCACGTTGCTGAACCAGACCGAGGCGGACAAGACGCCGCTGCAGAAGCAGCTGGACCACCTCACCCAGATCATCGTGGGCGTCGCCGGGATCGCGTTCCTCGCCATGCTGCTCCTCGGCATCCGCGACGATCGAGACTTCGACGAGGTGTTCATCGCCGGGGTGGCGCTGGCCATCTCGGCCATCCCGACCGGCTTGCCCGCGGTGGTCACCACCCTCTACTCCATGGGCACGCGGGTGCTGGCCGAGCACAACGCCATCGTCAAGCGGTTGCCATCGGTCGAGACCCTCGGCTCGGTGTCGGCCATCTGCTCGGACAAGACCGGCACCCTGACCCTGAACAAGATGACCGCTCGGGAGCTGGTGGTGCCGGGCCAGAACCGGTTCACGATCAGCGGCGAGGGCTACGCGACCACGGGGGACATCAAGCACGACGGTGGGCTCACGTTCGACCTCGACGACGCGCTCCTGCCGATGGCGCTGTGCGCGGACGCCCGGCTCGACGATGCCGGCGACCTGATCGGCGACCCGACCGAGGGGGCGCTGATCGTGCTGGCGGCCAAGGGCGGGATCGACCTCGACACCGCTCGAGCGCGGTACCCGCGGGTGGCGGAGGTGCCGTTCGACTCCGAGTACAAGTTCATGGCGACCTTCCACCGCATGACCGACCGGAGCGGCCGGGACGTCGTTCGATGCTTCGTCAAGGGTGCCCCCGACGTGCTCATCGATCGGTCGAGCTCGTACTGGGCCCCGGATGGCGAGGTGCACGACGTCGCCGCTGACCAGCGGGCGGCTGCGCTGGCGGAGAACGAGCGGATGGCCGGGTCGGGCGAACGGGTGATGGTGGTGGCCCGGCGCGACTTCGACCCTGACCAGTTCGACCCCGACTGCCGACCTCATCAGCCAGGTGCACGACCTCACGGTCATCGCGATGATCGGCATCGTCGATCCGCCCCGCGCCGAGGCCAAGGCGGCCATCGCCAAGTGCCACAGCGCGGGCATCGAGGTCCGGATGATCACGGGCGACCACGCGGTGACCGCCGCCGCGATCGGCAAGGAGCTCGGCATCGAGGGCGACGCCCTCACCGGCGCGGAGTTCGCCGCCCTCACCGACGAGGAGCTCGCCGAGCGGCTGCCCCGCCTGGGTGTCGTCGCCCGGGTGGCCCCCGAGGACAAGATCCGGCTCGTCCACTCGCTCCAGCAGCAGAGCAACATCGTGGCCATGACGGGCGACGGCGTGAACGACGCCCCCGCCCTGAAGAAGGCCGACATCGGCGTGGCCATGGGGATCACCGGCACGGAGGTGTCGAAGGACGCGGCGGTGATGATCCTCACCGACGACAACTTCGCCACGATCGTGCGCGCCGTCGAGTACGGACGCGAGCTCTACGACAACCTCTCGAAGTACATCCGGTTCCAGATGGCTGCCCTGGTGGGCTTCATCGCCACCTTCCTCGGCGCGGCCATCCTCTCGATCGCCGGCGGGATCCCGTTCTCGCCGTTGGCGGTGCTGTGGATCAACTTCGTCGTGCAGGTGCCGATCGCCATCGCGCTGGGCTTCGACAAGCCCCTGCCGGGCCTCATGGAGCGCAAGCCGCGGCCGCTCGCGGAGCCGGTGCTGAACAGGCCGCAGTGGGTCCGAGCCGTCGCCCTCGGCGTGCTGATGGCGGGCGCGACGCTCTGGGTGCGCGACGTGTTCGAGGACTGGGAGAGCGCGCTCGTCGCCGCCACGATGGCCGTCACCGTGTTCTCGCTGATGAACGTGGCCCTCGGCCTGAGCGCTCGCAGCCAGACCCGCACGTTGTTCTCCCGCGACATCCTGTCGGACGGGCGCCAGCTCAAGCTCTACGGCGGCACGCTCCTCGCCATCGTGCTGGCCACCGAGCTCGACGTGCTGAACCGGGTCCTCGACACCACCTCGCTCACCGGTGGCCAGTGGCTCGTCTGCCTGCTGCTGGCGGCCCTGCTCATCCTGGTCGAGGAGATCACCAAGCTCTTCCTGCGCCGTCAACAGCCACGCCACCCACGGAGACGCTCCATGACACCGACCGATGCCACCAATGCGGACAACCCGGACCAGCGGCGCCGGATCCTCGCCGACCTGCGCGTCGCCCCAGGCACCAGCGCCGGCCTCGACGGCTCGGCCCACCCTGTGGGAGGCGGTCGGCGAGTACGAGTCCCTCTCGAAGGAGGAGCTCAGCGCCACCGCCAAGGAGGTCCTCCACCGTGGGATCAAGCGGCTGAGCGACGCGCAAGAGCTCCTGTGGGCGAGCGACACCCACTCGATCCTCGTGGTGTTCCAGGCGATGGACGCGGCCGGCAAGGACTCGACGATCGAGCACGTCATGACCGGCGTGAACCCCCAAGGGGTGTCGGTGGTGTCGTTCAAGGGGCCCTCGAGCGAGGAGCTCGACCACACGTTCCTCTGGCGCATCCAGAAGAACGCTCCCGAGCGGGGCCGCATCGGGATCTTCAACCGCTCGCAGTACGAGGAGGTCATCGCGCTGCAGGTGCACCCGGAGTGGCTCGAGAAGCAGGCCCTCCCGGGCGACGATCGTGGGCCCGCCTTCTGGGCGGCCCGCCACGACGACCTCAACGCCTGGGAGCGCCACCTCGACCGCAACGGCACCAAGGTCGTGAAGCTGTTCCTGCACGTGTCCAAGGCCGAGCAGAAGAAGCGCTTCCTGGCCCGGCTGGACAACCCCGACAAGACGTGGAAGTTCAACGCCAACGACGTCACGGAGCGGGCCCGCTGGGACGACTACATGGCGGCCTACGAGGACGCCATCACCGCGACCTCCACGGAGTGGGCGCCGTGGTACGTCGTCCCGGCGGACAACAAGCACGTCCTGCAGGCCCTCACGGTCGCGATCCTCGTCGACACGATCGAGGCCCTCGACCTCCAGTACCCCACCGTCAGCGACAAGGACCGGGAGCGCAACGCCGAAGCGAGGCGCCTGCTCGAAGCCGAGCCGTCATGACCGAGGCGACGAGCAGCCCCGACGCGCAGGAGGCGGAGCACCTGCCGCGCCTGGCGTACCTGCTGGCCATGGCGATGTTCGTGCTGGTGGTCGACACCTCGCTGATGAACGTGTCGATCTCGGCGGTCGTGGAGGACCTCGACACGACGGTGAGCGGTGTCCAGTCCGCCATCGCGCTCGAAGCGCTCGTCTCGGCCGCGTTCATCCTGATCGGCAGCAAGATCGGTGACCTGTTCGGCCGCAAGCGCGCCTACGTGCTGGGTCTCCTCGGCTACGCCTTGGGCGCTCTCTCGATGGCGCTGGCCCAGAGCCTGACCGCCATCGTGTTCTTCTGGGCCATCCTCGGTGGCCTGGGCGCGTCGCTCCTGCTCCCGGCCATGCAGTCGCTGATCCACGGCAACTTCGAGGGAGCGGCCCAACGTCGGGTGTACGCGCTCGTCGGCGCGGCCGCCGCGGTCGCCGCCGCGGTGGGCCCGCTGCTCGGCGGGTTCATCACCACCTACATGTCCTATCGAGTCGCGTTCCTGCTCGAGGTGGTCGTGATCGCCATCGTGCTGTCCGGCATCAAGCTCGTCCACGACGTCCCCTACACCGGGTCACGCCAGGTCGACGTCGTCGGGTCGATCCTCTCCGTCCTGGCGATGGGCGGCACGGTGCTGGGCATCCTGGCGTGGCAGGAGGGCGGGGACGCCGTGGCCGAGCTCCTGATCATCGGGGCCGCGGCGATGGCGACCCTGGTGTGGTGGCTCGTGCGCCGCAAGCGCGAGCAGAAGCCGACCCTGTTGGACCCGGACCTGTTCAAGTCCCTGCTCTTCCGCTACGGCGTGACCGGGCAGATGCTCCAGCAGATCGCGCTGGGCGGGGCGATGATCGCGCTGCCGATCTACCTGCAGATGGTGCTCGAGTACAACGCCATGGAGGCGGGCCTGTCCCTCGCGCCGCTGTCGCTGAGCATGTTCGCCGTGGCCATCGTCGCCGGGAAGCGGGCGGGCGACCGTCGCCCGGCCGCCATCATCCAGTGGGGGTTCGCGCTGCTGACGGCTGGGGATGGTGCTGCTGATCCCGATCGTGCCCCGGGCCGAATCAGGGTGGGCGCTGGTGATCCCGCTGATCATCGCGGGCTGCGGCCTGGGCCTCCTGGTGTCACAGCTCAACAACTACACGCTGTCCCCGATCAACGAGGAGCGGGTGAGCGAGGCGGCCGGGGTGAACTCGGCGGCCGGGTCGTTCGGGTTGTCGTTCGGGCTGGCCTTCGCCGGCGCCATCATGCTGGCGGCCCTCTCGCTGACGTTCACGGCCATGGCCGACGACAGCACCGTCCTCACGCCGGCCGAGCAGGATCGGGTCGCCACCGCGCTCGAAGACGACGCCGAGGTGATGACCAACACGCACCTCGAAGAGCTGCTCGTCGACGAGCCCCCGGCGACCCAGGCCGAGATCATCCGCATCAACACCGACGCGCGACCGCTGGCCCTCCAGATCGCGCTCCTCATCCCGATCCTCGCCGGCGTCCTCGGCCTGGCCAACTCGACGGCGCATGAAGCGCGCCCCCGACCCGGCGCCCTCGTCCGCCGCCGAAGGCATCCTGGGCGGCTGACACGATCGGCTGCAGGATCGGCCGTACGGCGCGGCTTGATCCTCGGCGTGTGCCAGGCTCCGCCGGACCGTTCGAGCCTGGAGGACACGTGGCCCAGTCAACAGCAGCGTCGGGGGGGCTCCGCTCGGGCAACCCCGCCCTGAGCGAGAAGTTCGTCGAAGCCAACCTCACCGCGCGCGGCCACGCGCTCGATGACCGTGGCCGGCGTGAGCATCAAGACCCTGATCCTGCTCATCGTGCTGGTGGCCGGCGGGGCGTGGGGATGGTCCGCCGCCGTCGAGCCCGTCGGCGCCGACCTCGGGGGCGGCTACGCCAACACCACCGTCACCATCCCCGGCGGGTTCTGGCTGGCCAGCTTCGGCGCCTTGTTCCTCGGCATCATGACGGCCGTGCAGCCGACCCGGGCGGCGCTGCTCGGGATCCTCTACGCCGTCTGCGAGGGCTTCTGCCTCGGGGCCATCTCGGCGATGTTCGATGCCCAGACCGACGGGATCGTCGGCGCGGCGATCCTCTCGACCCTGTGCGTCTTCGTCGCCGCGTTCCTCCTGTACGTCACCCGGATCGTCAAGCCCACCCAGAAGATGGCGTTCGCCGTCATCGCCGGCATGGGCGGCCTCGCGTTGCTCTACCTCTTCGTGTTCGTCCTCTCGATCTTCAACTGGGACTGGCTCTACAGCGACGAGTTCCGGACGGTCGGCGTCGCCGTGACGCTCATCGCGATCATGCTGGCCGCCCTCAGCCTGGTGCTCGACTTCGGCACCATCGAGGGCGGGCGTGCAGGCCGGGGCGCCCAAGGAGTTCGAGTGGTACCTCGCCTTCGGGCTCATGGTCACCCTCGTCTGGCTCTACATCTCGATCCTCAAGCTCCTCGCCCTCCTGTCCCGCAACAGCTGACCATGCCGTCGACGAGCAGCTCGCGGATGGAAGCGTTCAGCGATGGCGTGTTCTCGATCGCCTCCACGCTCCTCGTGCTCGAGATCGCGTTGCGGCCACCGGGAACCGCGTTGGAGCAGCTGGTCCACACGTGGCCCGCCTACCTCGGCTACACGATCAGCTTCATGACGATCGGCGCGGCGTGGCTCGGTCACAGCTCGATCACCGACCGCCTCGTGCGGGCCGATCCCATGCTGCTGCGCATCAACCTCCTCCTCCTCTTCGTGGTGGCCTTCCTCCCGTTCCCGACGGCGCTCATCGCGGAGGCCCTCGGCGACCGGAACGATGAGCGGGTGTTCGTCACGATGTACGGGCTGACGCTCCTCACGATGCGGCTCCTGCTCACCGCGGTGGATGCCCACGCGCGCCACGCCCAGCTCTACTCGGATGACGAGGTCGACGAGGAGCTGCAGACCGACCGGCAGACGATCCTGGGTGTCGGCATCGCCTACGTGGTGGCCATCCTCGTCGGGCTCGTGTTCCCGACGGCTGCAGTGCTGCTGTACCTCGCCCTCGGCGTGCTCCTCGTCGTGCCCTTCCAGCACCTGCGGAGGATGCTGTTCAGCCCGGACTAGGCGTGCCTCGGCCGGACGCTCAGGCTCCTGGGATCAGCTGGTCGAGGAGGGCGGTTCGGATCATGGGGCGGTTGCCGAAGACGAGGAGGAACATGGCCTCGCGGGCGATCCGCTGGGCGTGCTCGTCCTGCAGCACGGAGCGGCTGCCGACATGGACCATGAGGGCCGTGGCGGCCCGCATCGCGAACGCGGACGCGGCGGCCCGCTCGGCCGCCATGTCATCGGGCTCGGCGGTGTCCAGCGCGGTCCGACGGGTGACGAGCTCGTCGTCCAGCGGACTCGACCCGATCAGGGCGCAGCACCGGCGCGCCACTCCCAGGGCGAGCGAGCCGTTCAGCCGGAGGCTGGCCCCGAGGCTGGCGGCCGGGTCGTAGGGGTTGATGCTGAGCAGCCGCTCCTCCGGGACGCGGACGGAGGCGAAGTCGAGCCGCACGGTGGCGCTGGCGTCGAGGGCGGCCAGCCGTTGCCGCTCGGCCGTCACGCCGTCGCCCTCGACGGCATCGATCACCACGTTCACGACGGTGTCGTCGGGACCGCGGGCGGCGACGTGCACCAGATCGATGCGGCCCCAGCCCGAGACCCAGGGGGCGAACCCGTCGAGGGTCCAGCCGCCCTCGGCCGGTGTGGCCGTGAGCACCGGCGGGCCGGGAAGAAGGCCGCCGAAGGCGATGCCGCCGCGCAGGCGTCCGCGGGCGGCGTCCTCGCTCCAGCGCTCGCGCAGGGGGTCAGGACCGAACACGACGTTGCCGAGGAGCCCGAAGTGCTGCATCCACACCAGCGTGGTGGTGAGGCAGCCGCTGGCGAGGATCTCGATGGTCAGGGCCATCGTCGGCCCGTCAGCGCCGAGTCCGCCCACCTCCGGCGGCGCGAACAGGCCGTAGAAGCCGCCCTCGGCGAGCGCGTCGAGGCGCTCCACCGGCACGACGTCGGCGGCATCGGTGGCGAGGGCGTTGGGGAACAGCACCTCGTCCGCCAGCGCGGTCGCCCGGGTCAGCACCGCATCCACCGGACAACCCTAACGATGCGGGCGCGCTTGATCGCGCGGTCAGGCCGGGTCCTCGAGGACGACGCGGACGCCCAGGAGGCGGATCGGGCGGCCGCCGTCGAAGCGGGCGAGCACGGCAAGGGCCTTGTCGACGACGACGGACGCGTCCGTCGTCGGGTCGGCGAGCTTGCTGATCTTCGAGCGGGTGAAGAACGACGCGGTGCGGACCTTGACCGCGACGTGGGTGATGGGCCGGCCGAGGTCCGCAACCGACGCCGTGACCTCCTCCGCGAGCCGGGTCACGTTGGCGGCGATGTCGGCCGGATCGGTGAGATCCTGGGCGAAGGTGACCTCCCGGCTGCGCGACCGCGGCACCCGTGGTTCGTCGACGACCGGCGAGTCGCCGCCGCCGAGGCCGAGCAACCGCAGGTGGGGACCGATCGTCGGCCCGAACCGGCGGGCGAGCTCGTGGTGGTCGGCGGCCGCGAGCTCCGCGACGGTGGTGATGCCGAGCTCGCCGAGGCGGGCGCTGATCCGGGTTCCGATGCCGTTGATGGCGGTGACCGGCTCGGATCCCATCACCGGAAGCCACGTGCCGCGCGTGAGGCGGGCGACGCCGCCCGGCTTCGCGAAGCCCGTCGCCGTCTTGGCCTGGAGCTTCGTCTCGCCGATCCCGACCGCGCAGTGCAGGTGCGTCGCGGCGAGCACCGTCGCTTGGAGGCGCCGTGCGAAGGCCTCGGGATCGGCGGTGCGAACGCCGACGCACGCCTCGTCCCAGCCCCACTCCTCGACCGGGACCTCGAGCGACCGCAGCGCCGCCATCACCCGGTCCGACGCCGCGTCGTAGGCCGGGTGATCCGAGGGGAGGAACACGGCGTCCGGGCACCGGCGGGCGGCCGTCCTCAGCGGCATCCCCGAGCGCACGCCGTACTCCCGCGCCTCGTAGGACGCGGTCGCCACCACCTGGCGAGGCCGGGTCGGGTCGCCGTCACCGCCCACGACGACCGGTCGACCCGCCAGCTCAGGTCGCCGCAGGACCTCCACGGCGGCGAGGAACTGGTCGAGGTCCACGTGCAGGATCCAGTCGCGCTCGCCCTCCTGGGCCGGTGTCGGCGGCCGTCGATCCTGCATCGGCACAGTCTCGTCGCCACCTGCTTCACCAGCACCTCGTCGTTCGCCTCTGGTCCCGCGATTGTGTGCAATGGGCCCCCAGTCGCCTGATCCAGGGCGTCTGATCGCCTACTTCGCATACAATCCGGCCGTGCCGAGACTCGCCCAGATCCCTCGTTCCGATGACAACCCCAAGATCGTGCGGCGGATGTACAGGCTGCTGTTCGGTGATCGCGACCCGGTGGCCGAGCCGGGCACCGCGACGGGGACGCCCGGCGACTGGTGGACGGTGTTCGCCAACTCGCCCGACGTGCTCGAGCACTCGGTGCAGGGCTTCGCCCTCTACGCCAGCCCCGACCGCAAGATCCCGCCGGAGCTGCGCGAGCTGGGCCAGACGCGCGCGGGTTGGTTGGTCGGTAGCCAGTTCGTGTTCTCGCAGCACTGCAAGTCGTGCCGCGCCCTCGGCTTCTCCGAGGAGAAGATCGAGGCGCTGATGTCGTGGCAGGTCTCCGACCTGTTCAGCCCCGTCGAACGAGCGCTGCTCGCCTACACGGATGCGCTCGTCCTGGCCCGCGGCCGCGTGGCCGACGGGGTGTTCAAGGTGCTGCGCGAGCACCTCAGTGACGAAGCGATCGTCGAGTTCACGTACATCACGCTGACCTACACGCTGCACGCGGTGATGTCCGTCGCCTTGCGCCTCGAGTTCGACGAGCGCGAGGACCCGATCGTGGAGGTCGCGGCACCCGAGGGCTACGAGGCGGTCAACCTCGGTCGTCAGATCAGCGGGCGCGACGACGGCGCGTGAGCACCAACGGTCCGCTCACGGGCGTGCGCGTCCTCGAGCTCGGCAACTTCATCGCCGGGCCGTTCGCGGGGCAGCTCCTCGGCGACTACGGCGCCGACGTGATCAAGGTCGAGGCGCCGGGGGAGGGGGACCCGATGCGCCGGTGGGGCCACAGCCGCGACGGCGAGAGCCTGTGGTGGCCGACCATCGCTCGGAACAAGCGGTCGGTCGTGCTCGACCTCAAGCAAGAGGGCGCGCGGCGCATCGCGCGCGACCTGGTCGCCCGCTGCGACGTGGTGCTCGAGAACTTCCGGCCCGGCGTGCTCGACAAGTGGGGCCTCGGGTACGACGCCCTCAAGGAGGTCAACCCCGCGCTGGTGCTCGTGCACGTGAGCGGGTTCGGGCAGACCGGACCGCTGGCGGGCCAAGCGGGGTTCGGCAGCGTCGGCGAGGCGATGGGCGGCATCCGCCACACGACGGGGAGCCCCGACCGTCCGCCGTCGCGAGCCGGCATCAGCCTGGGTGACTCGTTGGCCTCGGTGTTCGCGGTGATCGGCACCCTGGCGGCGCTGGTGTCGGCGCGGGCGACCGGGATCGGGCAAGAGGTCGACGTCGCGATCTACGAGGCGGTGGCCGCGCTCATGGAGTCGACGATGGCCGACTACGAGCTGGGCGGCGTCGTCCGCACGCGCTCGGGGAGCGTGCTGCCGGGGGTGGCGCCATCGAACGTGTACCCGACGAGCGACGGCGCCGAGGTCGTGATCGCCGCCAACGCCGACGGGGTGTTCGCCCGCCTGTGTGCGGCGATGGAGCGCGGCGAGCTGGCCGACGATCCGCGCTTCGCCACCCACCAGGCGCGCGGCGACAACATGGCCGAGCTCGACGATGTCGTGGCGGCATGGACGTCGACGGTGGCGTGCGCGGACCTGCTCGCGCTGCTCGACGCCAACGGTGTGCCCGCGGGGCGCATCTTCACCGCTCCCGACATGCTCACCGATCCGCAGTACGCCGCCCGCGGGATGGTGCAGCGGATCCTGTCGACCCAGGGCTGGGACGTCCCCATGACGGGCGTGGTCCCGCGGTTCGCGGAGACACCGGGCCGCATCCGGCACCCCGGGCCCCAGCTCGGGCAGCACACCGACGAGGTGCTCGCGGAGCTGCTCGGTCTCGACGGCGGACAGCTGGCGGAGCTCCACACCGCCGGCGTGACGGGAGCGTCATGACCACCTTCGCGCTGCGCGACGTCACGATGCGCGACGGGCTCCAGGACGAGTCGCCGGTCGCGACGGCTGACAAGGTCGCGGTGTTCGACGCGCTCGTTCGCGCGGGCGTGCGGGACCTCGAGCTCACGTCGTTCGTGCGGGCCGACCGCGTACCGGCGATGGCCGACGCCGCTGAGCTGGCTGCGGCGACGACCAACGGCGACGTCGAGCGGTGGGCCCTCGTGCTGAACGAGCGCGGCGCACAGCGCGCGGTCGACGCCGGGATGGACCGACTGCAGTTCGTCGTGAGCGTTTCCGAGGCCCACAGCCTCCACAACGCCGGGCGCACGCCCGACGCCGCCCTCGCCGAGCTGGAGTCGATCATCGCCGGGTTGCCGGACTCGGCCGCGCTGGAGGTGACCTTGTCGACGGCGTTCGGGTGCCCGTACGCCGGACCGGTGAGCGCCAAGGCCGTGCTCGACGTGGCCGAGCGGGCGCTGGCCGCCGGGGCCGTCGGCGTGTCGCTCGCTGACACCATCGGCACCGCGATCCCGTCGGAGGTCACGTCCCTCGTGGGCGCCGCGACGCGCCTGGCCGGGGCGCGGCCCGTCGGTGCGCACCTGCACGACACGCGGGGCCTCGGCATCGCGAACGCGCTCGCCGCCATCGACGCCGGCGCCGCGCGCCTCGACGGTGCCGTCGGCGGCCTGGGCGGGTGCCCGTTCGCCCCGGGCGCGAGCGGCAACCTCAGCCTCGAAGACCTCGTCCACGTGTTGGACGAGTCGGGCGTCGACACGGGCATCGACCTCGAGGCCCTCATCGACGTCGCCCACCTCGCCTGCGGGCTGGTGGGCCGACCGGTGGAGAGCCACCTCGGCAAGGCCGGCCGGCGGTTCCAGCGATCGGCCCCGGGCGAATGACGACCGTGCCGACCGAGCCCGCGGTCGTCGGCAGCGCGCAGGCGTACGCAGAGCTCCGCGCCGCCATCGTGGAGAACCGGTATGCGCCCGGCGACCGCCTGGTCGAGCAGACCATCGCCAGCGAGCTCGGGCTGTCCCGCACGCCGGTGCGCGAGGCCTTGCGGATGCTCGAGGCCGAGGGCCTGGTGGTGAGCGAGCCGAACCGCGGCGCCATCGTCCGACCGTTGTCCTCCACGGAGGTCGACGACCTCTACGGACTGCGCATCCGGCTCGAGTCCTATGCCGTCGAGGTGGCGACCCATCGAGCGACCGAGGCCGAGCTCGGCGCGCTCGTCGACGCCGCCGACGC
Source organism: uncultured Microthrixaceae bacterium (assembly GCA_963721695.1). Taxonomy (GTDB): domain Bacteria; phylum Actinomycetota; class Acidimicrobiia; order Acidimicrobiales; family VFJN01; genus VFJN01. The sequence continues at coordinate 22,171 of CAVRKU010000024.1, forward strand.
GTTCGGCGCGGTGCGGCAAGCGGCCGACGGCATCGAGGGCGTCCGCCTCCTCCACGACGCCAACCGGCGCTTCCACGACGGCATCCTCGCGGCCGCTCGGCACCGTCGGCTCACCGCCATGCTGGCCCGCACCGTCGACATCCCGCTGGTGTTCCAGGCCTTCCGTTCCTTCGGACCGGCCGAGATCGAGCGCTCCGACGTCTTCCACCACCTCATCGTCGAGGCCATGTGCCGCCGCGACGCCGAGCGAGCATCGGCCTTGATGGCCGAGCACATCGCGCAGGGGCGCGACGTCGTGCTCGACGAGATCGTGCGGATCGACCGATCGGCAAGTGAACCCCGTGAGTAGGGTCGTGCTCGTCACGGCCGGAAGGAGACCGTCATGACCGATCCCGTGCTTGGCTCGTCGATCCGAGGTCTGAACCACCTCGCGCTGGTGTGCAGCGACATGGCGCGCACCGTCGACTTCTACTCCAACGTGCTCGGCTTCCCGCTCGTCAAGACCGTCGAGCTGCCCGGCGGCATGGGACAGCACTTCTTCTTCGACATCAGCAACGGGGGCGGGCAGACGCTGGCGTTCTTCTGGTTCCCGAACGCCCCCGAGGGCATCCCGGGCGTGACGCACACCTCGCGCGACATCGCGGCGGGTGGTGTGTCAGCGGTCAGCTCGATGAACCACGTCGCCTTCGACGTCGCCGTGGAGGACATCGAGCGCCTGCGCAAGCAGCTGAAGGAAGCCGGCGTCCAGTGCTCGCCGATCATCAACCACGATGACAGCCCGGTGGGCGGCAGCCGCGAGATGCACCCTGGCGTCTTCGTGCGGTCCGTCTACTTCCGTGACCCCGACGACATCTCGCTGGAGCTCGCGGCCTGGACCAAGACCTTCGACGAGTCCGACGTGAAGCACGCGCCGGCCAGCGCGGTGCCCGCGAACGCGTAGCGCCTGCTTCCGGCTCAGCTCCGCGCGTCGAGCTCCGCGATGAGGCGCTTGGGTGCCGTCAACCGATACGAGGCGTCGAGCAGCTCGGCCACCTCGTCCCAGTCGGTGCTCCCGTCGAGGTCCACCCCGATCCAGCCTGACGGGCCGAGGTAGGCGGGGACGTAGACCCGCGGGTCCCCGAGCAGGGCGCGACGGTCGCTCTGGTCCGGCAGCACCGTGAGGGAGTGGGGGTGCTGGACCCACTCCCCGTCCTGCTTGAGCGAACCGCCGTAGTACGCGAACACCTTCTTCGTGTAGAAGGCCGGCCGCCCGTGCGAGACCTTCTCCGCGGCGCCCGGGAGGGCACCGGCCAGCGCTCGAACCCGGGCCAGGTACGGATCGTCGTCGTCGAACATCTGGGGGTGCGCCACGGCCACAGCCTGCTACACGGCGGAGCTCGGCGGTCAGTCGTCGACGTCGCCGGGATCGGGTTCGTGGTCGCGGTGGCGCCAGTAGGCGACCATCGCGACCTGTCGACGGAGGCCCACCGTGTGGCGGAGGTGCTTGCGGGCGATAGGTGCGCCACTCACACACGGGCCATCCTCGCGGCCCACTACGTTGGGCGACCGCATGCACCGCGACGATGTGCTCGCCGAGCTCACCGCTGAACGGCTCGACCTCTGCACCTACCTCGAGCAGCTCGGAAGCGCCGACTGGCAGGTGCCGTCGCTCTGCGCCGGCTGGACCGTCCACGACGTGCTCGCCCACCTCGTGGTGAACACCGAGGAGACCGTGTTCGGTCTGGTCAAGGGCCTGATCCGAGCGCGTGGGAGCTTCGACCGGATGACGGATCAGCAAGCGCATGAGCGCGCGGCCGCGTGCTCACCGGAGCAGCTCATCACCCAGCTGCGGGACGCCGCGGCGTCTCCCCGGCGACCGCTCGGCAGCCAGCCGATCGACCCGCTCTGCGACGTCCTCATCCACGGGCAGGACATCGCCCGACCCATCGATCGGCCGCGACCGATGGCAGCGCACCGCGCGGTGCCGGCCCTGCAGCACGCAGCCACGAGCCGCTTCTACGGAGCGAGGAAGCGATTCAGCGGGATCCGCCTGGCCGCCACCGACGCCGACTGGACCCTGGGTGACGGCAGCCTTCAGGTGCACGGACCCGTCTCGGACCTGCTCCTCGTGGCGACTGGCCGGCCCGCCGGGCTGCAGAACCTGACCGGCGACGGGCTTCCCACGGTCACCGAGCGCCTCGCCGGGAGCTGACCGCTTCACTTGCTGGTGACGACGCGCGCCAGCAGATCGGCGTCGGCCGGGAACTCCGACGTGTGCACGAGGGCCAGCCCCGCGGCGCGTTCACGTCGTCCCGCGACGACCAAGGCAGCGATCTCGACGACCTGGCGATCGCGCCGCGCGGTGGCGCGGGCGCGCCCCTGTGCGTCGGAGAGATGGGCCTGGGCAGCGGGGATGTCTCCGTCGTCCGCGGCCATGAGGGCGAGTCGGGCGTGCGCGATCGGGTCCATGTCAGCAGCGTGCGCCCCTCGGCTGACGTGGGGCTGACGGCGCACTGAAGAAGGGCGCAGGGGATACGGTCGCCTCATGCGCATCGGGGTGCTCGGTGGGCTCGAGGTGCTCGATGACCATGACCAGGACGTCGTGGTCGCAGGAGCGAAGCTGCGAGCACTCCTCGCCGTGCTGGCGCTGCAGGTGGGTCGAGTGGTCCCCACCGAACAGCTCGTCGACGCGCTGTGGGGTGAGGAGCCGCCGGCGGCGGTGCGAAACGGGCTGCAGGGCCTCGCATCGAAGCTGCGGCGAACGCTGGGGTCGGCCGATCTCGTCACCATGCGTGGCGACGGCTACGCCCTCGAGCTGCCGGCCGACGCAATCGACGTGCACCGGTACGAGCAGCTGGTCTCGGCGGGGCAGGCCCGGGCCGCCGAAGGGGACCTGAGCCGCGCCGTCGATCTGCTCGCCGAGGCGGATGCGCTCTGGCGGGGGGATCCCCTGGCTGACTTCACCTACGAGGACTTCGCGGCGGCGGCCATCACCCGCCTGTCCGAGCTGCGGCTCGCCGTGATCGAGGAGCGGCTCGACCTCGAGCTCCAGCTCGGTCGCCACCAGGGCGCGATCGTCCCGCTCGAGGAGCTCGTGACCGCGCATCCGCTTCGAGAGCGCCTGCGCGGCCTGCTGATGATCGCCCTGTACCGCGCCGGACGGCAGGCCGACGCGCTCCGCGTCTTCCAGGAGGGCCGCAACATCCTCGGCGAGGAGCTCGGTCTCGAGCCGGGACACGAGCTGCGCCGGCTGGAGTCGGCGATCCTGGCCCAGGATCGATCCCTCGATGCACCGGCGCTCGACACGCCCGCACCGCGCGTCGAGTCGCGCTCGACCATCCCGGAATCGCTGACCCCCTTGGTCGGACGCGACGAGGAGCTGCGCGACCTCACGCGCCTCGTGGCCGACCATCGCCTCGTGACGCTGGTCGGGCCCGGTGGAGTGGGAAAGACGCGCCTCGCGCTCGAGGTGGCCAGGCTCGAGTCCGCGGACCTGCCGTTCGGCGGGTGCCTGGTGGAGCTGGCCCCCGTCGGCGATCCAGCCGGCGTCCGCGCCGCGATCGCTTCGGCGCTCGACCTCCCGGACCCGAGCCGACTGGTGGAGGTGATCGGCGATCGGGAGGTGCTCCTGGTGCTCGACAACTGCGAGCACGTGATCGGGACCGCCGCCGAGGTGGCCGAGGAGCTCCTGCGCCACTGCCCCGGCCTGCGCGTCATCGCCACCAGCCGCGAGGGGCTGCGAGTCGGCGGTGAGGTCATCTGGCCCGTGCCGCCCCTCGCGACGGACGATGCCATCCAGCTCTTCGTGGCCCGCGCCGCCGACGTCGGCGCACCGCTCCAGCCCTCCGACGATGACCTCGCGGTGATCGCCGGCATCTGCAGCCGCCTCGACGGGCTGCCCCTCGCCATCGAGCTCGCCGCCGCCCGCACCCGGGCGTTCCCGATCCAGCACCTGGCCTCGCGTCTGAACGATCGGTTCCGCTTGCTCACCGGCGGGTCGCGCACGGCGCTCCCTCGTCAGCAGACGCTGCGGGCGGTCGTCGATTGGAGCTACGAGCTGCTCTTCGACGACGAGCAGCGGGTCTTCGAGCGGCTGGCCGTGTTCCCCGGCGGCTGTGACCTGGCCACCGCCGAGGCCGTGTGCGCCGGCGACACGCTGGCGGCCCTCGATCTGCACGACATCATCCACGCGCTCGTCGAGAAGTCGCTCGTCCTCGCGGTGCCGAGAGGCGACACCCTTCGCTTCATCCAGCTCCAGACGCTCGCCCAGTACGGCCGCGAGAAGCTCGCCGAACGGGGTGAGGCCGAGGCGTTCCGCGACGCCATGGCGGCGCACTACGCCGAGCTGTGCGCCGAGAGCCCGGTCGCCTACACCGGCGAGCGCCAGCGAGCCTGGCTGACCGCGATCGACCAGGAGCAGGACAACCTCAGGGCGGCGCTCGAGTGGGCGGTCGCCAACGACGACGCCGAGACGGCGCTGACGATCGCGGGCGGCGCCAGCTGGCCGCACTGGCTCGCGGGCACGTTGGTGGAGGGGAGGCGCTGGCTCGACGACGCCTTCGCCTGCGGCGGCGAGGCCAGCGAGAGCACACGGGCGCTCGCCCTGACCGGCCGGGGGCTCATCGAGTTCCTCACCGGCTCACCGGATCGGGCCGACGCCGACCTCGAGGCGGCGCTCGCGACCTCCCGCGGGCGCCGCGACGCCCCGTCGACGCTGCTGGCGCTCTCCTTCTATGCCGAGATCGCGGCCACGCGGGGCGACGTCGACGAAGCCCGCCGCCGCCGGCGCGAGCTGCTCTCCTTCTACGACGGACGGCCCGAGGATCAGTTCGTGATCGCCGCCCAGGCCTTCTCACGGGCGAAGCTCGCCGTCCTGGACGGCGATCTGCCGCAGGCCGAACAGCAGTACCGCGCCGCCGCCGAGGGCTTCTCCCGGATCGATCGACCGGTCATGCTCTCGATATCCCTGGGCATGGTCGCGGACTTCGACGAGCGCGCCGAGGACTGGGCGGCCGCGAGCAGGACCCTGCAGGAGGCGATCGCCACCAACGACGCGCTCGGGCTGCGAGGCTTCACGGGTTCCCTCGTCGCCCGCCTCGGATGGGTGCAGCTCCAGGAGGGCGACCTCGTCGGCGCCGAAGCGACGTACGAGCGGGCGCTCGAGGGCGCTCGCCGGCTCAAGAACCTGCCGGTTCTGTTCCTCGCCCTGACCGGAATGGCCGTCCTCCACCGGCTCCACGGCCGCAACGGCGCGGCGAGCGCCGCGGGCACCGAGGCCCTCGAGCTCCACGTGGCGGGGAGCCCTCGCCGGTTCCGGAACCGCATCGACCCGCAGAGCGACGTCCTGGTGGGCGTCGCGGCCTGCTGCTCGGTGCTCGCGGTCCTCGCCGCCGAGGCCGACGATCCGGAGCGCGCCGCCCGGCTGCTGGGCCAGGCCGAGCGCCTGCGCCACGACGCCGACGCACCGGTGCCGGCGTTCCAGCGGGAGGACCTCGATCGAGCCCGAGCGACGGCCACGGCCATGCTCGGCGAGGACGCCTTCCTCGCCGCGTACGAGCAGGGCCGGCGCGGAGAGCTCGGCGACGAGGTGGCCTTCACCGCCTGAGCCGCGGGGCCGCCGCTCGGCCGCCTACGGACGGTTTTGGGGCTCTGACCTGGGGCTCGACCGCGCATCAGCGCCAGCGCGGTCCAGGATCAGCGCCTTCCGGGATGGTGCTGGTGTCCCCGCACTCGGCGGGGCCCGATCCAGGAGGATCCCCGTGAGCGCATTCCTCTACCGCCTCGGCCGCAGCAGCGCCCGCCACCCGTTCCGGGTGTTGGGCCTCTGGCTCGTGGCCGCCATCGCCGTCATGGCGCTGCAGGGCAGCGCCGGGGGCGAGTTCGACAACAGCGAGCGCGTCCCGGGCGTCGAGTCCCAGCACGCCGCCGACGTCCTGAACGACCGGTTCCCGAGCCAGGGCGGCCTGTCGGCCCGCATCGTGCTGCACACCGACGACGGGCGGCTCGACGACGCCGACCACGCGGCAGCCGTCGAGCAGGCCCGCTCGCAGCTCGCGGGCGGGGAGGACGTCGCCGGCGTCACCGACCCCTTCGCGGCGGAGTCCGCCGCCGTCAGCGCCGATGGGCAGACGGCCTACCTCGACGTCACCTACGCGCTGGACAAGCTCACGGCCACGCAGCTCGACGACGCCATGGCCGTCACCGACGACGCCGGCGCCGACGGTGTCCAGGTCGAGCTCACCGGCTCCCTGGCCCTGCTGGCGCAAGAGGATCCGAGCAGCGAGCTGATCGGTGTCGGCGTCGCCATCATCGTGCTGCTGGTCGCCTTCGGCTCCGTCGTCGCCATGGGGCTCCCGATCGCGACGGCCCTCATGGGCATCTTCGTCGGCGTGGCCGGTGTCGGCGTGCTCTCCGCGGTGATGGACGTGCCGGAGTTCTCGCTGATCCTCTGCGCCATGATCGGCCTCGGCGTGGGCATCGACTACGCGCTCTTCATCGTCACCCGGCACCGGCAGCTCCTCCAGGCCGGCCTGAGCGTCGAGGACGCGGCCGGCACCGCCAACGCCACCGCCGGGCAGGCCGTGCTGTTCGCCGGCACCACCGTCGTCATCGCCATCCTGGGCCTGTTCCTCGCCGGGCTCCCCGCCATCAGCGCCATGGGTGCGGCGGTGGCGCTGGTGGTGACGGTCTCGATGGTGGCCGCGGTCACGCTCCTCCCCGGCCTCCTCGGCCTGGCCGGAACGAAGATCGACAAGCTGTCGATCCACCGCAAGTCCCACGTCGCCAAGCCCGCGGAGGCGACCGTCTCCGGTCGGTGGGCGCACCACGTGGGCAACCACCCGGTGCGCTACGCCCTCATCGGCCTCGGCACCCTCTGCGCCCTCGCCATCCCGGCGCTGAGCATGCGGATCGGCGTGCCCGATGACGGCAACGCTCCCGTCGACACGACCCAGCGCATCGCCTTCGACCAGCTGGCGGACGGGTTCGGCCCCGGCTTCAACGGCCCGATCCAGGTCGTCGTCGAGGTCCCGGCTCCCGCCGACCAGGCGGCCGTGGACCGCATCCACGACGCCCTGCAGGCCGATCCCGGGGTCGCGGCCGTGACGGCTCCGGTGTTCAACGCCGCCGGCGACACCGCCGTGCTGACCGCCAACCCGACCACGGCACCGCAGGACGCCCGGACCGACGAGCTCGTCCACCACCTCCGCTCCGACGTGCTGCCGGCCGCGGTCGACGGCGCTGACGCGAGGGTGTCCCTCACCGGCCGGGCGATGGTCACCGACCTGACGGACCGCATCACGAACCGCCTCCCGATCTTCATCGCCGCGGTCGTGGCGATGTCGTTCCTCCTGCTCATGCTCGTGTTCCGGTCCGTCCTCGTCCCCCTCAAGGCCGCGATCATGAACCTGCTGTCGATCGCCGCCGCCTACGGCGTGCTCGTCGCGGTCTTCCAGTGGGGATGGGGAGCAGAGCTGATCGGGCTGCACAGCACGATGCCGATCAACCCGTTCCTCCCGCTGATCATGTTCGCCATCCTCTTCGGGCTCTCGATGGACTACGAGGTGTTCCTCCTGTCCCGGGTGCGTGAGGAGTACGTGGCGACCGGTGACAACCACGAAGCCGTCGTCCGGGGCCTGTCGAGCACCGCACGGGTGATCACCTCAGCGGCGCTGATCATGATCAGCGTGTTCGGTGCCTTCGTCCTCAGCGACGACCCGAACGGCAAGCTCTTCGGGGTCGGCCTCGCCGTCGCCGTGCTCCTCGACGCCACCCTCGTGCGCATGGTCCTCGTGCCGGCGACCATGAGCCTCGTCGGTCGGGCCAACTGGTGGCTGCCGACCTGGCTCGACCGGATCCTCCCGCACCTCGACCTCGAGGGTGCGCCGCAGGTCGCCGACGGCGCCGACGTCGGGGCCGAGTCCGAGGACGAGCCCGAGCGCGAGCTCGTTCCCGCCTGAACCGATCCGATCCGGGGCGGTTGTCGTGGCGAACGCCACGGCAGCCGCCCCTCGACCGCGTCAGCGGCGGTCGAGGGAGAACTCGAGCACCTGCGTGAGGCGGATGTTGTTGCCGGACGGGTCCCGGAACGACGTGTCGATGCCGTAGGGCTGGGCGGTGGGTGGGTCGTTGAAGACGACGCCACGAGCGCTGAGGTCGTCGTAGGCCGCCTGGCAGTCGTCGGTCTCGAGGAACAGGGTGCCGCCGGCGCCTTTGGTGACGAGGTCGGCGAGCTGGTCGCTGCTCTCCTCGTCGAGCATCGGCGCCCGCGGGACCGGCATGAGCACCAACCCCACGTCGTCCTGCCCGACCGGACCGACGACGAGCCAGCGGAAGCTCCACTCCTCCATCGTCACGTCGGAGCGGACCTCCCAGCCGAGCGTCTGCGTGTAGAAGGCGAGTGCCTCATCTTGGTCGTGCACCCAGAACTGGGCGTTGGCGATCTTGATCATCGGTCCTCCTCGTCGGAGTGGGTGCCGACGACGCTACGGACGCGCCCCGACGCTGGCTTCTCGAAACGTGCGGTTCTGCGGGCGGCCGTAGGCCAGCGCCACGCACCCCGGGATGCGGATGTGACGCTGGGCCGGCGGGAACGCCGCTCGGTACGCCGCGGGGCTCATGCCGTGGACCCGTCCGAAGCTCGTGGTGAACGAACCGACGCTGGTGAGACCGACCGAGAAGCAGATGTCGGTGACCGGTCGATCGGTGTTGCGCAGGAGCGCGGCGGCCCGCTCCAGCCGCCGGGTGAGGAGGTAGCGGTGCGGTGACTCGCCGAAGCAGCGCCGGAACTCGCGACTGAAGTGGGCCGGCGACAAGCCCGCGACGCGGGCCAGGTCGGCGACCGTGAGCGGTTCGGCGTACCGCGCGTCGGCAAGGTCCTTGGCTCGCAGGAGGTGTCGTGCGGGCGGGACCATTCAGACGGTGAGGGTGACCTTGATGGCCCCGGTGGACTTGTCCGCGGCGGTGGTGAACGCGGGCGTCACGTCGTCGAGGTCGTACTGGTGGGTGGTGAGGGCGGCGAGCTCCGACGACCAGCGGCCCGTGAGCCGCGCCGCGGTGGCGAACTCCGGCTCGCGGCCGCCACCGCCGTAGCAGAACGATCCCAGCAACGCGACCTCCTTCATCATGAGTCGCTGCAGCTCCAGCGCCTTCGGCTCGCTGAACGAACCGAGCAGCACGATGCGCCCGCCGCGGCCCACCACCCGGATGGCGTCGGTGAGCGTGTCGGCCACGCCGCCGACGCTCTCGATCACGACCTCGGGGCGATGCTCCTTGCCCCAGGTCACGGCGTCGGCCTCGTCGAGGACGGTGACGCCCAAGCGCTCGGCCGCGGCGCGCTGGTGCGGATGCCGCGCCGTGATCGCCACCTCGGCGGCGCGGTCACGGGCGACGAGGGCGGCGCAGAGCCCGATCGTCCCGGCCCCGAGGACCAGGACCCGATCATCCGGTCGTACGTCGGCCAGCCCCACCCCGTGCACCGTGACGGCCAGGGGCTCGGTGAGCGACGCCGTGACCGGGTCGACCCCGTCGGGGACGGGGGCCAGGTTGATCAGGGGAGCATCGACGAGCTCAGCGAGCCCGCCGTGCCGTCCGAGGCCGATGCCCGGGCCGCCCTTGCCGCACAGGTGGGTGCGCCCGCTCTGGCAGAAGGCGCACGACCCTCCGCACGTGACGTTGGGGGAGACGGCGTAGCGGACATCCGCCAGGCCGGCTGGCCCGTCCACGACGGTGCCGGCCAGCTCGTGGCCCGGCGACGTGCCCAGCGGCTTGCGGACCTGACCGTGGAAGAAGTGGAGGTCGCTGCCGCAGATCCCACAGGCCTCGACCTGCAGCCGCACCCACCCAGGCTCGAGCGGCCCCGGCTCCTCCTCGACGACCTCGATGCCCTCGTTCGTCCAGATGGCTCGGCGCATGCGGTCGACCGTACCCACCACGAGGTTCGACCGCGGGCCGACGCCGGCGGCCGTCAGCGAGTCGCACGCGAGCGCTTGCCTCTGGCGATCTCCGTGCCCAGCGCGTCGAGGCGTTGCTCCCAGAAGCGCCGCAAGGGATCGAGCCAGGCGTCGACCTCCTGGAGCGGTTGGGCCTCGAGGGCGTAGATCCGCCGCGTGCCGGCCTGGCGCACGTTGGCGAAGCCGTTCTCGCGCAGCACCCGGAGGTGCTGGGACACCCCGGGTTGCGACAGGCCGAACTCCGTCCGGATCACGTCGACCACGGCGCCGGAGGTGTGCTCGCCGGTGGCGAGGAGCTCGATGATCCGGCGGCGCACCGGGTCGCCGAGCACGTCGAAGGCGTGCATCAGCCCTCCGCGGTGTACGCCTCGATCGTGCGGTCGGCGGCCGCCCGAGCGACGTCCGCCGCGGTGCCCCCGGCGATGTCGGCGGCGCACCAGGCGTCGCTGCTGAGGCGCATGAACGCCTTGGCTTCGTCGGAGCTCTGCCAGGCCATGGCGTCGGCCGGGTCGATCGCCTCGCCGGACGGCACGTGGTGGGCCAGGCCGAGCAGCATCATCTCCCAACCGATGCCGACGGCGCCGGGTCCGAAGCCCCGCTCCTCCCACTCGGGGGTCACGCGGGCGGTGTGCTCGAGCACGAGGTGCGTTCCGTCGCCCACCTCGGTCAGTCGGACATCCACCCAGCTGACGTCCCCGCTGAACTCCCAGGTCATGGCCACGTGGTGCGGCGCATCGCAGGCCGTGATCTCACCGCCGGCATGGCCCTCGAGCTGGTAGCGACCGCCGAGGCGGAGGTCGCCGCTGATCGGGAGGAACCAGCGCGGGATCCGCTCGGCGGAGGTGATCGCGTCCCAGAGATCCTCGATCGCGGTCTCGAAGGTGCGCTCGAGCCACGACGGTCCGACCGGGTCGCCCGTCGCGCTCCTCGTCGCGCACCGCCCGGCTCATCAAGCGCAGGTGGTCGGCGATGGGGAAGGTCTCGTCCATGGCTCGATCATATGCGTATATGCTTATATTCGTCCAGCCGGATGGTTGCTCGACCGGACGGCAGACCTCCTGCGGTAGACAGGCGAGATGGTCGCGCCCCAACGACCACTCGGCTCCGGGTTCGGCGCCTCCACGACCGCCGCTGAGGTGGCCGACGGCATCGACCTGAGCGGCCAGGTGGCCATCGTCACCGGCGGCCACGCGGGGATCGGGGTGGAGACGGTGCGCGCCCTCCGCGACGCGGGAGCGTCGGTCGTCGTGGTCGCGCGCGACAGCGCTCGAGCCGTCGCCGGACTGGCGGGGATGGAGGGCGTCGACGTCGAGTCGATGGACCTTCTGGATCCGTCGTCCATCGAGGCGTTCGCGAGCCGGTTCGTCGCCTCCGGCCGGCCGTTGCACATCCTGGTGAACAACGCGGGGATCATGATGGTGCCGCTCGAGCGGGACGGGCGCGGCTACGAGTCACAGCTGGCCACGAACCACCTCGGGCACTTCCAGCTCACGGTCGGGCTCTGGCCCGCCCTCCAGCGGGCCGAGGGCGCTCGCGTGGTCAACGTCTCGTCGTGGGGGCATCGTCACTCACCGATCGTGTGGGACGACCCGAACTACGAGCGGCGCGCCTACGACCCGTTGGGCGCCTACGGGCAGTCGAAGACCGGCAACAACCTGTTCGCCGTCGAGCTCGACCGACGGGGAGAGGACGACGGCATCAGGGGGTTCGCCCTCCACCCCGGGAGCATCGTCACGAGCGTTGCGAACCACACGTCCACGAAGGATCTCCAGAGCCTGGGCCTCGTCGACGAGGACGGCGACCCGATCATCGATCCGGCCCGGAACATGAAGAGCCCGGCGCAGGGCGCCGCGACGAGCGTCTGGTGCGCGACGAGTCCCGCAGCTCGCGGGCCTCGGTGGCCTCTACTGCGAGAACTGCGATGTCGCTCCGCTGGTGCCGCAGCTCGACGATCCCGCGGCGGCCGCGGCCCAGGAGGCCGAGATCAGGGCCTTCGGGTCGAAGCCGCTCGGCGTCATGGCCTACTCCGTCGACCCGGACGCGGCGGCTCGCCTGTGGGACCTCAGCTCGCAGCTCATCGGAACCTGATGGCTCCGCAGGCGCCGGCGACGCGCTACCGGATCGTCCCCGAGCGGTCTCGGGTGTGGATCGATGCGAGATCGAGCCTGCACCCCATCCACTCCTCGACGGATGGGCTCGAAGGCTTCGTCGACATGGACGCGTCCGACCGCGACGGGGTCACCTTTGCGGCACCTCCCGCGGGCAAGCTGTCGCTGCCGGTCGAGCGCCTGTCGTCGGGAAACCCGCTGGAGGACCGGGAGCTGCGCAAGCAGGTGGATGCCAAGCGGTTCCCCACCATCGATGGCGTGCTCACCGCCCTGGAGCGCGTCGACGGAACCACCCGCTACCGCGTGCGCGGCGACCTGGCGTTCCGCGGCACGTCGCGGTCCTGTGAGGACGAGATGTCCCTGGAGGTGGTCGACGACCGCACGGTCCGGCTCGAGGGCCACTCGACGTTCGACGTCCGCGACTTCGGGATGGAGCCACCGCGCATCCTGTTCCTCCGCGTCGAACCAGAGGTCGCGGTCCGGGTCGAGATCATCGCCGAGCGCGAGGCGTTGACGACGTGATCGAGCTGCTCGCGTCCAGCGTCTTCGTGGCCGCCGTGGCCTTCGGGTTCCGGCACGGGTTCGATTGGGACCACATCGCGGCCCTCACCGACCTCACCGGTTCGCAGACCTCGCGTCGACGCTCCATGGGGTTGGCGACCCTGTACGCGCTCGGTCACGCGGCGATGGTCATCGTGCTCGGCTGCGCCGCGATCCTGTTCGCCGAGCGGGTTCCCGACTCCGTGGATCTCGTGATGGAGCGCTTCGTCGGCGTCTCCCTCGTCGCGCTCGGGATCTGGATGGTGTGGACGGCGGTGACGACCGGCGCCGCGCCCCCGCTTCGCAGCCGGTGGATGCTGCTCGTCGAGGCGGTTCGCCGCCTGCTGGCGAGGCGAGGCTCGGCAAGCGAGCAGGTCGTCATCGAGCACTCCCACCCGCACGATCACGACGGACCGATGCACGACCACACGCACCCGGCGGAGGTCCTCGCCGACGCAGACGGGTGCGATCCACGAGAAGCCGACGTCGCCGTCACGGTGCAGCACCGCCACCTGCACCGCCACGTAGCGGTCGTGCCCCGCGATCCGTTCGTCCGCTACGGCACCTGGTCATCGTTCGGGATCGGGGTCCTGCACGGGGTCGGCGCCGAGACACCCACCCAGGTCGTCGTGTTCGCCGCCGCGGCCCATGCCACCGGACGTCCGACGAGTGTGGGGCTCCTGCTCTGCTTCGTGGCCGGCCTGCTCGCGTCCAACACGCTGGTGGCGGCCACGAGCACCTTCGGGTTCAGCCGCGTGGTCAGCAACCGAGCGGTGATGACGACCCTCGCCGTCATCACCGCCACCTTCAGCCTCACCGTCGGCACCCTCCTGCTGCTGGGCGAAGGGGCCGTGCTGCCGGCCATGTTCGGCGACTGAAGGCCCTGCCCGGCCCGCAGGAGGTCTCACCTGGATCGGCTCGGGGAAGGAGGGTGCCGTTCCCTGCGAAGGAGAAGGCAGCATGCAAGCACACCGAACGACACAGATGGACAGTCCAGACACCGTCGACAGCCGGATGACGACCTCGGTACGCGAGAGGCGCTGGGAGTTCGCTCCCGGCCAGATCGTCTCGCTGGCGGCGGGTCTGGGGTTCCTGATCGTCGGGATCGTCGCCCTGCTCAGGGCGGGCATCGGCGATGACCTGTCGACCCCCGTGGTCGAGGTGCTGGGCTTCACCCACACCGCCTGGCTCGGCCTGGCCGAGATCGGTGTCGGCCTGTTGCTGATCGCCGCCGGCGCGGACTACCGAGGGCGGGCGTTGAGCGTGTTCATCGGCGCTGCACTGGTCGTCGCGGGCGTGGTGATCGCCTCGGCCGCCGATGAGCTCCCGACCGAGCTCGGCATCGAAGAGGGCATGGGCGTGCCGCTCGCCATCGTCGGCGGGATCGTGGCCCTCTCGGCGCTCGTGCTCCCGGCCTTCCGGGGCCACCACGTCGACGAGCACGTGGACGACCGTCGCCTTGCCACCTAGTCCCAACCGGACGAACGGTCCCTTCCCGGTGCGAGCGCGATGACGCGCTCGCACCGGCGCGTTCGAGTAGCCGACCCTGACGGTCGCGAGGCAAGGTTGCGGGACCAGATCCTGAGCAGCCCGGGGGAGCGACGATGACGGTGGTGCCGAAGCCGGGGCTGCGACTGCGGTCGACGACCTGCGAGACCGAGGTGGTGGTCGTGAGGACCCCCGGTGCGGAGGTCGACCTCCGGTGTGGCGGGGCGCCGATGGCGCCCGTGGACTCCGAGTCGGAGCCGGCGGGCCCGCCGGTGGCGCCGTTCGACGCGGGGACGCTCATGGGCAAGCGGTACGTCACCGAGGACGAGTCGCTCGAGCTGCTGTGCACCAAGCCCGGCGCCGGCAGCCTCGCCGCGGGCGAGGCACCCCTGAACATCAAGGGCGCCAAGCCCCTCCCGTCCTCCGACTGAGGTCGCCGTGCACGTCGGCATGGTCCTGGAGATGGCGGGGGACGGCCTCGGGGACCGCGTCGCGGTCGGATCCCTCGATGGAGGGCTCACGTTCGCGGCGCTCGCGCAGCGCGCTCGCCGGGCGGGCACCCTCCTGGCCCGAGCCGCCGGCGCCCACGTGGTGTTGGTGGACGAGAACTCGCCCGCCGTCCCGATCGCCCTCTACGGCGCCGCCATCGCGGGCAAGCCGTACGTGCCGGTGAGCTACCGCCTGGCCGACGACCGGCTGCGGGCGATCGTCGAGCGCACCACGCCGGCGGTGGTCGTCGCCGGTGCCGGCGTCGCCGCGCGCCTCAGCGGGATCGAAGGCATCGAGCGTCATGGAGCGGGACTCGTTCCTCGCCGCGGTTGCGGATGAGACGGTGCCGGAGACCGACGGCTGGGGGTGTGACCCGGACGCCACCGCCGTGCTCCTCTTCACCAGCGGCACCACCGGTGAGCCGAAGGCGGCCGTCCTGCGGCACCGGAACCTGGCGTCGTACCTCGTCAGCTCGGTCGAGTTCGGCGGCGCGGGGGAAGACGAGGCCGCCATCGTGAGCGTGCCGCCGTACCACATCGCCTCCGTGTCGTCGGTGCTGTCGACGACCTACGTCGGCCGCCGCGTGGTGCAGCTCGAGCGCTTCGATCCGGAGGCCTGGGTGGCAGCCGTCCGGGCCGAGTCCGTCACGCACGCGATGGTCGTCCCGACGATGCTCGGGCGCATCCTCGACGTCGTCGAGGCGGACGGCGCCGGTCTGCCCACGTTGCGCTCGCTCGCCTACGGCGGGGGCCCGATGCCGCGCGCGGTGGTGGAGCGGGCCATGGTCCTCCTCGAGGGGCTCGACCTGGTGAACGCCTACGGGCTCACGGAGACGTCGAGCACGGTCGCCGTGCTCGGCCCGGAGGATCACCGGACGGCCTTCAGCAGCGAGGACCCCACGGTGCGGGCGCGGCTCGGTTCCGTGGGACGCGCGCTGCCCGGCGTGGAGGTGTCGATCCGCGACGCCGAGGGCGCGGTCCTGTCCGACGGCGAGGTCGGGGAGATCTGGGTGCGCGGTGAGCAGGTGTCCGGGGAGTACCTCGGACGCACGGACACCGTCGTCGACGGCTGGTTCAACACCCGCGACGCCGGCCGGGTCGACGGCGACGGGTACCTGTTCGTGCACGGGCGGCTCGATGACGTGATCGTGCGCGGCGGCGAGAACCTGTCCCCGGGCGAGATCGAGGACGTCCTGCTCGAGCACCCGGCCGTCGCGGCCGCGGCCGTCGTCGGCATCCCCGACGCCGAGTGGGGCGAGCGGGTGGTCGCGGCAGTGGTGCTCGAACCCGGGGCGGAGGCGACCGAGGAGGAGCTGCGCGGCCACGTCCGGAGCCGGCTGCGCTCGGCCCGCACGCCGGAGCGGATCCGGGTCACCGACGAGCTCCCGTTCAGCGAGACCGGCAAGCTCCTGCGGCGGGTGCTGCGGGACGAGCTCGACTCGGCCTTCGGCGCGGAGGGCGCCCCCACCTAGGATCACCTCACACGCACGAGGCGTCTTTCGAAGATGGGGGTCAGCTATGGGGTGGGACTTCTCCACCGAGCCGGAGTTCCAGGCAAAGCTCGACTGGGTCGAGCAGTTCTGCCGTGAGGAGGTGGAGCCGCTCGAGTACGTGTTCCCCTACGCCGTCCGGTCCCCGGATCCCAGGATCAAGGGGCTCGTCAAGGAGCTGCAGGACCAGGTCAAGGCCCAGGGCCTCTGGGCGATCTTCCTCGACGAGGACCTCGGCGGCCCCGGCTACGGCCAGCTCAAGCTCGGCCTGCTGAACGAGATCCTGGGTCGGTACCCGTCCGCGCCCCAGATGTTCGGAGCGGCGGCCCCCGACACCGGCAACATGGAGATGCTCGCCGCCTACGGGACGGAGGAGCAGAAGGAGCGCTGGCTCAAGCCGATGCTCAACCAGGAGATGTGGTCGGCCTACTCGATGACCGAGCCGCAGGGCGGGTCGGACCCGAACCTGTTCAAGACCTACGCCACCCGCGACGGCGACGAGTGGGTGATCAACGGCGAGAAGTGGTTCACGAGCGCCGGCCGCGTCGCCGACATCCTCTTCGTCATGTGCACCAACGGCATGTACGTCGTGCCGCGCGAGACGCCCGGCGTCGAGATCCAGCCGGAGCCCCGCAACCACAACCACATCATCTACAACGAGGTGCGCGTGCCCCTCGACCACCTCCTCGGACCGGAGGACGGCGCCAAGGTGCTGGCCCAGCGCCGCCTTGGCGGCGGTCGCATCCACCACGCCATGCGGACGATCGCCCAGTGCAAGCTCGCCTTCGACATGATGTGCGAGCGGGCCCTGTCGCGCGAGTCGCACGGCAAGACGATCGCCGAGCACCAGATGGTGCAGGAGAAGATCGCCGACTCCTACGCCCAGATCCGCATGCTGCGCCTGTTCGTGCTCGAGACGGCCTGGAAGATCGACAACACGAGCACGCAGGAGACCCGCACCGACATCGCCGCGGTCAAGTACTCCATGGCGAAGGTGCTGCGCGAGGTGTCGTTCAACGCGCTGCACATCCTCGGCTCGCTCGGCACCACGAACCTCACGCCCCTGCAGGCCATGTACGCGGGCGCGCCGACGATGGGCATCGCCGACGGCGTCGACGAGGTCCACAAGGCCACGGTCGCCCGCAACGTGCTCAAGGGCTACCGGCCCCACGAGGGGTACTGGCCCACGGAGTACTTCCCCGCCAAGCGCGCCGCGGCGCGGGAGAAGTTCGAGGAGCGCTTCCAGGCCGACCCGGAGCTGCGGGCGCTGGCCGACGGCTACGCCAAGTACCTCGCCGGGCGGGCCTGACCCAGACCTCCGACGTCAGCCGCCGGGCGGCGGGTTCGTCATCGCGCAGCGGAACCCGACGTTCCCGGCGGCCGAGTCCGGGGTCGAGCTCATGCGGGCGGCCACCCGGTAGCGGCGGCAGTAGGAGGCATGGCACAGGTACGAGCCCCCTCGCTGCACCCGACCGTCGCCCTGCGCGGGACCGGCCGGGTCGACGAGGGCGCCGGCGGGATGCTGGGTGGTGAACCGGTCGGCGACCCACTCCCACACGTTCCCGGTGGTGTCGACCAGCCCGTGGCCGTTCGGCGGGAACGATCCCACCGGCGAGGTCCCGAGGAACCCGTCGGCGAGCGTGTTGGTGGCGGGGAAGGTCGCCTTGCCACACGTTCATGCGGTGCTCGCCGCCTGGCTCGAGCTCGTCCCCCCAGGGGAAGACGGCCCCCTCCAGCCCGCCCCGCGCCGCGTGCTCCCACTCCGCCTCGGTCGGCAGCCGCTTGCCCGCCCAACGAGCGAACGCCGTGGCGTCGTTCCACGACACGTGGACGACGGGGTGGTCGAGCCGGGCTTCGATGTCGTCGTGCGGTCCGGCGGGATGCTGCCAGTCGGCGCCGAAGACCTGTCGCCACCACGGCGCCTGCGCGACGCCGCGCGTGTCGGGGAAGTCGTCGGGGAGCAGCCCGCCGAACACGAACGACCAGCCGAAGCGCTCGCTCTCGGTGACGTGACCCGTGGCCTCCACGAACGAACGGAACGCCTCGTTGGTCACCGGCGAGCGGTCGATGGCGAACGGGGAGAGCGTCACCTGGCGCACCGGGCCCTCGCCGTCCTCCGGGTAGGCCCACTGGTCGTCGCTGCCCATCGCGAACGTGCCGCCGTTCAGCACCACCATCGTCCCGGTCGTCTCGTGCGTCGGTGCGTCGCCCGAAGGCGGAGGCGCGGGCGCGGTCCCTTGCGGGGCCGAGGGTTCCCGGTCGGGAGAGCAGCACGGGTCGCTCATGCTCGCTCAACGTCCTCTCGGGATCGGACCGCGCGCACGAGCATCATCCGGGGGATCGTGGCGGCCGCCGGGAAGTCCCACTCCTCGGCCGTGAGCCTGGCGGGCGGTGGCTCCTCGATCATGTCATCGATGAGGAGGCCCGCCTCGCCCATCGCGTGGACGTAGCGACTCAGCGGGCGGTGGATGAACAGCAGGTCGACCCCTGGAGCCACCTCGTCGAATGCTCGCTCCTCTTGGAGGTAGGCGCCGATCCGCCAGTACTGCTCCCCGACGATCTGGTCGTCGATCCAGCCGGCGCCCGGAGCTTGGAGCAGCGGGTGGCACAGGACCAGCACGAACCGGCCGCCGGGTTCGAGGACCCGGGCGACCTCGTGGATGGCCGTCTCGAAGGCGTCGACGTGCTCCAGGGCGAGGCAGAGCACGACGGTGTCGAACGCGCGGCTCGCACAGGGCAGCGCTTCGGCGCGTGCGCGGAGGTAGTGGGGGCCGCCTGCCCGCGCACGAGCAACGGAGAGCTGGCTGGCGGTGGGATCGACGCCCACCACCGTCGCACCCATGGCTCGCGATGTGCCGGGCGACCTGGCCCTCCCCGCACCCGACGTCGAGCACCCGGCGCGCTCCTCGGACGTGGCCGGCGACCAGCGGCAGGATCTGGTCCTCGTACTCGGGGTCAGCCCCCGCGGAGTACTCGCGCTGCCACCAGCCCGCATGCTGCTCCCATTGCGCCTCGTTCTCCACCTCGTCCGTCCCTCTCCTGGCATGGCCTTGCCGATGGACCGTAGCCATGCCAAGGTGACCGCTCCGGTTGCCCATCGCTCACGTCCATCAACGCGCAGCTCTGTCAGCGACCGTCATTCGCAGCGAATCAATCGAGGGAGCAACGCGATGGACATCGGACCGGTCGAGATCTTGGTCGTCGGGTTCCCAGGGAACCAGTTCACCGGGGAGGCCGCCCCCGCGCTCGCCGAGCTCGTCGAGTCGGGGTTGATCCGGGTGATCGACCTGGTGTTCGTCCTCAAGGACGAGGCGGGCGACGTGGTGGGCGTGGAGCTCGCCGACGTGGAGGCGGGCACGGGCGACGCGTTCCGTCCCTACTGTCCCGATCCGAGCGGGATGCTGTCCGACGAGGACATCGAAGATCTCGGCGCCGACCTCGCACCGAACTCGTCCGCCGCGATCCTGCTCTTCGAGCACGTGTGGGCCACGAAGTTCCGTGACGCCGTCATCGGCTCTGGGGGCGAGCTGCTCGCTTCCATCCGCATCCCCAAGGACGTCGTCGACGAAGTGTTGGCGGCGAGCTGAGCTCAGCACGACGCGACGATCGAGATCACGAGCACCGAACGAGAGGAACCGAACCATGATGCGACGACGAGGAAGGCCCCTGCTGCGCACCGCGGCAGTCGTCGGGACGGCCACTGCCGTCTCCGGCGGTGTCAGGCACCATCAAGACCAGCAGTACGCCGAGCAGGAGCGCGGAGGCCCAGCAGCAGTACGCGCCACCGCCCCAGCAGTACGCACCACCGCCGGCGGAAGCCCCGCCGGACGACATGGCCCAGCTGACCAAGCTCGCCGAGCTCCACTCGCAGGGCATCCTCACCGACGAGGAGTTCGCGGCCAAGAAGGCCCAGATCCTCGGCATCTGAGGCCGGCTCGCGTGGACGTCAGCCCGACGTCCACGCGCGGGACCTCAGCTCCTCGCGACGCGCGTCTCAGGTCGGCGTGCCGCTCTGGTAGCCCGGGGAGCTGAGCTGCTGGCGGTTGGCGGCCGCCGTGGCGGAGTGGGCGATGTCGACGAGGGCGGCGAGGATGACCCAGAACCACGCCCAGCCGCTCAGCCCTCCGACGGTCCACAGCACGGCGTAGAGGAGCGTGGCCAGCGGCAGGAAGATGATGCCGAGGAGCGGGAAGATCCACGTGTCGAACGCGGCATCGACCTGCGCCGGCCGCATGATCCAGTAGATGAAGAACGCGAACCGGGGCGCAAGGCCGCCGAGGATCACGAAGAGGCAGCCCATTTGATCGTTCCTCACATTTCTTCGACCTGAGGTCGAGTAGCTGCCGGATGGTAGCCGCCGCTCATCCAAGCAGCCGTTGAAGCCACGTGCATCACCCCAAGTGGGTGATCGACGATCCGAATAGGACCAATGGAGGCGCTACGCATGGTCCACCGACACGTCCGCGACGATGACGACATCGCTCCGGCCTACGCGGGCCGGCTCAACATGCGCCCGGTGCCCAAGAACCGCATGCCCGACGACGAGGCGCCGGCGGCCGCCGTCTATCGGATGATCCACGATGAGCTCCTGCTCGACGGGAGCTCGCGCCTCAACATGGCGACCTTCGTCACGACGTGGATGGAGCCGGAGGCCGATCGCCTGATGGCGGAGACCTTCGACAAGAACATGATCGACAAGGACGAGTACCCGCAGACCGCCGAGATCGAGCGGCGTTGCGTGAACATCGTCGCCGACCTCTTCAACGCGCCCCCCGGCGGCGACGCGGTCGGGGTGTCCACCATCGGCTCGAGCGAGGCCGTGATGCTCGGGGGCCTGGCCATGAAGTGGCGGTGGCGGCAGCGCCAGGAGGCCGCCGGCAAGCCGACCGATCGACCCAACATGGTGCTGGGCTCCAACGTGCAGGTGGTGTGGGAGAAGTTCTGCCGGTACTGGGACGTCGAGCCCCGATATGTGCCGGTCGCCCACGACCGCTACGTGGTCGATCCCGACGACGTCATGGAGCGGGTCGACGAGAACACGATCGGCGTCATCCCCATCCTCGGCACCACCTTCACGGGCGAGTTCGAGCCGATCGGCGAGATCCACGATCGCGTCGTCGCCTACAACGAGGCGCACGGGCTCGACATCCCGATCCACGTCGATGCCGCGAGCGGTGGGTTCGTGGCCCCGTTCCTCCATCCGGACCTCGAGTGGGACTTCCGCCTGCCCCAGGTGAAGTCCATCAACGTCTCCGGACACAAGTACGGCCTCACCTACCCGGGCATCGGCTTCGTGATCTGGCGGTCGCAGGACGATCTGCCGGCGGACCTCGTCTTCCACGTGAACTACCTCGGCGGCGACATGCCGACGTTCACGCTCAACTTCTCCCGGCCCGGGAACCAGCTCGTCGGCCAGTACTACAACTTCGTGCGCCTCGGACGGGAGGGGTTCACCCGCATCATGGAGCAGCTGCGCGACATCGCCGTG
This sequence comes from uncultured Microthrixaceae bacterium, assembly GCA_963721695.1. GTDB lineage: Bacteria > Actinomycetota > Acidimicrobiia > Acidimicrobiales > VFJN01 > VFJN01. The sequence continues at coordinate 43,702 of CAVRKU010000024.1, forward strand.
CACCTGTCGAGCTCGATCGCGGAGATGGGTGCCTTCGAGGTGATCAGCGACGGCACCGCGATCCCGGTGCTCTCGTTCCGGATGGCCGACCCGTCGAAGTACACGGTGTTCCACGTCTCGGACCAGCTCCGGACCGCCGGTTGGCAGGTGCCCGCCTACACGATGCCGGCCGACGCGACGGACGTGGCCGTCCTCCGCATCGTCGTGCGCGAGGGGTTCAGCATGGACCTCGCCGACTCGCTGCTGCTCGAGATCCAGAAGGCCGCTCGACCACCTCGAGGCCTTCCCGCCGCCGCAGCCGCCGCCGGCGGCCCCGTTCAGCCACACCTGACGAGGAGTCGGACACGCGTGATCTGGAGGCGGGTGCTGCGGTCGGCGGACCGGGGGTTGGGGTGGCGCATCGCCGTCCTCTTCATGGTCGGGTCGTTCCTCTTCGCGCTCGGCTCGTTCCCGCTGTACGCCCAGAACATCGACCCCGGCACCGTCGGGGTGACGTTCGTGGTCGGGTCGGTGTTCTTCACCGCCGCGGCGGCCAGCCAGCTCCTCTTGACGGCCCGGGAGGACGGGGCGCGGATCCTCGTCCGTGCCGTGCCAGGTGCAGCTGGCGGGGACGTTCTTCTTCAACTTCAGCACCGCGGACGCGATGCTGGCGAGCCTCGACACGGAGGAGACGAACCGTCTCGTGTGGGCTCCGGACATGTTCGGCTCGGTCGCGTTCCTGGTCGCCAGCCACCTGGCCTGGCTCGCCGTCTGCCACCGGCTGTGGTGCGTCCGGCGGGACGACGAGGACTGGTGGATCGCGGCCCTCAACTACGTCGGCTCGATCTTCTTCATGCTCTCGGCGATCGCCTCCCTCACCCTCACCACGACCGGCGAGGTGGTGAACCTGACGCTCGTCAACCTCGGCACGTTCGTCGGTGCGGTCTGCTTCCTCGTGGGGGCGTACCTGCTCCTCCCGGCGGCTCGCTCGCCTGCGAAGACCGCTTGACGTCTGCGCTCCGGCGTGGGATGCCTGGACGACGATGACGGCGGACCACGACCACACCCACGGCTCGATCCGGGCCGGCGAGCGCTATCGAGGTCGGCTCGCGGCCGCGTTCGTCCTGCTGGCCGTGTTCATGGTGGTGGAGGTGGTCGCCGGCTTGGCCACGAACTCGCTGGCCCTCCTGTCCGATGCCGGGCACATGCTCACCGACGTCATCGGCCTCGGGATGTCGCTGGCCGCGATCCAGCTGGCCAGCCGAGGGACCGATCGACGGCACCAGACCTTCGGGCTCTACCGGCTCGAGATCCTGGCGGCACTGGCCAACGCCGTCCTGCTGATCGGCGTCGCCCTCTACATCCTCGTCACGGCGCTCGGGCAGTTCGGCGACCCGCCCGACGTCCTGGCCGGCCCGATGTTGGTGGTCGCCATCCTCGGGCTGCTCGCCAACCTGGTGGCGTTCGCGCTCCTGCGCTCCGGCGCCAAGGAGTCGCTCAACGTCGAAGGCGCCTACCTCGAGGTGCTCGCGGACACGGTCGGGTCGGTCGCCGTCATCGTGGCCGCGATCGTGATCGAGGCCACGGACTGGGGCTGGGTCGACCCCGCCGTCGGCATCGGCATCGCGCTGTGGATCCTGCCGCGGACGTGGCGGCTCGGTGCCGCGGGCGGTGCGGATCCTGGTCCAGGCGGCGCCGTTGGGCACCGACCTCGATGCCATCGAGGCAGGGCTGGCGGGGATCGCCGGGGTCGTGGACGTCCACGACCTGCACGTCTGGACGCTCACCTCGGACATGGACGTCGCGTCGGCCCACGTGATGGTCCGCAGTGGCACCGACACCCATGCCGTGCTGGATCAGGCCCGGTCCTTGCTGCGCGACCGTCACCACATCGACCACGCCACCCTGCAGATCGAACCCGACACCCACACCGGCTGCGACGAGGTCGCCTGGTAGGCGCTCAGAGCTGGTAGGTGAGGTGGCGCGCGAGATCGCCCAGCAGGTCGACGGCGAAGGAACGCTCCGTCCACGTCCACGCATCCGTCGACGCGCTCGAACGAGTCGACGTAGCGACCGGCGATGATCGGTTGGAGCGCGAGCTCCCCGTCCACCGCCTGGAGCACGACGTAGGAGGACCGAGCCACGAGGGACGAGCCATCGGGGGCGACCTCCATGACGGTGTCGGCGACGAGGTGCTTGGTGCGCGGGGAACCGTCGTGGAGCCGGGTGCCCCGCCGGTAGAACGCGGCGACCTCGTCGGCGCCGGTGGCCAGCACCGTGCCGTCGTCGGTCGTCAGGCGGCCATCGGCGAAGAGCGCGCCCACCCCCGCGAAGTCACCCGCGTCGAGGCGCTCGCAGTAGCGGCCGAGGAGGTTCCGGACGTGGTCGCCGTCGGAGAGGACGGGTCGATCCACAGCGGAGCAGATGCTCAGACCTGATCGGCAGGGGTCTCCGGCAGCAGCAACAGGGCGGCCGCACCGCCGACCGCGAGCAGCGAGGCCACGATCAGCGGCAGGGCCGAGAACCCGAGGAAGGCGATGACGAGGACGGCGAGACCGAAGGCCGCCAGTGCCACGCCCTCTCGGTGGGCCGTCGCCACCGCGGTGGCGGACGAGCCCGTCGCCGAGGCGCGGTTCCGCAGCGACACTGCGGTGCGGCTGGGTCCGGTGAGGTAGGAGATCAAGGCGACCACGGCCCCGGCGATCAGGGCGAGCGTGACCGCGGTCATCAGCCCGCTGGCCAGGGAGTCGACCATCGAGCGCAGGGCCGCCCGCGATCCGGGTTTGACCGCCAACGTCGGGACCTTCTCCACGACGGTGCGCACGACGGCACGGCCCATAGCCATGGCGGCGACGACCCCGAGCGACACGGTCACGAGCGCGCGCCGCCGGCGGTTGGCCAGCAGGACGCTCGCGACCAGGCTCAAGACGGTCAGCACCAGGATGACGATGACGGTCTGGCGGAAGAGCACGAGGGCCTGCTGCGCACGGGCGATGGCTGCCTGCGCCTTGGCGATCTGCTCGCTCTCGTACACGACGACCTGCCCGAAGTCATCCGGGAGCGAGCGGCCGATGGCGTCCTCGAGCTGGCTGATCTGCTCGGCCGGGGGCGCAGTGGTGTCGATGTCGGGGAGGTTGACCCGGGTCAGCAGCCCCGCGTCCTGGAGCGAGTCGAAGCCGCGCTCCACGATCGGGATCAGGTTCAGGGTCACCTCGCCGTTGTCCACCGTGACGCCGTCGCGCAGGCTGCCGCCCTCGAGCACGCGCATGACCGCCGCGTGCGCTCGCTCGGACGCCGCGACGATGAAGTCCTGGGTGGCCTCGGTCTCCAGCACGCGTGTGAACGCCTCGTTCACGATCGTCCGCACGCCGCCGACGAGGATGGGCGAGATCGCGGTGAGGTTGGAGGGCACCTCGTCCTCCACCAGCTGCTCGATGTCGACCGCGGTCGAGGACCTGGTCGGTGAGGTAGGCCGCCAAGGCGTCGGTGACCTCCGGCTCGAGCAGCGTCTGCTCCACGGCCTGCGAGACGGCGCTCGAGTCGAACAGCACCTGGTGGGTCCAGATCGCGAGCACGCTCGCCAACACGCCGAGCACGCCGAGGATCCCGAAGATGAGCGAGAACACCGTCCGACTGACGGCGACGCCGAGGCGCGCTCGGCTGCTCGTCCATGGCGCCGCACCCTAGTGCTCCGTCGGTCGGTGTGGACCGGGGACCGGACGACGCGCCCTAGTGGGACCCGGCCTCCAGCGACGGCTGGACGAGCGCCTTCTCGAGGCGGCCGGTGGCCCGGCCGTCCTGGACCGACCACTCGTGGGTGCTGGCGACCACGCTCAGCATCCGGTCCGTGAGCGGGTCCACGTCGAGCTCGGCGCCCGGGGGGAGCGCCGTTGCTCCCTCGACGAGGAGCGCGTCCGGCGTCAGATCGAACGTGATGTCGATGGGGCTCCCGTCGCCCATGGCGATCAGCGCCGCGCCCAGCTCGTCGACCGCCACCCGGACCTCCTCGGTGGAGGAGAGGTCGAGCTGCCCGAGCGAGGCGAGGCCGCTCCCGACCAGGCGGAGCACGCGGAGCAGCTGCGGATCCGGAGGCATCCGCAGCTCGAGGGTCGTCGGCTGGACCTCAGCCACCGGGCGCCGGCCCCGCCGCTTGCACGTCGAAGTCGTCGGTGCCCTCGGCCAGGCCGGTGATCTCGAGGACCCGCTCGACGACGGTGGAGCGCGCTCCCAGCTCGAGCCGGTTGCCGGAGGCCGTGAGCATCCGCGCCGAGGTGACGAGCGCGGTGATCGCCGACGAATCGATGAAGGTGACGCCGGCGAGATCGGCCACGACAGGGTGACCGGACGCCCCGGCCCCGGTGAGCGCTTCGGTCAGCGCGTCGGCGTTGCTCAGGTCGAGGTCCCCGTGGATGCGGACGGTCGCCGCGCCAGTGCTCGGTTCGATCGTGACCTCGAAGTCCTGCGGTGGTGCCATGCATGTCTCCGTCGTGTCACGTGGGGGAACCAGAACGGCCCGCAGGTTACACGGGTCACTCATCGAGGAGGTCCGCCGAGCCGAGCTGCTCCTCGAGCTGAGAGAGCGACGCCCGCAGGATCCGCGAGACGTGCACCTGGCTGACCCCGACCTGCTCGGCGATCTCCGACTGGCTCAGCCCGAGGTAGAAGCGCAGGTAGACGACCCGTCGTTCCCGATCGGGCAGGGTGCGCATGGCCTCCGCCAACGCCACGCGGGCTCCGGTCGATCCGAGCTGCTCGTCGTCGAAGCCGGGGTCGTGCTCCGCGTCCTCCGTGCCACCCACGGTCAGGCTCGTCGCTCGGTAGGAGGCGCCCGCTTCGAGCGCTTCGAGCACCTCGTCGACCGTCACGTCGAGGGACTCCGCGAGCTCGTCCATCGTCGGAGCCCGACCGAGGTCCTGGCTCAGGAGCTCGTTGGCCGCCTTCAGCTCGAGGTGGAGGTCCTTCAGCCGCCTCGTCACCCGTACCGACCAGGTCCGGTCCCGGAAGTGCCGGCGCAGCTCGCCGGTGATGGTCGGGCACGGCGAACGTGCTGAACCGCACCCCGAACGACGGGTCGAACCGATCCACCGCCTTCACCAAGGCGAGGCTGGCCACCTGTTCGAGGTCGTCGCGGGCTTCTCCCTTGCCCGCGAAGCGTCGGGCGCAGTGGCGGGCCAACCAGAGGTGCTCCTCGATGAGCTCGTCCCGCAGCGCGGGGTACTCGGCGCGCCGGAGCTCGGCGAACCGGTCGTGCTCGCGCTCCCGATCGTCCTCCGTCACGGCGCCAGGGTAGGCACATCAGCGAACGCGGTCTGGTCCGGGACGGAGCGGGGTAAGGCAGGACGGCGAGTGCTCCCCTGCGCTCGAGGACCCCCAACCCCCCAGGAGGCAGACCCATGGGAGAGAACATCGACAAGGTCAAGGGCCGGGCCAAGCAGGCCGCTGGCGACCTCACCGACAACGACGAGCTCCGCAACGAGGGCCGTACCGACGAGACGGCCGGCAAGGCCAAGAGCATCGTCAACGACATCAAGGACAAGGCGGACGACGCGGTCGATGCCGTGAAGGACCGCGTCGACAAGAGCTGACGATCGGCGCCGCCCACCACGGAGCGGGAGGGCCACGATGGCCCTCCCTCCTCCGTGGGTAGCGCCAGGCGGGTGGGGAGGAGGATGCATCGATCGATGGAGATCCTCAACATGCCCCTGACGCCCGACGCGTTGGCCCCGGGGGACGCCCGTCGCGCCGTGGAGGCCCGGTTCGCGACGCATCCCCGCGCCGCCGACCTCCTCCTCTGCGTCTCGGAGGTCGTGACCAACGCCGTGCGACACGCCGGGCCCCCTCACTCCCTGCGGTTGAGCCAGGCCGGTGACACGCTGCGCGTCGAGGTGGCCGACTCCGAGCCGCAGGCCCCCATCCTCAACCAGCAGGATCCGCTCGCGACGTCCGGTCGCGGGCTCCGCATCCTCGACCAGCTCGCGACCCGGTGGGGGAGCGAGCCGACGGAGGATGGCAAGGCGGTGTGGTTCGAGTTCGAGCTCTGAGCTCAGTCCGAGGGTCGCTCGAGGCGCACCACGACGGCCTTTGACGTCGGCGTTCGGCTGCCGTCGGCGGTGCTGCCGAGCGGCACCAGCACGTTGGCCTCCGGGAAGTAGGCCGCGCAGGTCCCCGGTGGCGTCGGGTAGGCGACCAGGCGGAAGCCACGAGCCCGCCGCTCCACGTCGTCGTGCCACTCGCTGACGATGTCGACCACCTCGCCGTCCCTGAACCCGAGCGCCTCGAGGTCGTCGGTCGCCACCAGGAGGACGCGACGGCCGTGGTGGATGCCGCGGTAGCGGTCGTCGAGGCCGTAGATCGTCGTGTTGTACTGGTCGTGGGAGCGGATGGTCTGCAGGAGCAGCCGCCCCGGTGGCACCTCGACGGGCTGGAAGTGGTTGACCGTCAGCCGAGCCCGGCCCGTGGCCGTTGCGAACGAGCGGTCGTCACGGGGGCCGTTGGGGAGGGTGAACCCGCCCGGTACCCGAACCCGCTCGTTGACCCCCTCGAAGCCAGGCACGACCTGCTCGATGAGATCCCGGATGCGGTCGTAGTCGGCGGCCAGCGCAACCCAGTCCACGGCTTCGCTCCCGACGGTGCGGTCGGCCAGGTCGCAGACGATCGCCACCTCGCTGCGCAGGTGCGGTGACGCCGGCTCGTTCCTCCCCGCGAGGCGTGCACGACGCTCATCGAGTCCTCGACGGAGACCAGCTGCTCGCGACCGCCGGTGGTGTCGCGTTCGGTGCGGCCGAGGCAGGGCAGGAGGAGCGCTTCCTCCCCTGTGCACAGGTGCGAGCGGTTGAGCTTGGTGGAGATCTGCACCGTCAGCCCGCAGCGGCCCAGGGCGGCCCTCGTCACGTCGGTGTCCGGGGCCGCGGCCACGAAGTTGCCGCCCATGGCGACGAACACGTCGACCCGACCCTCCGCCATCGCCTCGATGGCGCCCACGGTGTCGTAGCCCGGCTGGCGAGGCGGGTCGAAGGCGACCGCCGCACCGAGGCGGTCGAGGAACGTCGTCGCTCGGCTGCTCGTAGATGCCCATCGTGCGGTCGCCCTGCACGTTGCTGTGGCCGCGCACGGGGCAGGCACCGGCGCCCGGGCGACCGATGCTGCCGCGCAGGAGCAGCGTGTTGACGATCTCGCGGATGGTCGGCACGGCTCCCTTGTGCTGGGTGAGGCCCATCGCCCAGCACGCGATGATCCGGTCGCTCCCGGCGATGAGGTCGACGAGGCGGTCGACGTCGTCGCGTTCGAGGCCCGTGGCGGCCAGCAGGTCGTCGGCGTCGAGCTGGCCGAGGTGCTCGGTCAGCTCGCCCAGGCCATCGCAGTGCTCCGTCAGGAACGCGTGGTCGAGCACGGGCGCGTCGGGCGCGTCGCGCCCGACGAGGAGGTGGTTGACGAGCTGGAAGAGGGCGAGGTCGGCCCCGACGCGGATCGGGAGGAAGAGGTCGGCGATCGCCGTGCCCCGGCCGACGAGCCCGGCGGCTCGCTGGGGGTTCTTGAACCGGAGCAGCCCGGCCTCCGGCAACGGGTTGATCGCCACCACGCGGGCACCTCGCCGCTTGGCCTCCTCCAGCGCGATGAGCATCCGCGGGTGGTTGGTGCCGGGGTTCTGGCCGATGATGAGCAGCAGCTCGGCCTCGTGGATGTCATCGAGCGACACGGTGCCCTTGCCGACGCCGATGGTCTCCGTGAGGGCCACGCCGCTGGACTCGTGGCACATGTTCGAGCAGTCAGGCAGGTTGTTCGTGCCGAACAGCCGGACGAACAGCTGGTAGGCGAACGCCGCCTCGTTGCTCGTTCGGCCGGACGTGTAGAACACCGCCCGCTCCGGGGTCGTGGCCTGCAGCTGCCGGCTGATGCGGTCGAGGGCCGCATCCCAGGAGATGGGCTCGTAGCGGTCGGCGCCGGGCGGCCGCCACATCGGCTCCGTGAGCCGGCCCTGCTGGCCGAGCCAGTGATCGCTGCGGCCCAGGAGGTCGCTGATCGGGTGATCGGCGAAGAAGGCACGATCGACGCGCGCCGACGTGGCCTCCTCGGCGACCGCCTTGGCGCCGTTCTCGCAGAACTCGAACCGGGAGGTGGTCGGGGGTTCCGGCCAGGCGCAGCCCGGGCAGTCGAAGCCGTCGGGCTGGTTGAGCTGCAGCAGCGTTCGGGTCCCGCGCCGCAGGCCGACGTGCCGCCCGATGTGGCGCAGCGACCAGACGACCCCTGGGAGCCCGGCCGCGTAGTGCTCCGGCGCTTCGACCCGGAGCCGCTCCTCGTCGTTCACCGGACGATCCGCGGGGGTTGGCATCGCCACGAGTGTCCCACCCGCGCCATGCTGGCGGGAGCTCCACCGCTGACAAGGACCACCACCATGACCATCATCGAGCACTGGATCGACGGCGACCGCTCGAGCGGCGCCTCCAGCCGGACCTCCACGGTCTGGAACCCCGCCACGGGACAGCCGCAGCACGACCTCTTGCTCGCCGAGCCCGGCGATGTCGACCGGGCGGTCCAGGCGGCCAGCAAGGCCTTCACCATCTGGGCCGACTCCTCGACCAGCACCCGCACCACCATGCTCTTCCGGTTCCGGGAGCTCGTGAGCGCGAACGCCGAGCGCCTTGCGGGAGTGATCTCCGACGAGCACGGCAAGGTGCTGTCCGACGCCCGGGGCGAGGTGCAGCGCGGGCTCGAGGTGATCGAGTTCGCCTGTGGCATCCCCACCCTCCTCAAAGGGGGGTTCAGCGACCAGGTGTCGACGGATGTCGATGCGTACTCGTTCCGTCAGCCGCTCGGCGTGGTGGTCGGCATCACCCCGTTCAACTTCCCGGCCATGGTCCCGATGTGGATGTTCCCGGTGGCCATCGCGTGCGGCAACACCTTCGTGCTCAAGCCGAGCGAGCGCGATCCCTCCGCGTCGATGGTGCTCGCCGAGCTGTTGGCCGAGGCCGGCCTGCCCAACGGCGTGTTCAACGTCGTCCACGGGGACAAGGTGGCGGTCGACGCCCTGCTCGACCACCCCGACGTGGCGGCGGTCTCGTTCGTCGGCTCGACCCCGATCGCGCGGTACGTGCACGAGCGCGCCACGGCGAGCAGGAAGCGCGTCCAGGCGCTCGGCGGGGCCAAGAACCACGCCGTGATCCTCCCCGACGCGGACCTCGACTTCGCCGCCGAGCACCTCACGGCGGCCGCGTTCGGATCCGCGGGCGAGCGCTGCATGGCGATCTCGGCGGCGGTGGCCGTCGGTCCCGCCGGCGACGACCTGCTCGACGTCCTCGACACGAAGGCCCGGGCGGTGCAGGTCGGTCCGAGTCGAGCCCCCGAGTCCGAGATGGGTCCGATCATCACCCGGGAGTCGCGCGACCGCATCGTGGGGCTCATCACCGCGGGCGAAGGACAGGGCGCCGAGGTGCGGGTCGATGGCCGGGACCTGGTCGTCGCGGGTCACGAGGAGGGGTTCTTCGTGGGGCCGACCGTGCTCGACCGCGTCGAGACCTCGATGGACGTCTACACGAACGAGATCTTCGGTCCGGTGCTGTCCGTGCTGCGCACGGACGACCTCGAGGCCGCCCTCCGGATGATCAACGCCAATCCCTACGGCAACGGCACCGCGGTCTTCACGCGCTCCGGGTCCGCCGCTCGCCGCTTCGTGCGGGGCGTGAACGTCGGGATGGTCGGGGTCAACGTGCCGGTTCCCGTGCCGATGGCGTACTACTCCTTCGGGGGCTGGAAGGACTCGCTCTTCGGCGAGCACCACATGCACGGGCCGGAGGGCGTCGCCTTCTACACCCGAGGCAAGGCCGTCACCGTCCGCTGGCCGGACGACGCCGAGCGCCAGCGCGTCTCGCTCGACATGCCCACGGCCCGCTGATCGAGGAAGTTCGCTCAGGGTGTCGATTGGGGAGGACTCCGTTCGTAGACAGGATGTGAGCCGGTACCGTGCCGGCTCCGTCCGAGGAGGAGATCCCGATGACGCAGTACATGCTCTCCGTGCACCACGACGGCGTCGACGACGCCGCCTTCCAGATGTCCGACGAGGACATGCAGGCGGCCTTCAAGGCCGTCGACGAGGTCAACGCCGAGATGCAGGCGACCGGCGCCTGGGTGTTCGGCGGCGGCCTCCAGATGCCCGACAGCGCCACCATGGTGCGAGCCCACCAGGGCGACACGCTGATCACCGACGGCCCCTTCGCCGAGACGAAGGAGTTCCTCGGTGGCTTCTGGGTCATCGAGGCCCCCGACCTCGACGCCGCGCTGGCCTGGGCCGAGAAGGCCTCGGCGGCGTGCCGCGGGCCCGTGGAGGTCCGGCCGTTCCAGGACGAGCCCGAGGCCTGAGCCCGGCGTGCCGGCCGACCAACGCGACCTCGAGCGCGTCTTCCGTGAGGAGCGCGGTCGGGTCGTCGCCACCCTGATCCGCCTCTGCGGCGACATCGACGTCGCCGAGGAGGCGGTCCAGGAGGCGTTCGTCGTGGCGACGGAGCGCTGGCCGGACACCGGGGTGCCCCCCAACCCGGGGGGCTGGATCCTCACCACGGCCCGGAACCGGGCGATCGACCGCCTGCGGCGCGAGTCGACCCGCCACGACCGCCAGGTGCACGCCGTCCGGCTGCACGAGCACGATGACCCGTCCGAGGAGGTCGGTCCCGTGAGCGACGATCGCCTGCGGCTCATCTTCACCTGTTGCCACCCGGCGCTCGCCCCCGAGGCGCAGGTGGCCCTCACCCTCCGCCTGCTCGGCGGGCTCGAGACCGGCGAGATCGCGAGAGCGTTCCTCGTGCCGGAGCCGACGATGGCGCAGCGGCTCGTGCGGGCCAAGCGCAAGATCAAGGACGCCAAGATCCCGTATCGCGTCCCGGCCGACGCCGAGCTGCCGGACCGGCTCCGCGCCGTGCTCGCGGTGATCTACCTCGTGTTCAACGAGGGGTACACCGCCTCCGCGGGCGACGATCTGGCGCGCGACGACCTCTGCGCGGAGGCCATCCGACTCGGTCGCCTGCTCGCCGAGCTGATGCCCGACGAGGCCGAGGTGCACGGCCTGCTGGCCCTGCTGCTGCTCACCGCGTCGCGGCGACCGGCCCGCACCGGTGCCGCGGGCGCGCTCGTCCGCCTGTCGGACCAGGACCGCGGGCTGTGGGACCAGGCGCAGGCGGAGGAGGGTCGGGCCATCGTGGCGGCGTGCGTCCGTCGCGGCATGCCCGGGCCGTACCAGCTGCAGGCGTCGATCGCCGCCGTGCACTCCGCCGCGCCGACCGCCGCGGACACGCGCTGGGATCAGATCCTCGTCACCTACGACCAGCTGGTCGCGCTGGCGCCGTCACCCGTCATCGAGCTCAACCGGGCGGTGGCCGTGGCGGAGGTGGAGGGTCCGGCGGCGGCGCTCGTCGCCGTCGACGAGCTGCGCCTCGAGCAGTACCACCTCTACCACGCGACCCGCGGCGACCTCCTCGAACGCCTCGGTCGCCCCACCGAGGCCGCCGACGCCTTCGCCCGGGCCGCCGCCCTGGCCACCAACGCCCAGGAGCGCCGCTACCTCGAGTCCCGCCACGCCGCCGCCACCGCCGCAGCCGCCGCCCACCCCTGACGCAACTCGGGTGCGAAAGGCCGCGTTCCTGTCGTCGTTCGCACCCGAGTTGCTCGAGGTCCACGAACTCGGGTGCGAAAGGCCGCGTTCCTGTCGCAGTTCGCACCCGAGTTGCGACGGGGTTGGAGGGGGTCAGGGCTGGATGACGATGACCGGGGGGTCGGGGATGCCGTGCTGCTCCTGGCACAGGGCGCGGTAGAAGTCGAGCATGAAGCCGGCGTCGATCACCATCTCCACGTTGCCCGCGGCGTCGAGGTTGAGGTTGGCGCCGTGGATGGCGAACCAGACGTCGGTGGGCCCGTCGTTGTCGGCCGGCACGTGCAGGGTGTGGACCGACCCCGCCGGCTCGTAGAGGTAGGAGCCGGCGACGTTCACCGCCTCGGGGCTCTCGAGGTAGTGCCACCGACCGGACCGGGTGAAGGCGTAGACGTGCCCGGTGTGCTTGTGGATCTGCAGGGTGAGGCCAGGCTTGAAGACGTTGCGGATGATCCACACGCCGTTGGCGAGGTCGACCTGCAGCAGCTGGAGCAGCCCGGCGTCTCCGAGATCGACCAGCGGGAGGTCGGCCTCGGCTCGGTGCAGCGCGGTCGGGGCGGACTCGGTGAGCGACATGGCGTGCCTCCTCGCGGCGGGGTCGCCAGACGATACGGGGCCGCGCGTGGCGTCCCGCCGTCGGTGCGGTTGCCAGTGAGTAGTAGGTGTGCCTAACGTTCGCGGCCATGCACCAGGCGGCGCCGGCCCTCGACCCGCCGGTGCGTCCGCTGGCGCGACCTGCTGGCGCGCCGGGCCGCGGAGCGGCGGGGCATCCTCACCTCCGGGTGGACGCGTGGCGCCGGGCTGCTGCTCGCCCTCGCGGTGCTCGTGGTGGTGGCCTTCGCCTCGATCGCCTACGGGTCGAAGCCGATGGCCCTCGGCACCGTGTGGGACGCCGTCTGGCACTACGACGCCACCCTGAACGACCACCTCATCGTCCGGAGCCTCCGCGTGCCGCGGACGGTGCTCGGTGTGCTCGTCGGCGTGGCCCTCGGCCTGTCGGGTGCCGTGATGCAGGGGGTCACGCGCAACCCGTTGGCCGACCCGGGGATCCTGGGGATCGAGGCCGGGGCGTCGCTGGCCGTCGTCATCAGCATCTACACCTTCGGGGTCACCTCCCTCACGGGCTACGTGTGGTTCGCGTTCGCGGGCGCGGCGGTGGCGAGCGTCGTCGTCTACACGCTCGGCGCGATGGGTCGCGGCGGCGCCACGCCGATCAAGCTGGCGCTGGCCGGTGCGGCGCTGGCCTCGCTGCTCGGCGTCGCTCACCACGGCGGTCCTCCTCACCGACCTGGCCACGCTCGACCAGTTCCGGTTCTGGGTGGTCGGCTCGCTGGCCGGCCGCGGAAGCGACGGTGGTCGTCCAGGTGTTCCCGTTCATCCTGCGTCGGCACCGTCCTCGCCCTCGGCGTCGGCCCGGTCCCTCAACGCCCTCGCCCTCGGCGACGACGTGGCTCGGTCCCTCGGCCAGCGCGTGCAGCTCGCCCGGCTCCTCGTCCGCCGTCGCCGTCGTCGATGCTGTGCGGCGCCGCGGTGGCGGCGGCCGGGCCGATCGCCTTCGTGGGGCTGACCGATGCCGCACGTGGCGCGGGCGATCTGCGGCCCCGACTACCGCTGGGTGCTGCCGTGGTCGATGGTGCTGGCGCCGATCCTCCTGCTCGCCGCCGACATCATCGGGCGGGTCGTCGCCCGGCCCGGCGAGCTGCAGGTCGGGATCGTCACCGCGCTGATCGGCGCGCCCGTTCTTCATCGCCCTCGTGCGCCGCCGCAAGCTGGCGGAGCTCTGATGGCCAGCCATCGCCGCGCCTGCCGGCACAGCGACCGCCTGGTCGTCGCTGCGGTGGCCGCGCCTCGGGTGGTCGACCCGGGTCGCACACCCGGGCCGTGTGGTCGTCGCTCGTCGTGCTGCGGCGCTGTGCTTCGCGCGTGTTCGCGTGGTCCCTGTCGGTCGGCGACTTCCCCATCCCGATCCGGCGATGTGCTGGCCACGCTCGTCGGCCGCGGCACCGAGGACAGCGCCTTCATCGTGCGCACCCTGCGCCTGCCCCGCGGCCCTGACGGCGCGTGCTGGTGGGGGCGGCCTTCGGGATGTCGGGCGCCATCTTCCAGCGCCTGGCCCGCAACCCGTTGGCCAGCCCGGACATCATCGGCGTCAACGCCGGCGCCGCCGCGGCCGCGGTGTTCGTGATCGTGGTGCTCGCACGGCGCCGCCAACGCAGGTGACCGCTGGCCGCGCTGCGTCGGCGCGACCCTGGCGGCCCTCGCCGTCTACCTGCTCGCCTACAAGCAGGGCGTGAGCGGCTACCGGCTGGTGCTGGTCGGCATCGGGATCACCGCGATGCTCGGCGTCGGTCACCTCCTACCTGCTGACGAGGGCCGAGATCTTCGACGCCCAGCGGGCCACGGTGTGGCTCACCGGGAGCCTCAACGGTCGCGGCTGGGAGCACGTGCGCCCGGTCGGCGCTGGCCCTGGTCGTGCTGGCGCCGCTCGCCGCTCGCCCGGGCGCCGCCAGCTCCGGTTGCTCGAGCTGGGCGACGACACCGCCACCGGCCTGGGCGGCGCGGGTGGAGCGCTCGCGCGGCGCGCTCCTGCTCACCGCCACCGCGCTGGCCGCGGTCGCCACCGCGTCGGCCGGCCCGATCGCGTTCGTCGCCCTCGTGGCCCCCCAGATCGCGCGCCGCCTGGTCGGCGAGCGCTCGCTCGGGCTCGTGCCCTCGGCGGTGTTCGGAGCGCTGCTCGCTGAGTCGCGTCCGACCTGATCGCTCGGCGCCTGTTCGCCCCCACCGAGCTCCCGGTGGGGATCGTCACCGCCATCCTCGGCGCCCCCTACCTCCTGTTCCTGCTCGCCCGGGCCAACCGCATCGGCTCGGGCGGCTGACCCCGAGGACCCCATGACCGACCGCACCGACCACCCCCACCCTCGCCGCCGACGGGCATCCGCCTCGCCTACGACGACCGCGTCGTCGTCGACGGACCTCTCGCATCGCGCATCCCCTCCGGTCGCGATCACGGTGATCGTCGGGGCCAACGCGTGCGGCAAGTCCACCCTGCTCCGCGGCCTGGCCCGCCTCCTCAAGCCGCGCGGGCGGCACGCGTCCTCCTCGACGGCCAGGACATCCACCGGCAGCCCGACCCGGACGGTGGCGACCCGACTCGGGCATCCTCCCGCAGCAGCCGATCGCGCCGGAGGGCATCACGGTGACGGACCTCGTCGGCCGCGGTCGCCACCCGCACCAGCGGTGGATGCGCCAGTTCTCGCTGGAGGACGAGGCGGCCGTCGCTCGCCGCCCTCGAGGCCACGGAGATCGCCGACCTCGCCGATCGGAGCGTCGACGAGCTCTCCGGCGGGCAGCGCCAGCGGGTGTGGATCGCGCTCGCCCTGGCCCAGGGCACGCCGCTCATGCTGCTCGACGAGCCGACGACCTTCCTCGACCTCGCCCACCAGGTGGAGGTGCTCGACCTCCTCGCGCGCCTCAACGAGATGGAGGGGCGCACGATCGTGCTCGTGCTGCACGACCTGAACCTGGCCTGTCGCTACGCCCACCACCTCGTGGCGATGAAGGACGGCGCGGTCGTCGCCGAGGGCACGCCCGCCGAGGTGATCACGGCCGATCTGGTGGCGGACGTGTTCGGCTTGCGCTGCGCCGTGATCGACGACCCGCTCACCGGGACGCCCTTGGTCCTGCCCGTGCCGGCGCGGACCCACCGGACAGGTGTCACCGCGTCGTCGTGATGGTCACCCCTCCGTGGGGGCGCCCGCGGCGGTGGCGGGACCCTCGCCGGCCAGCGTCGACTCGAGGGCCGGCACGAGCACATCCAGCACGTACGGCAGGCTCAGGACCGACGTGAAGTAGATCGCGCCGGCCGTGAGCCCATCGGTGAAGACCAGCTTGCCGTCCTGGACCGCGGCCAGGTCGCGGTAGAGAGGCTCCGCCTCCAGGGCGGCCCGGTCGCTCTCGTTCTCGGTGGCCCAGAGGAGCACCTCGCCCGCGTCGAGGACCGAGAGCTGCTCGAGCGGGATGTAGGCCTGCGAGCCCTCCGCCTCCTGGACGAAGGGATCGAGCTCCGACGGGATCACGAACCCGAGGTCGGTGAGGAACTGCGTGCTGAGCCCCTCCTGGTAGGCGATGGCCTCGCCGTCGTAGAACGCGTTCTGAAGGAAGATCGCCGGCGTCCCGTCGAACTCCGGGATGGTCGGCGGCGGCCGCCGCGAACTGCTCGTCGATGCCATCGATGAGGGCCTCGGCCTCCTCGGCCTTGCCGAGGGCCTGCCCGATCATCATCGTCTGCTGGTCCCACGGCGAGAAGTAGCCCTCCTCGCCCTCGGGGTGGGCGAGCGTCGGGGCGATGGCGGACAGCTGGGCGTAGGTGTCCTCGTCGAGCCCGGCGTTCGTGCCGAGGATGAGATCGGGCTCGAGGGCCGCGATCCGCTCGAGCTGGAACCCGTCCGTGGTGGAGAGCACCTCCGGCTCACCCGCCCCCAGGGCGGCGGTCGCCCAGGGCCAGGTGGCGTACGGCTGCTCGCCGTACCACTCGGTGACGCCCACCGGGATGGTGCCGAGCGCCATCACCGGGTCCTGCTCCGTGAGCCCGACGGTGACGACGCGCTCGGGCTCGGCGTCGATGGTCGTCTCGCCGAGATCGTGTTCGATGGTCACCGGGTACGCCGCCCCGGAGGGTTCCGGCGTGGTGGGGGCTGCGGCCTCGGGCTGGTCGTCGCCGCAGGCGGCCAGGCCGGCGCTGGCGACGAGGCCCACGAGGAGGGCGGTGAGGAGCGGGCGGGTGCGCGGGAGATCAGGCATTAGGTATGCCTATCTCATTGTGTTGACCGTCTACAACACCGTGTAGTAGCCATCCTCGCCATGACGAAGGCGACGAGGCGTTGGCGGTGGCTGGGAGTGCCCTTGGCCGGGGCGCTCGCCCTGGGGGCGTGCGGAGGCGACGATGGCGGCAGCCGACGGCGGCCGACAGCACGCCCACCGAGGACCGGTCCGAGGCCTTCCCCGTCACGATCGAGCACACCTACGGTGAGACGACGATCGAGGCGCCGCCCGGAGCGCATCGTCACCGTCGGGCTCACGGAGCAGGACGCTCTCCTGGCGCTTGGGCATCGTGCCGGTGGGCACCACCGAGTGGTTCGGGGAGCACCCGGGGGCGGTGTGGCCGTGGGCGACCGACGAGCTGGAGGCGCTGGACGCCGAGACGCCGGTGGTCGTCGGTGACGGCACCGCCGTGAACTACGAGATGGTGGCGGCCCAGCGCCCCGACCTCATCCTCGCCGTGTACGCGGGCCTGACACCGGACGACTACGACAAGCTGGCGGCCATCGCGCCCACGGTCGCCCAACCGGAGGCCTACGTCGAGTACGGCGTCCCGTGGGAGGAGCTCACCCGCACGGTGGGCGCCGCGGTCGGGCTCCCGGACGAGGCCGACGCCCTCGTGGCCGAGGTGGAGGCCGAGTTCGCGGCGGTCGTCGGCCGACCACCCGGAGTTCGACGGAGCGCAGCTCCGTCATGGCCACGCCCTACGAGGGCACGTTCGTGTACGGCCCCGAGGACGCCCGCGGGCGGTTCCTCACCGCGCTGGGCTTCGAGCTGCCGCCCGACCTGGTGGAGGTGACCGGCGAGGAGTACGGCGGCAACGTGAGCGCCGAGCGCGCCGACCTGCTCGACGTGGACGCCATCGTCTGGCTCGACCCCGAGGACGGCGACGGACCGCTGGGAGGACCGCTCTACGAGACGTTCGCGGTGCACCAGGAGGCGCGCGAGGTGTTCCTCGACAGCTTCGACGACCCGCTCGGGGGCGCCACCTCGTTCGTGAGCGTCCTGAGCCTGCCGTACCTGCTCGACGGGCTCGTGCCGATGCTCTCGGCGGCCGTCGACGGCGACCCGGCCACCGAGGTGCCGGCCAGCGGCAGCTAGTCGGCGGTCGCGCCTTCGGCGTCGAGCACGTAGCGCGGGCCGGGCCCGCGCTCGCCCACGACGTCACCGGGGTTGAGGATGTGGCAGACCCGCAGCGACAGGCAGCCGCACCCGATGCAGGCGTCGAGGCGGTCGCGGAGACGCTCGAGCAGTGCGATCTGCTCGTCGAGCCGCGGGCGCCACGACGTCGAGAGCCGGTGCCAGTCCTTCTCGGTGGGGGTGCGGTTGTCCGGCAACGACGCCAGCGCCGTGTGGATCTCGTCGAGGGTGAGCCCCACCTGCTGGGCGACGCGGACGAAGGAGACCCGGCGGATCGTGTCGCGCGAGAAGCGGCGTTGGCCGCCCTCCGAGCGGGTGGCGTGGATGAGGCCCTCGGCCTCGTAGAAGCGCAGGGCCGACGGCGCCACCCCGGTGCGCTCGGCCAGGGCCCCGATCGGCAGCGTCGCGGTCATGCGACCACCGTACTTGACTTAAAGTGAACTTCAACTCCTACAGTCGGCGCCATGAGCGACATGAACTCGTGGATGGCCCTGCGCAGCGCGATGCAGGACGACGGACGGGCCCGCCCGCCGGTGCGCGCGGCGACCTGGCGGCGGGTCGCCGAGTTCGCGCGCCCGCACCGCCGCACGATCACCCTGTTCCTCCTGCTGGCCACCGGCGGCGCCATCCTCGGCGTGGCCATCCCCCTCCTGGCCGGCCAGGCCGTCGACGCCATCGTCGAGGGCGGATCGACCAAGACGGTGGTGGCGCTGGCGGTGGCGATGGCCCTCGTGGCCCTGCTCGACACGGCGATCGGCCTGCTCGAACGCCTGACCTCGTCCCGGCTCGGCGAGGGCTTGATCCTCGATCTGCGCCGGCGGGTGTTCGAGCACGTGCAGGCCATGCCGATCGCCTTCTTCACCCGCACCCGCACCGGCGCGCTCGTCAGCCGGCTGAACAGCGACGTGATCGGCGCCCAGCGCGCCTTCACCTCGGCGCTGGCCGGTGTGGTCACGAACGTGATCGTGCTCGTGCTCACGCTCGGCGGTGATGGTGCGGCTGTCCTGGTCGATCACCCTGCTCGTCGGTCCTCCTGCTGCCGCTCTTCATCATCCCGGCTCGGCGGGTCGGCGCACGCGTCGGCGTGCTCGAGCGCGAGGCGGCCGCCCACAACGCGGCCATGACCTCCCAGATGACGGAGCGCTTCTCGGCCCCGGGCGCCACCCTCGTGAAGCTGTTCGGCCGCCCCGCGCAGGAGGCCGAGGCCTTCGGGCAGCGGGCCGCCCGCGTGCGCGACATCGGCGTGCGATCGGCCATGGCCTCCGCCGTCTTCCTCCGCGCCCTCACGCTCGTCTCCGGCCTGGCCCTCGCGCTGATCTACGGCCTCGGCGGGTACCTGGCGGTCCAGGGCGAGCTCGATCCGGGCACGGTCGTCACGATGGCGCTGCTCCTCAACCGCCTCTACGCCCCGCTCACCGCCCTGGCCACGGCCCGGCTCGACGTCGTCACCGCGCTGGTGAGCTTCGAGCGGGTCTTCGAGGTGCTCGACATCGAACCCCTGATCAAGGAGGCCGAGGTGACGACGCCGCTGCCGCCGGGCCCGCTGGCCGTCGAGCTCTCGCACGTGCGGTTCGCCTATCCGTCCGCCGAGTCCATCTCCCTGGCCTCCCTCGAGGAGGTGGCGGTGCTCGACGACCGAGCGGGCGAGGAGGTGCTCCACGGCGTGACGCTTCGGGTGGGGGCGGGCCAGACCATGGCCCTCGTCGGCCCGTCCGGCGCGGGGAAGTCGACGATCGCCTCGCTCGTGCCGCGCCTGTACGACCCGGACGCCGGTCGTGTGGCGGTGGGCGGCGTGGACGTGCGGGACGTCTCCTTCGATGACCTCCGCGCGCGCGGTGGGGGTGGTGACCCAGGACGGGCACCTGTTCCACGACACGATCCGCGCCAACCTGGCCTACGCGGCTCCGGAGGCCGGCGAGGACGAGATCTGGGACGCGTTGTCGAGCGCCCGCCTCGACGCCCTGGTGCGGTCGCTGCCCGACGGGTTGGACACGGTGGTGGGCGAGCGCGGCTACCGGCTCTCGGGGGGTGAGCGCCAGCGCCTCACGATCGCCCGCCTGCTCCTCGCGCAGCCTCGCGTCGTGATCCTCGACGAGGCCACCGCCCACCTCGACTCGGAGTCGGAGGTGGCGGTGCAAGACGCCCTCGCCGCCGCGCTCGCCGGCCGCACCGCCATCGTCATCGCCCACCGGCTCTCCACCATCAAGGCGGCCGACGTGATCGTCGTCGTGGAGGACGGCCGCGTCGTCGAGCAGGGCTCCCACCTGCAGCTCCTCGGCGCCGGCGGACGCTACGCCGACCTCTACCGCACCCAGTTCGCGGACGCTCCGGTCGCCGCCATCGCCTGAACGGGAGCGGCCGAGCGGGTCTGACCCGCCGCGTCTCGGGGAAGCGTGGATCCATGGACCAGGACCCCAACGGGCCGGGCGCGGGTTCCCCCACGTCGACCGCGCCGCTCGATGACGGCCTGGCCGTCAGCCGCCGCTCGAAGTGGTGGCGGCGAGGGATCATCTCGGTGCTGAGCCTGTTCGTGCTCGCCGCCGTCACGCAGCAGCTCGGGATGCGCACGGACACGGTGCGGGCGACGTCGGGCGACCTGCGGGTGACCATCCGCTACGCCGATCGGGCGCGAGGCGCGCTCGCCGCCCCGTTCTCGATCGCGGTCGTGCGCCCCGGTGGCTTCACGGCGCCGATCGAGGTCCGCACCGACCAGCGCTACCTCGCGATCTTCGACGACAACGGGTTCGAACCCGAGCCCGCCGAGATCACGACCGAGGGCGGCGACGTCATCTGGACGTTCGACCCGCCGCCCGGCGACTCGCTCACGATCGTCCTCGACGCTCGCATCGAGCCCGGCGTCTTCGGGCGCAAGCGGGGGATGACGACGGTGACGACCGGGGACGAATCGGTCGTGCTCGGGTACACGACGTGGGTGGCTCCCTGATGGGCATCGTCCTGCGCTCGGTCGCCATCTACGCCTTCCTCTGGATCGTCCTGCGCGGCCTCGGCAAGCGCGAGCTGTCCCAGCTCACGGCCTTCGACCTCGTCGTGCTGGTCGTCATGGGGGACCTCATCCAGCAGGGCCTGACCCTGGAGGACATGTCGGTCACCGGTGCCATGCTCGCCGTCACGCCCATGGCCCTGCTCACGGTCGCCTCGGCGGCCATCTCCGTCCGCTGGCCGCGCGCCGGTCGGGTGCTCGAGGGCGTTCCCGTCGTGATCGTGCAGCACGGCACGGTGGTGAAGGAGGCGCTCCACAACGAGCGGCTCGATCTCGCCGACCTCTTCGAGGCGGCGCGCACCGAGGGCATCAGCGACCTGCGCGACGTCGAGTGGTGCGTGCTCGAGGCCGACGGGCACTTCTCGTTCCTGCGGAGCGACTAGCCGCTTCGATCAGGTGCCGAGACGGTCGAGGATGTTGCGCGTGATCTGCTCGACCTGGGGATCGCGGCCGGCCAGGCCGTGGGCCCAGTCGGTGCTGCCCGACGTCACCACGACGCCTCCCGCCGCCGACGTGTAGGTGCCGAGCACGGCGTGGCCGTGGGCGATCCGCTCCACGTCCTCCGGCGCCCGGCTGCCGTCGAACAGCCGCGACGCGATGAACTCCACCTCCGACGGCTCGTTCGGGGCGGGCGGTCGGGTGGCCGTGTCGCGGGTGAAGTGGGCCGCCGGTGCGGTGCCCAGGATCTCGAAGTCGGCGGGCGTTCCGTCGACCCCGGTGGGGTAGGGCAGCCCGTCGCGATAGGTGAAGTCGCAGCCGTCGCACTCGTAGCCGACGGTGGTGGCCGCCGCGCCGAGCACGTCGCCGTAGCCGAGGCCCGTGCCGTCGAACAGCCAGTGGCCGGGCCGGTGGATCGTGTAGCCGCCGGCGCCGGTCGTGGCCCGCTTGCCGATGCGGTGGTAGCCGCCGCGGGCGAAGCTCACGCCGGTCATGTGGTTCTCGGGCCGCTCGATCAGGTGGTCGGACCAGATGCTCGTGAGCTCGCCCACGCGGTCGGTGCCGAACACCGGGTCCTGCTTGAAGAAGCCCTTGTAGCCGACCATCGTGGCGGCCGGTCCCTCCGGCGTCGGGTCCTCGAGGCGCACCTGCCAGAACGACGTGTTGCCCGAGAGGAACGCGGCGTTGACCGCCCCGGCCGATGAACGCCTCGACGGTGTCGCGCATCGGGCCCGACCAGTACTCGTCGTGGCCGACGGAGAGGAACAGCGAGCGGCCGCCGCCGAGGAGGACGTCGGGGTGGTCCTCCAGGTCGGCGTTGGTGACGACGTCGACGGCGTACCCGTTCCCCTCGGCCCACTGCAGGAACGGCAGCTCCCAGTCGGGCCACCCCGCCGACCCCGCGTACGGCGAGAGGTGGTTGAGCTGCAGGTAGCCGACGTGGGCGGCCATCTGCGGGTCGGGCGGCGCGGTGGTGGTGACGCGGCGGCCGAGCCCCGGGGGCTTGTACAGGTACCCGGCGGACATCGGCCGCTGGAGCGACACCTGCGTGCCGCCGGTGTAGAGGTTGCGGCCGCCGAAGTCGTTGTAGGCGTGCCAGGTGTTGGTGGCCAGGGCCAGCAGCACCGGCGAGCTGGGCGCGTCGACCGGCGGGCGCACCACGAAGAAGGCATGGCTGCGACGCGGCTTGCCGTCGACGTCGATGTCCAGGACGACCTCGTAGTAGCCGGACCGCCAGGTCGGGTCGACGTCGAGCACGAGGGCCGCGGGCCAGTCGCATCCGTGGCGGTGGGCGTCCGTCGGGGTGGCGTGGCTGTCGGCCGGGACGGCCGTCGTCGCTGAACACGACCGTGCGCTCGGCCCCGACGCGCGCGACCTCGACGGACACGGGCCGTGCCGCCGGCGGAGGAGAGGTGCAGCCCGACCGTGCCCCCGCCCTCGACGGATTGCGGCCAGCAGTACCCGGTGACGGTCTCGAACGCCATCGCCGGATACGGCCCTCAGGTCGGCTCGGCCTTCATGCGCTCCAGGGTGGCGCGCATGCCGTCGCGGTTCGTCTTCCCGCGGCCCAGCCGAGCAGCGCCCAGTACACCGCAGCGGCAGGATGTCCTTGAGCCGAAACGACTCGGTCACGTCGGTGCCCGTGCCGCTCGGCTCAGCTCGTAGCGCCAGTTGTTGAGGCCCTTGTCGACCGACGACCCGACGGTGAACCGAGCACCGGTTCGGCTCGCACACGGTGATCACGCAGGTCGCCCAGTAGATCGGACCCTTCTGGTTGCGCTTCACGTGGCCCCGGAAGCGCCCCGACGCGGGTCCGGTGGCGCCGTCGAGCCACTCGGCCTCGAAGGTCTCGGGGCTGTACCGCCCGATCTTGGTGACGTCGCTGACGAGGTCCCAGACCGCCTCCGGTGGCGCATCGATGTGCACGGTCACGGCGTCCTGCATGGCGGCTGAACCTGGTGGGAGCATGGCGCCCGGATGACCTCGGCCGTCGAACCCCACCTGCGCCAGCGACCCACCGCGGGCTCGTCGCTGGGTCGGCCAGGTCCTCGGCGGCGAGGTGGTGGCCACGCGCCGGCTCAAGGGCGGGATCTCGACCAACACCGGGCCGTCACCATCGAGCGGCCCGACGGCACTCGCCGGCGGCCGTGCTGCGCACGTTCAACGACGACGGGTGGATCCGGGCCGAGCCCGACCTGGCGGCGCGGGAGGCGGCCCTGCTCGAGGTGCTCGAACGGGCGGGCGTGCCCGCGCCGCGGCTGCTCGGGGTCGACGCGGACGGTTCGGCCTCCGGGTCGATCAGCATGATCATGACCCTCGAGCCGGGACGCCCCGTCAACGACCCGGCCGACCGGCGGCCCTGGATCGCCGGCCTCATCGACGCCTTGTGCCGGATCCACGACGTCGCCCCACCGCCCATCCCGAACCTGCGCGATCAGAGCGCCCGCCTCGACCTGCACACGCAGGAGGCGACACCGATGCGCTACGGGATGGCGGTCGAGCCGGAGCTGTGGGCCACCATCGCCCGCGTGTGGCCGACCGTTGCCCGTCGCCCCGCCACGCTGCTGCACGACGACTACCACCCCGGCAACGTGCTGTGGTCCCGCGGGCGGCTCACGAGCGTCGTCGACTGGACCGGCGCGGGGTTCGGCGACCCGGTCTCCGACATCTGCTACCTGCGCCAAGACGTGTCGCTGGTGTCCGGGCTCGCCGCCGGCGACGAGGTGCTGGCGGCCTACGAGGCGGTCACGGGCGCGGCCGTGCCCGACCGCCCGTTCTGGGACCTCCTGGCGGCCAGCCGCGCCAAGGGCGCGGAGCGCTGGTGGTGGGGCAGCTACGTCGACTTCGGTCTGCCGGTCACCCTCGCCGAGGTCGAGGACCGCTGTGACCGGTTCATCCGCCGGGCCCTCGCCGACCTCGGCTGAGGACCCGGCGGTCCAGGTCAGGCGGCGGCGAGGGCGAGGTCGAGGACCTCGGCCACGTCGCTCACCAGGTGCACCGTCATGGCCTCGCGGACCTCGTCGGGGAGGTCGTCGAGGTCGGGGCCGTTGCGGGCCGGGAGGATCACCTCGGTGAGGCCGGCGCGGTGGGCGGCCAGCACCTTCTGCTTCACCCCGCCGATCGGGAGCACCCGGCCGGACAGCGTGACCTCGCCGGTCATGCCGACCTCCGGTCGGACCGGTCGCCCGGTGAGCAGCGACACGAGCGCGGTCGTCATCGTGATGCCGGCCGAGGGGCCGTCCTTGGGGACCGCGCCGGCCGGGAAGTGGACGTGGAAGCGTCGACTGCAGATCGTCGGCGTCCACGTCGACCTCGCCGCGGTGGCTCCGCACCCACGAGAGCGCGATCTGGGCGGACTCCTTCATGACGTCGCCGAGCTGTCCGGTGACCTGCAGGCTCGGCTCGCCCTCCATCGAGGTGGCTTCGACGAACAGCACGTCGCCCCCCGCGCCCGTGACCGCGAGCCCGGTGGCCACGCCCGGCACCGACACGCGGTCAGCCAGGTCCTCGGCGTGGAAGCGCTGGCGGCCCAGGAGGTCGGGCAGATCGGCCTCGTCGACCGTGACCGGGGTGGCGGCCCCACCGGCGATCCGGACCGCGACCTTGCGCAGCGACTTGCCGAGCTGGCGCTCGAGCTCACGCACGCCGGCTTCGCGGGTGTACCCGGCCACGATGGCGTGGAGGGCGGCATCGCTGACCTCCACCTCCTCCGCGTGCAGGCCGTTGCCGCGCACCTGTCGCTGGAGCAGGTGGTCGCGAGCGATGGTGACCTTCTCGTCTTCGGTGTAGCCGTCGACCCGGATGATCTCGAGCCGGTCGAGGAGCGGCCCGGGGATCGTCTCCAGCACGTTGGCCGTGGCGATGAAGAGCACGTCCGACAGGTCGAGGTCGACCTCGAGGTAGTGGTCGCGGAAGGTGTGGTTCTGGGCGGGGTCGAGCACCTCGAGCAGCGCGGCCGAGGGATCGCCCCGGTAGTCGCTGCCGAGCTTGTCGACCTCGTCGAGCAGCAGGACGGGGTTCATCGTGCCGGCCTCGGTGATGGCCTTCACGATCCGGCCCGACTGCGCGCCGACGTAGGTGCGGCGATGACCGCGGATCTCGGCCTCGTCGCGCACGCCGCCGAGGGCGACGCGGACGAACCGGCGCCCGAGGGCGCTGGCGACGGACTCGCCGAGCGACGTCTTGCCGACGCCTGGCGGGCCGACCAGGGCGATGATGGCGCCGGGCTTGCGGCGTGCGGTGCCCTCCTCGTCGAGGCCCCGCTCGGCCCGCAGCTTGCGGACGGCGAGCAGCTCGACGATGCGCTCCTTCACCTCGTCGAGACCGGTGTGGTCAGCGTCGAGGGTGGCGCGGGCGGCGGTGACGTCGAGCTCGTCGTCGGTGCGCTCGGTCCACGGCAGGCCGAGCACGGTGTCGAGCCACCCCTGGATCCAGCCGCGCTCCATGTTCTGCTCGGGCATCCGCTCGAAGCGGCCGAGCTCCTTGCGCAGGGCCCGCACGACGTCCTCGGCCACGCCGGCCGCCTCGAGGGCGTCGATGCGCGCGCGGTAGTCGTCGGCCGACTCGCCCTCGGCGTCGTCGTCGCCCAGCTCCTTGCGGATGGCCTCCATCTGGCGGCGGAGCAGGTGCTCCCGCTGCTGCTGGTCGAGCCCCTCGCGGACGTCGTGGCTGATCTTCTCGACCAGCTCGTTCTCGGCGAGGGCCTCCTTGGCCCACCCGAGCACGAGGCGCACGCGGTCGGTGACGTCGACCGTCTCGAGCAGCTCGATCTTCCGCTCCGTGGTGAGCTCCGGCCACCAGCCGACGAGGTCGGCCAGGCCGCCGGGGTCGTCGGCGTCGACGCTGCGGAGGATGCCGCGGATCTGCCGGTCACCGAGGTGCTCGAACAGGGCGCGCAGCGTGGCGCGCAGCTCCGCCCCGAGGGCCTTGGCCTCGTCGGTCGCGGGCGCCTCCGCGATGCGCTCGGCCGTGACCCACAGCCCTGATCCGGTGCCGACCACGCCGGCTCCGAGGCGGGCTCGACCCGTGGCGCGGACCACCAGGGCCTGGGTGCCACCCGGCAGTGCGCCGGTCGACTCCACCCGGGCGAGGGCACCGACGCGGGCGAAGCGATCGCCCACCTTGGGCACGAGCAGCAGCTCGCCCCCGGTGTCGGCGGCGGCGCTGGCGGCGGCCTGGGCCTCCTCCGACTCGGCGGCGATGGTCACCACCATGCCGGGGAGGATCACGCCGTCGGGAAGGGGCAGGGCGGGGAGGGTGTTGGAGTCGACAGAGCTGGACACGGGACCTCCAGGAGGTGACTTGCGTTGTGCAAGTCACCTCAACCTAGGGAATCTCCGCCGGATTCCCACCCTGTCGCCGCTCGTGCCGTTCGCACCTGTGACATCCGGCGCACCGACCCCTCAGCGCCCTCGATCGTGGACGCAGCGCTCGCATGGCGACCGTGGACGTCCACAGATCTGGCTCAGCGGGGCTGGTCGGCACCCCAGCCGAGGAGCGCGTCCCTCGTGGGGGCGGCGTCGTTCGGATCGATGATGAGCTCCACGGCGGCGAAGTCGGTCGCGCCGGCCGCCGCGAAGGCGTCGAGGCCGGCCCGCACCTCGTCCTCGGTGCCGATGAGCGACACGTCGGCCGGACCGCCTGCGCCCTCGGTGTCCATGACGCCTCGGTAGGACGGCAGGTCGTTGTAGCCGGCGAGCATCGCGGCGACGAAGCCCTTGACGTCGTCGGGCTTGCTCGTGACGCACACCGGCACGCTGGCCACGATGCGCGGGGTCGGCCGCCCGGCGCCGGCGGCGGCGCGGTCGAGGGCGGGCTTGATCTGGTCGGCGATGGCCTTCGGGCCGCTGAGCCAGAGGATCGAGCCGTCCGTGCGCTCGCCGGCCAGCTGCAGCATCCGGGGACCCATGGCGGCGAGCATCACGGAGGGCGCGGTCACACCCGCGTCACCCCCCAGGCCCTCCGTCTCGGCGGACCAGATGTCGCCGGTCGATGACACCTTGCGGTCGGTGAGGGCGGGGAGGAGCACCTGCAGGTACTCGTCCATGTGCTTGGCCGGGGTGGCGAACGGGATCTTGAGCGTCGACTCGACGCTGATCTTGTGGGCGAGGCCGATGCCCAGCACGAGGCGAGGGCCGATCGCCTCCTGCGTCGTCAGCGCCTGGGCGGCGAGCATCAGGGGGTGGCGCGACCACGTGGGGATGACGGCGGTGCCGATCTCGATCGTGCTCGTCGCCGTGCCCATCGTGGCGATGGCGGTGAGGGCATCGGGCACGCCGAGCTGGGCCAGCCAGTACGAGGTGTACCCCGCTGCTTCCGCCTCCGCGGCGTGCTCGACCAGCTGGGCGAGGGGGGCATTGGTGGCGATGAGGCTCGATCCGTTGATGCCGATGCGCATCGGCGCATCATGCCGCGGATCAGATCGTTAGGTTCCGGCGATGGACTTCGACATCCCGACCGACATCCAGGCCACCCTGGACGCGCTGGACGCGTTCATCGAGCAGGAGATCGCGCCCCTCCAGGCCCAGGACGACAACGAGCGGTTCTTCGACCACCGCCGGGAGTGGGCTCGCACCGACTTCGAGCACGACGGCGTGCCCCGCGCCGACTGGGAGGAGCTGCTGCGGCGAGATGCGGCGCCGCGCCGACGCGGCCGGCTGGCTGCGCCTCGCCCTGCCGGCCGAGTTCGGCGGCCGCGACGCCAGCAACCTCGAGATGGCGATCATCCGCGAGCACCTCGCCCACAAGGGCCTGGGGCTGTTCAACGACCTGCAGAACGAGAGCTCCATCGTCGGCAACTTCCCGACCGTGCTGATGATGCGCGACTTCGGCACCGACGCGCAGAAGGCGGAGTGGATGCCCGGCTTCCTCGACGGCACGCGCCGGCTCGCCTTCGGGCTCACCGAGCCGAACCACGGCTCCGACGCCACGTTCCTCGAGACGACCGCGGTGCCCGACGGTGACGAGTGGGTGCTCAACGGGCACAAGCGGTTCAACTCGGGGCTGCACCACGCCACCCACGACATCATCTTCGCCCGGACGTCGGGCGACCCTGGCTCGCCGGTCGGCATCAGCGCCTTCCTCGTGCCGTGCGACGCCCCCGGGTTCTCGGTCGACTACTTCTGGTGGACGTTCAACATGCCCACCGACCACGCCGAGGTCACCATGACCGACGTGCGCGTGGGTGCCGAACGCCTTGTTCGGTCGCCTCGACCACGGGCTCGAGCTGGCGCAGCTGTTCGTGCACGAGAACCGGATCCGGCAGGCGGCGTCGTCGCTCGGCGCGGCGCAGTACTGCATCGACGAGGCGGTCGCCTACGCCAACGGTCGCACGACCTGGAGCAAGGCGCTGTCGACCAACCAGGGCATCCAGTTCCCGCTCGTCGAGCTGCACACCGAGGCCGCCATGCTCCGGCAGCTCATCCGCCAGACGGCGTGGCAGATGGACCACCGGCACCACATGGAGCTCACCCACCAGGTGGCCATGTGCAACTACCGCGCCAACCGGCTGGCCTGCGACGCCGCCGACCGAGCCATGCAGACCTGCGGCGGCGTCGGCTACAGCCGCCACATGCCCTTCGAGCACATCTACCGCCACCACCGCCGCTACCGCATCACCGAGGGCTCCGAGGAGATCCAGATGCGCAAGGTCGCCCAGCACCTGTTCGGCTTCGGGCGGTCCGCCCGGAAGTAGCCCGTGGGAGGATCCCGGCATGGCCAAGTGGACAGCAGCGCAGATCCCCGACCAGACGGGCCGCACGGTGCTCGTCACCGGCGCCAACAGCGGGCTGGGGCTGCGGTCGTCCGAGGCCCTGGCCGCGCATGGCGCGCGCGTGCTCATGGCGTGTCGCAACGCGACCAAGGCGGCGGCGGCGCGTGAGTCCGTGGTGGCGCAGGCCACCGGACCGGAGCCGGAGGTCGTCGCCCTCGACCTGGCGTCCCTGTCGTCGATCGCCGAGTGCGCCGAGCAGCTCGCCGGGGAGCTGGACCACCTCGACGTCCTGCTGAACAACGCCGGGATCATGGCCGTGCCCAAGTCGGTCACCGCCGACGGGTTCGAGAGCCAGATCGGCACGAACCACCTGGGCCACTTCGCCCTGACCGGCCGGCTGCTGCCCTTGCTGCTCGCGGCGCCCGAGCCGCGCGTGGTGACCGTCGCGTCCAACGCCCACAAGCTCGGTCGGATCAACCTCGACGACCTGTTCTTCGAGCGGCACCGGTACACGCGGTGGGCCGCGTACGGGCAGACGAAGCTGGCCAACCTCCTCTTCAGCGCCGAGCTCCAGCGCCGGGCGGTCGCCGCGCACACGGCCCTCACCGCCGTCGCGGCGCACCCCGGGTACGCCGCCACCAACCTGACGTCCGGCCCGGCGATCGGAGCGGCGATCCTGAAGCCGCTGTTCGCGATCGGCGACCGGTTCGTGGGCCAGCCCGACCACATGGGCGCCCTCCCGCAGCTCTACGCCGCCACGATGCCCGACGTGCTCGCCGACGACTACTGGGGCCCCGACGCGTTCCGCGAGCAGCGCGGCCACCCGACCCGGGTCGGTCGCTCCGCCCGGGCCATGGACCGCGAAGACGCGGCCCGGCTGTGGGAGCTCAGCGAGGAGCTCACCGGCGTCACCTATCCCTGGCCCTGAGAGGAGCACCCATGCTCGAGATGCGCGCCGCCTGCGAGAAGTGCGAGGCCGCCCTGCCCGAGACGGCCGACGCCCGGATCTGCAGCTTCGAGTGCACCTTCTGCGTCCCCTGCGCCGACGGCATGGCCTCCGTCTGCCCCAACTGCGGCGGCGAGCTCGTCCCCCGCCCCAAGCGCGCCAGCGGCTGAAGGCCAACCCCAAGGGCGCGGCGAGGCGCAGCTCGGGCGGTCGGTACTGCTGCGCCTGCGAGGCGCACTTGCGACACGTGGTGACCGTGGGGGTCGCTGGTTGTCGCAGGCCGCGCGACGCCCGAGCCCCGCGCACTTGCGACACGACAGGCCCGGGAGCGTCGTTGCATGTCGCAAGTGCGCGGCGGGACCGGACAGGGCAGACCTCCTCGCCCGGCGGCCGGTTGTCGCTACAACGCTGCGCAAGCGGTGTGGACGGGACAGCGGTGAGGCGGCGTGGCGACACCGAGCACCCGGCCCCGCCTCGCCGCGCCCTTGGGGTTGGGTCAGCGTGGGGGGATGAAGTCGGCGAGGAGCTCGGCCAGGCGGAGGGGGTCGTCGCCCTGGACGCTGTGGCCGGCCTCGGCCACGTGCTCGACGCGAGCCTCGGGCTGACGGCGGACGAGCTCGGCCTCGGCCTCGTCGTCGACGACGGAGCCGACGCGCATCCCGCGCACGAGCATGATCGGCACGGCGATCCGCTCGAGCGCGTCCCAGAGGTCTTCCGCCGGCAGCGACCGCTCGGGCGACTCGCTGCCGCCGGTGAAGCGCCGGTACCGCCACACCCAGCTGCCGTCCTCCCGTTGGAGGGCGTTGTGGAGGATGCCGCGGCGCAGCGACGACTCCGAGCGAGTCGGGTTGAACTCCATGGTGCGGGCCAGGAGCTCGTCGAAGTCGGCGAAGCTCTCGGGCCCGTTCACGAAGGCGACGATCGCCGCCGCGCCGGGGCCTTCCACCCGTGGCGTGACATCGACCAGCACCACCTTGCGGACGAGGTCCGGGTGACCATCGGCCAGCGCGATCGTGGTCAACCCGCCGAGCGACATGCCGACCACGCCGGACGCCTGCGGCGCCAGCTCGCCGATCACGGCCGCGACGTCCGCGGCGTTGGTGCGCACGTCGAGGCTCCCCTCGGACGGCGCGTCCGAGTGCCCGTGACCCGGGAGGTCGATGGCCACGAGCGGCCGCCCGAGCGCCATGGCCACGGTGTCCCAGGTGTGGGCGTTCTGGGCGCCGCCGTGCAGGAGCACGAGCTCGGGCGGTGCCTCGCCCCACACCAGCGCGCTCAGGTGCCGCCCGGGGCCGACCTCGACGGAGGCGCGGCGGACGACGGGTGGCCCGTCATAGGGGAGACCGAACTCCGCCGCGTTCTCGTGGAACAACCCGAACTCGTCGTACTCGACGCGACCAGTCATGACCGCAGCCTGCCATGGCGCGGCGCGGCGAGCGGCTACGAGTCCTCGGCCCCGTCCCGGCCAACCGAGCCTCCGCCAGGCCGAGGTGGTGGTCGCGCCAGCGCCGCACGACGTCCTCCTCGCTGGCGCCGGCGTCGTAGGCGGGGGAGACGACCGGCGCCGCCGCGTCGACGCGCAAGAGCACGACCGCTCGCACCCGCGACCGGTCCGTCCCACGCTCGCGCTGCGTAGCGCTCGAGGACGGCGTCGTGGAGCTCGCCATCGGTGAGGACCTCGGCCTCGCCCTTGAAGCGGTAGCCCTTCCGCACCAAGGGATCGACCACGTTGATCTCGACCGACGGGTTGGTGGCCAGGTTGGCGACGGTGCGCGGGCGAGTGGATGTGCAGGAAGGCAAGGTGCTCGTCGTCCCACACGGTCAACGTGCCCTTCGGGGAGACGTTGGCCGTGCCGTCCGGGCACACGGTGGCCACGAACCCGAGCGACTGCTCCCGGACGACGCGCTGCATGTCGTCATCGAGTCGCATGGGCCCTCCTTCGGGTGGCGCATCGGCCCACCCACTGTGCCCCAACGGCCGACTTCGCGCGCTGCCCTACGCTCCGGCGATGAGCCTTCCGCCGCCCGCCCCGGACCGTACGTGCATCATCACCGGCGCCTCGTCGGGCATCGGGTCCGACCTGGCCCGGCAGCTGGCGCGGCGGAAGTACGGCGTCACGCTCGTCGCCCGGCGGGAGGAGCGCCTGCGGGCGCTCGCCGAGGAGCTGTCGGCCACCCACGGCGTGCGCGCCGACGTCACCGTCTGCGACCTCAGCGACGAGGCCGACCGCAACGCCCTCGCCGCCTCCGTCGAGAAGCGGGGCCTCGCCGTCGACATCCTGGTCAACAACGCCGGGTTCTCCACCTCGGGACCGATCCACCAGAGCGACCCCGCCCGCGAGGTGGCGATGATCCGCACCGACGTCGAGGCCGTGGCGCACCTGTGCAGCACCTTCGTGCCCGAGATGGTGGCGCGGGGCCACGGCGCGGTGCTCAACGTCGCCTCGGTGGCGGCCTTCCAGCCGCTGCCGGGCCAGGCCGGCTACGCCGCCGCCAAGGCGTTCGTGCTGTCGTACTCCCGCGCGCTGGCCGAGGAGGTGCGCAAGCGGGGCGTGACGGTGACGGCCCTGTGCCCCGGACCCGTCGAGACGGAGTTCGCGGAGGCCGCGGGCCTCGACGAGTCGGAAGCCGCCAGCTCCCTGCCCCGGTTCATGTGGGTGTCGGCGTCGGACGTGGCGGCCCAAGGCATCGAGGGGCTCGAGAAGGGACGCCAGGTGGTGATCCCTGGCGCGCCGAACTGGATCGGGGCGGGCGTGGGCCACCTCACGCCCCGTCGGCTGCTGATGCCGCTGCTCGCCAGCCGGCACCCCTCCCTCAAGGGCTGATCAGAGGGGGATGATCAGCGGCTCGAAGCGCTGCTTGAGCCGCTCGAGCGAGCCCTTGTTGCGCAGGTGGATGGGCCCGCGGAGCAGCGGCATGGCGAACCCGAGCCGGCCGGTCGTGGACTCGCGGAAGCGCACCTCCGTGCCGTCGCCGGTGCGCTCGAGCTCGAAGTCGACGAGCCCCGTGACCGGTCCGACGTGGACCTCGAGCTGCAGCCGATGGGGGGCGTCGACCGCGACCGACGTGCTGTCGTCGGCGACGGTGGCACCCTCGGACGGGCCGACCTCGTGGTCGAACGTGGCGCCCGGGGCGGGGAACGCCGAGTCGACGTGGCGGATGCGCTGCGCGCCCGCGAGCCAGTCGGGGTAGGTGTCGGGATCGCTCAGCACGGCGAAGACGTCCTCGGGGGACGCGGGGATGGTGATGCGGGCTTCGGCGGGGGAGAGCATGCGCTCGAGCAGATCGGTGGGGGTGGCCATGGGCCCTTCCTTCCCGGACCGTGCCGCCGCGAGACCTCTACTCTGGGCCCATGGACGAGCTCGGGCACCCGGTGTGGGACGCGGACAACCACTACTACGAGGCGCTCGACGCCTTCACCCGCCACCTCGACCCGGCGCAGGGGCCTCGCACGGTGCAGTGGGCCACCATCGACGGTCGGCAGTACCACGTGCTGGGCGGCAAGGTCAGCCGCGCCGTGACCAACGCGACCTTCGACCCGATCTCCAAGCCCGGCTGCCTGAGCGAGTACTTCCGGGGCAACCCGAACCAGGTGAACCCGCTGGAGCTCCTCCGCGACCACGAGCCCATCCGGCCGGAGTACCGCGAGCCCGCCGCTCGCCTGCAGGTGCTCGACGAGCAGGGGCTGGCGGGCTGCTTCCTGTTCCCCACCCTCGGGATGATCTACGAGGAGCCGCTCAAGGACGATCCCGAGGCGGTCTGCATCACCTTCCGCGCCTTCAACCGGTGGCTCGCCGAGGACTGGACGTTCGACTACGAGGGCCGCATCCTCACCGCGCCGTACCTCACGCTCGCCGACGAGCACTGGGCGGTCGAGGAGCTCGAGTGGGCCCTCGATCACGGGGCCCGTCTGATCGTGATGCGCGCCGGGGCACCGACCACCGTCACCGGACGCCGCAGCCCCTTCGACGCCGTGTTCGATCCGTTCTGGGCACGCGTCAACGAAGCCGGGATCACGGTGGTCGTGCACGCGGGGGACAGCGGCCAGTCGTCGAACGGGTACGCCGTGGACGGCTTCGCGGCGAACTTCCGCCAGGGCGACTTCCGCCCCACCATCAAGAGCTTCAACATCGAGGAGGCCGTCCACGACTTCCTGCTCTCGATGACCCTGGCGGGGCACTTCAAGAAGTTCCCCAACCTGCGCATCGCGTCCATCGAGAACGGGGCGGAGTTCCTGCCCGACCTGTTCCGCAAGCTGCGCTCGCAGGACAAGAAGATGCCGGGCTACTTCGGGGAGGACCCGGTGGAGCAGTTCCGGCGCCACGTCTGGGTCAACCCGTTCTGGGAGGACGACCTCGAGACCGTGGTGTCGCTGATGGGCGCCGATCGCGTGATCTTCGGATCCGACTGGCCCCACATCGAGGCCCTGCCCCACCCGCTCGACTACGTGCCGGAGACCAAGCCGCTGTCGCCCGAGGACCGCCGGCTCGTGCTGCACGACAACGCCGTCGCGCTCGCCCAGCCCCAGATGCTGTGATCTGAGGCGCCGCGGCGTATCCTGTCCAGTGGGCCTCCGGCGCCGACGGCGCCGACCTCCGCATGCCAGAACTCACACGTGCTCTCGAAGCCGCGGCGTGGGCAGCAGCTGAGGGCATCGCTACCGCTGAGCAGCGGTCGGTGCTCGAAGCCGATCCCGTCGCATGGCGCTTGATCCTCGAGCGGCTGATGGACGAGACCGAGGACAACCTCGAGTCCGTCAGCAGCATCGAGGGTCCCGAGCGCGCCCAGGTGGTGGCCGACGTCGAGGCGGACCTCGACCGCCTCGAAGCCGCCTACGACCTGCTCATCGGATCCACCCGCACCGGGTCCGAGGTCCTCATCCCCACCGCGGACCCCACCGGCGAGATCCGGCTGCAAGCGTCGTGGGAGAACGGCTCGATCGTCGTCTGGGCGGGCGGCCCCGACATGGTCGCCCACACGAACGCCGACCTCGCCGACCGCCTCGAGGCGCTCGGCGGCCCGAGCCTCGGGTGGGCCGTCCACGCCGACGTCACCCTCCCGAACGGTCTGCGCGCCGCCGCCCTGTCGATCCCCGTCGAAGAAGCACTGGGCTGGCTGGTCGTCGCCGTCGGCGGTGGTCAGGGCGACGAGGACGGCGTCGGCGCGAGCGTCCGCTGGCTGGGGCGGGTCGCCGTCGCGGCGGTCGGGCTGGTGGCCAAGGGCCGCATCGTGCCGAGCCTGCGGACCCAGCGGCACTCCGAGGGCAAGGTCATGGACCTGAACGTGCGCTGGTCGCCCGCCCGGGTCGACGACGGCGACATCAGCCGGCTCGCCGGCGCCATGCCCGGCCCGGTCGCGGTGCTCTCGCGCAAGGACCCCCGCACGGTCACGCTCGAGGTGATCGGCGCCGTCGTGGACGCGATCGCGCTGGAGGCGGGCGAGAAGCTCGAACGCCCGGCCACGCCGCCGGTGATCCGCAACGCCGCCGACGTCGGCGAGGCCTTCGTCGCCCGCCTCGACGGCTCGCCGTTCCGGGCGCCGATCCCCGCCGGCGCCGAGGTGTCGAAGCGGCTCGACCAGTGGGCCAACCAGGTGAGCGGGGTGGCCAAGACCACGCTCGTCCTCCAGCTCGACCCGCCCGATCGCGGCGACGCCTGGTTCCTGTCGGTCCTCGGTCGCGGTGCCGAGGGCGGCCTGTTGCCCATCGAGCAGGCCCTCACCGACAGCAAGCGCACGCAGCACCTCGCCGACGAGATCGTCCGGCTCGAGCGGCTGTACGACAAGCTCGGCCGTGCGGGCGGTCTCCGGCGGGGGCAGGTGTACCTCAGCCAGGACGAGGCGTGGGAGCTCATGACCGTCACCGGTCCCGCCCTCGAGGCGGCCGGCTTCGAGGTCCGGGTGCCGGCGCTCTCGCGCCGCAAGCCGACGCCCGCCCTGCGCCTCTTCGTGGAGCCCGCCGGCGAGACGGTCGTGGGCGCCAACCAGCTCAGCGACGTCCGCTGGTCGGCCGTCTTCGACGACGTGGAGCTCACCGCCGCCGACGTCGCCCGCCTGGCGGCGGAGGCCCGACCGCTCGTGCGCTCGCACGGCAAGTGGGTGGAGCTCGACCGGGTCGACCTGAAGGAGGCCGCGGCCGCCCTCGCCGAGCGGGCCGGCGCCGACCAGATGACGGGCGCCGAGATCCTGCGCCAGGTCGTCGGTCTCGAGGGCACGCCCTTCGGCGCCGGACTCACCGTGGAGGGCAGCGGGTGGGTCACCGACCTGCTGGCCAAGGCCACCGCCGCGCCGGCCGCCCCCGTCACGCGGCCGGAGGGCTTCGTGGGCGAGCTGCGCTCGTACCAGGCCGAGGCGCTCGGCTGGCTCGGCTTCCTCGACGCCGTCGAGCTGGGGGGCTGCCTCGCCCTCGACATGGGCCTGGGCAAGACCCCCACCGTCCTCGCCCACCTCGCCCGCACCGTCGGCGGCGGCCCCTCGCTGGTGATCGCGCCGCCCGCCGTGGTGGGCAACTGGGCCGCGGAGGCCGCTCGCTTCACGCCGAGCCTGCGCGTCGTGGTGCACCACGGCGCGTCGCGCGCGTCGGCGGAGGAGCTGGAGGCAGAGGTGGCGGGCGCCGACGTCGTGATCACGACCTACGGCACCGCGGTCCGCGACATCGAGGCCCTCGAGCAGCACGACTGGGACCGCGTCGTGCTCGACGAGGCCCAGGCCATCAAGAACCACACCAACGAGACCTCGCAGGTGCTGCGCCGCATCGACGCGCGCACCCGGCTCGCGCTCACGGGCACCCCGATCGAGAACGGGCTCGGCGACCTCTGGTCGATCCTCGACTTCACCAACCCGGGCCTCGTCGGGGGCCGCACCACGTTCATCAGCCAGCTGTCCGGCGAGGGCGAGCAGGCGCTGCGGGCCCTCAACGGCATCCTGGTCTTCCGCCGCACCAAGACCGAGCCGAGCGTGGCGGCCGAGCTGCCCGATCGGATCGACGAGCTCGACCACTGCACGATGACGGCGGAGCAGATCGGCCTCTACCAGGCGGTGCTCGATGGCCTCGTCGTGCAGGCGGAGGCCGCCGAGCGCGACGTCAAGCAAGGGGCGATCCTCGCCGCCATCACGGCGCTCAAGCAGATCTGCAACCACCCGTGGAACTACCAGCAGGACGACAAGCCGCTGGCCGGTCGGTCCGGGAAGCTCAACCGCCTCGAGGAGGTCGTGGAGCAGGTCTTCTCCGCGGGCGAGCGGATCCTCATCTTCACGCAGTTCGCCACCTGGGGCGTGCGGCTCGCCGACCACCTCACCGAGGTCACCGGGCTCCCGATCCGCTGCTACCACGGCGGGCTCGCACGCGGCGCTCGCGACGCGATGATCAAGGAGTTCCAGGAGGGCGAGGGGCCGGGCGCCATCGTGCTGTCGCTCAAGGCCGGCGGCACCGGTCTCAACCTCACCGCCGCCAACCACGTCGTGCTCTACGACCGGTGGTGGAACCCCGCGGTGGAGGACCAAGCCCGCGACCGCGCCTGGCGCATCGGTCAGGAGCGCACCGTCCTGTCGCACCGGCTCGTGTGCCCCGGCACCGTCGACGAGCGGGTGGAGGAGGTCGTCGGCGGCAAGCGCCGGATCGCCGACCTCGTGCTCCCCAAGAGCAGCTCCCTCGCGGACCTCGATCCCGACCAGCTCCGCACCGCGCTCGGGCTGCGACCCGACCAGCTCCTCGCCGAGGACGACATCTGATGGCCCAGCAACCGAGGAAGCGGCCGCCGCAGCGCAAGCGGGGAGGCGGGGGAGGCAAGGCCAAGCCCGTCGACATCTGGCGCCCGGTCCCGCCGCTGCCCGATCCCGAGCCGATCGTGCCGGCCACCGATCCCACCGCGCTGCTGCGGAGCATCGGGGCGCCGCCGCTGCGGGCCCGCAGCGACATGGCGGAGGCCTACCTCGTGGCCGTCGCCGAGCGCGCCGCCGGCCTCGCCACGGCCCTGGCCGCCGCCGCCAACCTCCTCGCCCTCCCGGCCGACGACGACCGACGGCGACTGACGCTGATCTGCTTCTGTGTGCGGCCAGCACCGCATGGCGGTGGCAGGCGCACACAGAACGCCGGTCACACGACGGTGAGGGTGACCTCGACGTTGCCGCGGGTGGCGTTCGAGTAGGGGCAGACCTCGTGGGCCTTGGCCACGAGGTCCTCCGCGGTCGCGCGGTCGAGCGCGGGTGCGTGCACGTCGAGCTCCACCGCCAGGGCGAAGCCGCCGCGGTCGTTCATCCCGATGCCGACGGAGGCGGACACCTCGGTGCCGGTGACGTCGAGCTTGTCCCGCCCGGCCACCACCTTGATGGCGGAGTGGAAGCACGCCGCGAACCCGGCCGCGAACAGCTGCTCCGGGTTGGTCGCGCCGCCGGACCCTCCGAGCTCCTGTGGCACGCGGAGGTCGACGTCGAGGATCCCGTCGTCGGAGGTGGCGTGACCGTTGCGCCCGTCACCGGTGGCGTGGGCCGTGGCGGTGTAGAGGATGTCCATGTGGCGGACCGTAGCGGTGCGGGTCAGGCGGTGCGGTGGCGGATGACGACGAGGGCCACGTCGTCATCCGGCTCGCGGCCGGCGAGGCACCCGAGCAGGAGCTGGTCGGCGATCGCCTCCGCACTCAGGCCGTCCGCCTGCGCGCTCCACCTCGACGCGCAGCCGCTCGACGGACGCGTCGATCGCCTCGCCCCGAACCTCGATGAGGCCGTCGGTGTAGGCCACCAGCACCGAGCCGGCCGGGAAGGCGACCTCGGCGGATTCGGTGTCGGTGACGGGGATGCCGAGGATGGGCTGGCGGGCACCCAGGAGCACCTCGCACGTCGCCGTCGGGGCGGCGCAGGATCGGCGGGGGATGGCCGGCCGCCGCGTAGGTGATGGTGGCGGCCGCGGTGTCGAGCAGGAGCAGCGTGGCCGTGGCGGTGGGGTTGTGGGCCCCCGCTTGCAGGAGCGCCGTCGTCTGGGCGAACACCTCGGCCAGCGGGGTGCCGATGCGGACGAGCGCGCCCATCACGGCGCGGAGCTGCGCCATGTCACCGACGGCGGTGATCCCATGGCCGGCCACGTCACCGACGATGAGCGCATAGAGGTCGTCACCGAGCGCGATCCCCTCGTACCAGTCGCCACCCATGCCGATGTCCTGGGCGGCCGGGAGGTAACGGGCCGCGATGTCGAGGTGGGGCATCGCCGGCAGCGGGACGAGCACGCTGTCCTGGAGGGTGGTGACGAGGTGGTGCTCGGCCTCCGCCAGACCGGTGCGCTCCAGGGCCTGTCCGGCCATCTCCGCGATCGTCATGAGGGTCGACACCAGCGTCTCGTCGAAGACCCGCGGTCCGGGCCACGCGTGCACGATCGCGCCGGTCAGGTCGCCGCCGCTCCCGCGCAACGGCAGCGCCGCCCGGGCGCCCAACCCGAGCGCCGCCGTCGACGAGGCGCTGTCGGGGTAGCGGGCCACGAACGCGTCGTGGTCGGGGATGAGGACCGGAACCCCGGTGCGGGCGGCGTCGGTGAAGGCGAGCGGAGCATCCAGCGGCGGGTCCGCGAAGCGCTGCCGCACGTCGTCCGCGACCCCGGGACCGTGGTGCGTGCGGAGCACCCCCGCCTCGGGGTCCACCAGGCCCACGCTCGTGGCGGTGGCGCCGATCGGGCTCGCCCCGTCCGCGACGAGCGTGTCGAGCACCTCGCCCACGGTCGCCGCGGCGGCGAGCTGGGCCGCCAGCCGCGCGAGCTGGGTGGCCTCGCGCGCCGCGTCGTCCGTGACCTGGGCCCGGTCGAGCGTGTACTCGCACAGCTCGGCGAGCGTGCGGAGGGTGTCCCGTGTCGGGTCCGTCGAAGTCGACCTCGTGGTCCCAGGAGATCGAGAGCGTTCCCGCGACCTGGCCGAGGCGATCCTCGAGGGGGAGGCAGGCCGTGGCCACCAGGCCGGCCCGCTCGGCCTCGGCGACGAGCTCGTCGGGCGCGTGCTCGCGCCAGTCGTCGAGGGTGCGGAGCAGGACCGGTTCCCCGGTGCGGACCACCTCCGTCACGGGCCGCCGCTGGTCCAAGGGCACCTCGGCCGAAGGGATGACGATCCCCGGGTGCGCGCCCACCGACCGACCGAGCCGCAGCACGTTCCGGTCGCGGTCGATCAGGCCGACGCTGGCGGCCTTGGCGTCCAGCACCGCCGGCAGCTGCTCCTGGATCACCAGGTCGACCTCGTCGACGGTTCCCGCGGCGGCCAGGGCCTGGGCCACGTCGGCGGTGCGACCGATCACGCGGGCCGACCGGCGGGTGGCCTCGTCGTGGGCCCGCGCCCGGCGGAAGAAGAGGACGAGCCCAGCCACCAACAGGATGGCGAACGCCGCGACCGACGAGCTCGCAGGCCCCGATCGACGTCGCGACCGTCCTGCACCTCCACGGTCCACGGTCGTCCGCCGACCTCGACCACGCGACGGACACCCCCGGACGGCGGGTCCTCGGTGGCGGCGAGGACCTCGTCGCCGTCGCTGACCGTGAAGCGGCTCCCGGCCGGGAGCGAGTCGCGCACCACGTCGGCCAGGTCGGTGCCCGCGTAGACCGTGGTGACGAACCCGACGTGCGCCTCGCGCCGCTCGGCGATGGTCTCGAGGGGTCACTCCCGGGCGGTAGAGCGGCTTCACGAGGAAGAACGACAGGGCGCCGCTGCTCGTGGCGCGCACCGGTGGCGTGAGCACGGTGCGGCCCGTGTCACGCGCCTCGATGGCGGCGGGCCCGCGCTCAGGATCGGCCAGCAGGTCGAACCCGATCACGGTGCGCGTGGCCGAGGTCTCGGGGACGACCGCTCGGACGGGGTAGTAGAGGGGTCGATCCGGGGCCGGCACGAGCTCGCCGCCGCGCTGATCGAGGATCGGACCGTCGATCTGCTCCTCGAAGGCCGCTCGCTCGTCCGCCGTGATCACCGGCTCGAAGGCGAGCACGTTGATGGGCGAGATGGCCGCGACCTCGCGGGCGTAGGTGCCGAAGCTGTCCAGCTCCACCGCGCCATCGGCCGTGACCAGCCCGCCTGCCCCCGCGACCGCCGCCACGGAGCTCTCCGCCGTCCCGTCGACGAGCACGGCGGCCTGGACGGCGAGCGACCGCTGACGCTCGCGTGCCTCGTCCTCGGCCTGCTGGCCGGTGATGAGGGTGGCGCCCAGCCCGATGACGACGACGAGGGTCAGCACGATCCAACGCCACGCGCCCGTGCCGGGAGAGGCCGCCTCGGGTGCGGCAGGTCTTGCCTCCGTCAGGACCACGCGGTCCGTCAGCCCTTGCCGAAGAAGTCGGTGGTGCCCGACATGTCGAGCACGCCGCGGACCTGGTCCTTGGCGCCGGCGATCCGGAGACCGCCGCCCAGCTCGACGAGCCGGTGGTGGGTGGTCACGAGCAGGCTGAGGCCGGTGGAGTCGAGGAAGTCGCAGCCGGACAGGTCGACGACGATGTCGGTGGCGCCCTGGTCGATGCGATCGAGCAGCTCTCGTCGAACGGCGGGCGCCGTGGCGAGGTCGAGGTCGTCCTCGACGCGGACGCGCGCCGTCTCCGGCTCGGACGTCCTCCGCCGCGGCGGCGGGCGCGGGTGCGGCGACGTGGTTCGTCCAGGGGCGGGGAGGCTGCCCGTCGCGGACCTGGCTGGTGAACTCGCCGAGCACCCAGCGTCGGTACTCGCGCAGGTCGGGCGGCGTGACGAGCGTCAGCAGGTCGCCCTCGCGGCAGAAGTCATCCAGCTCCTCGAGGAGCGCACCGAGCCGCAGCATGGCGTCGACGATGTCGGGCGGCAGCTCGAACTCCAGGTCGATCGTGGCCCGGCCGGCCTCCATCGCCTCCAGGAGCTGCTTGGTCTGGGTCTCGGTGAGCGCTCCGTAGCGGCCGGTGAGCTCGTCGCCGAGGGCCTGGCAGCCGGGCCGGAGCGGCGTCGGCGGCGTGGGCGTGCTCGATGAAGGCCAGCTCGCGCCGCAGCGCCTCCTGGTGCTCACCCGACCGACGGTGGATCTCCACCGGCAGGCCGAGCAGCCGAACCTGCACCCAGCTCGTGCCGCTGTCGCTCACGAGGCCTCGGCGAGGTCGAAGTCGAACCACACGACCTTGCCCCCACCGGTGGGCCGGGTGCCCCAGCGCAGCGCCAGGTCGTCGAGGATGCGCAGGCCGCGCCCGGTGCTCGCGGTGGTGGAGTGCGGCTGGCGCACCGGCGGGGTGGGGTCGTCGTCGCGGACCTCGACCGTGAGCAGGTCGGCGGTTCGCCGCACCGTGATCGTGGCCGCGGAGCGGGCGTGCAGCACGGCGTTGGTGACCACCTCGGAGACGCAGAGCAGGAGCTCACCGCAGCGGGCCTGGTCCCCGAAGGCCGCCGCCATCGCGCGGCGAGCGACGCGCGGCGTGGCGGCGTCGCGGGGCAGCTCCAACGTGAACGTCTCCTCCAACCCGCCCTCCCGTCGTCTGCGAAGGCCTCGCTGCTATTGCCACCCAGTCTGCCAGCACCGCAGTGCGCAGCGGGGGTCTGTCCGGATCTGACCGGCGCCCGCACACGGAGTCCGTCACGATGGCGGGGTGAGCGTCCAGGCCGTCACCACCACGGGGATCTACTGCGTGCCGTCCTGCTCGGCGCGCCCCCACCCGGGGAACGTCGTGCGGTACGGCTCACCGGCGGCGGCCGAGGCGGCGGGGTTCCGCGCGTGCATGCGCTGTCGGCCGTACCGCAGCGCGCCGACGACGATGACCGGCCCGGAGGTGGTGTGCCGGGCGGTCCACCTGATCGCCGAGGGGGCGCTCGACGGCGGCACCGAGGACGACCTCGCCCGCCGGCTCGGCGTCTCGGCCCGCCACCTGCGGCGGCTCTTCGCCGAGCACGTCGGGACCACGCCCGACCGGCTGGCGCGCAGCAACCGCACCCACTTCGCTCGGAGGCTCCTCGACGACACGGACCTGACCGTCACGGACATCGCATGGGCCAGCGGGTTCGGCAGCCTCCGCCAGCTCAACCGGGCGTGCCAGGAGATCTTCCGGGCGTCGCCGAGCGAGCTCCGTGCCCGCCGCCGGAAGAGCGACCGGTTGGTGGCCGACGGCGGCCTCGTGCTCCGGGTGCCGTTCACCGGCCCGCTCGACTGGGACCGCATGCTCGGCTACTTCGAGCGCCGCGCCATCGCCGGGGTGGAGCACGTCGCCGACGACACCTATCGCCGCACGATCACCGTCGACGGTGACCCCGGGGTGATCGAGATCACCCGCGGTGGCGCCGACCACCTCGTGCTGCGCGTCCACCTGCCGCACGTCGGGCGGCCTGATCCACGTGGTGCAGCGGGCCCGCGCCATCTTCGGTCTCGACCGCGATCCCTCGGCCGCGGACGCGCACCTCGCTGACGATCCGGTCCTCGCCCCGCTGATCGCGGCCAGCCCCGGGCTGCGCGTGCCGGGCACGTGGGACCCGTTCGAGACCGGCGTGCGCGCCATCGTCGGTCAGCAGGTGAGCGTGGCCGGGGCGAGCACGGTGACGGCGCGGATCGTCGAGCGGGTGGGCGTCCCGGTGCCGGGCCTCGAGCCCTTCGGCCTGACCCACACGTTCCCCGCGCCCGCCACCCTCGCCACGGCCGATCTCGACGGCATCGGCATGCCGGGCGCCCGGGCCGAGGCGATCAAGGCGTTCGCGGCCG
Organism: uncultured Microthrixaceae bacterium; assembly: GCA_963721695.1. Classification (GTDB taxonomy): domain Bacteria; phylum Actinomycetota; class Acidimicrobiia; order Acidimicrobiales; family VFJN01; genus VFJN01. Next base: position 87,020 of record CAVRKU010000024.1, read on the forward strand.
CGGTCGACAAGGGCGAGCTGCCGCTCGACGGCCGCCTCCCGCTCGACGACCTCGCTGGCTGCGATCTGCGCCGTACCCGGTCTCGGCCCGTGGACCGCCGGCGTCATCGCCCTCCGCATGGGCGAGCCCGACACGTTCCCCGCGGCCGATCTCGGCCTCCGGCGCGCGGCCAACCCGGGGGGCGAGCCCCTCTCGACGGCCGAGCTCGCGGCTCGCGCGGAGGCCTGGCGCCCGCACCGAGCCGCGGCCGCCCTCCGCCTCTGGCACGTCGAGCCCGGCGGCTGAACGCCGCTCCGTTCTCGGGCGATCCTCGCCGTGCCGAGGATCCCCGAGACGACGAGGGTCCGACGTCGTCAGGCTCGTCGGTGCCGGCGCGGCCGTGCTTCCAGTAGCCGCGGACCGTGCACTGGGAGCGGGCGAGACCGCGCTCGTCGAAGAGGTGCTTGCGGATGCGCTGGACGCCGGCGGCCTCGCCCGCGACCCACACACGTGCCGTGGGATCGATGTCGGCCGTGGTGACCGCGGCCTCGAGGGCGGCACCTGGCGGCGCCGACGGGGGGAGGTCGTGCCAGGCGACGGTGGCACCGGGGTGCGCGGGGAGCTCGAATCGGGCATCCGGTCGAGCGACCTCGAGCGAGGACCGCGACGCGGGCTCGTCGGCGGGAGGGCCTCGAGGAGCACGCTGATCGCGGGGAGCGCGGTCTCGTCGCCGGCCAGCAGGTAGTGCTCAGCGGACGGGTCGATCGTGTACCCGCGCCCGGTGCCGGAGAGCGCCGCGACCGCGCCGGGCTCGACCGTCTCGGCCCACGTCGAGAGCGGTCCGTCGCCGTGCAGCACGACCTCGACGTCGAGCTCGGGCGGGTCGTCGCGGAACCGGCGGGGCGTGAGCGTGCGCAACGCGGGTCGTGTGCCGTCGGGGAGCAGGAACTCGTTGCCGTTCCAGGTCGGGAGCACGAGCTCGCCGTCCTGGGGGACCAGCAGCCGGACGCTGGCGGCGGGCAGACCCGGGTCGAGCCCAGCCAGCTCTGGCCCGCCGAGCGTGATGCTGACCAGATGGGGAGTGATGGCTTCGCGGGCGATGACGTGCACCGGCCGCAGCGGCGGCGGTTCTCGCCGCAGGCGCGTCGGCGTGGTCACCCGGCGAGCGTACGAGCGTCAGCGGCCGCCCGCGACCGTCACCCGGGGGCGGGGAGGCCCATCGGGTTCGGGTAGCGGATCGTCCCGGAGCCGGCGACACGGCCCGCGAGCCGGGCCAGCGTCGTGACCACCTGCTCGAGGTCGTCGTCGTCGACGCCGCCCCACGGCTCGGCCGCCAGCTCGTCGGTGCGACGCTCGATGGCCGCATGCAGCTCGCGACCCGCCGGTGTCGCGACTCCGTCGCCATCGACGAGGCCCCGTGCCGCGAGCCGGTCAGCGGCCGCCGCCCAGTCCTCGTCGCTCCAGCCGCGGGCGGGTTGCGTCACGTCGCGTGGAGCTCCGCCGACGCCGGCGGCGAGCACATGGGCGGCGCAGCCGTCGATGCCGTGCGCCAGCAGCGCGGCGTTGTGCCCGTCACCGCGGTGCTCGCGGAGGAGGGTGAGGCCGTGCCACAGCTGGAGGAGCGGCTCGTCCGGCCACGGGAGGGCGACGTTGGCCCCGAAGAGCGCCCGGCCGTCGACCCGCGCGTTCGTCACGACCCCGCCGAGCAGGCCGGCGACCGGAGCGATGTCCGGTGCGTCGGCGTCGTCGCCCAGGGCGTCGCGCAGGGCGGCATCGGCGCCGGCCAGGCGGGCGGCCAGCGCCTCCGCGGGTGTCGCCATCGCCCACACGTCGGGAACGGCGCGGGCGACCATCGCCGGGTGGAAGTTGTAGAAGCTGGCCGTCACCGGCCCGGCGCCCACCGCGCCGAACGGCGCCGCGCGGGTGGCGAAGTAGCCGCGCCAGAACCCGCGGATGCCGGCGGCTTCCCACGCCGCCGCCGAGGACGGGTGGAAGTAGACGATGGCGTGGACGGGTTCGCCCACTCGCCAGATCCGCCGGGCCAGAGAGGTCTCCATCGCCCCAGCCTGCCCGGCGCGGCGCCGGCTGGTACAAGGAGACGATGCAGCACGAGGTGATCACCGCGATCGCCGCTCCCGCCGCACGGGTGTGGTCGATCCTCTCCGACGTCGAGGGCTGGCCGAGCTGGACGCGATCGGTGACGTCGGTCGAGCTCGACGGCCCGCTCGCCCCCGGGGCGAAGGCGAAGATCCGCCAGCCGAAGCTGCCGCTGACGACCTGGACCGTCACCGAGGTGGTGCCCGGCGTGTCGTTCACCTGGGAGGCGAAGGCCCCGGGCAGCCACGCCACCGGCTGGCACGAGGTGACGCCCACGGGCGACGGGACCTGCCAGGTCCGGCTCGCCCTCGAGCAGGCCGGCCCGCTCGGCAGCCTCGTCGGCCTCCTCTACCGCGGCCTCACCAAGCGCTACGTCCAGATGGAAGCCGACGGCCTCACCGCCGCCGCCACCACCCCCGCCCCCGACTGACGCGAACTCGGGTGCGAATGTCCGCGTTCCTGCGGCTCTTCACCCGAGTTCCGGGATGGGTCGAACTCGGGTGCGAATGGCCGCGTTCGTGTCGCTCTTCGCACCCGAGTTCGACGTGCGGTGATCAGCTGGCCTGGCGAACGAGACAGGCGCGCGCTGTCGGCGCGCCGTCGCGCACGGCCGTGCGAGCACCTCACTTGGTCGGTGCCACACCTGGACGTCGGTGACCTGCGACGACGACCAGGCCGGCTCGCTCCAGCCGCTCGATCCGACGCGCGTCGAGCTGACGATCGATCTGGCTGGAGTGGAACCGCTCGCTCTGGACCTCCACGATCAGCGGGAGCTCGGGATCGCGCAGGTCGACGCGGCCGATCCAACCCTCCCCGTCGCCCGTGTCGACCTGTCGGCGCATCGGAGGCAGCCCACCGTCAGCGAGGATCTTGATGACGCGTGCCTCGAGGTTGCTGGCCGGCGGGATGTAGTCGAGCCCACGTGTTGCCAGGACCTGGCGCATGACCCGGATCCCGGCCGTCCCCGCTGAGCGAGGTCGTCGAGCATCGCGTGAAGGGTCGCACCGCTGACGAGGCGCGCTGACCACGCGTTGTCCACCATCCGCTCCATCCGCTCGACGAACCACGGAAGCTCGGCTCCACGCCGCTGCGTACCGGCGACGTCGAACAGCGCCCGTGCCGGCACCTGCGGTCGGGATGCCGTCGAGGACGACGACGTGGTGGTCCGGCAGCAGTATCGGCTCGTGGCGGTGATCGACCGTCTGGACGCGTGTCCGAGCGGTCACGAAGTCGAACGACGTGAAACGGCTCGAGCTGGTTGCCCGGGATGCCCCACCATGCTGCTGCGCTGGACCCTCTCGAGGGCGCCGCCGCGGCCGGCATCGAGCACGGCGATCAGCGCGCGTTGCTCGATGCGTGTCCGCGGAGCCGACGAGGCGCAGCGACCCGTGGCGTGACCCGTTCCCAGCGTCGCCGTCGAACAGGCGCTGGCGCTGGGGCCTGTCATACCCGAGGTCCCGCGCCTGGTCGACGGTGACGAGGCTGCGTTGCGTGGCCGCCAAGGTCCGAAGACGGCGGTCGTCGATCATGTCGCGATGGTGGCGTGCCCGCCGAGGCATTCGTAACCCCCCAATGCGCCCTCTCGGATGTCGAACTCGGGTGCGAAGAGCGTCGGTTCTGTCGCCCTTCGCACCCGAGTTGTGGGGTGGCTGCGAACTCGGGTGCGAACGGACGCGTTCTTGCGGCTCTTCGCACCCGAGTTGGCGGGCGGTAGGTGGTGGGGCTGGCGGTGCCAGCGAGGTCACCCGACGCGTGAGGTGCGGCCGGCCCAGTGGGGCTCGCGGAGCTGGCGCTTCTGGATCTTGCCCGACGCGCTCCGCGGGATCTCGTCCGTCAGCTCGAACGAGCGCGGCACCTTGAACCCGGCGAGGTGGTCGCGGCAGAAGGCCTGCACCTCCGCCTCGTCGACCGGCGAGCCGTCGTAGGTGGAGATGACCGCGTGCACGGCCTCGCCCCACTCGTCGTCCGGGATGCCGAACACGGCGGCGTCCTCGATGGCGGGATGGGCCACGAGGACGGCTTCGATCTCGGCCGGGTAGATGTTCACGCCGCCGGAGATGATCATGTCGCTCTTGCGGTCGCAGATGTAGAGGTAGCCCTCGTCGTCCCAGTAGGCGATGTCGCCGACCGACAGGAAGTCGCCCCGCTTGCTGGCCTCGTACTTGTCGGGATCCTTGTAGTACGTCGCGAACGTGGCGTCGGAGCGGATGAACACCTCACCCGGCTCCATCGGGGTCGTGACGACCTCCCCGTTCTCGTCCACGAGCTCGATCTCCACCCCGGGGATCGGCTTGCCGCACGAACCTGGCTTGCGCATCTGATCGTCGGGCAGGAGCACCGTGTTCACCCCGAGCTCGGTCGATCCGTACACCTCGATGAGCGACCAGTCGTTGATCCGGTCGACGTACTTCTTCTTGAGCTCGAAGGGCCACGGCGCCGCGTTGGCGATCAGGCGCTGCATCGACGACGTGTCGTACTTCGCTCGGACGTCGTCGGGGAGGTCGACCACCCGTCGGATCGGTGTCGGCGCCGAGAACGACGTCGTCACCTTGTGCTCCTGCACCAGGCGCAGCCACCCCTCCGGGTCGAAGTGGCGCTGCACGACCACCGACCCGCCGAGCGCCTGGACCGCGAGCATGAAGCCGAGCGGCGCCGAGTGGTAGAGCGGGCCGGTCGACACGTAGACGTCGGTCGGCACCCAGCCGACCAGCTGGATGAACGCGGCGGTGTCGGCGGCGTTGGTGGTGGTGCGGCGCACCGTGCCCTTCGGCTTGCCGGTGGTGCCGGACGTGTAGATCATCGTCGTGCCCGCGGCGGGGTCGTCGCCCTCGCGGTCGGGCTCGTCGGCGGACGCGGCGGCGGCCTCGGCATCGAGGTCGCGGGCCCACTCGGGCGCGCCGGCCCCCGCCAGGCGGAAGGCGAACCACTCCCGCACGCGGTCGCACTCGCCGCGGATCGACTCCAGCTGCGGGACCTGCTCGATGTCGAACAGCACCACGACGGCGTCGCAGTTGTCGATCACGTACTGCGTCTCGTCCGGGGCCAACCGGTAGTTCATCGGCACGCAGACGGCGCCGACCTTGCGGGCGGCGTGGTTGATGGCCACCACCTCGGCGCTGTTCTGTCCGACCCACAGCACCTTCTCGCCCGCCCGCACGCCGGCCTCCCGCAGCACGTTGCCGTACCGGTTGACCATGGCGTTGAACTCCGCCAGCGTCAGCACCCAGTCGCCGTCGATGACGGCCACGTCGTTCGGGTCGAGCGCTGGTGTGCAACGCCAAGATGTCGAGATCAGCCACCGCGAGCCCCCCGGGTTGGGTCGAGAACGCCCGAGCATGCCAGGCCAGGCGAGCGCATGATCGCCGACGTCATTGACTTCGATCGGACGAGCGGGATGCTGGTCGCATGAGCGCACCCGATCTCACCGGCCTCCAGCTGCCGGACGTGTTCCCCCCGGTCGGTACCTACCTGAGCGCCAGGCTCCACGACGGCGTGCTGTACACCGCCGGCCACATCCCCCTCGGCGCCGACGGAACCCTCATCACGGGCCGCCTCGGCGACGCCCTCACCATCGAGGAGGGCGCGGCACGCGGCCCGGCTCGCCGCCCTGAGCCTCCTCGCGACCGTGCAGCAGGAGCTCGGCTCGCTCGAACGGGTCGACCGCTTCCTCTACGTCTACGGCGTCGTCAACGCGGCCCCGCACTTCACCGCGCACACCACGGTGATCGACGGCGCCTCCGACGTGTTCGTCCAGGTGTTCGGGGAGCGGGGGGCGCACGCCCGGCTGGCCGTCGGCGTGTCGTCGCTCCCCGCCGACGTCGCCGTCGAGGTCCAAGCGACGATCGCAGTCGTCCGCGCCCTGACCTACCCTGCGGCCCATGACGGATCTCGCTTCGGTCGCGCCCGCCTTCGTCGCGATGGCCCACCGCATCGTCTGGTGCACGGTCGCCACGACGAGCGCGGACGGCACGCCCCGCACGCGCATCCTGCACCCGATCTGGGAGTGGGACGGCAGCGCCCTCACCGGGTGGATCGCGACGTCACCGCTCTCACCGAAGGCGAACGACCTCGCGACGCAGCCCGTCGTGTCGCTCACGTACTGGGATGCGACCCACGACACCTGCACCGCCACGTGCGACACCGCGTGGGAGACGTCCGAGGAGGAGCGGACCGCGGGTTGGAACCGGTTCGCTCACGGTCCGGCGCCGGTCGGGTACGACCCCTCGATCATCCCCGGATGGGACGAGCCGATGTCGCCCGGGTTCGGCATCCTGCGCCTCATGCCCCATCACCTGCGCGTGATGCCGGGTTCGGTGCTGCTCGCGGGTGCGGGTGACATCCTCACCTGGCGCGCCTGATCAGCCGTCGGCGGCCTCGGTGGGACGACCCCACGTGACGGCATCACGGATCGCGGCGGGCAGGGAATCAACCAGCGCGCGGTCGGGCCGGGCGCCCAGCGCGTCGTTGACGGTGGAGAAGGCCATGCGCAGGCTGATGAAGCAGGTGAGGGCGACGATCTGCGCGTCGTCGAAGCCGGTCTGTCGCAGTGCCTCGACATCGGCGGCGGTGGTGGCGTTCGGGTCTCGGCTCACCTGGCGAGCCCACCGCGCCAGCACCCGCTCCGCAGGGTCGAGCCCCTCATCGTCGCCGCGCAGAACGCCGACCGCGACGTCGTCGCCCGCCGCCTTCGCCAGCTTCCCGCCCCACGCCAGTGAGCAGTAGGAGTCGCCCATGCTCGACGCGAGCGCGGAGATGAGGATGCCGCGCTGCCGCATCGTCAGCGACGCGGCTCGCACGCTCTGTCCCATCAGCTCGGCCAGGCCTTCCAGCGCCTTGGCCTGGTGGGCCCACACCCGGGACGAGTTCATGACGTAGCCGAGGCCCTCCACGTCGTCGTCGAACAGCTTTTGGGCCTCCGCGGAGGGCGCGGCGACGTGGAGGAACGAGGCGCTGGGCCCCCCGCCGTCGTGGTCCGTGTGCGCATCCATGGCCGCAGGCTAGAGGGACCCTTCTTTCAGCTCCACAGGGTCACGTGCACGCTGGGCCGGAAGTGGCCGATCGTGGCCCCGACGCCCTGCAGCATCGCCTGGGTGGCGCGCGGCGTGGTGATGAACCGGTTCAGCTCCGCGGCCGCCGACGTGACGGCGTGGCCCGGCAGCGTCATGGCGCTCCACACGCCATCGGCCCGGGCGCCGCGGACGTCGACCTGCACCAGCCGCCCCTCCGCGAGGTCGTCGGCGACTCCGAACGTGACGGCGACGCCGACCCCGTTGTCCCGCTTCGTCTCCTCCAGGGCGCCGGCGTGGCTCTGGAAGATCCGCTGCCGCTCCTCGGGCACCTCGAAGTGCTCGAGCAACCGACGGGTGACGCCGTCGCGCTCGGTGGCGGACGGACCGAGGAGCCACAGCTGCTCGCGCAGCGCCTCGGGCCGGACGCGCCCCTTGCCCAGCTCGTGCCCGGGCCCGACGACCACGGCCAGCTGGTACCGCAGGAACGTCTTGTGCGGGAGCTCTGACGTCCGCAGCGCGTCGCTCGGGCCGATCGCCATGTCGACGGCTCGCGTCGTGAGCAGGGACGCCAGCTGACCGGTGGGTCGCACGCTCAGCTCCACGTCCAGGTCGCTGGCCCGGCTCGTGAAGAGCTGGATCAGGCCGGGGGCCGCGTGCTCGGCGAACAGGCTGGACGTGGCCAGTCGCAACAGGCGGCGCCCCTGGCCCGCGGCGCTGACCTCGCGGATGGTCTGGTCCTGCAGGCCGAGCATCTCGGCCGCCCGGGTGGCGAGCCGCAGCCCGCCGGGGGTGAAGGCGATGCCGGCCGCGGTCCGGGTGAACAGCGGATCGGCCAGCTCCTTGCGCAGCAGGGCCACGTGGCCCGACACGGCCGCCTCCGTGACGCCCAGCTCGGCGGCCGCCTCCTTCACCGATCCGAGGCGCACGACGGCGGCGAACGCCCGCAGCTGCGTGGGGGTCACGCCCGCACCCTAGGCACCTAAGGGATCCCTTAGGTGGCCGTTGACCCCCTGGTCAGGGCGGCGCATCGTGGCCGGACGCGCACCGGTCGCAGGCTGGTGCGCGGCGGCTCAGCTCGCCACGGCCTTGGGGGGATCACATGCAGGTACCGGCACCGTTCGAGTACGAGCGCGCCACGAGCGTCGACCATGCCATCTCGCTGCTGGAGCGGCTCGGGAGCGAAGCCCGTCTCGTGGCCGGCGGCCACAGCCTGCTGCCGATGATGAAGCTGCGCCTCGCCAACCTGGAGTACCTCGTGGACATCAACGACCTCCACGACGAGCTCGGCTACCTCCGCGTCGAGCCGAGTCAGATCTGCATCGGGGCCATGACCCGGCACCGCGAGCTGCTCGAGTCCGACGAGCTCGCGGCGGCGTTTCCGATCTTCCGGGACGCCGAGCGCGTGATCGCCGATCCGGTGGTGCGCAACCGCGGCACGCTCGGCGGGTCGCTCTGCCAGGCCGACCCGTCGGAGGACCTCTCGGCCGTGTGCACGACCCTCGACGCCAGCTGTGTGATCCGGGGCAGCGATGGCGAGCGGGTGGTCAGCATGGAGGAGTTCCACCAGGGTCCGTACGAGACGGCGGTCGGCGACGCGGAGATCCTCACCGAGATCCGCATCCCCATCCGGTCGGGCGGATCGAGCGCCTACGAGAAGGTGGAGCGCCGTGCGGGCGACTGGGCCATCGTGTCGGCGGGCGCCGGGGTCTGGATGGACGGCGACCTGATCACCGACGCTCGGGTCGGGCTGGCCGCCGTCGGCCCGAACACCACCGGCATCCCGGCCATCTCTGACGCCCTCCGCGGCCAGGCCCCCTCTGAGGACCTGTACGCGCGGGCCGGCGCCATCGCCGCCGAGAGCTGCAGCCCCACGACGGACATGCGAGGAAGCGCGGACTACAAGCGCCACCTCGCCGACGAGCTGACCCGACGAGCACTCCGTCGATCCGTGGCCCGGATCAACGGCGAGGAGGCGTGACATGCAGGTGTCCATGACCGTGAACGGCGAAGCCGTCACCGAGGAGATCGAGGGCCGCCTGCTGCTCGTGCACTTCCTGCGGGACGTCCTCGGGCTCACCGGCACCCACTGGGGCTGCGACACGAGCAACTGCGGCACCTGTGTGGTGTCGATGGACGGCGAGCCGGTGAAGTCCTGCACCGTGCTGGCCGCCATGGCGGGCGGCCGCGAGGTCCGCACCGTCGAAGGACTCGAGCAGGACGGTGAGCTCGATCCGATCCAGCAGGGGTTCATGCAGTGCCACGGCCTGCAGTGCGGGTTCTGCACGCCGGGGATGATGATGACCACCCGGGCCCTGCTCGATCGAGACCCGAACCCGAGCGAGGCGGCGATCCGCGACGCCATCTCGGGGCAGATCTGTCGTTGCACCGGCTACGCCACCATCGTGCGATCCGTGCAGTACGCCGCCGCCCTGCAGAGCGAGCAGGCCGTCACCGTCGGCGGAGGTGCGTCATGACCAGCCTGGACACCCGTCCCCTCGACAGCTTCGACGACAACGACCAGAAGCCCGTCGGCTACGGCCGCATGCTCCGCAAGGAGGACCCTCGCTTCGTGCGCGGGATGGGCAAGTACTGCGACGACATCCAGCTCCCCGGGATGCTGCACCTGGCGATCCTGCGCTCGCCGGTCGCCCACGCCCGCCTCGTGAGCATCGACGTGAGCGCCGCGCAGGCGCATCCCAAGGTCGTCGCCGTCATCACCGGCGCCGACCTGGCCGAGCAGGGGCTGGCGTGGATGCCCACGCTGTCCAACGACGTGCAGGCCGTGCTCGCCACCGACAAGGTGCGCTTCCAGGGCCAGGAGGTCGCCTTCGTCGTGGCCGAGGACCGCTACTCGGCACGCGACGCGCTCGAGCTGATCGAGGTCGACTACGAGATCCTCGATCCGGTCATCGACGTCCGGAAGGCGCTCGCGCCCGACGCGCCGGTCATCCGCGACGACCTCGAGGGCAAGACCGACAACCACTGCTTCGACTGGGAGACCGGCGACGAGGCCGCCACCAACGCCGTGTTCGAGTCGGCCGAGGTCGTGACGGTGGCGGACATCGTCTACCCCCGCGTGCACCCGGCTCCGATGGAGACGTGCGGCTGCGTGGCCGACTTCGAGAAGGTGGACGGCAAGCTCACCCTCTGGACCACCTCGCAGGCCCCCCACGCGCACCGCACGGTGTACGCGCTGGTGTCGGGGCTGCCGGAGCACAAGATCCGGGTGATCGCCCCCGACATCGGCGGCGGGTTCGGCAACAAGGTGCCGATCTACCCGGGCTACGTGTGCGCCATCGTGGCGTCACTCGTCATCGGCAAGCCGGTGAAGTGGATGGAGGACCGCACCGAGAACCTGGTGAGCACCGGCTTCGCGCGCGACTACGTGATGCGCGGCGAGGTCGCCGCCACCAAGGACGGCAAGATCCTCGCCATCCGCACGAACGTGCTGGCCGACCACGGCGCCTTCAACGGCACCGCGGCGCCGATCAAGTACCCCGCCGGGTTCTTCGGCGTGTTCACGGGCAGCTACGACCTGCAGGCGGCCCACTGCAAGATGACGGCCGTCTACACGAACAAGGCCCCCGGCGGCGTCGCCTACGCCTGCTCGTTCCGCATCACCGAGGCCGTGTACCTCGTGGAGCGCCTCATCGACTGCCTGGCGTACGACATCGAGATGGACCCCGTCGAGCTGCGGATCAAGAACTTCATCCAACCCGACCAGTTCCCCTACACGTCCAAGACGGGGTGGGTGTACGACTCCGGCAACTACGAGCCAGCCATGCGCCTGGCCATGGAGATGGCCGGCTACGACGAGCTCCGTCGCGAGCAGGAGGAGAAGCGGGCCAAGGGCGAGCTCATGGGCATCGGTGTCGCCTTCTTCACCGAGGCCGTCGGCGCCGGGCCGCGCAAGGACATGGACATCCTCGGCCTCGGCATGGCCGACGGCAGCGAGCTGCGCATCCACCCCACCGGCAAGGGGATCCTGCGGGTGTCGTGCATGAGCCAGGGCCAGGGGCACGAGACGACCTACGCCCAGATCGTGGCCGAGGAGCTCGGCATCCCGCCGGCGGACATCCAGGTGCTCAACGGCGACACGGAGAACACGCCGTTCGGCCTGGGCACCTACGGCAGCCGCTCCACGCCCGTGTCGGGCGCGGCCGCCGCGCTGGTGGCCCGCAAGGTGCGGGACAAGGCGCAGATCATCGCGTCGGGGATGCTCGAGGTGTCGGTGGCCGACCTCGAGTGGGCCAAGGGCTCGTTCCAGGTGAAGGGCGATCCCACCAAGTCCGTCACCATCCAGGACATCGCCATGCGCGCCCACGGTGCGGGTGACCTGCCCGAGGGGCTCGAAGGCGGCCTCGAGGCGCAGATCTGTTACAACCCGTCGAACCTCACCTACCCGTTCGGGGCCTACATCTGCGTGGTCGACGTCGACCCGGGCACGGGGCACGTGAAGGTCCGCTCGTTCGTCGCGGTCGACGACTGCGGCACTCGCATCAACCCGATGATCATCGAGGGCCAGATCCACGGCGGCCTCACCGACGGCGTGGGCATGGCCCTCATGGAGATCATCGCCTTCGACGAGGACGGCAACTGCCTGAGCGGTTCGCTGATGGACTACCTGATCCCCACCTCGCTGGAGTGCCCCGACTGGCAGACCGGCCACACCGTCACGGAGTCGCCCCACCACCCCATCGGCGCCAAGGGCGTGGGCGAGTCGGCCACCGTCGGGTCGCCGCCTGCCATCGTCAACGCCGTCGTCGACGCCCTCAAGCCCTTCGGCGTGCGGCATGCCGACATGCCCCTCACGCCCTCACGGGTGTGGGAGGCCATGCAGGGCCGGGCCACGCCGCCGATCTGATGCGCTCCGTCGCCCGTAGCCTGTAGTCGATGGTGACCAGCGCATCGGGCACCGGCCGGGTCGCGGCTCGCATGGCCGAGCTGATCGCCGCGCGGGTGCCCTTCGTGCACGCCACCGTCGTGCGGGCCCAATGCCCCACCTCGGCCCACCCTGGGGACGCCGCGCTGGTTCTCGCCGACGGGACCTTCGAAGGGTTCGTCGGCGGTCAGTGCGCGGAGGGCTCGGTGCGCACGGCGTCGCTCGACGTGCTCGCCAGCGGTGAGCCCCTGCTGCTGCGCGTCCTGCCCGAGGGGGAGGAGGCGTTCCCCGACGCGCCCGGCGCCCGCACGGTGGTGAACCCATGCCTGTCCGGCGGGGCGGTGGAGATCTTCCTCGAGCCGCGGCTCCCGGCCCCGCTCCTCGCCGTCGTGGGCACCTCGCCGATCGCTGACGCGGTGGCCGCGCTCGCCGAGCCGCTCGGGTTCGCCGTCAGCCGCGACGGCGACGGGCCGGCCAAGCCCGCCGGCGCCACCGCCGTGCTCGTGTCGAGCCACGGTCGCTTCGAGGAGGAGTCGATCCGGGCCGCCCTCGACGCGGGCGTGGGGCTCATCGGGCTCGTGGCCAGCCACAAGCGGGGCGCCGCCGTGCTCGACGCGCTCGAGCTGACCGACGCCGAGCGGGCCCGCGTGCGCACGCCGATCGGGGTGGAGATCGGCGCGACCACCGCCGAGGAGATCGCCCTGTCGATCATGGCGGAGGTCGTCAAGGCCGTGCGCATGGAGGGTCTGACCCCCGCCGGCCCCGCGCCGGCGCGCGCCGCTGTCCAGGCCATCGACCCGGTCTGCGGGATGACCGTCGTGATCGGCCCCGACGTTCCTCACCTCACCGTCGATGGTCGCGAGCACTGGTTCTGCGGGCCCGGGTGCCGCGACCGCTTCGCCGCGGACGCGGGCGGGTGACCATCACCGGCCTGGTGCTGGCGGCCGGCTCCTCGACCCGGCTGGGCCAGCCGAAGCAGCTGCTGCCGTTCCGCGGCCGCACGCTCCTCGACGCCTCGCTGGCGGTGGCCCGCGCCTGTCCGTTCGACCAGGTGCTGGTCACCGTGGGCGCGGCGGCCGACGACGTGCGGGCTCGTGTCGACCTCCGCGGCGTCGAGGTGGTCGAGAACCCCGAGCCCACGGCAGGGTGCTCCTCGTCGATCGTGGCCGCGCTCGCCCATGTCGACCCGGCGGCCACCGGCCTGGTGCTCCTGCTCGGCGATCAGCCGGGGGTGACGCCCGACGCCGTGGAGGCCCTGCTGCAAGCCGGCGCCGACAGCCCGCTGGCGGTCATCCGCTACGACGACGGCCTCGGCCACCCGTTCTGGTTCCGACGCGACGTGTTCGCGGACCTTGCCCTGCTGCACGGCGACAAGGCCGTGTGGAAGCTGCTCGAGTCGGGGCGGCACCCGGTGCGCGAGGTCCGGGTCGCGGGTCCGGTGCCGCTCGACGTCGACACCCCGGAGGACTACGACGCCCTCCTCGCCCTCGAGGCCGTCCGGTGAGCACCCGTTCGTCGACCCGGACGACGTCGTCCGCCGGCTCGACGCCGTCGACCACCTCGTCGACGAGGGCACCGCCACCGCGCTCTACCTCGCCGCCACGCTCGGTCAGCCGCTGCTGCTCGAAGGCGAGCCGGGCGTCGGGAAGACGGCTGCGGCCAAGGCCATGGCGACGGCGCTGGGCGCGCCGCTCATCCGGTTGCAGTGCTACGAGGGCCTCGCCGTCAACGAGGCCCTGTACGAGTGGAACTACCAGCGCCAGCTGCTCGCCATCCGCCTGGCCGAGGCGCAGGGGCGGTCGCTGGTGGACGCCGACCTGTTCACCGAGGAGTTCCTGCTCGAACGGCCGATCCTCGCCTGCCTCCGGCACCAGGGGCCGGTGGCCCCGGTGCTGCTCATCGACGAGATCGACCGGGCCGACGCCGAGTTCGAGGCCCTCCTCTTCGAGTTCCTCGGCGAGGGCTCGGTCACCATCCCCGAGCTGGGCACGCTCACCGCGGTGCACCCGCCGGTCGTCGTGCTGACGTCCAACCGCAGTCGCGAGCTCCACGACGCGCTCAAGCGGCGGTGCCTCTACCACTGGATCGACTTCCCCGGCGTGGCCCGGGCGTCCGAGATCGTCCGTCGGTCGGTGCCCGGGGGGAGCGACGCGCTCGGTGTCGGCGGCCACCGCCTTCGTGGTGCGGGTGCGCGAGCTCGACCTCGACAAGGCGCCGGGCCTGGCCGAGGCGATCAACTGGGTGTCGGCCCTCTCGGCCCTGGGCGTCACCGACCTCGAGCGGCACGACGTGGTCCGCACGCTCGGGGCGGTGGTCAAGACACCCGACGATCGTGACCTCGTGGTGGCCTCGCTCGACGACCTCGGCATCGAGGAGGCCGCTGGTTGACCGTCCTCTTCGCCGGCGTCGACCGGGCCGCGCTGGCGGCGGCCTTGGGGGCACGCCTGCGGACCGGCGGCGTGCCCGCGACCCTGACCGGCATCGAGCGCTTCACGCGGGCACTGTCGGTGTGCCCCCCAACGGACCGCGACCGCCTCTACTGGCTCGCTCGTACGACGCTCGTCCGCGACCGGGCCCACCTCCCCGCCTTCGACGCCGTGTTCGCCGCCATCTTCGATGACGCCGACATCGTGTCGGCGTCGCTCGTGCGCCGGTCGCCGACCGCGGGGCGCGACGACGATCAGCTCGTGTCGCTGCCCACGACGCGCGACGACGAGGCCGAGGAGGGAGGCGGGCTTCCGTGGGCCACGCTGCCCGCCGCGGTGGAGGGGCGTGACGACGACGGCGCCGCCGATGACCGGTTGGTCCCCGATCGGATGCCCAGCGACCTGGTGGCGATCGCGGCCACCCCCTTCGAGCTGCTCGACCCCGCGGCGCTGGCTCGTCTGGGCGCCTGGCTGGAGACGGCGTTCCGCGAGTGGCCCCGCCGGCGCACCCGTCGTGCCGTACGCCACCCGTCGGGACCGCGGATCGATCCCCGGCAGACGATCGCCCGCTCCCGCCGCACCGATTGGGAGCCGATCGAGCTGGTCCGCCGCCGGCGGGTCGAGCGCCCGCGCCGCCTGCTCGTGCTGTGCGACGTGAGCCAGTCCATGCAGGCGCACGCGACCGCCTACCTCCACCTCATGCGCGCGGCCGTCCAGGCCACCGACGCCGAGGTGTTCGCCTTCGCCACCTCGCTGACGCGGCTCACGCCGATCCTCGCCCACCGCGAGGTGGAGGTGGCGATCGACCTGGCCAGCGCGGCCGTGGACGACCGCTTCGGCGGTACCCGCATCGCCACCAACCTGCGCGCCCTCCTGGCCTCCCGGCACGGCCACGACACCCGGGGCGCCATCGTCGTGATCGCCTCCGACGGCTGGGACGCCGACCCGCCCGAGGCACTGGCGGCGGCGATGGCCCGCCTCCGCCGCCGGGCCCACCGGGTGGTGTGGCTCAACCCCCGCGCCGGCGCCCCCGGCTATGCCCCGAGCGTCGGTGCCATGGCCGCCGCCATGCCCTTCGTCGACGACCTCCTCCCGGCCGCCACGCTGCAGGACCTGGTGGAGGCCATCGAGCGCATCGCCCGCACCCCCCACGCAACTCGGGTGTGAAGAGCCGCAGGAACGCGGCCGTTCGCACCCGAGTTCGCGGATTGGGGTCAGTCGGGTGGCAGCTGACCGGTGGCGCCGTCGATGAGCTCCCGGAGGATGTCCATGTGGCCGACGTGCCGGGCCGTCTCCTCGACCATGTGGATGAGCACCCAGCGCATCGAGATCGGCGCGCCGCTCCAGTGCGTGCCGAGCGCGTCCAGGTCGATCTCGTCGACGGCCTGATCGGCGGCCGCCCGCGCCCGTTCGTAGTAGGCGATGACGTCGGCGGTCGTCTCGTCGGGCGCGACGCGCATGTCGGCGCCGGGGTCGGCCTCGTCGAACGGGAGCGCCTCGCTGGGCCGCCCGAACGAACCGCAGAACCACCCGAACTCCACGCTGGCCAGGTGCTTCACCAACCCGAGCAGGTTGGTGCCCGTCGGCGTCATCGGCCGGCGCAGCTGCTCGTCGTCGAGGCCCTCGAGCTTCCACAGCACCACATCGCGGTGACGGTCGAGCGCCTCGTGCAGGCTCTCCTTCTCGCCCCCCGTGAACGGCACCACCCGCGGCATCCCCCCAGCATCGCGAAACCCCGCCCAACTCGGGTGTGAAGAGCGACAGGAACGCGTCGTTTCGCACCCGAGTTGCGGAGGGTGCGGTCCTAGGATCCGGGCGTGCTGTGCCCGGACCTCGTGGGCCGGGCCCGGGAGCAGGACCTGCTGCGGGTCCGGGTGGGCGACCTCGCCGAGCGGCGAGGCGGCGTGGTCGCGCTCGTCGGCGAGGCCGGCGCGGGGAAGTCGCGCTTGGCCCGGGCGACGGCGGACGCCGCGATCGCGGACGGGCTTCCGGTGCTGTCGGGTCGCGCGGTGCCAGGGGCGAGCCCGCTGGCGTACCGCCCCCTCACCGAGGCGTTCCTGGCCGAGTTCCGGGCGACGGCGCCACCCGATGATCCGTCGCTCGCTGGGTTCGGCAGCCACCTCGCGCGCCTGGTCCCGGCCTGGCGAGCCGGGCCCGTCCGGCGGCGAGGAGTCGCCCGTGCTGCTGGGCGAAGCGGTGGTGCGCCTGCTCGGCGTCCATGGTGCCGGTGGCGGGAGCCTCCTCCTGCTCGAGGACCTGCACTGGGCCGACGCCGAGACCCTCGGGGTGGTCGAGTACCTGGCCGACGCGCTGCGCACCGAGCCGGTGCTCTGCCTCGTCACGACCCGGCCGGACGGCAACGCCCGCGAGCTGATCGATCGCATCGAGCGGCACGACCCGGCCGCGGTCATCCGGCTCGACGGCCTCCCCGACGCGGAGGTGGACCGGATGGTCGCCGCCTGCCTCGACGTGGCCACGGCCCCCGACGACCTCGTCGCGTTCGTCCGCCGCCACAGCGACGGCAGCCCGTTCCTCGTCGAGGAGCTCCTTGCCGGGCTGGTGTCGTCGGGGGAGCTGCGGCTGGAGGACGGCCAGTGGACGAGGGTGGGAGACCTGACGCCCACCGTGCCGGCCAGCCTGCGCGAGTCCATCCACCGCCGCCTCGCCTCGCTCGATCCCACCGCCCGGCGAGTGCTCGGCGCCGCCGCGCTGCTGGGCCGCAGCTTCGACTGGGAGCTGCTCCCGGGGATCGCCGAGGTCGACGGCAAGGCGGCGGTCGACGGGCTGAGGGCCGCCGTCGACCAACAGCTGATCGAGGTCGACGGGGTCGGGTTCAGGTTCCGGCATGCGCTGACCCGTGAGGCGGTGCTCCACGACCTGCTCCCACCGGAGCGGCGCGACCTGGCCTCGCGGGCGTGGCCGGCCCACGAGCGGGCCAACCCCGGGCTCCCCGGAGCGACGCTCGAGCTGGCCGCCGACCTGGCGGAGGCGGCGGGGGAGCCCCGGACGGCCGCCCGTCATCTCGCGGAGAGCGCTCGCCGCGCCCGCGACAACGGCGCCCTCATCAGCGCCGAGGCGACGGCCCGGCGGGCGGTTCGGCTGGCGGCCGGTGATCCGGAGGCGAGCCTTCGACGCCGAGGAGGTGCTCGTCGACGTGCTCCTGGCGGCGGGCAAGCCGGGTGAGGCGCTCGCCCTCGGTCAGGATCTGGCGGCCCGACTCGGCGCCGCGGGGGTGCCGGCCGCCCGTCAGGCCGACCTCCTGATCGTCACGGCCCGCGCGGCGCTCGCGGCGGGTGACGGCCCCGGCGCCACCCGCCACGCGGCCGCGGCGCGCGAGGCGGCCGGCGACGCCGTCGATCTGGCGCTGGCCGCGCGGCTCGATGGGCTCGCGGCGGAGGTCGCCCTCGACCAGGCCGACCTCAGCGCGGCGGAGCAGCTCGCCGTCGCGGCGGTGGACGGCGCCGCCGCCACCGGCCAGCCCGAGGTCGAGTGCGCGGCGCTGTTCGTGGTCGGGCACGTGGTCCGCGCGAGAGAGGGGATGGAAGCCGCCCTGCCCTCGTACGAGCAGGCGGCCGTGGTCGCCGCGGAGCACGGGCTGGCGCAGCTCCACCTTCGGGCTCAGCAGGAGACGGCCCTCGTCGTGTGGACGAGGGGCGACCTCCAACCCCTGTTCGAGGTCCGCGACCTGGCGGCGCGGTACGGCGCCCTCATCACCGTCGCGGCGATGGAGCTGAGCCTGGCCGACATCGCCCTCTCGACCTTCGACCGGGACGCCTGCCTCGCCGCCGCGACGTCGTGCGCGGAGGCGAGCCGCCGCTACGGCCTCGCCACGGAGTCCGTCGCCCAGCTGTGGTTGGCCGGCGCCCACGCGCTGCGCGGCGATCCGCTGAGCATGCAGGCGGCCATCGATGCGGCGCTCGCCCACGACCCCGACGATCCGCGGATCCTCGCCGACCTCTACGGCCGCGTGCTGACGACGGCGGCCTTCGTCGACGACGAGCTCGATCGGCTGCCCGAGCTCCTCGACACGATGATCGACTACGTCCGCGTGGCGCCGCCGACGACCTCGGTGTACCCCGGCCGGATCCTGTGGGCGCTGCTCCACGCGACCGACGACCCCGACTTCGGCGTGGCGGCCCGGGCCGAGTTCGCCGAGGCGGGCAAGCGGGTCGGCCTGGTGCTCTACGACAGCTGCGGCGAGATCATCGAGGCCGTGGCCCTGGGGCGGCAGGGCGAGGCGGCGGCGGCGGAGGCTCGGTTCAACCCCACCTACGAGCAGCTGCGCACGCACCCGATCGGCCCCGGGTCGGTCCACTGCTACGCCCTCGTCGTCGCCCGCGCGGCCCTCCGCGACGGCTGGGGCGACCCCGTGCGCTGGCTCCGGGAGGCGGAGGCGTTCTTCGGCAGCCGCGGCTACGACCGGCCCGCCCGCCGCTGTCGCGTGATGCTCGGCGAGGCCGGCGCGCCCGTGCCCCGGCGGGGCCGGGGAGAGTCCGAGGTGCCGGCGGCGCTGCGGGCCCGAGGCGTCACCAGCCGCGAGGTCGACGTCCTCAAGCTCGTCGCCGCGGGCCGCACCAACAAGGGGATCGCCGAGGAGCTGTTCCTGTCGCCCAAGACCGTGGAGCGGCACGTGTCGAGCCTGTTCACCCGCCTCGACGTGGCCAACCGCCAGGAGCTGGCCGCCGTGGCCCGCCCCCACCTGGGGGATGCGGAGGCTTAATTGGGGGTGGTGCCCCCGATGACCCTCACGAGGGTCCGGCGCAGGATCACCGCATGCAGACAAACATCCATGAGATCGCCGACGGCATCTACCGCCTCGCGACGGTCATCCCGGAAGTCGCCCCTGGTGGCTTCACCTTCAACCAGTACCTGATCGACGGCGACGAGCCGATGCTCTTCCACACGGGGGCCCGGCAGCTCTTCCCGCTGGTGTCCGACGCCGTGGGCAAGGTCATCGACGTCGACAAGCTGCGCTGGGTCAGCTTCGGCCACGTCGAGTCCGACGAGTGCGGCTCGATGAACCAGTGGCTGGCCGCCGCGCCGAACGCCACGGTGGCCTTCAACCCGCTCGGCTGCATGGTGTCGCTCAACGACCTGTGCGATCGCCTGCCGCACCAGCTGGTCACCGAGGAGCAGGGCCACGAGCTCGGTGGGCACGTGCTGCGGTGCCTCCCGACGCCACACGTGCCCCACGGGTGGGAGGCCCAGGTCATGTTCGACGAGACCACCCGCACCCTCTTCTGCGGTGACCTCTTCACGCAGACCGGCGAGGGCCCGGCCATCGTCCACGACGCCGATCTGATCCAGCCGGCCCTCGACGCCGAGGACCTGTTCGGCGCCACCTCGCTCACCGCCAACACGGCCCCGACGTTGCGGAAGCTCGCCGCGCTCGAGCCTCGTACCCTGGCGCTCATGCACGGACCCGCCTTCGCCGGCGACTGCCGCCAGGCGCTGCTCGACCTCGCCGACGCCTACGAGGCCCGCTTCACCGCCTCGCTGGAGCTGGTGGCGAGCTGATGCGCCAGGACCTGACCACCGACACCGTCAACCGCTACATCGAGGCGTCGCCCGAGGCGCTGTACGCCCTCGTCGCCGACGTCACCCGCACCCCGGAGATCACGCCCGACATCGTGAAGGTCGAGTGGCTCGACGGCGCCACCGGCCCCGTCGTGGGGGCCCGCTTCAAGGCCATCAACACGCAGGGCCGCGGTCCCAAGCTGGAGCAACAAGCCCGTGATCACGGTGGCCGAACCCGGCCGAGCGATCGGCTGGGCCCGCACGGAACCGTTCGCCGGCACGCTCGAGTGGCGGTACCGGTTCGAGCCCGAGGGCTCCGGCACCCGGGTCACCGAGTCCTACGAGGTCACCAAGCCGCTCAGCCTCGTCGGCTGGTTCATGATCGGCACGCTCTACGGCCTGAAGGACCGCCAGGGCGACCTGCGGGCCAGCATGCTCCGCACCCTCGACCGCCTCGCCGAGCTCCTCGAGCCTGCCCACGAGCCCGCCCCCACCGAGCCCGACCGAGCCCGCCACCGCGAGCCCGCCGCCCCCTGACCCACCCCCTCCATCGAACTCGGGTGTGAAGAGCGACAGGAACGCGTCGCTTCGCACCCGAGTTGCGGAGGGGTTGGCGCTGCGCCGGGGCGCGGCACTTGGGTAGCGTCCGCGGATGCGCGTGCTGGTGTTGGGGGCAGGGTTCGGGGGGCTGGAGCTGACGACACGGTTGTCGGAGGCGCTGGGCGACGATGCGGACGTCGTGCTGATCGACAAGGCCGACGGGTTCGTGTTCGGCTTCTCGAAGCTCGACGTGATGTTCGGGCACCGGCTGCCCGCCGACGTCCACCACCGCTACGCCGACGTCGTGAAGCCGGGGGTCCGCTTCGTGCAGGCCACGATCACCGCGATCGACCCCACCGCGAAGCGGGTGGAGACCGACGCCGGGTCGTTCGAGGCCGACATCCTGGTGGTGGCCCTGGGCGCCGACCTGCACCCCGATGCGACCCCGGGCCTGGTGGAGGGCGGCAACGAGTTCTACACGGTGGCCGGTGCCTTCGAGCTGCGGGACGTGCTGGCCGCGTTCGAGGGTGGGCGGGTGATCGTGGCCGTCACGTCGACGCCGTTCAAGTGCCCGCCGGCGCCCAGCGAGACCGCCCTGCTGATGCACGACTTCCTCACCAAGCGCGGCCTGCGCGAGCAGTCGGAGATCGCGCTGGTCATGCCGCTGCCCGTGCCGATCCCGCCCTCGCCCGACGCGTCGCAAGGCGCTGCTCGGTGCCTTCGAGGAACGAGGCATCGCGTGGCACCCGCAGCGCCTCGTGCGCTCGCTCGACCCGGCCCGCAAGGTCGCCGTGTTCGCCGACGACACGCGAGCTTCCCTACGACCTCTTCCTCGGCGTGCCCGTCCACCGCGTCCCCGAGGTGGTCGCGGCCTCGGGCATGACGGTCGACGGGTGGATCCCGGTCGACCCGCTCACGCTCGAGACGTCGTTCCCCGGCGTCTACGCGGTCGGCGACGTCTGCAGCGTCGGCACCCCCAAGGCCGGCGTCTTCGCCGAGGGCCAGGCCGGCGTGGTCGCCGACGCGATCATCGCCAGCGCGCAGGGCGGCGACGCCTCCGAGTACGACGGCCGGGGCATCTGCTACCTCGAGTTCGGCGACGACAAGGTGGCCAAGGTCGACGTCCGGTTCGTCGCCGGCGAGCCGCCCGTCGGCGAGTACGACGGTCCGTCCGACGCGCTGGCCGCCGCCAAGCTCGAGTTCGGCTCCAGCCGCATCCAGCGCTGGTTCGGCCGCTCCTGGCCCTGACGAACCTGCGGGTGAAGTGCCGCAGACACGCGGCCGTTCACCCGCCGATTGCGTGTGTCACGGCAACTCGGGTGTGAAGAGCGACAGGAACGCGTCGTTTCGCACCCGAGTTCGTGACCCCAGGCAACTCGGGTGTGAAGAGCGACAGGAACGCGTCGTTTCGCACCCGAGTTCGGCTCGGGATCAGGTGAAGTCGGGCAGGACCTCGCGGGCGAACGCTTCGACCTGGGAACGGCCGGCGCCGGGCCAGCCGCACACGAGGTAGCCGTAGCCCGCGTCGCGCCACTTCGCGGCGTGCTTGCGGGCGGTGTCGAGATCGTCGAGCGACAGGGACCCGGCCCGCAGGATCGCGGCCGGGTCGCGGCCCGCTGCGGTGGCCAGCTCGTCGATGCGCTCATTGGTCTCGCGCAGGCTGTTCGGCGTGCCGAAGCCGTGCCACGCGTCCGCGTAGCGGGCGACGAGCGGCAACGTGCGCCGCGGCCCCGTGCCGCCGATCCAGATCGGCGGGTGGGGCGACTGCACGGGGCGGGGGAGCTGCTGGGCGTCCTTCAGCGACACGACCTTGCCGTCGTAGGACGTCCGCTCACCGGTCATCAGCCGCGTGATGATCTCGAGCGCGTCCTCGAGCAGGTCGAACCGCTGGCCGGTCGTCGGGAACGGGATGCCGAGCTCGGTGTGCTCCTTGTCGTACCAGGCCGCGCCCAGCGACAGCTCGAGCCGCCCGCCGGAGGCGTGGTCGACCGTCATCATCTGGTTCGCGAACACGGACGGGTGCCGGTAGGTGACGCCGGTGACGAGCAGCCCCAGCCGGATCCGGGTCGTGACGCCGCTGAGGGCGGCCAGCGTGGTGACGCCGTCGAAGGCCTCACCCGGTCCGTCGCCGTACATCGGCTCGAAGTGGTCGAAGCCCCACGCCCCGTCGAAGCCGAGGCCCTCGGCGAACTGGACGCGTGACACCACCTCGTCGAAGGGCATCCGTTGCTGCGCTACATCGATCCCGAATCGCATGCTCCCGACCGTACCGGCGTCGCTCAGCGCAGGCCGACGAGGCGCGTGGACGCCTCGATGAGGAACGCCTCGTACTGCGTGCGGTCGAAGCCCTCATCGCTCGTGAGCTTGAGGTAGGTCTCGGCGCTGTAGAGGATCCAGAGCATCGTCACGAGCTGGTCGTCGGGCTGCTCGTCCAGCACGGCGGCGGTGCTGCGACCCACCTCCAGGTGACGGCGCCTGCTCCATCTCGCAGTCGCCAGCCGTCGACCTCGTCGTCGCTGCGGGCCGCTTCGACGAGCGCCAGCCAGAGCGCGGCGCCGCGCTCGTGGATGGAGGCGGTCACCGTGGCGGTCGTGGCGATGCGCTGCTCGAGCGGTCCTTCGCCGAAGGCGCGGGACTCGGGCCGCTCGACGAACGGGATGGGCTCGGCGTCGCCCACGACGGCGACGTTCGATGGCGGCGCGCAAGCAGGCCCTTCTTGGAGCCGAACCCCTTGTAGACGGTCTCCACCGACACGCCCGCCCGCTCGGCGATGGCGGCCAGCGTCGTGCCCGCCCACCCCGTCTCCCGGAACAGCTCCGTGGCGGCGCGGAGCACCTCGTCGCGGGTCTGGGCCGCCTGCAGGGTGCGGCGGGAGGAGTTGTAGGAGCGCTTGGTGGTCGGGGCGGCCATGGGGTTGACAATACAGCATCGTCTGCTTTAATCCAGTCCTATCCAATCCAATTGAATGTGATACAGACGAAACGTCGGGCTCCGGCCCGCCTACCGTCAGCACGCAGACACGACTGGAGAACACCGATGGGACACCTCCCGAAGCACGGATCCGCCACCGTCGAGACGAACGCCTCGCCCGAGCAGGTGTGGACCCTCCTCGCCGACGTCACCCGCGCCGGCGAGTGGAGCCACGAGACACAGGGCGGTGAGTGGCTCGACGGCGCCACGGCCGCCGCCCCGGGCGTGCGCTTCCGCGGCCGCAACCGCAACGGCCGCACCAAGTGGTCGCGGGTCTGCGAGGTCCAGGCCGCCGACGCCCCGACGCTGATCAGCTGGCGCACCGTGCCCACGCCGCCTCTACCCCGACAGCACCCGGTGGACCTACGAGCTCGCCCCCACCGACACCGGCTGCCGGATCACCCAGCGCTTCGAGGTGCTGAAGATCAGCGCCTTCTTCGACTGGCTCTTCTACGCCATGATCCCGGCGCACCGCGATCGCACCGAGGCGCTGACGGCCGACCTCGTCCGGCTCGGCGAGGTGGCGGCCACCCAGGTGGCGACACCCACCACGTGATCCGGGCCGGGGACTCGACCGTCACCGGGACCCAAACGGTTGCGGGCTCAGCGAGTGAGGCCGAGCAGCAGGCCCATCGCCGCGATGCCGGCCGCCTGGCTGGCGAAGATCCACGTGCCGAGCGTGCGCTGGAGATCGGACTGGAGCCGGTGCAGCTCGGCGTGGAGGTAGTCCTTGGTGACGATCTCGTCGGCACTGACCGGCGGGAGCAGGTTCATCATCGTGGCGGCACGCTCCGGGCCTAGCTGCTCCTCGAACCACACGAAGAGCTGGTGACGTTCGTACTCGCTGACCGGCATGGCGGCCTCCGACGTTGCCTGGCTGGAGGGCGCCCTGCGGCACCGAGACGGACCGAGGTCCGCGATGCCAGGGTAATCCCAGCGGTGTGACAGGCGAGGCTGGGCCAGTCAGCCGATGACTTGGCGCGACCGTGCCGTCGAAGGTGATGCAGTCCCGGCAACGGAGGAGTCCCATGACCCAGCCCACCACCGAGCTCGATGTCCGCTTCAGCGCCGCCGAGGCCGTGCCGCGACCGTGGTCGGAGGTCGTCAGCCGTGCTCGAGGCGTCGGAGATCTTCTGGCTCTCGACGGTGCGACGCGACGGCCGCCCCCACGTCACGCCGCTGCCAGCCATGTGGCTCGACGGCGCGTTGCACTTCTGCACCGGTCCGGAGGAGCAGAAGGCCAAGAACCTCGAGGGCCAACGACGCACGTCGTGCTGACCACCGGGACGAACACCTTCAAGGAGGGCCTCGACGTGGTGGTGGAGGGGAGTGCCGTTCGGGTCACCGACGAGTCCCTGCTCCAGCGGTTGTCTGGGATGTGGAAGGCGAAGCTGGAGTGGCCGTTCGACGTGGTCGACGGCGCCTTCCGCGAGGTCGGATCCGACTCGCACATCGCTCACGTGTTCGCCGTCGCGCCGACCAAGGTGCTGGCCTTCGGCAAGGGCGACCCGTTCAGCCAGACCCGCTACCGCTTCTGAGCCGCGCGGTCAGCCCATCGTCTTCTGACCGTCGATGGTCTCGCGGATGATGTCGGCGTGGCCGGCGTGCTGGGTCGTCTCGGCGATGATGTGGATGAAGACGCGCCGGGCCGACCACTCCGCCCCCGGCTCGAACCAAGGGGCCTCGGGGAGCGGCTGGCAGGCGTCGAGGTCGGGGACCGTCGCGACGAGCTCATCGGTGCGGCGGCTGACGTCGTCGAAGCCCGCGAGCACGCTCGCGAGCGTCTCGCCCGGCAGCATCCGGAAGCTGTTCGTGTGGTCCGCGTAGCTGTTCTCGTCCATCGCCATGGCGGCGGCGCCCTCGGTGAGGAAGGCGAGCCAGCGGGACTGCACCCGGGTCACGTGCTTGATCAGCCCCCCGACGCAGAGCTCGCTGGTCGTCGGCGTGGCCGCCGCCTGCTCGTCGGTGAGCCCGTCAGCCGTGTGACGGAACAACGTCCGGTGCTTGTCCAGCGCCTCCAACAGGTCGGCGCGCTCCTGGTCCAGCTTCGTCTCGGTCATGGGACCACCATCGCGCGGGCACGCTGACAAGAACTGTCAGGTTTGCGGGCGTAGGGTCCGCGCCATGACCGCCACCTCGGAGCGCTACGCCAAGCTCGCCGACCAGATGGCCGCGCGCATCGCCGCTGTTCCCGCCGATCGCTGGGATGCCCCCACCCCGTGCGAGGGCTGGACGGCGCGCGACCTGCTGGACCACCTCATCGACGGGCCGTCCCACTTCTTCGGGCGCATCGGGCTCGACCCGCTCCCGCCCGGCCCCGACCGGGGCGAGGACCCGGAGGGCGCGTTCACCCACGTCCGCGGGCGGTGCAGGCCGGGCTCGAGGATCCGGCCATCGCCGCCACGGAGTTCGACAGCCCGCTCGGCCCGCAGACCTTCGAGGGAGCGGTGGGCGAGTTCATCTGCGGCGACCTCGTCGTCCACCAGTGGGACCTCGCTCGGGCCACGGGCCAGGACGAGACCCTCGACCCCGACGAGGTCCGCAACATGCACGCCTCGCTGCTGCCCCTGGACGAGGTCCTCCGTCGCCCCGGCGTGTTCGGCCCCAAGGTGGAGCCGCCCGCCGACGCCGACGAGCAGACGGCGTTCCTCTGCCTTCCTCGGCCGCCAGGTCTGAGGTACGCGCCCCGGCCGCGCGGCTGGACGTCGGGCTAGCCCTTGAAGGTGTGGCGGTAGGCGCTCGGCGTCGCGCCGGTGAGGCGGGTGAACTGGCGGCGGAACGACGCGAGCGAGCCGAAGCCGGTGGCGAAGGCCACCTCGGTCACGCTCATGGGGGTCTCCTCCAGGAGGGCGCGGGCCCGCTCCACTCGACGCTCGGTGATCCACTGCAGGGCGCCGCGGCCGGTCTCGGCCTCGAACCGGCGCGACAACGTGCGGGTGCTCAGGTGGGCCTTGGCGGCGAGGGTGGACAGGGTCAGCTCCTCGTCGAGGTGCTCGAGCGCCCACGCCATGAGCGGGCCGAGCGTGCCCCTGCCCGGGCTCGCTCGCTGGGCGCGGTACTGGGCCTGTCCCCCGGTGCGGTAGGGCGGGCTGACGAGGAGGCGGGACACGTCGTTGGCGTACGACTGGCCGTGGTCCTGACGCAGGATGTGCAGGCAGAGGTCCGCGGCCGCCAGCATGCCGCCGGAGCTGAGGACCTGGCCGTCGTCGATGAACAGCTCGTCGTCGCGCAGGTCCACGTCGGGGAACGCCCGGCGGAACTCGTCGGCCAGCGCCCAGTGGGTGGTGACCCGGTGTCCCGCCAGCACGCCTGAGTGCCCGAGCACGAACGCGCCCGCGCAGAGCGACACCAGGCGGGCGCCGCGTCCTGCGGCGGTGGCGATCGCGTCGTGGGCCTCGGGGTCGCGCCGCCGGCCGGGCTCGTCGAGGCCGGGCACGATGATCGTGTCGGCATCGGCGACCCGACTCCAGGGCTCGAGGTCGGAGGTGGCGAAGCCGACGCTGCGCAGATCGGACGTCTCCCCGCCGCAGAGGAACACCTCGTAGGGCGACTCGGCCTCGTCGCGGATGCTGGCGAAGGCCGTCGGGCGAGGGCCGAAGATCGCCACGGCCACCGCCGTGTCGAGGGCGAGGGTGGTGTCGAGCACGACGATCGCGATCGAGTGCCGGCGCGTCGCGCCATCCTGAACGGCGTCTGTCGCCTGAGTCGCGAGCATGGCGCATTCTGGCGCAACGGTGGCTGCATCTGAACCGACCGGGGCGCGGGCGAGCGCGGACACTGCTCGCATGACCGAGCACCCCCGTACCCGACACCATCGTGCTGATCCACGGCTTCTGGGTCACCCCCCGGAGCTGGGAGGAGTGGGTCACGCACTACGAGCAGCGTGGCTTCACCGTCCTGGCGCCCGCCTACCCCGGCCTGGAGGTGGAGGTGGAGGCGCTGAACGCCGACCCGTCGCCGATCGAGGCGCTGACCGTGCCGCGGATCATCGAGCACCTCGAGGGCGTCGTGAAGGGCCTGGCGTCGCCGCCGATCCTGATGGGGCACTCCGCCGGCGGGGCGTTCATGCAGATCCTCCTCGATCACGGCTTCGGTGCCGCGGGCGTGGCGCTCAACTCGGCCCCGACCGAAGGCGTGCGGGCGACGCCGCTGTCGCAGGTGCGCTCGACCTTCCCCGTGCTGAAGAACCCGGCCAACCGGCACCGGGCCGTCGGGTTCAACCACGAGCAGTGGAAGTACGCGTTCACGAACACGTTCAGCGAGGAGGAGTCGCGCCGGCTCTACGAGCGCTACGCCATCCCCGCCGCCGGCGGGATCCTCTTCAACAGCGTCCTGGCCAACTTCGAGCCCGGCCCGCAGGACACGTGGGTCGACTACAAGAACGACGCCCGGGCGCCGCTGCTGTTCATCTCCGGCAGCGAGGACCACATCATGCCGCCGAAGGTGCAGCGCTCGAACGCCAAGCACTACAAGTCGGCCACCATCACCGAGGTGAAGGAGTACGAGGGCTACGCCCACCTGCTCCCCGCCCAGGAGGGCTGGGAGGCGATCGCCGACTACGCGCTGGACTGGGCGCTCGCCAACGCCGGCCGCACCGCGGCGGAGGGCGCCGTCGAGCCGGGCGGAGCGTGACCGACGACGCGCCCGACCTCCGGCTCACCCACATCGGCGGGCCGACCGTCCTGATCGAGACGGGCGGGTGGCGGATCCTCACCGACCCGACGTTCGACCCCGCCGGCGACCACTACGCGTTCGGGTGGGGGACCGGGTCGACCAAGGTGGCGGGACCGGCCCGGAGCCGCGACGAGATCGGTCCGATCGACGCCGTCCTCCTCACGCACGACCATCACGCCGACAACCTCGACGGTGGCGGTCGCGAGCTGCTGGGCGACGTGCCGATCGTGCTCACCACCGTGGCGGGCGCGGCGCGCCTCGGCGATCCCGCCCGCGGGCTGGCCCCGTGGACCTCGGCGCGGCTGGAGGCGCCGGGCAAGCGGTCGATCGACGTCGTCGCCACGCCGTGCCGCCACGGACCGCCGCTGACCCGGCCCATCGTCGGCCAGGTCGTCGGCTTCGCCCTGACGTGGGAGGGACAGGAGCGTGGCGCGCTGTGGATCTCCGGCGACACCGTCCTGCACGGGGACCTGTGGCAGGTCGCCGAGCGCGTCGATGTGGGGGTCGCCATCCTCCACCTCGGCGGCGTCCGGTTCCCGATCACCGGCCCCCTGCGCTACACGCTGACCATCGACGACGCCGTCGAGCTGTGCGACCGGCTCCGCCCCCACACCGCCATCCCGGTGCACTACGAGGGCTGGTCGCACTTCCGGGAGGGCCGCGACGTGATCGAGCGCCGCCTGACCACGGCCCCCACGGCCACCCGGGACGCGTTTCGCTTCCTCCCCTTCGGGACGGCCACCGACATCGCGGTGTGACCCGGCGCGCCCGTGCAGCCCGTCAGCGCGCGGTGGCGCGGGCGAGGGTGGCGTCGATCGCTGACGGGGCGAGGATCGCCTCGAGCACCATCACCGCCGCGCCCACGATGCCGGCGGAGTCACCGAGCCCCGCGGGCACGATGCGGAGTCGACCCGTCGCGAGCGGCAGCGACCGCCGGTAGACGACCTCACGGATCCCGGCGAGCAGCGGCTCGCCCGCGCCCGCGATGTCGCCGCCGATCACGATCACCGCGGGGTTGAGGACGTTCACGCAGGCGGCGAGCACGCCACCGATCTCGAGCCCGGCCTGGCGCACGAGCCGCACCGCCTCGTGCTGCCCGGCGAGCACCTGGTCCACGACGTCTCGGCTCGAGCGGGCCGGAAGCCCGAGCTCGCTCAGCCGGTTGGCGAGGGCGCGACCGCCGGCCACCGCCTCGAGGCAGCCGACGTTCCCGCAACGGCACACGACGTCGTCGTGGCCGCGGACGTGGATGTGGCCGATGTCGCCGGCCGCGCCGTCGGCGCCGCGGTGCACGTGCCCGCGAGCGACGATGCCCGAGCCGATGCCGGTCCCGATCTTCACGAACAGCAGGAAGTCCTCGTCGCGCCAGTTCACCCAGTGCTCGCCGACGGCCATGATGTTCACGTCGTTGTCGACGAGCGCCGGCACGCCGAAGTGCTGCGACAGCCGTTCGCTGACGGGGTAGTGGTTCCAGCCCGGCATGATCGGCGGGTTCACCGCCCGGCCGGTGACGTGCTCGACCGGCCCGGGAAGGCCGACGCCGATCCCGCGGAGGTCACCGAGGTCGCGGCCGGCCTCGCCCAGCAGCTTCTCGATCGTCGCCTCGAGCCAGGTGAGCAGCAGCTCGGGACCGTCGGCGACCGCGATCTCCCGCGCCTGCTCGACGAGGACATGGCCCCGGAGGTCGGTGACCGCGACCCGCGAGTGGGTCGCCCCGATGTCGGCCGACGCGACGACGCCCGCCTCGCCGTTGAACGCCAGCGTGGTCGGCGGCCGGCCGCCCGTCGACGCGCTGTCGGCCCCCGGCACCAGCCACCCGTTGGCGAGGAGCACGTCGACGCGCTGGGCGATGGTCGAGCGGGCCAACCCGGTGGCGGCGGCGAGGTCGCCGCGGGTCACGGCGTGCTCATGCCGCACCAGGTCGAGGATCGCGCCGGCGGAGCCGGCCGGCGTCGGCGGTGGATCCACGCGCTCGACGTCGACGGCCACGAGGCCAGTGAACCAGGCCCCCTTCTGCGTTTCAAACACCGAAGCCCCCCGGGTTCTGCGTGCTGACCCATGTACTTCTGCTTGACAATCGACAGAAGGGGTGGCTTGATGGCAGGCGTGGGGGGAACCACGCCGGGTCGAACCGGATCGGACGCGCACCGCGTCGGCGTCATCGGAGCCGGGTTCATCGGCGAGGTCCACGCCCGCGCCCTCCGCCGGGCTGGCGCCCGCCTCGTCGGGGTGGCGGCGTCGTCCCCCGAGACCACCGCCGAGGCCGTGACCCGGCTCGGCGCCGAGCGCGGCTTCGCCGCCGAGGACCTCGCGACGTCCCCCGACGTCGACGTGGTCCACATCTGCACCCCGAACCACCTGCATCGGCCCCTGGCGCAGGCGGCCCTCGAGGCGGGCAAGCACGTCGTGTGCGAGAAGCCGCTGGCCACCGATCCGGGCGAGGCGGCCGAGCTGTCGGCGCTGGCCGACCGGTCGGGCGGCGTGGCGACGGTCCCGTTCGTCTACCGCTTCTACCCGATGGTCCGGGAGGCCCGGGCCCGCGTCGCCAACGGTCCGCTCGCCGTGCGTCTCGTCCACGGCGGCTACCTGCAGGACTGGCTGTCGACCGACGCGGACGACAACTGGCGCGTCGACGCCGAGCTGTCCGGCCCCTCCCGGGCCTTCGCCGACATCGGCTCACACTGGTGCGACCTCGTCGAGTTCGTGACGGGGGACCGCCTCGCATCGGTGTGCTCCGAGCTGGTGACCGCGGTGCCCGAGCGTGCGCACACCGATGCCCACGTGCCTGCGTTCGGCACCGCGGCCGCCGGCGGACCTCGGCGGGCGGTCACCACCGAGGACGCGGCGCTGGTGCTCTTCCGCACCTTCGCCGGGGTCAGTGGCTCGGTGGTCGTCAGCCAGATCTCCGCCGGCCACAAGAACCAGCTCCGGCTCGAGATCGTGACCGACGGCCCCACCCTGGCCTTCGACCAGGAGCATCCGGACACGCTCTGGCTCGGGCAGCGCGGACCCTCGGAGGTGCTCGAGCGCGACCCGAACCAGCTCGACCCCGCCGCGGCGCGGTACGCCACCGTCCCGCCCGGCCATCCCCAGGGCTACCAGGACTGCTTCGACGCCTTCGTCGCCGACACCCTGCGCGCCATCGACGCCGGTGGCAGCGGGAGCGTCGACGGACTCCCCACCTTCGCCGACGGCGAACGAGCGGTGCAGATCACCGATGCCGTCGTCCGTTCGTCTCGGGTCGGCGGCTGGGTAGACGTCAGCGCGGGCGCACCCGTCGACCGCCAGGAGGTCGCACCATGAAGCTGGGGTTCCTCACCGCCTGCCTCCCGAAGCGGAGCCTCGAGGACATCTGCGCCTGGGCCGCGTCGGAGGGGTACGAGGCGCTCGAGGTGGCGGCCTGGCCCGACCTCGGCGACCGACCGTTCGTCGCCACCCACCTGAACGCCGACGGCTTCGGCGACAAGGAGGCCGACGAGACCAAGGCGCTCTTCGACCGCCACGGCCTCACGCTCTCGTCGCTCGCCTACTACGACAACAACCTCGACCCCGACCCGGCCGAGCGGGCCGCCCACCACGAGCACCTGCACCGCTGCATCGACGCCGCCGCCCGCCTCGGGTGCCCCACCGTGGGCACGTTCGTCGGACGGCATCCGGGCCGCTCCGTGGCCGACAACCTCCGCGACGCGGAAGAGGTGTTCGCCCCCCTCGTCGACCACGCCGGCGAGGCGGGCGTGAAGCTGATCATCGAGAACTGCGTCATGGAGGGCTGGCACCCCGACGGGTACCCCGGCAACCTCGCCTACTCCCCGGAGCTGTGGGAGTGGATGTTCTCGCTCGGGCTGTACCTCAACTACGACCCGTCCCACCTGCTCTGGATGGGGATCGACCCCGTCGAGGCGGTGAAGCCCTACATCGACCGCATCCCCCACGCCCAGGCCAAGGACATCGAGCTCGACCCCGCCGCCCGCAACCGGTTCGGGTGGCCGGGCCGCGCCGTGCAGCGCGACGACCCGTGGGACGTCGGCTGGTGGCGCTACCGCGTGCCCGGCCGTGGCCAGGTCGACTGGAACCGACTCGTCGACGCCCTCTACGAGGGTGGCTTCGACGGCGTGCTGTCCGTGGAGCACGAAGACCCGATGTGGGGTGGCACCGAGGAGAAGGTCGAGATCGGCCTGCGGATCGCCCACGCCACCCTCCGACCCCTGCTGGTGGCCTGATGGACACGCCGGCGCTCCTCGAGGTCCGGGGTCTGATCAAGGAGTACCCCGGCGTGCGCGCCCTCAACGGCGTCGACTTCGACGTGCGGCCCGGCGAGGTGCACTGCATCGTCGGCCCCAACGGCGCCGGCAAGTCCACGCTGATCAAGTGCATCTCCGGTGCCGTCGACCCGACCGACGGCGAGGTCCTGCTCGACGGCGAGCCGCTCGCCCACGGGAACCCGTCGGCGGCGATCGGCCGAGGCGTGGCCACGATCTACCAGGAGCTCGACCTGGTCGCCGACCTGCGCGTCGCCGACAACATCTTCCTCGGCCACGAGCTCCGCAAGCGCGGGTTCCTCGACCGAGCCCGCATGCGCCGCGAGACCACCGCCCTGCTCAAGCGCATCGGCCACGAGGCGATCGCCCCCAACACCCGCGTGAGCGACCTCCGGCCGGCCGGCCAGCAGGTCGTGTCGATCGCCCGGTCGCTGTCCCACGAGGTGCGGCTGCTCATCATGGACGAGCCCTCCGCCATCCTCGACGAGAGCGAGATCGAGACGCTCTTCGACGTCGTCCGCCGGCTCACCGCCGAGGGCGTCGGCGTCGTCTACATCTCGCACCGGCTCGACGAGATCCGCCGCATCGGCGACCGGGTCACGGTGCTGCGGGAGGGGGCGACCGTGGTGTCGGGGCTCCCGGCCAGCACGCCGTCCGACGAGCTCGTCACGCACATGGTGGGCACCGCCTTCGAGCAGCTGTTCCCGGAGCGGGCCACCGGCGGCGGCCGCGTCCTGCTCGAGGTGCGCGACCTGCAGCGCCTCCCCGACGTGAAGGCGGCCAGCTTCGACCTGCACGCGGGGGAGGTGCTCGGCATCGCGGGGCTCGTCGGCGCCGGCCGCAGCGAGCTGCTCCGCGCGATCTACGGCGTCGACCGTCGCGACAGCGGCGAGGTCCTGCTCGACGGCGAGCCGCTGCCGGCGGGCCGCCCGCATCGCGCCATCGCGGCGGGGATGGGCCTGGCCCCCGAGGACCGCAAGTCCCAGGCCCTGCTGCTCGACTGGGACCTGACCAAGAACGTGACCCTCCCCGACGTGGCCCGGTTCCAGCAGGTCCTGATCCGGGTGAAGGCGGAGCGGCAGGCGGCCGAGACCCAGCTCGCCGCGCTGCACACCACGCCGTCCGACGGCAGCCGGCGCGCTCGTCAGCTGTCGGGCGGCAACCAGCAGAAGGTCGTGCTGGCCCGCTGGCTGCTGAAGGAGTGCAAGGTGCTCCTGCTCGACGAGCCCACGCGCGGCGTCGACGTGGGCGCCAAGGCGGAGCTGTTCCGCATCGTCACCGACCTGGCCCTCGAGGGGCTCGGCGTGATCGTCGTCTCGTCGGAGATCGAGGAGCTCCTCGGCCTGTGCACGCGGATCCTCGTGATGCGCGAGGGCGAGCTGGTCGCCGAGCTCGACGGCGCCGAGGCCACCGAGCTCGACGTGGTGCGCCACTCCATGCCCGGCACGCAGCAGATGGTGACGGCGGGCGCCCCCGGATCCGACGCAGAAGGAGAGGAAGGCTGATGGCCACCGGCACCACCGACGCCGCGACCACCGAGGGCTGGCGAGGGAGGGTGGCCCTGCCGTCGACCATGCGGCTGCAGGAGTACACGCTCGTCGTCGTCATCATCGTGCTGCTCGTGGTGGGCACCATCCTGAAGCCCGACACGTTCCTCACCACCGACAACGTGAGGGCCATGCTCACCCAGGCCAGCGTCGTGGGCGTGCTGGCCATCGGGATGACCTTCGTGATCGCCACCTCCGGCATCGACCTGTCGGTCGGTTCGATCGTGGCCGCCGCCGGGGTGGCGGGCGGCTTGCTGATCGACTCGGGGGACTGGGCGTTCTTCGCCGGTGCCATCGGCTTCGGGCTGCTGCTGGGGACGGTCAACGCCATCAACATCGCCTTCGGCAAGGTGACCCCCTTCATCGCGACGCTCGCCATGCTCGCCATCGCCCGCGGCCTGGCGCTGCAGATGAGCGACAAGAGCCCCATCAGCCTCATCGCCTCCGAGCGGGTGCGGTGGTTCGGGACCGGGGAGATCATCGGGCAGCCGGTGTCGATCTGGATCTTCCTGGGCGTGACCGTGCTCGGGTGGGTGGCCCTCAACCGCATGCGCTACGGCCGCCACGTCGTCTCGGTCGGTGGGAACCGGGAGGCGGCGCGGATCGCCGGCGTCCCGGTGCGCCGGACGATCTTCAGCGTCTACTGCCTCTCCGGTCTGCTCGCGGGGCTGGCCGCCATCCTGCTGTCCGGTCGACTCGCCAGCGCCTCTCCGGTGTCGGGTCAGCTGCTCGAGCTCGACGCCATCGGCGCCACCGTGATCGGCGGCACGAGCCTCGCCGGCGGGCGGGCGACGATCACCGGCACCTTCATGGGCGTCGTGGTGTTCGCCATGATCTTCAACCTCCTCACCCAGCTCGACCTCGCCACTGAATGGCAGCAGATCGTCAAGGGGGTGATCATCCTCGCCGCGGTCCTCATCCAGCGGCCCGAGCGCATCTGATCAACCCGCATGAGCTCGTCGTCGCCCCCCGCGCGCGCTCCGGTCCTCGTGAAGAAGTTGGCGGAGCCACGCCCGCCAGAAAGGAACAGATCCACATGATGAAGCATCTACGACTGGCAGCCATCGTCCCGTTGATCATCCTCGTCGCCGCCTGTTCAGGCGACGACAGCGGTGACGACGCGTCCGGCTCCACGACCACGACGGAGGCGTCCGACGACGGCAACGGCTCCGGCGAGACGATCACCATCGTCGCCAGCGTCCCGCCCACCGACCACGGCTGGCTGGGCCAGATCGCGGCGAAGGCGCAGGAAGCGGCCGACGGCCACGACGACGTCGAGTTCCGCCTGCTCGAAGCGGCCGACGCCGACAGCCAGGCCGCGCAGATCGAGACGGTCATCAACGAGAACCCCGACGCGATCATCGTCCTGCCCTACGACGGCGACCAGCTGACACCGATCGCCGAGGCCGCCATGGAGGCGGGGATCCCGGTCATCAACGTCGACCGGCTCTTCGCCACCCCGGAGGCCGCACGGGCCACGATCCTGGGCGACAACTACGCCATCGGTGCCAACGCCGCCACGTTCATCGCCGGTGAGCTCGACTGCGAGGGCAACGTGGTGGAGATCCAGGGCATCGCGGGCATCTCGGTGACCGAGGACCGCTCCGCGGGCTTCGCCGACACCCTCGAGGACCTGTGCGGTGACGGCATCGAGATCGTCGCCCAGCAGCCGGCCGACTTCACGCCCGACCTCGGGCTCGAGGTGATGGAAGCCATCCTGCAGGCCAACGACCAGATCGACGCCGTGTACACCCACGACGACGACATGGCCGAGGGTGTGGTGGCCGCCATCGAGAACGCCGGTCGTGAGGACGAGATGATCCTCACGGGCGCCGGCGGATCGTGCACCGCCTTCGATCGCATCGAAGCCGGTGGGCTCTACGCCGCCACGTACCTGTACAGCCCGTCGATGGCCGGATCGGCCGTCAACATGGCCCGGCTCATCGCGCTGGGTGAGGGCTTCTCCGACCTCGTCGAGCCGGAGGTGCCGTCGCTCGTCGTCGTGCCGCCGACCGAGGTCACGGCCGACAACGTGGACGACCTCCGCGAGCTCTGCTTCGACTGATCCCCCCCGAGGGCGGGCGTCGACCCAGTCGGCGCTCGCCCTCCGGTGATCGTGGTTCAGGCGGCCGCGGGAGGCTCGTCCGTGGTCAGCAGCCACGGGATGCCGAACCGGTCCGTGCACATCCCGAAGGCGGCCGCGAACGAGGTCGGCTCGAGCGGAGCGTGGACCTCGCCGCCCTCGGCCAGCGCGTCGAACACCCGCTTGGCCTCGTCGACGCCGCTCACCGAGACGTTCACCTGGATCCCCTGCACCGGGCCGACGGTGTCGGAGGTGGGGTCGTCGGAGCCCATCAGCAGGGCGTCGGCGCTGGTCAGGGCGGCGTGCATGATCGAGTCGGCCGGCGCGTCGGGCATCTGCTCCTCGGCGGGCATGTCGGCGGAGGTGATCAGCGTGAGCTCACCGCCGAAGATCTCCTGGTAGCGGGTGAACGCCTCGCGGCAGGTACCGCCGAAGAAGAGGTACGGATAGAAGGCCATGGTTCCTCCTGGGTGGTGGGGCTGACGTAGGGACGTAGGCGAGGGCGCCGGCTCATCGGAGGACGCTCAGGCGGGACAGGTGTCGCGGTCGCTGCCGGGCTGGGCGACCTCGTCGCCGGGCTCGAAGCGGTGGCGGAAGGTGAACGCGGTCGGCGTCGGCCCGTGCGTGCGCAGGTGGGTGAGCCGCTCGATCGCGTCCTCCACGGTGGGGATCGTCCCCTCCTCGATCCACCAGAGGCACAGGATCGGCTGCGACGGCGCCTCGAAGAAGTCGCGCCGCCGCCGGAGGAGCTCGACGTGGCCGGTGCGGTAGGTGAAGTCGGCCAGGGCGTCGATCGACTCCCACACGGTGAGGTTCACGATCTCCAGCTCGTCGCCGAACGGCTTGATCGACGTGGCGTCGCCCGTGTCGTCCTGCAGCCGCCAGACGTAGCCCGGCGACGCCTCGGCCAGCGCGTTGATCGGCGCCAGGTTGTTCCGGAAGTCGTCGATGAGCGGATCGTCCATCGGCGCGCGGAGCCGAGCGACGTTGAGCTGTGCGAGGTGCATGCCCGCAGTCTGGCCGACCTGCGTGGCCGGTTCTCGGGCGATCCTTGACGCGCTGAGCGCGAAGGATCGCCCCAGAACAGACATTCGCCGCTCAGTCGGTCATCTGGATGAACTGCTCGATGAGGGCGATGACCGCCTCGGGCGCGTCCTCCTGGAGGAAGTGGCCCACGCCGGGCAGCGTGACCACCGGGCCGTCGGGCCAGGTGCTGCGGAAGCAGCCGACCGCGAAGTCGGTGGGGATGGCGCGGTCCTCCTCGCCGTGCACGTACATGGCGGGCTTGGCGGCGAGCGCGGGCAGGTTCGCCATGTGCTCGAGCAGCACCTCCAGGGTCTCGTGGTTGGCGATGCACTGCGGGAACATCAGCGCGCCCTTGCAGTCGGCCGGGGTGGGGAAGGGCGAGGCGTAGGCGCGCACCCAGGTCTCGTCGACGTGGTCGGTGCGCTCGAAGCCGATGCGCTTCATCACCGAGAGGATCGTGGCGCTCAGGTTGGACAGCACCGCGTCGGTGTCGGTGTCGCCGTGGATCCACTGGTACCAGTCGTGCTCGACGACGGTCTTCACGCCGGCCGGCGGCGCCCCCGGCGGACCGGTGTTCATGAGCACGAGGCGCTTGATCCGATCGGGGTGACGAAGCGCGTAGGCGGCGCCGATCGGGCCGCCCCAGTCCTGCCCGACGATCGTGATGTCCTCCATCGCGAGGTGGTCGATCAGCGCCTCGAGGTTGTCGACGTGGTCGCGGATCACGTAGCGCCGGTCCTGCGGGGTCTCGCTCTTGCCGAAGCCCATGTGGTCGGGCACCACCACCGTGCCGAGGCGCGACAGCGGCGGGATGAAGTGCCGGTAGAGGTAGCCCCAGGTCGGCTCGCCGTGGAGCAGCAGGATCGGGTCGCCGCCTCCCTCGATCACGTAGTGCTGCTTGAACCCGGCCCCGCCGAAGAAGAACGGCGCAAAGGGCCACGTGCCATCGAAGGTCTCGTCTTCCGCGATCACGGCGGCACGGTAGCGGCCGCCTCTCCGAGCTGAGGCCAGACCTCGGCGTGGAACCGTTCGAGCTGCGCGACCTCGTCGCCCACCGGCCAGAGCAGCACACGCTGGGCGCCCGCGTCGCGGAAGGCCGCCAGCTTGTCGACCACCGAGTCGACCGACCCGATCCCGCACCGGTCGCGCAAGACGTCCTCGGGGCGGTGGACGACGGGCGCGAGGCGGTCGCGCAGCACCCGGTCGGCGGCGGCCTGGTCGTCGGCGAGGTGGAACCAGAAGGTGGACAGGGTGTTGGGGAAGGTCGCCGGGTCGCGATCGTGGTCGGCCAGCACGTCCTGCAGCGAGGTCCAGGCCTGGGCCAGCTGGGGCGCGTCGATGTTGTAGGCGGAGGCGAGCCACCCGTCGCCGAGCCGGGCGACGCGGCGCAGGCCCACCGGCGAGCCCCAGCTGCCGATCCAGATGGGCGGGCCGCCGTCCTGCATCGGTGCGGGCGACAGCGCGATGCCCTCGGTCGAGTAGTGGCGCCCGACGAACGGCGGCCCGTCGGGTCGCCACAGCGCCCGGAGCGCGCCGATGGCCTCGTCGAGCAGCGTCCACCGGTCCTCGAACGCGAGCCCGACGGCCGCGTAGTCGAGCGGTGAGGAGCCCGGCCCGACGCCCACCACGAACCGCCCGCCGGCGAGCCAGTCGAGCGCGGCGAGCGCCTTGGCGGCCACCACCGGGTGGCGGAGCGCCGGCACGTACACCGTCGTCGCGAGCGTCGCCGGGGCCGCGGCGGATGCGACCGCCGCCAGCGCCATCGGCCCGTCGACCCACGGCGCCGGGAACACGAGGTGGTCGTTGCCGCTGACCATGTCGAAGCCGAGCTCGGCGGCGCGCGCCGCGTACGACGTCAGCAGCTCGAGCGTGCGCGGCTCCCCGCCGAAGTCGACGAGCGGGAGGTGGACGCCGACCTGCATGGCGCCACCCTCCCAGGATCGAGGGGGCGGCGCTCGGGTCAGCTGGCGCCGTCGACCACCGCGACCGCTTCGATCTCGACGAGGTGGCCGGGCTCGAAGAGGCTGTGCACCCCGATGAGCGTGAGGGCGGCGTCGGGGAAGGGGTGGTGCTCGCGGGCCGCCATCGCGCCGGTGAGGAAGCCCTCGAGCATCGAGGGCTCCCACCCGACGATGTAGATCGTGGACTTCACGAGGTCCTCGACGCGCGCCCCGGCCGCCTCGAGGGCCTTGGCCACGTTGAGCATCGCCTGCAGGGTCTGCGCCGCCAGGCCCTCGGCCAGCACGCCGTCGGCGTCGTAGCCGACCTGACCGGACACGTGCACGATCGTGGTGCCGCGGGCGGCGGTGGCGTGGCTGTAGCCGAGCGGTGCGTCGGCGCCGGCGATGTTGTGGAGGGTGACGGTCATGCGGTGAGGGTGCCACACCATCCCTGACACGGACTGTCAGGGATGGCGGATCCGGTGGTCCGTACGTCGCCGTGACCCCACCACCCGCGATCTGCGACAGATCGCGCTCGAAACGGGCGCGTCCTGTCGCAGATCGCGGCGGGGACGGGCCGGCGCGGGCCGGCCTGCGACAGGGTGCGCCCGTAGAGGTCGCGATGTGTCGCAGGCCGCGTCGGCGGCGGCGGCTTCCGGTGGTGCGCTGACGCCGGGGCGAGTGGAATGGGCGGGTGACCTCCCTCGACGCAGTGCGGACGTTGGCGCTCTCGCTGCCTCGCACCACCGAGGCGCTGGTGCGGGATCGGGTGAAGTTCCGAGTCGGGCAGATCGTGTACCTGGCGTTCTCGCGGGACGAGACGCTGATGGGCTTCGCCTTCCCGAAGGAGGAGCGGGATGCGCTGGTGGCATCGGAGCCGCACAAGTTCCAGATGCCGGAGACGTCGGACCTTCGCTTCAACTGGGTCGTCGTGGCCCTCGACGCCATCGACGACCAGGAGATGCGCGAGCTCGTGGAGGACGCCTGGCGGATGGTCGTCCCCAAGCGCGTCGCCGCGGAGCGGCTCGGCGACTGACGGCGCGGGACGTCGTCCGTCTGAGCGGCCGCTACGCGTCCGCCTCGAGCCCGAAGGCGGCGGGGTCGAGACCGAAGCCAGCGATGATGTGGTGCGCCCGGTTCCGCTTGCCCGGGTCGGTGGGCGGCTCCGACATGGCCTCGAGCTCGGCGACGATCTGAGCGATCCGCGCACCGGCGACGCCGAACTCAGTCGCGACCGTGTTGACCGGAACGCCTGTCGCGACCCGGGCGCGGTGCAGCTCGCGGCCCCACCCCTCCGCCGCCACGGTGGCGTCTGGATCCAGCCATGGGCTGGGTCGGAGGCCTCGACCCGTCGAGCACGGCGCCAGCGCACGGCGGGACGCTATCCCGAGCGGGCGCCGGCTCAGCCGGCGGCGCGGAAGAAGTCGGCCATGCGGGCGGCGGCGTCGGCGCCGTGGAGGTAGAAGCACGACAGGTGGTCGCCGGGCACCGAGAAGTACTGGTGGCCGTGCGCGGGTGCCCACTCGCTCATCGTCCCGTCGTACGGGTCCTCGGAGCCGTTCCAGCACAGCACCGGCACGGCGAGCGCGTTGATGGCGGCGCTGTGGTCGAAGTCGGCCTCGGTGATGACGGCGCCGCAGGCGAGCACGGCCTCCTCCACGTCGGGCGTGACCCACGCCACCAGGTCGGGCGCCATGGTCCGGGCGCCCTCGATCATCCACTTCGGGTCCACGGTGACGCCGCCCATGGCCGCGGTGGCGGTGTCGATGCCGTGCACGCAGTCCCAGCCGGCGATCGTGACCGACGCCAGCCGCCCGGGGTGGTCGGCGGCCATGCCCCCGGCGATCCACCCGCCCATCGAGTAGCCGACGAGGTGGGCCCGGTCGGCGCCGAGGTCGTCGAGCACGGCCACGATGTCGTCGGCGCGCTGGGGGAGCGCGTAGAGCGCGGGGTCGGTGGGCTTGTCGCTCTCGCCGTGGGCGAGCGAGTCCACGCACGCCACCCGGAAGCCGGCCTCGGTCAGCACGTCGACGTACCCGCAGGTCTTCCAGTCGGCCGCGCTGCTCAGGTAGCCGTGCTGCAGCACCACGAGCGGCCCGTCGCCGTCGAGCGTGTAGTGGATGCGCTGGCCTCGGTTGGTGACGAACGGCATGGTGCCGGACCCTAGGACAGGCCGTCGCCGGAACGTCGCGGTCCGTCGCGCCAGCGTGCGATCGTGCGCTTCATCGTCGACCTCCTGGCGATGGCGTGGGGGCGTAGGTGACGGCGGCGGCGAACTGCTCGACGGCGTCGACGACCGCCTCGAACCGGAGCGAGTGGAACAGGTCGAAGTCGTGCTGGGCGCCGGGGAGCTCGGCGTAGACGACGGGTTGGGCGGACTCGGCGCGGAGGTGGCCCACGAAGGTGCGGGCGTCCTCGACCAGCGCGACCGTGTCCAGGTCGCCGTGGACGACGAGGAACGGCGGCGCGTCGGCATCGACGTGCGCGTGCGGGGAGGTCCGCGCATCACTGGTGTCCGCGCAACCGAAGTAGCCGTAGAGCGCGACGACGGCCGTGACCGACGTGTCCGCGTCCTCGAACCCGGGCTGCAAGCCTGGGCGGCCAGCCGTCAGCGCGGCGGTCGACGCCAGGTGCGCGCCGGCGGAGCTCCCGGCCACGAACAGCCGCTCGAGGTCGGCGCCGAAGTGGTGACCGTGCTCGCGCACCCAGGCGATCACCCGCTTCGCGTCCTCCAGCTGATCGAGGTACGAACCGTTCGGGGCCAGCCGGTAGTTCGCGCTCACGCACACCCAGCCGTGGCGGGCGAGCCGGTGCAGCAGCGGCCGGGCCTCCCGGCTCTTCCCGCCGCTGTGGAAGGCGCCGCCGTGCAGGTGCACGAGGGTCGGTCCGTCGGGCGGCCGACCCCGGGGTCGGTAGACGTCGAGCAGGTGGGCGCGACCGGCGTCGCCGTACGAGAGGTTCGCGAAGCGCTCCACGCCGTGCGGCCGCGTCGGGAACGGCCACAGCAGGGCGCGCCACCAGGGGCGGTCGTCCGCGCTGATGCGGCCGCCGACCCCAGCGACAGCGGCGTCCAGTGCGACGGGCGCGGCGAGGGCCCGACGGGTGATCAGGACCAGCCCCGGCACGGCGGCCGCCGCGACCACGAGCCCGAGGAGCCCGAGGGGTGTGCCCAGGTCGCCTTGGGCGGCGGCCAGCAGCGGTGGCGCCGACCAGCCAGTACGCGGCGACGAACGGCAGCTCGTTCACCAGGAAGCCGAGCCAGAAGGTCCAGCTCGACGGGCTCGAGCGCGCGGGCATCGGCGGGCGGACGGCGACGTAGGTGCAGACCGCCACCAGCCCCACCGACACGAGGTAGCCGACCGGCATCAGGCGCCCGCTCCGAATCGGGCGCGCGGTGGTGCGGGGAGCGGCTGGGGCATGACCACCTCGTCGGGGTCGGGCCCGGATCGGTTTCCGCCTACCACCCCATGAGGTTCCTTCGAGCGTCGATCCGGACAGCTCGTCAGGGATTTCCACCGTACCGACGGTCGGGACCAGCCCCAACCCGGCCCCGATCGGAACCGATAGACAGTCGGCGTGCCCGAGGTCCCCACCGTCATCGAGGCCGCCGACCGGGTGCGCACCGGGACGCAGTCGGCCGAGGAGCTCGTGCGCGCCTGCCTCGCGGCGGTGGAGGAGCACAACGAGCGCCTCAACGCCTTCGTGCACCTCGACGCGGAGCATGGCGCTGGCCGAGGCCCGCGCCGTCGACGCCGCCGTGCGCGACGGCGACCGAGCTCGGACCGCTCGCCGGCGTGCCGTTCGGCGTGAAGGACCTGGAGGACTGCGCGGGCATGCCGACGACGCGCGGGTCGCGCTGGTTCGCCGACGGCCCGCCGAAGACGGCCGACTCGCTGCACGTCGGCCGCCTCCGCGCCGCCGGTGCCATCCCGATCGGCAAGACCGCCGCCCCGGAGTTCGGCGCCTGGGCCTACACGGCCAGCCCGCTCCTCGGCGTCACCCGCAACCCGTGGGACCCGTCCGTCACGCCGGGCGGGTCCAGCGGTGGCTCGTCGCGCGGCGGTGTCCGTCGGGATGGTGCCCTTCGGCACGGCCAGCGACGGCGGCGGGTCGATCCGCACCCCGGCCGCCTTCACCGGGTTGGTGGGCCTGCGCCCGAGCTACGGCCGCATCCCCACCTTCGGCGACACGCACCTGGCCCAGAACGCCGTCGTGGGCAGCGTCACCACCACCGTCGCCGACACCGCCCTGCTGCTCGACGTGATGGCGGGCCCCGACGCCCGCGACCGCACCTGCCTGCCCGCCCCGCCCGTCCGCTACCTCGACGCGCTCGAGCAGCTCGACCTGTCCGGCCTCCGCGTCGCGTGGTCGGCGGACCTCGGCTTCGCCGTCGTCGACCCCGAGGTCGCGGCGCTCTGCGAGCAGGCCGCCCGCGCCTTCGTGGCGGCGACCGGCGCCACGCTCGTCGACACCGCCGATCGCGTTCGAGGACTTCACGCGGACGTACGCGCGCATCGAAGGCGTCGACAAGTTCGTCGGCATCGACCCCGACCTGTGGGAGCACCGACTCGACGAGCTCGACCCGCTGTCCGCCCCCGGCTGGCGCTACCTCAGCCAGAAGACCCTGCCGTGGCAGGCGGCCGTGGAGGACGACCGCCGCCGGCTGGTGCAGCAGGTCGCGGCGCTGTACGAGGACATCGACCTCCTCCTCACCCCGATGGCGTCCATCCCGCCCTTCGCGGCCGAGGGACCGATGCCCACCGAGGTCGACGGCCGGGAGGTCCACGGCGGGATGTCGGTCGTGCTCGGCTTCCTCGCCAGCGTGGTGAACCTGCCCGCCCTCAGCGTGCCCGCCGGGCTGACCCAGGCCGGCCTCCCGGTCGGCCTCCAGGTCATCGGCCCGCGCCACCGCGAGGACCTCGTGCTGGCCGCCGCCGCCCACTACGAGCGCGCCCGCCCCTGGCCCCGCCACTGCCCGGGGCTCCCGCTGAACGTCACGCTCGAGCGGCTCCGCGGCTCGGCGCGGAGCGCCGAGCTAACGCCGCGCCGCGAGCCGGGCGATCTCGCGCTGCAGGCGGGCGACCTCGGCCTCGAGCACGAGGATCCGGCGGATGCCGGGCAGGCTCATGCCGTCGTCGGCCATCTGGGCCACCTGCTGCACGGTGGCGATCTCGGCTCGCGTGTAGCGGCGCTGGCCGCCGTCGGAGCGGGCCGGCTGCACCACCGCCTCGGTGTCGAGCCGGCGCACGAAGGCCGGTTGGACACCGAGCATCCCCGCCACCTGCCCCACCGTGTAGATCGGCGCGTGCTCGTCGTCGATCAGGAGGGGGAGCGGCGGCGGCGAGGTCAGGCCGAGGCGTCAACGCGCTCCTCGGAGCGGGCATCGATCGACCTTCGGTGCGCTCTGGCCGGCGTTGATCTCGACCCGGCGCGGCTTGGCCTTCTCGGCCACGGGCAGGCGCAGGGTGAGCACGCCGTCGACGTAGTCGGCCTGGATGGCGTCGGTGTCGAGGGTGTCACCGAGGAAGAGCTGGCGGCTGAAGGTGCCGTGCGGGCGCTCGCCGACGAGCAGCTCGACGCCCTCGGTCTCGTCGCGCCGCCGCTCGGCGTGGACGGTGAGGACGTTCTTCTCGACGGTGAGATCGATGGAGTCGGGCTGGACGCCCGGGAGGTCGAGCTCGACGACGAACTCCTCGCCCCGGCGATAGGCGTCGATCGGCATGGCGGCCGGTCGGGTGGCGGTGCCGAACACCTGCTGGGTGAGGCGGTCGAGGTCGCGGAACGGGTCGGTGCGCATCAGCATGGCGTCTCCTCTCATGGTCGGCTGATCTTATCTATATCCACAGAGCAGAAACTGTCAACCGGAGTTACGAAGTTTGGC
Source organism: uncultured Microthrixaceae bacterium (assembly GCA_963721695.1). Classification (GTDB taxonomy): domain Bacteria; phylum Actinomycetota; class Acidimicrobiia; order Acidimicrobiales; family VFJN01; genus VFJN01. The sequence goes on from CAVRKU010000024.1 coordinate 131,850, forward strand.
GCCGCCGGTTGGGCGCGTGGAGGGTCGGTGACGGAGGAGGACACCATGGCCACGACCAAGCAGGTGCAGGCAGCCAAGCGGAACGTGAAGAAGGCGCAGGCGGGCGCCCGCAAGAAGCGCTCGATCGCCCACATGCCGGCCAAGACCCGCCCGCCCTCGGCAAGCAGGGGGCGCGGTGGCGGCGCAAGCGCACCGGCGGTCGTCGCGAAGACCGCCAGGAGCTTACGAGGGCAAGCGCGCAACCTCCCGGCCGCTCGAAGATGGGCCGTCGGCTGCTCGCGCTCGGCTACAAGTACGCGAGCCGCCCGCGGGGTCAGGTCACAGCGTGACGGCGGAGGGCACCAGTCGGGTCGGTCATCGTCGGTCAGTGGGGCCGGGCGGAGCGAGACGGCCGTGGCGAGCAGCAGGAGGGCGCCGGGCAGGAGGTAGGTCGCTTGTGGTCCGAGCGTCCCGACCACCACGCCGGCCACGACCATGCCGGCGATGAACGACGACTGCTCGAAGGTCTCGGCCATCGCGAAGGCGGTGCCGCGCTCCCAGTCCGGGGTGCACCGCTGCAGCAGGGAGAACCAGGGGGTGAAGGCCATGCCGCTGCCGATGCCGCCGATCGTCCCGACCGCGATGGCGGCGGCCAGTCCGGGCATGACCGCGATCGAGCCGAGCCCGAGCGCCATCGCCGCGGTGCCGCCGACGAGCGACCGGCGCTCGTAGCGCTCCGGCAGCCGGCCGGCGACGAGGGATCCGGCCACGGCGCCGAGGCCCCAGAGGGTCGTGAGGAGCGCGTACCCGACCGCGCCGCCGCCGAAGTGGTCGACGAGGGGCAGGTCGGCGACGAGGGTGACGCCGAAGGCGCCGAAGCTGAGCGCCGTCACGGTGAACAGCCGGCGGCGACGGCGGTCGGCGGCGACGTCGCGCCAGCGGGCGGTGGGGCCGTCGGCGACGGCCTCGGTCCGCTCGGAGAACGAACCCGGGGTGCGGGCGATGACGAGGGCCGAGATGAGGAAGCTGCAGACGTTCAGCGCGAACACCGACCGCGCGCCGGCCGCGCCGATGAGGGCGCCGCCGGCGAGGGGACCGACGACCAGCGACGCGTTCACGGCGGTGGCCATCGCGCCGTTGGCCCACGGCAGCCGGTCAGGGGAGACGAGGTTCGGCACGGAGGCGCTGGCCGCGGCCCGGAAGGGTGCGTTCGCGGCCGTGGCGAAGAGGGCGGTGGCGACGAGGGCGATCGGCGCGTCGACGAGCAGCACCGCCAGCCACCCGATGGCCCCGCCCACCTCGGCGATGACCATGACCCGGCGCCGGTCGAACCGGTCGCTGAGCCGGCCCGAGATGGGTCCCACGACGCCGACGATCCCGGCGCAGGCGACGAGCGCGGCCGAGACCCAGGCCGCCGAGTGGGTCCGCTCGAAGACGGTGTAGGCGAGCGCGACCTGGGCCGCCTGGGAACCGCCGGTCGACGCGAAGCGGGCGACGGCGAGCCGGCGCACGGCCGGGCGCCCATCCGGCAGGGGGGTGGTGGTGTCCACCTGATCAGCCATCCGTCGCTCCTGTCCCCGGCGCCCTGTGCGCCTCTAGGGACGAACACAACCATCAGGCGCTGACGACCCGCTGACCAGCACCTGACGCCGTGAAAGCCTGCCATTTCGGCCCGTCGGCCGCCGCCTGGCTACTCGAGGCGATGTAGCGGTAGCCCGGAGGGTCAGCGTCGTCGGTGCCCGAGCGAGGAAGCGGTCGCGCTCCTCGGTGCTGTCGAAGCTGACGACGGCCCAGGCCTCGTCCTCGCCGGCGCGCCGGAGGCCCTCGGCCCGGTGGTTGCCGTCCTCGAGGTGCAGCTGGTCGTCGCGGTAGGTGACGACCATCGGCGGCGGCTCCCAGCCCTCCTCGACCTTGTCCGCCAGGTCCTCGACGTCGTCGCGCCAGTAGTCCTCGTCGACCGGGACCAGCACCGGGTGGTCGGGCGGGCCGGCGAGGCGGTGGAGCTGGTCGAGCGGCAGCCGCACCGGGCCGATCCAGGTGCGGGGCGGGTGGGTGAGGGCGTGGGCCAGCGCGGCGTTGTCGCTCCCGGGGCTGGCGAGGAACCGCGCCACCCAGTCGCCGAGCTCGTCGCGCTCGGCGGCTCGGCGGGCGGTCTCGACGGTGAAGTCCTCGTGGTCGGTCATGCCGCCCTGCCTTCCCCGTCGGTCCGGTCTGAGCCCGACGCCGCGGACGGCGGTCACTCGGCCGCCGTCGAGGCCGAGGAGGTGGCCGGCCTCGTTGAAGGAGTGCAGGGTCCAGCGGTCGAGCACGGGGTCGTGCTCCCACTCGGTGAGCCCGGTGTTGGTGGGCCGCAGCTGCGTGCCCCGGCCGGAGTGGGGGAGCCCGAGGAGGCCCCGCATCGACGCCATGATCACGCCGGCGTGGCACACGGCCACGACGGTCTCGTCGGGATGGTCGGCGGCCAGGCGCTCGAGCATGCTCTGCACCCGCTCGTGGAAGCTGTTCCAGCTCTCGCCCTCGGGCGCGAACACCCGGTCGGGCTCGGCCTCCATGTCGAAGGAGCCGTAGCGGGTGGTGTACTCCTCCCAGGCCAGCCCGTCGGCCTCGCCGGTGTGGACCTCGCAGAGGTCGCACTCGTGGCGGGCGATCTCGAGCCCGAGCCCCGGGGCGATGATCTGCGCCGTCTCGATGGCGCGGGGCAGCACGCTGACGAGCAGCACGTCGGCCTTCACGCGGCCCGACGCCGCCAGGTGGTCCCGCAGCGCCTCGGCCTGCCGCCGCCCGTGGGCGGTGAGCCCGGCGCAGCCCATCCGGCCGCCGATCACCCCGCTGAAGCCGGCGTGAGCCTCCCCATGACGAACCAGGACCAAGCGCATGCAGGTGCCCGGTACCCATCCGGCCTGCCGATCAGCCCCCGAGCGCCGGGTGGCGCCCGGGCGGCCGAGCCCGACGGCGCCTGTCGAGTTGGCTGCGATCCACCGGGGTTCACGGGCGCGGGCGTCGTTCGAACGGCGTCGCTACGTTCGCCGCGGTCGGCGGCCATCGGGGACGGCCGCGTCACTCGGGAGCTCGCTCATGGCCTCACGTCGCCTTGCCGTCCTTCTCGCCGGGGCCTCACTGCCGGTGCGGTGGCCCTTGTCGGCGGGCCGACCGTGGGTGCCGCCCGGCGACCTGCGACACCGTGCCCAAGACGCGTCACGTTCGCGGGGCGCTACAACACCGGCGACGCCAACGGGAGCCAGACCGCCGCCGAGATCGTGGCGGCCGACGGCGACACCGCCTACGTGATGACCTTCGGGGCCATCGAGGTCGTCGACTCAGCGACCCCGCCAACCCCGTGCAGAGCGGCACGATCCCGCTGCCTGGTGACCCGACGAGCGTGGCGGTCCACAAGGGCCTGGTCGCGGTGTCGGTCCCCGCGGACCCCGAAGACGGACCCGGGGCAGGTTCTGTTCTTCGACGGCACCACGCCCCTCGGCGCGGTCACCGTGGGCGCCCTGCCCGACATGGTCGACATTCACCTCCGGACGGCAAGTTGCTGCGCGGTGGCCAACGAGGGGGAGCCGAACAGCTACGGGCTGCCCGGCTCAGTCGATCCCGAGGGATCGGTCAGCGTGATCGTGACCTCAAGCCGTTCCGCACCGAGGCGCAGCCGGCGGCACTGCGGCGGCCCCGGTCGACACGATCAGCTTCACCGACTTCAACGCCGGCGGAGCCCGGGCCGCGGAGCTGCCGGCCGACGTGCGGATCTTCGGACCGGGTGCCACGCGTGGCCCAGGACCTCGAGCCCGAGTACATCACCGTCGGCCGACGACGACCGCGACGGCGTGGGTGTCACTGCAGGAGAACAACGCCACTCGCGATCAGATCGACCTCGCGCAGCAAGCGCGGTGACCCGACATCGTCGCCCTCGGCACGTCGGACCACAGCCGTGGCCGGCCACGGCCTCGACGCCAGCGACCAGGCGACGGCGTGCATCGACATCGCGCACCTGGCCCGTGCGAGGGCATCTACATGCCCGACGGCATCGCCAGCTACCGTGCCGAGCGGCGAGCGGCTTCGTGCGTGACCGCCAACGAGGGCGACGCCCGCGACTGGCCGGGCATCTCCCGCAACGGCGAGGAGGCCCGCCGGGCCCGCAGCGTCGCCGACCTCACCCTCTTCCCGGATGCCAACGTGAACAACTGCAGCTCGGCCGGCTGAACGTCACCCGTTCGCCCAGGAAACCACCGATCGCGACGAGGCCGGGAAGCTCACCGTCGCTGTACACGCTTCGGCAGCCGCTCGTTCTCGATCCGCTCGGCCGACGGCGCCCTCGTGTGGGACAGCGGCGACGCAGCTCGAGTGCATCACCGCGCCGAGCTCGTCGCCGCCGAACTTCAACGCCAGCAACACGAACAACACCTTCGAAGAACCGCAGCGACGACAAGGGACCCGAGCCCGAGATCGTGGTGGTCGGCGCAAGTCGACGGCCGCCAGCTCGCTTCGTCGCCCTCGAGCGCATCGGCGGCGTGATGGTCTACGACGTGACCAGACCCGACGCGCGCCGGTGTTCCAGCAGTACCTGACCACGCCGGGTCTTCGACGGCATCCGACCGCGGACCCGACAGCGGTCCGGAGGGCATGGCGTTCATCCCGCGGACGACAGCCCCACCGGCGTCCCGATGCTCGCTGGTCGGCAACGAGGTGACCGGCACCGTCACGATCTGGTCCTTGACGAGCTGAGCGCCGACGGGGCCCGCGGCCGCGCAGTGGGCGGGGAAGAGGGGGGGTGAGAGCGACCAGACTGCGGGAATGCAGCGGATCGAGCGGCTCGTGGCGTGTACGACGCTGACGGCACGCTCCTCGGTGAGCTGGCCTACGTGGTCGGCCACCTGCTCGGACGCCGCAGCTGCGCGCTCTGCGACATCACCCACGGCGGCCTGAAGCGCCGACCGGAGTTCGACGAGGCCGCCGCCACGCTCGGCGTGCCGTTCGAGCTGCGGCACCGCGACGAGCGCTGGCCCGCACTGGGTGACCCTCACCGAGGGTGCCCTGCTCTGCGTCGTGGCCGAGGGCGACGGGGAGCAGGTCGTGTTGGTGGACCGGGCGACTGTGGCTGCCTGCGGCAAGGACCCGGTCGCCCTGGTCGATGCGATCCGATCGGCGGCCGCTGCCGCCCACTCGGGCTCGACACCGCCTGAGATCGACCGAGCCGCTCGACTGGCGCCAGGGCGGGCCTCTCTTGTTGCTCGCGGTCAGGCCAGCCGAGGATCACACCGGCGGAGACGCCGATGGCGGTGATCACGGCGGCCTGGCTGGCGAAGAGCCACGTCCCCACCGTGCGGAGCGTGGTGCTGCGCATCACCTCGAGCTTGGCGTCGAACCGGGCGTCCAGCGCGTCGAACCGGGCGTCGAGGCGGCGTTCGAGGTCGTCGAGGTCGCGCTTGGTGGCGAGCTCGGCGGCTCCGGCGGGTGGCATCAGCTCCATCATGGTGGCGGCTCGCTCGGGTCCCATCTGCTCCTCGAACCAGGTGAGGAGCGTGTGGCGCTGCTGTTCGGTGACCCCCATGGTCGACCTCCGGTGCATCGGATGCAACTGGTGGCGCCCAGCGATGGCGCGAGGCGGCGAGAGGCCGAGTGCGCTCACCGTAGACAGGACCGTGTCGACGCTCAGCCCGCCCGGACGGCCCAGAGGAGCGTGGAGGCGGCGGCGATGCTCGTGACGGTCCGGACGTGGTTCCACGTCGTCCACGCCGAGGCGTAGTCGATCCAGGCGCGGGCGGCTCCGGGGTCGCCCGGGTCCAGCAGGGCGAGGGCGTCGTTGCGCGGCACGTGGTAGGCGGCCGTGATCCCCACGGCGGCGAGGTAGAGGACGCCGCCGGCGACGAGCGCCGGTGCCCCGGGCTCGTCGAGCTTGCGGAGCCCGACCACCGCCAGGCCGCCGCTCAGCGACCGCCGTCCCGAAGAGCAGCGGTCATGAAGAGCGGGTTGGGCGCGGCTCGGTTGATCGCCTGCATGGCGGTGAGCCCCTGGCGCGGCTCGAGGTCGCGGAGGGCCCGCATCACGAAGGTGGAGAAGGCGAAGAACACCCCGCCGATCGTGGCGGCCCCCACCGCGGCGACGGCCGCCAGCCGGGTGACGCCGCCGGTCATGCTCGGGCCGCCGTCGCCTCGGCGTTCCACACCCCGGTGGCCGCGGTCGCCTCGACGTAGTCGCGGAAGTCGACGGGCGGCCGCCCGAGCACGCGCTCGACGTCGTCGGTCAGGTAGGCGTTGCGCCCGTCGAACACGGCGGCGAACAGCGCCGCGAAGGCGGCCACCTCGTCCTCCGGGAGGCCCTCGGCTCGGAGCCCCTCGGCGAACTCGTCGATCGAGATGGGTTGGTAGGTGATGCGTCGACCCGTGGCCGCGGCGATCGTCTCGACGGCCTCGCCGAAGGTGAGGAGCCGGGGGCCGGTGAGCTCGTAGATCTGGCCGACGTGGCGGTCGTCGGTGAGGGCGGCGACCGCGACCTCGGCGATGTCATCGGCGTCGATGAAGGGCTCGAGCCACCGAGCCGGCCGGGAAGTACAGGGTGCCGTCGAGGATCGGTTGGACGAGGAACGCCTCGCTGAAGTTCTGGTTGAAGAGGCTCGAGCGGACCACGGTCCACTCCAGGCCCGATCCGGTCACCGCCGCCTCGGCCGGCACGGTGCTCTCCTCGTTGCGACCCGACAGCAGCACCACCCGGCGGACACCGGCGTGGGCGGCGGTGGTGACGGCGTCCTCGATCCGGGCCGCGGCGCCGGGGAAGCCCAGGTCGGGCTGGTAGGTCAGGTAGACGGAGCCGACGCCGGCGAAGGCCGGACCCCACGAGCTGGGATCGTCCCAGTCGAAGGGCGGGGTGCCCGAGCGGGACCCGATCCGGACCGGGACGCCGAGGGCGTTCAGCTTCTGGACGACTCGGCGGCCGGTCTTGCCGTGGCCGCCGAGGACTGCGGTGATCTGGTTGGTTGTTGTTGTTGGTCATGGGTCCATCCAAAGCCGTCGGGCGTGGACGGTCCATGGCTGATAAGCCAGGATCCATGCGAGGACGTCTACACTCGCCCGGATGGATCTCCTCGACGGCCTCCTGGGTGGACCGCGTGCGACCGGCGCCTTCGTGCTCCGCTGCGTGATGGAGCCCCCGTGGTCCGTCCGGATCGAGGACCGTGCGCCGGTCTCGCTCGTCGCCGTCACCCGGGGCGACGCGTGGATCACCCACGACGACGGCTCCATCCGCCACCTCACGGCCGGGAGCCTGGCGGTGATCTGCGGCCCGGATCCCTATGTCGTCGCCGATGACCCGTCGACGTCCGTCCAGGTCTGGATCGGCCCGGGGCAGGTCTGCCGGGACGTGACCGGTCGCTCGCTCGAGGAGGACATGAGCCTCGGGGTGCGCAGCTGGGGCAACGACCCCCACGGCTCGACCGCCATGCTGGTCGGCACCTACGAGCACACCGGCGCCGTCGGCGAGCAGCTCCTGTCGGTGCTCCCCCGGGTCGTCGTCGTCCCCGCCGACGCGTCCGACCACCAGCTGCTGGCCGTGCTGGGCGATGAGCTCGTCGACGACGAGCCGGGCCAGGCCGCCGTCCTGGACCGACTGCTCGACGTGCTCCTCGTGTCGGCCGTGCGCACCTGGCTGGCCACCGACGACAGCGAGTCGACCTCGTGGTACCGGGCGCTCAGCGACCCGGTCGTCGGTCGAGCGCTGCGGCTGCTGAACAACAACGTGGCGCACCCGTGGACCGTGGCCACCCTCGCCACCGACGCCGGCGTGTCCCGGGCCCTGCTCGCGCGGCGGTTCACCGAGCTCGTCGGCAGCCCCCCGATGACCTACCTCACCAACCTGCGCCTCGCCCTGGCCGCCGACCGGCTCCTCGAGCCCGGCACCACCATCGGCGCCGTCGCGCAGGAGGTGGGCTACGGCAGCGCCTTCGCGCTCAGCGCCGCCTTCAAGCGGGTGCGAGGCGTCAGCCCCAAGGCCCACCGTCAGGCCAGCGCCGCCATCGCCAGCTGACCAGGCCAGGTGGCGGGGCGACGATGACAACCGCCCGGTCGCGTCGTCGTACGTGTGTCCCCGCCCTGAGGAGCCCACCATGCCCACCACCGACCTCGGTCCCGCTGCCACCAACGTCGCCAGGGTGCTGGCCGGAATCACCGACGAGCAGCTGACCGCGCCCACGCCCTGCCCGAGGTACACGGTCGGCGACCTGCTGGACCACGTCGGTGGCCTGTCGGTCGCCTTCACCGCCGCGGCGACGAAGACGCCGCTGGCGGCCGCCGGTCCCGACACGCCGTTGGGCGACGCCGCCCACCTCGACCCGGCCTGGCGGGAGACCATCCCGGCTGCTCTCGACGAGCTGGCCGCGGCCTGGCGCGACGACGCCGCCTGGGACGGCATGACCACGGCGGGCCCGATCGAGATGCCCGGCGAGATCGCCGGGCTGGTGGCGCTCGACGAGCTGGTCGTGCACGGCTGGGACCTGGCCCGCGCCACCGGCCAGGCCTACGACGTCGACGACGCCACGCTGGTGCCCATCCGCGGCCTCGTCGCCAACTTCGCCCCCGGCGACGAGGTCGTGAACGACGGCACCCTCGCCTTCGGTCCGGCGGTGTCGATCCCCGACGACGCGCCGCTGCTCGACCAGGTGCTCGCCCTCACCGGCCGCGACCCGGCCTGGTCCCCCCGATAGCGGTCAGCGAGCCGGAGAGGCCGCCCGTGGGAGCATCGGGGCGTGCGGTACGCCTTCGATGACGTGGTGCTCGACACCGATCGCTTCGAGCTCCGCCGCGACGGCGAGCCGGTGCACGTCGAACCGCAGGTCTTCTCGGTGCTCATGCTGCTCATGGAGCGACGCCACCGGGTGGTGCCCAAGACCGAGCTGCTCGACGAGGTGTGGGGCGACCGGTTCGTCAGCGAGTCGGCCCTCACGAGCCGGATCAAGGCCGCCCGTCAGGCCGTCGGCGACGACGGCACCGCCCAACAGGTGATCCGCACCGTCCACGGCCGGGGCTACCAGCTGATCGCCGAGGTGACCGAGGAGGCCGGCGAACCGGCTCCCTCGTCGCTGCCCGAGCGCCCCGTCGCTCGAGCAGGAGATCCGGTTCTGCACCACCGAGGATGGGCATCGACTGGCGTACGCCACGATCGGCGAGGGACCGCCGCTGGTGCGGGCGGCCCACTGGATCACCCACCTCGACTACGACTGGCACAGCCCCGTGTGGCGCCACTGGCTCGAGGGCCTGGCCCGATCCCGGACGCTGGTCCGCTACGACGAGCGCGGCTGCGGGCTGTCGGACCACGACGTCGAGGAGTGGTCCCTCGACGCCTTCGTCCACGATCTGGAGCGGGTCGTCGATGCCCTCGACCTCGACCGCTTCCCGCTGCTGGGACTGTCGCAGGGCGGCCCGGTGGCCATGACCTACGCCGACCGACACCCGGAGCGGGTGAGCCACCTGGTCCTGGTGGGCACCTATGCCCGGGGCAGGTACCGGCGGGCCCGGACCGACGAGGATCGGCGCGAGGCCCTCATGCAGATCGAGATGGCCCGCCTGGGCTGGGGCGCGACGACCCGACCTTCCGGCGCTTCTTCACCTCGGCGTTCATCCCCGACGCCCCCGCCGAGCTGTGGGACGCGTTCGCCGAGCTGATCCGCCGCACCACCTCGGCGGAGAACGCGGCCCACCAGATCGAGACGTGGTCCCACGTGGACGTCACCGAGGTCGCCGGCCGGCTCGACGTGCCGACGCTCATCCTCCACGCCCGCGGCGACCTCCGCGTCCCGTTCGACCAGGCCCTCGAGCTCGGGACCCTGATCAGCGGCAGCCGGGTGGTCCCCCTCGACAGCGCCAACCACCTCCTGCGGGCCGACGAACCAGCGTGGGCGCAGCTGCTGGCGGAGATCGACGCCTTCCTCGCCGCCGACGGCGCCTGACGCGCGTCCAGCGGCGTGCTATCGTCTGCACAGCCGACAGGAGGGTATCCCATGGACGTGATGCACTGCTCGCCACCGCTCGGGACACGCAAGTGTCAGGCGGGTGTTCGGCGAGCCGATCGAGGCGACGGCACGCTGGTCGTCCGGTGGCGGTGGTCCTCGGCGGGGGCGGTGGTGGCGGGCGTGACAGCCAGCCGGATGAGCCAGGCGAGGGAGGGGGCGGCTTGGGGGTGTGGGCGCGCCCGATCGGCGTCTAGTGCGTGCGCGACGGACGCGTGGAGTTCCGCCCCGCCATCGATGTCGCTGCCTCGCGCTCTGCGCGACCGTGCTCGTGCCCGCCTGGTCCGAGCCTGGACGCGCCGCCGCCGATGAGAACCCGTCGGCCGCCGAGCCTCGGCAATCGGGGCGATGACACCGGACCGGTCGCGTCGTCATACCGTGTACCCACCCGTGAGGAGCCCGCCATGCCCACCACCGACCTCGGCCCCGCCGCCACCAACGTCGCCCGCGTGGTGGCGGGCATCACCGACGAGCAGCTCGACCGCCCCCACGCCCTGCCCGAGGTACACGGTCGGCGACCTGCTGGACCACGTCGGTGGCCTGTCGATCGCCTTCACCGCCGCCGCGACGAAGACGCCGATGGCGGCCGCCGGCCCGACACGCCGTTGGGCGACGCCGCCCACCTGGACCCGGCCTGGCGGGAGACCATCCCGGCCGCCCTGGACGACGCTGGCTGCGGCCTGGCGCGAGGACGCCGCCTGGGACGGCATGACCTCGGCCGGCCCGATCGAGATGCCCGGCGAGATCGCTGGGCTGGTGGCGCTCGACGAGCTGGTCGTGCACGGCTGGGACCTGGCCCGCGCCACCGACCAGCCCTACGACGTCGACGACGCCACGCTCGGCCCATCCGTGGCCTCGTCGCCAACTTCGCCCCCGGCGAAGAGGTGGTGAACGACGGCACCCTCGCCTTCGGTCCGGCGGTGTCGATCCCCGACGACGCGCCGCTGCTCGACCAGGTGCTCGCCCTCACCGGCCGCGACCCGGCCTGGTCGCCCAGTAGCCGGGGTCAGCGAGCCGAGAGCTCGGCGGTGGGGCTGACCCGCGCCGCGGCGCGGGCGGGGAGGGCGACCGCGAACCAGCCGAGGACGGCGGTGAGCAGCACCTCGAGCGCGAGCCACGAGAGCGGGACGCTGGTGCGCGGGATCACCCCGAGCTGGTCGGCGAAGAAGCGCCATGCGGCCCGGCCGCCGATGATCCCCAGCGGGATCCCGAGGACGATGCCGACGGCGACCAGGGTCATGCCCTGCCAGCGGACGCTGCCCCGCACGTCGCGGCCGGCGAAGCCGAGGGCTCGGAGCACGGCCAGCTCCCGCCGGCGGTCCCGCACCGAGAGCGTGACGGCGAGCCACAGGCCCAGCGCCAGGCTGGCGAGCAGGACGCCGCCGAGGGCGAGCGGGGCGACGCGCAGCTCGCTGACGTTCACGATCTCGGGTGACCGCACCGGGTCGACGTGGGTCACCGGCGGCTCGCCGAGGAGGCTCCAGCTCGGCAGGTCGTTGCGGAGCCGGTCGAGGACCGCCTCCGGGTCGGCGCCGTCGCGCAGCCGGATGCCGGTGAAGGCGGGCGAGCTGCGCTCGCTGGGCTCGCCGTCCACCAGCGTGTAGACGCCGGTGCCGAGGCCGGTCCGGTCGGCCCCGAAGGGACCGATCGAGGGGAGGACGCCGACCCCCACCACCTCGAGGTCGAGGGCGCCGAACTCCGTGGACTCGACGGCCACGGCGTCGCCGATGGCGAGGTCCAGCCGCTCGGCGGTCTCCTCGCCCACGAGGGCCTCGCCGGTGCGCGTCGGGGCGCGGCCCTCCCGCACCGGGAAGTCGCCCGCCGTCCGGCCGGACCAGCCGAAGACCACCGGTGCCGGCCGGTCGCCGAGGAGGAGGGCGGGATCGAAGCTGTAGAAGCCGTGGTCGACGACGTCGTCGCGGACATCGGGCTGGGCCAGGCGCTCGTCGACGACGTCGATCGCCGTGTCGCCGTAGCCACCGCCGGTGATCACGGCCACGTCCCACGGCCAGCCGTAGGTCTCGGGCTCGTCGACCAGCTCGGCCAGGCTGGCGCCGAACACGATGGCGGCGGCCGCCGCGGCCGTGGCGACCACGCAGCCGACCATGGCCGCGATGCCGACCCCCGCCCGCCGCGTGTCGAGGGCGGCCCCCACGCCGGTGGTGGTGGCCGGCCGGCCGCGGCGGACGAGGCGGCTGGCGCGCCCGCCCTGGACCTCGGCCTGGTCGATGACGCCGAGCGGCGCGCCACGCCGACCGGGCTCGGACCGCGGCGATGACGACGATCAGGGCGACGGCCAGCCCGAGGGCGAGGGGCAGGGCTACCGCGGCCGGCAGGCTCGGGTCCGGCGACGGCGTGAGGGCGCGGACGGTGCCGAGCGGGCCGAGCGGCGAGAGCAGGTAGGCGAGCCCGAGCGCGGCGACGAGCCCGACGAGCACCGCCGCGATGGGCGGGGTGGCGGACCAGAGGGTGACCTCGCCGCGCGTGGCACCGAGCGCCCGCAGGCTGCGCTGCACCTCGCGGTCGCGGCGGGTCTGCCGCGCCACGATCAGCCCGGTGATCGTCACGGTGGTGAGGGCGGCGACGAGCGCGAAGGCCTGCAGGGTGACCACCGTGGGACGGATGGTCTCCCGCACGGCGGCGTCGAGGTCGGAGCGGTCCTGGGAGATGTAGGAGTAGGCGATGCCCATCTCGTTGAGCTCGGGCGGCATCTCCTGGTTGAGCGGGTCGACGGCCTCGTCGAACTGGCGGCGGATCGAGGCGGCGCCGTCGACCCCGTCCTGCAGGGTGAGCGAGTAGTAGTCGTACTGCCCCGAGCAGTCCTCCGGGAGCACCTGGCGGAGGATCTCCTCGTAGGTGGTGGCGTCACCGAGGGGCTCGAGGCACCAGTAGCGAGCGGTGACGTCCTCGCTCACGATGAGCTGCTGGCGCGGGAAGAGCTCCTCGGGGAGCACCTCGTTCGGGAGGAGCCCGAAGCCGGAGATCCGCAGCGACTCGACGCCGAGCGGTTCGATGATGGTCTCGGGATCGACCTCGACGTCGAGGACCCGGCCCAGAAGAACGCGACGTCGATGTGGTCGCCCACCGCCAGGGGCCGGTCGAGGATCCGCTCGAGCTCGGCGTGGTAGTCGGAGCTGACGAAGACCTCCTGCTCGCCGGATGGCGCCCGTCCCTCGCTGACGGCGGGACGGTCGACGTCGACGTAGCGGCCGTCCACCGAGCCGCGCACCTGCAGCCAGGGGTCCTGGCCAACGGCCTCGGCGAACGGGGTGGGTTCGGTCGACCGCCACCGAGCCGAGGAGGAGGGTGTCGACGCGCAGCGTCTCCACGCCGTCGAAGCCGCGGATGATCTCGTCCATCTCCGGGTGCGGATGCTGGGGTTGACGACGAGGTCGCCGATGGCGGCGTCGTGCACGTAGTCGCCGTAGGCGTGGTCCGTGCGGTAGGCGGCCACCGCGGCGGTGATCGACACGCCGCCGCCGAGGGCCACGACCAGCGCCAGCCCGAGCAGCGACCATCGCCCGCCCCTCAGGGCCCGCCCGGCGAGCAAGCCCGCCCCTGGTGCCATGGCCTCAGTGAAGCGGCGACCCCCCGGGGCCACCCGGCCTCGCTAGGTGGTGTTGACCTCCCTGTACGGATCAGCGAGGAGGGGGGGGGGGGGGGGGGGGGGGGGGGGGGGGGGGGGGGGGGGGGGGGGGGGGGGGGGGGGGGGGGGGGGGGGGGGCGAGCGACTAGAGCTCGATTGCCGACGCCGCCCCCAGGGTGGCCCGCGCCTCGTCCACCAGGGAGCGCACGATGTCAGCCGCCGGCTCGACCTGTTCGATGAGGCCGGCGCTCTGGCCGCCTACGACCAGGAGGAGCTCCCGGTCGCCGGCCTCGTCGGCGTCCGCGATCTCGGCCAGCAGGGCCGATGGGTCGGCTTGGATCTCGCTCGATCGCTCCTCCCAGCGCTCGACGAACTCGGTGCGCAGGAGGCGCACGCGCGTCCCGTAGCCGACGGTGCCCGGGTTGGGGCTGAGCGCGTTGATGAACTCGGCCTGGACCCAGTCCTCGGAGGGGCGGGTGACGAGCGCCTTCTTCCAGCGCTCCCCGACGGGCGACTCGCGGACGCGAGGAAGCGGCTGCCGAGGTTGACGCCCGCGGCGCCGAGCACCATCACGGCGGCGATGCCGCGCCCGTCGGCGATGCCGCCCGCGGCGACGACGGGGACCGGGCGCACCGCGTCGACGACCTGCGGTACCAGGCTCAGGGTGCTCGACGACTGCCGCCGTACCCGCCGGCCTCGCCGCCCTGGGCCACGAGGATGTCGGCGCCGTGCTCGGCGGCCACCTCGGCCTGCTGCACGGTGGTGATCTGCTGCATCACGAGGCCGCCGGCATCGTGCACCTGTCGCATGAGGTCGCCGGCGTCATCGAACGCGAACGACACGACGGCCGGTGTGGCCTCGAGCGTGGCGGCGAAGGCATCGGCGTCGAGAGCCGGCACGACGTGGTTGACCGCGAAGGGCGGTCGGTCAGGTCGTGGAGCTCGGCGAGGTCGCGGCGCAGCTGGTCGAGCGGGCGGTTCCAGGCGCCGAGGCTGCCGAGCGCGCCGGCGTCGAGACCGCCGCGGCCAGCGCGGGGAGGTGAAGATGCTCATCCCCGCCTGGATGATCGGGAACTCGATGCCGACCAGGTCGCACAGCGGTGAGCGCATGGCAGACCTCCATGGTGAGGAGCTGCCGCCAACCTATGGGATCGCGGGCGAGAGGTCTCCGAGACGCCTCGGCGAGTCGCCGACGTTCGGTCACCCGTCCTCGTCATCGCCACCGAGCACGGTCCGACCTTCCCGGTCCTCAAGCTGCCGGGTCAGCTGGTCGGGCGCGGTGGCGAGCACGGCGAGGACGTCGTGGCGGTCCATGCGGTGCTCCTCGACGCGGACGTCGACGAACCCGTGGGCGCGGCAGGCGTCGGCGAACGCCTCCGCCTGCTCGGGGGTCCAGCCGTGGCTGTGGAGTCCCTGGGCGCCGGGTTCCGAGTGGCGCTCGCCGGCGAGGAACCGGCCGCCGGGACGGAGCACCCGGCGGGTCTCGGCCAGGCCGGCGTCACCTCAAGGTGCTGCGCGACGCCGGCCTCGTCGAGGTGCGGCGCGACGCCGAGCGCCGCCTCTATCGCCTGCGACCGGAGCCGCTGATGGAGCTCGATGCTTGGCTGGAGCCCTACCGCCTCGAGTGGGCCAACCGGCTGGACTCGCTGGAGCGGCACCTCCGGGCCACCACCGAACCGATCCGCCCCGAAGAAGAAGGACACCGAATGACCGAGATCGCCGCGTCCCCCGACGGCACGCTGGAGCGCACCCCCGATGGCGGGGTCATCCGCTTCGAGCGGCACCTGCCCTATCCCGTGGAGGCGGTGTGGGACGCCATCACCGACCCGGACCGCCTGGCCGACTGGTGGCTGCCCTTCGACGCCGACATCACCGTCGACCTCCGCGAGGGCGGGGCGATGGTCTTCACCGCCGCCTCCGGCGAGCCGCCGCCGATGACCTGCACCGTCCTGCGCGTCGAGCCGCCGGTGCTGTTCGAGCACACCCACTTCGTCGAGGGCGTCACCGTGCGCTGGGAGCTCGAGTCGGTGCCTCAGGGGACCGTGCTCCGGTTCGACCAGCACGTCGCCAACGTCGACGAAGCCGTCGAGGGCTGCTGGATGGTGGGCATGTACACCTCGCTGGCCCGCCTCGAGCCAGCGCTCGCCGGCGCGCCGGTGCCGTGGGACTGGGAGCTGTTCGCCGCCGCCCGCGCCCACTACGCCGAGCTCGGCCTGTCCTCCCCGGACCCGGAGGCCTGACGATGACCCAGCTGCTGCGCATCCAGAACTTCATGCTGTCCGAGGACGGGTTCGGCTCCGGCGAGGGCCAGAGCCTCGAACGCCCCTTCGGCCACGCCGACCCCGCCGTCCTCGCCAGCTGGGCGGGCGCGACCGCCAGCTGGCCCAACCGCACCGACCCCGGCGGCACCCGCGGCCTCGACGACTACTTCACCCGCGACTTCAGCCACAACATCGGCGCCGAGATCATGGGTCGCAACAAGTTCGGTCCCCAGCGCGGCCCGTGGGAGGACCACGAGTGGCAGGGGTGGTGGGGCGACGTCCCGCCGTTCCACACGCCGGTGTTCGTGCTCACGCACCACCTGCGGCCGTCGTTCTCCCTGGCCGACACCACCTTCCACTTCATCGACGCCTCGCCCGCCGACGCGCTCGCCCAGGCGAAGGCGGCGGCGGACGGCAAGGACGTTCGTCTCGGCGGCGGTGTCCAGGTCGTGCGCGAGTTCCTCGAGGCCGACCTCGTCGACACCATGCACGTCGCCCAGGTGCCCGTCGAGCTCGGCCGGGGCGAACGCCTGTGGGACTCGCCCGACGACCTCCTCGACCGCTTCCACCTCGAGCGCGTCCCCAGCCCCAGCGGCGTCACCCACCTCATCTTCTGGCGCCGCTGATCCGAGAGCGGTGGCGCGGCCGAGCGATGAGTTCGGCGGCGGCCGCTCGTCGTCGGGAAGGACCCGCCCACCACAGGAGGACCCACCCATGACCGTCATCGCCACGATCACGACGTCGGTCGACGGCTACATCACCGGGCCGGACGACGGCCGGGCAACGGGCTCGGCACCGGCGGTGAGCGGCTCCACTACTGGGTGATGGGCGGACCGTGGACCTACGAGACCGAGCACGACACCAACGGGATGACCGGCGTCGACCGGGAGTTCTTCGACGCGATGACTGCCAACCTCGGGGCAGCCATCGTCGGCCGGGGCATATACGAGGCGGCCGGGGCCTGGGGTGGCACCAACCCGTTTCCCGGCCCGCTGTTCGTGCTCACCCACCGCACCGACGACGCCCCCGATCCCTCGAGCGGCTTCACCTTCGTCGGCGACCTCGAGAGTGCCATCGAGCAGGCGGGGCGGTGGCCGGCGACGGCAACGTCTCGATCGGCGGGGGCGCCGACATCATCCGCCAGGCCATCACCGCGGGACGCGTCGACGAGCTCGTCATCTCCACCGCGCCGGTCGTGCTGGGTGCCGGCAAGGCGCTCTTCGACGGGTTCGACCAGGACCTCGACCTCGAGGTGCGCCAGGTCTGGTCGTCGCCCTACGCCACGCACGTGCACTACGCCCTCCGGCGCTGACCGATCCTCCCTAGGCGAGCAGCTGGTCGGCCAGCGTCGATGC
>CAVRKU010000025.1:0-40415 GCA_963721695.1 uncultured Microthrixaceae bacterium
CGTCCACGCCGCGTAGTCGAGCGCACCCGCCCGATCGGCAAGACCCGCTGGGTGGTTCGCAAGGTCCTCGGCTGACCGACGCGACGAGGCGACCACCGCTCTGGTGGTCGCCTCGAGGGGCTTGGTGGGAGCGGAGCGGTCAGCTCTGCTGGACCACCTTGTGGTGGTGGCGCAGGCCCAGGACGACCAGGACCAGCATGAGCGCACCGGCAGCGAAGGCTGCGATGGCGGCGTAGCCGGCGATCTGGCCGACGGTTGCCCAGGCGAAGGCCGTGAGCAGCAGGCCCCGGAGGGTCTCACCCTTGAAGAGGTGTTGCGCTGGCCGCTGATGGCGGCGGCTTCGCCTTCGAGCTCTTCGACGGTGGCGGCGTCAGCGCCATCGGCGACCGCCGTCTCGACGGCGGCGTTGGCTTCCCGCTCGGGGGTGCCGAGGTCGGCGTAGGTGGCGCCGTCGGCGATGCCCATGGAGGTGGCCGTTGATGAAGCTGGCGTAGGCCTCTGCCTCGGGGCCGGTGTTCACCGACTCGTCGGCGTACTTGACGAGGTCGGTGCGACCTTCCTCTTCGAGCGCCGCGGCGGGCGGGAAGGCGATGTTCTGGGACGACAGCTCGTCGTCGACGTAGTCGGCGGCGAAGTTGCTTCCCCAGGTGAGCAGGGCGCCGGCCACCAGGAGGACAACGGTGAAGACCGCGCCGAAGCCGATGAGGACGCTGTCGATGGTGCGTCGCTTGAGGGCGACGGTGGGCTCTGCGTGGTCCTCGGCGAAGCGGTCGGTGGTCGCTTCTGTGGTCGTGATTGCAGTCATGGCACTTCTCCTCGTTGTTGGATCTCGATCTGCGTTGACCGTACGAAGACAGGCCGTGCGAGCGCAGGGGCCAAAGGTCCCAAGACGGAGGGACCGAAGCCTCAGCCGGGTTCGGCGCTCGGTCTGGTCTCGACGGCGCTCATTCGCTCGCCACCGCCCGCAACACGTCGAGCCGGGCGGCCCGGCGGGCCGGGAGGACGCCGGCGGCGATGCCGCAGAGGGCGGCGGCGGCCACCACGATCACCAAAGTGCCACGGGGATGGCAGTGGTGGCGATGACGGACGTCGGCATGGCGATGGTGACGGCGACACCGAACGCGATCCCCACGGCGACGCCGAGGATCGCCCCGAAGATGGCCACCATGGCGGACTCGACCAGGACCATCGTCCGGGTCTGCCGGCGCAACATGCCGACGGCACGGAGGAGCCCGATCTCGCGTGTGCGTTCGAGCACCGACAGGGCCAGCGTGTTGGCGATGCCGAGGAGGGCGATGAAGAGCGCCAGCCCGAGGAGCCCGTTGATGGCGATCAGGAGGCTGTCGAACTGCGCCTGCTGGTCGGCCTGGTAGGCGGCGCGGTCGTCGAGCTTCACCTGGGGATGATCGGCGAGGACGGCGTCGATGGCGGTCCGGGCGACCTCCGGGTCGACGCCCGGCGTCAGCTTGGCGAAGGCGAGGAGGTCCAGGGTGCTGGTCGGGTAGTACCGGGTGAACAGATCCATGTCGATCAGGTAGTTGCCGGCCAGAGCGGCATCGGCGTAGATCCCGGCCACCCGCAGCTCCTGTGGGCCTCCGGTGGCGAACTCCACGGTGGCGTGGTCGCCCACCTCGAGGCCGAGGTCACCGGCAGGGTCCTCGTGGATGAAGATCGAGTCGGCATCGAGGTCGCGCAGGCTGCCCTGCTGGAGGTCGATGTCGACGACAGCGCCGGCGGCGTCGCCGTCGGCGGCGACGAGGTCACGTTCGTGGCCCTCGAAGAGGAAGCGGTTGAAGCGCACACCAGTGATGGCGTCGATCTCTGGTAGGTCGGCGAGGGCGGCGGTGAGCGCGGGGCTGAACCCGATGAACCCCTCGGTGGAGAGGACGTAGTCGGCGGCGACCGAGTTCTCGATCGAGGCCGCGAACGTGCGCTTCATCGAGCTGCCCACGATGAAGACGGTCGTCACAAGGGCCAGGCCGATCATGAGGGCAGAGGCCGTCTTGGCGGTGCGGTCGGGGTTGCGGACGGCGTTGGCGTGGGCCAGTCGGCCCGTCATGTGGAACAGCGGGGCGATGGGTCGGCCGAGGGTGCCGGCGATCGGCACGGCCACCACCGGGCTGAGCTGGGCGACGCCGATGAACACGGCGAGGGCGCCGAGGGCGAGCATCGTCACGACGGTCATCGTCGCGTCGGCGACGAAGAGCCCGGCGACCACGAGGGCCGCACCCGCGCCGGTGAGGGTGGCGCCGAAGACACCACGGCGCACACGGGACGAGGCGTGGGGCGTGTAGCCCTCCCGCATGCCCTCCACGGGGGCGACGGTCGAGCGCGCCGCGCCGGGGCGAGGCACGCCACCAAGGTGACGCCGATGCCGACGATCAGCGCGGCGACGAGCGAACGCGCGGCGAGGACGAGGCCCTGGTCGGGGAGGCCGAACCCCGCCGGCCTGGAGGAGGGCCTGGAGCCCGATTGCGATGACGAGGCCGAAGCCGATGCCCAGGACGGAGGCCAGCGCTCCGACGACCAGCGCCTCGATCACGACGGAGGTGGTGATCTGGGACCGGCTCGCGCCGAGGGAACGCAAGAGAGCGAGCTGGTGGGTGCGCTGCCCGACGACGATGGAGAACGTGTTGTTGATGAAGAAGGCGGACACGAACAGGGCGATGGCGGCGAAGCCGAGCAGGATGTTCTGGAACGGCGTCCATGAAGCCCTCGACGCTCTGGCCCGCCTCGTCCTCGACCTGAGCACCGGTCACCGACTCGACCCCCTCAGGGAGCGCCGCCTGGATGCGGTCGGCGAGGTCGGCAGGGTCGACGTCGGGTTCGGCGACGACGTCGATGGAGTCGACCTCACCCTCGGCGCCGAGCACCTGGGGGCGACGTCGATGTCGAACGCCGTCAGGCGGGCACCGAGGAGGTTGTTGGCCTCACCGAAGGTGAAGATCCCGACGATCTCCACCTCGGGCTGGGTGCCGTTGGCCAAGAGCACGGTGGTGTGATCGCCCACGGTGAAGCCGTAGTCCTCGGCCGTCCCACGGTCGATGGCCACCTCTCCCAGGCCGTCCGGGGCCCGCCCGGTGTCGAGCGTGACGGGCCGCAGCGCGTCCTCGTGGCCCCAGGAGACGCCGAGGAACGGAGCCCCCGTGGTGGTGAGGGGCTCTCCGTCGAGGTCGACCAGCTGCGCGTAGCCGCCGACCCCGCCCTCTGCGGCCTCCACGCCGTCGACCTCGCGCACCACATCGACGAGCGAGGCGGGCACCCGACCGCGAGCGACGGGGGTGTCCCGCCTCCACCCAGGCCGAGGCTGGTCTCGGCTCGCACGGACACATCGACGCCGCCGGTGATGTCCTCGAAGAGCTGGTCGACGGACCGGCGAAGGGAGTCGGTGACGACGAAGGATCCGACCACGAACCCGACGCCCATGACCACCGCGAAGGTGGTGAGGAAGAAGCGGAGCTTGTGGGCGACGACGTTGCGGAGGCTGAGGCGGAGCACTCAGGCACCGAACCGCTTCATGCGGTCGAGGACTCGCTCGGTGGTGGGTTGGACCATCTCGTCAGCGACGCGGCCGTCGGCCAGGAACACGATGCGGTCGCCGTACCCGGCGGCGACGGGGTCGTGGGTGACCATCACGACCGTCTGGCCGAACTCGTCGACCGCCCGGCGGAGGAACCCGAGCACCTCGGCAGCCGCTTGGCTGTCGAGGTTGCCGGTGGGCTCGTCAGCGAAGATCGAGCTCGGGTCGGCCGGCGAGAGACCGGGCGACGGCGACGCGCTGCTGCTGGCCGCCCGACAGCTCGGCCGGCCGATGCCCGAGCCGGTCGCGGAGACCGACGGCGTCGATGACGGTGTCGAGCCAGCTCGGGTCCAGGTGGCGGCGAGCGAGGTCGGCTGGGAGCGTGATGTTCTCGGACGCCGTGAGGGTCGGGATCAGGTTGAAGGACTGGAACACGAACCCCACGTGGTCGCGGCGCAGGATCGTGAGCTCCTTGTCGGACATGCCCGACAGTCGCTGTCCCCCGAGCTCGATGTCGCCCGCGGTGAGGGTGTCGAGGCCCGCCAAGCAGTGCACGAGCGTTGACTTGCCCGACCCGGACGGTCCCATGATCACGGTGAACGCACCGCGGGGGATGTCGACGTCCACACCGTCGAGGGCCCGCACGGACACGTCACCCATGCCGTAGGTCTTCACTGCGGCGATCGCACGAGCCGCGAACCCTGCCGTCATCGCTTCCGTGCTGCGAACGAGTGTCGTCTCAGTTGAGCTCATGGCTCGATCGTCCGCGTTCATCAGGCGGGCCTGTAGTGGCAAAGGTCCTCGGCGTCGGGTCCTTGGTCCCGCGACGAGTGCTCTTGGTCCGATGCCACGCCTTGTGGGCGGCATCGGCGGCGAGCACGGCGGGGGCCGTGGCGAGGGCTACCGCGAGGCCTGCGAGCGGCGGCATCGAGTGTTCGAGCAGGTCGGCGATCGAAGGGATCAGGATGAAGGCCCCGAGCGCGACGAGCTCCGCGCCGACGGCCCACAGGAGCATCGGGTTCGTGCGCCAGCCAAGCCGTCCCGGCCACACGGTGGCGCTGCGACAGGCGAAGGCGTTGGCCATCTGACCGATCACCACCGCACAGAACGCGGCTCCCGAAGCGGCCAAGAGCGCGTCCCCCGTGGGGAAGGCATCGCCTGGCCGCCACCCGGCGGCGGCGAGGGCGACGACGAAGGCGGTCATCTCGAACAGCGCCTCGACCGGGCCGAGCACACCGAAGACCCGAACGAGGAGCCGCCGATCGATGAGGTGCCGCCGTTCGGGTGGATGGTCGAGGACGCCCGGTGTCGGCGTTCTCGGCTCCCAACGCCAGCGCCGGGAGGAGGTCGGTGCCGATGTCGAGGCAGAGGATCTGGAGCACGCCGAGGGCGAGCGGGAACCGGCCCCCGGACAAGGCCCAGACGACGAAGGGCGTGAGCTCGGCGACGTTGTCGGTGAGGTGGTAGGTCAGGAACCGGCGGACGTTGGCGAACGTGGCCCGGCCCTGCTCGATGGCGGCGACGATCGTGGCGAAGTCGTCGTCGAGGAGCACGAGGTCGGCGGCCTCGCGGGCCACGTCGGTGCCGCGAGCGGCCCATGGCGACGCCGATGTCGGCCTCTTGGAGGGCGGGGCCGTCGTTGACGCCGTCGCCGGTCATGGCGACGACGTGGCCGCGGGCCTGCAGCGCCCGGGTGATGCGCAGCTTGTCCTCTGGTGCCACCCGGCTCACGACGATCCCGTCGTGGTCGAGCATGGCCCCGAGCACGGCCTCGTCGTCAGGCAGGTCCTTGCCCTCGAGGACGATCTGCTCGACGCCCAGGAGCCCGACCCGGCTGGCGATGGCGCGCGCGGTGGCCGGATGGTCGCCCGTGATCATCGCCACCCGGATGCCGGCACGGCGGCACGCGGCCAGCGCATCGGCGGCTTCCTCGCGAGCCGGGTCCAGGAAGGCGAGGAGGCCGAGGAGCTCGAGCTCACGCTCGATCTCGTCGGCCGTCACATCTGCGTCCGCGTGCACATCTCGTCGCTGCGCCACCGCGATCACCCGCAGGCCCTCGGCAGCCATCCGGTCAACGCAAGCCATCGAGCGTGCCGCCATCGACGCAGCGAGGGAGGACGGCGTCGGGAGCGCCCTTCACGACGAGGGTCGTGCCGTACAGCGCGGACTCACGTCGCCGTTGGGTGTCGAAGGCGAACCGTCGGGTCGGGAGGTGCGGGTTCGTCGGCGACGTGAAGCCGCATCGCCAGCGTGTGGATCGCGGCCTCCATCGGGTCCCCGACGGGCCTCCACGACCCCTCCTTGTCCGAGATCCGGCCCTCCGAGCACGCCAGGCTGCTCGGCGGCGCCTTCGCGTCCTCGATGGCCGGGGCGGAGCCATCGGCGGTGCCGTCGGGGGCATACCCCACGCCGCTCACGATCACCGACCCGGGGCGGTCCAGACCTCCACCACGTTCATCTCGTTGCGGGTGAGGGTGCCCGTCTTGTCAGTGCAGATGAAGGTGGTCGACCCGAGCGTCTCCACGGCCTCGAGGTGCCGTACGAGCGCGTGCTTGCCGGCCATCCGCTGGGCGCCGATGGCCAAGGACAGCGTCACCGTCGGCAAGAGCCCTTCCGGAACGAGGGCCACGGTCACGCCGACCGCGAAGAGGAACCCGTCGTTGGCAGGGGTTCCGATGAGCAGCGACAGACCGAAGAAGGAGATGCCGACCCCCACGGCGATCACCGCGACCGTCCGCACGACCCGGTCGAGCTCCTTCGCCAGCGGGCTGTGCGGCCGGCGCACGGTCGAGGTCAGTGCGGCGATCCCCGCGAGCCGGGTCTCGCCTCCGGTGGCGTACGACGCGCGCTGACCGGCGCCGGCGACCACGAACGATCCGGCCCACATGCGATCCCCCTGTCTCAGGACCGACCGCCACGCTCTCCCCGGTCAGCATCGACTCGTCCACCAGCAGGCCGTCGCCGTCGGCCAACACGCCGTCGGCCGGGATGCGGTCTCCCGCCGAGAGCACGACGACATCTCCGGCTACCACGTCCCGCGCGTCGAGGCTCACCGGTCGGCCATCGCGGAGCACGATCACGCGCCTCGGGAGCATGTCGCCCAGGCGCTCAGCGGCGCGCTCGGCCCGCCGTTCCTGCGCGAACGCAAAGGCGCCGTTCACGAGGACGACCACGATGATCGCCAGTCCGAGCTGAGGCATGCCGGCGAAGAAGGCGAGACCCGCGGCTACCCACAGGAGCAAGGCGAAGAAGTGGGTGAGCTCCGCGACGAGCTGTCGAAGGGCGCTCGGCCGACGTGGGGCGGGGAGGACGTTGGCTCCGCCGTCGGCGAGCCGTCGGGCCGCCTCTGCCGAGGTGAGCCCGTCGAGCGCGACCGAGGGTTGGTCGAGCGTCGCCAACGTGCGACCAGTGCTACGCCGCCTGCTGCAGCTGCGGTTGGTGGGGGGCGACGATCCAGGTGTCGTCGGCGTCGCGGTGGCGATGCCACTCGGCCAGGGTGAGCGTCATCTCGAGGTCCCGCAGGTCAGAGGCGGTCATGGTCCAGATGGGACGGGAAGCCGTGAGGGATGTGGGTGCGGCCATGGATCGATCGTGCGTCCCGCCTCCCCGTCTTGGCAGGGGCGACGGGCCCCAACGAGCGGGGCCCTTCGACCCAGCGTCAGGGGCGCGGTGGCCGTCGGGCCGAAGATGTCACATCGCGGCGTCCAGGAACGTGCTGACACGGTGCTCCCAAGCTTGTGGGTCGGCGTCGAGGGCAGCCGTGTGCCCAGCATTCGGCGCCACCCAGAGCTCGACCGTCTCGGGCGACCCGGCCTCGATGAACTGACCCGCGAGCTCCTCGTCCTGCCGCTCCTCTCCGGCGATGAGCAGCACCGGTCGCGGTGCCATCACATCGACTGCATCCCGCAAGGAGGTCGGTGGGTCTGCTGCGGTGAGCAGGTCGGCGGTGCGGTAGGTGAGCCACTCGATGCCCTCCTGGATGGCGCCGCGCCACCCGAACCGATCGGAGAGCCAGGCCTTGTCGCTCGCGACGCGGTTCGTGGCCCCCTCCGCGACGACCGCACGGATCCTCGAGTCGGCCGCCGCCGCACCGATGGCCTCTTCGCCACCCATCGACAGGCCGACCGCGGCGATCCGTTCGTCGTCCACGCCCGGTTGCGCGAGGAGGAACGAGACAGCGGCGCTGACGTCGTCGTTGCCGTACCAGCCGAAGTCCATGGCCCGGCCGCCGCTGCGCCCGTGGCCACGCGGTCGAACAGCAGCACGCCGTACCCGTGACGGGCCAGCACCACGGCGTGGTCGAGGACGCTCGAGCGAGTCGAACCGGCGCCGTGCAGCAGCGCCACCGCGGCGTGGTTCGCAGATGGGATGTACCAACCTGACAGGGTGACGCCGTCGGTGGTGTGGAGCTCGACGTCCCTGTAGCTCAGTCCTCGGTCTCCTGGCGTGGTGGTGCCGACCGACGGTCCTCGGAACGTTCGTGGCGGCGACGGCCTGTCCGAGCGACAAGAGGGTGATGGCGACCACTGCCAGGAGCGCCGGGGCGGCCAGCGCGCGTCGCCATCCGTGCCGGCTCCGGACCAGGGAGGTGCCTCCGGCCACGAGCAGGACGAGACCCGAGACGTGGCACAGCAGGCCGGCGATCGTCAACGGATGCAGGCCTGCCTTCGCCAGGTGGGGTAGGCCGATGCCCACCCCGACCGCCACGCTGACGCACCCCGCCGCGAAGGCCACGGCGGCTCGCCGCGCTGGCGTGCCGTGCGTGAGCGCCCGGTAGCCCGCGGAGGTCATGAGGACGACCCCAGCCACGCGGACCACCTGCCACGCGAGGGAGCCATCCCGACCGACGATGTAGACGGTGGCGGCCCCGGCCCCCATGAGTGCGGCTTGAAGTCGTCGGCCGGGGCGGCGCGCACGCGTGGCGGAGACGTCGGCGTTCCTGGCGTCGTCCTCTTCGGGCTTCGTCGCGAGCGCCACGGATCCCACGGTCTGCCGCAGGAGCGTCGCGCGGTAGGGCCGTCGGACCTTCAGCGGATGGGCCGAGCTGGTCCCACGCGACGAATGGGACCTTGGACCCCGCACGACGACGGCCAACGGCACTGCCGCAGACCACTTCGCCGGTGGACCCTCACGACATGGGACAGGTCACCGCACAGCTGCTGTTCGTCGACCAACCCGATGCCCATTCGGTGCGGCTGGACGTCATCGTCCTCGATCTCGCGGAGGGAGAGCTGAGCCCGCCGGTGGGTGCCCCTCTCGTGTTCTGGTTCGGGATGCCGACCGAAGCGGACGAGCGGGCCCGAGTGCTGACGGTTCTGGGCAACTGGGCCCGGCGCGGCGCGGCCGTCGAGATCGACGTCAACACTGGTCGGGGGGTTGTCGAGGTCGTGCTGCGCAGCGGGGTGGCCTGCATCGCGCTTGACCCTGACGTGTCCCCGGAACGGCGGTCGCGGCCCTAGGGAGACGGCTCAGGTCGACTCGGACGGCACCGCCATGGAGGCCTCACCCCCGTCCCGCGTGCAGCGTCGAGCAACACCCGTCGTTCGGCTGCGGCCACCACCGCACGTGCCCGCTCGACGGCGCTGGGGTCGACGGAGATCGAGTCGATGCCGAAGCGCACGAGGTGCTCCGCGAACTCCGGCTTGTTGGACGGCGCCTGGCCGCAGAGCGACGAGGTGATCCCGGCTTCGCGGCAGGCGGTGATGATCCGTCCGATCGCATCGAGGACCGCGGCGTCGGACTCGTCGAACAGCTCGGCACAGGTCTCGGAGTCGCGGTCGACACCCAGCATCAGCTGCGTCAGGTCGTTGCGAACCGATGGAGACGCCATCGATGCCCATCGCGGCGTACTCGGGGATGCGGTAGACGACCGACGGCACCTCGGCCATCACCCAGCGGTGCAGGCCCCGTTGGCGACCGAGCGGGCTGGCGTCGATGGCCTCGAGACAGGCCTCGAGCTCCCACGTGGTGCGGACGAACGGGATCATCAGGTGGAGGTTCGGCGTCTCGTCCCGGACCCGGGCCAGCAGCTCGAGCTCGAGGGCGAACAGATCAGGCTCGCGGATGTAGCGGTAGCAGCCTCGATAGCCGATCATCGGGTTGTCCTCGACCGGTTCGAACCGGTCACCGCCGTCGAGCCCGCGGAACTCGTTCGTGCGGAAGTCGATGGTCCGGTACACGACCGGGCGCGGTGCGAAGGCGCGGGTGATCCGCAGCAGCGACGTCGGACATGCGGGTCAGGAACTCGTCCTGTGCGCCCCGGGCCGAGAGCTCGCGCGGGTGCACCCCACCGAGGGCGTCGGTGACCATGAACTCAGCGCGCAGCAGGCCGACGCCGTCGACCGGCTGGGCCGCAACCTGTTCGGCACGGTCGGCGATCGCCAGGTTGACGTAGATGCGCGTCGCCAGAGCCTCACCGACGACCACGGCCGGTGAGGCTTCGACCTCGAGGGCGCGGGGACCGGCCTTGACGTCGCGACGTCGCTCACCCTCGTACACCGCGCCTTCGGCGCCGTCCACGGTTACGAGCTCGCCGTCGTGCAGCGTCGAGGTGGCGTCGTGCGTACCGACCACACAGGGCACGCCGAGCTCGCGGGTCACGATCGCGGCGTGGCACGTCATGCCCCCGCCGTCGGTCACGACCGCGGCCGCGCGGCGGATCGTGGGCACCCAGTCCGGGTTGGTCATCTGGGCGACGAGCACCTCGCCGGGCTCGAGCTGGCTTCCCGTCCTTGGGGGAGACCAGCACGCGGACCCGTCCGCTGGCGGCACCGGTCGACGCGGCCAGGCCCCGAACGAGCAGCCGGCCGACGGCGGGTGAGAGTCGGACCTCGGAGCCGGAGCATGGCCGAGCGTCGTGATCGGCCGCGACTGCACGAGGAACGTCTCGCCGTCCGCCATCGCCCACTCGATGTCCTGCGGTTCCCCGTAGTGCGACTCGACCTGCATCCCGAGGTGGGCGAGGGCGAGCTGCTCGTGGTCGTTCAGCACCCGTTCGTCCGCCTCGCCGCCCTCGAGCTCGACGCGGACGATGGAGCCCCCCGGGCCGCCGACCAGCTTGTGGGTCTTGTGACCAACGCGGACGGACAGGAGCTGCGGGCCATCCTTCGCCACCACGTACGTGTCGGGCTCGACGTCCCCAGAGACCACGACCTCGCCCAGCCCGAAGGCGCCCTCGATGACCAACCGATCGCGATCGCCGGTGGAAGGATCGGCCGTGAAGAGCACCCCCGCCCGCTCCGAGGCCACCATCCGCTGGACCACCACCGCCAGCGCCGGCTCCTCAGTGAGCCCTTGGCTGGCCCGGTAGGCGATCACCGCGCTCGCCGTACAGAGACGACCAGCAGTCGACGAGCCGTTCCAGCAGCGCGGCGTCACCGACCACGTTGGCAAACGTCTCGTGCATCCCCGCGAACGACGTGCCGGCGGTGTCCTCCGCGGTCGCCGACGAGCGGACGGCAACGGGCACCTCAACGCCCAGCCGGTGGTAGGCGGCCAGCACGGCGTCCGACACGTCTGGCGGGGTCCCGGCCTTGCGAACCAGCTCTTGCAGGCGGGCTGAGGCCGCGGCCAACGCTGCGGGCTCATCGGCCTGCCGGCACGCTTCGGCGAACAGCGTCCGCAGCTCGTCGCGGACGCCCGCCGCCTCGATCGCTCGTTCGTAGGCGGCGGTGGTGACCACGAACCCGGGCGGGACAGGAAGCCGACCGGGTCAGCTCCCCCAGGTTGGCCCCCTTGCCGCCTACCGTCGCCGTGTCGGTCAGGCCGGTCGTCGAACCAAGCGATGGTCTCCAGTACTTCGTGGTTGCGGCCCATGCGCGTCCTCCTCGAGTCCGACGCCCGCGATTGTCAGCGCGCCGACCCTCGTGACGGAAGGGTCGAAGGTCCCGGATGGGCTCAGCTGTTCGGGCACCACCGTCAGGCGCCTGCGCACTTCTGCCTGTGTGTGACCTTCGGCCCTACCTGGGTTCGCGGCGACGGGTCACGATGCGACGGGCAGGCCTGGAGAGGAGCAATTATGCGAACGATCGAAGGAGTGCGGCGCTCGGGTGTCGTGGTCCGGCCGGACGAGACGATCCACAACGCCGCGGCCTTGATGGACCACGCCGGCGTGGGCTCGCTCGCCGTCCTCGATGGCGACGAGCTGGTCGGCATCGTGACCGACAGAGATCTCGTGCGCCGCGGGTTGGCCCGGGGGCTGGCGCCCGACGCTCGCGTCGACGGTCTGATGTCAGCTCCCGTCGTCACGATCTCAGCAGACTCCGACCTCCATGCCGCCTTCTCGGTCTTCGGCCAGCACGCCCTGCGGCGTCTGGCGGTCGTGGAGCGCGAGCGCTTCGTCGGGATGATCACGATCGACGATCTCCTCGTCGATCTCGCCACCGACCTCAGCGAGCTGGTTCGTCCGATTGCCGCCGAGGTCCTGTTCGCCCACCGGGACAGCCCGGTGCCAACCACCATCTGAGTCCGAGACTCGACGAGCGCAGAGGAGCAGACCATGCAGGCAAGCCCCGGAGATCGCATCATCATCAAGGGTCATCGCATCGGCGAGCCGGATCGCGATTGCGAGGTGCTCGAGGTGGGTGACGACGGCGCTCCGCCGTACCGCGTCCGGTGGGGCGATACTGGCCATGAGTCGCTGTTCTTCCCCGGCTCCGACGCAACGGTCCATCACTTCGACCACGCCAACACCTGACGAACGGCTCTCAGACGCGCACGAGGCACCCCGTGGATGACGCTGCCACAACCCTGGACGCCTGGTGGCGGGCGGCCAACTACCTGTCCGTGGGGCAGATCTACCTGCTCGACAACCCGCTCCTGCGCGAACCTCTCTCGCCGGAGCACGTGAAGCGACGGCTGCTCGGGCACTGGGGGACATCACCCGGGCTGACGTTCCTGTACGCGCACCTGAACCGCGTCATCGTCGAGCGGGGGAGCGACGTGCTCTTCGTCGTCGGACCGGGGCACGGCGGACCCGCAGCGGTGGCTGCCGCGTGGCTGGAGGGCACGTACTCGGAGGTCTATCCGGGGATCACGCAGGACGAGGAGGGCATGCGCCGCCTGTTCCGCCAGTTCTCCTTCCCCGGTGGCATCCCGTCGCACGTCGCACCGGAGACGCCCGGCTCCATCCATGAAGGCGGCGAGCTCGGGTACTCGCTCGCCCACGCCTATGGAGCTGCGTTCGACAACCCCGATCTGACGGTGGCGTGCGTCGTCGGCGACGGCGAAGCGGAGACCGGTCCTCTGGCCGCGTCGTGGCACTCCAACAAGCTCCTCAACCCAGCGCGGGACGGTGCGGTGCTGCCGCTCCTCCATCTGAACGGCTACAAGATCGCTGGTCCCACGGTGCTGGCCCGCCTCCCCGAACCCGAGCTGCGCCAGCTGCTGCGCGGCTACGGCCACCAACCCTGGTTCGTGGAGGGATCGGACCCCGCCGAGATGCACCGAGCCATGGCGGCCGCGCTCGACGAGGTGTTCGACGAGATCGCCACCATCAGAGCATCAGCCCGGGGGGGAGACCTGGGTCGGCCCGCCTGGCCGTGTCTCGTCCTGCGCAGCCCGAAGGGGTGGACCGGACCCAAGGCCCTCCACGGCCTGGCCCTCGAGGGGACGTTCCGATCGCACCAGGTCCCCCTCACCAACCCGCGCGGGGACCCTGAGGAGCTCGCTGCCCTCGAGAGCTGGATGCGGTCGTACCGGCCCGAGGAGCTCTTCGACGCCGCCGGCACGCCCGTCGCCGACCTCGACCGACTGACACCCGTCGGGACCAAGCGCATGAGCGCCTCTCCTCACGCCAACGGCGGTGCCCTGCTCAGCGACCTCGAGCTGCCCGACGTCGAGAGCCATGCGATCGACGTTCCAGCACCCGGCGCGGCGACCAGCGAGCCGGCGCGGGCGGCGGGCGCCTACCTGCGCGACGTGATCGCGATGAACCCCGACACCTTCCGGCTCTTCGGGCCGGATGAGACCGCCTCCAATCGCCTCGGCGCGGTCTTCGAGGTGACCGATCGGATGTGGCTCGATGCCATCGAGCCCGGCGATGACCACCTGGCCCCGGACGGCCGGATCCTGGAGGTGCTGTCGGAGCACCTGTGCCAGGGGTGGCTCGAGGGCTACCTGTTGACGGGTCGGCACGGCCTGTTCAACTGCTACGAGGCCTTCATCCACATCGTCGACTCGATGTTCAACCAGCACGCGAAGTGGCTCAAGGTGTCCAACGGCATCCCGTGGCGGAGGCCCGTGGCCTCCCTCACCTACCTGCTGACCAGCCACGTGTGGCGGCAGGACCACAACGGGTTCAGCCACCAGGACCCCGGGTTCATCGACCACGTCGTCAACAAGAAGGCCGAGATCATCCGTGTCTACCTGCCCCCGGACGCCAACACCCTCCTGGCGACGGTCGACCACTGCCTGCGCAGCCGCCAGTACGTGAACGTGATCGTCGCGGGCAAGCAGGCGTCGATGACCTACCTGTCGATGGACGAAGCGAGGTTGCACTGCAGTCGCGGGCTCGGCTTGTGGGAGTGGGCGTCCAACGACGACGGGAACCCCGATGTCGTGCTCGGTTGCTGCGGTGACACGCCCACCCTGGAGATCCTGGCGGCGGCCGCCATCCTCCGCGAGCGGTTGCCGCGACTCCGGGTGCGGGTCGTCAACGTGGTCGACCTGATGCGCCTCCAGGAGCCGAGCGAGCACCCCCACGGCCTGTCGGACGACGAGTTCGACGGCCTGTTCACCACGGACAAGCCGATCGTGTTCGCCTATCACGGGTACCCCTGGCTCATCCATCGCCTCGCGTACCGTCGCCACAACCACCACAACCTGCACGTGCGCGGCTACAAGGAGGAGGGCACCACCACGACCCCGTTCGACATGGTGATGCTCAACGACATGGACCGCTACCACCTGGTCATGGACGTCATCGACCGGGTGCCCAGCCTGGGCCCGACGGCGGCCGCCCTGCGCCAGGAGATGAGCGACAACCGCGTGCGGGCCCGTGCCTTCACCAGGGAGACCGGTGATGACCTGCCGGAGATCCGCGACTGGGTCTGGCCCCCCGGACTCGACTAGTCGTGCACGTCCTCGTGGTCAACGCTGGGTCCTCGTCCCTCAAGCTGCGGGTGCTCGATGAGGACGACGAGCTCGTGGCCGCCGCTGATGCCGCCGGGCCTGATGATCGCCACATCCGCGGGTTCCTCGATGGGTGCGACTCGATCGGTGCGGTCGGGTACCGGGTGGTGCACGGCGGGCATCGCTACGTCGACCCCGTGCGGTTGGACGACGACGTCGTCGCCGCCCTCGACGCGCTGACCCCGCTGGCCCCCGTGCACCAACCCCTGGCACTGGCAGCGATCCGGGCCATGCACGCCCTCCTACCGACCGTGCCCGAGGTGGCCTGCTTCGACACAGCGTTCCACGCCGGCATACCCGCGGCGGCCGCGACCTACCCCGTGCCGCTCGCCTGGCGAGACGAGTTCGGCCTGCGGCGCTTTGGGTTCCACGGGCTGTCCCATGCCTACGCAGCCCGGCGCACCGGAGAGATCCTGGGAGACCCCCCGCGCCGGCTGATCACCTGCCACCTCGGCGCCGGCTCCAGCATCTGCGGGATCGTCGACGGGCACAGCGTCGACACCACGATGGGCTTCACCCCGAACGAGGGTGTGCCGATGGCCACCCGGTCAGGCAGCGTCGACGTCGGCATGCTCATGTGGCTCCTCCACCAGGGGATCAGCGTGGACGACCTCGATCACGCCCTCCAGCACGAGTCCGGGTTGCTCGCGCTGGGTCGAACCGGCGACATGCGGACGATCGAGCGGGGCGCTGCCTCCGGTGACCCGACCGCCCAGCTGGCGATCGACGTGTGGCTCCACCGAGTGACGCAAGCGATCGCCTCCATGGCCGTGTCGACGGGTGGGATCGACGCCATCACGTTCACGGGCGGCATCGGAGAGAACGCCGTGGGGCTGAGACGGGGTGTGGCCGACCGGCTCGGATGGCTGGGGGTGCACCTGGACCCCGCCGCCGACGAGGCGGCCGCTCCCGACAGGTTGCTGAGCTCACCCGATGCCGCCCTGCACGTCCTGGTGGTCGCCTCCCGCGAGGACATCGAGATCGCCCGCGGGGTCCGTCAGCTCCTCTCGGACATCAGATGATGGAGGGTCCTTCGCCCCCGGACGTCAGGAGGCCAACGGCCCTATCCGGTGTGGCGCGGAGGTCGGAAGATCGTCGTGGACGAGGTCACGGACCTCGCAGAACATCGTGGAGGTGACGAGGTGGCCGACGAAGCTCTGGTTGCCGGTGTGGTGCAGACGCTGGCCGAGTACGTGTTCCCGCACGATCCGCTTCTGGTCGATCGAGCCGTTGCCGCGGCGGTCAAGGCGCACTGGTCCGGCGCCTCCGTGAGCGAAGCCTGCCGGGTGGGGCAGGCGTTCATCGCGCGGCACGATCCAGCGCGGGCGGTCTCGTCAGCCGCCTTCCAGCTCGCGGGCCAGGTGGCTTGAGCCGTGGCCACGCTCCCGGTGACCGCCACCGCATTGGTTCGGCCCCCGGGCCCTCGCCTGCCCGAGGGGTTGGTGACCCACCTGGAACGTGTGCCGATCGACGTCTCCTTGGCGGCGCGCCAATGGACCGCCTACTGCGACGCGCTGCGCGCCACCGGCTGGGACCTCATCGAGGTACCCGGCGTCGACGACTGCCCCGACGCGGTGTTCGTAGAAGACACCGTGGTCATGTACCGCAACGTGGCGGTCATCTCGCGGCCTGGCGCTGCGAGCCGCCGGCCCGAGACCGCGGCGGTCGAGCTCGTCCTCGAGGGCCTGGGCTGCTCCATCAACCACATCGTGGCTCCCGGCACCCTCGACGGAGGGGACGTCCTGAAGGTCGGTGAGGTCGTCTACGTCGGCCGCGGTGGCCGTACCAACGCCGAGGGCGTCCGCCAGCTCCGGGCGATCCTGTCGCCGCTCGGCGCCACGGTGGTCGCCATCCCGATCCATCGGGTCCTCCACCTCAAGTCGGCCGTCACCGCCCTTCCGGATGGGTCGATCCTCGGGTACCCGCCCGCCGTCGACGACGCGGCGTTCTTCCCCCGGTTCGTTCCGGTGGCCGAGGAGTCGGGTGCACATGTCGTGCTGCTGGGAGGGCAGCGGCTGCTCATCGCCGCCGACTGCCCCAAGAGTGCCGAGCAGCTCCAAGACCGGGGCTACGAGCTCAGCGTCGTCGACATCAGCGAGTTCCAGAAGCTGGAGGGGTGCGTCACCTGCCTCTCGGTGCGGATGCGCTCGCGGTTCCCGAACCAGTGAGGAGGGATCCGTCATGGGACTCATCGAAGGACGCACTTGGCTGGAGGTGTTGAGCCCCGGGGAGTGCTGGGCCCAGCTCGCCGACCAGGAGATCGGACGCCTCGCGGTCCTCGTCGATGGCGTGCCGGAGATCTACCCGGTGAACTTCGTCCTCGACGGGCACTCCGTGCTCTTTCGCACCGACCCAGGGAGCAAGCTTCGGGGCCTCGTGCGGAGTCCAACCGTGTGCTTCGAGGTCGACGGCGTTGACGAAGCCAGCAAGCTCGGGTGGAGCGTGATGGTGAAGGGCACAGCCTCGGAGCTCTCAGCCGCGACCGACGTCGCTGCCGCCAGCGAGCTCCCGCTGCGCTATTGGGCCCACGGGGAGAAGACGCACTGGATCAGGGTCGATCCGTTCGAGGTGTCCGGTCGTCGCATCCACCGACGGAAGCGATCGTGATGGCCAGCCACCCGGAAGGCGGGGACCTCGTCGTGCTCTCCGTGGAAGATTGCTGGCAGCTCGCCGCGACGAAGTCCGTCGGCCGCTTCGCCGCCAACCGGCCGGGGATGGGTCCGCTGGTCGTCCCGGTGAACTACGTGATCGACGGCGATCACCGCATCGTGTTCCGCACAGGCCCAGGCGCCAAGTTCAACGCCGTTGGCCACGGTGTCACGGTGATCGAGATCGACGAGATCGAGCCCATCCGCCACACGGGCTGGAGCGTGGTGATCGAGGGCACCACCAGCTGGCTGTACGAGGAGCAGGACAAGACCACCGTGGAGTCGTGGGCCCCCGGTCCTCGTCCCTACGTGGTCCGGATGACGCCGGTTCGTGTCAGCGGGCGCCGCATCCACCTTCCTCAAGCCGACACGGACGCACGCGGGTATCGGTAGCGCTGCGCATGCAGCACGTGATCCTGCCGCTCGACCGCGACCACGACGTGGCGGTGCGAACGCTGGCGGCCGAGGTGGCGGAGGTTGTGAACACCCCCGATCACCTGGCGCCCGATCTCCCTCACGTGACGTTGCTGGCCTTCGCTGGCCTCGACGTGGCAACGGTGCAAGCGGTCGTCCGCGCCGTGGTGAGCGACACCCCACCCTTCACGATCCGCGCTCACGGCTATGGGCTGTGGTCGCGAAGCGCACCCTTTGGCCCGAGCCTCCACGTCCCCGTCGTCCGCGACAACACCATCGACGCCCTGCACCGCGGCCTGCACCAGAACCTCGCCCAGGCCGGCGCAGAGATCGCGGGGCTGGACCGTCCCCGAGCTCTGGTCGCCGCACATCACGGTCATCGCCCCTGTGCTCGATCCTCACGAGATCGGGTTGGCCGTCGCCCACCTGCTCAAGCGGGACCATCCGAGCTGGCACATCCCCGTCGACAAGCTCGAGATCGTGGGTGGGCGAACCGATCGCGCTCAGCGAGGCGAGGTCGTCTGCCTTCGCGCATGAGGCCCGCGGTGGAGCTGAGGCGCTGAGACCTCAGGACCTCCCGGCGGCCGACCGTCACCGCCGCGCCTGCACCCGGCCGGCGTGGCCCTGACCTACTGACGTTGGTCACCAAGGCGGCGCGCACCCATCGGGCCGGGGCGTACGCTGCGGGCGTGGCAGACGTAGCGGGGCCCCGGAGCCTGCGGCAGCTGCTCGACGCAGTGCTGACGGTCGGGTCAGACCTGGATCTGCCGTCGATGCTCGAGCGGATCGTCCAGAGCGCCGTCGACCTCGCCGACGCCACGTACGGAGCGCTGGGCGTGCTCGACGACACCGGCACCCGGCTCGTCGCAGTTCATCACGGTTGGCATCGACGACGAGGCGCACCGCGCGATCGGCAACCTCCCGGAGGGTCACGGGATCCTCGGGCTGCTGATCGTGGACGCCAAGCCCCTGCGGCTGCCTGATCTGAAGGAACATCCGGACAGCTACGGGTTCCCACCCAACCACCCGCCGATGCAGTCGTTCCTGGGCGTCCCGATCCGTCTGCGAGATGAGGTGTTCGGCAACCTCTACCTCACCGACAAGAAGTCCAGCGAGGTCTTCACCGATGTCGACGAGGAGCTCGTCGTCGGACTTGCGGCCGCCGCCGGCGTGGCGATCGAGAACGCCCGCTTGCACACGAAGCTCCACGAGCTCGCCCTGGTCGAGGATCGCGAGCGCATCGCTCGCGATCTCCACGACACGGTGATCCAGCGGCTGTTCGCCACCGGCATGTCCTTGCAGGGCGCCGCTCGGCTGATCGATTCCGATCCCGCCGCCGCACGGCGCCGGGTCGACGGCGCCGTCGACGACCTCGACGTCACCGTGAAGCACATCCGCACCGCGATCTTCGAGCTGGAGCACGAGCGGATCGACGACGATGGCCTTCGCCAGGAGCTGCTCGCCCTCATCCGCGAGACGGCCAGCTCGCTGGGCTTCGAGCCGCGAGTGCTGCTGGACGGGCCCCTGGACACCGGCGTCGACAGCCGGGTGGCCGCCGAGCTCCTCGCAACCTTGCAGGAGGCGCTCAGCAACGTGTCCCGCCACGCGAAGGCATCCCGAGTCGATGTCGAGGTGTGCGTTGGCGAGGACGTGTGCCTGCGCGTGATCGACGACGGGATAGGACCACCGAGCGAGTCGAGCCCGCGTGGGAACGGTCTGCTCAACATGGCGGCCCGCGCCGAGAGGCTCGGAGGAACGCTCACCCTCGGGCCGGGTCAGGACGGAGGCACGGTGGTGGAGTGGCGGGCGCCGCGGCAGTAGCGATCACATGAACGGGAACGGGTTCGACGGCTGACCCACTCGGCCGACGGCATCGGCGATCGAGTCGTCGATCGGACGATCTGTGTCGATCGTCGATGCGTCGGGCCATGAGGGCTCCGCGGCAGCCATGACCTCGGCGATCTCGGGGGTGGCATCCGACTCGTGCGCTCCAGCGATGGCGCGGTCCACCATCCGACTGTTGGCGACAGCCCTCGGCGCAGCGCAGCGCAGCTCGATCAGCTCAGCGTGACAGCGCTCGGCGACCTCGCCGGCCCGGTCCCGCCACTCGGGGGACGACCACGAGGCATCCAGGACGACCGTCTCGCCCATCTCGAGGCCGATCGAAGCCCGCTCGAGCAGGGTGGCGTAGGTCGACTGCGTGTGAGCGTCGGTGTAGAGGCCCTCGCCGAACCCCGCCGGCGCCGGCTGGTCGGCCGGCAGCCCGGCCAGCTCCTTGCGGATGTGATCTGAGTGCAGAACCGGTGCCTCGAACGCTCGGCCGACGGCCCGGGCGATGGTCGACTTGCCCGTACCGGGGAGCCCGCCCACCACCACCAACCTGACCCGTGCGGCCTCCAGGTGGGCGTTCGCGAGCTCCAGGAGATCGTGGGCATCGTCCAGTGCGGTGGGGTCGCCCAGCTGGCCGGCCCGGATCGCGGTGACCTTCGCGCGGACCTGGGCCCGATAGGCGATGTGGTGATGCGCGAGCGACGCGGGCCACACGTCGTCGCGGTGCTCCCGGTATGCGTCGAGGAACCGGCGGGCGAGGTCGGCGTGCCCGAGGTGCTCGAGGTCCATCGCGAGGAACGCGACGTCGGCCAGTCCGTCACCCAGACGGAGGCGGTCGTCGAACTCGATGCAGTCGAGGACCCTCGGCCCATCGTCCAGACAGAAGATGTCGTCAGCGAGCAGGTCTCCATGCCCATCCACCGCTCGGCCGTCGTCGATCCTCCTCGCGAAGAGCTTCGCCCGGCCATCGAGGTACCGGTCGGCCATCCCCTGGATGACCTCGATGCCCGGCCCCACGTCACGGAGCGAGTCGATCCGCAGGAGCGCCTCGGTGTTGTCCTGCCAGCGCCTCCTGGTTGCGTCGACTCCCGCCTCGAGGTCGGCTGCGGCGGAGCGCCCGGCGCGCGCATGGAACGCGGCGAGGAGATGAGCCAGGTGGCGGAGGTGGTCATCGACCGGCGCGTCGGCCGCCAGGAGCGCTGAGAGGCGCCGGGCCACCGGCATCCTTCGCATGACGATGAGGTGATCGCACAGGGTGCCGTCGGGACCCGTGCACGTCGGCGACCCCGAGGTAGACGTCCGGGGCCAACCGCCGGTTGAGCTCCACTTCCCGGTGACACACGGCTTCTCGTGCCTCGCGGGTCGTGAAGTCGAGGAACCCGAGGTCCACCGCCTTCTTGAGCTTGTAGGCCCGGTCGCCCACGAAGAAGACGTACGCCGAGTGCGTCTCCGCGACGCCCGGCTGGGCCCCGTCGCGGACGGTCATCAGATCACGCCTGGGGCGGGATGATCACCAGGGGGCACGTCGCGTGGTGAGCGAGGTGGTGGCTGACCGATCCGAGGAGCAGGCCGGCGAAGCCCCCGAGACCGCGAGAACCGACGACGAGGAGGTCTGCGTCCTTGGAGGCGGTGAGCAACGATGCGGCCGCATCGCCCAACGTCAGGATGCGATCGACCTGCGGGATCCCGGTCGTGTCGACGGCATCGACGAGCTCATCCAGGGTCTTGCGAGCGTCACGCTCGAAGACGGACGGCTCGAACGCGGGTCCGACGTACGGGTAGCCGCCGACGAAGGGCGTGTGCCAGGTCATGATGACTTGCAGCGAGGCCTGCCGAAGCCGAGCCTCATCGGCCGCCCAGCGCAGGGCCTCACGAGACGGCTGCGAGCCGTCGACGCCCACGATGATCTGTTCCATCTCGACCTCCGATGTTCGAGGTGCCGGGGGTGTGCGAACGATCGCGACGGGGCTCGAGGCGTGGTGGAGGCAGTGCTGGCTCACGGAGCCGAGCAGGAGCCCCTTGAACCCGCCGATGCCGCGGGCCCCGAGAACCAGGAGCGAGGCGTCGGCGGCGGCGTCGATCAGGGCCGGAGGCAGGGAGGTCGCACAGCGGCCAGCCCGGTGAACCCAGCCGCTCGCTCGGCGCCGACTGCTCGTTCGACGTAGGCGTCGAGGGCCGCGACGGCGTCCCGACCGGTGTAGTTCGGGTCGAACGGTGCCTCGGGATCCACATGGTGCTGGTCCAGGAACGCCCACACGAGCAGGGCGGTCACGGGCCAGCCCTGCAGCTCCGCCTCTCCACCGCCCATCGCAGAGCGACGCTGGCGCTGTCAGATCCGTCGATGCCGATCACGAGGCCCTTCATGACCTGAGCATCCCGCCCGCGCCGCGGCCCCGGTTAGGGCCGCCCGGCCGGTTCCGCCGGGACCAAAGGCCCTGTGTCGATGCCCCGCCGCCGCGCAAGGTGAAGGGAACCGAACCCGAGAAGGAGACCGCCATGCGTGCTGCCGTCGTCCGGGGCTTCAACGAGCCCCTCGTCATCGAAGATCGCCCTGTCCCGCACCCCGCCGACGGACAGGTCCTGGTGAAGGTCGAGGCGTCCGGCCTCTGCCACACCGACATCCACGCCGCCCACGGCGACTGGCCGGTGAAGCCGGCGCCGCCGTTCGTACCCGGGCATGAGGGGGTTGGCCTCGTGGCGGCCATCGGCAAGGGCGTCACCGGCGTCAGCGAAGGCGACCGTGTGGCGGTCCCGTGGCTCGGCTGGGCCTGCGGCGCCTGTGAGTGGTGCGCCTCCGGGTGGGAGACGCTCTGCCCGAACCAGCGCAACACCGGCTACTCGGTGGACGGCGGCTTCGCCGACTACGTCGTCGCCGACGCCAGCTTCGTCGGCCGGGTCCCCGCCGGTCTGGACCCACTGGATGCCGCCCCCCTGACGTGCGCCGGCGTCACCACCTACAAGGCGGTCAAGGTCTCCCGCACCCGCCCGTCGGACCTCGTCGCCATCTTCGGCATCGGCGGGCTCGGTCACCTCGCCATGCAGTACGCCCAGATCGCCGGCGGCACCGTCGCCGCCGTGGACGTCGTCGAGCACAAGCTCCAGGTCGCCAAGGACCTCGGCGCCGCCTACACGGTGAACGCCGCGACGGAGGACCCGGCCGAGGTCATCCAGGCGCTCGGCGGCGCCGACGCCGCCATCGTGCTGGCGGCAACCCCCGCGGCATGCGAGGCGGCGTTCCGCTCGCTGCGCCGCAACGGGCGTCTCGTCTTCGTCGGTCTTCCGGCCGACAACGTGATGCGCCTGCCGATCTTCGAGACCGTCCTGAAGGGCATCTCCATCACGGGTTCCATCGTCGGCACCCGGGTGGACCTGGCGGAGACGTTCGAGCTGCACGCCGACGGCCGCACGTCGGTGGTCCGCGAACAGCGAGGGCTCGAGACCGTCAACGAGGCCATGCACGACGTCGAACATGGTGCCGTCGACGCCAGGATCGTCTTCGACCTGACGTAGGAACGAGCGTCGGGCCGCCGTGTCAGCCTTGGTCGTGATGGTCGTTGCGGTCGCGGCGCTCCGACAACCGGGCGGCGTAGGCCGCGGCTTCGGTGCGGCGGCTCATGCCCAGCTTGGCGAACATGTTGGACACGTAGTTCTTGACCGTCTTCTCAGCGAGGAACATCGCCTCGCCGATCTGCCGGTTGGTCATGCCCTCGGCGATGTGCTCGAGGATCTTCCGCTCCTGGTCCGTGAGCGCGGCGAGCGGATCGTCGTCGTCCTTGTGACGCAGCCGCTCGAGGACCCTGGTCGTCACCGACGGGTCGAGGAGGGAGTCTCCGGCCGCCACCCGGCGGATGCCGTCGACCAGGTCGTTGCCACGGACCTGCTTCAACAGGTAGCCGGCCGCCCCGGCGAGGATCGCCGCGTAGACGGCTTCGTCGTCGGAGAACGAGGTGAGCATGATGCAGGCGATCTCGGGGTGCTTGGATCGGATCTCGCGGCACACGTCGATGCCGTCGCCGTCCGGCAGCCGCATGTCGAGCACGGCGACATGCGGCGAGGTGGCGGGGATGCGACCGTAGGCCTCCTCGGCGGTGCCGGCCTCGCCGACGACCTCCATGTCGTCCTCCGCCTCGAGCATCTCTCGGACGCCGCGACGGACGACCTCATGGTCGTCAAGGAGGAACACTCGCGTCGTCACCGGCACAGTCTGCTCTGATCCGGGTTCAAGCGGCGTCACCGCTGGGCTGGGCTCGGGGCTCGAGGCGCCGGCCGGAGACCATCTGGAGGGGCAGCGCGACGAACCGGTCCTCCCCGAAGGGAGCCCATCGTGGGACGGCGGCCGCTTCCAGGCGGTCGAGCTCGTCCACATCGGTCACCGGTGAGGCCACGCCGGTGACGATGACGCTCCAGCCCGAGTGCGTGAGCGGATCGATGCTGTCGACCTCGAACGCAACGACGGAGCCGCAGGCGGCCGCCTCGAGCTTCGCCCCGGCCGCCGTGCGGAAGATGATGCTCCCGTCCACGTAGCGGTAGTTGATCGGCAGGATGACCGGGAGCGCGGCATAGGTGACGCCGATGCGACCGAAGGTGGAGCTGGCCAGCAGCCGCTCGCACTCGGCGGCCTCGAGGATCTCGAGCCCGTTCCGGTCGACCTCGACGAGTCCCGAGGGGCTCAGCTTCGCTGGAGGGTGGGATCTGCACCTTTGCAGCCTCGACGGCTTGGAGGGTCCTTCCGTAGGGCCGAGGGCCCACTGTGGAAGGGACCAAAGGCCCTTCAAGCCCATCGGTTGATCGGTTCATGCTCTCGTCATGAGCGCCACCCAGGTCGAGGCCGCGGTCGACGTGGCTGCGTGACGGCACGACGGTTCGACTGCATCCGATGAGCGCGGCCGACGCGGCTGGGCTGTTGCGGTTCCACAGCACGTTGTCTCCCGAGACGACGTACCTCCGGTTCTTCGGCGTGCACCCGTGGTTGAGCGACGAGGAGCTGTACCGCTTCACCCATGTCGATCACACCGCGCGTGAGGCCATCGTCGCCACCGCAGAAGACGAGATCATCGCCGTCGCCCGATTCGATCGGCTGGAGGATCGGTCGGAGGCAGAGGTTGCCTTCGTGGTCGCTGACAGCTGGCAGGAGCTCGGACTGGGCACCGTCCTGTTCCGACGCCTGGCCGAACGAGCTCGTGAGCTCGAGGTGAGCCGGCTGGTCGCCGAGGTTCTGCCGCACAACCGCAGGATGCTCGCTGTCTTCCACCACTCGGGGCTACCCGTGCGCTCCGAGTTCCGTGACGGTGTGGTCCACCTGGTCCTCGACCTCTGACCTGTTCAGCCCTCGTGGTGGCGGACGATCGTCCCGGCCTGGCCGTCGAGGATCATGGCGGCCTGGCTGACGCTGCCGATCGCCCCCAGCGAACCTCCGGCCTCGACGAACCGGCACACCGCGTCGACCTTGGGCCCCATCGAGCCCGCCGCGAGGTCGAGCGGCCGGAGGAGGCCCGGTCGGGTCTCCCGGATGAGGCGCTGGTGGGAGGTGCCCCAGCCGGCGTACACGCCCTCGACGTCGGTGAGCAGGAGGAGGGCATCGGCGTGCAGCTCCCGAGCGAGAAGGGACGCGGACAGGTCCTTGTCGATGACCGCCTCGATCCCGCGCAATCCGCCGCGACCGTCGGGAACGACGGGGATCCCGCCGCCACCAGCGCAGGTGACGGTGACGCCATGGTCGACGAGCATCTGGATCGTCGCGAGCTCGACGATGCGTTGGGGCTCCGGGGAGGGGACGACTCGCCGCCACTGGTCGCCGTCGGGGGCGATCGCCCAGCCGCGCTCGTGAGCCATGAAGCGCGGCGTCGTGTGCCTCGTACACGGGCCCGACGAACTTGGTCGGGTTGGCGAAGGCGTAGTCATCAGGGTCGACCACGATCTGGGTGAGCAGCGTGGCCAGGCGGTCTGGGGGGAGGTGCCGCCCGAGCTCCTGCTCGAGCAGGTAGCCGACCATCCCCTCGGTCTCGGCGTCGAGCACGTCCAGGGGATAGCCCTTGACGTCGGTGTAGGCCTCGTTCTGGAGAGCCAAGAGCCCGACCTGGGGACCGTTGCCGTGGGTCAGGACGACTCGGTGATCTCGGGCGACCTCGGCGATGGCCTCGGCCGCCACCTTGACGTTCGCACGTTGGACGGCGGCGTCCATGGGCTCCCCTCGACGGAGCAGGGCGTTGCCGCCGAGGGCGATGACGAC
Source organism: uncultured Microthrixaceae bacterium (assembly GCA_963721695.1). Classification (GTDB taxonomy): domain Bacteria; phylum Actinomycetota; class Acidimicrobiia; order Acidimicrobiales; family VFJN01; genus VFJN01. Next base: position 25,772 of record CAVRKU010000025.1, read on the forward strand.
GAGCATCAGATGGATCCCTGTTCGGCCTGCTCGGCTCCCGTGAGGAGCCGCAGGGTGTCGACGTGGAAGGCGGTCATGGACCGATCGTGCACAGACGCCCGGGGCGTCACGTAGGGCCGATGGTCATAGGGGTTGTGACCGATGGGCCCTACGGAGCAGGTGGCGGCCGGCGACCGCTGCGCCGCGTCCGGGCGACCCCCTCCGTCCTCGCTCGACGGGACCTTGGTCCCTGGTGGCCCCGCGTGCAATGGGTGCAGGGTGATCTCAGCGGAAGGAGGAACACACATGCTCACCACCGAATCCGTCACCAGGTTCCTCGCCCAGCCCCGCATCACCGTCGTCGGAGCCGCTGACGAGAAGAGCAACTTCGGCGGCGCCATCTACCGCGCGCTGAAGGCGCACGGTCACGACGTGGTCGCCGTGAACCCGAACACCGCGAAGTCGACGGCGATCCCAGCTATCCGGACCTGGCGTCCGTTCCCGGCGCTCTGGGCGGTGTGCTGGTGATGGTCAAGGCGGCCGACGCGGTCGGGATCGTCCGCGACTGCCTCGCGTTCCCGGTCGACCACATCTGGCTCTTCAAGGGGATCGGCGGACCGGGCGCCGTCTCGGATGAGGCCGTCGAGCTGTGTCGCAAGGCTCACGTGAACGTCGTCGAGGGCGCCTGCCCCCTGATGTTCCTAGAACCGGTCGGCGTCGCTCACCGCGTCCACCGTGGGCTGCGGCGCCTCAACGGGTCGCTCAGCTCCGGCTGACGGCGAAGGGCTCATCGACCGAGGACCTTCGTCCCTACAGGCCCGCAACGTCCTGGTGCACCTTGAAGATGTACCGACAGCTGACGTGAGGAGCCACCATGCGCAACACACGCGAACCAGCAACCGCCATCGCCCACGGCCCACTCGTCACCATCCCCGTGGGAGCGACCCTTCGTGAAGCCGCCAGCGTGCTGCACAGCAGGTCCATCGGTGCCCTCGTCGTGCAGGGACGAGCATGGACTGGCTGGTGTCCTGACCGAGCGCGATGTGATCGACGCCGTCGCACGGGGCGTGAACCTCGACGTCGCCCGGGTCCAGCACCACCTGTCCTGGCCGATCATGTCCGTCCGGCCCGACGACACCATCCTCGACGTGGCGCTGCAGATGCTCGAGGCGGGCACACGGCACCTCCCCGTGGTCGATGACCTCGATCGCCCGCAGGGGATGGTGTCCCTGCGTGACCTCCTGCGGCCGCTCGTCCTGCAAGCCATGACGCCACCGGCGCAGGACTGAGCGCCGGGCGCATGCCTGGGGCTGAACGCCGGCCCGATCACCGACCTTCGGCCCTATGGCTGCGCGACCCCCCGCCGCACACTGAGACCGCTGACGGCACCCGTCGTCGCAAAAGGAGCGGTCATGCAGGCACTCGTGTTCCACGGTCCCGACCAGAAGGCCTGGGAGGAGGTGCCGGACCCAGTCCTCCTCGATGACACAGACGCCGTCGTGCGGGTCGACGCCACCACCATCTGCGGCACCGACCTCCACATCCTGAAGGGCGACGTGCCCACCGTCGTCGACGGCCGGATCCTCGGCCACGAAGCCGTCGGCACGGTCGAGGCCGTCGGGACCGGGGTGAAGCGGGTGCGAGTGGGCGACCGGGTCCTCGTGTCCTGCATCACCGCGTGCGGGAGCTGCCGGTACTGCCGCGAGGGCTCGTACGGGCAGTGCCTCGGCGGTGGCGGATGGATCCTGGGCCACACCATCGACGGCACCCAAGCCGAGCTCGTCCGCGTGCCCTTCGCCGACACCTCGACCCACCCCTGCCCCGTCGGAGTGAGCGACGAGCAGGTCCTGATGCTGGCCGACATCCTGCCGACTGCCTATGAGGTCGGTGTCCGCAACGGTCACGTGCACCCCGGTGACGTCGTCGCCGTGGTGGGCGCTGGGCCGATCGGGCTGTCCGCCATCCTCGGTGCCCAGCTCTACAGCCCGACCCACATCATCGCGATCGACCAGGCCGATGCTCGGCTCGAGGCGGCCAAGGCGTTCGGCGCCGACATCGTCGTCAACAACAGCCGCGAGGACGCGCTTGCCGTCGTCCTCGAGCTGACCGGTGGCCTCGGGGCCGACGTCGCGATCGAAGCAGTGGGCGTACCCGCCACCTTCGAGCTGGCGACCCGGCTCATCCGCCCCGGGGGTCATGTCGCGAACATCGGCGTCCACGGCGAGGCCGCCACCCTCCACCTCGAGGACCTGTGGAGCCGCAACGTCACGATCACGACGGGCCTGGTCGACACGTACTCGACGCCCACGCTCCTCGAGCTCGTCCGCACCCAGCAGCTCGACGCCACCCGCCTCGTCACCCACCACTTCGAGCTCGACGAGATGATGGCGGCCTACGACACCTTCGCCGACGCCGGCACGACCGGCGCTCTCAAGGTGGTGCTCACCCGGACGCAATGACCAATGGGTCCCGAGCCCTGGGTTTGGGACCTTTGGCCCTGCCGCTCGGGCCGACCGCCCCTCCCGTTCCCCATCCACAAGCGGGCACGGTGAGGGGAATCGCCTTCGACCCTTGGAGACACCGTGCCCACCGAACCCGCCGAGCTGGCCCCCGCCGAGCCCGCGCCGTCACGCGACGTGACGACCTTGCCGCTGATCTTCGGGACCATCGCCGTCCTTGCGCTTGGGGGTCGTGATGTCGATCGCTGCTCTCGTCGCCGCTGACGACGACGCCAGCAGCACCGAGACCAGCAACGTGCACGTGTCCCTCACCGAGTTCGCCATCACCCCGAGCGCCGTCAACGTGCCCAGCGGTGGGACGCTGCACGTGACCAACGACGGCACGGCCACCCACAACCTCCGGGTGGTCGACACCGACCTGAAGACCCCCGACCTGGCCGCCGGCGAGGCGGGCGAGCTCGACCTCTCGTCGCTGGAGCCCGGCAGCTACGAGCTGCTGTGCGAGATCAGCGGCCACGCCGACTCCGGCATGACGGCGTCGCTCACCATCACCGAGGGAGGTGGCTCCGCCGCCGCGGCCTGCGCCGGAGGGCGAGCACGCCGTCCACGGTGAGATGGACTACGACCAGATGACGGCCGACATGCTCGACACCATGGCGGCGTTCCCGGCCGAGACCGAAGGCACCGGGAACCAGCTCCTCGAGCCCACCGAGGTGAAGGCCGACGGCACGAAGGTGTTCGACCTCACGATGGAGCTCGCGGACTGGGAGGTCTCGCCAGGGAACGTGGTCGAGGCGTGGACCTTCAACGGCATGGTCCCCGCCCCGATGATGGACCTCGAGGTCGGGGACAAGGTGGAGGTGCGGGTCCAGAACGACCTGCCCATCGCCACCGACATCCACTGGCACGGCATCAACGTCGACAACGCCAACGACGGCGTCGCTCCGCTCACCCAGGACCTCATCGAACCCGGCACGTCGTACACGTACACCTTCACCACCGACGAGCAGGCGGTGGCGATGTACCACCCCCACGCCCACGGCCACATGCTCCTCCCCGACGGGATGTTCGGGGCGATCCTCGTCGGTGACGTGCGCCTTCCGCTCGGCCAGACCGTCGGTCTCGAGGCGATCCCCGCCGACCTGCAGGTCAGCCAGGAGATCCCGATGGTCCTGAACGACGCCGGCGTGATCGGGCTGTCGCTCAACGGCAAGAGCTTCCCCGCCACCCAGCCCTACACGGCCAAGGTCGGCGACTGGATCCTGATCCACTACTTCAACGAGGGCACCCAGATCCATCCGATGCACCTGCACCAGTTCGACCAGGTCGTCGTCGCCAAGGATGGCTACCCGCTCGACGCGCCGTACACGGTGGACACCCTCAACGTGGCGCCGGGCGAGCGGTACTCGGTGCTCGTGCAGGTCGACCAGCCCGGTGCCTGGGTGTGGCACTGCCACATCCTCCCCCACGTCGAGTCCGAAGCGGGGATGTTCGGGATGGTCACCGCCATCATCGCCGAGTAGCGGGGACCAAGGTCCCGCCCAACCGGCCCGGGCGGCCCTGCCGAACCACCTCCGATCCCTGGATCATGCAAGCCATGACGACTCCACCTGACGTTCTGACCCACGGGACCCTCGAGGCCAGCATCCGATCACGGATCTCCGGTCTCCTGGCCGCCTCCACCATCCCGCCGGACCAGGTGCACTGCCGCTTCCACGCCAACGGTCAGGGGCTCGACATCGAGCTCGTCCTGCCGATCGAGGTGCCGAAGCGGGTGAAGCACGCGCTGGCGGTCCGGGTGCTGGATGCGGTGCGAACGGTCGAGCGCACCTACGGGCAGGTCGACGTGCAGATCACCACCTACCTGCACTCCACCCACTGGTCCGACGCGGACGGCTGAGCCACGACCATGGGCACCGCAGTCAGGCGACGCGGCAGCGCGCACGAGGAGTCGGCCCAGCCGGTGGCAACGGTCGTCGTCTACTGGATCCCGCTCGGCGCAGGCGCCTCGGTCGTCCGCACCAGCGGCAAGCTGTTCGAGGCGGTCTCGTCGATCTTCCGACGGCGCCGACGTTCCGCCCTCTACCACTCCGCCCTCGAGGTCACCCTCCCGGAGGGGCGCACCGTCATCGAGATGGCACCGGTTGCTGACGCCCACGGCGAGCGGCGCGGCGCCGTCGGCGGAGGTCCTGTCGGTACGAGGTGGGCGGGGTGGTTGCGAGTCTTTCGTTACGAGATCCGCTGCTGGGGCGACGGGGTGCTTCCAGACGCCGGTGCTGCCGTCGGTGGACCGGTCACCTTGGCCGACGACCCGGGAACCGCGCGGCGTCTGATCGAGCTCGTGCCGACGGTGCCGACGCCGACCTGGGGCCGAGATGAGCTCGACGCGGGAGAGATGTGGAACTCAAACTCCGTGACCTCGTGGCTCCTCGCGCGGTCGGGTGTGGAGGTGAGAGGCCTGGGCCCGCCCGAGGGCGGTCGCGCACCTGGCTGGGATGCTGGCTTGGCCGTGGCTGCTCGCCCGGACGCCTGAGCCTGAGCGTCCTGCCACCCTCCGCAGGGCGATCTGTGCCATCGTCCTGCGACTGATCGATCAGGGATGTGGGCTGTGATCGAAAGCGGGGGTCGAGGAGCGCGGCGCGGCGTGGCGCTGGTGGCGGTCGTGGGGTTGTTCGTCATCGGCGCGTCAGCGTCGAGTGAGGCCGCGCCGCCGGTCCGCGTGGCGGAACCCGTTGCGTTCGCCGACGGGTTCCGGATCGAGGCGATGACCACCTACGCGCTGGACCCCGGCAAGGCGGTGCACGTGGCCTTGGACATCACGATCACCAACCAGCGGCCGAACCAGGTGGAGGCGAACGGTGTGCGCACGTACTACCTGCCGAACTTCAGCGTGCCCGTGCTGGCGGAGGCCGTCGGGCTCCGCGCCACGAAGAGCAGCGGGACCACCCTGCCGGTGTCGGTCGAGCCCTCCGAGAGCCCCCGGTTCTCCTACGCGGTCGTGGACCTCCAACCCGACCTCTACTACCCGCAGTCCCAGACGTTCCGCCTCACGTACGACCTCCCGCCGCAGGCCCCCCGATCCGAGTCGTCGACCCGCCTCAACGAGGCCTACGCCACCTTCGTCATGATCGCGATCGGTGATCCGGGGCTGGCCGGCGTCGAGCTGTCGGCGCCGGCCGACCTCGAGGTCGAGCTGGTCGGCGACGACATGCAGGAGTCGAAGCGGGACGGGCGGCAGGTGTTCACCGCGACGGCCATCGACGCGCCCGGCGAGTGGAGCGTGATGGTGTCCGCACGCGACGACACCAAGCTCGTCGAGCGGGTGGTCGACGTCGGAGATCAGGACGTGAAGGTCCTCGGGTGGCCCGATGACGCGGCGTGGGCGGACTTCGTGGCCACCCAGGTGGAGGACGGCGTCCCCGCGCTCGAGCAGCTCACGGGCCTCGACTGGCCGGCGACCGACACGCTGGACGTCATCGAGACGGCCAGCCCGTACCTCTACGGCTACGCCGGCTGGTACGTGCGCGATGACGGTCTGATCGAGATCGGCGACGAGCTCGACCAGCAGGTGATCCTGCACGAGCTCGCCCACGTCTGGTTCAACGACAGCCTGTTCAGCGGTCGGTGGATCAACGAGGGCTTCGCCGACCAGTCCGCGGCGCTGGCGATGGCGGCGGCGGGCGTCGAGCAACCGCAACCGGAAGCGATCGAGGCGGGTGACCCCGGACGGCTCAAGCTGAACGACTGGAGCGACCCTGATCTCCAGGCCGAGGTCTCGGACGACCAGGAGCGGTACGGCTACAACGCGTCGTGGGCGGTCCTCGACGCGATCACGGACGAGATCGGCGTCGACGGCTTCACGAAGGTGATCCGCGCCGCCGAGGCGGGCGAGGTCGCGTATCGCGGACCGGGCGACCCCGAGGAGCTGGCTCGCACGTTCGACTGGAGGGAGCTGCTCGATCTCTTCGAGGAGGTCGGCGGATCCACCGAGGCGGCGGGGCTGTTCCAGCGCCACGTCGTGAGCGAGGCGGAGAGCGCCGACTTCGACGCGCGGACGGTCGCCCGCGGGCACTACGCGGAGCTCCTCGACGCGGGTGAGGGGTGGGCGGCGCCGACCTCGATCCGATTGGCCATGGCGGACTGGCGGTTCGAGTCCGCCGAGGAGCTGATGACCGCCGCCACCGACGTGCTCGCCACCAAGGCCGACCTCCTCGACGTGGTCGCCGACCTCGAGGTGTCCGAGGACGTCGCGCTCGAAGCCAGCTACGAACAGGCGACCGATCTGTCCGATCTGGCCGCCGAGGCGGACGACGCGGTCGCGGCCGCCGAGGCGCTGCGCGGTGCGGAGGAGGCGGAGGCCGACGGTGCGGGTCCGCTCGGGGCGGTCGGCCTGCTCTTCTCGAGCGCCGAGAACGACCTGACGGCCGCGCAGGACTCCTTCGAGGCGGGCGACTACGCCGCGGTCAACGAGGGTGCCGCCGAGGTCGAGGCCGCGATGGACGGGGCCCCCGTCGCCGGGGGGCTTCGCGTGCTCGCGGTGCTCGCCTTGGTCCTCATCGCCGTCGGCGGCTGGAAGCTCGTTCGTCGCCGGCGGCGCTCGTCGGCCGCGCCGGCCGAACCGGGCAACGACGAGGCGGTGGAGGCAGAAGCGGTGCTACAAGCCGATGGCGCTGAGCGCGTCGGCGGCCCGGCCGATGGCGACGGCGAGGTTGGGGTGTGACGCTTCGAAGCGCGTGACCTCCTCGCGGAGGTCGTCGACGACGCCGTCTGGGTCGTCCTCGCCGAGGCGACGCTCCACCTCACCCGCCAGGCGGGCGATGTCGTCCTTGTTGTCCGCGCCTTCCTCTGACGCCTCGATGGCGTCGTGGAGTTCGGCGAGCAGCTGTTCGAGGGGCTCCTGCATCACGCAACAGCGTACGCGCGACATAGGTTGGCCGACGCCGTGATGACCCAGGACGACCATTCGCGGCCCTCGCCAGGGCGCCGGAGGCTCGCGGCGGCCCTCCTCGTGGGGATCCTGGTCGTGGGCGCGTGCTCGGACGACGGCAGCGGATCGGATGCCGGGACGCCCACGACCCCGACCGAGGGTCCGAACGCCGCCGTGCTGCCGACCTTGGCGGGCGGCCTGGAGCTGACCGCCGTGGATCCCACGCAGGTGCTGACCGGCCGGGGGCTCAGCTACGGGCAGCCGTTGCCGAGCGAACAGGCCGCGGCGGACGCGTTCCTGGAGGTTCCGGAGGTGTCGGCGGTCACGGCCCGACGGGTGTACTCGCTCGCGAACGGCCGCCGCCTGGGCGACGCCCTCGTCCTCACCCTCGACGGGGCCGAGCTGTTCGACGAGGGGGTGCTCGACGCGTTCGCGCGGGGTGTCATCGCGTCGCTCGGCGGTGACGAGCTGCCTGACGCCGACCTCGCCGGGCACACGACGATGCGCGCGGGGGACGAGACGGCGACGGTCATCGGCTATCTGGAGGGCAACCTCCTCGTGATCGTGCGGGGTGCGGGCGAGAACGACGCGCAGGTCGTCGTGGAACGGCAGCTCGGCTCGCTGGCGGCCGGCATCGTGGGCGCACCGGACCCGCGGACGCCGATGGTGGCGCTTCCCGTCGACGCGGCCTTCGTCGACGTCCCGACCGTCGACTTCCAGCCGATCCCCCCGCCGGAGGAGGAGCCTCCTCCGGAAGCGCCGGCGTTCGCGGGTGCGACCTCGGTCCAGGGCCGCTACGGCGTCGTCGCGGGGGAGCGTCGCACCACCGTGTGGGCCTACACCGTGGATCCACAGACCTATCCGTGGGCCGAGCCGCTCGAAGCCGCGCTCCCCGGCCTCGTCTCGTCCCGCACCGACGGTGCCCCCGCGACAGGGGTCGAGGTGCTCGGCCGGGTCGTCCAGCGCTCCGACGGCGCGGAGGGCGCGACCTCGGCGCGAGCGTTCCGCCACGGATCGCTCGCGCTCCTGGTCGAGGGGACTGATCCCGCCCAGCTGGACGCGGTCGTCTCCGCGTGGATCACCGCGCTCGAACGCGTCGTAGGTAGGAGCTACTCCTGCACCAGCTCGATGAGGGTGCCGAAGCTGCCCTGAGCCGATGCCTGCTCCGGGCGTCGCTCCGCTCCGACCGCCCTCCGCAGGTGCCTCCCGGCGACCGGCGGAGCCGGCTCGCCTCCGGCCTGTCCCTACTCCTGCACCAGCTCGATGAGGGTGCCGAAGCTGCCCTTGGGGTGCACGAAGGCGACGGTGGTGCCGCGGCTGCCGGGCCGCGGCGCCTGGTCGATGGCCGTGGCCCCCGCCGCGACCATGGCCGCGAGGGCGGCGGCACAGTCGTCCACGCGGTAGCCGACGTGGTGGAGGCCCTCGCCCCGCTTCTCGATCGACTTGGCGATCGGGGAGTCGGGTCGGGTCGCCGCGGTGAGCTGGATGTACGAGTCGGCGACCTTGATGAGGGCCTCCTCGACCCCGTCGCTGTCCACGATCTCGCGGTGGTGCACCTCGGCGCCGAACGCCTCCTGGTAGTAGGCGATGGCCGCCTCGAGGTCTCGGACTGCGATGGCGATGTGGTCGATCTCCGTCAGCAACATGAGGTCTCCTAGAGCTCGCCGCGGGCGTGGCGTTGGAACAGGGTGATCTTGTCCTCGCCGATGCGCTCGCGCTTCTCGGGATCCTTGATCCCGAGGCCCTCGGCAGGGGCGAGGCAACGGACGGCCAGCTTGCCCTCGGCCTCGTTGCGGTGGACGGTCCTGGCCGCCTCGCCCACCTCGGTCAGGTCGTAGGCCGCCGACATGACGGGATGGATGCGACCTTGGTCGATGAGGCGGTTCATGTCCCACGCCTCCTGATAGTTGGCGAAGTGCGACGAGAGGATCCGCTTGAGCTTCATCCAGAGGTGCCGGTTGTCGTACTCGAGCATGAACCCGGACGTGGCCGCGCACGTGACGATGGTGCCGCCCCGCTTGGCGATGAACACCGATGCCCCGAACGTGGACCGCCCCGGGTGCTCGAAGACGATGCTCGGGTCCTCGCCGATGAGCCCCCGCACCTTCTTGCCCAGGCGCCGCCACTCGCCCTCGTCCTGGGTGTTCTCGTCCTTCCAGAACTGGTAGCCCTCCGCGGCGCGGTCGATCACGTTCTCGCACCCCATCGCCTGGAGGAGCTTCACCCGCTCGGGACTCGAGACGACGCCCACCGGGGTGCCGCCCCCGTTGAGCACGAGCTGCACGCCGTAGGCGCCGATGCCCCCGGTCGCCCCCCAGAGGAACACCGAGTCGCCCTGCTTCATCTGGGCCGCGTGACGGCCGACCAGCATGCGGTAGCTGGTCGACGCGGACAGGCCGTTCACCGCGCTCTCCTCCCAGGTGAGGTGCTCCGGCTTGGGCATGAGCTGGTTGGCCTTCACGACGGCCAGGTCGGCCAGCCCGCCGAAGTTCGACTCGAACCCCCAGATCCGCTGGTTGGTGGCGAGCATCGAGTCGTCGTGGGCCGACGGGTCCTGGTCGTCGAGGTAGTTGCAGTGCACCACGACCCGATCGCCAGGCTTCCAGTTCCGCACCGCCGAGCCGACCCGCAGCACCACACCCGACGCGTCCGAGCCGACCACGTGGTGGTCGAGGGCATGGCGCGCGCCCCACGACGACTCCTTGCCGAGGCGGTCGAGGAACCCGAACGTGGACAGCGGCTCGAAGATCGAGGTCCACACGGTGTTGAAGTTGATGGACGACGCCATCACGCCCAGGTACACCTCGTCCGGCGCCAGCTCGGGCGTGGGCACCTCGCCGACGTGGAGCGACTTCCGCGGGTCCTTCTCCGATGACTCGACGCCCTCCCACATCGTCTGCTCGGCCCGCAGCACGTGCGCGGCGCGGTAGCTCTCCGGGATGGGGAGCGAGGCGATGTCCTCACCGGACGCGCCGCCTTCGATGGCCTCGAGGAAGTCCTGCATGGGCCGGAAACCTAGTGATCGGTCCCGGATGGGGGCGAACCCTGCGAGCGAGTCATGAGAGGCTGCCCAGATGGTCCGGCGCCCCGCCCTGTCCCCTCGCCTGGACGGGCTGGGGACGACGATCTTCGCGGAGATGTCGGCGCTGGCGACGGCCACGGGCGCCATCAACCTCGGCCAGGGCTTCCCCGACGAGGACGGGCCGATCGAGGTGGCCGAGGCCGCGATCGACGCGATCCGCTCCGGGCAGAACCAGTACCCACCTGGCTCCGGGATCGAGCCGCTGCGGCAGGCGATCGCGGATCACCAAGCGCGCTTCTGGGGCCTCTCGTTCGATCCCGCCACGGAGGTGCTCGTCACGGCGGGGGCCACCGAGGCCATCGCCGCCGCCCTGCTCGCGCTCTGCGATCCCGGCGACGAGATCCTCGCCTTCGAACCCACCTACGACTCCTACCGGGCCGGGGCGGCGATGGCTGGTGCCCGGCTCCGGTCCGTGGCGCTCGTGCCGCCGGACCACGCGGCGGATGTCGAGGCGTTGGCGGCGCTCGTCACCGATCGCACCCGTCTGGTGCTCCTCAACACGCCGCACAACCCCACCGGGAAGGTCTTCGGCACCGACGAGCTGGCGGCCGTCGCGCGACTCTGCGTCGAGCACGACCTGATCGCCGTCACCGACGAGGTCTACGAGCACCTCGTCTTCGACGGAGCGCACCAGCCGCTCGCCTCCTTCCCGGGCATGGCCGAGCGCACCCTGACGATCTCCTCCGCGGGCAAGACGTTCTCGTTCACCGGCTGGAAGATCGGCTGGGTGTGCGGCCCCGACGAGCTCGTGTCGGCGGTCCGCACCACCAAGCAGTTCCTCACCTTCGCCAACGGGGCGCCCTTCCAGCCGGCCGTGGCGCTCGGCCTCGGGTTGCCCGACGCCTTCTTCGCCGGGCTGAGCGACTCGCTCCGCGTGAAGCGAGACCTGCTGTGCGACGGCTTGCGCTCCGCGGGCTTCGACGTCTTCGTGCCCGAAGGCACCTACTTCGCCACCGTCGACATCCGCCCCGTCGGCGGCCGCGACGGGCTCGAGTTCTGCCGGTCGCTCCCGGAGCGCTGCGGTGTCGTCGCGGTCCCGAGCTCCGTGTTCTACGAGGACCCCGCCACCGGCCAGCACCTCGTGCGCTTCGCGTTCTGCAAGCGCACGGAGGTGCTCACGGAAGCGGTCGAGCGCCTCGCGAAGCTCAGCTGACCCGGCCCGGGTACAGCACCTCCGCACCGATCGGCACATAGCCGCCGGCCGCGAGCACGGCCCGCAGCGAGGAGACGTTCCCCGGTGCGACCTGCACGAACACGGGCTCGCCGACGGGCACCAGCCGGAGGGCGGACCGGACGAGCCCTCGGCCCAGTCCGCGCCCACGAGCCGCGGCGGTGACCTCGAAGGCCGCCTCCCAGCGCCCGCTCAGGCCGCGTCCGAGGATCAGGACCCCGTCCTGCTGGGGCAGCTCGTAGACCGCCGAGTCGTGCCGGTACTCGTACGAGCGGGCCACGCGTGGATGGTCCGCCGCGGAGCCGGTGGGCTCGAGCGGGAGCACGACGTCGCCCTCCTCGCCCCGCCCGGCGAAGACCGCGTCGAGGTTGTCCCAGGGACGCCCGAGCCGCTCGGCGAGCGCGCCGAGGAAGCGCGGGTGCAGCGGTGCGCTCAGGTCTCCGTTCGGCAGCAGCTCGTGAACCCACGTCGGGTCGACGTCGGCCGCGACGATGTGGTGGCCGTCGAAGGCGAGGACGCCGGCCACCGGTCCGGGAGGTTGCGGCACCACCTCGGTGGCTCCGTCCGATGGTGGCCGCACGCCGTCGACGGCCCCGCTGAGCACCTGGGCCACGCGGTCGACTGAGTCGAGCCACCCCGCACTGGCACGGCGCGACGGCGAAGCAGGCATGCCGGCGCATCGTAGTGACGCCGATTGTTGATCGACTTGGTCAGGTATCCTGACCTCGTGGCCCTGCTGACGTTCCCCAACCCGGTCAACGAGGTGTCGGCCCGCCTCGTCGCCGGCGGCGTGGTCGTGATGGCGGTGGCGACCATCGCGCTCGACCTGCGGTGGATGACGGTCGTGCTCGCGTACGGGTTCGTCGCCCGCGTGCTCGCGGGCCCGAGGCTGAGCCCCCTCGCCCAGCTGGTCACGCGCGTGATCACCCCCGCCCTTCCGTTCGAGGAGAAGCTCGTGCCCGGACCGCCGAAGCGGTTCGCGCAGGGCATCGGCGCCGTGTTCACGGTCACCGCGGCCGTGCTCACGTTCGGTTTCGACCGCTTCGACATCGCGCAGGTGGTGCTCGCCGTGCTGCTCATCCCAGCGACCCTGGAAGCCTTCGTCGGCTTCTGCGTCGGCTGTCAGCTGTTCGGTCTGCTGATGAAGGCCGGGATCATCCCGCGCGAGGTCTGCGAGTCGTGCGACGACATCTGGGCTCGCACCCCGGGCACCGTCGCCGCTGGCTGATCAGCTCACCCAACTCCATGCGGGTGGGGCCGGAGTGCAATGCCCACAATCTTGACCAACAATGTCGGGATTTGCCACACTGGCGCCTTCCTCCCACCAAGGAGTGCGCGTGACCATCACCGACGCCGTCGCCACGAATGCCCGAGCGAACCCGGCCGCCCTCGATCTCGTGACGGTGCGGCCGCTGTCGGGCCACACCGGAGCCGAGGTCGAGTGGCGTTGATCTCGCGGCACCTCTGCTGGCCAAGACGGTCGACGCCATCACCGACGCCCTGCACCAGTGGAAGGTGGTGTTCTTCCGCGGCCAGTCGATCGGCCACGCGGAACAGATCGCCTTCGCCCGTCACTTCGGGGAGCTCACCTACGCCCACCCGTACGACGACAGCCCTCCCGACGGCCATCCTGAGATCTACACGGTCGACCCGGAGCGGTTTGCGGCGCAGTACGGCTACGAGGGTGAGGCGGCGAAGAAGCTGCGGCGCAAGTACTCGTACACCAACGAGTGGCACACGGACGTCACCCCGGCGGTGAACCCACCGGCGGGGTCGATCCTGCGAGCCGAGGTCGTCCCCGAGTTCGGCGGCGACACCACGTGGACCAACCTGGTGGCCGCCTACGAGGGGTTGTCACCGTCGCTGCGCGGGTTCCTCGACACGCTGCGCGCGGAGCATCGATACGGAGCCGCGCAGGCCCGCCGGGGCCTCCCCGGCAACGCCGGCAACCCGACCGACAAGAACCGGCTCATCGCTCGGCACCCAGTGGTGCGTGTCCACCCGGTAACGGGCGAGCGAGGGCTCTTCGTGAACCAGGGCTTCACGTCACGGATCGTCGGCCTCCGCGCCGAGGAGAGCGCTCGCCTGCTCGACCTGCTCTTCGACCACCTGACCCGGCCGGAGTACACGGTGCGGTTCAAGTGGGACCCCGGCAGCGTGGCGTTCTGGGACAACCGCGTCACCGCTCACCTCGGGCCGCAGGACATCGATCACCTCGACGTCCAGCGCACGCTGCATCGGGTGACGCTGATCGGTGAGGTCCCGGTCGGACCCGATGGACAGGAGTCCGAGCTGATCGAGGGCGAACCGTTCCGGAGCGTGCCGGTGTTCCGCCCCGCCGACGTCAGCACCGACAGCTGACCGACCGCGGCCGGTCGGCCGCGGGATGCGGGGCGACTGCGTAGCGTCGCGCCGATGGTGGAGGTCGACCCACGAGATGCGGGGGCAGTGGCCGAGGTGGTGCGACGCCGCGCCGAGGAGCGCTTCGGCGCGGTGGCATTGGCCGAGCCACCGTCGTCGATCGGCGCCGGTTTCGATTCCTACATCCACGTCGTGCGCCTGGCCGGGACCGGTCTGCCCGACGAGTGGAGGGGTCCGCTGGTGGTGCGGCTGCTTCCTTCGGTCGATCGCGAGGCGCAAGCTCGGGAGGAGGCCGAGGCCCAGGCGTGGAGTCGATCGATGGGCTACCCCGCGCCGCGGGTGATCGAGGTCCTGCCCGCGGAAGCGGGCCTCGGGCTCCCGGCCCAGGTCATGGAGCGGGTCCCTGGCGTGACGATGCTGGACGCCCTGACCCGTCGGCCGTGGCGGGCGCTCGCGCTCGTCGACCAGCTGGCCGCCCTGCAGCTCCAGCTCCACGCCCTGCCGATCGGCACCTGGCCCGGCGCGTCGGACTCGCGCGCGTTGGTGGACAAGCGCCTCGGGCTGCCGCGCCGCGGGCCGAGGAGCTGGGCGATCCCGACCTCACGGCCGCCGTCGCTCGCGTGGGCGGGCTCGTCGAGGTCGCCGCCGCGGGTCCCGCAGTGGTC
>CAVRKU010000026.1:0-21483 GCA_963721695.1 uncultured Microthrixaceae bacterium
AGCGAGGAACATCGCCTCGCCGATCTGCCGGTTGGTCATGCCCTCGGCGATGTGCTCGAGGATCTTCCGCTCCTGGTCCGTGAGCGCGGCGAGCGGATCGTCGTCGTCCTTGTGGCGCAGCCGCTCGAGGACCCTGGTCGTCACCGACGGGTCGAGGAGGGAGTCCCCGGCCGCCACCCGGCGGATGCCGTCGACCAGGTCGTTGCCACGGACCTGCTTCAGCAGGTAGCCGGCGGCGCCCGCGAGGATCGCCGCGTAGACGGCTTCGTCGTCGGAGAACGAGGTGAGCATGATGCAGGCGATCTCGGGGTGCTTCGATCGGATCTCGCGGCACACGTCGATGCCGTCGCCGTCGGGCAGTCGCATGTCGAGCACGGCGACGTGCGGAGAGGTGGCGGGGATGCGTCCGTACGCCTCCTCGGCGGTTCCCGCCTCCCCGACGACCTCCATGTCATCCTCGGCCTCGATCATCTCTCGGACGCCGCGCCGGACGACCTCATGGTCGTCAAGGAGGAACACTCGAGTCGTCACCGGCACAGTCTGCTCTGATCCGGGTTCAAGCGCCGTCACCGCTGGGTCGAGCTCGGGGCTCGAGGCGCCGGCCGGAGACCATCTGGAGGGGTAGCTCGACGAACCGGTCGTCGCCGGACGGGGCCCAGCGGGGACGGCGGAGGCTTCCAGGCGGTCGAGCTCATCCACATCGGTGACTGGCGAGGCCACACCGGTGACGATGACGCTCCATCCGGAGTGGGTGAGCGGATCGATGCTGTCGACCTCGAAGGCGACGACGGAGCCGCAGGCGGCCGCTTCGAGCTTCGCCCCGGCGGCCGTGCGGAAGATGATGCTCCCGTCCACGTAGCGGTAGTTGATCGGCAGGATGACCGGGAGCGCGGCATAGGTGACGCCGATGCGACCGAAGGTGGAGCTGGCCAGGAGCCGCTCGCACTCGGGGGCGTCGAGGATCTCGAGCCCGTTCCGGTCGACCTCCACGATCCCGAGGGGCTCAGCGTCGCTGGGGGGTGGGTTCTGCACCCTTGCAGCCTCGACGGCCTGGGCGGCCCTCCGTAGGGCCGAGGGCCCACTGTGGAAGGGACCAAAGGCCCTTCAAGCCCGTCTGGTGATCGGATCATGCTCACGTCATGAGCGCCACACCGGTCGATGCCGCAAGCGCGGTCGATCCCGAATCGGTGGAGCTGCGTGACGGCTCAACGGTACGACTGCATCCGATGTGCGCAGCCGACGCGGCCGGGCTGTTGCGGTTCCACAGCACGTTGTCTCCCGAGACCACGTACCTCCGCTTCTTCAGCGTGCACCCGTGGTTGAGCGACGATGAGCTGTACCGCTTCACCCACGTCGATCACACCGCGCGTGAGGCCATCGTGGCCACCGCCGGTGACGAGATCATCGCCGTCGCCCGATTCGATCGGCTGGAGGATGCGCTGGAGGCCGAGGTCGCCTTCGTGGTCGCGGACAGCTGGCAGGAGCTCGGACTCGGCACCGTCCTGTTCCGACGTCTGGCCGACCGAGCTCGAGAGCTCGGGGTGCGCCGGTTCGTCGCCGAGGTGCTGCCCCACAACCGCAGGATGCTCGCCGTCTTCCACCACTCGGGGCTGCCGGCGCGCTCAGAGCTCCGTGATGGCGTGGTCCACCTCGTCGTCGACCTCTGAGCCGCTCAGCCCTCGTGGTGGCGGACGATCGTCCCGGCCTGGCCATCGAGGATCCTGGCGGCCTGGCTGAGGCTGCCGATCGCTCCCAGCGAGCCTCCGGCCTCGACGAACCGGCACACCGCGTCGACCTTGGGCCCCATCGAGCCCGCCGCGAGGTCGAGCGGCCGCAGGAGACCCGGGCGGGTCTCCCGGATGAGGCGCTGGTGCGGGGTGCCCCAGCCGACGTACACGCCCTCGACGTCGGTGAGCAGGAGGAGGGCGTCGGCGTGCAGCTCCCTGGCGAGCAGCGACGCCGACAGGTCCTTGTCGATGACCGCCTCGACGCCGCGAGTCCGCCCAGACCGTCTGGAACGACGGGGATCCCGCCGCCGCCAGCGCAGATGACGGTGACGCCATGGTCGACGAGCATCCGGATGGTCGCGAGCTCGACGATGCGTTGGGGCTCCGGGGAGGGGACGACCCGCCGCCACTGGTCGCCGTCAGGGGCGATCGCCCAGCCGCGCTCGTGCGCCATGAAGCGCGCGTCGCGTCGGCTCGTAGACGGGCCCGACGAACTTGGTCGGGTTGGCGAAGGCGGGGTCGTCAGGGTCGACCACGATCTGGGTGAGCAGCGTGGCCAGGCGGTCTGGGGGCAGGTGCCGCCCGAGCTCCTGCTCGAGGAGGTAGCCGACCATGCCCTCGGTCTCGGCGTCGAGGACGTCGAGGGGATAGCCCTCGACGTCGGTGTAGGCCTCGTTCTGGAGGGCCAGGAGCCCGACCTGGGGGCCGTTGCCGTGGGTCAGCACGACCCGGTGGTCTCGGGCGACCTCGGCGATGGCCTCGGCCGCCACCTTGACGTTCGCACGTTGGACGGCGGCGTCCATGGGCTCCCCGCGACGCAGCAGGGCGTTGCCGCCGAGAGCGATGACGACGAGCATCAGATCGACCCCTGCTCGGCCTGCTCGGCTCCCGTGAGGAGCCGCAGGGTGAGGGCGACCAGGAGGGCCTGCGCGGTGTGCATGCGGTTCTCGGCCTCGTCGAGGACGACGGAGTGCGGCCCGTCGATGACGTCGGCGGAGACCTCGTCGCCCCGGTGGGCCGGCAGGCAGTGCATGAACACCGCGTCGGGGACGGCCTCGGCCATCACCGCGGCGTTGACCTGGTACGGGTGGAGGGCATCGGCGCGGGCCGCCTTCTCGTCGTCGCTGTCGCCCATGGAGAGCCAGACGTCGGTGTAGACGGCGTCGACTCCGGCCACGGCGAGCAACGGGTCGTGGGTCGTCATGACCAGCGCACCGGACTTCGCGGCGAGCCGCTCGGCCGTCGCGACCACATCGGGGTCGGGCTCGAAGCCCGGAGGTGTCGCCACGGTGATGTCGACGCCGGCGAGGGCGCAGGCCTCCAGGAGGCTGTGGGCGACGTTGTTGCCGTCGCCCAGGTAGGCGAGGCGGAGGCCCCTGAGCGAGCCGAAGTGCTGCTTGAGGGTCAGCAGGTCGGCGAGCGCCTGGCAGGGGTGGTGGCCGTCGGTGAGCGCGTTGATCACCGGGATCGACGCCGCGGCGGCGAACCGGCGGACGTCGTCGTCGGAGTAGGTGCGGATGACGAAGGCCCGGGCGTAGCGGCTCACGACCCGGGCGGTGTCCTCGATGGTCTCGCCCCGGCCGAGCTGGAGCTCGTTGGGTCCGACGACCTCGGGGATGCCGCCGAGGTGGCTGATGGCGGAGCCGAACGACAGCCGGGTGCGGGTCGACGGCTTGGCGAAGTAGGTGATGACCGTGTCGCCGTCGAGGAGCTCGGCGTGGCGGTGCGGGTCCGCGCAGACCTGCTCGCTGATCTCGAGCAGCTGCTCGAGATCGTTGGGGCTCAGGTCGGCGATGCGCAGGAGGTCCTTCATGGTCGTCCTTCCGGGTCAGACGGGGTCACGGATGAGGGGGCAGCTCATGCAGCGAGGGCCGCCACGGCCTCGGCCGAGCTCGCTGCCGGCGATGGTGATGACCTCGACGCCGGCCTTGCGGAGCTTGGTGTTGGTGTCGACGTTGCGCTCGTAGGCGACGACGACGCCGGGGGCGACGGCGAGGACGTTGTTGCCGTCGTCCCACTGCTCGCGCTCGGCCTCGCTGTCGTCGCCGCCGGTGGTGAGCACCCGGATCGACGTCGAGGCCGAGGGCGTCGCGGATGGGGGTGAAGACGTCGGGCTGGGCGGTGACGACGAGCTCGTCCGGGGCGTCGCCCGGGGTGAGGGTCCAGGCCCGGAGGCTCGTCGAGGACGCCGGGGTAGGCGACGAACGTGTCGGCGTCGACCATGGTCATGACGGTGTCGAGGTGCATGAACGCCCGCTTCGACGGCAGCGCCACGGCGATCACGGTGGTGGCGGCGCCGCTGGCGAAGAGGTTGCGGGCCAGGGCCTCGACGGCCTGCGGGGTGGTGCGCTCGCCCATGCCGATGAGCACCGCGCCTCGTCCGATCGACGAGGACGTCGCCGCCCTCGATGGTGGCGGAACCGTGGTCGTCGTCGACGCCGCCGTACCAGCGTGGCGAACGGCTCGCCGGCGAAGAGCGGGTGGAAGCGGTAGATGGCCTCGAGGTGGGCGGTCTCGCGGCGGCGGGCCGGCATGGCCATGGGGTTGAGCGACACGCCGCCGTAGATCCAGCAGGTCGTGTCCCGGGTGAACAGGTGGTTCGGCAGCGGCGGGAGCACGAAGCCGTGGTCGGCCGAGCGACCTCGGCGCGCGAGGCCGCGCGCGACGCCCGGTCGGCAGCTCGTCGACGGTGAGCCCGCCGATGAGGTGGGTGGCGACGGTGTCGGGTCGGCGGCGTCGAAGAAGTCGTCACGGCGGATCGGCGAGATCACGACCGAGGTCGCTCGGCGGTGATCGACCCGATCGAGCAGCCAGCGCCGGGCGACGTCGTCCTTCACGGTCTCGGCGAGGAGGTCGCCGACGTACGAGCACCTCGACGCCGCGGTCGGTCGAGCGTGTCGGCGAACGCGTCGTGCTCCTGGCGGGCCCGCTTGACCCACAGCACGTCGTCGAAGAGCAGGTCGCTGGCAGTTGGACGGGGTGAGCCGGCGGAGCTCGAGGTCCGGGCGGTGCAGCAGCACCCGTCGCAGGACCCCGACCTCGGAGTCGACGTGGAAAGCGGTCATGGCGCCGATCGTGCACCGACGCTCCGGGCGCCACGTAGGGCCGATGGTCCTGGGCGGTCGTGACCGATGGGCCCTACGGCGCGGTTCGGCCGCGCGGCGGACGCTGCTGGCAACCGGGCGACCTCGCCTCGCGACCCAGTGAGGAGATGACCATGGCCACCACCGTGCACAGCGACCGAGCGGCACCGCCCGCAGCCGTCGCACAGCCAAGCCCCCTGGAGCGGGACAGCCCACAAGCATCGGGCTGCCCTCCGCCACCGCGCTCGTCGTCGGCAGCATCATCGGCACCGGCGTCTTCACCATGCCCGCCGTCATGGCCGGCGCCGGCACCGAGCTCGCTGCTCACGCTGGGCGCCATCGCGCATCGGCGCGCTGCTGCTCGGCGTCATGTTCGGGCAGCTGACCAAGCGCATCCCCAACAACGAGGGTGGCCTCTACGCCTACGCCCGCCACGAGTTCGGCGACTTCGCCGGCTACCTCACGGCCTGGTGCTACTGGATCACCTGCTGGGCGGGCAACGCGGCCATCGTCGCCTCGTGGGTCTTCTACGTCGAGGAGCTGTTCGGCATCGACAACCCGACGGCCTGGGTCAACTGGGGCATCGCCCTCACCGGCCTGTGGATCCCCGCCGCGATCAACCTCGTCGGTGTCCGACAGATGGCCGTGTTCCAGAACATCACCGTCGTCCTGAAGTTCCTGCCCCTGCTGTTCGTCGGCATCGTCGGCTGGTTCTTCGTCGAGAGCGCCAACTTCGGCGCCTTCAACGCCTCGGGCGGCAGCCTCTACGACGCCATCAACCTCGCCGCTGGCGTGGCGCTCTTCTCCTTCATCGGCGTCGAGTGCGCGTCCATCGCCGCCGGCCGGGTCGAGAACCCTCGGCGCAACGTCGGCCGGGCGTCCATCATCGGCACCGCCGCCAGCGGGCTCCTGTACGTGGTCGTCACCGCCGCGGTGATGGGGCTCGTGCCCCAGGGCGAGCTGGTCGAGGACGGCGCACCGTTCGTGGCCGCCTTCGACGCCATGTTCAACGGCGGTTGGCTCGGCAAGCTGGTCGCCCTGACCGCCGTCATCTCCGGCATCGGTGCCCTCAACGGGTGGACCATGGTCACGGCCGAGATGCCCTACGCCGCCGCCAAGGACGGCCTGTTCCTGCAGGCCTTCGGCAAGGTGAACCGCAACAACGTCCCCTATGTCGGATCGATCGTCTCGACGGTGGTGGCGTCGCTCCTGATGGCCTGGAGCTACAGCGGTGAGACCGGGCTCAAGGTGTTCACCTACCTCGTGTACCTGTCGGTCGTGACCGTCGCCATCCCGTACTTCCTGTCCGCCATGGCCCAGCTCACCTACCTGGTCTCCGCGCCGTCGTGCGGTCCAGGGTCGGGAGCTGGCCCGCGACCTGACCATCGCGGTGGTCGGCGGGATGTTCTCGCTCTGGGTCACCTTCGCCTCGGGCTACCAGTCCGTGTACCAGGCGATGCTGCTCCTGCTGCTCGGCATCCCGCTCTACGCCTTCCTCAAGGCGAAGAGGGAGCGCCTCGGCCAGGTCGAAGAGCCGGTCGACGTCCCGGCTGATCTCATCGACATCAGCTGAGACGACCAAGCGCACCAGCTGCGCTCGTCGCCGCCGGGTGGAACCCCTTGGCCACCCGGCGGTGGCGCGTCCGGAGTGCGCCTCTCGTCCGATGCCGGCGGATGTCCCTGCGATCAGGGGACGGACGGCCCTACGACGACCGAGCCGACGGGAGGACGATCCGATCCGAGACGCGGAGAGGAGCTTCGATGCGACATCGACCCGCGAGGAGACGTTGGCGAGCTGGGTGGGTGGTGGTAGCCGTGAGCGGTGTCGTGCTCGCGACCTCGTGCGGCGGGGGAGGGCCGAGCGTCACTGAGACGACTCCTCCGGGCCCGGGCCGATCGTCCGAGGAGCGAGCCATGCAGGTCGTGCTCGACGAGCTGCGCCTCGACAGCTCAGCGCCGGGGGTCCTGGCCATGGTCCGCCGCGGCGGGGACGAGTGGTTTGGCGCATCGGGCGCCGCGGATCTGGACGGGGCCCCGATCGTCCCCACGACTCGGTTCCGGATCGGGAGCATCTCCAAGACCGTGACCTCGGCGCTCGTCCTCGATGCGGTCGCCCGGCGCGAGCTCTCGCTCGACGACACGATCCAGTCGTGGGTCCCCGGCGTGGTCGACGACGAGCCGGCCATGACGATCCGGATGCTGCTGGCCCACACCAGCGGTGTGTTCAACGCCGGCGACGAGGGCGACGTGGTGAGCGACATCGAACGGATCGGCGATCCCGACCTGCGCCAACAGGCGCAGGACCTCGGCGCGCGCTACCTGGCCGGGGAGCGCGTGATCGTGCCGGACGTCGTGTTGATCGCCATGGCCAAGACGCACCCGCTCTACTTCGAACCGGGCCGAGGCCACCACTACAGCAACGTCAACTTCCAGCTCGCCGCGATGGCACTCGAGGCCGCGACCGGCAAGGACCTCGCCTCCCTGCTCGAGGAGCGGCTGGCCGTCCCCTACGGCCTGTCAGCGACCACGACCGCTCCCGCCGATCTCGATGCACCGGACATGCGCAGCTACACGAGGGATCCCGCCACCGGACAGCTCCTCGACACCACCACAGACCTCCTGGCCGTCGGCAACGGTGGCAGTGGGGGCGTCATCTCGACCGCGGGCGAGCTACTCGACCTCCTGCAGGCGATCGTCGTCGGCGAGCTGCTGCCGGATCGGCTCCTGGCCGAGATGACGACGCCGACCCAGCAGTCGGAGGGCACCTACGGGCTGGGCATGGTCACCTTCGTCCTCAAGTGCGGGGGCTACTTCGGGCACGCGGGAGCCATCGCCGGCATGCACACCCTGGCACTGGTCAGTCCTGACGGACGCAACGCCCTGGTGCTGGCCGTCAACGTCCGCGGCGACCCGGAGCCAGACCTGCTCGCGGCCGCGGAAGAGCTCCTCTGCGGTGTCCAGTAGGGGTCTTGTTCTGACCTCGACAGGACCTTGGGCCCTGTTCGATCGGTGGTCACCCGATGCACCGTGAGGGCAGGAGGTTCCCATGGGTGCTCTCCCGACAACCCGCTATCCGGTGGTGGTCCAAGGCCAGCTCGACACCGAGCTCAGCCGCTGGCGCTGGCTGGTCAAGTGGTTCCTCGCCATCCCACACCTGATCGTGCTCGTCGCCCTGTGGCTGACGTTCGCCGTCCTGACCGTCGTGGCGGGCGTCTCCATCGCCTTCACGGGCCGCTACCCACGGGGCATCTTCGACTTCAACGTCGGGGTCCTGCGGTGGACGTGGCGCGTCCAGTTCTACGCCTTCACCCTCGGGACCGATGTGTACCCGCCCTTCACGCTCCATGACGTTGCTGACTATCCCGCCCGGCTCGACGTGGAGTACCCAGAGCGCCTCTCCCGGGGCCTGGTGTGGGTCAAGTGGTGGCTGCTCGCCATCCCGCAGTACCTCGTCGTCGCCGTGTTCACCGGTGGCGCCGGGCCTCGGTACGGCGGCGGCCTGATCGGCATCCTCTGCCTGATCGCCGGTGTCACGCTCGCCGTCACCCGTCGCTACCCGCGCCCCATCTTCGACTTCGTCATGGGGCTCTGCCGCTGGTGCTGGAGGGTCACCGCGTACGCCGCGCTCATGCGGGACGAGTACCCGCCGTTCCGGCTCGACACCGGACCGGACGAGGCCCAGACAGGCCTCGCCGGACCCCTGCCGGCACCGTCGACCCCCGCCCTCGGGAGCTCGTCGTGACGCCCCGTCACCTCGCGCCCGTCCTCGGCGGGCCGGCGTCATCCAAGAAGGAGGAACACATGCTCACCACCGACTCGGTCACCAGCTTCCTCGCCCAGCCCCGCATCACCGTCGTCGGAGCCTCTGACGAGAAGAGCAACTTCGGCGGCGCCGTCTACCGCGCGCTGAAGGCGCACGGGCACGAGGTCGTCGCCGTCAACCCGAACGCAACGCAAGTCGACGGCGATCCCAGCCATCCGGACCTGGCGTCCGTTCCCGGCAATCTGGGCGGTGTGCTGGTGATGGTCAAGGCGGCCGACGCGGTCGGGATCGTCCGCGAGTGCCTCGCCATGCAGGTCGACCACATCTGGCTCTTCAAGGGAATCGGCGGACCGGGCGCCTTGTCGGATGAGGCCGTCGAGCTGTGCCGCAAGGCTCACGTGAACGTCGTCGAGGGCGCCTGCCCGCTGATGTTCCTCGAACCGGTTGGCGTCGCTCACCGCATCCACCGTGGGCTGCGGCGCCTCCACGGGTCGCTCGGCCACGCGGCCGCCGTCGACCAGACCTAGCGGAACACGACGTCGACGAACCGTTGGAAGCCGGCGGTGTCGAAGGACACCTCGTAGCCCTCATCGTCATGCTCGATGGCGAGAGACGGGCAGTAGAAGTCGCCATCGGGTGTGAAGAAGTGCGGCGAGCCGTCGACCCCGCGTTGGAGCCCTTCGGCGAGGTCGGCAGTCACTGCCGCATGGTCAGCCGGCGTTGGCTCGGGAACCCCGTGGTGCTCACGCAGGCGCCGAAGGACGGCGTCGTCGGACACGTCGCGGCCGTCGTCGAACAAGGCGCGGCGAACGCTCAGGCTGAACGCCTCGCCCGCGTGCAACCCCACTCGATAGGCGGCCGCCTCCGAGGCCATCGCCGGGAGCGACGTCGCTGGAAATCGGAGCGGGTCGAAGCCCGCGAACAGCTCCGGGGCCACATCGGCGCGGATTGCGTCGATCTTGGGCGCCAAGGAGGGACCATCAAGCGCCTTCCCGTTCACGAGCTCCAGTGGCCATGCCCGCACTCGAAGGATCGGCTCGCTCAGTCCCCGTTGTCGGCGGAAGGCCGTGAAGCGGCCAAGGCCGATGTGAGCGAACGGGCAGGCGACGTCGGCGAACACCTCGAGAGATCTCATGGGGTCAACAAGTACCGGGTGACGCCGGGCTGTGGACGGGCCGGCGGCCTCATAGAGAGGGGACCTTCGTCCCTACGGCACCTCGACGAGCTGGCGCATGTTGGAGGTGCACCGACACCTGACGTGAGGAGCCACCATGCGCAACACACGGGAACCAGCAACCGCAATCACCCACGGCCCACTCGTCACCATCCCCGTGGGAGCGACCCTTCGTGAAGCCGCCAGCGTGCTGCACAGCAAGTCCATCGGTGCCCTCGTCGTGCAGGGAGAGCACGGACTGGCCGGTGTCCTGACCGAGCGCGACGTGATCGACGCCGTCGCACGGGGCGTGAACCTCGACGTCGCCCGGGTCCAGCACCACCTGTCCTGGCCGATCATGTCCGTCCGGCCCGACGACACCGTCCTCGACGTTGCCTTGCAGATGTTGGATGCGGGCACACGGCACCTCCCCGTCGTCGATGACCTCGACCGCCCGCAGGGGATGGTGTCCCTGCGTGACCTCCTGCGCCCCCTCGTCCTCCAAGCCATGACGCCCCCGACGCTCGACTGAGCAGCTTGGGACCTTCGGCCCTGCCGCTCGGGCCGACCGCCCCTCCCGCACCTGCCCCGTGACACGGGCACGGTGGGGGAAATCGCCTTCGACCATTGGAGACACCGTGCCCACCGAACCCGCCGAGCTGGCCCCCGCCGAGCCCGCTCCGTCACGCGACGTGACCACCTTGCCGCTGATCTTCGGGACCATCGCCGTCCTTGCTCTGGGGGTCGTGATGTCGATCGCGGCGCTCGTCGCCGCTGACGACGACGACGCCAGCAGCACCGAGACCAGCAACGTGCACGTGTCCCTTACCGAGTTCGCCATCACACCGAGCGCCGTCAACGTGCCCAGCGGCGGGACGCTGCACGTGACCAACGACGGTACGGCCACCCACAACCTGCGGGTGGTCGACACGGATCTCAAGACCCCCGACCTCGCTGCCGGGGACGCGGGCGAGCTCGACCTCTCGTCGCTGGAGCCGGGAAGCTACGAGCTGCTGTGCGAGATCAGCGGCCACGCCGACTCCGGCATGACGGCGTCGCTCACGATCACCGAAGGAGGCGGGTCCGCCGCCGCGCCTGCGCCGGAGGGCGAGCACGCCACCCACGATGAGATGGACTACGACCAGATGACCGCCGACATGCTCGACACGTTCGCGGCGTTCCCGGCCGAGACCGACGGCACCGGGAACCAGCTCCTCGAGCCCACCGAGGTGAAGGCCGACGGCACCAAGGTGTTCGACCTCACGATGGAGCTCGCGGACTGGGAGGTCTCCCCCGGCGAGATCGTCGAGGCGTGGACCTTCAACGGCATGGTCCCCGCCCCGATGATGGACCTCGAGGTCGGGGACAAGGTGGAGGTGCGGGTCCAGAACGACCTCCCCATCGCCACCGACATCCACTGGCACGGCATCAACGTCGACAACGCCAACGACGGCGTCGCTCCGCTCACCCAGGAGCTCATCGAACCCGGCACGTCGTACACCTACACCTTCACCACCGACGAGCAGGCCGTGGCGATGTACCACCCCCACGCCCACGGCCACATGCTCCTCCCCGACGGGATGTTCGGGGCGATCCTCGTCGGAGACGTGCGCCTGCCGCTCGGCCAGACCGTCGGTCTCGAGGCGATCCCCGCCGACCTGCAGATCAGCCAGGAGATCCCCATGGTCTTGAACGACGCCGGCGTGATCGGCCTCTCGCTCAACGGCAAGAGCTTCCCCGCCACCCAGCCCTACACGGCCAAGGTCGGCGACTGGATCCTGATCCACTACTTCAACGAGGGCACCCAGATCCATCCGATGCACCTGCACCAGTTCGACCAGGTCGTCGTCGCCAAGGACGGCTACCCGCTCGACGCCCCGTACACGGTGGACACCCTCAACGTGGCCCCCGGCGAGCGGTACTCGGTGCTGGTGCAGGTCGACCAGCCCGGTGCCTGGGTGTGGCACTGCCACATCCTCCCCCACGTCGAGTCCGAAGCGGGGATGTTCGGGATGGTCACCGCCATCATCGCCGAGTAGCCGGGACCAACGTCCCACCCATCCGGCCCGAGCGGCTCTGCCGATCCACCGCCGAACACAGGAGCATGCAAGCCATGACGACCTCACTTGATGTGCTCATGATCGAGAGCGATCCGGGAATCGCGTCGGGACCCGCCACCGACCTGCTCGAAGCCGGGCATCGGCTCCACTGGTGCCACGACTCCATCGACCACGGGTTCCGCTGCCGTGGGCTCCTCGAGCCCTCCACCTGTCCACTGGAGCAGCACGTGGACGTCGCGTTCGTGGCCCGGGACGGCGTGAACCCCCGCCCCACGGCCCTCGAGGCAGGGGTGCGATGCGCGATCAGGGCGCACGTACCGATCGTGGAGCAGGGCACCGAGATCCTCGATCCCTACGCCCCGTGGGTGACCGAGCGGATCATGCGAGGCGACGACGCCGTCGCGGCATGCGAACGAGCGGCCGCCAACACACACGGGAGCCTCGAGGCCAGCATCCGATCACGGATCTCCGGTCTGCTGGCGGCCTCCACCATTCGGGCCGACGAGGTGCACTGCCGGTTCCACGACAACGGTCAGGGGATCGACGTCGAGCTCGTCCTGCCCGTCGCGGTGTCCAAGCGGGTGAAGCACGCGCTGGCCGTCCGGGTGCTGGATGCGGTGCGGCACGTCGGGCGCACCTACGGGCGGGTCGACGTGCAGATCACCACCTACCTGCACCCCGCCCACCGGCCTGACGCGGACGGCTGACCGAGGACGATGGCCACCGCGGTCGGAGCGACTCGGCCAGCGTCGCACGACGAGTCAGCGCGGTCGGTGGCGACCGTCGTCATCTACTGGATCCCGTTGGGCGCAGGCGCGGTCGGTCGTCCGCACCAGCGGCAAGCTGTTCGAGGCGGTGTCGGCGATCCTCCACGGGCGCGGACGTGCCGCTCTCTACCACTCCGCCCTCGAGGTCTCGCTCCCGGAAGGACGCGTCGTCATCGAGATGGCACCGGTGGCCGACGCTCACGGCGAGCGCCGCGGCGCCGTCGGAGCAGGGCCGGTCGGTGCGAGGTGGGCGGGGTGGTGGCGGGTCTTTCGCTACGAGATCCGCTGCTGGAGCAACGGCGTGCTTCCAGACGCCGCCGCTGCTGTCGGTGGTCCGGTCAAGCTGGCCGAGGACGCCGAGATCGCGCGACGCCTCGTCGAGCTCGTACCGACCGTGCCGACTCCGACCTGGGGCCGAGATGAGCTCAGCACGGGGGAGATGTGGAACTCCAACTCCGTGACGTCTTGGCTCCTCGCTCGGTCGGGTGTGGAGGTGGGAGGCCTCGGCCCACCCGATGGCGGTCGCGCACCTGGCTGGGATGCTGGCTTGGCCGTGGCTGCTCGCTCCGATCGTTGAGCCTCAGCGTCCTGCCACCCTCCTCGGGGCGATCTGTGCCATCGTCCTGCGACTGATCGATCAGGGGAGTGGGCTGTGATCGGAAGCGGGGGTCGAGGAGCGCGGCGCGGGGTGGCGCTGGTGGCGGTCGTGGGGTTGTTCGTCCTCGGCGCGTCAGCGTCGAGTGAGGCCGCGCCGCCGGTGCGGGTGGCCGAACCTGTTGCCTTCGCCGACGGGTTCCGGATCGAGGCGATGACCACCTACGCGCTGGACCCCGGCAAGGCGGTGCACGTGGCCCTCGACATCACGATCACCAACCAGCGGCCGAACCAGGTGGAGGCAAACGGTGTCCGCACGTACTACCTGCCGAACTTCAGCGTGCCCGTGCTGGCAGAGGCCGTCGGGCTCCGCGCCACGAAGAGCAGCGGGACGACCCTGCCGGTGTCGGTCGAGCCCTCCGAGAGCCCCCGGTTCTCCTACGCGGTCGTGGACCTCCAACCCGACCTCTACTACCCGCAGTCCCAGACGTTCCGCCTCACCTACGACCTCCCGCCGCAGGCCCCCCGATCCGAGTCGTCGACCCGCCTCAACGAGGCCTACGCCACCTTCGTCATGATCGCGATCGGTGATCCGGGGCTGGCCGGCGTCGAGCTGTCGGCGCCGGCTGACTTCGAGGTCGAGCTGGTCGGCGACGACATGCAGGAGTCGAAGCGGGACGGGCGGCAGGTGTTCACCGCGACGGCCATCGACGCGCCCGGCGAGTGGAGCGTGATGGTGTCCGCACGCGACGACACCAAGCTCGTCGAGCGGGTGGTCGACGTCGGAGATCAGGACGTGAAGGTCCTCGGCTGGCCAGATGACGCGGCGTGGGCGGACTTCGTGGCCACCCAGGTGGAGGACGGCGTCCCGGCGCTCGAGCAGCTCACGGGCCTCGACTGGCCGGCGACGGACACGCTGGACGTCATCGAGACGGCCAGCCCGTACCTCTACGGCTACGCCGGCTGGTACGTGCGCAACGACGGTCTGATCGAGATCGGCGACGAGCTCGACCAGCAGGTGATCCTGCACGAGCTCGCCCACGTCTGGTTCAACGACAGCCTGTTCAGCGGCCGGTGGATCAACGAGGGCTTCGCCGACCAGTCCGCGGCGCTGGCGATGGCGGCGGCAGGCGTCGAGCAGCCGCAACCGGAGGCGATCGCAGCGGGTGACCCCGGACGGCTCAAGCTGAACGACTGGAGCGACCCTGATCTCCAGGCCGAGGTCTCGGACGATCAGGAGCGGTACGGCTACAACGCGTCCTGGGCGGTCCTCGACGCGATCACGGACGAGATCGGCGTCGACGGCTTCACGAAGGTGATCCGCGCCGCCGAGGCGGGCGAGGTGGCGTATCGCGGACCGGGCGATCCCGAGGAGCTGGCTCGCACGTTCGACTGGCGGGAGCTGCTCGATCTCTTCGAGGAGGTGGGCGGCTCCGCCGAGGCGGCGGGGCTGTTCCAGCGCCACGTCGTGAGCGAGGCGGAGAGCGCCGACTTCGACGCGCGGACGGTCGCCCGCGGGCACTACGCCGAGCTGCTCGACGCGGGCGAGGGGTGGGCGGCGCCGACCTCGATCCGACTGGCCATGGCGGACTGGCGGTTCGAGTCCGCCGAGGAGCTGATGACCGCCGCCACCGACGTGCTCGCCACCAAGGCCGACCTCCTCGACGTGGTCGCCGACCTCGACGTGTCCGAGGACCTCGCGCTCGAAGCCAGCTACGAGCAGGCGACCGATCTGTCCGACCTGGCCGCCGAGGCGGACGACGCCGTCGCCGCCGCCGAGGCGCTGCGCGGCGCGGAGGATGCGGAGGCCGACGGCGCGGGTCCGCTCGGGGCGGTCGGTCTGCTCTTCTCGAGCGTCGAGAACGACCTGACGGCCGCGCAGGACTCCTTCGAGGCGGGCGACTACGCCGCGGTCGAGGAGGGCGCCGCCGAGGTCGAGGCCGCGATGGACGGGGCCGCCGATGGCCGGGGGACTTCGCGTGCTCGGGGTGCTCGCCGTGGTCCTCATCGCCGTCGGCGGCTGGAGGCTCGTTCGTCGCCGGCGGCGCCCGTCGGCCGCGCCGGCCGAACCGGGCGACGACGAGGCGGTGGAGGCAGAGGAGGTGCTACAAGCCGATGGCGCTGAGCGCGTCGGCGGCCCGGCCGATGGCGACGGCGAGGTTGGGGTGTGACGCTTCGAAGCGCGTGACCTCCTCGCGGAGGTCGTCGACGACGCCGTCTGGGTCGTCCTCGCCGAGGCGACGCTCCACCTCACCCGCCAGGCGGGCGATGTCTTCCTTGTTGTCCGCGCCTTCCTCTGACGCCTCGATGGCGTCGTGGAGTTGGGCGAGCAGCTTTTCGAGGGGCTCCTGCATCACGCACCAGCGTACGCGCGACGTAGGTTGGCCGACGCCGTGATGACCCAGGACGACCATTCGCGGCCCTCGCCAGGGCGCCGGAGGCTCGCGGCGGCGCTCCTCGTCGGGATCCTGGTCGTGGGCGCGTGCTCGGACGACGGCAGCGGATCGGATGCCGGGACGGCCACGACCCCGACCGAGGGTCCGAACGCCGCCGTGCTGCCGACCTTGGCGGGCGGCCTCGAGCTGACCGCCGTGGATCCCACGCAGGTGCTCACCGGCCGGGGGCTCAGCTACGGGCAGCCGTTGCCGAGCGAACAGGCCGCGGCGGACGCGTTCCTGGAGGTTCCGGAGGTGTCCGCGGTCACGGCCCGACGGGTGTACTCGCTCGCGAACGGCCGCCGCCTGGGCGACGCCCTCGTCCTCACCCTCGACGGTGCCGAGCTGTTCGACGAGGGGGTGCTCGACGCCTTCGCGCGGGGTGTCGTCGCGTCGCTCGGCGGTGACGAGCAGCCTGACGTCGACCTCGCCGGGCACACGACGATGCGCGCGGGGGACGAGACGGCGACGGTCATCGGCTACCTGGAGGGCAACCTCCTCGTGATCGTGCGGGGTGGGGGCGAGAACGACGCGCAGGTCGTCGTGGAACGGCAGCTCAGCTCGCTGGCGGCCGGCATCGTGGGCGCACCGGACCCGCAGACACCGATGGTGGCCCTTCCGGTCGACGCCGCCTTCGTCGACGTCCCGACCGTCGACTTCCAGCCGATCCCCCCGCCGGAGGAGGAGCCTCCTCCGGAAGCGCCGGCGTTCGCGGGCGCGACCTCGGTCCAGGGCCGCTACGGCGTGGTCGCGGGGGAGCGTCGCACCACCGTGTGGGCCTACACCGTGGATCCACAGACCTATCCGTGGGCCGAGCCGCTCGAAGCCGCCCTCCCCGGCCTCGTCTCGTCCCGCACCGACGGTGCCCCCGCGACCGGTGTCGAGGTGCTCGGACGGGTCGTCCAGCGCTCCGACGGCGCGGAGGGCGCCACCTCGGCGCGAGCGTTCCGCCACGGAGCGCTCGCCCTCCTGGTCGAGGGGGCTGATCCGGCCCAGCTGGACGCGGTCGTCTCCGCGTGGATCGCCGCGCTCAACGCGTCGTAGGTAGCGCTACTCCTGCACCAGCTCGATGAGGGTGCCGAAGCTGCCCTTCGGGTGCACGAAGGCGACGGTGGTGCCGCGGCTGCCGGGCCGCGGGGCCTGGTCGATGGCCGTGGCCCCCGCCGCGACCATGGCCGCGAGGGCGGCGGCACAGTCGTCCACGCGGTAGCCGACGTGGTGGAGGCCCTCGCCCCGCTTCTCGATCGACTTGGCGATCGGGGAGTCGGGTCGGGTCGCCGCGGTGAGCTGGATGTACGAGTCGGCGACCTTGATGAGGGCCTCCTCGACCCCGTCGCTGTCCACGATCTCGCGGTGGTGCACCTCGGCGCCGAACGCCTCCTGGTAGTAGGCGATGGCCGCCTCGAGGTCGCGGACTGCGATGGCGATGTGGTCGATCTCCGTCAGCAACATGAGGTCTCCTAGAGCTCGCCGCGGGCGTGGCGTTGGAACAGGGTGATCTTGTCCTCGCCGATGCGCTCGCGCTTCTCGGGATCCTTGATCCCGAGGCCCTCGGCAGGGGCGAGGCAACGGACGGCCAGCTTGCCCTCGGCCTCGTTGCGGTGGACGGTCCTGGCCGCCTCGCCCACCTCGGTCAGGTCGTAGGCCGCCGACATGACGGGCTGGATGCGACCTTGGTCGATGAGGCGGTTCATGTCCCACGCCTCCTGGTAGTTGGCGAAGTGCGACGAGAGGATCCGCTTGAGCTTCATCCAGAGGTGCCGGTTGTCGTACTCGAGCATGAAGCCGGACGTGGCCGCACACGTGACGATGGTGCCGCCCCGCTTGGC
Organism: uncultured Microthrixaceae bacterium; assembly: GCA_963721695.1. Taxonomy (GTDB): domain Bacteria; phylum Actinomycetota; class Acidimicrobiia; order Acidimicrobiales; family VFJN01; genus VFJN01. Next base: position 17,412 of record CAVRKU010000026.1, read on the forward strand.
GATGAACACCGATGCCCCGAACGTGGACCGCCCCGGGTGCTCGAAGACGATGCTCGGGTCCTCGCCGATCAGCCCCCGCACCTTCTTGCCCAGCCGCCGCCACTCGCCCTCGTCCTGGGTGTTCTCGTCCTTCCAGAACTGGTAGCCCTCCGCGGCGCGGTCGATCACGTTCTCGCACCCCATCGCCTGGAGGAGCTTCACCCGCTCGGGACTCGAGACGACGCCCACCGGGGTGCCGCCCCCGTTGAGCACGAGCTGCACGCCGTAGGCGCCGATGCCCCCGGTCGCCCCCCAGAGGAACACCGAGTCGCCCTGCTTCATCTGGGCCGCGTGACGGCCGACCAGCATGCGGTAGCTGGTCGACGCGCACAGCCCGTTCACCGCGCTCTCCTCCCAGGTGAGGTGCTCCGGCTTCGGCATGAGCTGGTTGGCCTTCACGACGGCCAGGTCGGCCAGCCCGCCGAAGTTCGACTCGAACCCCCAGATCCGCTGGTTGGTGGCGAGCATCGAGTCGTCGTGGGCCGACGGGTCCTGGTCGTCGAGGTAGTTGCAGTGCACCACGACCCGATCGCCAGGCTTCCAGTTCCGCACCGCCGAGCCGACCCGCAGCACCACACCCGACGCGTCCGAGCCGACCACGTGGTGGTCGAGGGCATGGCGCGCGCCCCACGACGACTCCTTGCCGAGGCGGTCGAGGAACCCGAACGTGGACAGCGGCTCGAAGATCGAGGTCCACACGGTGTTGAAGTTGATGGACGACGCCATCACGCCCAGGTACACCTCGTCCGGCGCCAGCTCGGGGGTGGGCACCTCGCCGACGTGGAGCGACTTCCGCGGGTCCTTCTCCGATGACTCCACGCCCTCCCACATCGTCTGCTCGGCCCGCAGCACGTGCGCGGCGCGGTAGCTCTCCGGGATGGGGAGCGAGGCGATGTCCTCGCCGGACGCGCCGCCTTCGATGGCCTCGAGGAAGTCCTGCATGGGCCGGAAACCTAGTGATCGGTCCGGACGGGGGCGAACCCTGCGAGCGAGTCATGAGAGGCTGCCCAGATGGTCCGGCGCCCCGCCCTGTCCCCTCGCCTGGACGGGCTGGGGACGACGATCTTCGCGGAGATGTCGGCGCTGGCGAACGCCACGGGTGCCATCAACCTCGGCCAGGGCTTCCCCGACGAGGACGGGCCCATCGAGGTGGCCGAGGCCGCGATCGACGCGATCCGCTCCGGGCAGAACCAGTACCCACCTGGCTCCGGGATCGAGCCGCTGCGGCAGGCGATCGCGGATCACCAAGCGCGCTTCTGGGGCCTCTCGTTCGATCCGGCCACGGAGGTGCTCGTCACGGCGGGGGCCACCGAGGCCATCGCCGCCGCCCTGCTCGCGCTCTGCGATCCCGGCGACGAGATCCTCGCCTTCGAACCCACCTACGACTCCTACCGGGCCGGGGCGGCGATGGCTGGTGCCCGGCTCCGGTCCGTGGCGCTCGTGCCGCCGGACCACGCGGCGGATGTCGAGGCGTTGGCGGCGCTCGTCACCGATCGCACCCGTCTGGTGCTCCTCAACACGCCGCACAACCCCACCGGGAAGGTCTTCGGCACCGACGAGCTGGCGGCCGTCGCGCGACTCTGCGTCGAGCACGACCTGATCGCCGTCACCGACGAGGTCTACGAGCACCTCGTCTTCGACGGAGCGCACCAGCCGCTCGCCTCCTTCCCGGGCATGGCCGAGCGCACCCTGACGATCTCCTCCGCGGGCAAGACGTTCTCGTTCACCGGCTGGAAGATCGGGTGGGTGTGCGGCCCCGACGAGCTCGTGTCGGCGGTCCGCACCACCAAGCAGTTCCTCACCTTCGCCAACGGGGCGCCCTTCCAGCCGGCCGTGGCCCTCGGCCTCGGGTTGCCCGACGCCTTCTTCGCCGGGCTGAGCGACTCGCTCCGCGTGAAGCGAGACCTGCTGTGCGACGGCTTGCGCTCCGCGGGCTTCGACGTCTTCGTGCCCGAAGGCACGTACTTCGCCACCGTCGACATCCGGCCCGTCGGCGGCCGCGACGGGCTCGAGTTCTGCCGGTCGCTCCCGGAGCGCTGCGGTGTCGTCGCGGTCCCGAGCTCCGTGTTCTACGAGGACCCCGCCACCGGCCAGCACCTCGTGCGCTTCGCGTTCTGCAAGCGCACGGAGGTGCTCACGGAAGCGGTCGAGCGCCTCGCGAACCTCAGCTGACCTGGCCCGGGTACAGCACCTCCGCGCCGATCGGCACATAGCCGCCGGCCGCGAGCACGGCCCGCAGCGAGGAGACGTTCCCCGGTGCGACCTGCACGAACACGGGCTCGCCGACGGGCACCAGCCGGAGGGCGGACCGGACGAGCCCTCGGCCCAGTCCGCGCCCACGAGCCGCGGCGGTGACCTCGAAGGCCGCCTCCCAGCGCCCGCTCAGGCCGCGTCCGAGGATCAGGACCCCGTCCTGCTGGGGCAGCTCGTAGACCGCCGAGTCGTGCCGGTACTCGTACGAGCGGGCCACGCGCGGGTGGTCCGCCGCGGAGCCGGTGGGCTCGAGCGGGAGCACGACGTCGCCCTCCTCGCCCCGCCCGGCGAAGACCGCGTCGAGGTTGTCCCAGGGACGCCCGAGCCGCTCGGCGAGCGCGCCGAGGAAGCGCGGGTGCAGCGGTGCGCTCAGGTCTCCGTTCGGCAGCAGCTCGTGAACCCACGTCGGGTCGACGTCGGCCGCGACGATGTGGTGGCCGTCGAAGGCAAGGACGCCGGCCACCGGTCCGGGAGGTTGCGGCACCACCTCGGTGGCTCCGTCCGAGGGCGGCCGCACGCCGTCGACGGCCCCGCTGAGCACCTGGGCCACGCGGTCGACGGAGTCGAGCCACCCCGCACTGGCACGGCGCGACGGCGAAGCAGGCATGCCGGCGCATCGTAGTGACGCCGATTGTTGATCGACTTGGTCAGGTATCCTGACCTCGTGGCCCTGCTGACGTTCCCCAACCCCGTCAACGAGGTGTCGGCGCGGCTCGTCGCCGGCGGCGTGGTCCTGATGGCGGTCGCGACCATCGCGCTCGACCTGCGGTGGATGACGGTCGTGCTCGCCTACGGGTTCGTCGCCCGCGTGCTCGCGGGCCCGAGGCTGAGCCCCCTCGCCCAGCTGGTGACCCGGGTCCTCACGCCCGCTCTCGGTTGGGAGCCGCGCCTCGTGCCCGGTCCACCCAAGCGCTTCGCGCAGGGCATCGGCGCCGCCGTCACGGTCACCGCCGCGGTCCTCACCTTCGGCTACGACCAGTTCGCCGCCGCGCAGGTCGTGCTCGGACTGTTGGTCGTGGCGGCATCGCTGGAGGCGTTCGTGGGGTTGTGCATCGGCTGCCGGCTCTTCGCGGTCCTCATGCGGGCCGGCGTGATCCCGCGCGAGGTCTGCGAGTCGTGCGACGACATCTGGAGTCGGGCCGCGGCCTAGGCCCTAGGTTTCCGTCCCGTGGCCATCGACCCTCGGGATCCCGATGCGGTGGCGCAGGTGCTCAAGGACTGGGCCGAAGCGCGCTTCGGCGGCCAGGTCGCCGTGGCGGGCTCGCCGGTGGCCGTCGGCGCGGGCTTCGACTCCTTCATCCACCTCGTCGACCTCACCGGCGACGAGCTGCCTGAGGCGTGGCGTCGTCCGCTCGTCGTGCGCCTGCTGCCCTCGGTCGACCGGGTCGAGCAGGCGCACCGGGAGGCCACGGTGCAGGCGTGGGTGGCGGCGAGGGGGTACCCGGCCCCGCTCGTGCTCGAGGTGCTCGCGCCGGATGATGGGTTCGGGCTGCCCGCCCAGGTGATGGAGCGCGCGCCGGGCGGCACGATGCTCGACGCGCTGTCGGCCCGGCCCTGGCGTGCGTTCGCGCTCGTCCGCCAGCTCGCCGATCTGCAGCTCGCCCTGCACGCGCTCCCGGTGGAGGGGTGGCCGAAGGGGACGGACCCCCAGCAGCTCGTCGATCAGCGGCTCGGGCTGCCGCGCCGCGCGGCTGAGGCGCTCGGCGACCGCGACCTCACGGACGCCGTCGGTCGCGCGGGCGGACTCATCGACGTCGCCGCCACGGGTCCCGCGGTGGTG
>CAVRKU010000027.1:0-64619 GCA_963721695.1 uncultured Microthrixaceae bacterium
CTCCGCCCTCGTGAACGCCGTCATGAGCGGACGTCTACCAGATCTGTGTGCGTGGATCACCGGCATGCGGTGCTGAGCGCACACAGAACCCGTGTCAGGGGTCGTCGGTGGAGGCGGCGAGGGACCGGAAGGCGGTGGCGGCGGCTCGGGTGAGGGGGCCGGGCGCGGCGAGCGGGCGGTCGTCGACCCGGTGGACGGGCTGGACGTCGCGGCCGGTGCTCGTGAGGAAGACCTCGTCGGCGCTGAGGAAGGCCGCCATGGGGATGTCCTCCTCCACGGCGTCGGTGACCTCGAGCACCAGGTCGCGCGTGACGCCGGCCAGGCAGCCCGACGAGAGCGGGGGCGTGCGGAGGCGTCCGTCGATCCCGACGAACACGTTGGAGCCGGTGCCCTCGCAGAGCAGATCGGTGGTCGTGGGGAAGATCGCCTCGGTGCACCCCCGGGCCTTGGCGAACGCGAGGGCCTTCACGTTCTCGGCGTAGGACGTCGTCTTGATGCCCGCCAGCGCGCCCCGCTCGTTGCGGGGCCACGGCACCACCCAGACGGCGGTGGACGGCTCGGCGTCCTTGAGCGGGCCGACGGCGACGATCACGGTGGCGACGTCCTCGCCGCGCTCCGAGCCGAGGGGGGCCACGCCGCCGGTCACCGTGACGCGCACCCGGGCGAGCGGGAGGTCATGGGACGCGAGCACCTCGGCCATCGCCACCCGCAGCGCGTCGTCGTCGTACGGCACCCGCAGATCGAGGCCCGCCGCGGAGCGCCGGAGCCGATCGAGGTGCCGCCGGATGGCGAAGGGTCGGCCGTCGGTGGCCTTGAGCGTCTCGAAGACGCCGTCGCCCACGGTCAGCCCGTGGTCGAAGATCGAGACGGTCGCGTGGTCGGCGGCCACCAGCGACCCGTTCACCCAGACCGATCCGTCGTCGTCCATCATCCCGATCCTGACGCGACCCGAAGGAGGTTTCGAGCCTTGAGCTCGGTCTCGGCCCACTCGTCATCGGGGTCGCTGTCCCAGGTGATCCCGCCGCCGGTGCCGAAGTGGAGCTGCCCGTCCTCGGCCCAGAAGGTGCGGATGGCCACGTTCAGATCGCCCTCGCGTCGGTCGGCGTCCACCCAGCCCACCGCCCCGCAGTAGATGCCGCGGGGGACCGGCTCCAGCGCCGCGATCCGCGCGAGGGCGGCGACCTTCGGCGCGCCGGTGACCGAGCCGGGTGGGAACGTCGCCGCGATCGCGTCCGCCCACCCGCAGCCGGGCCGGAGGCGGCCGCGGACGGTGGACACCAGGTGCACCAGGCCCGGGTGGTCCTCGACGGCGAGCAACGACGGGACCGTCACGGAACCGAAGTCGCACACCCGGCCGAGGTCGTTGCGGACCAGGTCGACGATCATGACGTTCTCGGCCCGGTCCTTGTCCGTCAGGCCGCGGACGTCCGGGGCGGTGCCCTTGATCGGCCCCGACTCGACGACGTCCCCGTCGCGCCGCAGGAACCGCTCCGGCGAGGCCGAGGCCACCAGGCAGCCGGCGGCGGGGACGCGCACCACGGCGCTGTACGGCGCCGGGTTGCCCTCCGCCAGGGCCGCGCCCAGGGCGGCCACGTCGCCGCCCACCGGCATCGGCGCCGAGAGGCGACGGGTCAGGTTCACCTGGTACACGTCCCCCGCTTCGATCGACGCTCGGATGGATCGCACCCCGGCCTTGAACTCGTCCTCGGAGAGCGAGCTGGTCCACGCCGCGGCGGGCGGTCCTCGCCACGGCGGCCCCGGCCAGGGGCGGGCCGCGCGCACGTGGGCGAACCGGGCGCAGATCGCCCCGCCGCCGAACGGCAGCACCACGGCCCAGAACCCGGCTGACTCGAGCGCAGCCAGATCGTCGGTGAGGTCGACCAGGTCCGTCGCCAACCGCCCGCCGACCACGGCCAGCGGAACGTCGGCGGCGACGGGTCGGGTCATGGCGGGCAGCGTACGATCACACCTCGTCCCTGCCGTCACCCGTTCCATCCCCGAGAAGGTCGTCGCCACCCGTGCACGTGGAGTTCACCGAGGAGCACGACGCACTGCGAACGGTCGTGCGCGACTTCGCCGAGCGTGAGATCGCGCCGCACGCCGAGGCGTGGGATCGCGACCACCACTTCCCGGTGGACGTCGTGCGCGGCATGGGCGACCTCGGGCTCTTCGGGATCCCCTTCCCGGAGGAGTACGGCGGCGGTGGCGGTGATCTGACGATGCTCTGCATCGCCATCGAGGAGCTGGCCCGGGTCGATCACTCGATGGCCATCACCCTCGAGGCGGGGGTGGGGCTGGGCGCCAACCCGATCCACCGCTTCGGCACCGAGGCGCAGAAGCAGACCTGGCTGCCCGATCTCTGCGCGGGGCGCACGCTGGGGGGCTTCGGCCTCACCGAGCCGGAGGCCGGGAGCGACGCCGGGGGCACCCGCACGGCGGCCGTGCTCGACGAGGCGGCGGGGGAGTGGGTGGTGAACGGCGAGAAGGCGTTCATCACCAACTCGGGCACCGAGATCACCGCGTTCGTCACGATCACGGCCCGCACCGGCCCGGGCGAGATCAGCACGATCATCCTGCCGTCGGGCACCCCGGGGTTCGAGGTCCAGCCGCCCTACCGGAAGATGGGCTGGCATGCGTCGGACACCCACGGGCTCACCTTCGTCGACGCCCGCGTGCCGGAGGCCAACCTGCTCGGCGAGCGGGGCCGCGGGTTCGCGCAGTTCCTCCAGATCCTGGACGAAGGACGCATCGCGATCTCCGCGCTCGCGGTGGGGTGCATCCAGGCGTGCCTCGAGCACTGCACCCAGTACTCGCTCGATCGTCACGCCTTCGGCCGGCCGATCGGTGCCAACCAGGGCGTGGCCTTCCAGGTCGCCGACCTGGCCGTCATGGCGGAGACCGCTCGCCTGTTGACCTACCAGGCGGCCTGGCTCCACGACACCGGACGGCCGTGCAAGCAAGCGGCCGCGATGGCCAAGCTCCACACCACGGAGGCGGCCGTGGCCGCGACCCGCATCGCGACCCAGGTGTTCGGGGGGTACGGGTTCATGGACGAGACCCCGGTGGCCCGGTTCTACCGCGACGCCAAGATCCTCGAGATCGGTGAGGGCACCAGCGAGATCCAGCGGTTGGTGATCAGCCGCGAGCTGGGCCTGCCGGTCCAATGAGTCGCGGAGGGCGGAGGCGGGGCCGTCGGTCCCCGCGCCAGCGGATGCTCCTGGCCTTCAACTGTGCGGTCGTGCTGGTGCTGCTGGCCACCGCCGGTGGGCTCACCTACGTGTACTCGAAGTACAGCCAGCTGCCGCGCGTCCAGCTCGGTTCCGTGCTGTCGGAACAGGCGGGCAGCGACGAGCCCCGCAACTTCCTGCTCGTCGGCGTGGACAGCGCCGCCAACCTGGCGCAGGACGACCCCGCGCGAGACGGTCGCGGCAACGTGGGGGGCCTGCGCTCGGACACGATGATGATCCTGCGGCTGGATCCCGGTACCGAACGGGCGTCGCTGCTCTCCCTGCCGCGCGACCTGTGGGTGCCGCTGGCGAGCGGCGGCAACCAGCGCCTCAACAGCGCCATCCAGAACGGTGGCCCCGGCGAGCTCATCGACACGATCGAGGGCTACCTGGGCATCCCCGTGCACCACTACATCCAGGTCGACTTCGCCGGCTTCCAGGAGCTCGTCGACGTCATCGGCGGGGTCGACGTCTACTTCGCCGACCCGGCCCGAGACTCGCGGTCCCTCCTCTCCATCGAGGAGGCCGGGTGCGTGACCCTCGACGGCCAGCAGGCCCTCTCGTACGTCCGCTCCCGCCACTTCCAGATCTACCAGGACGGGCGCTGGCGGAGCGACGGGTCCGCCGACCTGGGGCGGATCAGCCGCCAGCAGGACTTCATCGTGCGGGCGCTGCAGGGCGCGGTGGACAACGGCGTGCGCAACCCGGTCACGCTCGATCGGCTCGTGAACGCCGGGCTCGCCACCGTCACCGTCGACGACCTGTTGACGGCGGACGACATCATCGACCTCGGCCGCGCCTTCCGGGGCTTCGACCCCGGCGCGCTCGACCTCTACTCCCTCCCGGTCGTGCCGAGCGCCGTGGGGGGCGCCTCCGTCCTCCGCCTCGTCGACGACCGGGCCCAGCCGACCCTCGACCGGTTCCGCGGCACCGACGCGCAGGACCTGCGCCCAGCCGACGTCCGTGTGCTGGTGCTCAACGGCTCCGGCGTCACCGGGCAGGCCAGCGCGGCCGCGGATGAGCTGGCGGGGGCCGGGTTCGGCTCGGTCGGGGCGGGCGAGGCGGAGCGCTTCGACTTCACCGAGACGGTCGTCCGGTACGTGGCGGGCGGCGAGGCCAAGGCCGACGCTCGTGGCCCGGTACCTCGATCCCGGTGCCCGCCTCGAGCTGGTCGAGGGGCCGCTCGGCGCCGACGTCGCCGTCGTCACCGGTCAGGACTACGCCGGCGTGCTCGCCACGCCGCGCCCGCCGGACCCGTCCACCACCGCCACCACGACGGCTTCCACCGTGCCGTCCTCGACGACGACCACGACGAGCGACGGGACCAGCTCGTCGGTCACCACCTCCACCACCGTCGTGGGCTTCGTGCCCGAGGTGCCGCCGGGGGTGGACTGCTGACCTTGGGCCGCCTCCATGGGACGTGTCAGAATCGTCCGGCCATGGACGCCTCCCGCCGCTCTGCCGTCGCTGCCGCGCGCCCGGAGGTCCACCGGTGAAGGGCATCGTCCTGGCGGGAGGGCGGGCCACCCGCCTCAGCCCCGCGAGCCGCGCGACGTCGAAGCAGCTCATGCACGTCTACGACAAGCCGCTGATCTACTACCCGATCAGCACCCTGCTGCACGCACGGATCAACGAGATCCTCGTGATCTCGACCCCCGAGCAGCGCTCGCAGTTCGAGGGGCTGCTCGGCGACGGCAGCCAGTGGGGGTGCTCGTTCAGCTACGCCGTGCAGCCCGAGCCGAACGGGATCGCGTCGGCGTTCCTGATCGGGGAGGAGTTCATCGGCGACGACGACGTGGCGCTCGTGCTCGGCGACAACATCTTCTACGGGGTGGGGCTCGGCGAGCAGCTGCAGCAGTACACGGAGCCCAAGGGCGCGGTCGTGTTCGGTCTGTGGGTGCCTGATCCCGAGCGCTACGGCGTGCTCGAGCTGGATCGCGACGGCCAGGTCGTCGGCGTGCACGAGAAGCCGGCCGATCCGCCCTCGAACCTGATGATCCCCGGGCTCTACTTCTACGACAACAGCGTGGTGGAGGTGGCCGGGTCGATCGCCCCCAGCGACCGCGGCGAGCTCGAGATCAGCGAGGTCAACAGCCAGTTCCTGCGCCAGGGGAGGCTCGAGGTCTGCAAGCTCCCGTTCTCGACCGAGTGGTTCGACGTCGGCACCTTCGACGCCCTGCTCGACGCCCAGACGTGGGTCGCCGGCCAGCAGCGCCGCAAGGGCCTCCTCGTCGGGTCGCCCGAGTCGGCCGCGCACCGCGAGGGCTTCATCACCACCGATGAGCTCCGGTTGCTGGCGGAGGCCGCCGACCAGTCCGGTGATCTCGCCAAGAGCGGGTACGGCGAGCAGCTGCTGCGGATCCTCGCGTTCGAGGACGGCTGAACCGTGCCGGAGATCGTCGACTTCACCACGCAGGCCACCGCGATCGATGGGCTCGTCTTCCTGACGATGAAGCAGGTCACGGACGAGCGCGGCACCGTGCGGGAGTTCTACCGGGAGTCGGCCTTCGCGGCGGCGGGCCTGCCGTCCCTCGGGCCCTGGCTGCAGGTCAACGTCACCGAGACCCACCGGGGCGGCCTGCGCGGCCTCCACGGCGAGGACATGTACAAGCTCGTGGCCGTGGTGGCGGGCGAGGCCTTCGCGGCCTACGTGGACCTGCGGCCGGCGTCGGCCACCTACGGGACCGTGGTCACCACCACCCTGCGCCCGGGGTCCCAGGTGCTCGTCCCGAGCGGGGTGGGCAACGGCTTCCAGGCCACGGGCGAGGGCGCCACCCAGTACCTCTACTGCTTCGACCACGAGTGGGCTCCCGGCATGGCCGGAGTCGCGTGCACCCCGCTGGACCCGGCCCTCGGGATCGAGTGGCCGCTGCCGGTCGACCCCGAGGACCAGGCCCAGGTGTCGAAGAAGGATCGCGATGCGCCCACGCTCGCCGAGCTCACAGGAGGTGCGGGATGAAGCTCCTCGTCACGGGCGGGGCCGGGTTCATCGGATCGAACTACGTCCGGTACGTGCTGCGGGAGACGGACGACGAGGTGGTGGTGTACGACGCCCTCACCTACGCCGGGAACCTGTCGACCCTCAAGGACGTCGACGACGACCCCCGCTACTCCTTCGTCAAGGGCGACATCTGCGACCCGGGCCCGCTGGAGGAGGCGATGACCGGCGTGGACGCCGTGGTGCACTTCGCGGCGGAGAGCCACGTCGATCGCTCCATCGTCGGCTCGGACGACTTCGTCAACACGAACTGCTTCGGCACCAACATCGTCATGGACACGGCGCGCCGCCTCGAGATCGGTCGCGTGGTCCACATCGGCACCGATGAGGTGTACGGGTCGGTGGAGGTCGGGTCATCCACGGAGGACGATCCGCTCGAGCCGAGGTCGCCCTACTCGGCCTCGAAGGCGGGCTCCGACCTGATCGCCCTCAGCTACCACCACACCCACGGGCTGCCGGTCACGGTGACCCGCTGCACGAACAACTTCGGCCCGTACCAGTACCCCGAGAAGGCCATCCCGCTGTTCACGACGAACCTGCTCGACGGGGCGAAGGTGCCGCTGTACGGCGACGGGCTCAACGAGCGCGACTGGCTGTTCGTCGACGACCACTGCTCCGGCGTCCACCTCGTGCTGCACTCCGGGGAGCCGGGCGAGATCTACAACATCGGGGCCGGCAACGAGACGCCCAACCGGGTCCTCGTCGACAAGCTCCTCGCCCTGCTCGGCAAGGACGAGTCCTCCGTCGACTACGTCGCCGATCGCCTCGGCCACGATCGGCGCTACTCCGTCGACATCGCCAAGGTCACCGCGCTCGGATGGACCAAGAAGCGCACGCTCGACGAGGCCTTGGAGGCGACGGTCGACTGGTACCGCGCCAACGAGTGGTGGTGGCGCCCGCTCAAGTCGGCCCACTGATGCGCGTCCTCATCACGGGCGCCTCGGGCCAGCTCGGCACCGACCTCGCGCTGACGTGCACGGCCGCGGGCGACGAGGTGACCGCCTGTGGCCGGGCCGAGCTGGACCTCGCCGATCGCGACTCGGTGTACCAGGCCATCCTGGGCGTGCGGCCCGACGTCGTGCTCCACGCCGGCGCCTGGACGGCCGTGGACGCGTGCGAGGGCGATCCCGAGCGGGCGTTCCACGTCAACGCGCTGGGCACCGAGTGGGTGGCGGACGCCGCGCGGCGGGCCGGGTCGCACCTGGTGGCGGTGTCCACGGACTACGTCTTCGACGGAACGAAGGCCGAGCCGTACCACGAGTGGGATCGCCCGAACCCGCAGTCGGTGTACGGCCGATCGAAGTGGGCCGGCGAGCACGCCGTCGCGGTGCAGGCGCCGGGCTCCTGCGTGGTTCGCACGGCGTGGGTGTTCGGGGCCCACGGGCCCAACATGGTGAAGACGGTCCTGGGCCTCCTCGATCGCCCCCAGCTCGCCTTCGTCGACGACCAGCGCGGCTGTCCCACCTTCACGGCGGACCTGGCTCCCGCCATCCGACAGCTGGCGGCGGCCCGGGTGCCGGGCACCTTCCACGTCACCAACCAGGGGGCCACCACCTGGTACGGCCTCGTGCGCGACATCCTCCTCGCCGCCGGCGCCGACCCGGACAAGGTGCGCCCGATCACCACCGCGGAGCTCGATCCGCCCCGTCCCGCGCCCCGTCCGTCCAACTCCGTGCTCGACAACGCGGCGCTGCGCATGGGGGGCTTCCCGCTCCTGCCCAACTACCGTGATTCGCTCGATCGCCTGGTGCAGGAGCTGGCATGGCGAGTTGCGAGCGAATCAGGGAGCGGGGCCATGCCGAGGTCGAGCAAGATCGCTGTGATCGGTACCGGGTACGTGGGTCTCACGACCGGCGCGTGCTTCGCCCACCTCGGCCACGACGTCGTGTGCATCGACATCGACGAGGAGAAGGTGGCGGGCCTCCAGCGCGGGGAGATCCCGATCCTCGAGGCCGGCCTCGACGACCTCGTGCGCGAGGGCACCCGCGACGGTCGGCTCACCTTCGTCGTCGGGGCGGCCCCCGCGGTCGCCGACTGCGACTTCGCCTACCTCTGCGTTCCGACGCCGCAAGGCGCGGACGGCTCGGCCGACCTGTCCTACATCCAGGACGCGGCGCGCGAGATCGGGCCCCACCTGCCGTCGGAGGCGGTCGTCGTCAACAAGTCCACCGTGCCGGTGGGCTCCACTCGGGTCGTGGAGCGGGCGCTCGGGCGCAGCGACGTCGCCGTCGTGTCGAACCCCGAGTTCCTCCGCGAGGGCTCGGCGGTGCACGACTTCCTGCACCCCGACCGCATCGTCATCGGGGCCGAGGACCAGTCGGCCGCGGTGCGCGTGCAGTCGCTCTACCTCGGCATCACGGCGCCGGTCATCGTCACCGATCCGGCGTCCGCCGAGACGATCAAGTACGCGGCCAACGCCTTCCTCGCCACGAAGATCTCCTTCATCAACGCCGTCGCCGCGGTGTGCGAAGCGGTGGGGGCCGACATCAAGGACGTGGCGCTGGGCATGGGCTACGACACGCGCATCGGCCACGAGTTCCTGAAGCCCGGCCCCGGCTGGGGCGGGTCGTGCTTCCCCAAGGACACGCGCGCCATGGTTCGCATCGCGGAGGACGCGGGGTACGACTTCGACCTGCTCAAGGGCGTGGTGACCGTCAACGACGAGCAGCTGCACCGCGTCGCCACCAAGATCCTCGATCTCGCCGGCGGTTCCGTCGAGGGGAAGCGGGTCGCGGTCTGGGGCCTCACCTTCAAGGCGCGCACCGACGACCTGCGCGAGTCCCCCTCGCTGGCGGTGATCCGGCACCTGGTGGCCCTCGGGGCGACCGTGCGCGGCTACGACCCCTCCGGGCCCGGAGCGCTCGAGGGCGTCGAGGTGGTCGACGATCCCTACGCCGCGGTGGAGGGCGCCGAGGTGTTGGCGGTGCTCACCGAGTGGGACGAGTTCCGGTGGCTCGACCTCGACAAGGTCGCCGACCTCATGGCCAGCCGGAACGTCGTGGACGCGCGCAACCTGCTCGACCGGGCCTCGCTGGTGCGGCGCGGCTTCGAGTACCGCGGCATCGGGCGCAGCTGACGGCGCGGCCGGGTACGGTCCCGCCGTGCTCCTGACCCCGCGCTACGGCCACGAGCCGGTCCTCAGCGTCGCGATCCGGGGCGACGGCCCCCACCCGCTCATGAGCCAGCGGCGCCGGCTCGAGGGCCTGCTCGCCGACCTGTCCGAGGCCGAGTGGCAGCACCCCAGCCGCTGCGCGGGGTGGAGCGTGCAGGACGTCGTCACCCACCTGATCAGCACCAACGGGTTCTGGGCCCTGTCGATCGACGCCGGGGTACGCGGCGAGCCGACCGAGCTCCTGGCCGCCTTCGATCCCGTGGCGTCGCCGGCCCAGCTCGTGGAGCGGGGGCAGGGCACGCCGGTGGAGGAGACCCTCGAGCAGCTGACCGCGAGCACGGCCGCGCTCGGCGAGGTGATCGCGGGCCTCGCCGACGCGGACTGGGAGCGCCTCGCGGAGGCCCCGCCGGGCCACCTCCCGGTGCACCTGGTCGCCGATCACGCCCTCTGGGACTGCTGGGTGCACGAGCGTGACATCGTGCTGCCGCTGGGACGCCCCGCGGTCGTCGACGACGACGAGGTGCTCACCTGCCTTCGCTACGCCGCCGGGCTGGGCCGGGCCTTCGAGGTCTGCGGTCGCCGGGCCGAGCCGGGCACCGTGGTGCTCGAGGTGAGCGATCCCGCGGCCGTCCTGGTCATCACCACCGACGCCGACGGCGTCCGCATCTCCGATGGCAGCCCGCCCGCCGGCGCGCGTGCGCGGTCGCGGCGACGCGGTCGCGCTGCTCGAGATGCTGAGCACGCGTGACGCCGGTGCCCCGGTCCCCGACGCGGTCACGGCGTTGACCGCGGGGCTGGCGGTCGTGTTCGACCAGACCGAGCCGGTGTGAGCGAGCCTCAGGGCTCGAGGAGGAGATCGAAGGCGGGGAGCGCGGCGGCGTCGGAGTAGGCGGTCTCGAAGGCCTCTCGGGCCCGCGTCCGAGCCTTCGTGTCGCCGCGGAGCTCGCGCACCGCCTCCACCACGCCGTCCACGTCACCCTCGCGAAGGCTGCGCCCCGCCTCGAAGCGCGTGATGGCCTCGTCGACGTTGCTCCCCGCGGGCCCGACGTACAGCACGGGCAGGCCCGCGGCGAGGTTGGCGTGGAGCTTGGACGGGCTCATCACCCCCAGGGAGCGGTCGTGCAACGTGATGAGGGCGAGGTCGGCCCCGGCCATCACCGCCGGTGTCTCGTCCTTGGGCACGTAGGCGCGGAACGCGACGTTCGTGAGGCGGCGCGCCCGCACGTCCGCTTGCAGGGTGGCCCACTGCTGACCACCGCCGACGAAGAGGAACACGGCCTCATCGGTCAACCGCTCGGCCGCCGCCAGGACCGTGTCGAACCGGTGCCCGACGCCGGTGTTGCCGAGGTAGAGCACGACCGCACGATCGCCGACGGCGAGGTCGTCGTAGCCGGGCCACGGCGGGGGAGCGCCCGCGTCGGCGGGGAAGAGGGACAGGCGCTCCCAGTTGGGGATCACCACGAAGCGCGGCTGGTCCGGACCAGCCCCGTACTGGGAGGACAGGAGCTCGACCATCGCGGCATCGAGCCCGACGACGACCTCGACCCGGCGGAACGCCCACCGGTTGACCGCTCGCAAGACACGACTGACGAGGCCACCGGGTTGCAGCTCGCCGAAGCGCTCCGCCGCGTCGGGGTAGCAGTCCATGCTCCACAGCACGACGCGCGACCCTCGGTGGAGCACCTGGTGGACCAACGCCGCGACCACGGCGAACGGTGGCGTCGTCATGACGACCACCACGTCCTGGCGGGGGAGGCGGACCAGCTCCCACACGCTGCCGAGCGAGAAGGTCGCGTACCCGAGCAGGCGACGGATCCGCGACGACTTGCCCAGATCCGGCGTCCACACCCGCCGGATCCGCAGGTCGGGCCCCGTTCGGACGCCGGCCGCGGGGGCCAGCCCCTCGAGGTAGCCGGCCCGGCCGGTGACGACCGTGACCCGGTCTCCCTGCTCCGCCCGGTGCTCCGCCAGCGAGGCCGCGAGCTGGGCGGTGGGGCTGATGTCCGGCGCGTAGAACTGGTTGACGAGCGTCAGGCGCACGCGCGGCGTTCCATCAGTCGAGCTGCGCCGAGACCGCGGCCACCATCTCCTCGACGATGTCCGGCAGGGTGTGCTCCTGACGCCAGTCGGGGAAGTGCGCCCCGAACTTGGCCATGTCCGAGTAGTAGCAGATGTGGTCCCCGACCCGGGCCTGCTCGTCATAGGTGAGCACGGGACGCTTGCCCCCGGACGCCTCCGCGATCAGCTCGATGCACTCCAGCAGGCTGGCGGCGTTGGCCTTCCCGCCGCCGAGGTTGTACGCCTCACCGGGCCGCGGGTCCTGGGCGAAGGCCCAGAACGCGCTGATGACGTCGGCCGAGGCCATCTGGTCACGGACCTGCTTCCCCTTGTAGCCGAAGATCGTGTACGGACCCTCGCGGAGCGCGGTGTGCACGAGGTAGCTGAGGAAGCCGTGCAGCTCCACGCCCGAGTGGTGCGGACCGGTGAGGCAACCACCGCGGAACGCGGCGGTGCGCAGCCCGAAGTAGCGCCCGTACTCCTGCGTGAGCACATCGGCCGCCACCTTGGACGCGCCGAAGACCGAGTGGGTGCAGTGATCGAGCGACATCGTCTCGTCGATGCCCTGGGCGAGGCCGGGCTCGGCGTAGTCCCAGCGCGTCTCCAGCTCGACGAGCGGCACGCGGTTCGGGTTGTCGCCGTACACCTTGTTGGTCGACACCGTGATGAACACGGCCTCCGGCGCGTGCTGGCGGGTGGCCTCCAGCAGGTTCAGGGTGCCCCCTGCGTTCACGTCGAAGTCATCGAAGGGACGCGAGGCGGCCAGATCGTGGCTCGGCTGGGCGGCCGCGTGGATCACGAGCTCGTAGGCACCCGTCCGCACGAGGGCGTTGACCCCCTCCCGGTCGCGGATGTCGACGTCGTGATGCGTGTAGCTGCGGCACGTCGCCTCCAGGCGCTGGCGGTTCCAGGTCGTGTCACCGCCGGGGCCGAAGAAGTCCGCTCGCATGTTGTTGTCGATGCCGTCCACGGAGAAGCCGAGGCGGTCGAAGAACTCCACCGCCTCGGAGCCGATCAGCCCGGCGCTGCCGGTGACGAGGACCCTCACGTACGGACGGCCGGGACGAGGGACCGGGAGGACATGGCTCGGGACACTACCGACCCGCTCTCCGGTTCCCCCACCCGGGGTGCCCGCGGCGCTCACCTACAGTGGCCCCGTGACCGAGGGGCCAGACGTGCTCGGTGGGCGTCGGCCGAGCGTCGCCGTGGTCCTGCTCACCTACCGCCCCGACACGGCGGGCTTCGATGCGTGCCTCGCGTCCGTGCTCGCCTCCCCTGGCCACGACCGGGTCGTCGTCGTCGACAACGGCCAGTCGCTCGACCGAGCGGCCGTCGATCGGGTGGTCGGGGCCGGCGGGCCAGCCGCCACCGTCGACCTCGTGACCACGGAGGAGAACCTGGGCTTCGCCGGGGGGATGAACGCGGGGATCACCCACGCGCTCGAGCGCGGGGCTGACGCCGTCGCCGTCCTCAACGACGACACCGTGGTCGAGCCGGGCTGGCTCGACGCCCTGAGCGCGCACCTGGAGGACGAGCGGGTCGGGGCCGTCCAACCGAAGCTGCTCCTGGACCGGCCGGGCGGCGGGGCGTCGCGTGAGCCGGTCATCGCCAGCGTGGGGATGCGGGTGCGCGACGACGGGGCGGGGATCGACCTCGGCTTCGGCGAGGTCGACCGAGGGCAGTACGCCCAGGCGGTCGGGATCGACCTCTTCACGGGTGGGGCAGTGCTGCTGACCGCTCGCTTCCTCGCCGACGTCGGTGGCTTCGACGAGCGGTACTTCCTCTACTACGAGGACATCGACCTCGCCCGCCGGGGCCGTGAGCGCGGTTGGCGGTACCTGGTGGAGCCGGGCGCGGTGGTCCACCACGCGATGAGCTCGACGGCCTCGACGCTCCCGGGCATGCACCGCTACTGGCAGGAGCGCAACCGCCTCTGGTGGCTCTTCCGCCATGGCTCCCCGTACCAGGTGGCGCGGGGTCTGCTGCTCTCGCTGCTCCGCCTGGCCAAGCACCCGATCCGCTCCCAGGCCACCGCGATCCGCGACGGTGTCGCGGGAGCGCCCTGGTGCTGGCGCGAGCGACGACGGCGGCCACGCGGTCACGCCGCTGCCCGTGGCGGTGCGCTGGACCGTGCACTGAGCCTGCAGTCAGACCTCGCCGTGCATCACCGCGCGGTACTGGGCCGGCAACGTCTGGGATCGGTCGTGCTCGTCCGCCACCCACTGACGGGCTCGGCGCGGCCAGCCCGGAGCGCCGGGCCGCGTCGAGGGCGGTCCGGATGCCCTCGGCGAGGGCGGACGCGTCGCCGGGCGGCACGAGCACGCCCCGCCCGTCGGCGAGGTACTCCGCGCTCCCGCCGTGGTCCGTGGCGACCACCGGCAGGCCGATGCTCATCGCCTCGAGCGCGGCCAGCGGTCCGGCCTCCGGCCGAAGGCTGGCCAGCACGGCGACATCCCAGCCTCGCATCGCCTCCATCGCGTCCACGTGGCCGAGCAGGCGCACGCGCCCCGCGAGATCAGGCTGGGCCGCGCGTGCTTCGAGCGTGTCCGCATAGGTCTCCTCCGTGGGCAGGCGGCCGCCGGCCAGCTCGCCCCGCACGTCCGGGAGCAGAGCGATCGCCTCGAGCAGCACCATCTGCCCCTTCCACCCCACCAGGAGGGCCGCGGACCCCACGACAGGCGGATCGTGGACCTCCAGCTCGACCGACTCGACCGGCCACGTGCACGCCGTTGGCCCGGACCACGACCGCGGGGAGCAGCGCTCGCAGGGGACGGGCCGTGGCCTCCGACACGGCAACCGCGAGCCCCAGCCCGCCGGCGCCGCCGCGGCCGAGGGTCACGAACCGGCGCTGAGCCGACGAGGTCACGACATCGTGCACCAGCCAGGTCCACGGCGAGGCGGGTCGGGCGAGACGGACGGCCGGGAGGGCCAAGAGGGAGTTGACGACGGTGTGCGTGTCGGCCGGCGCGCGCCTCGGGGCGCAGGATCCGCGCGGCGCGGACGGTGCGGACGACGAGCCCCAGCACGGCGATGACCCGGGCGATGCGCCCCTCGGCCCCGAGCCCGAACGAGGGCAGCGGCACGTGTCCGACTCCGGCCGGCAGCCGCGCCACGAGCGGCCCCGGTGGACATGCGACGACGACCTCGATCCCCTCGGCGAGCGCGAGGTCGATGTGGTCCAGCAGCACGGCCTCGGCCCCCGAGCACTCGCCCGACGCGTTCACGAACAGGGCTCGGCGCCGTTGCTCCGCCCGTCCGTGGTCCATCCTGTAAGCATGCCCGCACGCAGGGGACCACATCGGTGACGGCCCCGGCGACGGTCGGGATCAACCTGCTGTGGCTCGTGCCCGGTCAGGTCGGCGGGAGCGAGGAGTCGACCGTGGCGACGCTGCATGCCCTCCGCGCTCTGGCGCCGCCAGACCTCGCGCTGCAGCTCTTCGCCCTCGAGCCCTTCGCCGCGGCCCATCCGGACCTGGTCGCGACCTTCCCCACCACGCTGCTCTCGCACGCAGGCGGGTCGCGGCTGGCGCGCATCGCCGCTGAGTCCTCGTGGCTCGCCACCCGCACCCGTGGGCTCGACCTGGTGCACCACGCCGGCGGGACCGCCCCGCTCCGCGCGGGCGCGCCCTACGTGCTCACCATCCACGACCTCCAGCCCCTCGAGCGGCGCGCCACCCACGGAGGCGTCAAGCGCGCCTACCTGAGCACGGTCCTCCCGCGGGCGGTGAAGGGCGCTCGTGGCATCGCCGTCCCGAGCGATTTCGTGCGGAGCTCCGTGCTGCAGCGCTTCGGGGCCGACCCGCGGCGCGTGGTCACGATCCCGCACGGCGTCAGCTCGGACCGAACGGAGGCCGCCACCGCCGAGGACGTTCGAGCCCGCTACCGCCTCCCTGGGCCCGTGGTGCTCTATCCCGCCATCACCTATCCCCACAAGGACCACGCCACCCTCGTCGAGGCGTTCGCGCTCGTGCGCCAGCACCACCCCGAGGCGGTCCTCGTGCTGACCGGTGGAGAGGGGGCGTGCGAGCGGGAGGTCGCGGACCAGGTCGACCGGCTCGGGCTGCGCGCATCGGTGCGCCGGACGGGCCGCATCCCGACCGCCGACGTCGCGGGCCTGTACTCGGTGGCCTCCGTGGTGGCCGTCCCGTCGACCTACGAGGGCTTCGGCCTGCCCGCCGCCGAGGCCATGGCCGCGGGCGTGGCGGTCGTCGCCGCACGCGGACACCGCGATCCCGGAGGTCGTCGGCGAGGCTGGGGTCCTCGTCCCGCCCGGTGACGTCACCGCGTGGGCGGATGCGATCGGCGCCCTGCTGGACGACGGCGAGGAGCGGGTCCGCCTGGCCGGTCTCGGTCGCGCTTCGGGTGGAGCGCTTCACCTGGGAGGCCAACGCCGAGGGCTTCGCGGCGCTGTACCGACGGGCGGTCGCCGGGGCCTGAGCGGCGCCGGCCTGAATGGGTCGCGCCGCGGCCCCTCTTGTAGGGTGGGCGACCCTATGGGTAAGGCATCCTCGTCCAAGAAGGTGGCTCGCGCGGCCCGGGCCGGTGGCCGGGTGTCGTCGGGTCAGCCCCGCAGCCTCCTCTTCCCGGGCGTGCTCACGGTCATCGTGGTCCTCGGCCTCAGCCTGGTGATCTACGCCCGCAACGACCGCATGAACCAGGACACGAGCGGCAGCCCTCAGCTCCAGGACCACATCCACCAGGCGTTCGGCGTCAACGTGTGCGGCGAGTGGAAGACCGACGTCCCGGAGTTCGAGAGCCCCGTGGGCATCCACACGCACGGTGACGGCGTGCTCCACGTCCACCCGTTCTCCCAGCTCGGGGTGGGTGCCAACGCCACCCTCGGGCGGTTCATCGAGGACGCGAGCGAGGACGGCGGCCTCGACATCTCGCTGTCGGACACGAAGCTCGTGTACCTCGGCGAGACCATCGAGGAGGGCGAGACGAAGTGCGACGGCGTCGAAGACCCCGTGCTGCGCATGGCGTACTGGGAGAACGTCGCCGACGAGGCGTCCCTGCCCGAGGTGACCACCGGCGACTTCAACGACCAGCGGCTCTCCGAGAACGGCGCCGGCATCACGATCTTCTTCGGCGACGCCGACGCCGACATCCCCAAGCCGCCGTCGGGGAGCAACCTCGCTGCCCTCGGGGCGGCCGATGGCGGCGCCACGCTCCCGGACCCCGAGACGGGCCAGACCACCACCAGCACCACCGTTGCCGGCGACACCACCACGACGACGGCCGCGGGCGGCACCACGACGACGACCGCGGCCCCCTAGTCCGCGATGCAGGCCGTCGTGCTCGTCGGGGGCTTCGGCACCCGCCTTCGCCCCCTCACGGACACGATCCCCAAGCAGATGCTGCCGGTCGGCAACCGGCCCATGATCGAGCGGGTGCTGGAGCACCTGGCCGGGCACGGCGTGACCTCCGCCGTGCTCGCCCTCGGCTACCGGGCGGACGTCTTCCAGGACGCCTACCCCGACGGCACCTGTGCCGGCGTCGAGCTCCACTACGCCATCGAGCCGGAGCCCCGGGACACGGCGGGCGCCATCCGCTTCGCCGCCCTCGATGCTGGGATCCACGAGCGCTTCCTGGTGCTGAACGCCGACGTCCTCACCGATCTCGACGTCGGGATGCTGGTCGCGACGCACGAACGCACGGGCGCCGAGGGCACGATCGCGCTGCACCGGGTCGAGGACCCCTCCGCGTTCGGCGTCGTGCCCACCGATGCGGACGGCCGCGTCACCGCGTTCATCGAGAAGCCTCCGCCCGGCGAGGCGCCCACGAACCTCATCAACGCCGGCGTGTACGTGCTCGAGCCGTCCGTGCTCGAACGGATCCCGCCTGACGTCCCGGTGAACGTCGAGCGGGTCACGTTCCCCGCCATGGTCGCGGACGGCTCGTTGTTCGCCGTCGACGGCGACACCTACTGGATCGACGCGGGCACGCCGGAGACCTACCTGGCCGCCAACCTCGACCTCCTCAACGGGCGCCGGCCGAGCGTCGAGGCCGGGGTGCACCCGGACGCCGAGGTCGACGGGGCCGTCGTGGAGTCGGTGGTCGGCGCGGCCGCGCACATCGCCGAGGGCGCCGTCGTGTCGCGCTCGGTCGTGTTCGCGTCTGCCCACATCGGCGCAGGGGCCCTCGTGCGGGATGCCATCATCGGCACCCGGGCCCAGGTGGGCGCGGGTGCGGTGCTCGAGGGGGGCACCGTCGTCGGAGATGACATGGTGGTGCCGGCTGGCGCTCAGCTGACCGGGGTCCGGATCCCTGAGGAGGGCGGATGAAGGCACTGGTGACCGGCGGCGCAGGGTTCATCGGGTCGACGCTCGTCGATCGCCTGCTGGCCGAGGGTCACAGCGTCGACGTGGTCGACGACCTGTCGAGCGGATCCCTGGCCAACCTGGCGGAGGCCCGGAGCGACCGCAGCGCCCCGCTCAAGGTCCACCAGGTCGACATACGCGATCCGGCCGTGGTCGAGGTCATCGGTCGGCGTCAGCCCGAGGTCGTGTTCCACCTCGCGGCCCAGGCCGACGTGCGCGTCTCCGTCGCGCGACCCACCTTCGACGCCGAGGTCAACGTGCTCGGCAGCCTGAACGTCCTCGAGGGGGCACGGGTCGCCGGCACGCGCAAGGTCGTGTTCGCCTCGAGCGGCGGCACGATCTACGGAGAGCCCGCGCCGGCCGACCTGCCGGTGAAGGAGTCGCACCCCCAGCAGCCGCTCTCGCCGTACGGGGTCGCCAAGCGCGTCGTCACCGACTACCTCCACGTGTACCGCCAGCTCCACTCCATCGAGTTCACCTCGCTCGCGATGGCGAACATCTACGGCCCGCGCCAGGACCCCCACGGCGAGGCCGGCGTGGTGGCGATCTTCGCGGGCCTGCTGCTGGCCGGGAAGCCGTGCACCGTGTTCGGGGACGGGAAGCAGACGCGGGACTTCGTGTACGTCGACGACGCGGTGGACGCCTTCGTCCGGGCCGCCGACCGGGGGAGCGGGCTCCTCTGCAACATCGGCACGGGCGTGGAGACCTCCGTCAACGAGCTGTACGACGCCATGGCCACCGCGGCCGGGGTCAGCGCCCCTGCGGTCCACGCCGCGGCGCGCCCCGGCGAGCTGGAGCGCAGCGCCCTCGATCCTGGTCGCGCCGCCCTCCACCTGGGCTGGGAGCCGTGGACCGACCTGACCACCGGCGTCACCGAGGTGCTCCGGTGGTTCCAGGGCTGATCCGAACCGAGGCCTAGCGGAAGAGGTCCTCGTTCGCGGGCCGCACGATCTCGGCCCGGACCTCGCCGCGCCCCAACCAGGCCGGCTCGACCCCGCGCACCACGGCCGCCGCGACTCCGGTGGCCTTGCCCATCACCAGCTCCGCCGCCGCCGCCAGCTCGTCGACCACGCAGACCTCCGTGACCTGGAGCTCGCGCCCGCGGCTGTCCTCGGTGCCCCGCAGGTCGACGACCGCGCGGATGCCGGCGCAGCCGATGGCCACATCGGTGAGCCCGCGGCGCCACGGGCCGGCCGAAGGTGTCCGAGACGATGATCGCGACCTCCACGCCGAGCGCCGCGCGCAGGCCGTCACGGATCCGTCGAGCCGATCGGTCGCTGTCGTCGGGCAGCAACGCGGCCCAGCCCTCGTCGACGTTGGAGAGATCGACCCCGGCGTTGGCACAGACGAACCCGTGCTTCGTCTCGCTGATGATGAGGTCGCCGCGCCGCCGCACGATCCGCACCGACTGGTCCTCGACGATGGCCTTGTGCCCCCGAGGATCGGCGGGGTCGATCTGCGCCATGGCCCCCTCCGCCTTCGAGACCACCTTCTGGGTGACGACGACGACGTCACCGTCGCGGAGGTCCGGCGCGGCCGCGGCGATGAGGCCGGCCAGGTCGTCGCCCGCCGCCACCTCCGGGATCCCTTCGATCGGCAGGATCTCCAGGCGGGTCACCTGCAGCACGACCTCGGCCAGCGCGGCCGCCTCGGTCGGCCCGTGCATGATCGTGGGGGTCACGACGCACCGCAGCCCCTCGGCCTCCACGGCCGCGGCGTGCGCCGCATCCGCGGCATCGATGACGAGCGTGCCCACGAGGGGAGCGTAGAGGCGAGCCACACCGATCACGGTCGCCTCGTGCCCGAGCTCTCGGAGGAGCCGGTCGGCCGGGCCCTTCAGCGCGGCGCCGGCGATGATCGGCGAGACGGCGACCGCGTCGGACCGCCGGGCCTCCACCGCCGCGCGCACGCCGGGGACGGCCAGCACCGGGTCGATCGACACGATCGGGTTCGAAGGGGCGACGACGACCCGCTCGGCCTCGCCGATGGCAGCCAGGACCCCGGGCGCCGGTCGTGCCGCCTCGGCCCCGTCGAAGCGCACGGCGGTGACGGCGACGTCGTGGTGGCGCTCCACGAAGTACTCCTGGAACCCGATCTCCCCTTCGCCGGCGACGGTCACGCGCGTCTGCAGCCGATCATCGGTCACCGGGAGGAGCCGCAGGCCCAGGTCCCAGGCCGCCGCGATCTCCGCGCTGACCTCCGACAGCGTCGCCCCCGCGCGCAGGCGGTCGGTGCGGTAGAGGTGCGTCGCGAGGTCACGGTCGCCGAGGTTGAACCACGTGCGGGCGCCCGGGTAGCGGGCCAGAGCGCCCATCGCGTTCCACGTCTCGCCGCCGAGGCCCCACCCGCGCTCGACGTCGATGGCGCCGGCCACGGTGTAGGTGATCGTGTCGAGGTCGGGGCTGATGTGCAGACCGTGCAGCTCGATGTCGTCGCCCACGTTGACGATGGCGGTGACGCTCGTCGCGGGCACCACCCGCACGAGGCCGGTGAGCAGGCGGGCCGCGCCCACCCCGCCGGCCAGGACGGTGATCAGCTGATCCCCCGCAGGCGTCCGGAGAGGAGCTCGATGTCGGCGTCCACCATCATCGTCACGAGGTCCTCGAAGCTCGTGCGGGGTGCCCAGCCGAGGGTCTTCTTCGCCTTGGACGCGTCACCGATGAGCAGGTCGACCTCGGCCGGACGCATGAACTTCTCGTCGATCGTCACGTGGTCCTCCCACGTGAGCCCGGCGTGCTCGAACGCGATCTCGCAGAAGCGCCGCACCGAGTGGGTGGCACCGGACGCGATCACGTAGTCATCCGGCTCGTCCTGCTGGAGCATCATCCACATCGCCTCGACGTAGTCACCGGCGAAGCCCCAGTCGCGCTCCGCGTCGAGGTTCCCGAGCGGCAGCTCGGTGGCCAGCCCGAGCTTGATCCGGGCCACGCCGTGGCTCACCTTGCGGGGCAGGAACTCCAGCCCTCGTCGTGGCGACTCGTGGTTGAACAGGATGCCGCTCGAAGCGTGGAGGTCGTACGACTCGCGGTAGTTGACGGTGATCCAGTGCCCGTAGACCTTCGCCACGCCGTAGGGCGAGCGGGGGTGGAACGGGGTCGTCTCCACCTGGGGCACCTGCTGGACCTTGCCGAACATCTCGCTCGAGCTGGCCTGGTAGAAGCGGATCGACGGATCGACGATCCGGATGGCATCGAGCAGCCGCGTGACGCCGAGCGCGGTGATCTCGCCCGTGAGCACCGGCTGGGTGAACGACGTCTGCACGAACGACTGGGCGGCGAGGTTGTAGACCTCGGTCGGTCGGCACTCGCGGAGGATCGAGATCAGCGAGGCCTCGTCGAGCAGGTCGCCGGACGAGGTGTACGGGTCGAGCACGACGCGGTCCTGCAGGTGCGCGATGCGCTCGAAGTTCGTGGTGCTGCTGCGCCGCACCATGCCGATCACCTCGTAGCCCTTGTCCAGGAGGAGCTCGGCCAGATAGGAGCCGTCCTGGCCCGTGATGCCCGTGATGAGGGCTCGATCGCTCATGGTGTCTCCGATGGTGTCGACGTCTCGGTACGAACTCGCTCGCGCATGTCGTCGAGCAGGTCGGCGACCGTCTGCTCGATGGGGATGCGGGGCTCCCACCCCGTCGCCGCCCGCAGCTTGGAGGCATCGCCTCGCAGCACGGGCAGGTCCACGGGTCGCAGCAGCCCGGGGTCGGTGACCAGCTCGATCGGGCTGCGGGCCAGGCCGACCAGCAGGTCGGCGAGCGCCTGCACCGCCAGGTCCTCCCCCGTGCACACGTTGTAGACCTCGCCCGGGGAGCCATGCTCGATGAGCAGGCGATACGCCCGCACCACGTCGCGAACATCGGTCACATCGCGCCGGGCCGACAGGTTGCCGACCGGGATGGTGCCGGTGCCGTCGCGCTCGGCCCGGGCGATGCGGGCGGCGATGGCGGGCGCCACGAACTGCTCGGACTGGCCCGGCCCCAGGTGGTTGAAGGGCCGCACCCGGACGACGCCGAGCCCGTAGCCCGAGGAAGGCCTGCTGGGCGAGCGCATCGGCCGCCAGCTTGGACGCCGCGTACGGGCTGGTGGGCCGGAGCGGCGACCCCTCGGTGAGGGGCAGCTCCGCCTCGGTGACCACGCCGTACACGTCGGCGCTGGCGACGGCGAGCACGCGGGCCACGCCGGCGGCGCGGCACGCACGCAGGACGTGCAGGGTGCCCTCGGCGTTGACGCGGAAGACACCGACCGGGTCGTTCCACGAGGCCCCGACGTCGGCCCAACCGGCGAGGTGGTAGACGACCTCGGGCTCGATCGCCGCCAGCCGCGCCGTCACCGCCGGGCCGTCGGTGATGTCGAGCGAGCCTGCTCCCCGGTGGTCGAGGACGGTGACGTCGTCGCCCTCCGCACGCAGGTGCTGCGCGAGGTGCTGACCGACGAACCCCAGCCCTCCGGTGACGACGGCTCGCATGCGCGCACACTAGGGGAGCGGGCTCGGCCCCTCGTCCACCCGAGGGTCAGCGCTCGAGGGCGGCGCCGACGCGCTCCTCGATCAGCTTCAGACGCTCCGCGACGACCGTGGCGACCAGCTCGAGCGGGCCCCCCGCCTCGCCGGCGTGGTCGCTGAGCGCCTGGCCCAGCTCCTTGCGCCGCACCTGCAGGCGCTGGAACACGATCATCCCGAGGCCCACGGAGACGTAGAAGACGTCCTCGGCGGTGCTGGCGAGGTCATCGATGGGTGATCGAGGCACCGAGGGAGCGCTCCTGGGTCGTCGGCCGTCCTCCGGCACGGTACCGGAGCGCAAGGGGCCCCCGGCTACCCTCGGACAACCGTGGAGCCCCACACCCCTGGCACCGACGCGCCCGATGGCGAGCCGCTGGCCACGCCTCCGCCGGCCCCCGCCGTCGTTGCCGTGGTGGTCGCGCGCGACCCGGGACCGTGGTTCGAGGAGGCCATGGAGTCCCTCGCGGCGCAGGACTACCCCAACCTCGAGATCCTCGTCATCGACGCGAACAGCCCGGAGGCGGTCAAGCCCCGGGTGGCCGTGGTGGCGCCGGGCGCGTTCGTCCGGCGGCTCGACGACGACCGGGGGTTCGGCGCCTCGGCCAACGAGGTCCTCGAGGTCGTGGACGGCGCGGCCTTCTACCTCTTCTGCCATGACGACGTCGCGCTCGCGCCGGACGCGGTGCGCGCTCCTGGTCGAGGAGGCGTTCCGCTCGAACGCGGCCGTGGTCGGACCCAAGCTCGTGGACTGGGATGACCCCCGGCGTCTCCTGCAGGTCGGGCAGGGCATGGACGCGGCCGGCTACGGCATCCCGCTGGTGGAGCGCGGCGAGCTCGACCAGTCACAGCACGACGCGGTGCGCGACGTCTTCACGGTGCCCGGGCCGTGCACGCTCGTGCGCGAGGACCTCTTCACCGAGGTCGGTGGCTTCGACGAGGGGATCAACGACTTCCTCGACGACGTGAGCCTGTGCTGGCGGGCCCACCTCGCGGGCGCTCGTGTGATCGTCGCCCCCGACGCTGTCGGCCCGCCATCGCGACGAGCTCGCGCAGCGCCGCGGGTACGACGAGCGCCGTCGCCTCCAGGCCCGGCACCGGCTCCGGCTGGTCATGAGCTGCTACGGCGCCATCGGGCTCGTGTGGGCGCTGCTGAAGACGATCGTGCTCAACATCGTGGAGGTCGTCTACTCGCTCATCGCGGGCCGCACCCGCCGCGCCGGTGACGTGATCCACGCCTGGACGTGGAACCTGCGCCGCCTGCCGGAGCTGCGGGTCGCCCGCCAGCAGGTCAAGGGGTTCCGGCGCGTCCCGGACCGCGAGGTCCGCCAGGCGATGAGCCGGGGCAGCGCGCGCATGAGCCAGTTCCTCCGCGGCCAGATCGGCAGGGGCGAGGACCGCTTCACGGGGCTGGCCGGCCGCGGTCGAGGCGTGGCGGGCGTGCTCAGCTCGGGCGCGCTGCGTGCCTCGGCGACCGTGTGGGTCGGCGTGGCCTTCGTGCTCGTGGTCGGCAGCCGGCACCTGCTCACGCGCGGCGTGCCGGCCATCGGCGAGATGGTGGCCTTCAACCTGTCGCCGACGGAGCTCTGGCGCAGCTGGGCCAGCGGCTGGCGCAGTGCGGGCCTCGGGTCCCAGACACCGGCCCCGACCACGTTCGGCATCATCGGAACCCTCGGGGCGGGCTTCCTCGGGGCCATGGGCCTGTTGCGGACGGTCCTGACGCTCGGGATGATCCCGTTGGGTGCGCTCCTCGCGTACCGATTGCCGGCGCCCACCGGGTCCCGGTGGGCGCAGATCGCGTGCCTGCTCGTGTACGTCACGGTGCCCCTGCCCTACAACGCGCTCGCGGACGGCCGCTGGGGGGCACTGGTGCTGTACGCCGCCGCGCCCGCTCTGGTGGGGCTGCTCGCCAGCCTGAGCCGGGTCGCGCCCTTCGGGCCCGTCGGCGCCGGGGACCAGGCGGTGCCGGCCAGGTCGTGGCGCGGCCTGGTGCTGGCGTTGGGGCTGCTCACCGCGCTCGGTCGCCGCGATCCTGCCCAGCGCCGTGCTCATCGTGGTGGGGATGGCGGTGGCGCTGAGCCTCGGAGGGCTCGTCGCGATGAACCCCCAGGGGAGCGGCCGGATGATCGGGGGCGCCCTCGCCGCGGCTGGCGTCGCCGTCCTGCTGCACCTTCCGTGGGCCCTCGGCCTCGTGGGGCCGGACACGACCCTGTCGTCCTTCACGGGCGCCCCCCGACCGGATCAGGTCAGCGACCTCGCGGCCCTGCTGCGGTTCGAGGTGGGTCCGCTCGGCAGTGCCCCCCTGGGGTGGTGCTTCGTCGTCGCGGCCGCGCTGCCGCTGCTGATCGCGCGGGAGGAGCGCCACGCCTGGGCCGTGCGCGGTTGGACCCTGGCCGTGGTCTCCTTCGGGGTCGCATGGGCCGTGCAGCGGGGGGACCTGCCCGTGGCGCTCCCGGCCGTCGACGTGCTCCTCGTGCCCGCGGCCGCCGGGCTGGCGCTCGCCACCGCGATGGGCGTCCGGGCCTTCGAGGTGGACCTGCCGGGCTACCGGTTCGGGTGGCGGCAGGTGGCGTCGGGGGTGGCCGCCGCGGCCGTCGTCGCCGGGATCGTGCCCGTCATCGGCGCGTCGTTCGACGGGCGCTGGTCGATGCCGGCTGGAGACGACACCAGGGCGCTGGGCTTCATCGACGCCGAGAACGACGAGACGCCGTTCCGCGTGCTCTGGCTGGGCGACCCGGCCGCCGTCCCCCTCGGGGGGTGGGCGTGGGAGGACGGTCTCGTCTACGGGACCACCGACGACGGCGCGCCGACGCTCGAGAACCTGTGGGTGGGCTCCGATGACGGCCCCTCCGCGCTGCTCGCCGACGCGCTCGACATGGCGAGCACGGGCCAGACCGCTCGCCTCGGCCGGCTGCTGGCCCCGATGGGCGTGCGGTACATCGTCGTGCCCGAAGGGCTGGCGCCGGAACCGTTCGCGCGGCCCGATCTCCCCGTGCCGCCGGCGGTCCAGGCCACGCTGGAGGCGCAGCTGGACCTCGAGCCGGTCGATGTGCCCGCCGGGCTGACCGTCTACCGGAACGAGGCCTTCATGCCCCTGCGGGCGGGCGTGCCCGCCTCCGTGGAGATCCCCGTGGACGAGGGCATCGCGAGCGCGCTCGGCCTCGACCTGTCCGGCGCGCCGGCGGTCCTCCCGGACACGGAGGGGCGGGTCAGCTGGTCCGGTCCGCTCGAGGACGACACCACCGTGCTGCTCTCCGCGGCGAGCTCCGACCGATGGGAGCTGGAGGTCGACGGCTCCTCCGTCGAACGGATCGAGCCCTTCGAGTGGAGCAACGGGTTCGAGGTGACCGAGGGCGGCTCGGGGGCCCTCAGCTTCCACACCTCGCCGTGGCTGTACGTCGCGCTCGCGATCCAGACCCTCGTCTGGCTCTGGGTGCTGCGCACGGTGGTGTGGCGTCGGCTCGACCAGCCGGCCGGCACGAGGGAGGAGATCGCGTGAGGTCGTCCAGGCTCACGGCCCTCGTGCTGATCGGGGCGGTGGTCGTCGGCGGCCTCGTCCTCGATGCCGCTGACGAGCCCGCCGCCGCTCCTGTCTCGACGAACCCACCGCGTCGTCGCCGGCGTCGCCATGCCGGCCGCCAACCCGGCGTCCACGCTGAGCTCCACGTGGTACTGCGCCGCCGGCACCGCGAGGCCCGGCGGGCTGGGCGACCACGTGCTCCTCATCCTCAACCCCACGGACACGGACCGCACGGCCACCATCACCGTGCTCCCGGGGACGGTGGCGACGCCGCCGACGGCCGCTGACGAGCCCGCCACCGGCGAGACGACCACCACGACCGCACCTCCGGACACCACCACGACGACGGTGGCTCCTGCGCCGCCCCCGACGCAGGTGGCGGTCCCCGCCCAGACCCGCATCGAGGTGGCGCTGAGCGACCTCGTGGAGGCGCCCATCGCCAGCGCCATCGTGGAGGTCGACGGCGGCGAGATCGCCGTCGAGCACCAGGTCACCGACCTGCGCGAGGGGGCCGGAGGCCGGGCCACCGCGCCGTGCAGCTCGACCGCGGCCCGCGAGTGGTCCTTCCCCTGGGGGGTCACGGCCCGCGGCGCCCGCGAGCTCCTGGTCTTCATGAACCCCTTCCCCGACGACGCCACCGTCGACGTCCTGCTGGCCACGGACCAGGGCACTCGCGAACCGCGGCGGCTGCAGAACCTCGTCGTGCGGGGCCGGAGCTCGCTGGGCGTGTTCATCGAGCAGGACACCCGCCGCGACCACGTCGCCGCGCAGGTCGAGGTGAGCCGGGGGCGCCTCGTCGTCGACCGCATCCAGACCTTCAACGGCACGAACCCCGCCCTGGAGGGCATCACGCTCGGCCTCGGCGCCCCGACCCCCGCCGAGGTGTGGGTGTTCCCCGACGGCGTGGTCGACGACGGCATCACCGAGCAGATCGTGGTGTTCAACTCGTCCCGCGAGGTGGCCGAGGTCGACGTGGAGGTCCGCCTCGACGACCCCGACACCAACGGCGTGCCGGAGCCCTTCGAGCTGACGATCGCGCCCAACCGCTTCTCGATCGTCAACCTGCACGAGCCCGACGCGGACGCCAGCGAGGACGTCCCGGCGCGGATCCCGCCCGGGGTCGGCCACACCGTGCTGGTGCGGTCGCTGAACGGGGTGGCCGTGACGGCCGAGCGGGTCGTGACCCTGTCGGAGCCGAGCAGCCAGCTCGGGGTCAGCGCCACCCTCGGCGCCCCGCTCGCCGCCCCGACCTGGTTCCTCCCCGGGGGCGGCATCACCGACGAGCGTGAGGTGTACGTGACGCTCTTCAACGCATCCTCGGACTCCGTCGTCCGCGCCGACGTGTCCGCCATGATCGACGGCCAGCAGCGGGTGCTGCCCGATCTCCAGGGCCTCGAGGTGCCCGCCGGTGGGCGGCGCACGATCCGCTTGAGCGAACACGTGGACGAAGCTGAGGTCCTGCCGCTCGTGATCGACGCCGATGGCCCCGTGGTGGTCGAGCGCGCCCTCTACCGCGTCGGCGGGCGCGGTGCGTCCCAGTCGATGGGGATCCCGCTGGCCGTCGACGTGTTCGTGCCCGACCCCATCGAGGGTTGACCGGCACGCGGGCTGCCTAGGCTGCGGCGATGGCCGCGAGCACGACGCACGAGCCGCTCCTCAGCGAGGCCACGGTGGCGGCCTTCGAGCGCGACGGCTTCGTCGTGATCCCGGACCTCGTCACGGACGACGAGCTCGACCGGTACGGCCGGCTCGTCACCGAGGCCGTCGCGGACCGCACCGCGCTCGACGACACGCCGCTCGACCAGAAGAGCCGCTACCAGCAGTCGTTCGTGCAGTGCATGAACCTCTGGGAGGACCATCCCGGCGTGGCGCCGCTCACGTTCCACCCGCGGCTCGGCCAGGCGGCGGCGGAGCTCCTCCGGGTGCCCGCCATCCGGCTCTGGCACGACCAAGCCCTCTTCAAGCAACCGGGCGGGCGGCCGACCGACCCGCACCAGGACCATCCCTACTGGCCCATCGCCGAGACCGCGTCCGTGACCGCCTGGGTGCCCTTCGAGGGATCGACGCTGGCCTCCGGGGCGATGGCCTACCTCCCGGGCAGCCACGCCATCGGGCTGCGGAGGTTCGTCAACATCTTCTTCGGTGAACCGGAGGACATCCTCGCCGAGCCCGAGGTCGCGGACATCGAGCCCGTCTTCGTCGAGGTGCCGAAGGGGAGCGTGGCGTTCCACCACGGCCTCACGGTGCACCTGGCCAACCCCAACTCGACCGACCGGCCGCGGGCCGTGCACACGATGATCTACTTCCCCGACGGCAGCACCAGGGGCTACCCGTTCCCGCACTTCTCGGTCGATCGCAGTGGCATCCAGGTCGGGGAGGCCATCGATGGCGACGCCACCCCGGTGGTCTGGCCCCGTGCCGCCGGAGATCTCCCCCCGGTGCCGAGGGTCGGCTTCGACGTGCTGCCCATCGTCGCCAACTCCGGGGCGACCCCCCGGCGAGCGGGCTCCTAGGCCTGGCCCAGCGCCGCCTCGATCTCGGCCTTGATGCCGTCGGGCAGCGTCGTACCGGCCACCCGGCCGATGCCCTCGAAGCGCTTGAGCTCCGCCAGCACCGCGGGGTCGAGCCCGGAGTCGACGAGCAGCAGCAGGGCGGAGGTACCCGGGTCGATCCAGGCCGCCATGTCCTTCACCCACTCGTCCTGGAGCCCTCGATCGACGAGCTTCCCGTAGAGGGCACCCGCGGCGGCGCCGCCGATCGCGGCGCCGAGGAAGACGGGCCCGCCGACGAGCAGGCCGCCGAGCATCCCCCACCAGGTGCCGGAGAGGGCCCCGCGCAGCGGCGTGACGTCGACCGTCTCCACGATGTGGGTGCGGCCCCCGTCGTCCTTGGCCACGATCACGGCGTCGTGCATGACCAGCTTTCCCTCGCTGCGGAGGTTCGCGAGCGCCAGCAGGAGCTCCGACGCGCGGCTGGGCTTGTCGAGCAGGATGGCCAGGATCTCCTGACCCGCCGGGGCATCGGGATCGAGGGGGGTCGGGTCGTCGGTCACCTCCTCGACGCTACAAGCGCGCCGGCCGCGTCCGGACCTACGGTGCCGTTCGTGCTGCCGGACCTGCCGCTGCTCCCGCTGCCGCCCCAACCCGAGGGCGTGCCGTGGCCCACGGATTCGTGGCCGACGGGGACACCGCCCGCCGCGCTCGTGGCCGTGGTCGACGAGATGTTCGAGGACCACGACCGCTACGACACGACCTACGCCGTGGCGATCGTCCAGGGCGGTCGGCTGCTCCTCGAGCGGTACGGCGGCGCGCTGCCCCACTTCGATCGGCCCCCCGAGCCGGTCGAGCCGGGCACCCCGCTGCTCTCCTGGTCGATGGCGAAGTCCGTGCTGCACGCGGCGATCGGGGTGCTGGTGGGGGAGGGCCGACTGGCCCTCGACGCGCCCCCGGGGGTGCCGAGCTGGACCGACGAGCGGGCGGCCATCACGCTCGACCAGCTCCTCCAGATGCGCGACGGGCTCCGCTGGGCCGAGGACTACGTCGACGCCGGGGTGTCGGACGTGATCGAGATGCTGTTCGGCAGCGGGCAGGGTGACGTGGCTGCGTACGCGGAGGCCCGACCGCTCGCCCACCCGCCCGGCACCGTCTTCAACTACTCGTCGGGCACGTCGAACATCGTGGCGGCGACCCTGGGCCGAACGGTCGGCACCGGTGACGACGCGCGCCGGTTCGTCCTCGACCGGGTGCTCCACCCGATCGGCATGCGCTCGGCCGACCCCCGCCTCGATGCCGCCGGCACGTTCGTCGGGTCGTCGTACGTCTACGCGACCGCCCAGGACTGGGCCCGCTTCGGGACGCTGCACCTCCGCGACGGCACCTGGGACGGGCGCCGGATCCTCCCCGAGGGGTGGGTCGACCACGGCCGGCTGGTGCGGTCCGTCGACCCGAGCGACGGGGGCCTCTACGGGGCGCACTGGTGGATCGATCAGCTCGACACCGAGCGGGGGACCTTCCGCGCGTCTGGCTACGAGGGGCAGGCCGTGGCCATCTGCCCCGCCCTCGATGCCGTCGCCGTCCGCCTCGGCCGCACCCCCGAGCCGCTCGCCGCCAACCTCCCGCCGTGGCGCCGCCGCGTCTTCGACGCCCTCAGCTGACCTGGCGGAGCCGCCGCCCCCGTGACCGCGCTCCGGCCACGGAACCGGACCCCCGCAACTGTGGTCAGGACTACCGGTTCTCGCTATCCTGACCACAGGTTGCGCAAGCTGCCGGTCCTCGTCAGCTGTCCGAGGTGGCATCGAGGTGCCGCCGGCGGCATGCTCATCGGATGGAGCGCCTTCTCCTCGCCGTCGTCCTGGCCATCGTGGCCGTCGGTCTCGCCGCCTTGGTGCAGCGCCGCCAACGACCGGACGCGCCGGTGCGCACCGGGTACTCGGTCCCGGCGCAGGTCGACCGGGCCGACTTCGATCGGCCCGATGCACCCTGGCTGGTGGCGGTCTTCACCTCGGCGACGTGTGACACGTGCCAGGGGGTGTGGGAGCGGACCCAGCCGCTCGCCAGCGATGCCGTCGTCGTGCAGGAGATCGAGCACCAGGCGGACCGGGCGCTCCACGACCGCTACGGGATCGACGCCGTCCCCACGACCGTCGTGGTGGACGCCGAGGGCGTGGTGGCCGCGAGCTTCCTCGGTCCCGTGACCGCGACGGATCTCTGGGCCGCGGTGGCGGAGGCGCGCGAGCCCGGGAGCACCCCGGGCGGGTGCGAGTAGCGGGGCGACGAGCTACTCGGGCTTGGTGTCCGAGGTGGCGTGGACGGGCGCCTCCTCGGAGAAGGCGCCGGAGCCCTCGCCGCGTCCGTCGCTCGCCCGCCACTCGCCGAACTCCTCGATGGCAGAGCGACCCTCGCGGCCGAGGGCCACGAGGCGGTAGACCTCGGAGCCGTCGATCGTCTCGTGCTCGAGCAGGGCACGGGCGACGAGGTCGAGGCCGTTGCGGTGCTCGGTGAGGGTGGCCCGGCAGCGCTCCTCCTGCTCGCGCAGGATGCGCTCGACCTCCTCGTCGATGACCCTGGCCGTCTCGTCGGAGTAGTCGCGCGAGTGCATCAGGTCGTCGCCGAGGAACACGGCGCCCTGCGAGCCCCAGGCCATGGGCCCGACGCGCTCGGACATGCCCCACTCACGGACCATCCGGCGGGCGAGCTCGGTGGAGCCCACGAGGTCGTTGTTGGCACCGGTGGAGATGACGCCGAACACGAGGTCCTCCGCGATGCGGCCGCCCATGCGGACGACGAGGCTGTCCTCGATGTAGTCCTGGCGGTAGATGTGCCGGTCGTCCATCGGGAGCTGCTGCGTGACGCCGAGCGCCATGCCCATGGGCAGGATCGTGACCTTGTGCACCGGATCCGCCTGGGGGAGCACCGCGGCCGCCACCGCGTGACCGGCCTCGTGGTAGGCGATGGCCTCCTTCTCCCGGTCGGCCAGGGCCATCGACTCGCGTCGCGCGCCCATCAGCACGCGGTCCCGGGCCATCTCGAAGTGCCGCTGGTAGATCTCGTCTTCCCCCGCTCGCACCGCGAAGAGCGCGGCCTCGTTGACGAGGTTGGCCAGGTCGGCGCCCGACATGCCGGGGGTGCCCCGGGCGACCACCGCGAGGTCGCAGTCGGGGTCGAGCCGCTTCGACTTGGCGTGCACCCGCAGGATGGCCTCGCGCTCGCTCAGCTCGGGCAGCGGGACCACGACCTGGCGGTCGAAGCGACCCGGGCGCAGCAAGGCGGGGTCGAGGATGTCCGGCCGGTTGGTGGCCGCGATCATCACGATGCCCTCGGTGGCCTCGAAGCCGTCCATCTCCGAGAGCATCTGGTTGAGGGTCTGCTCCCGCTCGTCGTGGCCACCGCCGAGGCCGGCGCCGCGCTTGCGGCCGATCGAGTCGATCTCGTCCACGAAGATGATCGCCTTGCCCATCTTGCGGGCGCTCTGGAACAGGTCGCGGACGCGGCTGGCGCCCACGCCCACGAACATCTCCATGAAGTCCGAACCGGTGACCGACAGGAACGGCACCCCCGCCTCGCCCGCCACGGCGCGTGCGATGAGGGTCTTGCCCGTGCCGGGCGGCCCCACGAGCAGGACGCCCTTGGGGATCCGGGCACCGATCTCGGCGAACCGGCCGGGGGTCTTCAGGAAGTCGACGACCTCCTTGATGTCCTGCTTGACGCCGTCGTAGCCGGCCACGTCGGCGAAGGTCGTGCCGGGACGCTCGGTGGAGTAGGTCTTGGCCTTGGAGCGGCCGATCGACATGATCCCGCCCATCTGGCTCTGCGCGCGGCGCTGCATGAACCAGAAGAAGGCGACGAAGATGGCGACGGGGATCAGGAACGGCAGCAGGCTGACGAGGAAGCTCGGGCTCGGCGTCTTGTAGACGACCTCGACGCCCTCGGCGCGGAGCACATCGAGGTCGGCGTCGGGGATGCCGCCATCGAGGGGGCCGGTGGTGCGGAACTCGCCTCCGTCGGTGAGCTTCGCCGCTGATGGAGCCGTTCGTGTTGTCGATCTCGACGCTCTCGACCTTCCCGTCGCGCACCTGGTCCATGAAGTCGGAGTAGGCGATCTTGTCGGGGTCGCCGGCGCCGCTCAGCAGCGGCCCGATCAGCAGGATCGACAACGTGAGGCCCAGGAGGGCCCACAGACCCCAGCGCGGCAGCCCCGGCGTGGACAGCCCTCGACCCGAGCCACGCTGGTCGCGCGGCGGAGGGGGCGGCGGCGGGGGGAGGCCCTCGGGGCTCATGGCGACAGGATACGGGGCGGCCGCGCCGAACCACAGCCAGCCGCGCGAAACGGGGGTCGAGGCATCCGCACCGCCAGGGCGGACCCGCGGTTATCGTCCCCGCCATGAGCAGCCGGACCTGCGCCAAACCAGGGTGCAACACGAGCGCCTCGGCCACCCTCACGTACGACTACTCGAACCGCACGGCGACCGTCGAACGACTCGACGACGAGGCCCACCCGATGCGGTACGACATGTGCGCCGGCCACGCGGACGCCCTGCGCGTGCCGCAGGGCTGGGCGCTCCAGGACCGTCGGGTGCGGTACCCGGCGGCCCTCCCGCAGTCCATCGCCTCCTGACTTCCGGGGTCCTGGCGGCGCCGCGTAGCCTGCCGAGGTGACCGAGGCCGCCGCTGCTCGTCCTTCGGCCGCGCCCGCCGTCGAGCCGCGGTGGGGCCTTGGTGACGCCGCCTTCGGGCTGCTCATCTCCGTCGCGATCTCGACGGTCACCTACTCGATCGTGCTCAGCGCGACCGGCCGCACCGCGGAGGACGACCTGCCGCTCGGGCTCACCCTGGTGGCCACGGCGGGCCTGTGGGCCGGCTTCATCGGCGTCCCGGTGCTCGTCACGAGGTTCAAGGGAAACGGCCCGGTCGCCGACCTCGGTCTGCGGGCCCGGTGGATCGACCTCCCGGTCGGGCTCGTGATCGGTGCCGCGGCCCAGGTCGCGCTCCTCGTCCTCTACGTGCCGATCTTCGTCCTGTTCGACAAGTCGCAATCCGACGTCGACGGCCCCGCGCGGGAGCTCGGGGATCTGGTGCACGGCCCGGCGAGCGCGGTGTGCCTCCTCGTGATCGTCGTCGTCGGTGCGCCGATCGCCGAGGAGATCTTCTACCGAGGTCTCCTCATGCGGTCGCTGCTGAAGCGGGGCCTTCCCGGCGGGCTGTCGGTGTGCGTCACCGCCCTGGTGTTCGCCGCCACCCACCTGCAGGACGTCGCGACGTGGCTGCTGCTGCTCCCCGGGCTCATCTTCGCGGGGGTCGTCTTCGGAGCCCTCGCGCTGCGCACCGGTCGCCTGGGCACCTCGATCGCGGCCCACATGGGCTTCAACCTGGTGACGGCCATCGCCCTGCTGGTCTCGTGACGCGACTTCCGTGGGCCGGGGTGGGACGATGACGACCGAGATGGACGGAGACGGCGAGGGCAGCCTCCTCGTGGAGGAGCGCGGAGGCGACGACGCTGACGCCACCGCGGACGAGTCGCGATCCGACGTCTTCGACCTGTTCGCCGACGACGAGCCTCCGCCCGAGGACCCCGTCGAGCGTGAGCGACGCGAGCGCTTCGCGCGACGCACGGTCGACTGGTTGGTGGTCGTCGCGTGCGCGCTGTACGTGTTCGCGAACCTCCACCCGACCGACATCCTGTCGAGTGCCGTGCCCTCTGGCGGCGACATGGGGGCGCACGTCTGGGGTCCCGCCTTCCTCCGCGACCACCTGTTGCCGGCCGGTCGGATCTCCGGGTGGACGCCTGATTGGTACGCCGGCTTCCCCGCCTACCAGTTCTACATGGTGGTCCCGTCGCTGCTGATCGTCGCGCTCGACGTGGGGGTCTTCGGCGGTTGGACGATGATCATCCCGCTGGTGGCGGCCGGCTTCATCGTGCGGGCGAGCGTCCGCGCGTCCGGCTGGCAGCGGTGGGCGCTCGTCGCCGCGGCGGTCGTGGTGGCGGTGGGCGGCGTCGAGCTCCCGTACGGGACGGCGTTCAAGCTCGTGACGGTCCTGGGCGTGGTCACGCTCCCGCTCTGCGCCTACGCCTTCGGCCGGCTGGCCGACCTGCCCTTCCCCGGCCCGGCGCTGCTCTCCGTGGCATCGGTGCTCTTCCTGTTCGACCGCAACTTCACGATCTACGGCGGCAACGTCGCCTCCACGCTCGCGGGTGAGTTCGCGTTCTCCATCAGCCTGTCCCTGTCGCTCCTCTACCTCGGCGTGGTCATGCGCGGGCTTCGCACCGGCAAGCACCGCGCGCTGGCGGCGGTGCTGCTGGCCCTGACGGGCCTGTGCCACCTGATCCCGGCCTTCTTCGCCCTCGCGGGCACCGTGGTCATCGCCCTCGCTGCGGCGGCCCGCTCTCCGCACGCTGGTGTGGCTCGCGTGCGTGCTCCCCGTCGCCGGGCTGATCAGCGCGTTCTGGGTCCTGCCGTTCGCCTGGCAGCGTGCGTACGTCAACGACATGGGCTGGGGGAAGCTCCCCTACGCGTCCGCCGACAACGGGTTCCGGTCGTTGTCGGGCGCGTTGTTCACCTTCGGCGGCGAGACGTACTGGAAGTACCTGATCCCGCGGCCCGACGTCGATGCCCTCAACGACATGCGGTGGGTCCTGGCGCTCGCCGCCATGGGCCTCGTGCTCTCCATCGCCTTCCGCGTCCGGGCCGGTGTCGTGCTCGCCGGCTGCGCGCTGGTGATGGCCGTGGCCTTCGTGGTCCTGCCGGAGGGGCGGCTCTGGAACGCTCGGCTGCTGCCCTTCTACTACCTGTGCCTGTACCTGCTGGCGGCGGTCGGTGTCGCGGAGGTGGGGCGCACGCTCGCGGTGCTGGCGGCGCGCGATCCCGAGCGTCCCAGCATCGTCGTGCCGGTCATCACGGCGGTCTCGGCGATGCTCCTCGCCTTCGTGGCCGTCGGCATGCCGCTGCGCTCGCTGCCCTTCGGGCAGCTGCGCGCGGACGGCAGCTACACGTGGATGGGGCTCACGAACGGCATCAACCAGGGGAGCTTCGTCCGCTCGTGGGCGCGGTGGAACTACACGGGCTACGAGGGCAAGGACGCCTACGCGGAGTACCGCGACCTCATGCTCACCATGGAGGAGGTCGGGGAGGAGCACGGCTGCGGGCGCGCCTTCTGGGAGTACGAGAAGGAGATCAACCGCTACGGCACGCCGATGGCGCTGATGCTGCTCCCGCACTGGAGCGACGGGTGCATCGGCTCGATGGAGGGTCTGTTCTTCGAGGCATCGGCCACGACGCCCTTCCACTTCCTCACCCAGGTCGAGCTCGAGCGCGTCGCCGAGCGCCGCGCAACGGGAGCTGCCCTACGGCACGTTCGACATCGACAAGGGTGTGAGCCACCTGCAGCTCATGGGCGTCCGCTACTACATCGCGACCTCCGCCCAGGCGACGACGGCGGCGCGCGGCCATCCGGACCTGACGGAGCTCGCCACATCGGGGCCCTGGGTGATCTTCGAGGTGGCCGACTCCGAGCTGGTGGAGCCGCTCGAGAACGAGCCGGCCGTGCTCGAGGGCGTGAGCGATGCCCAGCACGACTGGATCTGCCGCACCAAGGACGAGGAGGGGAAGTGCGCCGGTCCCGCCGTCGCGTGGTACCAGGACCTCAGCCGCCCGCGACGTGATGCTCGCGTCGTCGGGACCGGAGGAGTGGCAACGGGTCGACCCTGACGACCCGCAGCCCGAGGTGCGACCGGTGCCGGGCACCGGCGTCAGCGGGCTCGAGGTGGGCACCGACCACATCGCCTTCGACGTCGACACGCCGGGATCGCCGGTGCTCGTGAAGGCGTCGTACTTCCCCAACTGGCGGGTGGAAGGAGCGGACGGCCCCTACCGGGTCGCGCCGAACCTCATGGTGGTGGTGCCCACCGACGAGCACGTCGAGCTCACGTACGGGCGCGAACCCGTCGAGTGGATCGCGTACGCCCTCACGGCGGTCGGCATCGGGCTGGCGGTCGTCCTCGCCGTGCTGCCTCCGGTGCGCGGCCGCAAGGACGACGACAGCGACGAGCCCTCGCGACCCGCCCACCTCGCCCCGTGACCGAGCGGCTGCGCCGCTTCGCCATCGTGGCGCTGATCCCCACGGTGGTGGACGTCGGGCTGCTCGTCGTGCTGCGCCAGTGGTTCGGGTGGATCCTCGTCGCCGCGGACCTGGTGGCCATCGCGGTGGCATCCCTCGTCTCCTACGTGCTGCACCGACGGATCTCGCTCCGCTCCGACCCCTTCGTGCGGTGGGTCCAGATGCCGAGCGCCTTCGTCGTCGTGGCCTCGATCGCCGCCATCGTCGACGTGACCGTCCTGCGTGGGCTCTACGCCGCCCACGGCTTCTCGTCGACGGCCGCGCTCGTCGGCGCCAAGGTCGTGGCGCTGGCCGTCGCCGCCGTCGTGCGGTTGGTGCTGTACCGGGCCGTCCTGCTCGGTGCCGTCCGCCGCTCGCTCCACGAGCAGGTCCCCCGCGGCCGGGCCCCCGGGTCCCTGCGGGCGACGATCATCGTCCCGGCCTTCGATGAGGCGCCTCGCATCGGCGCCACCGTGGCGGCGGTCCGCGCCGCGCTCGGTGCGCTCGCGGACGACGGGGGTCTCGAGGTGATCGTCGTCGACGACGGGTCGACGGACGACACGGCCGACCGGGCCCTGGGCGCGGGGACCGATCAGATCGTGGTGCTGCCCGAGAACCGCGGCAAGGGGGCCGCCATCCGAGCGGGTGTCGCCGCGGCCCGCGGGCGCACGATCGCCTTCACCGATGCCGACCTCGCGTACTCGCCCGACCAGCTGCTCCGCGTCATCGGCGAGGTCGAGGCCGGATGGGACGTGGCGGTGGGCAACCGGCGGCATCCCGACACCGAACGAGTGCGCGGCGCCGGGACGCTCCGCGACGTCGGCAGCCGCGCCGTGAACCTGCTCGCGATGGGCGTGCTGCTCAGCCACCCCCACGACACGCAGTGCGGGCTGAAGGCGTTCCGATCCGATGTGGCGAAGAACGTGTTCGCGCTCGGCCGCGTCGACCGCTTCGCCTTCGACATCGAGGTGCTCCACCTGATCGAGCGCCACGGCTACACCGTGACGGAGGTGCCCGTGCGCCTCGAGGTGGGGGAGCGGTCGACCGTGCAGCTCGTGCCCGACACCCTGCGGCTCCTGCGCGACCTCTGGCGCATCCGCCACTGGTCCGCGACAGGCGCCTACGAGCTCGCGCCGGAGACGGTCGTGGCGTCGCCGGTGGCCTGAGGGGGCGCCAGTAGGGTGAGCGCCCGATGCCCGACCTCGACGCGATCTTCAAGGCCTACGACATCCGCGGCATCACCCCCGACCAGCTCGATGAGGGCGTCGCCCGGGCCATCGGCGAGGCGTTCGCGGCGTTCGTGTGCGGGCCGGCCGGAGGCGCCGACCGCGTGCTCGTCGGTCGGGACATGCGGGCCTCCGGGGTCGGGCTCGTGGCTGCGTTCGCGGACGGCGTGCGAGCGCAGGGCCTCGACATCGTCGACCTCGGCCTGGCCTCGACCGACCTCGTGTACTTCGCCGCGGGCAGCCTCGACGCCCCCGCCGCCATGTTCACGGCGTCGCACAACCCCGCCCAGTACAACGGGCTCAAGCTCTGCCTGGCGGGGGCGCGTCCCATCGGCGAGGACTCGGGCCTCCAGGAGATCAAGCGGATGGCCGCCATGGGGGTGCCCCCGGCCTCCCGTCCCGAGGGCAGCTCGACGTCGCTCGACCTGCTCGGCGCGTTCGCCGCCCACGTGCGGTCCTTCGTCGACGAAGCCGCGCTCCGCCCGCTCAAGGTGGTGGCCGACACCGCCAACGGCATGGGCGGCCTGGTGGTCCCGGCCGTGTTCGACGGCCTCCCGGTCGAGCTCGAGGTGCTGTACGGCGAGCTCGACGGCTCCTTCCCCAACCATCCCGCCGATCCGCTCCAGGCGGAGAACCTGCGTGACCTGCAGGCGCGCGTGCTGGAGGTGGGCGCGGATGTCGGGCTGGCCTTCGACGGTGACGCGGACCGCGTGTTCCTCGTGGACGAGCTGGGTCAGCCGGTGTCCGGCTCCACCACCACCGCCATCGTCGCGGTCGGTGTGCTCGACAAGCATCCCGGATCCACGATCCTGCACAACTGCATCTGCTCCAAGGCCGTCCCCGAGGTCGTGCGTGAGCACGGCGGCACCCCGGTGCGGACCAAGGTCGGACACAGCTACATCAAGGCCGTGATGGCCGAGACGGGCGCGGCGTTCGGCGGCGAGCACTCCGCGCACTACTACTTCCGCGACAACTACCGCGCCGATTCCGGTTCGATCGCGGCGCTGCTCGTGCTCGAGCAGCTCGGGAAGACCGGACTGCCGCTGTCCGAGCTCCGCCAGCCCTTCGACCGGTACGCGGCGTCGGGCGAGCTCAACAGCACCGTGGCCGATCCGGCCGCGGTGATCGACCGGGTGGCCGCCGCCTTCCCGGCCGAGGCCCAAGACCGCCTCGACGGACTGACCGTCGACCTCGGCGAGTGGTGGTTCAACCTTCGGGCCTCGAACACCGAGCCCTTGCTCCGACTCAACCTCGAAGCGGCCGATGCGGCAATGTGTGCCGCGAAGGTCGCCGAGGTCCAAGCCCTCATCGACGCCGACTAGCTCCAAGGAGTCCCATCCATGGCCCTCGACCCCCAGCTGCTCGAGATCCTCGCCTGCCCCGACGACAAGGGCCCCCTGCTCTACTTCGACGACGAGGACTCCCTCTACAACCCCCGGCTCAAGCGCCGCTACGCGATCAAGGACGACATCCCGATCATGCTGATCGACGAGGCGGAGACCGTCGACAGCACCGAGCACGACCGGCTCCTCGCCAAGGCCGAGGCGCAGGGCATCCACCCCACGTTCGAGGAGTAGGCGCATGTCCGGCCTCCTGGATTCGATCGGCATGTTCGACCTCGCCGCGGCCCTGCCCGAGCAGGTCGCGGCCGCGGCCACGATCGACGCCGAGGTCGATGACCTCCCCGCGCACGACGCCATCGAGCAGGTCGTGGTGCTCGGCATGGGCGGCAGCGGGGTGGCCGGCGACGTGCTGGCGGCCGTGGCCGGTCCGTTCATGCCCGTGCCCGTGACCGTCGTCAAGGGCTACGAGGCCCCGGCGTCGATCGGCGAGGGCACGCT
Source organism: uncultured Microthrixaceae bacterium (assembly GCA_963721695.1). GTDB lineage: Bacteria > Actinomycetota > Acidimicrobiia > Acidimicrobiales > VFJN01 > VFJN01. The sequence goes on from CAVRKU010000027.1 coordinate 39,380, forward strand.
GTGCTTCGCCATCTCGTACTCCGGTGACACCGAGGAGACCGTCGAGGCCGCGCAGCAGGCTGCCATCGCCGGGGCCCACATGGTCGTGCTCTCGACCGGCGGCGCACTCGGGGAGCTCGCCCGGTCGTGGGACGCGCCCCACATCGTGCTGCCCGACTGTCCCATGCCGCGCGCCGGGGTCGGCTCGCTGAGCGTGCCTCCGCTCATGGTCCTCGAACGGGTCGGCCTGTTCCCGGGCGCGACGCAGTACGTCGCCGACGCGGTCGACCAGCTCGCCCGGCGGCGCGACAAGCTCATCGTCGACGGGGGACCCGCCCAGCAGCTCGCCCGCGAGATCGGCCGCACCATGCCCGTGGCGTACGGCGGTGATGCGCTCGGAGCGGTCGCGGCCTACCGGTTCAAGTGCCAGGTCAACGAGAACGCCAAGGCCCCCGCGTTCTGGGCCGCGGTGCCGGAGATGGCCCACAACGAGATCTGTGGCTGGGGACAGCACGGCGACGTGACCCGACAGGTGATGACGGTCGTGCGCTTCCGCCACGGGTTCGAGCACCCACAGGTCACGCGGCGCTTCGATCTCACCTACGACCTCATCGACGAGGTCGTCCACGCGGTGCTCGACATCGAGGCGGCGGGGGAGGGCGCCCTCGCGCAGCTCCTCGACCTCGTGCTCCAGGGCGACTTCGTGAGCCTGCACCTCGCGGCCGAGGCGGGGGTCGACCCCGGCCCGATCCCGGTGCTGGTCGACCTGAAGGCCGCACTGGCCCGCTGAACCACCGGATCACCTACATTTCGGCGCATGTCAGCCCCTTGCGACGTGGTGGTGGTGGGGGGCGGGATCGGTGGCGCGGGGTGCGCCACCGTCCTCGCCCGGGCGGGCCTGACGGTGCACGTGCTCGAGCCGACCGTCGAGTTCCCGGACATCGTCCGCGGCGAGTGGCTCGCGCCATGGGGCGGCGACCACGCCCGCGCCATCGGCCTCCACGACGTGCTGGTCGCCGCGGGTGGCCACACGATCGCCCGGCACGTGAGCTACGACGAGTCCATCGATCCGGCCGTGGCGGAGGCGGAGGGCCTCACCTTCCAGGAGCTGCTCCCGCACCTGCCCGGTCCGTTGGCCGTGCGCCACCCGGTCGCCTGCCAGGCGCTGCTGGATGCCGCCGAGGAGGCTGGTGCCGTCGTCCACCGCGGGGCCACGGACATCGTCCTGACCGACGATCGGCTCGTGCAGGCCCTCGTCGATGGGGAGCCGATCGCGCTCGCCGGACGCCTCGTCATCGGCGCGGATGGTCGCTCGTCGCCCGTGCGCCGGTCGCTCGGCATCGAGCTCGAGCGGTACGAGTCCGGGCACTTCCTGGCCGGGGTCCTGGTCGACGGGCTCGGGTTCCTCGGCGACGACCAGGTCGAGTACATCGCCACCGAGGCGGGCATCCACGCCCTGTGCTTCCCGCAGGGCGGCGGCCGCGCCCGGCTGTACCTCAGCTACGGCGACGAGCAGAAGGCGCGCTTCGGTGGCGCTGACCGCGCCGCGGCCTACCTCGACGCCGTCTCGATGGCGTGCTGGCCCGCGTCCACCGGGTTCGCCGGCGCAGAGGTCATCGGACCGGCCAAGGCCTACCGGAGCATCGACACCTGGTGCGACCGTCCCTTCGCCGACGGCGTGGTGCTGGTGGGCGATGCCGCCGGGCACAACGATCCGATCATCGGCCAGGGCCTGTCGATCACGATGGCGGACGTCCGGGCCGTCACCGACGCGCTGCTGACCGGCGACGACTGGACCGACCCGGCCCTCTTCGAGCCCTACGCCGTCGAGCGCCTCGAACGGCTGCGCCGCCTGCGCGCGACCGCGCAGGTCTACGCGCTCGCCACCGGCGGCCAGGGGTGGGCCAGTGACCCCGAGGCCCGGGCCGTGCTGCGCGACGAGCCCGACTCGTTCGTCATCCGCGTCGCCGCCGTGATCGGGCCGTGGGGCGTCCCCGACGAGGTCTTCCTCCCGGACAACATCGAGCGCCTCCGCACCCCACAACCGGCGTAGCAGTCGCTCTGGCGGTCCGGCCGGCACTACCCTGGTCACCCGGGCTGATCAGGGTGCTGCCTGCTGCAGCCAGCCCTCGTTGCACTGCCGTACACCACGAACCGCGCGCCGAGCCTCGGCGCGCCCGCACGGAGGAACACGAATGACGAACCACCCTGATCAGGACTTCAAGGTCGCCGACCTCAGCCTCGCCCCCTGGGGCCGCAAGGAGATCGAGCTGGCCGAGGTCGAGATGCCCGGCCTCATGGCCCTGCGCGCCGAGTTCACCGACAGCAAGCCCCTCGCCGGGGCCCGCATCACCGGCTCGCTCCACATGACCATCCAGACCGCGGTGCTCATCGAGACGCTGACCGCGCTCGGGGCCCAGGTGCGCTGGGTGAGCTGCAACATCTTCTCCACCCAGGACCATGCCGCCGCCGCCGTGGCGGTCGGCCCGGAGGGCACGGTCGCCGAGCCGAAGGGCGTGCCGGTCTTCGCCTGGAAGGGCGAGACGCTCGAGGAGTACTGGTGGTGCACGGAGCAGGTGCTGTCATGGCCCGACGGCGGCGGCCCCAACATGATCCTCGACGACGGCGGCGACGCCACGCTCCTCGTGCACAAGGGCGTCGAGTTCGAGAAGGCCGGCGTCGTGCCCGACGCCACCGACGACGACCCCGAGGAGTGGGGCGTCATCATCGACACCCTCAAGCGCTCCCTGGCCGAGGACCCGAGCCGCTGGACCACCATCGCCAGCGGCATCAAGGGCGTCACCGAAGAGACCACCACCGGTGTGCACCGGCTCTACCAGATGTTCGAGGCGGGCCAGCTCCTGTTCCCGGCCATCAACGTCAACGACTCCGTCACGAAGTCGAAGTTCGACAACCTCTACGGCTGTCGCCACAGCCTCATCGACGGCATCAACCGGGGTGTCGACGTGATGCTCGGCGGCAAGGTCGCCGTGGTCTGCGGCTACGGCGAGGTCGGCAAGGGCAGCGCCCAGTCCCTCCGGGGCCAGGGCTGCCGCGTGATCGTCACCGAGGTCGACCCGATCTGCGCGCTGCAGGCGGCCATGGAGGGCTACGAGGTCAACACCCTCGAGGCCGTGCTCGGCACCGCCGACATCTTCATCACCACCACGGGCAACAAGGGCATCATCAGCGCCGAGCACATGGCGAAGATGAAGCACAACGCCATCGTCGGCAACATCGGCCACTTCGACAACGAGGTCGACATCGCCGGCCTCGAACGCCAGAGCGATGTGCGCAAGATCGAGATCAAGCCGCAGGTGCACGAGTTCGTGTTCCCCGACGGGCACTCGATCATCATGCTGTCCGAGGGTCGCCTCTTGAACCTCGGCAACGCCACCGGCCACCCGAGCTTCGTCATGTCGATGAGCTTCACCAACCAGGTGCTGGCGCAGATCGAGCTCTACACGAAGACGGCGGACTACCCGCTCGGCGTCTACGTGCTCCCGAAGCTCCTCGACGAGCGGGTCGCCCGGCTCCACCTCGACGCCCTGGGCGTGAAGCTCACCCCCCTCGCCCAGGACCAGGCCGACTACCTGGGCATCCCGGTCGAGGGCCCCTACAAGCACGACAACTACCGGTACTGAGGTTTCGATCCCGACTGACTGCGTCGGGATCGAGCCACCACCTTGCGGCCTTCGGCCGCGCTGACTGCTTGCTGCTCAGGGCCGGCGGAGCCGCCCTTCGCGGGCGGGGGCTCCGGCGGAGCCTCTGCCCCCGCACCCCCCGCCGACCGACGCGACTGCGACAGCGCGCCCGCGGGCCTGTCCTGTCGCAAGTCGCGGGCCGGGCGCTACGGGCAGATCTGCGACACGGACGGCCCTGCGGGCGCGTCTGTCGCAAGTGTGCGTGGCGCGCCGACTGACGGTCGGGCGTTCGCTCGTCGCGCCCTTGCCCTTGACCTTGACCTTGCTCGCTCACAGGGCTTCTACGTGGCCGGGGGGGAGGTGGTCGTCGGGGTCGGGGATCCGCATGCGCTCCAGGAACCAGTGGACGTTGGGGCCCACGGTCAGGGCGAAGGCGACGGTTCCGATGCCCACCCGGCCGCCGAGGAGCGCACCCACGCCGAGCGCGGCGAGCTCGATCCCGGTTCGGACCACGCGGACGGAGTGGCCGCGCCGGGCCAGGCCGGTCATGAGCCCATCGCGGGGCCCGGGTCCCAGTCCGGCGCCGATGTAGAGCCCGCTGCCCGGACCGAAGGCGAAGATCCCGAGGACGAGGAACGTGATCCGCAGCCACATCGTCTCCGGTGCATCCACCACCGCCAGCGTGGCGTCCACCACCACGCCGATCACGAGCACGTTGAGCAGGGTCCCCAGCCCAGGGCGCTCCCGGATCGGGATCCACAGGAGCAGCACCACGACACCCGTGAGGATGGTCACGTTGCCGATGGCGATGCCGGTGCGCTCGGCCACGCCCTGGTGGAGGACATCCCAGGGCGCCAGCCCCAGGTCGGCCCGCACCATCAGCGCGATGCCCATGCCGAAGAGGACGAGCCCGCCCATGAGGCGGGGGAGCCGTCGCCGGAGCTCGTCAGCGGGCGGGAACGGCAGCATCCCGGCACGCTACGGCGCCCCGACGCTGATCCTGCGGTGGGTTCAGAGCTTGACCCGGATGACGCTCGCCTCGATGGGCGCGCCGTCCTGGGCGCTGTCGCTCGTCAGCACCAGGACGCCGTGGGTGGCGCCGGTGGGGTTCTCGAAGGTGAGCTCGCCGGTGAAGTCACCGAGCACGCCGTCCCCGCGGCCGGTGACGAACGTCTCGGCGACCGGTTCCTGCGTGCCGTCCACGTACAGGCTGACGGCGACCGTGCCCTCGAACGCGTAGGCCATCCCGGTCAGCGGCTGCGGAGACGTGATGGTGTCACCAGACGCGGGAGTCGCCAGCCGGATCGCGTCGGTGGTGGCGCCGATCACGAACCAGGTGTCGTCCTCCAGCTGGCGGACCAGCACCACGGTGGGCGCGCCCTCGGGGAACCCTCGCACCTCGACCTCGCCGGATCGACCGTCGCCCTGGGCGAACGCACCGACGACGGGGTCGCTGAACCCGAGGAAGTCCGTGGCGAAGGCCGTCGTGACCGCGACGGGGTCGTCGAAGCGCCGCGACGTGGTCGGATCCGGGAACACGGCCACGTCCGCGTCGACCGTCTGGAACGGCACCGTCGTGGTGGTCTCGACGGTCGTGGTGGTGGTGCTCTCCGTCGTGGTGGTCGTCGTCGTGCCGTCGGTCGCCACCGGATCGTCGTCGTCGCCGTTGAGCACGAGCACTCCCACCACGACCGCGACGATGGCTGCGGCCGCGCCGATGCCGATGAACAGGCGCTTGCGATGGTCATCCTGCTGGGCGTCCATGAGCTTCTCCTCGATGTTGCGTAGGGCGTCGGCTGAGGGCTCGACGCTTGATGTGCGTGACTCGATGGCGTGGCGGAGGCGGTCCTCGGGGGTCATCGCAGGTCCTCCAGGCGGGTCTCCAGGCTGGCGAGGCCGCGATGGGCGTGCGTCTTGACGGACCCGGCCGAGATGCCGAGCGTCAGAGCGATCTCGGCCTCGGACAGGTCGAGGTAGTACCGGAGGACCAGGACATCTCGCTGACGATCGGGGAGCGACCGCAGGGCGGCCAGCACGCGCCCGTCGTCCCCGGTGAGGGGTCCGTCCCCGGGATCGCCGCCCGGATCTGGCACCACCGTGGGGTGCCGGCGCGCGACCACGGACCGCCGAAGGTGCGACCTGGCCCCGTTGAGGACCGCGCTGCGCAGGTACGCGGGGAGGCGATCCTCGTCCCGGAGCACGGGCTCGCGCCGCCAGACCGCCACGAACGCGTCCTGCACGAGCTCCTCGCAGGTGCCGACGTCATCGACCAGGAGCGAGGCGAGGCGAACGAGGGACCGGTAGTGCTCGCGGTACACGGCCTCCAGGTGCGCACCCGTGGGCGGGCCCGCCGAGCCGTCCCGCACCGGTGCCATGGAGGCCATCATCACCTCGACAGACGCACGACGGGCGGATCCGGTTGACGCGGCGGTTGGCCGTCACACCGGTTCCCTAGCGTGGCCAGGGTGCGGAACCCTCCCGTCGTCCCGGTCCCTCCGGGCCTCGTCACGTGTCGGGCCCTGATCGCCTACGACGACGCGGCCCGTCGAGAGCTCGTGGGGTTGAAGAACCGGGACGAACGAGGGCGCGTGGCCGGCTGGGCCGATGCGCTCGCCGCGCTCGTGCCCTCGGTCGACGGCTTGGTGGTCACGTGGGCGCCGACCGGCGCCGCCCGCCGCCGTCGGCGCGGGTTCGACCAGGCGGAGCTGCTGGCCCGGGCGGTGGCCCGACGGCGACGGCTCCCGATCGCGAGCCTGCTCCGGCGGCTGCCAGGGGCCGCCCAGGCGGGCCGCAACGCCCGCGATCGAGTGGCGAACCCGGCCTTCGCCGCCCGCCGACCCTGTCTCCATCCCGTCCTCGTCATCGACGACGTGGCCACCACGGGCGCCACCCTCAGTGCGGCCGCGAGGGCCCTCATCGGGGCAGGCTCGCCGGCCGTCCACGGTCTCGTCGTCGCGCGGGCGGCTCGCCCCGCCGCGCTGTAGTGTCCGTGAGCACCACGCGACCCGGGAGGCATGCCCTTGGAGATCACCGTGAGTGCACGACACACCGACATCTCACCTGCACTGCGCGCGGCGGCCGAAGAGAAGATCGGCCGCCTCAGTCGTTTTCTGGATGGGATGGACCGCGCCGAGGTGCACTTCTCTGAGGAGCACAACCCTCGGATCGCGGCCAAGGAGGTGTGCGAGGTCAGCCTCGAAGGTCGCGGGCACCACGTGCGCTGCAGGGCGGCCGCGGCCGACGGCTTCGCGGCCATCGACCTTGCGGTGGAGAAGCTGGAGCACCAGCTGTACAAGCTCAAGAGCAAGCTCGTCCCCCGCAAGGCACGCCGGAGCGAACCGGCCGCGGCGGTCGACGACGACGGGCTGGTCGCCTAGCCGTCCAACCCCGGTCCCACGCGATCGGCAGGGCTATCGTCGCTCCACGAGCCCGGCCACGTGGCACTTGGGCGCGCCAGGAGGGACATGGCCGAGGTGATCCGCGTGGTGATCGTCGACGATCACGCGCTCTTCCGCCGCGGGCTGCGCTCGCTGCTCGAGGCGGAGGACGGGATCGAGGTCGTGGGGGAGGCCGCCGACGGGGAGACGTCGATCGCCGTCGTCGAGGCCTGCCAACCCGACGTCGTGGTCATGGACGTCCGCATGCCGCGCCTCAGCGGGATCGAGGCGACCCGTGCCATCACCGAGGCGGCGCCGGCGGTACGGGTCATCATGCTCACCGTCAGCGAGGACGAAGACGACCTGCTCGAGGCCGTCAAGGCCGGCGCGGCCGGCTACCTGCTCAAGGAGATCGACGTCGACGAGGTCGCCGCGGCCGTCCGGTGTGTGGCGAGCGGCCAGAGCCTCATCTCCCCGTCGATGGCGGCGCACCTGCTCACCGCGTTCGCGACCCTTGCCCGACAGGTCGACGAGCGCCGCTCGGCGCCCGCTCCGAGGCTGACCGAGCGGGAGCTCGAGGTCCTGCGCCACGTGGCGCAGGGGCTGAGCAACCGGGAGATCGCCGGTCAGCTGTACATCTCGGAGAACACCGTGAAGAACCACGTGCGGAACATCCTGGAGAAGCTGCACCTGCACTCGCGGATGGAAGCGGTGGTCTACGCCGTCCGGGAGAACCTCCTCGACAGCCCAGGTAGCGCCCCGACGCAGGAGGGGCCGCGCCAGCAAGTCAGTACACTCGGAGCCCGCATGGGAATCTTCGACAAGATCCTCCGCTCCGGCGAGGGCAAGAAGCTGAAGGCCCTCCAGGCCCTGGTCCCCGACATCACGGCGCTCGAGCCGCAGATGGAGGCGCTGTCCGACGACGCCCTCAAGGGCAAGACGGCGGAGTTCCGCGGCCGGCTGGAACGGGGCGAGGACCTCGACGACGTGCTCATCGAGTCGTTCGCAGTGGTGCGCGAGGCGGGCCGTCGGGTGCTGGGGCAGCGCCACTACGACGTGCAGCTGATCGGCGGCGCCGCGCTGCACTTCGGCTGGATCGCCGAGATGAAGACCGGAGAGGGCAAGACCCTCGTGTCCACCCTCCCGGCGTACCTGAACGGCCTGGGCGGCGCCGGCACCCACCTCATCACGGTGAACGAGTACCTCGCCCGCCGCGACTCGGAGTGGATGGGCCGCCTCCACCGGTGGCTCGGGCTCGAGGTGGGCCTCATCGTGCCCGGCGAGAACGACCCCGATCACAAGCGCCAGCAGTACGCCGCCGACATCACCTACGGCACCAACAACGAGTTCGGGTTCGACTACCTGCGCGACAACATGGCGATGAGCCGGTCCCGTCAGACCCAGCGGGGCCACAGCTACGCGATCGTCGACGAGGTCGACTCGATCCTCATCGACGAAGCCCGCACCCCCCTGATCATCTCGGGACGGGTCGCCGACGCGGCCCAGCTGTACTACAAGTTCGCCACGATCGTCCGAAGCCTGCGGCGCGACGACGACTACGACGTCGACGAGCAGAAGCGCACGGTGTCGCCCACCGAGGACGGCATCGAGAAGGTCGAGGCGGCCCTCGGGATCGACAACCTCTACGACGGCGTGGCCCAGAACCTCGTCCACCAGCTGCAGGCCGCGCTGCGGGCCAAGGAGCTGTTCAAGCGAGACAAGGACTACATCGTCAACAACGGCGAGGTGAAGATCGTCGACGAGTTCACCGGCCGCATCCTCGAGGGCCGGCGCTGGTCGGAGGGGCTCCACCAGGCGGTGGAGGCCAAGGAGGGCGTGAAGATCAAGGAGGAGAACCAGACCCTCGCCACGATCACGCTCCAGAACTACTTCCGCATGTACGACAAGCTCGCCGGCATGACGGGCACCGCGTCCACGGAGGCGGCCGAGTTCGCCAGCACGTACGACCTCCAGGTCGTCCCGGTCCCGACCAACAGGCCCACCGCCCGTGCGGACGAGGGCGACCTGATCTACAAGACCGAGGACGGCAAGTTCGGCGCCGTCGTCGACGACATCGCCGAGCGCTACGAGGCCGGCCAGCCGGTGCTCGTGGGCACGATCTCGGTGGAGAAGTCCGAGAAGCTCTCGCGGATGCTCGAGAAGCGGGGCATCGCGCACGAGGTGCTGAACGCCAAGCAGCACACCCGAGAAGCGGAGATCGTGGCCCAGGCGGGCCGGCTCCAGGGCGTGACCGTGGCCACCAACATGGCCGGTCGCGGGGTGGACATCATCCTCGGTGGCAACCCCGAGATCCTCGCCAAGCGGGATCTGCGGGCGAAGGAGGTCGACCTCGACAGCGACGAGGGCCGAGCGGAGCTCCTGGCCCTCGAGGAGCAGTACGGCGAGGAGACGCAGGCCGAAGGGGACAAGGTTCGGGAGCTCGGGGGCCTCTACGTCCTGGGCACGGAGCGGCACGAGTCACGCCGGATCGACAACCAGCTCCGTGGCCGCGCTGGTCGTCAGGGCGACCCGGGCGAGAGCCGCTTCTACCTCTCCCTCGAGGACGACCTGATGCGCCTGTTCGCCACGGGCGCCATCAACTGGGTCATGGGCAAGGCCCTGCCCGACGATGTCCCGCTCGAGGCGAAGATGGTGTCGAAGGCCATCGAGCGAGCCCAGACCACGGTCGAGCAGAAGAACGGCGAGATCCGCAAGAACGTCCTCAAGTACGACGAGGTCATGAACGCCCAGCGCAAGGTGATCTACGCCCTGCGCGATCAGATCCTCGACGAGGCCGATCTGCGGGAGAAGATCCTCACCGAGCACCTGCCGGAGGCGGTCGAGGCGCTCGTCGGCACGTACTGCGTGGCCGACTTCCACGAGGAGTGGGACCTCGAGGGTCTCCACAACGACGTGCTCACCTACTGGCCCTCGTCGCTCACCATCGAGCAGCTCGGCGCGGTCAGGAGCACCGACGACCTCTACGAGCTGCTCGTCGATGACGCGACGACCCACTACGAGAAGCGCGAGAGCGAGCTCGGCCCCGACGTGATGCGCCAGGTGGAGCGCCAGGTGATGCTCAAGATCATCGACACGAAGTGGCGCGAGCACCTCTACGAGATGGACTACCTGCAGGAGGGCATCAACCTGCGGGCGATGGGCCAGAAGGACCCGCTCACCGAGTGGCAGCGCGAGGGCTACGAGATGTTCGGGATGATGATGAAGGGCATCGCGCAGGACCTCGTGCGGTACGTGATGCACGTGCAGGTCACCGTGCCACAGCCCGCCGCCGCACCCGCCGTCGGCACGGACTTCAAGGCGCCCTCGGTGGGCGGCGACGAGCCCGCGGTGCAGAACCTGCAGTACTCGGCGCCGGACGACTCCGACATCGGAGGCGGCAGCGGCGTGGCCGCGGCGGCCCGGCGGGTTGCCGCGGACGGTGCTCAGGCCGGTGCGCCGGCCGCGGTGGCCGATCCGCCTGCGACGATGACGCCCATCGTGAAGTCGGACTGGGACAAGACCCCCCGCAACGCGCCCTGCCCCTGTGGGAGCGGCAAGAAGTTCAAGCTCTGCCACGGCAAGGCCTGAGGCGGGCCGATGCGAGACTTCTCCGACGCGCTCGAGCTCACGCGCAAGCGCGTCGGCGACGCCGAGGCGTACCTGAAGATCGAGGACCTGCGGGCCCGGCGGCCGCTGCTCGAGACCGAGGCGTCGCGTCCCGACCTCTGGGATGACCCCAACGAAGCCAAGCGCATCACGGGCGAGCTCAGCGTGGTGATGGGCGACATCGAGCTCTACGAGCGCCTCGTCGGCGAGCTCGAGGACGCCGAGACGCTGCACGAGCTGGCCCGCGAGGTCGACGACGCCAGCCAGGAGGCCGAGATCGAGGCGGCCCTCCAGTCCCTCGATCGCGAGCTCCGGGGGCTGGAGCTGCGGTCGATGTTCTCGGGTGACCACGACGAGCGCGACGCCTTGTGCACGATCCAGGCCGGGGAAGGGGGCGCCGACGCCCAGGACTGGGCCGAGATGCTCTACCGGATGTACGTCCGGTGGGCGGAGCGCCGCGGCTTCGAGGTGGAGGAGGAGGGCTCCACGCCCGGCTCCGAGGCGGGCGTCTCGTCCGTGGAGTTCGTGGTGAAGGGCCGGTACGCCTACGGCTACCTCCAGGCGGAGCGGGGCGTCCATCGCCTGGTGCGCATGAGCCCCTTCAACGCGCAGGGCAAGCGCCAGACCGCCTTTGCGGCGCTCGACGTGGTGCCGATCCTCCACGAGGACGAGGTGGAGGTGGAGGTCGACGAGAGCGACATCAAGATGGACGTCTTCCGCGCCTCCGGTGCCGGTGGGCAGCACATCAACAAGACCTCCTCTGCCGTGCGGCTCACCCACCTGCCCACGGGGATCGTGGTCTCGTGCCAGATCGAGCGCTCCCAGCTCCAGAACCGGGCCAAGGCGATGACGATGCTCAAGGTCCGCCTGGCCGACCTGGAGCGCCAGAAGCGGGAGGACGAGCTGGCCGGCATCCGGGGCGAGCAGCAGCGGGTGGGGTTCGGCAGCCAGATCCGCAGCTACGTGCTGCAGCCGTACCAGATGGTGAAGGACCTGCGGACCGAGCACGAGGCCGGCAACGTGCAGGGCGTGCTCGACGGCGACCTCGATCCGTTCATGGAGGCCTACCTGCAATGGCGTCGCGCGACGGGCTCGTCGTAACCTGATCGCAATGTTCCGGCGACCGCCGGAGTGCCGCGAATCGCTCAGAGGGCGCTGGTACCCTCGCCTCCGCCCATGATCAAGCTCGAGAACGTCTCCAAGATCTACAAGGGCGAGGTCGTCGCGCTGAGCGACGCCACCGTGGAGGTCGAGAAGGGCGAGTTCGTCTTCCTCGTGGGGGCGTCCGGCTCCGGCAAGTCCACGTTCCTGCGCCTCGTGAACAAGGAGGAGTCGCCGGAGCAGGGCCGGATCTTCGTCGCCGGGAAGGACATCGCCACGCTGTCGTCGTGGAAGGTGCCGTACCTCCGTCGCAACATCGGCTCCGTCTTCCAGGACTTCAAGCTCCTCACGAACAAGACGGTGTACGAGAACGTCGCGTTCGCGCTCGAGGTGATCGGCCGCCCGCGCAACGTGGTGAAGACCCAGGTGCCGGCCATCCTCGAGCTGGTCGGCCTGAGCAAGAAGATGGCGAACTTCCCCAACGAGCTCTCCGGCGGCGAGCAGCAGCGGGTCTCGATCGCCCGTGCCTTCGTCAACCGCCCCCTGATCCTCCTGGCCGACGAACCCACCGGCAACCTCGACCCGGCCACGTCCGTGGGCATCATGCGGCTGCTCGACCGCATCAACCGAACCGGCACGACGGTGCTGATGGCCACCCACGACCGCTCCATCGTCGACACCATGCGCCGGCGCGTCATCGAGCTCGACCGCGGCTCGATCATCCGCGATCAGAGTCGCGGCGTCTACGAGTGACCTCCTGCTGACCGGAACCGACTGACCTCATGGCCATCAAGCTCGACTACGTCGCTCGCGAGACCGCGACCAACCTCACCCGCAACGTCACCCTGACGCTGGCGTCGATCCTCACGGTCGTCGTCTCGCTGACCCTCTTCGGGTCCGCGGTGATGCTGAACCAGGGCGTGAACAACGCCAACGATCGCTTCAAGGGCGGCATCGAGTTCATCGTCTTCCTGCAGCCTGAGTCGACGCAGGAGCAGCGCGACTCCATCGAGCGCGATCTGTTGGCCAACCCCGACGTCCGCGACATCACCTACGTCGACCAGGACGAGACGTACGAGGAGTTCAAGCGGATCTTCGAAGGGCAGACCGAGCTCATCGAGACGGTCTCGCCCGAGGTGCTGCCACCGTCGTTCCGCGTGGCACCCGAGACCAAGGACCCCGAGGTCGTCAAGGCGCTGGGCGAGACGTTCAAGGAGAAGCCGGGGGTCTACGAGGTGGTGTTCGCCTTCGAGGTGGTGAAGGCCATCCAGGAGACGTTCAACAAGATCGGCGTGCGGTTCCTGCTGGCCGCCGGCCTCCTCCTGCTGGCGGCGGGCCTCCTCATCCTGAACACCATCCGCGTGGCGATGTTCGCCCGTCGGCGCGAGATCGAGGTGATGAAGCTCGTCGGCGCCACGAACTGGTTCATCCGCGTGCCCTTCATCGTGGAGGGCATCATCCAGACGCTGATCGGCGCCGCGGTCGCCGTGGCCTCGATGACGTTCGTCATCCGTCCCTTCATCGACGAGCTGTCCCAGGAGAAGCTCGTGCCCTTGTTCAAGGGCTTCGAGGTCACCGACGGCAACCTCCTGATCGCGAACCTCTTCGTGGTCGGCGTCGCCGTCCTCATCGGCGCCATCGGCTCGGCCGTGGCCGTGAGCCGCTTCCTCGACGTGTAGCCCGCGTCGAGCGCGTCGCCGGTGGTCAGTTGGTGGCGAAGCCGTCGCCGCCGCGGCTGAGCCCGTCGCTCGCGGTCGCAGCCGAGCGTGGTCATGGCGATGACGCAGACGATGGCGATGAGCGCGAGCAGGAGCGCGTACTCGACGAGCGCGGCGCCGCGCTCGTCGTCGTCGATCGGGAAGGACGGAGCTCAGCCAGGAGCGGAGCTGGAGAAGTGCGAAGGCCATGGATGCCGCCTCATACGTGGGACTGCCTCTGGATCGTCTCATCAGACCATCCGTCTTGAGTTCCTGACCTGGGCCATTCGGCTCATTCGGGGCTCCGATCCTTCCGGGTTCGCCCGCCGTGGCAGCATCCGTGCCCATGGAGCACACGACGATCGACACCGACCTTGCTGACCGGATCCTGACGATCACCCTCGATCGCCCGGACCGCCTGAACGCCTTCACCGTCCCCATGCAGCGGGAGCTGTGCGACGTCCTCGACCGCGTCGACGCCGACCCCGACGTGCGCGCGGTGGTGATCACCGGTCGAGGGCGGGGGTTCTGCGCCGGGGCCGACCTCGCGTCGGGCGGCGCCACGTTCGACATCGACGCCGGCAGCCCGGCGACGGGGTCCGGTGGGACCGCCGGTGCGCATCGCGACGAGGGCGGGCTCCTCACCCTTCGCCTCTACTCCTGCACCAAGCCGGTCATCGCGGCGATCAACGGACCCGCGGTCGGTGTCGGAGTGACGATGACCTTGCCGATGGACGTCCGCTTGGCCAGCGAGTCCGCTCGCTTCGGCTTCGTCTTCGCGCGGCGCGGGATCGTGCCCGAGGCCTGCTCGTCCTGGTTCCTGCCGCGCGTCGTCGGCATCAACACCGCGCTGGAGTGGACCATGACGGGTCGGGTCTTCGACGCGGCCGAGGCGCTGGATCGCGGCCTGGTGCGTTCGGTGCACCCCGCCGACGAGCTGCTGCCGGCGGCCTACGAGATCGCCCGTGAGATCGTGGAGAACACCTCCGCGGTCTCGGTGGCGATGACCCGTCAGATGCTGTGGCGCATGCTCGGCGCCGACCACCCGATGGCCGCCCACCGGATCGACTCTCCCGCCATCGTCAACCTCGGCCGCTCGAACGACGCCCGCGAAGGCGTGGTCTCGTTCCTCGAGAAGCGCCCCCCCGAGTTCACGGACGAGGTGCCCCGAGACATCCCAGGCGAGTGGCCCTTCTGGGACGAGCCCGAGTTCTAGGACGCCCGGAGGAGGTACCAGGCCTCGACCTCGCCCTTTCCCTTGACCGCGATCGTCCCCCGCGGCTCGCACTCGAACTCGTCGGCGACCAGCTCGTAGGTCGCGCGAGTGATCTGGATCCGCCCCGGCGTCCCGTGGGACTCCATGCGGCTGGCCGTGTTCACGGCGTCGCCCCAGAGGTCGTAGAGAAAGCGCTTCCGGCCGATCACGCCCGCCACCACCGGCCCCGAGTTGATGCCGACCCGGAGCTCGAGGCCGAGGTGGCCGACGTCGTCGTCCGAGCGCATCGCCTTCAGCATGTCGAGCGCCATGAGCGCGAGCGCGTGAGCATGGTCGGGGCGTGGTGTCGGAACGCCCGCGGCGACCATGTAGCAGTCGCCGATCGTCTTGATCTTCTCGAGCCCGTACCACTCCGCGAGCTCGTCGAAGCGACTGAACAGGTGATCGAGGTAGCCCACCACCGCGGCGGGCGAGAGCCGCTCCGACCAGGGCGTGAAGTCCACCACGTCGGCGAAGAGGATGGAGGCCGACTCGAACTGGTCCGCGATCGGCTGCGTCTCGGCCTTCAGCCTGTCGGCGATCGAGCGGGGCAGGATGTTGAGCAGGAGCCCTTCGGCCTTGGCCTGTTCCTCCCGGAGCGCGGCCAGCGCATCGCGGCGCTGGCTGGCGAACACCGCCAGCAGTGTGAACACGATGGCGCCGCCGACCGCGATGTTGAGGGCCAGCATCGTGCTCGTGAACCAGCTGGGCAGCGGCTCCCAGATCGGGCCCACGATCTCGCCCGCGATCCCCGATCCGAGGAACACGACGAGGAACGCGACGTACCAGCGGATCGCCGACCTGACGTCGCTGAACACGAGCGCACCGAGCGGGGCGAGGATGCCCCACAGGCCGACGCCACCGGAGTCGAGGAATCCGCCGAGCGGGATCATCGACAGCGTCGGCGCGAGCAGGATGTCAACCTGGCCGACCCGCAGCAGCCACGGGAAGTCGCGCGTGCGTGAGAACACGGCGATCGCACCGAGCAGGACGCTGAAGTACACGAGCGGCACCACGCCGACCGGCGATCCGAACGCGAGGTACAGCACCCCCCACAGCGCCGCGACCGGCAGGATCAACACTGAGATCAGGACCAGCAGCGCCTTTCGAGCACGCAGGTCCTCGTCATCGTGGGGATCCGCGCCGACGAGCGCCAGGCGCGCTGTAGACGCGTGCCGCCGCCTCTCGGATCCGGTCCCCGAGGTGCATCGCCCGAGACGCTACTTGTGGACCCCTCGGCACCTGCGGCCGCCGGAACGGCCGGTGGCGGTGACGACGGCTAGGGACTAGCTCGGCGAGAGCGCGAGGGGGCTGGCGGGGTAGCCGCCGGCGTCCATGACGGCTCGGGCCCAGGGCTCCAACAGGGCCGCAAGCTCGGGGAGGTCGTCACCCAGCGCGGTGATGGCGGGGGCCATCTGGGCGTCGGTCGCCAGCTCGATGCCCTCGCGGAACGCCCGGCCGGTCTCCGTGAGCGTGCCGTCCTCGAGGTGCCCGGCCGCCACCAGCCGCGCCTCCGCGGCATCGAGCTGGGCGTCACTCCACGCCCGGGTGCGGATGTAGGTGCGGGTCGGCATCCCCCAGTACGGCTCGGTCAGCAGACCGATCTCGGTGGCGTCGAGCCCGGCGGCGACCCATGCGGCGATGTGGCTGTCGCCGCGGAACTCGCGGAGACGATCCCCGAGCCGGAACAGGTCACCCATGGGGGTGCCGGGAAGGGCTTGCGACAGCGTTCCCGCGAACAGCGCCCGTCCCCACGGCTCGAGGGGCTCCACGGCCCGGGCCAGCAGCTCGTTGGCGCGCTCGATCCCGTCGGGGGCTGGTCCGAGGATCCGCTCCAGCTGCTCCGTGGCGCCGCGAAGCCGCTCGTCCGCGATGGTGGAGGCGTCCGTGACCCCCCAGCCGAACGTGACGGCCGGGACGACGGCCTCCACGTTGAACACCCCGAAGGCGGCCGCCACCAGCTCGCCGGGCGCCTGCCCGAGGGCTGAGCCCCGACTGGTGAAGTACGCCGGGCCGTCCGGGAGGGCGACCCCGTTGGGGAGGGCGCCGGGGCTGGCGCTGAAGCCCAGCGCCTCGTAGCGCGCGTGGCACTCGGGTGAGAAGTACACCTGCCCCACGAGCGGCTCGATGAGGCGGGCGAGGAGGCGAGCGCCCTCGCGCACCTCGTCATTGGCGGCTGGCGTCGGCATGGCTGGTCCCCCCGGATCATCGGCGTGGCGTGGGACCCTACTGCTCGTGGCGTCGCCCGATCGTGCCCCCGTCGGAGACCTGCTCCTGCTGGGAGTGGCCGTGGTGGCCGTGTCGACCTCCGCGCCGCTCATCGCGGGCGCCGACGCGCCGGCGCTGGCCATCGCCTTCTGGCGCAACGCGCTCGAGCCTGCCCATCCTCGCGGCCTGGCTGCTCGCCCGACGCGCCGAGCGGGCAGGGTGGCGAGCTCGCTCCGCGGCCGACCGCCGGCGGTCACGCGCTCGCCGGTGCGTTCCTCGCCGCCCACTTCGCGACGTGGATCCCGAGCCTCTCGTTCACGTCCGTGGCGTCGTCGGTGGCGCTCGTGGCCACCCAGCCCGTGTGGGCTGCCCTCATCGCTCGCCATCGCGGCGAGCAGATCCAGCGCGGCACCTGGGTGGGCATCGGGCTCGCGATGGCAGGCGCACTCCTCCTCACGGGGGTCGACCTCTCCATCTCCTCGCGCGCGCTGTTCGGCGATCTCCTCGCGCTGCTGGGCGGCATGCTGGCGGCGGCCTACGTCACCGTCGGCGCGGACGTGCGCCGCCACGTGTCGACGGTGGTCTATGCGCTGGCCTGCTACGCCACCGCCGCGGCCCTGCTGCTCGGCCTGTGCGTGGTCACGGGACAGGTGCTCAGCGGCTACGACCGTGACACGTGGCTGGCCATCGGGGGGCTGGTGCTCGGCGCGCAGCTGCTCGGGCCACACGCTCGTGAACTACGTGCTGCGGAACCTGAGCCCGACGGTGGTCTCGGTGGCGATCCTGTTCGAGATCCTCGGCGCGACCGTGATCGCCCACATCGCCTTCGGCGAGACGCCACCGGCCGCGGCGTGGCCAGCCGGCTTGCTCATCGCCGCCGGAGTGGTCGCCGTCGTGCGGTCCGACCAAGATGCCAACGACCTGGTCGACCCCGGAGGTGTGCTCACGTGACCCAGCCCCGCTTCGTGCCGGTGCTCGACCTGCCCGACGACTGGTCCGGTGCGATCACCGTCGTCGTCCAGCAGGGGCAGGTGCGCGTGCTGGACGAGCATCCCGACGACATCGCCCCCGAGGCGCCTCGCCAGGTGCTGGGCACCCTCGACGGCGCCGCCTGCTGGGCGGTCGACCTCGACGGCGACGGGGTGCCGGACATCGTCATCGATGGCCTCGTACCGCTCATGGGGCTGTACGGACGGGTCGACGACCACCGCTGGACGCTCGCCGGGCGCGCGGTCCAGCTCGTGGAGTGGGACCGCACGACGCGGTTCTGCGGTCGGTGCGGCACGGCCACCGAACCGGCGCCGGGGGAGCGAGCCCGGCGCTGCCCCTCCTGCGGCCTGCTGGCCTTCCCGCGCCTGGCGCCCGCCGTCATCACGCTGATCGAGCGCGGCGAGGAGGCCCTGCTCGCTCGCGGCCGCGCCTTCCCGGTGCCGATGTACAGCTGCATCGCCGGGTTCGTGGAGCCGGGGGAGACGATGGAGCAGGCCGTGCACCGCGAGGTGCGCGAGGAGGTGGGGGTGGAGCTGGGCGAGGTGCGGTACGTCGCCAGCCAGCCGTGGCCGTTCCCCCACTCGCTGATGATCGGGTTCGAAGCGGAGTGGGCGGCGGGCGAGATCGTCATCGACCCCTCCGAGATCGTCGACGCGCAGTGGTACCGGGCGGAGGACCTGCCGATGATCCCGCCCGGCATGAGCATCGCCCGCATGCTCATCGACCGCTGGCTGGAGCGCCGCGGCGTGCCCTCGCCCTAGCTGGCGTCGGACGACCGGTCATCGGAGGCTGCGCTCCACGCGCCAGCCGTCCTCGAGCATCCACAGGCGATGGCGCGGTCCGGCCTGATCCGGGTCGCTCGGCTCGTAGCCGGCGTCGCCGTGCCACATCGCGACCGCGCCGCCGGGCACCTCGGCCCAGCGGGTCGCGTAGCGGGGGATCGGGTCGCGCTCGGAGGCCTCGCGGAGGGCCGCGTCGACATCGCCGTGCTGGGCGAGATCGTGGAGCGTCATCCAGGTCGGCGGAGCCAGGACGACCTCCCCGCGGTCGCGCCGTGCGATCACCTCCCGGGCCGGGAGCCACTCGTGCTCGTGGATCTCGCCGCCGTCGACGACGACCTCACCGGCGCTGGCGCGCGCCACGAAGAACCACGTGGCGAAGCGCCGGGGGCTGATGGGCGGCGGGACCCAGTGCGCGAAGGGCACGAGGTCGTCGGCGTCGACGGCGAGGCCGCACTCCTCCAGCGCCTCCCGAGCGGCGGCTCGCCGGGCTGCATCCAGGTCGTCGTCGCCGGGTCGGCGGTCCTCGTCGTCGATCCGGCCACCGGGGAAGACCCACATCCCGCCGAAGGCGACCTTGGACACGCGGTGCAGCATGAGCACCTCCAGCCCCGCGTCGCCGTCGCGGACCAGGATGACCGTGGCGGCCGGGATGGCGGGGTTGGCGGCCTCGGCCGCGTCGGCGGTCAGGTCAGCGGGGTCAGCCATCCGAGCTCCACACGGCGCGCTCGTCCTCGAGCCAGTCGGGCAGGTCGATCGCCGGATCGGGGAGCTCGGTGATCCCGTGCTCGGCCCGCAGCGCCTCGACGAGCTCGGGCTGGTCGCCCCAGGAGCGGGGGTCGCCCATCATGACCTCGAACATCGTCACGCCCTCCGGTCCGGCCCGGAAC
Organism: uncultured Microthrixaceae bacterium; assembly: GCA_963721695.1. Classification (GTDB taxonomy): domain Bacteria; phylum Actinomycetota; class Acidimicrobiia; order Acidimicrobiales; family VFJN01; genus VFJN01. The sequence goes on from CAVRKU010000027.1 coordinate 58,906, forward strand.
GGTCCGAAGGCGGCTCCTTCGGGCAGCTCGATGTGGGTGCCCGCCGGACACAGGCGCTCGCCGCACCAGATGGAGCCCTCGAGCACGAAGACCACGTGCGGGCTGCGGTGGCCGTGCCGCCGGACGACCATCCCGGGGTCGTAGCGCCCGTACAGCGACAGGTACGGCGGATCGCCCCTGAAGGCGAGCCACTTCTCCCAGACCGATGACGTCGAGCCGTCGGCGTTGCGCTGCCGCTTGACCTCCTGCCACGGCACGTCGGGATCGTCGAGGTGTCGGAACACCGGCTCGGTCACAGGAGCGCCCGCACGGCCGCCGCCACCTCGTCGGGGGCTTCCAGCGGTGGCCAGTGCCCCACGTCCGCCAGCCGGATGAGCTCGCGGCCGGCCGGCCACTCGGGCAGCCGCTCCTCCATGCGGTCGGCGACGTGGCCGCCGGAGACGGGATCGAGATCACCCCACACGAAGCGCATCGGCACCGGCGCCGTCTCGAGCGCCCCGATCCACCGAGGGCCGTTGGCCAGCCGGTCGGCCACGTAGTGGAGGAGGCGGTGGGCGATCTTCGACCCGCCGTCGTGCTCCATCGACCGCCAGATCCCGTGCGAGGTGGCCTCGCTCATCGGGATCCGTGAGCCCCACGTCCCTTGCAACCCGTTCGTGAGGGCCGCCTCGTCCATGGCGTCGGCCACCGCAGCACCGTGCTCGGGGTCGAGCAACAGCTGCTGGCCGAGCGTCTGCCGGTGCAGGTCGGACCAGAGACCGCCGTTGCACCAGACGACCGCCGTGATGACCGTCTCGCGCTCCGGTGCCTCCAGCTGCCGGGCGAGGAGCTCCTGGGCGATCGACACGCTGTAGTCGTGCGCCACCAGCACCGTCGTGGACACTCCCAGCTGCCGCCACGTCCCTTCGACGGCGTCGGTGGCGCCGTGGATCGAGTACTGGTGGTCCGGCGGCTTGGCCGACGCGCCGAAGCCCGGCAGGTCGAGCGCGACCAGTCGCGCCTCGCCCGCCAGGCGTTCGAACAGCGGGACGGCGTCCAGCGAGGACGACGGGTAGCCGTGCAGGAAGGTCACCACCGGCCCCGAGCCCTCGTCGTGGACGGCGAGGCGCAGCCCGTCGACCACGTGGTCATCCGCGCGCGCCGCCCACTCCTCGAAGGTCGCCATCGACGGGCACCGTACCGATCACCGTGCGGGCGTGCGCCGCTACCCGGTGTCGGGGAGTGGGGGAGCGGGTCCGGTGGTTCGGGTCCGGCGGCGTCTGGCTTGCACGGCGGTGGCGGCGGCGTCGGCGAGGGCTTTGAGGTCGGGTGGGGTGAAGGTGCACTCGCCGTGCTCATCGGGTTCGGAGACGTGCCAGCCGCGGGATTTGAGCTGGTGGCAGGGGTGGCAGAACCGCTTGGCGGCTTCGACGCGGGTGGTGTGGGTGGTGGCCCAGTCTTCGAAGTGGTCGTACTCGAGGCCGAGCCGGTTGGCGCAGCCTTTGCGGGCACAGATCGGGTTCTGCCATTGCAGGGCGGTGCGTTGGGTGGACCGTGAACTTGCGCCCCAGGTGCACCACGCGTCTGGACGTCGTCGCCCTTGGTGAGCACGGCGGCGAGGAAGGCGTCGCCCATCCATTCCCGCACGGTGGCGACGGGGACGGGTCCGATCCCGGCGATCTCACACGTCTCACCCTCGATGGCGTGGCCGCGGCGCAGGGCGGTGTGGTCGATGCGGACGATGATCTTGGCGTCGGCACCAGCGGGGACGGGCTCGCCGTCACCGGCAGCGGTCATGAGCTGGGTGGCGGCGTCGTAGGCGTAGGCCTCCGACGGTTCGCGCCGGCCCTCGGCCCGGGCCTGACGGAAGAGGCGGTCGGCGCGGTGGCGGATGGCGTTGTCGACCCGGGCCACCTCCGCGACGGGCCCCGAGAGGTGGAGGTGCCCGGTGACCCCGTCGGCGTCGGTCCAGGTCCGGCAGGACCGCTTGGCGTGGGCCCGCCGGTGGGCGGCGTCGGGGTCGGTTCGGCGTTGACGCGGGTGCGGCGGCACTCGTCCTGGAGCTCGCGCAGCGACCCGTCCTTCGCCTTGGCAGCAGCCGCCGCTGCGCGCCCGGATCCGCGGCCGCCGCGCCGGCGATGGCTTCGGCCTGCTTCGCGGACAGCTCGCCCCGGGTGACGGCGCCGTCTACCGCAGGGAGGGCCTCGAGCTGCCGGCCGGTCTCGACCAGCCGCCCCGCATCCGCCTTGGAGGTCCCGGTCTGGCGGGCCAGCCAGTCCGCTGCGGTCCGGTCGCCGTCGCCTTGCCACACCGCGGACGCCGCGACGCGGGCGGCGGCCCGGGTCTTGAGCCCGTGCCCGAGCCGTTCGATCCGCTCCCCCAGGGTGACCAGCTCGGCGAGCGTCGCCGGCACACAGGACCCCAGGTCGAGGCGGGTGAGGGGTGGGCGAGGCGGTCCGTCGTGTCCCGGATCTCGGTGGGATCGACGGTCCTGCTCATGCCCTCCAGATTACAAGCGTGTAATTAGGGGATGCAACAGGCTGTTTCGAGAACCCCTGAAACAGTCGCAATGATCGACCCTCCGCACGTCGCGCCGGTCCCGAGGACCTGCGCTTGGCTGCCGAGTGGGCGCGCCGCATGTCGTTCCTGCGCCCGACGGAGCCGTGCTGAGCTCGACGGGCGGACCTCCGCTACTGGCCGGTCCGCCCGTCGATGCACTCGCGCAGCAGGTCAGCATGGCCGACGTGCCGCGGGTACTCCTCGATGACGTGGACGAGCACGTCGCGGACGCTCACCGTCTCGTCGTCGAGCGGAACCTCCCGACCGAGGTCAGCCTCGTCGAGGGCGTCCAACCAGCGGTCAGCGGCGGCGATCTCCGCCTTCCACGCCGCGTTCGCATCATCGACCACCGCGGGCTCGGGCACCGCCCCGTTGAAGTCCCAGTTGTGGTCGTCGTCGCGCTTGTAGAGACGTGGGGCCGTCGACGCGCCCCTGCAGCACGCGCTGGAACCAGTGGTTCTCCACCTGGGCCAGGTGCCGGATCAGGCCCAGCAGGCTGAGCGTGCTGGGGGGAACCGAGCGGCGAGCGAGCTGCTCGGCATCCAACCCGCTGCACTTCAGCTCGAGCGTGAGCCGGTAGTGGGTGATGTACTCCCGCAGCGTGGCCTTCTCGCCCACGGGGTCTCCTGGGACGCGCGGATCTTCCGATGGGTCCATCCACAGGTCGCTCAAGTGGATCCGGCCAGGGCCACCAGGAGCGCGGTCTGCTCCGGGTCGGCGTCGGGACCGTACGCAGAGACGATGACGCCCTTGCGGTCCCAGTCCGTGCAGTGCACGCCGAGGACGATGGCTTCGTCACCCGGATCGCTGTCTCCCTCGAAGCGGAACGTGTAGTCCACGACCGCGGTCGCCAGGGGGTGCGCGGCGCCAGCGTCACCGCCGACGATCCCGTCTGGTCGCAGCCGGTAGTCGTCGACGTAGCCCTCCGACGCGAGGAAGGCGACCGCTTCCGTGACCGTGTCTGGCGACATGGGCATCCTTGCGTTCTCGACGATCACCTCAGGGTAACGGGGGCTCAGAGCCCGAGCGCCACCAGCCGTGCCGGGGGACTGGTGCCGACGGGGATCAGCAGCTGGTCGTCCGCCACCGCCATCCAGCCGTTCGTGCCGCCACCCAGGCTCATGGTGTGCACGATCTCCCCACTCGCCCGGTCGATCGCCACGAGCGTGCCGTCGAGGAGCACGGTCAGCACGAGGTCGTTCACCACGGTGGCCGCGCCGAGTGGGTCGCCCGGGACGTCGGTGTCCCACAGCACCTCGCCGGTCGCGGCGTCGATCGGCGACGACCTGCCCGTCACCCACGCCCATCGGCGCGCCGAAGTAGGCCGTCTCGTCGGGGCGAAGCTCGGTGGGCGAGTTCACCACCGACAGGTAGACGACGCCCTCGTGCCACGCCGGTGGTGTCAGCACCCCGCCATAGGTTCCCGGAGCCACCATCGTGGGGCCGTCGAGCTCGTGGAGGTCGTCGTTGTCGTGGAGGCCGACCTCGGTCCGCCAGCGCTCTGATCCGTCCTCGGGGTCGAGCGCCGACGACGACACCGGACTTCCCGGAGCTGACCACGACGTCATCGCCATCATCGAGCGTGACGATCTGGGTGTGCACCTGATCGCGATCCAGGAGGTCGTGGGGGCTCACCTGGTGGTACCAGAGCAGCTCGCCCGTGGCGAGGTCGAGGGCGACGACCGAGTTCGGTGTAGAGGTTGTCGCCCGGACGGCTCGACCCGTTCGGGTGCTCGGCCGTGCCGGGGAACGGCGCCGGGTTGGCCGTACCGACGTAGACGACACCGCGCTCGAGGTCCACCGCGGGCGGGTACCAGGCCCCTCCGCCGGAGTTGACCGCGGGGTCGCCCCACAGGTCGTCACCGAGCACGGTGTCGAAGGTCCATTCGACCTGTCCGGACGCGCGGTCGAGGGCCGTCACGACGCCTCGGTCGCCGCCGGTGTAGATCCCGTTGAGGCTGACGGGAACGGAGCTGACGAGCACGAGGTCGCCTGCGATCACCGGCTGGATGTCGATCCCCGTCGTCGCGGTGGCCGTGACATCGGTCGACCACGTCTCTTCGCCCGTGGCTCGATCCAGGGCGAGAACACCCTCCGACCCGTCGAGCGCGTACACGAACGCGTCGTCGACGGCGACGCCGAAGGGCCCGATGTTGAAGCCGGTCGGCGCGGAGCGCCAGACCTCGTCGCCGCTCGACGCGTCCAGCGCGGCCACCTCGCCCGAGCTGCCCTGGAGGTACACGACGCCATCGACCACCAGCGGGACGGTGCTCAACGCCCCGAGGGTCTCGAGGTCGGCGGTCCACCGCTCCTCGAGGTCACCAACGGCGGATCGACGGAGCCGCCCGCCGATGACCGCGCGGCTGTTGGACAGGTCGGCCCCGGCGGTGGCCCACTCCGTCGGCGCTGGTTCCGCATCGCCGGGGAGCGTGGTCGAGGGCTCCTCGCGTGCGTCGCCGTCGCCCGTGCAGGCCATGACGACGGTCGCCACGAGGAGCAGGCTGATCGTTCGGAGGGCCGGCGTCACGGCGAGCACCGTAGGGCCCAGAGAACGATCAGCGGCTCGTGAACCTTGCCGGTGCGGCGTGCGTACTCAACGGTGACCGTGCAACTCGATGGAGGTCTCCTGTGCCTGTGCGATCCCGTCCCACCCGGGCTCTGCTTGCCCTGGCCGCGCTCACCCTCACCGCCGCCGCGTGCAGCAGCGATGACGACGATGCGAGCACCACCACCACCGCACCGACCGAGTCGTCGACCACGGTGACGACGGCCACGGACAGCACCGAGGCCAGCGGAAGCCCCGCCACGGTCGAGGTCGCCGAGTCCGAACTCGGCCAGATCCTCACCAGCGAGGGCAGGACGCTCTACATCTTCATGCCGGACAACGGCGGCGCGCCCACGTGCAACGACGACTGCGCCACGACGTGGCCGCCGCTCGTGGCGGACGGTGCGCCGACCGTCGGCGACGGCCTCGATCTCGCCCTGTTCTCCTCCGCGACGCGGGATGACGGCGACGACCAGGTGACGGTCGACGGATGGCCGCTCTACTTCTTCTCCGGTGATGCTGCCGCTGGCGACACCAACGGTCAGGGTGTCGGCGGCATCTGGTACGTCGTCGGACCCGATGGCGCCGCGATCGACGCTGACGAGTAGGCCCGCGCTCGCCCGGGTGACAT
>CAVRKU010000028.1:0-197847 GCA_963721695.1 uncultured Microthrixaceae bacterium
CAGGCGGCCGTCGTCGGCTTCGCTGAGGTGTTCAGCGACGGCGAGATCCAGGCGTTTCTGGCGAACGTCGCGGTCGACGAACGCCACCGAGGCAAGGGGCTGGGCCGCGAGCTCGTCGAGGAGGCGCTGCGCCTGTCTGGCGCCGAGCGCGTGGATCTCCTGAGCGAGGACGGGGCCGTCGACTTCTATGAGTCCTTTCCCCACTTCCGCAAGCCAGGCTTCCGCTTGTACCCGTTCCATCAGACCGACGAGGAGTGACCCGGCCAGAGCCGCATCATGGTGTCGCGGTACTGTCCGGTCGTGGCTGGGAAGCGAGCCGAAGGTCTGCTCGAGATGATGCTCTTCATCGAGCTCTACACGCTGAACCGCGCGTGGAACGGGCTCACTGACGAAGAGCTCCTCTGGGAACCGATGCCCGGTTCGTGGAGCGTGCAGCCACGGGACAAGTGCCTGACGCCAACACCGTTCGTCGTGGGGGAGTGGGCCGCGGACTTCGATGCCGACCTGGCCTGGGCGGCCAGCGAGGGCAAGGCGATCGAGCCGCTCACCTCGATCGCGCTGGCTCTTCTGGCACGTGGGCTCCGTGCCGGCTCGAACGGCGGAGCTCGACTTCTTCGGCGGCGATCACGAGGCCGAGAGCGGATGGTCGTCGCCGTACATCGCCGAGCACCCGATCTTCACGACCGCCGACGAGGCGGTCGCCGCGATGCGAGCCGGCTGGCGCGCGCTCGAAGCCGCGCTGCGGTCCGCCACGGACGAGCAGCTCGAGCGGCCGACACGGTTCTGGGGCTACGGCGGTCCTGGACCGATGGGGACCGGCGCCCAGGTGACCGGCGCGGCGTTGAACGAGGTCAGCCACCACGGGACGCAGATGGGAGTTCTGCGGGACCTGTACCGCCTGCGCGCCGCCGCCTCGATCGAGCGCCACGCCTGACGTCGTGGCGGCTCCCCAGGGCTATCGACTCGACATGTCGACTCCGACCGTGGATCAGTACCTGCGCCTGCGCCTCGAAGCAGGGCTGACGCCGAAGACACCCGCGCAGGCGGAGGCGGCGCTTCCTGGCAGCTGGGCCGCGTGCCACGTCGTGCACGAGGCGTCCGGCGACGTCGTCGGGATGGGCCGGCTGCTGGGGGACGGCGGCTGGTACTTCCACGTGGTCGACATGGCGGTGCTGCCCGAGCACCAGCGACGCGGGCTCGGCGACTCGATCCTCAGCGCCCTGCTCGACCGAGTTCGAGAGGTCGCGCCACCCGGCGCGTACGTGAACCTCCTCGCCGATGCGCCTGGCCGTCGGTTGTACGAGCGCCATGGGTTCGTCGAGACGGCGCCGGACACGGTCGGCATGGCGGTCCCACCCGTCCATTGACGGGCGGGGGAGATCGTGTGCCCCCGCGGGCCCCGGGGCCTACCTTGGCCGCGTGTCGAAGATCCGCCTTGGCGCCATCTCGTTGGACTGCGCTGACCCGGGGCCGCTGACCACGTTCTGGGCCGACCTGCTGGGCGGGGAGATCTTGTTCGTCAGGGAGGAGATCGGGGTGGTCAAGCTCGATCACGTCCTGCTGACCGCGATGCGGGTCGAGGACTTCACCGCACCCACCTGGCCGGTGGGGGCGGTGCCGAAGCAAGGCCACCTGGATCTCGAGGTCGATGACCTCGACGATCGCCGAGCGTCGGGCGGTCTCCCTGGGCGCCGTGCGAGCGCGATCGCAACCGGAGCCCGAGGGCCATCTCGTCCTCCTCGATCCGGCGGGCCACCCGTTCTGCCTGTCCCTGTCGGCGAACTTCCCCCAGTAGCCGATGGGTGACCGAGCGACCGCTCGATCCGCGGATGGCCACGGATAGACCGCGCATCGCCCCGTGGGTGCTCGCCATCCTCACCATCGGGTGGGCGCTGGTGGGGGTCGTCGGAGCGGCGGGCGTTGCGCTGCTCCTCTGGACCGATGATGTCTGGTGCGAGCACGAGACCGGGGACTCCAACTTCGGGGAGGGTTCGTGGTCGTGGTGGCCGCTGGGCCTGGAGTGCACGTGGACCGAGGAGTCCAACGGCCTGAGCGACCATGAGGACCCTTCGTGGGTGCCCACGCTGTTCACGGCGGCCTACGTCGCGGCGGGCGCGGCGCTCGCCTGGGGCCACCGGCTGGAGGCCGGTGCTCGGGGTCGCACCCGGAGCGACCCCCCGTGAGGCCGGCCAGCGACCGGTTCACGCTGGCGCGGCCAGCTCCCAGCTGATCTCTGTCTCGAGCTCGTCGGGGTCCTCGCGCCAGTCGCCGTAGATCTCCCAGCGGGTGCGGGTGAGGACGTGACCGTGCTCGGCGCACCACGCGTGCACCGCGTCGTGGGCGGCGGTGAGGCCGTCATAGGAGCCCCGGTGGACGGTGCTGGCGACGCGGGTGGCCGGCAGCTCCGACGGGATCACCCGCCCGGAGGCGGCGAAGGGACCCGCGACCTGCACGCCCACCTCGACGTTCGGCACGTCGTCTCGGTACAGCATGACGTTGTGGCCGGTCTGGGTCGTCCCGCCGGCGCGGACGAAGGCGTAGACCTCGTCGAGCAGCGATCCCCAGAGCCGGGGGAACTCCTGCCAGGTGGTGGCCTGTGCGACCACCGCCGTCGGGCTGGCGACCGTGGTGCGCACGGCGACCTCGTGATCCACGCCGAGTGTTCTAGCGGAACTGGGCCAGAGCGGCGTCGGCGGCGGGCTCGACGAGGAACAGGACCGATCCGGAGTCGTTCCGGCCGAACTCGGTCGGCAGCTCGACCGTCGCCGGTTCGAGGGAGCGGAGGCGCCAGGCGAAGCGCATGGCCTCGAACAGAGTCCAGGTGTCATCGATGCGCAGCCCGCCGGTGGTGGCGTCGGCCGCTCGGGCGAGGGTGAGCGGGTTCTTGGAGGATCCGAGCTCGGAGAACACCGCCTTGAGGAACTGCTGCTGGCGCTGGACGCGGCCGAGGTCCGCGGTGGGGTCCGGCTGCTCCTCGCCGTCGATCACCTCGACGAGGTGGCGCGCGCGGACGAACGCGAGGGCCTGCGGGCCGTCGAGGTGGTTGGGTCCGGCCTCCCTGATGTCCAGGCCGGAGTTGAGGTCGAACGCCGGGTGCTCGAAGTCGATCGTGATCCCGCCCAGGGAGTCGACCAACCGGGCGAAGCTGACGAAGTCGACCTCCATGTAGTGGTGGATGGGGATGCCCAGCGCTTGCTCGACGGTGAGGACGAGGCGGCGCGGTCCACCGTTGTAGGCAGCGTTGATCTTGCTGGACCCGTCCGTCTCGGCGATGGGGACGTAGAGATCGCGCGGGATCGACATCATCTTCGCTTCGCCGCCCTCGAACCGCAGGAGCAGCATGGTGTCGGACCGCTGGCCGCCGCCGTCGGCGAAGCCGGCCGGATCGAGTCCGGCATCGATGAGGTCTTGCACCTCGCGTGAGTCCGAGCCGACGATCAGGTAGTTCGTGCCCCCGCCCCCGGAGCTGAGCACGTCGGCCATCGGGATCTTCTCGATCCGGTTGAAGACCGACCTGGCGTAGAGGAAGCCACCGAGCAGGCCGAGCAGCAGGATGACCGGGAGCAGCACGGCGATGAGCTTGAGCACGCGCCGCCGCCGGCGCGGCGCGAGCCTTGGTCTTGGTGCTCGGGGCGGGTTTCGGTGGCACCGCTCGGGTCTGGGGCGGCGGTTGGGTCGGCCGCGGACGCGCGGGCGCGGCGGGGTCGCTCGTCGGGGCGAACACCGATGCTTCGGACCGGCCCGCGGGGGCGGTGGCGGCGGGCGCGCGAGGGCGGGGCGCCGGAGCCCCGGCGGGTTCGGCCTCGGGGGCGGGGATGTGGACCTTGCGAGGGTCGCGCGGGGGGCTGGTGCCGCTCACAGGATGACGACGCTACGCGGCGCTGCGGGCGCATCGCGCGATGGTGGCGGAGGGGTCACCGCCGTTCTACGTCCGGGCGGCGCCGGTCATTCCACGAGCCGGCGAGCGACGGGGCTCAGGTCGGGTCGGGCTCCAGGGCCAAGGAGGCCGAGTTCATGCAGTAGCGCTCGCCGGTGGGGCCGGGGCCGTCGGGGAACACGTGGCCGAGGTGGGCGTCGCACTGGGCGCAGCGCACCTCGGTGCGGAGCATCCCGTGGCTGGAGTCGGTCAGCAGCCGCACGGCGTCGCCGGCGGTCGGCTCGGTGAAGCTGGGCCACCCGCTGCCGGAGTCGTACTTCGTGTCGGAGCGGAAGAGCTCGGCATCGCAGACGATGCAGCGGTAGGTGCCCGGGTCCTTCGTGTTCCAGTAGGCCCCCGTGAAGGCCCGTTCGGTGCCACCCTTCTGGGTGACCTCGTACTGCTCGGGAGTGAGCCGTTCGCGCAGCTCGTCATCGTCAGGCATGGCACCAGTCTGCCGTGTTGGGGCCTCAAGCGGATCGCAGCGCGGCGACCAGGTCCTCGACCACCGGGCGCACGGGTGGCGACGCCACGTGCTCGATGGCCTCCAGCGTGCAGAACGCGTCCGTGCCGTCCGCCCGCCCTTGGAACGTGATGACGAGGCTGCAGGTGCCCTCCCCGTCGACCTGGACCAGGGTCTCGAGGATGGCGCAGGACCGATCGATGTAGGTGACGTCGCCGATGCGATGGCACGCCTCGAGCACGCGGACGAAGGCCTCGTCGGCCGGAACCGGCAGGTGCACCGTGTCGCCATCGAGCACCTCCGGGGGCTCGTCGAGCGTGTCCCGGAGGGGCGGGGTGCGCACGGTGGTGGCGGCTGCCGGTCTCGGGGCGGTGGGCGGGTGGTGGAGCCGACCCTCGAGGTGGGCGTGCTCGAGGGTGGCGTAGGCCTCGGTGACCAGCGCGGCGCGGTCGGCGTCACCGCCCGCGCGATCGGGGTGGGCGGCGGCGATCTGGGCCCGGTAGGCCACTCGCACCTCGGTCCAGGACGGCGTGGGGCCCAGGCCGAGCGCGGATCGGGCGGCGGCGACCTCCATCGTCAGTCCGCGGGCGCGAGGAACGCGGTCATCGCCGCGGTGTAGTGGCCCGGGTCGGCCGCGCCACAGAGCTCGCGGGCCGAGTGCATCGCGAGCTGCGGTGCGCCGATGTCGACGGTGGCCACCCCCATCGCGGCCGCGGTGATGGGGCCGATCGTGGACCCGCAGGGGAGGTCGCTGCGGTGGGCGTAGCGCTGGAGCGGCACGCCGGCCTGCTCGCAGGCCAGCACGAAGCTCGCCGAGCTGGACGCGTCGCTGGCGTAGCGGACGTTGCTGTTCACCTTGAGCACGGGACCGCCGTTCAAGGCGATCTGGTGCCCGGGCTCGTGCCGGTCGGCGTAGTTCGGGTGGGTGGCGTGGGCCATGTCGGCCGAACAGCACACGGAGGCCGCGAGCGCTCGCAGGTGGTCCTCGCGGTCGCCGCCGAGGCCCCGCACGATCCGCTCGGTGATGGCGGGCAGGAGCGCCGACGCGGCGCCGCGGTTCGAGGTGGAGCCGATCTCCTCGTGGTCGAACAGCACGAGGAGCGGCACCTGGCGGGGAGCGCTCGCACCCTCATCGGCCACGGCGAGCAGGGCTTCGAGCCCCGCCCACGAGGAGCAGAGGTTGTCCAGACGGGGAGCGCTGATGAGCTCGTCGTCGGCACCGATGACCGCACTGGGGACCACGTCGTGGAGCATGAGGTCCCAGGCGAGGATCGCGCTGGGCTCCACGTCGAGCTGGCCGGCGACGAAGGCCGCGAACCCGCCGGGGGTGACGTCGCCGAGCCCCCAGATCGGGCTGAGGTGCTGCTGGGCGTTGAGGAGCAAGCCGTTGGCGGTGATCTCCCGATCGAGGTGGATCGCCAGCTGTGGAACCCGACAGATCGGCCGATCGACGAGGAGCAGGCGCTCCTCTGGGCCCGTCGCGCCGCGCAGGACCACCCGCCCGGACAGTCCGAGATCGCGGTCGAGCCACGAGTTCAGGAGCGCGCCGCCGTACACCTCGACGGCGAGCTGCTGACAGCCGACCCGCCCTGCGTCGGGGTGCGGCTTGATCCGCAGGTTGGGGCTGTCCGTGTGGGCGCCGATCATCCGGAACCCGGTGGCGGGCGTGTGCTCCGCCGCGGTCTGCCACGCGACCAGGCTGCCGCCGCGCTGCACGAAGTGACGGCCGGGAGCGGCGGGCCACGCATCGACCTCGGCGAGGGCGGTGAAGCCGGCTGCCTCGAGACGAGCGGCGGCCTCCGCACAGGCGTGGAAGGGCGAGGGCGAAGCGTCGATGTAGGTCAGCATCCGGCGGGCGTCCATCGGCCCAGCCTGCCAGGCAGCGGCTCAAGGTGGGGGGGTCCCGGGCCGATCACCAGGGGGAATGGGCGTCGTCGCGGCATCGCGGCCATGGCGGAAGGATGTGGATTGCTGCGCAAGCTGAACGTGCGGACGCGACTCGTTGCCGTCATCGCAGTGCCCCTCGCCCTGCTGCTCGCCGTCGCCGTACCGGAGGCGATCGAGCGCCGCGGTCAGGCTGACGATGCCGATCGCGCGGCCGGCGCCACCGAGCAGGTGGCCGACGTCTCCGTCGCGGTCGACGCGCTGCAGGCGGAGCGGACCTTGTCGGCGGCGATCAGAGCCGGCGCGGGTCCCGTTGTGGAGGAGGCGCTCGCGGTCCAGCGCACGATCACCGACGACGCCGTGACCCGGGCCGACGTCGCGCTCGTCTCGCTCGGTGCCGTCGACCCCGCGATCGCGACCGTCGCGCGGTCGGCACGAGCCCACCTGGCCGGCCTCGGCGGCATCCGATCCCAGACCGACTCGTCGGCCTCCGACGTGCCGTGGACGGACCCCTTCGCTCCCTCGATCGACGCGATGCTCCTGGTGGAGGATTCCGTCGGAGCGGTGACGGCCGAGCTCGGGCTCGACAACCAGCTCACCGCCCTCGCCCTCCTCGGCCGGTCGAAGGAAGCCGCCGCGAGACAGGACGCGCAGATGGCCGCGGCGTCGGCCTGGGGCGAGCTTCGCAGCGGGCAGACCGAGAGCCTGACCAGCCAGCGGGCCGACGAAGCGGCCTACCGGGCGGCGTACCTCGCCGCCTCGCCGCCGGGGCTCATCGCCGAGCGCCGCAGCGAGGTGCTGCAGGGCGCCGCCACCCAGACCGGGCGGGCCGTCGACGAGGTGATCGACGGCGCCCCCCCGAGCCTTCTCTCGAGGTGGCTCGATGACGCGGCGGCCCGTCAGCAGGTCTTGCGCGAGGTCGAGGGGACTCGGGCCACAGAGGCGCTCCTGGACATCGACGCCGTGGAGGCGTCCGCGCGGCAGTCCAGCACCGCCTACCTCGTCCTCGCGGGCTCGGCGCTCCTCCTCGCCCTGGCCTTGGCGCTGGCGGCGGCTCGATCCATCACCCGTCCCCTGCGGGAGCTCACCGACGCCGCCGACGACCTGGCCACCGAGCGGCTCCCCAAGCTCGTGGACGCGCTCCGTCAGCCGATCGACGACGACCAGGACATGGCCGCCGCGCTCGAGCCCATCGCGGTCCGGACCGACGATGAGATCGGGCGGCTGGCCCACGCGTTCAACGCCGTGCAGCTGGTCGCCGTCGACGTCGCCGCCGAGCAGTCCCTGCTGCTGAAGAAGGGCATCAGCGACCTGTACGTGAACCTCGCCCGCCGCAACCAAGCGCTCATCGACCGCCAGATCCAGCTGCTCGACCAGCTGGAGGCGGAGGAGCAGGACACGGAGGTGCTCCAGCACCTGTACCTCCTCGACCACCTCGCGACGCGCATGCGCCGCAACGCGGAGAGCCTCCTCATCCTGGCGGGATCCGAGTCCGGGCCGCGCCGGTCGAAGCCCATCGCAGTGGTCGACGTCGTGCGCGCCGCGCTCAGCGAGGTCGAGGACTACGAGCGGATCGAGCTGGGCTCACTGGCCGCCGCGACCCTGCACGGCCCCTCCGGGAGCGACGTGGCCCACCTGGTGGCCGAGCTCCTCGAGAACGCCACCCAGTTCTCGCCGCCGGACAGCGCCGTCCGCGTCGACGGCGCGATGACGGCCGGCACCTATCAGATCGTGATCACCGACCACGGCGTCGGGATGCGCCAGGAGCAGCTCGACGAGCTGAACGAGGTCCTGCGCGATCCGCCCGTCACCGGCCTGGCGCTCGGTCGGGCCCTCGGGTGCCTGGTGGCCGCGCGGCTCGCCGCTCGGCACGGGATCACCGTCCGATTGCGCTCGACGGAGGGCGAGGGCGTTGCCGCGTACGTGATCCTGCCGCAGCACCTCCTGGTGGAGGAGCAGGGCGAAGCCCGCCCGACGCCGGCCCCGCCGCCCGTGGCCGCGGCACCGGTCCCCGAGGCGGACCCAGACGAGGCCTCGGTGCTCGCCGAACGGCACGCGCCCCCGCGCGCTTGAGCGATGCGCTCCCCGCCCGATCTGAGTTCGACGCGGGCATCCAGGCGCTCCTCGATCGGGAGGGCGAGCCCACCTTGGTGGAGCCGCCGCTCGCGACTCGTCAGGCCGCGGCCGGTCCCGGCGATGAGGACGTGCGGTCGCTCCGCCGTCGGGTTCCCGGCGCCACGACGCAGGCCGTGCCGGAGCCGATCGTCGCCCCGGCCGTCCGACGGAGCCCGGACGAGGTGCGGGCGCTGTTGTCTCGCTATCGCTCTGGCCTACGGGCCGGTCGGACCTCCGAAGGTCCAGGCGAAGAGGAGGGATCATGAGTGAACAGACGAACGAGCTGAGCTTTGAGGCGAGGAACCTGAGCTGGCTGCTCAACGGCTTCGTGCGCAAGGTGCCGGGCGTGTCGGAGGCAGTGGTCCTGTCCGCCGACGGCCTTCCCATGGCCGTGTCCGAGGAGCTCGATCGCGAGTCGGCAGAGCGGTTCGCCGCCGTGGCCTCCGGGCTCATCGGCCTCGCCTACGGGGCCGCGGGCCGGTTCGGCGGCGGTCGCGTCAACGAGGTCATCGTCGAGATGGAGCACGCCTTCCTGTTCGTGACCGGGATCAGCGACGGTTCCGCACTGGCCGCGGTGGCCGATTCCGGCTGCGACATCGGCCTGGTGGGCTACGAGATGGCCGTGTTCGTCGACCGGGCGGGCTCCGTGCTCACACCCGAGCTGCGGGCCGAGCTGCAGGGGGCGCTGCTGCGGTGAGCCCTCGCGACCTCGATTCCAGCCGCGACGACGACGGACCGTCGCTCGTTCGCCCGTACGCCCTCGTGAAGGGGCGGACGCGGGCCGGGGGCGCCGCGCCCATCCCCGTGGAGGCGATCGTCGTGACGGAGCCCCACGCGGACCGCTCCGGCCTGGTGCTGGAGCGGGCGGCCATCGCGCGCTTGTGCGAGCGCCCGCAGAGCATCGCGGAGGTGTCCGCCCTGCTCCGTGTCCCCGTCGGTGTGATCCGGGTGCTCGTCGGCGACCTGACCTCCGAAGGTCTGGTGCACGTGAACCTCCCGCTCGATCCCAACGCGGACGGTGCGGTCGACCGGGTCCTCCTCGAGCGCGTCTTGGCGGGCCTCGAAGCTCTATGACCTGGGTCACGGTTCCGGACCCCTTCGACGAGCGCGAGGGGGCAATGCCCGTCAAGCTCGTCGTGTGCGGGGGCTACGGCGCCGGCAAGACGACCTTCGTCGGCGCCATCTCCGAGATCGTGCCGATCACGACCGAGGCGCCGATCACCGAGGTGTCGATGGGCACGGACGAAGGCGCCGTGGCCACGAAGGTCGCGACCACGGTCGCGCTCGACTTCGGCCGGATCTCGCTCGACTCGGGCCTGGTCCTGTACCTCTTCGGCACACCAGGTCAGTCGCGCTTCCGCTTTGCCTGGGACGAGGTGGCCAGGGGCGCGATCGGCGCGGTGATCCTCGTCGACAGCCGACGCATCGACGACGCCTTCCCGTCCGTCGACTTCTGTGAGGCGCGGGGCATCCCGTTCGCCATCGCGGTGAACCGCTTCGACGGTCTCCTCTCGCACGACCTGGCGTCGGTGCGCGGTGCGCTCGTCCTCGATGACGAGGTCCCGGTCCTCGGCATCGACGCCCGCTCCCGGGCCGACGCCAAGGGCACCCTGATCGCCCTCGTGCTCCACGCGTTGCGGGCGACCGCGTAGGAGGGGTCAGGATGGCGGGCGTGCTGCCCGTCGTGATCCTCCACTGGAACCGGCCCGAGCGGTGCCTGGGCACGGTCGCTCGGTTCCTCGCCCAGGACGTGCGGAGACGGCGTGCGGGTGGTCGTCGTGGACAACGGGTCGACCCCGGACGCCATCGCCACGGTGCGCGCGGGTCTGCCCGACGGCGTCGAGCTCGTGGAGCTGCCCCGGAACCGGGGCTTCGGGCCGGGGGCCAACGCCGGGTTCCGCCACGTGCTCGCCCACCCCCACGCGATGCGATGGCGCGTGGGTGGGGCTGGCCCCGCACGACGCCGAGCCCGCGCCCGACTGCCTCGCCCGCATGCTCGGCGCCGTCGAGGAGCGTCCCCGCGCCGGCCTGGCCTGCGCGGACTTCGGCGACGGCGCCACGCCGATCGTCGACCCGTACTTCGGGGGGATCCTGGCTCCCGCCAGCGTCGACGAGGGCTGGCAGCCGGCGGGGCACCCGCACGGCACGCTTGATGATCGTGCGCCGGACCGTGCTGGAGGAGGTGGGGCTGTTCGACGAGCGGTACTTCGCCTACTGCGAGGAGGCGGACCTGGCCCTGCGCGCCAAGGCGGCCGGGTGGGAGACGGGGCTGATCCGCGGGGCGATCGTGGTGAACCCCGATCTCGGCACCCGCATCGCGGTCATCGACTACCTCCAGCTCCGGAACACCCTGCTGCTCGTCCGCGAGCACTCCGGTCGCTACCACGCCACGATCCGCTTCCTCCTCGCCATCGGACAGCTCCTCGCGGGGCTCGCGTCGCCGTCCCGGCGGGGGCCCTACTGGGACCCGCGGGCCCGGGTGCGGGCGCTTCTCGACCACGCTCGCGGCCGCTACGGGGCGCCCCCGCTCGCGATCCAGGACCGCTAGCGGTCCGCTCAGATCTGGCCGTCCTCCGCCGCCGCGACCTCGGGGCGCACCTTGGTGAGGTAGTACGCGCACAGCACCACCCCGCCGATCACGGTCAGCGTGCCGAGCATGATCGCCGCCATCCACACGACCTGGCGTCGTTCGGTCAGGGCCCAGGCCCACTGCGGACGGCGCGCGGCGTCGAGCAGCGCCCAGACGCTGAGCGCCAACGGGATGGCCGCCAGCATCGCCAGGACCAGCGCCACGGCCAGATCGGACAGCTTCACCTCACGGTTCTACCGTCCGGTCGGACCGCTACGGTCACGGCCCATGTCACGTCTCACGCAGCTCAGCCGCTCGATCGCAGGCCAGGTGTCCGTCGTGACGGGCGCGGCCAGCGGCATGGGTCGGGCCACCGCCCACCTCCTCGCTGACGAGGGCGCGGCCGTGGCGGTGCTCGACCGAACCCCCGGCGGTGCCAGCGCGGTCGCGGACGAGATCGTGGGCAACGGCGGCCGGGCCATCGCGATCGAGGTCGATCTGGCGGATGCCGCGTCGACGGCCGACGCGATGGCCGAGGCGCGTGGCGCGCTCGGGCCCATCGACCTGCTCGTCAACAACGCGGGCATCAGCGTGCCGGCGCCCATCGATCAGGACGGGTTCGATGCCGCGTGGGACGTCACGCTGGCCGTCAACCTGTCCGCCTACACCCGGACGATCCGGGCCTGCCTCGCCGACCTGCAGCGCGATCGGGCGGGCCGGATCGTCAACGTCGCTTCCACCGAGGGACTCGGTGCCACGGCTCGCATGTCCCCCTACACCGCGTCGAAGCACGGGGTGGTGGGGCTCACCCGGTCGCTGGCCGTGGAGCTCGGCCCGACCGGCGTCACGGTCAACTGCATCTGCCCCGGGCCGATCCGAACCGGCATGACCGAGCTGATCCCGGAGGAGGCGAAGGTGAAGTTCGCCCGTCGGCGCGTCCCCATGCGGCGCTACGGCGATCCCGAGGAGGTGGCGCAGGTCACGCTCTCGCTGCTGCTCCCGGCGGCGTCCTTCATCACGGGCGCGGTGATCCCCGTCGACGGCGGGCTCACCGTCCAGAACACGTGACCGTCCGCGTCGGCTTCCTCGGTGCGGGGCTGATCGCCACGTACCACGGCAAGAGCCTCCGTCGGTCCGGCGCGGACGCGCACATCGCGGCCGTCTACGACCTCGAGCCGGAGCGGACGGCGTCGTTCGCCCGTGCCTCGGGCGCCGAGCCCATGGACAGCGAGGAGGCCGTGCTCGACTCGGTCGACGCCGTGTACGTGTGCACGTGGACGAGCGAGCACCCGCGCCTGGTCGCGGCCGCGGCGGAGCGGGGTCTGCCGGTGTTCTGCGAGAAGCCGCTGGCGACCACCCTGGAGGGCGCGGCGGCCATGACAGCGGCCGTCGAGGCGGCCGGCGTCGTCAACCAGGTGGGGCTGGTGCTGCGCAGCAGCCCGGCCTTCCTGGAGCTGAAGCACCAGATCGACGACCCTCGCAGCGGCCGCGTCCAAGCCGTCGTGCTCCGTGACGACCAGTTCCTGCCGGTGCAGGGCATGTACGGATCCACGTGGCGCGGCTGATCCGGCGCGGCGGGGGCGGGCACCATGCTCGAGCACTCGATCCACGACGTCGACGCGCTGGAGTGGCTGCTGGGACCGTTCGTGTCGGTCAGCGCGCGGTCGAGCACCTTCCACGGCAACCCGGGGATCGAGGACACGATGGTGGTCGGCATGGAGCTGGCGAGCGGGGCGCAGGCGAGCCTGACGAGCGTGTGGCACCAGCTCCTCGAGCGTCCGAGCCTCCGGCGCCTGGAGGTGATCTGCGAGCACGCGTTCCTCACGCTCGAGCACGACGTGGTCGGACCCGTGACGTGGACCCGCCCGGGAGCGTCAGGGTTCCCTCGAGGGGGACGAGCTCTTCGACGCCGTCGCCGAGCGACACGATGGCCGTCAGCCGAACCAGGACGCTGGGTTCGTCGAGGCGGTCGCGTCCGGCGAGCCCGGTCCCCACCCCGACCTGCGGACCGCGCTCCGGGCCCACGTCGTCGTCGATGCGATCTACCGCTCTGCGGCCGCTGGGGGAGCGGCCGTCAGCGTGGTCCCAGGTCCGGAGGCCGTCCCGGCCTGAACGAGCCGCGCGCTCAGGCCCAGGGGTGGGTCACGCGGCGGGTCAGTCGATCGCTGCCGGGGTCGACTCCGGGGAGCTGCGGTTGGAGCGGGACGCCGATCTCGGCGACGCGATCGAACACGAGGGCCTCGACCTCGGCCCAGGACGCGGCTCGGGGTCCGTCGACGTCGCGGTTGTACGGGGCGTCGTAGACGATCACGTGGTTCCCGGCCTCACGGAGGGCCACGACGTTGTGCGACGCGTCGTCGACGTAGCAGTCGGCCTCCACCTCGGGCTTGGCCCCGAGGAAGCAGATGTCGCGGTAGGGGATGCCCGTGTCGTCGAGCCAGGCGACCGTGTCCGCCACCGCGATGGCGTGGCCCCAGTTGACGCACAACCGGTGCGTGATGATGCGGATCCACACGCCGGCATCGGACAGCCGCCAGAGGCTCTCGGCGACCCCGGGCAGCGGTGGCATGTGCCGGAACATGCGGTGCTCGAGCACGGCCAACCGGTGGAGGCGGTCGAACTCGTCGGGGCCGCGGATGCCCCACTCGGCGAAGTCCCACGATCGAGCATCGCCGAGGACGTCCGGATCGATGCCGCGGTCCTCGGCGACGACGGCGCGGAAGCTGCTCGTGTAGTCCCCGCAGACACCGTCGAGGTCGACGCCGAGGACGAAGCCAGCCGTCACCGAGCGCTCACAGGGCGGCCCCGAGGAAGTCGAGGGCCGCATCGATGCAGCCGAAGTCCTTCGGCGTGGCGAAGTGGTCGACGTTGCGGAGCGTGACGAGTCGGGCGTCCGGCAGGGCGTCGACGAGCGGCTCGGCGGGGCCGGCGAAGTCCTTGTCGCCGAGGATGACGAGCACGGGGACCTGCACGGCGGCCAGCCGCTCGGGGGTGAGCGGCGGTCGCGGTGACCGCAGGCAGGCCGCGAGGGCCTCCCGGTCCACCTCGGGGTGCTGGGCCAGCCCGGCGAAGTACTGCACGACCGGGTTGGTGGGGTCGCCCTCGCCCTCGACGGCCCGGAGGATGAGGTCGCTGCCCTCCGTGCGGAGGAGGTTGGCACCGACACCGGTCAGCACGAGGCGGCTGAACCGCTCTGGCTGGTCGCACGCGATCGTGAGCAGCACCCGGGCGCCGAGGCTGAACCCGATGGCGTCGACCGGTGCGTCGGGCAGCTGTGCCGCGACGAGTGACTCCATCTCGCTGTAGGCCGCCGGGTCGTGGGGCTTGTCGGCGGTCCCGTGCCCGAGCAGGTCGACGGCGACGGGATCGCGTCCCACGTCCGCGAGCAGGTCGAGCCATCCGTTGTCGCCCCAGGTGCGGGCGCTCGAGGTGGCGAAGCCGTGGACGAGGACGACGGGTTCGGGCACGCCGGCGATCCTAGGAGGGTGGGACGGCGGCCTGGTGGCCCGGCGGTAGCGTTCGGCGCCGTGGACCCCGACCCCCGTTGGTGGCGACCCGGACTCCTCCTGGTCATCGGGGCGGCGATCGTGGTGCGGGTCGCGTTCGCCGTGCTGATCGCGCCGGATCTGCCTCCCCCGGGTGACGCGATCGTCTACCGAGCGATGGCCGAGTCGCTCGCCGACGGAGACGGCCTGCTGCTGGCCGCCCCGGGGAGCGACCGGCTGGAGCCGTCGGCGGAGCACCCGCCGGTGTTCCCGTTCGTCCTCGCGGCACTCGACCTGGTGGGCCTCGAGTCCTACCGCGCCCACGGCGTCGCGCTGGCCCTGCTCTCCGGGGCGGGCGTCGGGCTGGTCGCGCTGCTCGGGCGCCGGTTCGGAGGCCCTGCCGTCGGCCTGACCGCGGCCGCCATCGCCGCGCTCCACCCGATGTGGTACCAGTCGGCCGGGGTCGTGATGAGCGAGAGCCTGCACGTCGTGCTGGTCCCCGCCGTGCTGCTGGCGGCCCTTCGCGTGGTCGACTCCCCAGCGCTGCCCCGTGTCGTCGTGCTCGGCGGTCTGATCGGGCTGGCCGCCCTGAACCGCCCCGAGGCCTTGGGCTTCGCGGTGCTGGTCGGCGTCCCCGCGATCGCCCTCAGCGGGTTGGGCCTCGGTGCCGCGCTGCGGGCGATCGCCGTGATGGGGGCGGTGGTGGTGCTCGTCGTGACGCCCTGGCTGGTGCGCAACGAGCGTCAGGTCGGCGCGGTCACGATGGCGACCAACTCCGGGAAGACGCTCCTCGGCTCGAACTGCGATCGCGCCTACCAGGGCCCCGGTCTGGGGGGCTTCGACTACGACTGCCAGTTCGGCGCGGCCAGCTACCTGGTGGACGTGGGGCCGCCCGACGGGGGCGAGTGGGACGCCCGCCGCTTCGACGACGAGCTGGGCAAGGCCGGACGCCGGTTCATCGAGGAGCACCGGGACGAGGTGCCCCGCGTCGTCGTCGCTCGCGTCGCCCGGATGTGGGGCCTGGCCTTCGCGGAGGACCAGCTGGCCTTCGACGTCTCGGAGGGTCGCCACCGTCCGTCCCAGCGGGTGGGGCAGTGGCTGCACCTGGTCCTGCTCCCGTTGGCCGTCGCCGGCGCCGTGCTCGGTGTCCGGCGAGGCCGGGCGGCGGAGACCGTCGTCCTGGTGGGGATCCCGGTCCTGGTCACCGGCACCACCCTGCTCATCTACGGAGGGACGCGCATGCGCAGCGGGGCCGAGCCCACCATCGCCGTGATGGCGGCGTTCGCGCTGGTGGCCGGGGTGCAAGCGCTCCGCGATCGGCGTGATCGGTCACCTCGCGGCGCGACGTCCAGCCTGTAGCCTCAGCACGCAATGACGAAGATCGGGATCCTCGTGGTGACGTACAACGCCGCCAGCACCCTCGCCCAGACGCTCGATCGGATCCCCGCCGAGTTCCGGAGCGAGATCCACGAGGTGCTGGTCGGCGACGACTACAGCCAGGACTCCACCCACCTGGTGGCGCTGGGGTACCAGCAGATCTCACCCGACCTGCCGCTGAAGATCGTTCGTCACCCCGAGAACCTCGGCTACGGCGGCAACCAGAAGTGGGGCTACCAGTACGCGATCGAGCACGGGTGGGACGTCGTGGTGCTCCTCCACGGCGACGGCCAGTACGCGCCCGAGCTGCTGCCGTCGATGATCGAGCCGATCGTCGACGGACGGGCCAAGGCGGTGTTCGGCTCCCGCATCATGAACCAGGGCGAGGCCCGGCGGGGCGGCATGCCGGCGTACAAGTTCGTGGGCAACCGCATCCTCACGACCTTCCAGAACGCCGTGGTGGGCACCGAGCTCACCGAGTGGCACTCCGGCTACCGGGCCTACGACGTGCAAGGCGCTCTCGAAGCTCCCGCTCGACGAGAACTCCGACGGCTTCAACTTCGACACCGAGATCATCATCCAGTTCCACGAGGCGGGGTTTCGGATCCACGAGATCCCGATCCCGACCTACTACGGCGACGAGATCTGCTACGTCGACGGCATGGGGTACGCCAAGGACGTCACGAAGGACGTGCTCCGCTACCGGGCGCACAAGCTGGGCTTCGGCACGGGCGAGACGGCCTTCGCCGACCAGCGCCTACGACGTCAAGGAGGGGGCCGACTCGTCCCACGGGCGCATCCAGGGCTGGATGAGCATGCTGCCGCCGTCCCGGATCCTCGACCTCGGCTGCTCCGACGGGGAGCTCGGCGCCCGTCTCATGGAGATGGGCCACGAGGTGGTGGGCGTCGACTTCGAGGAGCACAAGGGCGTGCGGGAGAAGCTCACCGACTTCTTCCAGGCGGACCTCGAGGATGGCATCCCGGAAGGGGTCGGCGGCGACTACGACATCGTGCTGTGCGCCGACGTGCTCGAGCACGTGCGGGCTCCCGAGAAGGTGCTCGACGGCGCCCGGGCCGTGCTCCGACCCGGGGGGAGCGTGATCACGAGCATCCCCAACTTCGGTCACTGGTACCCGAGGGGACGCGTCGCTGATCGGCCGCTTCGACTACGACGCCCGGGGCATCCTCGACCGCGGCCACCTGCGCTTCTTCACGAAGCGGAGCTTCGCCCACCTCGTCGCGTCGAACGGGTGGGAGATCCGGCGCCAGGAGTCGATCGGGCTGCCGCTGGAGGTCGCCGACCGCGGCGCCTCCTCCACCGGCGAGAGCGGCTTCCGCGCCGCGGTGCGGCGAGCCGACCGAGCCCTGGTGGGGCTGCGGCCGCAGCTCTTCGCCTACCAGTTCATCTACGAGCTGGCTCCCGCCACCTGAGCGCTCAGGACGACGCCTCGCGGCGCAGCTCCTCACAGATCGCGACGTTGCGTTCGGGGAGCGCGTCCAAGCGACCGGTGTAGGTGTCCTCGAGGAGGGGATCGCCGATGGCGTCGGCGCCGATCGTGATCACGGCGTCGTCGGCGGAGTAGATGTCCTGGTACGCCAGCTGGTCGTCGAGCCACACCTGGATGAAGTCGATCCGCGGGTCGATCACGAGATCGAGCGTGTAGGTGCGATCGGGCGGGCAGGAACAGCACCGGGCTGCTGAACCCAGCGCCCGGGCCCTGGTAGGTGAACCGGACGCCGGCGCCGCCCATCCACTCGGCGTGGACCTGCCCGTCGCCGTCTGGACTGGTGAAGGTGAGCAGCGGCAGGCGGGTGCCGGGCTCCTCGGCCGGGAACGTGATGGTGCGGAGGTAGCGCCCCCCGGCCTCCGATCGCACGAGCGGGTTCCACGGGAGCGGCTTGGCCCCGTTGATCGGCATCCCGTCCGCGAGGTACATGGCCTCGCAGTCGCCGAAGATGGCGATCTCGCCGCGGCGCGCGTCGAGGGGCAGGGCCTCGTCGGGCCGCAGGGGGATGTGCGGGTCGAGCCCCATCGCCTGGGGGACGTCGTAGCGGGTGTCGACGAAGGCCGCGGCGACGTCGTCCTTCACGTCCGAGCTGTAGAGCCGACCGAAGATCAGCGCCAACGAGAGGTTGATCCACACGCCCGCGACGAGCAGGACGCCCAGCCCCACCCACAGCGGTGTCGCCCAGCGCGGGCGGTCCGGGCCCGCGCGTGACGTGCGCGCCAGGATGGCGTGGACGCCGACGAGGCTGGCGATGACGAGCGCCGGAACCACGTCGGCGAGGTACCGGTTGGCGATGTAGCGCGAACGGCAGGATGGTGAGGCCGCCGGCGATGGCACCGAGGGTGGGTCCCCGCAGGGCCGACACGCCGGTGCCGGAGGGGCCACCACGGGTGCGCAGCAGCACGAAGATCCCCACGGCCGCGAGGACCGCCAGCAACGGCATGGACGACGGGAGGCTGCTGCTGTAGTCGGCGAGGTCGAACACCACCCCGCTGAAGGGCCGAGGGGCGGGCGGGAAGTCGACGAACGGGAACTGGGAGGTGAACCGGAGCGCATCCGGCCGCGTGTACTGGACGACCGTGGTGGGCACCCACTTCATCCCGAAGAGGGTGCCGTCGTTCACCGCCAGGAACTGGCGGCGCTGCTCGTCCTGGAGGGTGAAGCCCTGTGACCAGAAGGGGATCGAGAAGAGCGTGCCGAACTTGATGTAGTTGACGGTCGCGTACACCGCCACCGGGACGAACGCGGCGAGCCCGGGAGCCAGGACCGGAAGGGTCCCATCTGCTCGCGGGGCACTCGCGGCCCATCGGAGTCGTCCGAGCCCGCCGCTCGCCTCGCCCCGCCGGCGGACCCACCGAGCGAGCAGGTTGCCGCCGGTGAGGATGCCCAGCGCGGCCACGGCGCCGACGGCCACCGACAGGCGCGAGCACGCCGCCAGGGTGGTGACCAGGGCGGCCCACGCAAAGCGTCCGCGGCTCGGTCTCTGGGTGCAGCTCAGGACCACGCTGATGGCGACGATCGTCCACGCGGCTCCCCACAGCGCGGCCTCGTGGTACACCCACGCCCGGCTGGCCTCGTACAGCAGCGCCGAGCCGCCGCCCACCACGAACGTGGCCAGCGCGGCCACCAGCAGGTCGGGGCGCCGCACCGGCGAGTCGGGACGGAGCAGCCGCCGTACCTGCCAGTGGAGGTGGGCGGTGCCCACCATGGCGACCAGCGTGGCCAGGACCATGGACAGCTGGGTCAGGCGGCCGTCGAAGCGGCTCGTGACGGCGACGATCGGAAGGCGGAGGAGGGCCGGCCATGGTCCCTGGTACATGTACGCGCGGCCGTCGTGCAGGAACTTCTCGATGGTGAGCACGTGGTCGGGGATCTCCCAGTTCCCGGCGAGCCACGCGTGCGCCTGCGCGTCGTAGAAGCCACCGCTGCGCTGCCACTGGACGAGGTCGGCGCGGCCGCGCGTGAGCACCAGGGTGAACAGGAACAGGGCCAGGCCCGCCCCGGCCGCGCTGGCAGCGACGAAGCGACCTGGTTCACCGGCCGTCCACGACGGCCGTGAGGGCATGCGCAGCTTCAAGGGACGGCGAGACCGAGAGCGGAAGCGGGCATGGGAGCCGACATGCTATCGGTGCGCCCACGCGGGCTCAGGGCACCCCAGGACGGCCGACGGCGCTCACTAGGGTGACGGACGTGACCGATCCGGTGCGGCCCCTCGTTGTGATCCCCACGTACCAGGAGGCGGAGAACATCGCCGTGGTGCTCCAGCGGGTGCGGGCCGCCGCGCCGACGGTGTCGGTCCTGGTGGTCGACGATGGCAGCCCGGACGGCACGGCCGATCTGGCGGAGTCCGCGGGGCGCGAGGTCGGTGAGGTGTCGGTGCTTGCGTCGCACCCACAAGGCGGGGCTGGGGAGTGCGTATCGGGCCGGGTTCGAGCAGGGCCTGGCGATGGGCCACGACGTGCTGCTCGAGATGGACGCCGACCTGTCCCACGATCCGTCGGACGTGCCCCGCCTCCTGCAGGCGGTGGCGGACGGCGCCGCCCTGGCGATCGGATCCCGCTACGTCGCCGGGGGTCGCACGCCGAACTGGCCGTGGCACCGGCTGCTCCTCTCGCGTTGGGGCAACCGCTACGTGGGGCTCGTGCTCGGGCTGCGAGTGAGCGACGCCACCGCCGGCTTCCGCGCCTACCGCGCCGACATGCTCGAGACCATCGACTACCAGACCACCAGCGCCGACGGCTATGCGTTCCAGGTCGAGATGGCCTACCGGGTGCGGCGAGCGGGCGGAGCGATCACGGAGGTTCCGATCACGTTCTCCGACCGCGTCCGGGGCACGTCCAAGATGTCGGGCCGGATCGTGATCGAAGCGATGGTCCTGGTCACCTGGTGGGCGTTCCGCGACCGAGTGCTGCGCCGGGGCCGCTAGGAGCGCTTCGGGAGGATCGGTGCGTCGCGGCCCGTGCCGCGCGTCCCGCTCGAGGACTCGTGGTACTCCTCCTCGACGTTGACCTCCCAGATGTCGTGGGAGGCGCCCAGGATGTTCTCCACCGTCATCATGGCGGTGAGCATGGAGTGATCCTGGTTGTTGTACTTGTGCATCCCGTTGCGGCCCACGGGGTGCACGTTCGGGGCGTGCTCCGCCAACCACGCCCTGAGCACCTCGACGTTGGCCCGATAGGTGTCGTCGTAGACCGGATACGCCTTCGGCATCCGCACCACGTAGCCCGTCTCCACGTCGGCGGCCTTCATGAGCCCGAGCGCTTCGAGCTCGGCCTTGCCCTTCTCGACCAGATCCTCGTCCGACGCGGTCCACCACTCGTCGCCCTCCTGCACGGTGTACTCGAGCCCGAGGACGTTGCGGCCGTCGCGCACCATGTGCGGCGACCAGGAGCCGAAGTTCTGCACGCGCATGGTCTTGATCTCGGGGTCGTGGATGTAGATCCAGTTGTCGGTCCAGGCCACCGTCTCGGCGGGCACGACGAGGGCGACCGACAGGAAGTCACGGAACTCCAGGTCGTCGGCCGCGCGCTGCACCTCGGCGGGAACCGGCGGGTCCATGGCCTTGAGCAAGCCGTTGAACGGCATCGACGAGATGACGTGGTCGGCGTCGTACGTGGAGCCACCGGCGACCACTGCGGTGGCCCGTCCGTCGGCGTGGGTGATCTTGGTGACGGGTGCCTCGAACACCACCTTGGACCCCTGGCCCTCGACGAGCGTCTGGCAGCGCTCCCACATCATCCCGGGTCCGTGCTTCGGGTACTGGAACTCCTCGATGAGGCTCGTGACCTGCTGGCCCTTGCCCCGCTTCCCGGCGAACCGGGCGCGGAACGGCTCCCACACGGCGGTCCACAGCGTCATCCCCTTGATGCGCTGCGCGCCCCACTCGGCCGAGATCTTCGACGGGGGGACGGCCCACACCTTCGTGCTGTAGGCCTTGAAGAAGTGCCCGTAGAGGCGCCAGCCGTAGTTGGCGGCGACGTAGCCCTCGAGCGTGGTCTGGTCCTTCGGCGGGTGCACCCGCACCCACAGGAACGACAACCCGCAGCGGATGGCCTCGACGGGGCCGAGCGTGCGGAGGGCGCTGAAGGCCTTCAGCGGGTAGTCGAAGAACTTGCCCTGGTAGTAGATGCGGCTCGACCGCGGGCGCTGCATGAAGTCCTCGTCGGGGAGGATCTCGTGCCACAGCGCCTCGACCTCCGGCACCTTGGTGAAGAACCGGTGGCCGCCGATGTCGAAGCGATAGCCGTCCCGGACGACGGTCTGGCTGATCCCGCCCACCACGTCGGTGCCCTCGAGGACGGTGCAGACATGGCCCGCCTTGCCCAGCTGGTAGGCCGCGGTGAGCCCCGCGGGACCGGCGCCGATGACCACGACCGAGCCTGGATCGACGGAGGTGGTGATCGAGTCGGGCGGCGGGGGCATCGGCGAAGGGCTTTCCAGAGAGCGGCGGGGACGGCGCGATCCTACGGACGAGCAGGGGCGCCCGGTCGCGATAGGCCCGTCAAGGGGGACGACTACCGTGGCCCGCCGTGCGCCGCCCGTGCAAACCCGAGCTCGTGGCGGTGGCGGCCCTCGTCTACATCCCGTTCCTCCTGTCGTCGCCCGGTCGCGTCAGCGCCGACAGCAAGCAGTACCTGTACCTCGACCCGGCGCGGTTCCTCGGGCGCACCGTCGACCTCTGGGATCCCAGCGTCGGCGCCGGCGGTGTGCCCCACCAGCACCTCGGGTTCCTGTTCCCGGTGGCGCCGCTCTTCTGGGCCTTCGACCGGGTGGGCCTACCTGACTGGGTGGCACAGCGCCTCTGGTTGGGGACGCTGACGTTCCTCGCCATCGTCGGGGCCCGCTGGCTGTTCCTCCAGCTCGGGGTCGCGCGGGGGGCGCGCTCGCGGGAGCGCTCATCTACGGGTTCACCCCCTACCAGCTCGCGTTCACGGCCCGCATCTCCGTGCTCCTGATGCCCTGGGTCGCGCTGCCATGGATCGTCGGGCTCACGATGCGGGCGACCCGGCAGCGGGACTGGCGGGCCCCGGCCGCGCTGGGCCTGGTGCTCCTCTTGGCCGGCGGGATCAACGCGTCCTCGCTGCTCTTGGTCGGGGTGGCGCCCCTGCTGTGGGTGGTCCTGGAGGTGGCGCGCGGGCCCGTCCGTCCGGTGCTGCTCGCGGCCGGGCGGGTGGCCCTCGTCGCGGCGGGGGTGTCGCTCTGGTGGCTCGTCGGGCTCCGCCTCCAGGGGCGCTACGGGCTGCCGGTGCTGCAGATGACCGAGAACGTCCGCACGGTCGCCGAGCGATCCTCCCCCGGGGACGTGCTGCGCGGCCTGGGGAACTGGTTCTTCTACGGACGCGACACCGCGGGGTACTCCATCGAGCAGGCCGAGTCCTACGACAGCAACGGCGTCGTGGTGGCGCTGACGTACGCCGTGCCGGTGGCGGGCCTCGTCGCCGCGTTCCTCGTTCGCTGGACCCATCGCACCTTCTTCTGCCTGCTCGTGGTGGTGGGCACCGTCATCTCGGTGGGGGCGTGGCCCTTCGACGACGCGACCCCGTACGGCCAGGCGTGGAAGGCGTTCACCACGGACACGTCCTTGGGGATGGCGTTCCGGAACAGCCCCCGGGCGGTGCCGCTCGTGGTGCTCGGCTTCGCGGCGATGCTGGCGGCGGCGGTCGCCGCCATCCCGCGCCGCACGTGGTCACGGGTCGGCGCCGGGACCGTGGTCGTCCTGGCCCTCGGCGCCCTCCTCCCCGTCTGGCAGGACGGGTACCTGTCCGACGGACACGACCGGCCCGAGGAGGTGCCCGAGTACTGGCGGGCCGCCGTCGCGGATCTCGATGCGGGCGATCACGGCACGCGGATCCTCGAGCTGCCCGGTTCGACCTTCGCGGGCTACCGCTGGGGGAACCTGGTCGATCCGCTGACCCCGGGGCTCACCGACCGGCCCTACCTGGCACGGGAGGTCCTGCCCTACGGAACGCCGGCGTCGGTGAACCTGCTCGACGCGCTCGACCGACGGGCGCAGCTCGGTGTGCTCGACCCGGCGGCCGTCGCGCCCATCGCGAGGCTCTTCGGCGTCGGAACGGTCTCCCTCCGAGCCGATCTCGAGCAGTCGGGCCGTGGCTTCTCGCCGCCCCCCGGACCCGTCTGGGAGGCGCTGAACCGAGCCCCCGGCCTCCGGCCCCCTCGGCTCTACGGCCCGCCCGGAGGCGATGGTCTCGATCCGGCGTTGCCGTCGGTCGCCCTGTACGACGTCGACGCGGCTCGCCCGATCGTCAGGACGGCGCCGACCGCGGCGCCGGTGGTGCTGGACGGCGATGGCGACGGGATCGTCGACGCCGCGGCGGCGGGGCTGCTCGACGGTGGTTCGCTGGTGCTCCAGTCGGCTGCCCTCGACGACGAGCAGCTCTCGGCCGCGTTGGCCGAGGACGCGGACCTCATCGTCACCGACTCGAACCGGCGACGGATCCAGACCTGGTTCTACGCGCTGCGGGACACGCGAGGGCACACGGAGCGGGCGGGTGAGACCGCCGCGGACCCGACCGGCTACGACTTCCGCCTGAGCCCGTTCGACGACGTCGACGACGACGACCGGACCATCGTGGAGCAGGTCGGCGGGACGGTCGAGGTGACCAGCGACGGCGGTCCCGACCGACCGGAGGATCGCGGCGCCCACGCCGTCGACGGTGATCCCAGCACCGCCTGGCGCGTCGGAGGCGGGGATCCGTCGGGTCAGCGGATCACCCTCGTTCCCGATTCCCCTCCCATCGTGGATCAGGTGCTCCTGCTGCAGCCGGCCTCGGCGCGGACGGGTCGCGCCGTGAGCACGGTGAGCATCACCGTCAACGACGGTGATGCCTTCGACGTCGTGCTCGGCCCGGACTCGCTCTCCTCGCCGGGGCAGGTCGTCGAGATCCCCGAGCAGGCCGTCGCCCGGCTCGACGTCGAGATCACCAGCGTGGCCGGAGGCACCGAGGAGGACCCGGTCGGGCTGGCCGAGATCGGCGTGGGCTCGACCCAGGTCGCCGAGGTGGTCCGGCTGCCCGTGGACCTCCTCGATCGGGTGGGGGAGCAGCTCACCGACCATGGCTTGGACATCGTGCTCACGCGGCTGCGCCTCGACCTCCCGGACACCGACCGCCTCGACGACGAGGCCCACCTCGACCGACGGTTCGAGCTCCCCGTCGCTCGCACCTTTCACCTCCAGGGAACCGTCCGGGGTGCGGAGGGTCCGGCCGGCGCGCCGGCCTCCGCCTGCCGCGACGACCTGGTGGCGATCGACGGCGACCCCCTCCCGGTCCGGATCCAACCAACGGACGCGGACGGGAACGCGAGCGAGCTGACGTCGTGCGCGCCCGTGCCGCTCGGGGCCGGGAGCCACCGCGTCACCGCCGCCGCTGGTGCCGAGACCGGCTGGGATGTCGACCAGCTCGTCCTCTCGAGCGGCCGCGACGGGGAGCCGGCCGACGTGGCGCCGCGTGGGGCTCCGTCGGAGCTCGCACCGCCCGTCACCGCAACGAGCGCGTCAGCATCCTCCGTCGAGGCAGAGATCGACTCGGACGGGACCCCGTTCTGGTTCGTGCTGGGGCAGAGCGCCGGTGATGGCTGGGCGGTCGATGCCGACGGGGCCTCGGTGGGCCAACGCACGCTCGTGGACGGATACGCCAACGGCTGGGTCATGACGCCCGACGGTCCCGGACCGGTCACCGTCCGGTTGCGCTGGGAGCCGCAGCGACTGGTGTGGGCGGGCCTCGCGGCCTCCGGTGTCGCCGTGCTCGCGTGCCTGGTGATCGTCGTTCGGCGACGGCCGAGGGCCGAGCCCTCGCTCGTCGCCGTGCCGGGCCTCCGGTCGCCGCTCGCGGTCGAGACACGATCGTGGGGAGCCGTCGCGCTGGCGGCGGGCCTGGCGGGCGGGATGGCGCTCGTCGTCGCGACGCCCGAGGTGGCGATCGCGGTCAGCCTGCTCACCGTGATCGCGGGACTGGTGCCCCGGGGTCGGGTCGTGCTCCTGATCGCCGCGCCGGTCGCGCTGATCGCCAGCCGGGCGCTGGTCGAGCGACCGTCGCTGGCGTGGGTGGCCGTGGTGGCGCTGGCGGCCGATCTCCTGCTCAGCCGCTCGGAGGCGGGTTCGTCGGGGTGATCTCGACGACGAGCTCCGGGGTGGTCAGCCGTCGCCGCCACTCCGTGTGATCGCCGAAGACCTCGCGGTCGTAGCGCGCCGGAGGGAGGAGCACCTCGAGGTCTGCGCCGGCCGCGCGGAACACCATGCGGTGCTGGGCGGTGGGGGAGCGGAGGGCATCGGCCTCGGTGTCTCCATGCCCGAGCGTGATCCGTAGGACGCCGCGATCGGGCAGCGGCAGGTCGGCCGCCGAGCCCGGGGGTCCGATGGTGATCGGAGGCAAGGGCGTGCCGTCAGGCACGCTGCGCCGGATCGAACGTCCTGCGGCCTCCAGCTCGATGGTGGTCACGGCGTGGTGCTCCGGGTCCTCCGCCGTCACGGCGAGCTCCAGCAGGGGCCCGCGGCGCACCTCCACCGGCAGGAGGACGACGTCGAAGTCCTCCGGGTCCTCCTTCGGCCCGAGGTCCTCCTGCGCGGCGGTGGCGACCTGCATGAACGGCGTTCGATCTGGTTGCTCGGCGATCAGGTCGAGCATGCCCGGGTCCAGCTCCACGGAGTAGAGGAGGCGATCGTCGAGGGTCGGGCCGTTCGCGCCGAACGGGTTGAGGAACAGCAGGTAGCGCTTCGAGTCTCCGACGAACACGATGGCCTCACCGTCGATCGCGTCCACGCTCGTCCGCCAGGGCTCCTGGCGGACGCTCAGCTCATGGTTGATGCTGAAGCGGCTCACCGCGGTGGGGATCGTGGCCAGCACCAGTGCGATGACGAGCCCCGCCGTGAGGCGAGGCCGCCGGCGGTGGAGCTCGACCAGCGCGATGGCCATGAGGACCGCAACCGCCGCATACAGCGACAGGAAGTAGATCGCCCCGCTGATGCGGGTGAACTCGGAGGACACCCACGTGCCCCAGAACGGCAGGTAGCCGAGCGGGAACACGACCGCCACCAGGACGATGAGCAAGGTGCTCTGCCGTCGACGAGCCCACCAGAGCCCGGCGCCCGCGAGGCCGAGGCCCAGGTAGCTCCCGGCCAGGAACCAGGGGAAGAAGAACGCGTGCTTGGCGAGGGCGTAGAGCCCCGAGCCCAGCGTGTAGTCGGTGGTCGGGAAGCCGGGCATGAGCCGCCGCTCGCCGAAGCCGAACGTGTCCAGCGGGTCGGCCTCGGTGATGGGGAACGCCAGCGGCGCGCCGGTGACGTGGCGGTTGTAGGCCAGCGTGGCGAGCACCAACGGCAACGCACCGGCCCCCACCAGCAAGAAGGGTCGGACCAGCTCGCGCCAGCGGTGCCGCTCCGCGACGATCGCGTAGAGCCCGAAGGCCAGCCCCCAGAGGAGCCCGTCGTAGGGTCGCGTGAAGAAGATCGCGCCGAGCGCCACCCCGCCTGCGACCACCCTTCCCATGCGACCCGTTCGCAGCCCGGAGAGCAGCCCCACCCCGAACAGCAGGCCGAGGCCCAGCGTGAAGAGGTAGCTGAGGTGGACCCCGCCCTGGATCGCCATGATCGGCGAGCCGACCATGATCGCGGCGGCGATGATGGCCGGGGGACGGCTGCGGGTGATCTCCCAGGCGAAGGCGTAGGTGCCGAGGACGGCGAGACCCGCCCCGACGTACAGCGCGGCGCTGGGCGAGCCGGTCGTGATGTCGGCCGCCAACATGACGAGCGCCCATCCCAGCGTGTACTGGCTGAAGAGCATCCCGTCCCGGGCCGCGGACAGCCACGGCAGGAACAGCTCTGGATGGCCGCCGTCGACCGAGGTCAGCCGGCCGTCGCGCAGGGTGTCGAGCTGCCACAGGTACACGGCTTCGTCTCGGTTGAAGGACAGCGCGGGGTAGATCCGGTGGTGGGCCCATGCCGCGACCGCGCCCGCGACCACCGCCAGCGCGAGGGCCGGCCAGTGGCGCGTGAGGGACGGCGAGGGCGCTCGAGGCATGGCGCACGAACCTACCGTCGCCGTGCGATCCTGGACGGCCATGGAGCTGACCTGTCCCCGCTGCGCCGGATCTGTCGACCAGACGTACTACGGGCCGTGCGAGAGCTGCCGTCTGGCCCTCCGCGCCACGCTGCAGCGGGAAGCCAGGGCCACGGAGCGGGCCGACTTCGAGCCGGCCATGCACGTCACCCCCAACGCCGTCGCCCTGAAGGAGTGACCCTCAGCGCTGGGCGACAGGCTCGATGCGCGATCGGGGCCCGTACCTGGGCGCCGTGATGCCGGCGGACTCGATCAGCACGCACACTCGGCCACGATGCCCCGCGAACGGCTCCAGGAGCTCGAGCATGTGCTCGTCGGTGCCTCGGGGCTCGCCACCGAGGGTGTGGGCGATCAGGTGCTTCAGGTGGAAGTCCCCCACGCTGACCGCGTCGGCGTCGCCCACGGCGACGCGCGCCACCTCCGCGGACGTCCATGCGGCGATCCCTGGGATCGACTCGAGCTGATCCCGCAGCTGCGGTCCGCTCGAGCTGCCCAGGGCATCGATCCGCTTCGCATGGGCGCTCACCCGCTTCAGGGTGTCGGCGCGGCGCTTCTCCACGCCCACCACGTGGAGCTCGTAGTAGCCGAGGTCCGCGATGACCTGCGGCGCCGGCGGTAGGAGCAGCCCGCCGGGACCCGGCGCCGGCTCGCCCCACCGCTCCACCAGCTGCCGGAACGATCGCTTGGCCTCGAAGCCGGTGACCCGCTGGCTCAGCACGGCCGGGATGAGCGCCTCCATGGGGAGCCCCGTGGACGGCAGCCGCAGGCCCTCCGCCTGGCGGTGGAGGTCGAGCACGAAGGGGTGCGTCGGGGCGAAGCCGGTCCGCTCGTCGAGGGTGCCCAGGGTGGCCGGCGCCTGCTCGAGCGCCCACGCCGCGCCGGGACCCCATGCCTCGACCTCCAGACGGTCGCCGAGATGATCGACCTGGAGGGTGGCGGGCCCGGCCGGCGTCCGTGACGCCCGCACCACCTCGGTGTTGGCGAGGTGGATCGTGGGGTCGTGCTTGCCCAGCCGGAGCGGCAGCAAGCTGCGGCGCAGATCGACCGCGAAGGGGAGGCGGATGGTGCGCCGGGGCATGAGGCGTCAGACGCTACTGCT
This sequence comes from uncultured Microthrixaceae bacterium, assembly GCA_963721695.1. Taxonomy (GTDB): domain Bacteria; phylum Actinomycetota; class Acidimicrobiia; order Acidimicrobiales; family VFJN01; genus VFJN01. The sequence continues at coordinate 28,490 of CAVRKU010000028.1, forward strand.
GGCCACCTCGGCTGCCCAACGGTAGTCAGGCTTGCCACTCGGGCTGCGGGCGATCCCGTCGACCCGTATGAACGCCCGGGGCGCCTTGTAGGCGGCCAGGTGCGCGGTGACCACCGCTCGCAGCTCCTGGTCGGTGGGGGAGGAGCCGGGCCGCAGCTGCACGACCGCGACGACCTCCTGGCCCCAGCGCTCGCTGGGCCGCCCCACCACGAGGGTGTCGAAGACGGCGACGTGTTGCTTGAGGACCTGCTCGACCTCCTCCGCGAACACCTTCTCGCCGCCCGTGTTGATCGTCACCGAGTCACGCCCGTGGAGCTCGATCGCACCGTCGGCCCGCACCCGGGCGCGGTCGCCCGCCACGGCGTGCCGGACGCCGCCGATCGACGGGAACGTGGCGGCGGTCTTCGCCGGATCACCCAGGTACCCCAGGGGCACCCGGCCCGTCTGCGTCAGCCAGCCGAGCTCGGGATCGCCGGGAGCGAGCACGCGCTGCCGGTCGGCCGAGATCACCTCGGCGGTCGGGGAGGGCCGGAAGACGCCCGCCTCGACGCTCTGGTGCTGGTCCGACTGGTGGACGCCCTGCCGGCCGGTCTCCGACGAGCCCAGCACGTCCACGATCCGCAGCTGCGGGACGAGCTCGAGCAGCTGCGCCTTGACGGTGGCGGAGAGGACGGCGCCTCCGGTCAGGAGGAAGCGCAGGAGATCGAGCTGACGGGGCCGGGCCTGGAGCTCATCGACGATGGGACGGGCAAAGGCATCGCCAACGATGAGGAGGGAGGACACCCGCTCCGCCTCGACGGTGTCGAGGAGGTCGATCGGGTCGAAGCGGACGGTGTCCGACTTGGATCACCACGGTGCCGCCGGCGAGCCACGCGCTGATGGCGTTCCAATGGGCGGCCCCGTGCATGAACGGGGGCGCCGGCAACGTCCGCAGGTCGGCGCGCTCTGCGGCCGCGACCAGATCGTCCGTGGTGCTCGCCACCCCGAGACAGGCGGCGATGAAGTCGGCCTGGCGCCAGAGCACGCCCTTCGGCATCCCCGTGGTGCCACCGGTGTAGAGGATGTAGAGGTCGTCGGGCGAGAGCCCCACCGGCGGCGCTGGCTCGGCCTCGGCCAGTGCCACCTCGTAGGGGATCGCTCCGGGGAGCAGCTCCGCCCCCGATCCGTCGTCCACCTGGAGGAGCAGCTCGACGGCGGGGAGCTCCGGCAGCACCTGTGCGAGCGTCGCGGCGAACGCGCCGTGGTACACGACGGCTCGTGCTCGAGCGTCGTCGAGCACGTAGCGGAGCTCGTCGGCGACGTAGCGGAAGTTGATGTTCACGCCGACGGCGCGTGCCTTCGCCGCCCCGAGCAGCGCCTCGAGGTACTCGTTGCCGTTGTGGAGGTAGAGCGCGACGTGGTCGTGCGGCGACTCCCATGCCGCGCAGTCGGCCAGCGCCCGATGCGTCCCCAGCCCCGCGGTGGTGAGCACGGAGGCGAACCGCCGAGAGCGATCCGTGACCTCGGCCCAGGTGAGGCGACGGTCGCGCCAGACGATGCACTCGCGGTCGGGGATGGCGGCCGCGATGGCCTCGTGGACCAGCGCGAGGTTGAGCTCCTCGGGCACCTCGACGACCGCCACGGCTCCGACGGTAGGCGATGCGGGCTCCCGGTCAGCCCGGCGCGGGCTCCACTCGTTCGAGCAGGGCCACACACGTGGCCGGCCGCGGCGTGTCCCGCTCGGTGATGCGGATGCCGGCCCGGGGCGGATCGGTGAACGTGCCCGATCGGAACACCAGCTCCTGGCGGTAGGGGGTCTGATCGAGCTGGCTCATGGGCAGGTCGACGAGCCCCACCTTCGGCTTGTCGAGGTCGACCAGGATGTAGTCGAGCTCCGGCAGGTGGGCGAAGAGGCGAAGCCGCAGCGTGCGGTCCGGGATCGTGCGCCAGCGGCCGACGTCGACCTCCTCCGAGGATCGGAACACGCCTCGGTACCGCCCCTCGCCGTCGAACTCGAGCTGGAGGCCGCCGCCCTCGACGTCGTCCGCCAGGGCGAGGCTCACGCTCACGGGCTCGGTCGGTGGGGTGGTGACGTCGACGTCCCACTCCCGGATCTGCGCGTCGATCGGGATCCACGGGGCCAGGGGATCGCCCGAGCCCAGGTACGCGGCGTCGCAGTCGTCGACGATCTGGATCCGATCGGCGGGCCCGTCGTGGGGGAGGGTGGGCGCGCGGTGGATCCGGTCATCGAAGGGCCGGCCCGGGGTGACATCGCTGAGCTCGGACTGGACCTTGATCAGCTGGTTGAGGGGCACGCCGGGGTTGGCGGTCCGGGCCGCGCTCACCGACACGGCGAGGTTGGCCGCGAACCCGAAGACGGCCAAGACCCCCAGCGCGACGAAGGCGGGGCGGGCCAGCTTCGGGCGGTCGGCCAGCCGCCGCGCGATGTCGATCACGGCGATGGTGCCCGCCAGCGCGAAGAGGGGGATGAACTCGGCCGTGTAGCGCATCGCGATGTAGCCGTAGAACATGATGGCGCCGGGGATCGCGGCCACCGACAGGAGCGGGATGCGCAGGGTGCGGGCGCCGCGGACCACTCCCCGTCGGAACGTCGAGACCGCCCCCCACACCGTCAGCAGCACCAGCAACGGCATGAACGCCACGACGCTGCCCGTCCGGTACATCTGGTCGAGGAAGGACCCGCCGTAGTTCCGGGGCACCTCCGCCGGCAGGGTGATGAACGGGAAGACCGAGGTGAACCGGATCCCATCCGGGCGGAAGTAGTTCACGAGCGTGGCGGGCAGGACGCTCGGTGACACGAGGTCGCCGCCGTTGGCGTCCAGCGCGGCGCGCCGTTGGGCGCTCATGCTCGTCCACACCTGGTCCTCGAGCGGGAAGATGTACGGGTGGCGGAACTTGGCCCAGTTCAGCGCCACCCCGATGCCCAACGGCACCAGGCTGGCCGCGAGGAGCGTGGGCACCCAGCGGCGAGGCTGCACCTGGTCGCTCCGGCCGGCGGCGAACCATCCCGCGGCGAGGATCAGGCCCCCGGCGCACGCCCAGCCCGCGGTCGTGCGGCTCAGGATGGCGCCGAGCGTGAAGGCGCCGGCGGCGACCGCTCCTCGGGTCGTCGGACGGTCCAGCAGCCCGATCAGGCAGAAGGTCGCCCCGAGTGAGCTCGCGATGGCCCACGCGTAGGCCTCGTGGTACACGAACGGCAGCGATCCCAGGAACAGCACCACCGAGCCGGACAGGACCGTGAAGAGCAGCACACCGAGGGACGCGGCCTCCCCACGACCGAGGGGGGCCTTGCCTCGGAGCAGCAGGCGGACCCGCCACATGAGCAGGGCGAGGACCACCGCGGAGACCAGCCATGACGCGAGCATCGAGAAGGCGGTGAACTTGCTGTCCAGCTCGTCGGTGAAGAGCATGAACGGCGCTCGGAGCAACGACGGCCCGGGCGGGAAGTACATGTACTCCTTGCCTCGGAGTGCGAACGCCTCCAGACCGAGCTCGCCCACCGGGACGTCGAGCCGCCCGTGGAAGAACTGGCGCATCTGGATGTCGTAGAACCCGGAGAAGTCCGATCCGCCGAGCGCCGTCCTGAACGGGTTCACGCCGAAGTCCCAGAGCACCGCGACGTACGCAACGAGCGCGATCGATCCCGCGATCAAGACCGTGCGCGTGTAGCGCTGCAGGTCGGGCCCTGCCTGATCCCACCAGGCGCGCACCTTCGAGAACGAGCGGATCAACGAGGCGGTGCGAGCCGACCGGCTGGCAAGTCCGGGGCATCCGTGGGCTTCACCGGCCGTACAGTAACGTACGGCGACCTCGCCGCAGGAACCCCCGGAACGCGGCTGGAGCCATGCATCCCATCACCCACGAACTGCTCCGCATCGACGAGCTGGAGGAGTCCCTCCCGGAGCTGTCCGCGCAGTACGCATCCGCCGAGCCGTACCCCCACATCGTGCTCGACGACGTGCTGCTGCCCGAGGTCCTGCAGCGGGCCTACGAGGAGTTCGCGGAGATCCCCGACGATGCCTGGACGAACTACCTGCACCTCAACGAGCGGAAGTACGCGGCCAAGGACATCACCACGTGGGGGCCGACGCTGCGCGCGGTGGCGGACGCGTTCACCTCCGAGCGGTTCGTGGCCTTCCTCGACGAGCTCACGGGCTTCACCGGGCTGATGGCCGACGACGCCATGGACGGCGGGGGGCTCCACCGGAGCATGACCGGCGGCTTCCTGAACGTGCACGCCGACTTCACCGCGCACCACAGCAAGCCGCAGTGGCGGCGCCGGGTCAACCTGCTCCTGTACCTGAACCCCACCTGGGACCCGAGCTGGGGCGGCCAGCTGCAGCTCTGGTCCAAGGACATGCAGCACGCCGTCACCCGGGTGGAGCCGACGGGCAACCGGGTGCTCCTGTTCACGACCGACGTGCACTCCTATCACGGGCACCCGGAGCCGTTGCTGGTCCCCGAAGGCCTGGCCCGCCAGTCGATGGCCCTCTACTTCTTCACCGAGGAGGAGCACGTGCTCACGCGCTCCACCACCTACCGGGCCCGCCCGGAGGACGGCCTCCGGCGGGCGACGATCTACCTCGACACCAAGGCGCTGCAGGGCTACGACGTGTTCAAGCGACGCCTGCACCTGTCGGATGGGGCGGTCAGCCGCACGCTGGGGTTCCTCAGCCGCTTGGTGCGGCCGTCGCGCCGGCCGTAGGCACCGGCGCGTCGCGCTCCCGTCGCCGCGCCTCGAGCCGCCGGCGGAACCGCTGTGCGGGCCGCTCGACGAGGAACCAGGAGAGCGTCGAGCAGACGCCGATGGCGACGAGCGCCGTGGCGAACCGGACGGCGTCGGGCCACTCCTCCGTCCAGCGGTCGATCGCCCGGATCACGGGGACCTGCCACAGGTAGATGGCGTAGGAGCACTTGCCGACCTTCTCGGCCGCGATCGCGGGCCACGAGCCCAACGGGCGAGGGTCGCTGACGCAGTAGAGCACCATGACCGCGGACGCGAGGACCCAGAGGGTGATGCCGCCGTGGTAGGCGAAGGCGGCGTCGGCCTTCACGGTGAGCATGAGCGCGACCCAGATCGTGATGACCACCCACGGGGTCCACCGGGGCAGCCGGGCGGGGGTCAGCCCTCGCACGAAGAGGGACGCCGCCAGCGCGCCGATGACCAGCCCGTCGAGCCGCGTCTCCGTGCGGAGGTAGGCCGCCTCCCAACCCCAGAGCTGGTAGACGATGACCCGCCACAGGGTGACGGCGACGAGGAGCCCCACCATGGTGGGGACCACACGACGGGCGCCCTGGCTGATGCCCACGAAGGCGATGACGACCAGCGGCCACACGAAGTAGAACTGCTCCTCGATCGCCAGCGACCAGAGCGCGACCAGGTCGCCCGCCGCCCACGGGTTCCACAGCACCTGCCAGTTCATGACGTAGAGCAGGGTCGCTCGCACGCTCTCGAAGGCGAAGGCCTGGCTCCCGAACGGTGGCCACCCCGTCGCGTTCGAGTACACGAGGAACACGGCGAGCATCGCGAAGAGGGCGGGGAGCAGGCGGATCGCTCGTCGCAGGTAGAAGCTGCGCAAGCGGATCGTTCCCGTGTCGTGCTGCTCCTGGAGCAGGAGCGCGGTGATGAGGAACCCGCTCAGCACGAAGAAGAGGTCGACGCCCAGGAAGCCGCTGTTCGAGAAGATCTCGCGCCAGTGGTAGTACGGCGCGACCTCCCAGATGTGGGAGAGCACGACGATGCTGACCGCGAACGCGCGGAGGACGTCGAGGTACGGGACGTGCACCAGGCGCCGGTAGGGGACGGAGGCGTCAGCGTCCACGGGCGGGCTTACGGGGCGTCGGTGACCGTGACGGTGTTCATCTTGTCGCCGACCTGGATGGCCTGGGCCACCTCGATGCCGGAGGTGACGTTCCCGAAGAGGTTGTACAGCGGCTGGAGCTTGTCCTGGCAGTCGTCGATGCAGATGAAGAACTGCGAGCCGTTCGTGTCGGGTCCCGCGTTGGCCATCGCGAGGGCACCGAGGACGTAGGGCGCCTTCACCGGCTCGTCGGCGAACTTGTAGCCGGGCCCACCGCGCCCGCTCCCCTCCGGATCACCGCCCTGGATGACGAAGCCGGGGACCACGCGGTGGAAGGTGAGACCGTCGTAGAAGCCGTTGCGGGCCTGGACGACGAAGTGGTTCACGGTGTTCGGGGCGAGCTTGGCGTCGAGCAAGGCGACGATGTCGCCCTTGTCGGTGGCGAAGGTGACCTCGAAGGTGGCGGTGGGATCGATCTCGAAGGCGGGGGCGCTGGGCATGGCGACCTACGCTACCGCCCGTGCCTGAACACCTCGACGCTCAGGAGCGCCGCGAGCTGTGCGACCTCCTCGAGGAGCTCGGTCCCGACGCTCCCACCCTCTGTGAGGGCTGGAGCACGATCGACCTGGCGGCGCACCTCGTCGTCCGTGAGCGTGACCTGCGGGCCGCGCCGGGGATCCTGCTCGGGGGCCGCTTCGAGAGCACCCTCGATCGTCTGATGGAGCAGGCCAAGGCCCCGGGCTACCGGCAGCTGGTGGATCGCGTGCGCAACGGCCCCCCGTTCGGCCCCATGGCCGTACCGGGGTTGCGGACCCTCATGAACCTCAACGAGTACGTGGTGCACCATGAGGACGTGCGGCGAGCGAACGGCCTGGCGCCGCGCGACGACCGGGACGATCTGCAGGACGCGGTGTGGGGGCTCGTCCGCCACCAGGCCCGCCTGATGCTGCGCAAGGTGCGAGGGGCGTCGGTGCGACTGGAGCCGTCCGGCCGGAGCGGCTGTGGTCGTGGGGAAGGGACCCGAGGCCGTCCTCACCGGTCCGCCGGTCGAGCTGGTGCTGTACCTCTTCGGGCGCCGCGAGGCCTCGGCGGCCGCCGTGAGCGGTGATCCAGCCGCGCGGGCCGTGCTCGAGTCCGCGCCCCTGGGGATCTAGACCGCGGCGACGATGCCGCGGTCGCGCAGGCCGGTCAGGCCCTCCCAGAGGACGGCGAAGAGCACGTCCGTGGCTCGCTCCAGCCCGGAGTCTCGGTAGTCGACCCAGTCCTGGGCGCCGGCCTCGAGCAGCCCGACGACGCCGCGGGCGACGAGGCGTGCGCTCGGTGAGGCCCCCCAGGCGCCGGCGATGCGTTCGATGCGCTCCCGTCGCGCCGCCTGGATCGCGGGGTGCTGCAGCGCTCCGGCCGAGGCCATGACGTTCCAAGCGGCTTCGTTGTCGCGGGCGAAGAGCAGGTAGCGCCGGATGATGCGCCGGAGGCGCACCTCGTCGGGGAGCCGGTCGTCGAGGGCGCGCCCCAGCTCGCGATCGAGCTGCTCGAGGTTGTGGAGGTACACGGCGGCGATCAGGCCCCCGCGATCGCCGAAGTAGGCGTACACGAGGGAGCGCGACACGCCCCCCGCATCGGCGACCTCCTCGAAGCTGACCTCGCTCGGGTCGCGCCCGCGGAACACGCCCGCGGCGGCCTCGACCAGGAGCGCCCGACGGGTCACGGGGTCCAGCCGAAGGTGGGCCTTCGATGCGCCGAGCGGCCGCGGGCTCACTGGCCGTCCGCTGGCCATGGGCTCTTTCGCAGTCGGTTCGGTTCGATCGCGGGCTCGGTCATGGGGTTCCCCTCTGCGGAGCCGGTGGTGGGCTCAGGGGGCGGCGGCGCCGACCTCGACAGGAGTCGCCTCCGGGGTGTTGGCGCCCAGGAGGGGGAAGTGGCAGGCGACGTAGTGCCCGTCGCCGACGGCCCGCACCTGCGGCTCCTCCATCGCGCACCGCTCCTGGGCCAGGGGGCACCGCGTGCGGAACCGGCAGCCGGCGGGCGGATCGATGGGGGAGGGCAGGTCGCCCGTCAGGAGCCCGCTCTGCACGGGAGGCACGGTGGGGTCGGGCACGGGGATGGAGCGGAGCAGCGCCGCCGTGTACGGGTGGGCGGGCGTGGCGTAGAGCTGGTCGGGGGTGCCGACCTCGCAGATCTTCCCCAGGTACATGACGACCACGCGATCGCTGATGTTCTTCACGACCGCGAGGTCGTGGGCGATGAAGATCAGCGTGAGGCCGTAGCGCGCCTTCATGTCCTCGAGCAGGTTCAGGATCTGCGCCTGCACCGACACGTCGAGGGCGGAGACGGGCTCGTCGCAGATGATCACCTTGGGATCGAGCACGAGCGAGCGGGCGATGGAGATGCGCTGGCACTGGCCGCCGGAGAACTGGTGCGGGCGCTTGTCCGCGGCGACCTCGGGGTCCAGCCCCACGGCCTCGAGCACCTCGCCGACGCGCGCCCTCTGCTCCTCGTTGGTGCCTCGCTTCCAGATGCGCAGGGGCTCGGCGACGATGTCCTTGACCTTGCGGCGCGGGTTCAGGGAGGAGATGGGGTCCTGGAAGATGAACTGCAGCCGAGTGCGGATCTCGCGCAGCTCCTGCCCGCTCAGCGACGCCAGGTCCGTGCCCTCGAACACGCACCTGGCCGCTCGTGGGGGGCGGGAGCTGCATGATGGCGCGGCCGGTGGTGGACTTCCCACAACCGGACTCGCCGACCAGCCCGAGCGTCTCGCCCTCGCGGACATCGAGGCTGATCCCGGACACGGCGTGCACGATGCCGCCGTGGGTCTTGAACTCCACGACGAGATCCTCGATGCGCAGGAGGACGTCGTCGGGGTCACGAAGGTGGGCGGTCCCTGTGCCGGCCATCAGGCCGAGCCCCCGGCGTCGCTGTCCACGAGCACGGCGTCCTCGACGTGGGCGGCCGCGGCCGAGTCCCCCGTGACGGCGGCCTCGGCGGCCGGGACGTGGTGGGCGAGGTTCCGCTCGAGCGCCTCGCGGCCGGCATCGGTGCCGACGGGGTACCAGCACCGGAAGACGTGACCGGGGGTCTCCGCTTCGACCAGCGGCGGTGGCTCGGTGTGGCACCGCGGCTGGGCGTACGGGCAGCGCGGTGCGAAGCGGCAACCGGGCGGGGGGTTGATCAGGTCCGGCGGGCGCCCGCCGATGATCTGCAGCCGCGTGTGGCTCGGGTCCTCCAGCCTCGGGATCGACTTGAGGAGGGCCTCCGTGTACGGCATCCGCACGTTGGCGAAGAGGGTGCGGGTGGGGGCCTTCTCCACGATCTGGCCGGCGTACATGACGGCGATCTCGTCGGTGCGACCGGCGACGACGCCGAGGTCGTGCGTCACGAGGACCATCGCCATGAACCGCTCCTTCTGCTGCCGGTTGAGCAGGTTCAGGATCTGGGCCTGCACCGTGACGTCGAGCGCCGTGGTGGGTTCGTCGGCGAACAGCAGCTTCGGGCCGCAGGCGAGGGCGATCGCGATCGTGACCCGCTGCCGCATGCCGCCCGAGAGCTCGTGCGGGTACTGATCGAGGCGGCGCGTCGGGTCGGGGATGCCGACCGAGTTGAGGAGCTGCAGGGCCTGCTCGTTGGCTTCGTCCTTCGGCAGCTCGAGGTGGTAGCGGAGCCCCTCGGTGATCTGGCGTCCGATCTTCATGACGGGGTTGAGGGACGTCATCGGATCCTGGAAGACCATGGCCATCTCGGTGCCCCACAGCGCCCGCATCTGGGCGTTGCTGGCCCCGACGATCTCCTGCCCGTCGTAGGTGGCCGAGCCGGTCCTGATGACGTTCTTCGCGGTGAGGAGGCCCATGAGCGAGCGGGCCAGGACCGTCTTGCCGGAACCCGACTCGCCGACGACGCCGAGGGTCTTGCCGCGGTCGAGGCTGAGGGTGACGCCGTCGACGGCCTTCACCATCCCGGCCGGGGTGTCGAAGTGCGTCCGGAAGTCGTCCACCACGAGGAGCGGTCCCTCGTGCGCCGGGGGGGCGGTGAGGACGCGGCGGGCGGTGCGAGGGGTGTCGCTCAAAGTGCGGCGTCCTTGACGTCGAAGGCGGCCCGGAAGCGATCGCCGAGGAAGTTCACCGAGAGCACGGTGAGGAACATCCAGAGGGCCGGGAGGAGGGCGGGGTGCGCGATCTGCTCCTGCTGGAGCCCTCGACGGGCGTCGTCGATCATGCCGCCCCAGCTGATGGTGTCGGAGGCGCTGAGCCCGAGGAACGCCAGGCTGCCCTCGGCCACGATGGCGATGCCGACCACGAGGAGGCCGAAGGCCATCAGCGGGAGGATGACGTTGGGCAGGATCTCGCGCACCAGGATCCGCCAGCGACTCGCCCCGGCGGCCTCGGCCGCGAGCACGAACTCGCGCTGGGCGAAGGTGAGCGTGGTGGCGCGCGAGATGCGGGCGAAGGCGGGGATGGACACGATCGAGATGCCGACCACGACGTTCTGCAGGTCCGAGCCGAGGAAGGCCACGATCGCGATCAGGAGCACGAGCGCCGGGAAGGCCAGGAAGATGTCGACGACGGCCATGAGCAGGGTCTCCGACCGGCCCCGCATGAACCCGGCGATCAGGCCGATCCCGCCGCCGATCACCATGCCGATCGCCAGCACCCCGAAGGCCACGATCAGCGACACCCGAGCGCCGTAGATGAGGCGGGACAGGATGTCCCAGCTGTTGGCGTCGGTGCCCAGCGGGAACCCCGGCGTGCCGATGGGCTGGTTGGGCAGCTGGTTGACGTTGAGGACGTCGAACGTGCGGGGGTCCTTGAGCGGCAGCACGTCGGCGAGGAGGGCCCCGAGGAGCACGAAGGTGAGCCACACGATGCTCAGCCAGCCCGTGATGCCGAGCACGCCCTTCTTGCGGCGCTTGCCCTCCGTGGGCGGGACGGCGGTGATCACCCCCGGCGTGGCGATGTCCTGTGGTGCAGCGGTCGCGGTGAGGTCGGTCATCAGATGCCTGCCCTTCGAACGCGGGGATCGAGTACGGCGTAGAGGAGGTCCGTGATGAAGTTGATCACCACGAAGAAGGTCGCGATCACGAGCACGATGCCCTGCACGACGAGGTACTCGCGCTTGAAGATCTGGTCGATCAGGAGGCTCCCGACCCCGGGGATCGCGAAGAACACCTCCACGATGATCGAACCGCCGATGAGGGTGCCGAAGTTGAGGGCGAACACGGTCAGCAGGGAGAACGACGAGGGTCGGAGCGCGTGTCGGAACAGGATGTGACGGGTCGTGAGGCCCTTCGAGCGCGCCATGAGGACGAAGTCCTCCTGCAGCGTGGCGATGAGGTCGCTGCGGAGCAGGCGCGTGTAGACCGCGGTCAGGCCGGTGATGAGCACCAGCAGCGGTAGGGCGATCGAGCGCAGGTTCTCGAACAGCCCCTCCTCCGTGATGCGCGCGTAGCCCCCGGAGGGGACCCACGCCAGCTGGATCGCGAAGATGAACACGAGGAACGGAGCGAGGGCGAAGGCGGGGACGCTGATGAGGCCGAACGAGGTGGTGGTGATCAGCTTGTCAGCTCGCCGAGTTGGCCTTGTAGGCGCTGTAGAGCGCGGTGGGAACCGCGATGGTGATGGACAGGAACTGGGCCAGGATCATGAGCTCGATCGTGGCCGGGAGCCGCTGGCTGAGGTAGGTGGTGGTCGGGATCTCCTGGAGGTACGAGTAGCCGAGGTCGTGCTCGACGAACACCCCGTAGAGGTAGTCCAGGTACTGCCGCCAGATGGGTTCGTTGAGCCCGAGCCGGTCTTCGAGGGCGGCCCGGGCGACGGGGTTGCCGGCTTCCGAGCCGAGGATCAGGTTGACAGGACTTCCCGGCAGAAGCTTGGTGAGCATGAACGTGAGGAAGCTCACGATCAAGACCACACCGAGCAGCTTCAGCATGCGCACGAAGGCGCTGGTCACAAAAGTCATGTCAGATGATCCTCGGCCCGGAGGCGGCTATGGACGGTGGGCGGCCGGGGCCGTCAACCGCCTGTGGCGTACAGCAGACCGGGCTTGATGGCCCCGAGGGAGTTCGGCTCACCGGGAGGCGGCGGGCCGACTCGAGCTGTCGTCGTACACGTTGCCGAAGAGGTCGTACAGGGTGGTGAGGTAGGGCACTTCCTCACCGGTGATCACCTGCACCTCGTCGTACTTCGCCTTGCGCTCGTCGAAGTCGTCGGTCTGCCGGGCTTCGTCCAGCAGCTGGTCGACCTCGGGGTTCGAGTAGAAGGCGAGGTTGCCGGCGTCGTCGGTGGTGAGCCCGGGCCGGATGGCGTCCGGCTCGATGAAGTGGGAGCTGCGGAAGCAGCCCGCTTCGAACTCTCCGCCCTTCGAGAACATGCGGTTCACGTAGGTGCCCTGCTCCTCGTACTTGAGGCTGATGTTCATGCCGGCCTCTTCACCGAGCTGCTTGATGATGTTGAGGATCAGCTCGGACTCCGGGGTCGGGATGCAGATCAGCTCGAAGTCGAGGCCCCCGAGCTCTTCGACCAGCTCGGCCGCCTTCTCGGGGTCGTTCTGGGGCGTGCCGGCATCCGGGTTGTAGTACGCCGAGTCGAGCGCGAAGCCCGAGTAGCTCGGCACGCGGATGCCGTCGTAGGCCCGCTCGTTGATGAGGTCCTTGTTGATCGCGTAGGCCACGGCCTGGCGAGCCTTGACGTCGTCGAACGGCGGCTTCTGCTCGTTGAAGATGATGATCGTGGAGCTGGAGCCGCTGATCTTCTGGGCGGCGAAGCCCTTGTCCTCGCCCTGCTTGACCGTCTTCGAGTCGGCGCGTCTGGAAGATGTCGATCTCGCCGGTCTCGAGGGCAGCCAGGCGCTGGCCGCTGTCCGGGATGGGACGGATCGTCAGCTTGTCGAGGTAGGGCAGCTGGGTGCCGTCCTCGTCGGTGCCCCAGTAGTTCGGGTTCTTCACCAGGACCGTGCGCTCGCCGGCGACGAACTCGTCGAGCATGAACGGGCCCGGTGCCGACGCCGTCGGTCTTCAGGTTGATGCCGTTGGCGACCGCGGTGGGGGACTCGATGTAGCCGCTCGAGCCCGCCAGCATGTCGAGGAACGCCACGTTCGGGGTGGCCAGGTTGAACACGACCGTCAGGCCCTCGGGGCCGTCGGGCATCTCCATGGTCTCGATGGTGCTCACCGTCGTGGCGCACGGGCAGGCCGTGGCCGGATCCTTGAGGCGGTCGAAGTGCTTGACGACGGCGTCCGCGTTGAGCGGCGTGTCGTCCTGGAACATGACGCCCTCACGGAGGGTCATCGTGTACTGGGTCAGCTCTTCGTTGCCCTCGATCGACTCGGCGAGGAAGGGCTCGATCTTGCCGTCCACGTACGTCGTCAGCGGGTCGTAGATGCCCAGCGTGATGACCTTGTCGGAGGGCTGGGCGGCTTCGCCCGGTGCGAGCGTCGCGACGTCGGACTCGGTGCCGAAGATGAGCTCGCCGCCCACGACGGGGTTGCGCTCCGGGCCGTCGCCTTCGCTCGTGGTGGTCGTATCGCCATCGCCACCGTCGCCGCCGGCGCTGTCGTCACCGCCGCAGGCCGCGGCCACGAAGACCAGAGCGAGCAACACAGCGATGATGCGATGCCACGGTGCGTGGCCGTGCTTGTCCTTCAAGATGTCCCCCTGGCGGCGTAGGAGTGCTGGGCGGCGACCTGACAGGAAGCCCAACCGGTGACGCCGGTCACACCGGTCATCGGGACCGTAGGAGGCTGTTGTCACCCTGTCAACAACACCCCCCCACCTTTCTTGACCGACGGGTCAGGTCACTCCGTGGGTTCGGGGACGTCGATCCGGCCCTCGTAGTGGCGGGCGTAGCCGAGCACGGCGTCCACGTAGGCGAGGGAGTGGTTGTAGGAGAAGTAGGCGGTGCGCAGGCCGGGGTCCGCGTCGAGCCCGGTGCTGGAGGTGCACAGGTAGTTCGCGGCCGCCAAGGTCGCGTCGTAGAGGTTGAACGGCGAGGTCGTGCCGTCGTCGTTCCCGTCGGCTTGGAACCTCGACCACGTCTGCGGGATGAACTGCATCGGGCCGACGGCGCGGTCGAAGCTGGCGTCGCCGTCGAGGGCTCCGCCGTCGCTGTCGCCGACCACCGCCGTCTCCCGGCTCCCGTTGAGCTGGATGCCGATGATGCGGCGGGTGGTGTCGCCGTTGGGTTGGAGGGTGGTGCCGCCGTACGTGCCGTGGCGTCCCTCGACGCGGGAGATGCCCGCGATGCCCCACCAGCGCACGCCGCACGCGGGCCGCTCCTCGGCGACCGACGTCGACGCCCGGTAGTAGGCGTCGAGGGCGACGAGCGGGAACTCCACGCCCTCGACCGTGGCGAGCACGCGTGCTTCCTCGTAGGCGACGCGCTCCGCGGCGACCCGTCCGGCCGCGTCGACCTCATCCCGCACCGCGGCGGGTCGCTCCTCCCGGAGCTCTGCGAGCGCGGCTCGGGCCTCGGCCGCATCGTCTGACGCCGTCTTGGCGCGTGCGCGGGCCTCATCGATCCGCCCTCGGTAGGCGGCCCGTTCGGCGAGGAGCACCTCCATGGTGAGGCCGCCGAGGACGTCGCGCCGCTCGAGGTCGCTGACCGCAGGGGTCTCCGACACCAGCGCCTCGTAGGTGCGCTCGTCGTCATCGCCCGCCACGAAGGCCCGGAGGGCGAGCTCCTGGATGGCCCCGTCGATGGCGTCGAGACGACTCGACAGGCCGGCGATCCGTGCCGACGCTGAGGCGCGGATGGTGTCGAGCTGCCGGACGCGACCTTGCAGCACGGTGGTGGTGTGGTCGAGGTCGTGGCGCCGCGCGCGCACCTCGCTGTGCAGGGCGTCCACCTCGCCGTAGTCGGTGACGGCGTGGTCGAACTCCGGACTCGTGACCGGTACGCCGGCCAGCTCGGGTGATGTGGTCGGGCAGGCCGGGCAGCTCGGGCGACGGCGGCGCGAGCACCGTCGCCGGCGCCGCGGGCGCGGATGCGGGTCGAGGCGTCTCCGCGTGCGCCGTCGGCACGACGATGGCCGCTCCACAGCCGAGGGTCGACGCCGAGGGCCGCGACGAGCACGCGAGCGCGAAGGCGGATGGTGGTGGGTCGAGGTCGCATCAGGGGGGCGAGAGCGGGGTGGGCCGGCCGCGGAGGGTCTCGGTGGGGGCCAGCGCGGGTCGAGTCTGCCGCGAACGGGCGTGGCTGTGAAGCCGCTGGCATGCTGAGGTGATGTCTGACCGCGTCTCCATCTCCATCGACAACGGCATCGCCGACATCCGACTGAACCGTCCCGACAAGCTGAACGCCCTGGACCAGGCCATGTTCCAGGGGATCGTGGAGGCCGGCGAGGGGCTGAAGGCCGATCCCGCCGTGCGCGCGGTCGTGCTGTCGGGGGAGGGCAAGGGGTTCTGCGCCGGGCTGGACTTCGGCAGCTTCCAGGCCATGGCGGGCTCGGAGGCCCCTGCTCGTGCCGCGGCGCCGCCGGACGAGTCCCTCGGCGCGATCGGGGACACCGGCGGGCGCATCACCCACCTGGGGCAGCAGACCGCGTGGGTGTGGCAGGAGCTCGCGGTGCCGGTCATCGCGGCGGTGCACGGCGTCGCGCTCGGCGGCGGCCTCCAGATCGCCCTCGGGGCCGACATCCGGATCGTGGCCCCGGACGCCAGGCTGTCTGTGCTCGAGGCCCGATGGGGTCTCATCCCGGACATGACCGGCACCGTGTTCCTTCCCCAGCTGGTGTCGCTCGACGTGGCCAAGGAGCTCACGTTCAGCGGCCGGATGGTGTCAGGCGAGGAGGCCGTGACGCTGGGACTGGCGACGCGGGTGGCCGACGACCCCCGGGAGGCCGCGCTGGAGCTGGCGAGCCGAGCTCGCCACCCGCAGCCCCGACGCGCTCCGAGAGGGGAAGCGGCTGCTGAACCTGTCCGGCACGCGACCGGTCGCGGAGCAGCTCCACGACGAGCGGGTGACGATGGGCTCGTTGATCGGCAGCCCGAACCAGGTCGAGGCGACGATGGCCTACTTCGAGAAGCGCCCGCCTGCGTTCACCTGATGCGTGGTCGGCCGGCGCGCCAGTGGCTGTGGATCGGCGTGCTGGCCGGACTGGTCGCGGTCCTGGTGCGTGCGGTCCGCCGTTGCGGTCCTGGTGGGCTCGGTGAAGGTCGTCGCGGTGGTCGGCGGGCTGGCGCTGTTGTGGCTGTTCCTCCGCGGGCCGCGAGACAGCGAGCCCTGAACCGCGCCGATCAGAGGCCGACGGCGGCCCCGGAACGGGCTCGGGGGTCGCTCGCACCGGCGTAGGTGCCGTGCGGGAGCACCCGGATGACGTGGGCGTGGCCGACGCCGGCGCCGCGGGGCAGCGGGCGGACGGCGTGGCCGCGCGCGGTGAGGCCGGCTTCCCATGCCGGGGGTGCCCCGTCCTCGAGCGCGACGTGGTCGGGGCCGGCTCCCGTCCACGTGTCGAACCCGGTGCCGTCCCGGCCGATGGTCCAGCGCGGCGCGCTCACCGCACGGCCGGGGGACTCGCCCGTGGAGGAGCAGGCGGGCGAGCAGCTGGAGGAGCACCTGCGGCTGGCTGTCGCCTCCCATGGTGCCGAGCACCGCCGCCAGCGCGCCGTCGGGGTCGGTGACCAGGAGGGGGGACAGCGTGTGCGGGGGCCGACGGCCGGGCGTCAGCTCCGCGGGGTGGCCGGCCTCCAGCGAGAACCCGATGCCGCGGTTGTGCAGGAAGATCCCGGTCCCCGGGACGACGACGTGGCAGCCCCAGTCCGCCGCGTTGGACTGGATGAGGGACACGCCGACGCCGTCAGCGTCGGTGGCGCACAGGTAGATCGTGCCGCCGGGTGCGCTCGGCGCCTCGGGTGACCGGCGAGCGTCGGGATCGATGGCGAGTCGCCGCGGGAGCAACCGCTCGGGGCGGAGGAGCGCCGCGCCATCGGCGCCGTCGTGCAGGGCGGCGGGACGGTCGTAGCCCGCCCACCGGGCCGCTTCCACGAGCAGGTGAGCCCACGCGGCCTCGGCCGGGTCGTCGGGGACGGGGAGCTCGTCGGCGATCCACGCGCCGCTCAGCGCCAGGTAGCCCTGCGAGGGCGGCGGGACGGTCCAGATGCGATGGCCCCACGCCTCGACCTCGATCGGCGTGACCCAGTCGGCCTGGGACCGCGCGAGGTCGGCGCGCTCGTACAGACCGTCGCCGAGCGTCGATGAGGGCATCGCCGAACGGGCCCTCGTAGAACGCCGCTCGGCCGCCGTGTCCGATGGCGCGCAGGGCCTGCCCGACCGCCGGCCGACGGACCCGCGCGCCTGCCTCCAGGCCCCCGTCCGGCAGGAAGTCATCGGCGCCGGCGACGTCGGCGACGAGCGCCGTCGCCATGGCGAGCAGCGGCGACGCCGCGAACCCCTCCTCTGCCGCACGCCGCGCCGGCTCGAGCACCGTGGCGAGGGGCAGGCGGCCATGACGCTCGTGGAGCGCGCACCAGCCGTCGACGCACCCGGGCACGGGTGCGCTTCGGACGTCGCCCCGGAAGGGCATGGACCGGTGGCCCTTCGACGCGCAGGGCGGCGGGGTCGCTGCCGCTGCCGGCGCGACCGGCGGCACAGAGCGCGTCCGGCGGGCCGTCCGGGCGGTGGACGAGCGCGAACAGGTCGCCGCCCATGCCGCACATGTGCTGCGTGGTCACGGCGAGGACCGCGCTGGTCGCGATGGCGGCATCGGCCGCCGACCCACCCGCTCGCAGCATGGCGACGCCGGCGCCGGAGGCCGCGTGGTCGACGGAGCACACCATCCCGCCGGCCGCGTGCAGCGTCGGCGATCGGGGCGGCCAGGGCATCTCCGCAACCTATCGACGGGCCGGCTCCGCGACCGCAGCGTCAGCCGTCGGTGAGCGCGTCCGCAGCTCGCCACGCCGACTCGACGCGGTCGAGGCGGTCGGTGGCCGGGCGCCGCAACCGGGTGGCCACGCCGGTGGTGAGCGCGTTGGCGAGGGCCAGCGTGCCCACGTGGCTGTCGAACGGTCCGGCGCCCTCGGCGGCGACCACGAAGGTCACCTCGGCGCGGCGGGCGAGGGGCGACAGGCGGGAGTCGGTGAGCGCGATGACGATCCCGTCGTCCTCGGCGGCGGCGGTCGTGGCGTCGAGCACCCAGCGCTCGTAGCGCCGCAGGTCGATCGCGACCAGCACGTCGCCGGGCCGGGCGTGTGCGACCTGCGTCGTGACGGCCACCGGCCGAGCCGGCCGACGCGGGTCACCCCGTCCCGCAGCAGGTCGAGGTGGTCAGCCAGGAGCCGACCGACGCCGTCCTGCGCCGAGCCGGCCACGACCCGGACGGCTCGGCGGCGGTCGGCCAGCAGCGACACGGCCCGATCGAACGCCGACCGGTCGACGGCGTCGAGCGTGCGGTGGACGTTGTCGGCCTCACGGCTCGCCGTCGCGGCGAGCACGTCCTGCACGTCGGGCTCGCGGATGCGCTCGGTCGCGGGGCGGAGGTGGTGGTCGAGGCCGGCGCGGACGTCGGACTGCAGCCCGACCCACCCGTCGTACCCGAGGCGAGCCGGCCAGCCGCACGACGGTGGCCCCGCTGGTGTTCGCACGCCGGCCCAGCTCCGCAACCGTGCCGAACGCCGCCAGCGAGGGATCGGTCAGGACCAGCTCCGCCACCCGGCGCTCGGCGGGGGGGAGCGCGTCGGCCTGGGCGGTGATCCGGGTCGCAAGGTCGGGCATGGAACGGATGGTACGGTCATCGGCGTTCGGTGCAACAGCCATTGCACCCGCGGCGCGAGCAAGGGGAGAGGCACTGATGGCCACGTTCCGCTCGACGAACCCGGCCCGACCGTCGGAGGTCGTCATCGAGCTCCCGTCGCACGTCGCGGCCGACGTCGACGCCGCGGTGCAGCGCGCGACCGACGCCCAGCGGGCGTGGGCTCGTCGTCCGGTCCCCGAGCGAGCGGAGGCCATCGCGGCCGTCGGGGCGATCCTCACCGCCCGCAAGGCCGAGCTGGCGGAGCTCGTGAGCCGCGAGGCGGGGAAGATCCGGATCGAGGGCGGGGGCGAGGTGCAGGAGGCGATCGACATGGCCGCCTTCGTCGCCGGTCAGGGCCGGTCTGCGTGGGGCGACGTCGTCCCGTCGGAGATGCGGGACAAGATCGCGTGGACCACCCGGATCCCGGTCGGCGTCGTCGGGATGATCACGCCCTGGAACTTCCCGATGGCGATCCCGAGCTGGAAGATCTTCCCGGCGCTGCTGGCCGGGAACGGCGTCGTGATGAAGCCGTCGGAGCTGGCGCCCGCGTGCGGCGTCGCCTTCGTGGACGCGTGCATCGAGGCGGGCATCCCGGCGGACCTCGTGCAGGTCGTGCACGGGGGGCCGGAGCCGGCGGCCGCGCTCGCGGTGCACGCCGGCGTCGGTGCGGTGTCGTTCACCGGGTCGGTGCCCACCGGCCGCAAGGTGGCGGCCGCCGCGATGGAGGTCGGTCCGAAGCTCGTCAGCCTCGAGCTCGGCGGCAAGAACGCCATGGTCGTGCTCGACGACGCGGATCTCGACCTCGTGCTCGACGGTGCGCTGTTCGGCGCCTTCGGCACGTCGGGCCAGCGATGCACGTCCACCTCCCGCCTCATCGTCCAGAGCGGCATCGCGGGGGCGGTGGTCGAGCGGCTGGCCGAGCGGGCGCGAGCGCTGGTGCTCGGCGACCCGCTCGAGGGCGCCACCGACGTCGGGCCGGTGATCACGGCCGATTCGGCCCATCGCATCGTGGCCATGATCGACGCCGCCGTCGCCGAGGGCGCCACGGCCACCACCGGAGGCTCGCTGCGCGCGGACGTGTCCGGATGCGAGGGCGGCACGTTCGTCGAGCCGACGATCCTCACCGGCGTCAAGCCGTCGCACACCGTCGCCCGCGAGGAGGTGTTCGGCCCGGTGCTCTCGGTGATCGAGGTGGCCGACCTCGATGAGGCGGTCGCCGTCGTCAACTCGGTGGAGTACGGGCTGAGCGCGGCGATCTACACCCAGGACCTCAACGCCGCGCTCCGGGGCGTCCACGCCATCGACACGGGCATCACCTACGTCAACGCCCCCACCATCGGCGCGGAGATCCCCCTGCCGTTCGGTGGCACGAAGCACACCGGAAACGGCTTCCGGGAGGCGGGCGCCCGCGGCATCGAGCAGTTCAGCCAGGTCAAGACCGTCTACATCGACTACTCGGGCCGCCTGCAACGAGCCCAGATCGACAACCGGGAGGACGCGTGATGACTGCCATCGCCACGGTGACGCACCACGGCCGAGTGGCTGGCGCGCTACGACGAGGTCGTCGCGCCGGTGCTGCCGTCGTACTTCGACGTCGTCGCCGATCGGGCCGAGGGGTCGTGGGTGTGGGACGTCGAAGGTCGTCGCTACCTCGACCTCGGGTCAGGGATCGCGGTCACGAACACCGGGCACGGGCACCCGCACGTCGTCGATGCGATCCACCGACAGGTCGAGCGCCTGCTGCACACGTCGGTGGTGCTCAAGCACCAGCCGTACATCGAGGCGGCCGAGGCCATCGCCGGCCTGGCGCCGTTCCTCGACCATCCCAAGGTGTTCCTCTGCAACAGCGGGGCCGAGGCGGTCGACGGCGCCATCAAGCTGGCCCGGCGGACCACGGGCCGCACCGGGCATCGTCGCCTTCCGACGAGGGTTCCACGGCCGCACCATGGGCGCCACCACGCTGACCACGGCCAAGGCGGCCTACCAGGAGGGCTACGCGCCGCTGCTGCCGGACGTCTACATCGCCCCCTACTGCATCCCGACACCCGGCACCGACGACGCGCACCTCGGTCGACGCGGCGCTGGCCGGCCTCGACGAGATCATCGAGGCGCACGCCGACTCGCTCGCCGCGATGGTGGTCGAGCCCGTGCTGGGCGAGGGCGGCTACATCGTGCCGCCCATCGCGTGGCTGACGGGTCTCCGGCAGCGCTGCTCCGACCACGGGATCCTGCTGGTGTTCGACGAGGTGCAGTGCGGCTTCGGGCGCACCGGACGACCCTTCGCCGCCGAGACCTTCGCCGTCGCCCCCGATGTCGCTCCTCTTCGCGAAGGGGGTGGCGTCAGGGCTGCCGCTGGCGGGGATCATGGCCGGGGCCGAGCTGATGGACCGCTGGCCCAACGGCACGCACGGATCGACCTTCGGCGGCAACCCCCTGTCCTGCGCGGCCGCGGTGGCCACCATCGAGGTGCTCGAGCGCGAGGGGCTGTACGAGCGGGCCGTGGCGCTCGGCGACCGGGCGCGGCACCACCTGCAGGCCCTCGCCGCGCCGGCGGTCGTCGAGGTGCGCGGCATCGGCGCCATGATCGGGGTCGAGCTCGCGGACAAGGCCACGCGCCGAGGCGGTGCAGCAGCGCTGCCTGGAGGCGGGCGTCATCGTGCTGACCTGTGGGCCGGACGGGAACGTGTTGCGGCTGATCCCGCCGCTCACCATGACCGACGCGGAGCTGGACCAGGGCCTCGAGGTCCTGTCCACGGCCCTGATGGCCTGAGCGGGTCAGGGCCAGTCGCGGAGGGCTTGCTTCTGGATCTTGCCGGTGCCGCCCTTGGGGAGATCGTCGAGGACGACGACGGCCTTCGGCGTCTTGAAGGGGGCGAGGCGCTCGCGCACCCACGCGATGAGGGCGGCTTCGTCGACCTGGGCCCCCGGGACGAGGGCAACGAACGCGCGCGGCACCTCGCCCCACCGCTCGTCCGGAACGGCGACGACGGCCGCCTCCCGCACCGCCGGGTGCGCCTCGAGCGCCTGCTCCACCTCCACCGACGAGACGTTCTCGCCGCCTGACACGATCAGGTCCTTGGCTCGATCGACGATCCGCAGGTAGCCGTCGGGGTCGACGACGGCGAGGTCGCCGGTCCGGAGCCAACCGTCGTGGAGCACCGCCTCGGTGGCGGCGGGGGACCGCAGGTAGCCGATCATGACGTGGTTGGAGCGGGCACAGATCTCCCCGACGGTCGTGCCGTCCCACGGCACCTCCTCGTCGCCGGGGCCCAGCACCCGCACGTCCACCCCCAGGATCGGGAACCCGGTCGTCGCGCGCTGCTCGGGCGTCGACGGGCGGCCCGGCTTCGGGAGGCTGCGCGTCAGGGTCGGGCTCGACTCCGTCATGCCGTAGCCGCAGATGCACTCGCACCCGAAGGCGGCCTCGAGCTCGGCGAGCAGGGCCGCGGACGCCGGCGCCCCCCCGACCGAGATCTGGCGCACGGTCGTCAGATCCCGCTCCGGCCGGGACGGGTGGTCGAGGACCAGGCGGGCCATGGCGGGGACCAGGAAGAGCCTCGTGACGTGCTCGACCTCGACGAGGCGGAGCACCTCGCCGGCGTCGAAGCGAGGCAGCAGCACCTGCACGCCCCCGAGCCCGGTCAGGAAGTGCGGGGTGCCCCATCCGTTGACGTGGAACAGGGGGATCGTGTGCAGGAGGACGTCGTCCCCCGTGAGGCCCATCGTCAGCGCGCTGTGCACGGCGTGGAGGTAGAGCCCTCGATGGCTGAGCAGCGCGCCCTTGGGGGATCCCGTCGATCCGGACGTGTAGAACAGCTCGGCCGGCGCCCGCTCGTCGACGGCGGGGGTGGGCACGGGTCCGGCGGGCTGCGCCGCGAGGAGCGCCTCGTGCTCGGCGCCGAGCAGCACGGTCCGGACGGCGTGCCCGGGATCGGGCTCATCCGGGTGCCGGAAGAGGACGGTCGCCTGGCTGTCGGTGAGGATGGCGCGCAGCTCGGCGGGAGCGAGACGCACGTTCAGCGGCAGCAGCACCCCGCCCGCCAGGAGGACCCCGAAGTAGGCCTCGAGCAGCTCGTGCCGGTTGCCGCACAACCAGGCGACGACGTCGCCGGGCCGCACCGCCAGGTCTCGTTGGAGCGCGTGGCCGAGCCGATCGCATCGCTCGGCGAACTCCGCGTAGGTCCAGCGTCGTTCGCCCTCGACGATGCCCTCGCGATCGGGGAAGTGGCGCCGCGCCCGGGCCAGGAAGTCGAGGGGAGTGAGCGGCAGCTCCATCAGACCCAGGCCTTCCGCTTGATCAGGAGGTCCTTCAGCACCTGGGGGTGGTCGGTCATGATCCCGTCGACCCCGAGGTCGAGGAGGCGGGCCATCTCCTGGGCGTCGTCGATCGTCCAGACGTGGATCTGGACGCCGAACCGGTGGGCGGTGTCGACCAGCCGTGGGGTCACCAGAGGAACTCGACCCTGGCGTGGGGGCACCTGCGCGCACGGCGCCAGGACCCCGCCCGCCCCGGACCCCCGCGCGAGGCCGACACCAGGCGGGCCACCTCCCGCGGCCCCATCGACGTGCACAGCCCGGGTCCGGTGAGGGCCTTCACCTTCGCGATGCGCTTGTCGCTGAAGGCTCCGACGCACACGCGGTCCGTGGCCCCGGTGCGGACGATCGCCGCCGCGAGCGGCTCCGCGACGGCGTCCTGCTTCGGATCGATGTTGATGCGGACGTCGGGCCACGCGGCCAGCAGGTCCTCGAGGAGGGGGATGGGCTCGCGGCCGTCGACCTTGGCCGCGCCCACCTCGCTCCACGGCAGCTCGGCGATGACGCCGGTGCGGTCGGTCACCCGATCGAGGCGGTCGTCGTGGAACGCGATCAGGACCCCGTCCGCGGTCACGTGCGCGTCGGTCTCGAGGTAGCGGTAGCCCAGGCGCACCGCGTGCTCGAACGCCGGCATCGTGTTCTCGGGGGCTTCGCTGGCGCCGCCGCGGTGCGCGAACGCGATCGGTCCCGGCCAGTCGAGGAACGGGTACGCGGCGTTGGCGGGCACCGGCGCCTAGATGGACCGGCCGGCGGCCGCCCAGTACTCGTCCTTCAGCAGGCGCTTGTAGAGCTTGCCGGTGGGGTGGCGGGGGAGCTCGGCGCGGAAGTCGATGGAGCGCGGGCACTTGACGTCGGCGAGGTGGTCCTTGCAGTAGGCGATGAGCTCCTGCGCGAGCTCCGGGCCGGCGTCGTCCATCGACGCGGGTTCGACGACCGCCTTCACCTCCTCGCCGAAGTCGTCGTTGGGCACGCCGAAGACCGCGACGTCGTTCACCTTGGGATGCAGCGCGAGCACGTTCTCGGCCTCCTGCGGGTACACGTTCACGCCGCCCGTGATGATCATGTACGCCTTGCGGTCGGTCAGGTAGAGGAAGCCGTCCGCGTCCAGGTAGCCCACGTCGCCGAGCGTGCTCCAGCCGCGCCCCTTCGGGTCGCGGGAGCTCGCCGTCTTCTCGGCGTCGTTGTGGTACTCGAAGGTCGAGGCCGAGCTCCCCCTCGAAGTAGACCGTGCCCGACTCGCCGGTGGGCGCCTCGTCGCCGTCGTCCGCCGACGATGTGGACGACACCGAGGATGGCCTTGCCGACGGTTCCCCGGTGGGCGAGCCAGTCCTGGCTGTTGCAGTACACGAAGCCGTTGCCCTCCGTGCCGGCGTAGTACTCGTGGATGATCGGCCCGAACCAGTCGATGATCTGCGCCTTGACCTCCGCCGGGCACGGCGCGGCCGCGTGCACGACGACGCGGAGCGACGACAGGTCGTAGCGGGCGCGCACCGCCTCGGGCAGCTTGAGGAGGCGGATGAACATCGTCGGCACCACCTGGCTGAAGGTGATGCGGTGCTCCTCGACGAGCGCGAGGTACTGCTCGGCATCGAAGTGCTCCATCACCACCACGGTGCCGCCGACGCGGTGGGTGGCGCGGCAGAAGCGCAGCGGTGCCGCGTGGTACAGCGGGGCGGGCGAGAGGTAGCGGGTCGACTCGTCGGCGCCGAACAGGAGCTGCGCCAGCCCGGTGACGCCGTCGGCGCCCTCGCCCAGCGGTGCTCCCGGCAAGGGCACCTTGACCCCCTTCGGCCGGCCCGTGGTGCCCGAGCTGTAGAGCATGTCCTGGCCCTCGACCCGGTCTTCGGGCAGGGGCGTGGGCGGCTGCGCGGCGAGGACCGTCTCGTAGCGATCGAAGCCCTCGATCACGCCATCGATCATCAACCGCAGCTCCACCCTTGGCATCAGGTCATGGAGCTCGGCGGCCTGCTCGGCCTTGTAGGCGGAGGTCACGAAGGCCCGGGCGCCGCAGTCGTCGATGATGTAGGCCATCTCCTCCGTCGTGAGCCGGGAGCTCATCGCGGTGTAGTAGAGCCCGGCGTAGTGCGCCCCCCAGACCACCGGGAGGAAGCGCGACGAGTTCTCGAGGCACAGGGCCACGTGATCGCCTTGCTGCAGGCCCGCGGCTCGGAACACGTGCGAGAGTCGGTTGGCCTCGGCGTCCAGCTCGGCGTACGTGATGACCTCGCCGGTGGTGGCCATGATCACGGCCGGCCGGTCGGGATCGGCGGCGGCAAAGGTTCCCGGGTACATGGCGGCAAGGTAGCCGCCGGTACCGTGGCAGCGTGCGTGAGGACCCGACGGCGCGGTTCGCCGCGATGGTGGCGTCACCCGCCGCCTCGTGGTCGCTCGACGAGGCCCTGTTGCTCATCGCCGCGCACGCCCGCGCCGACCTCGACGTCGACGCCGAGCGTCGCCGTCTCGACGCCATCGCGGCCGGGGTGACGGAGCCCACCTTCGACGGGCTGCGCCAGCACCTCTTCGGTGACCTCGGGTTCACCGGCGATCGGGACACGTACCACGACCCACGCAACTCGCTCCTCCCTGACGTGCTCGACCGGCGGCGCGGGATCCCGATCACCCTGGCCGTGCTGGCGATCGAGGTCGGCCGGCGGTGCGGCGTCGCCCTGGTGGGCGTCGGCATGCCGGGCCACTTCGTCGCCCGATCGGCCGCCGAGCCGCACCGCTACCTCGACGCCTTCGACGGCGGCCGAGAGCTCGACCGGGAGGGGTGCCGGGCGGTGCTGCAGGAGCTGGCCCCGGAGGTGCCGTGGACCGATGCGCACCTCATCCCCACCTCGCCCACGGCGATCGTGACCCGTGTGCTCACCAACCTGGCCACCGCCTACCGCCGGGCGGGCGATCGGGCCGGCCTGTGCTCCGTGCTCCGGTTGCGCCTCGAGCTCCCGGACGCCACGCCCCAGGAACGGCGGGAGCTGGGGGTGCTGCTCGGCGCGTCGGGTCGCTTCGCCGAGGGCGCCATCGTGTTGGAGGCCTCGGACGAGGACCGCGACCACGAGGCGGCGGCCCGCCTGCGAGCCCGCCTGAACTGAATCATCGCTCGCTCCGGGCGTCGCTGCGCTCCTGCCTCCGCTCGTGCGCCGGGCGCCTGGCGGCGCGGTCCGGCGCGGGTCCTCAGCATGACACTTGACCGGCGGGTCAAGTACCGTCGGCGGCATGACCGCGCTCGACACCGCCACCCAGGAGACCGACGAAGCCACCGTCCTGGACCTCTGCCGCCAGCTGCTCGAGGAGCTCCCCCCGAAGGACACGGATCCCGTCACCTTCCTCGGTCGCCAGTTCGACCTGGGCCTGGGCTGGGTCCACTTCCCGGTGGGCCAAGGGGGCCTCGGGCTGTCGCCCCGGCTCCAGCGCACGATCAACGAGACGCTCATCCCGGCCGGCGCGCCGATCGCGGCGTACCGCAACGTGATCGGGCACGGCATGGGTGCCCCCACCCTGGTCACCCACGGCACGGACAAGCAGAAGGAGCGCTACCTGCGGCCGCTCTTCACCGGTGAGGAGGTCTGGTGCCAGCTCTTCTCGGAGCCCGGCGCGGGCTCCGACGTCGCCGGCCTCGCCACCAAGGCCGTCCGTGACGGCGACGAGTGGATCGTCAACGGCCAGAAGGTGTGGACCACGCTGGCCCACCTCGCCAAGTGGGGGATGCTCGTCGCCCGCACCGACCCCGACCAGCCCAAGCACAAGGGCATGACCTACTTCGTGGTCGACATGGAGGCGCCCGGTGTCGAGGTGCGTCCGCTCTACCAGATCACGGGCGAGGCGGAGTTCAACGAGGTGTACTTCACCGACGTTCGCATCCCCGACGAGGAGCGCCTCGGTGAGGTGGGGGAGGGGTGGCGCGCCACCCTCACGACCCTGATGAACGAGCGCGTCGCGATCGGCGGCGGCATCCAGGCCAAGGGCACGGGCTTCATCGGCGAAGCGGTGAAGGTGTGGACCGAGAAGGCCATCGACGACCCGGCCCGCAAGGACGAGCTGATGGCGCTGTGGGTGCGGGCGGAGGTGCTCCGGCTGACCAACATCCGCGCCAGCCAGCTCCGCGCCGTCGGCACGCCCGGGCCCCGAGGGCTCGATCGGGAAGGCCATGTCGGCCGACCTCAACAAGGACATCAGCGCCTTCACCGTGGGGCTGCTCGGCGCGGAGGGGATGCTCAAGCCCGACGGCTACCCGATGGAGCGCCCGAAGCACGCCATGCAGTGGGCCAACCCGCAGCAGGCGTTCCTCCGGGCCCGCGCCAACTCGATCGAGGGGGGCACGACGGAGATCGCCAAGAACATCCTCGGCGAGCGCGTCCTCGGGCTGCCGGGCGACGTCCGCAACGACAAGGACATCCCCTGGGCGCTGGTGCCCCGCAGCTGACCCAGGCGGTGGGGCGACTAGACGCCCCGCAGGTGGCCCGCCTCGTTGAGGCTGGCGATGCTGCGCTCGCCGGTGCCGGCGGCGAACACGCGGTTGATGCTCGTGTAGGTCGGCAGGAAGAACAACGGGTCGTCGATGCCGAGGACGTGGGCGGCGTAGGCGTTGATGACGCCTCCGTGGCACACGACCGCGACGCGTTGGCCCCCGTGCGCGGCGACGATGCGCTCGACCGTCTCGACCACGACGGCCTGGAAGTCCTCGGGCTGCTCTGGCGGCTCGTACCAACGCGGGTCGCCCGCCGCCTTGAGCTCCTCGATGGGGATGTAGCTGAGCGCCTCGCGATCGAACTCGGCGAGCCCATCGTCCACGATCGCCTCGAGGCCCAATCGCCGCGCGACCGGGGCGGCCGTCTCGCGGGCGCGGCGCATCGGGCTGCACCAGAGCGCATCGAGGTGCTCCTCGTCGAGCCACTCGGTCAGGGCCTGCGCCTGGCGCCGGCCGAGGTCGGAGAGCGCCGGATCGGCCGGGCCCTCGATGGAGCCCTCGTCGATGCGGACGGGGAGCGCGTGGCGGATCAGGAGCAGCTCCATCGATCCAGCGTTCTAGCGTGCGGCGCCGTGGCAGACATCTTCGTGGCCGAGCATCCCGGTCCGGCCGGTTCGCCACGGGTCGTGTTCGTGCACGGCTCCCTCGACCGCAGCACCGCGTTCCTGCGCACGATCCGTCTCCTCGACGACGTGACGACCGTTCGCTACGACCGGCGCGGCTACGGGAAGTCGGTCGATGCCGGGGTCTGCGCCACCTTCGCGGAGCAGGTCGACGACCTGGCCGGCATCGTCCGGGACGAGCCGTCCGTGCTGTTCGGTCACAGCCTGGGAGGTGTCGTCGCGCTGGCCTTCGCGGCCCGCCACCCCGAGCTGGCGCCCGCGGTCGTCGCGTACGAATCGCCCATGGCGTGGCTGCCGTGGTGGTCGAGCGCCAGCGCCGGCGCCGCCGCCCTGACCTCGCCGGGCGAGGCAGCGGACGCGGCCGAGCGGTTCATGCGACGAATGGTGGGCGACGAGCGGTGGGAGGAGCTCCCTCAGCGCACCCGTGACCAGCGGCGCGCCGAGGGCCCCGCGCTGGTGGCCGAGCTGCGCTCGATCCGGTCGCCGGCGCCACCGCCGTACGATCCCAGCGAGCTCGAGGTGCCGGTGCTCGCCGCCCACGGGAGCGAGTCGCGGCCGCACCACCAGCGGACGGCGCGCGTCCTCGCCGAGTCGGCGCCCCTCGGCGAGCTCCACGTCGTGGACGGGGCGAGCCATGGCGTCCACCTGACCCATCCCGGCGCGGTGGCCGGCCTGGTGCGGAGCGCGCTGCAGCGCGTCGGTCCCTGATGGGGAAGCTCCGCGACCTGCTGCGCCGACGGTCGGGGCCGGTGGCGCTGGTGCTGTCCGGTGGTGGCAACCACGGGGCGGTCCAGGTCGGCATGCTCCGCTCGCTCGTGGAGCACGAGATCGCGCCGCAGCTCGTCGTCGGGTGCTCGATCGGAGCCATGAACGGCGCCGCGTTCGCCCAGGACCCGACGGCGCGCGGGGTCGCGCGCTTGGAGGACCTCTGGCTCGGCCTCGGCCGCGAGGGTCTGCTCCCATCGGGGTGGTTCCCCAACGCGGTGGCCCTCGCCCGCAAGGGCGAGGCCATCCACACGAACGACCGCCTGCGGGGCTTCCTGCACGGCGTCCTCCGGGTCGACACCTTCGAGGAGCTGGCCCTGCCGTTCCAATGCGTCGCCACGGACATCGCGGGCGTACGAGAGGCGTGGTTCTCCACGGGACCCCTCATCGACCCGATCCTCGCCTCGGCCGCCCTGCCGGCCGTGCTCCCCGCGGTGTCGATCGACGGCGTGCGCTACCTCGACGGTGCCATCGTCAACGACGTCCCGATCAGCCGAGCGGTCGACCTCGGAGCATCCACGATCTACGTCCTGCACTGCGGCACGGTCGACCGGCCGCGTCCCGAGCCGAAGCGGCCGCTCGACGTCGCGGTGCAGGCCTACTGGGTCGCGCGGCACCACCGCTTCAAGCGCGATCTCGAGGCGCTTCCCAAGGGCGTCGAGGCGATCGTCCTCCCCATCGGGCAGACCCTCAACCTGCGCTTCAACGACTTCACGCAGAGCGGCGAGATGATCCAGGCCTCGTACGCCGCAACGACACGCTTCCTCGACGATGTCGTCGACGATCACGGCCCGCTCCCGGCCGGCGACCGGCCGGAGGTGCCCGCGTCGAAGGATGTCCCGTGAGGCGACGGTAGGTTCGGGGGATGTCCGAGGTGACGTTGACGCCGTCTGGTCCGCCCGAGACGGTGATCACCGAGGAGCCGGCCGACGTGCGATCCGCCCTCGCCGCCGCGCTCGACCTCGACGGCGACGCTCGGCGGGCGGCCATCGCCGCGGTGGTCGCCGACGCGCCTCGCTCCCTCGAGGGATGGGCCAGGCTGGGCGACGCCGGCCGTGACGTGATCGAGTCCTACGCCGCCTATCGGGTCGGCTACCACCGGGGGCTCGACACGCTGCGCGCGAACGGATGGCGCGGCAGCGGCTACGTGCGCTGGGAGCACCCCGGCAACCGTGGCTTCCTCCGGGCCCTCGCCGGCTTGCAGCGCACGGCCGCGGTCATCGGGGAAGGCGACGAAGCCGAGCGCTGCGCGCTGTTCCTCCGTCAGCTGGACCCCGCGTGGCCACCCGCGGA
This sequence comes from uncultured Microthrixaceae bacterium, assembly GCA_963721695.1. Taxonomy (GTDB): domain Bacteria; phylum Actinomycetota; class Acidimicrobiia; order Acidimicrobiales; family VFJN01; genus VFJN01. The sequence goes on from CAVRKU010000028.1 coordinate 58,469, forward strand.
CCTGGGCTGACCTCGGCCGTCGTCCCCTTCACCGGCGCCGTCTTGTGCGGAGGGGCGAGCCGCCGGATGGGGCAGGACAAGGCGCTGCTCAGCGTCGAGGGCGAGGCGATGGCCCTGCGGGTGGCGGGCGCGCTGCGCGAGGCCGGGGCCGCCGAGGTCGTCGGCATCGGTGGCGACGCGGAGGCGCTGGGCCGGCTGGGGCTGCGGGTGATCGCGGACGACCACCCCGGCGAGGGGCCGTTCCCCGCCACGCTCACCGCGTTGCGGCACGCCCCCAGCGAGGTGGTCGCCGTGCTGTCCTGCGACCTCCTCCGCCCGAGTGCGGTCGCGGTCACGGCGCTGGTGCGGGCGCTGATGGAGGGCGAGGCGCTCGGAGCCGTGCCGGTCGTCGACGGTCACCACCAGTGGACCCACGCCGTCTGGCGACGCGCGGCGCTCGAGCCGCTCCAGGCGTCCTACGGAGCGGGCGTCCGCTCGCTCCGACGGGCCGCGACCGACCTGGCGTTGTGCGAGGTCGTCGACATCGATGGCCGGTCGGTCGCCGATGCGGACACCCCGTCCGATCTGGGGCCTGTCTCCCCCGAATGACCTGGCACGGGTAGCCTCCGCCCGATGGAGATCCCAGAGATCGACGTGACCGAGCTCGCGGCCCGCCGGACGGATGGCGCGACGCTGATCGACGTCCGCGAGGACTGGGAGTTCGCCGAGGCGCACCTGCCGGACGCGCGTCACATCCCGCTGGGCGAGGTGGTCGAGCGGATCGACGAGGTCCCCGCGACCGGTGAGACCGTGTACGTGATCTGCGCCCGCGGGGCTCGCAGCGCGAAGGCCGTCGAGCACTACCGGGGCCAGGGCATCGATGCCGTGAACGTCGCCGGCGGCATGCTCGGGTGGATCGACGCCGGGCTTCCCACGGCTCCAACGGGCGACGAGACAGGGAGCGCGTGAGCACCACCACCGGCAGCGGTACCCACGCCTGGATCGCCACCGACGGCGGCTTCGCCGAGCTGGTCGAGGAGCTGGCGTCCGCCGAGGCCTACGGCCTCGACACCGAGTTCCACCGCGAGCGCACGTACCACGCCCGCCTCGCGCTGCTCCAGCTGTCCTGGCCGGGTGGGGTCGCGGTGGTCGACCCGACGCTGGTGGACGTCGCCCCGCTGTCAACGGTGCTGGCCGGTCCCGGACTCTGCCTCATGCACGCCGCCAGCCAGGACCTCGAGATCCTCCTCCGACGCTGCGGCACCCTGCCGAGCCGGTTGTTCGACACCCAGGTGGCGGCCGGGTTCGTCGGCTACAGCAGCGTGGGGCTGGCGGGTCTCGTGCAGGGCGAGCTCGGCGTCAAGCTGCCCAAGGCCGATCGCCTCACCGACTGGCTGGCTCGACCGCTGCCGGAGGGGGCGGTCACCTACGCCGCGGCGGACGTCGTCCACCTCCAGGAGCTGCACGATCGGCTGGTGGGCAAGCTCGAAGCACGGGGTCGGCTCGAATGGGCCCTCGACGAGTGCGAGGTGCATCGCACCCGCACCACCAGCGGTCAGACACCGGACCGGGCGTGGTGGCGGATCAAGGAGGCCCGTTCCCTGCGGGGGCGAGCGGCCGCGGTGGCGCAGGTGCTGGCGGGGTGGCGGGAGCGCCGGGCGGCGGAGGTCGATCGGCCGGTGCGGTTCCTGCTCGCCGACCTGGCCCTCGTGGCGATGGCCCAACGACCCCCGGCCACCGAGGACGACCTGCAGCGCGTCCGCGGCCTCGACGACGGCAAGCGCAAGGGGAGTGCCGGGCGCGAGCTCCTGGAGGTCGTCGCCCAGGGTGTCGCCCTGCCCCTCGAGGAGGTGCAGGTCCCGCCGTCGGAGGGCGTGGACCGGAGCCGCCGCGCGGCGGCGTCCCTCGTGAGCGCCTGGGCGGCGCAGCGCGCCCGCGACCTCGACATCGATGCCGCCATCCTCGCGACCCGCGCCGACATCGAGTCCCTCCTCATGGGCGACGGCGGCCGGTTGGCCAGCGGCTGGCGGCACGATGTCGTCGGCGAGCCGATCCGGGCGCTGGCCGCGGGAGAGGCATCCCTGGCCGTGGATCCGCAGGGCCGCTTGCGGCTGGAGACCCGTTCCGGCGTCGCGCTCACCGAAGGATGACGGCGGTGTCGACCTCGAGTCGACCGTCGAAGCGCTGACCCTCTCGCTGCCCGTCGCTGGCCACCTCGACGACACCGACGGCGTCGACCTGCGCGGCCTCGGTCCCCATGTTCACGAGCACCGTCCGTGCGTCGCCGTCCGCGCTGGAGCGCCGCCACGCGAGCCACGGCCGCGGGTGCGTCGAGCACCTCCTGGTCGCCGACGGACAGCGCCGGGCTGTCGCGGCGAACCTGCAGCAGGCGCCGGTACAGGTGCAGGATCGAGCCCGGATCGGCGCGCTGGGCCTCGACCGACCGGCCGCCCGGGTCGGGCGGGAAGGGCAGCCACGGATCCGGTCCCCAGCCGTGCGGGGCGGCCGCCGTCCACGGGAGCGGGGCCCGACAACCGTCCCGTCCGCCGGGGTCGACGACGCGATCGTCAGGGACCACGGCGTCCTCCAGGCCCAGCTCCTCCCCGGCGTAGACGAACGGGGTGCCTCGCTGGGTGAGGAGGATCACGGCCGCCGCCCGGGCGCGGGCCTCGCTGCCGCCGTAGCCGGGTGCGGTGGCGGGGGAAGTCGTGGTTGGAGAAGACCCAGGTCGGCCAGGCGCCACGCGGACCGAGCAGCGCCGTCGATGCGATCCATGCGGCGCCGCCATGCCCCCGCGTCCCAGGCCGTGTGGGTGGCGCCGAAGTTGAAGGCGAGGTGCAGCTCGTCGCCGTTGCCGTAGTACGGCGCGACCCACTGCGTCCCGGGGAGGGCGGTCTCGCCGATGAGCACCCGGTCGCCCGTCGATAGGAGTCGGCGAGCCGGCGCATGGCCCGGATGTGCGCGTGGGTCGACGGGTGCTCGTTGGACGCGCAGTGGGGCACCTCGGACCACGGGGGCTCGTCGTCCGGGAAGGCAGGGTCACGTCCGATGCAGTGGACGACGTCGATGCGGAAGCCGTCCACGCCGCGGTCGAGCCAGAAGCGCATGACCCCGTGGATGGCCTCGACCACCTCGGGGTTGTCCCAGTTGAGGTCGGGCTGCTGGGGGAGGAACTGGTGCAGGTACCACTGCTCGGTGGCGGCATCCCAGGTCCAGGCCCGGCCGCCCTCCACGAAGGCCCCTCGCCAGTTGTTCGGGGGCTCCTCGGGGCCGCCGCCGTCTCGCCAGACGTACCAGTCCCGCTTCGGATCGTCGCGGGACGAACGGGCGGCGACGAACCACGGGTGCTGGTCCGAGGTGTGGTTGGGGACGAGGTCGACGATGACGCGGATGCCCAGGTCGTGGGCCTCCGCGAGGAGCGCGGTCGAAGGTGGCCAGGTCGCCGAACATCGGGTCGACGTCGCAGTAGTCGGCCACGTCGTACCCGAAGTCGGCCATCGGTGAGCGAAAGAAGGGCGACAGCCAGACGGCGTCGACGCCCAGCCAGGCGAGGTGGTCGAGGTGCTGCCGGACGCCCGCCAGATCGCCGATGCCGTTGCCATCGGCGTCGGCGAAGGACCGCGGATAGATCTGGTACACGGTGCCGGATCGCCACCAGGGGTCGTTCGGTGGGCCGGGCATTCGACGCAGGCTACGGCCCCCGGAGGTGCGCGACTCCAGGGGTCCCGCGCTATGGTGGCAATCCACTTCACCCCTGCGAGCCTCGGGAGCCGTTCCGTGAAGAAGGGACGCCATCGCCGCTTCGAAGAAGCGCGCAAGCTGAAGCAGTCGGGTCCGGACTTCCTCTTCGCAGAGCCCGTCCGGACCGGTCCAAGCGACGCCGAGGTCGAGGAGGACGACGACTACGCGGCGCTCGCTCGGAAGTACGGCGCCCTCGACGACGAGCCGGCCGACGACGACTGACCGGCGCTAGCGCAGCGCGAGGCTCACCGAAGCGGCGATCCGTCACGAGCAGACCGCCCACGGTGATCCCGTGGCCGGGATGCGCATCGTCGTCGCGATCGGGATGGTGGAACGTGATCGGCCCGCCGGTGATGGCACCCCGGTCGCTCCGCAGCACCAGCGGGGCTCCGGTGACCTGCTCGACCCGCTCGACGACGGCGCCCAGCAGGTCGAGCTGCCCGGTGGTCCGCTCGTCGGCGAACGCCCGTAGGTGGTCGGCGCCCATGGGCTCCGCGGCTCGCCGCAGCAGCGCCAGGGCGGGTCGATAGGTGTGACGCCGGCTGCCGGCGCGGGTGCGCCGCAGGGCCCGCCCGGTGGGGCGGACCACGGGGACCTGCGCGAGGGTCTGGTGCTCCATGAGGTGGGCGGAGTGCTGGCCGTTGTGGCGAGCGCGACGGACCACGTCGTCGGCGTGGCTGTCCATCCCGTGCTCGGCGTTCCGGGCGGCGCGACGGATGGCGTCCAGCGCGGCCTTGAGCACACGGTTCTCGTCCGTGTCGTAGGCCTTGGTCGTCGTGGCGCACACGAACAGCCCCGGATCCCCCGCGGAGGCAGAGCGGGCGGACATCGTCTCCGCCCAGAGGACCGGGCCCCGCAGCTCTCCCATGCAGCGCTCCGCACGGTCGGTGGTCGCGATGGCCATCGATCGCACGATCGCCGGCATGGCCTCCAGCAGGTCCTCGGCCTCGTCGCTCGTGGCCAGCACCGCGCCCACGAGCTGCCGGGCGACCCGGTTGGGCAGCCCGAGGAGCGCGGCCGTCACCCGCTCCGGGTCATAGGGCCGGGCGAGCCGCTCGAGGACCAGGGCGAGCCCGCGACCGGTGACGTCGGACATCGAGGTCAGACCGGCAGGGCGGTGCCGAGGACCTCACCGATGGTGCGGCGCGCCTCGGTCCGCTCGGTGTCGTCGAGGAGCTCCGCCATCGACTGGTAGAGGAGCACGGCCTGCTCGTCGTCGATGCCCTCGAACTGAGGGAGGAAGTAGGCGTAGAAGATCTCGTAGAGCAGGCGGCTCCGCGACGGCTGGTCCTCGGCGCGGCGGACCGCGAACTTGGCGGCATCGAGGTAGACGGCCGGCCCGAGGTCGCGGAAGCGGCGCAGGGGCAAGAGCTCCCGCACGATGTCGCCCGGGCCCTCGAGGAGCTCGTGGTACGCCTCCTCGGACGGGCAGGTGACCTCGACGAAGGCGAAGCGGCGCATCAGCGCGTAGGACATCTCGAAGAGGAGGTTCTTGTCGAAGACGTTCATGGTGGCGAGGATCCGCCACGACGCGGGGAGGCGGATGGCGTCGGTGTCGTCGGGCGGGTCGACTCCGGGCGGCACCAGCGAGATGGGCTGGGCGCGGCCACCGCGCTTGAAGGGGAGCACGACGGCTTGGCCCGAGAGGACGGTGAAGAGCTGGCCGAACGCACGGTCGAAGTTCGAGCGGTTCAGCTCGTCGATCACGAGCCACCGGCCGCTCTCGATGGCGTCGACGAACATGCCCGGACGGAAGATCAGGCCCTCGGCCGTGGGCTGGAAGCCGCCGATGGTCTCGAAGGTCGTCCACTCGGTGGTGGCCGTCGTGGGGAGGTACCCGGTGCACAGCATCGACTTCTGCGCCACCTCGGCCGTCAGGTAGGCGAGGGTCGTCTTGCCCGTGCCCGGGGGGCCCGTGAGGACGACGTGCTTGCCGGCGTCGATGGCCGCGACGAGCTGATCGAGCACGTGCTCCGGGAAGTGCAAGCCGTTGCGCTTGGCGGCGAAGCCAAGCTCTTCAGCGGTGAAGATCATCGTCAGTAGGTCCCGTCTGCTCGCCCGCTAGCGGCGCCGGAGCGCTGGGTGGGGAAGGTACCGCTCCTGCCCGCGGGCCGCTACATGGGCCGCGAAGAGGTCGTAGGCCGTGGCCCCGACCATGGCGACGAGCTCGTCGCGCATCGTGACGTACACCGGCTCGCGGTCGATGAAGGCCTCGGGGTCCTCGGTGCACCACCAGTGGAACTCCGCCCCGCCCTCGCCCCAGTCGCGCCGCTTCCACTCGCGGAGGGTGGAGGTCACGTGCCCATCGTCGTCGGTGTGGTCCTCGAGCCGCAGGGGGAGCTGCCAGCACACCTGCGGCTTCCAGTCCAGGGGTCGTTCACCCGCCTGGAGGGCGGCCGAGTGCAGCGCGCACCCGATGCCGCCCTCGAAGCCCGGGCGGTTCAGGAAGATGCACGCCCCGTCGACGAGCCGGGTCTTGATCTCCCCGGCCTTGTTCGTCTTCGTGGGCCCGGCCTTGCGCTGCCCGACCTCGTGGAACTGCCACTGCTCGGGGGTCAGGCGCTCGGCGTGGGCCAGCATGGCGGCCTCGTCGTCCGCGTCGACGAAGTGGGCGCCGTAGCTGCAGCATCCCTGCTCCAGATCCGCGGCGGGACCGGTGAGCACCCCTTGGCAACCGGCGCCGTAGATGCAGGTCCACGGGCTGGTGAGGAACGTCACGTCGAAGACCCAGGTGCGGTGCTCGTTCGGGTCCTCGAAGGAGACCCACTCGTGGAGATCGTCGGGCACTACGTGCTCCTGGTCGGGGAAGATCGAGCCTAACGCTCTAGCGTGCGGGCGATGGCAGGGGAGTTCGACCACATCCGCGTCCGACTCGAGACGATCTCCGAGGAGCTGGCCGACCTCGCGATGGAGCGGCTCAAGGAGAGCATCGACGCCGGTGGCGACGAGCTGCCGGTCGACGAGCGCCGCCTCGCGCGCGCTCGCCGGGCCGTGGAGAAGGCCATCTCCGTCCTGCGCGAGCCGGATGACTTCGACGCATTGAGCTGAGGTCAGGGCGGCGCCGGCGGCGCGCCATCCGCCGGGCGGCGCGCGCTCGCGTCCGCGCTGGGCAGGTCGTTCAACGCATCGATCAGGCCCCGCAGCCGAGCGGCGCGGCGGGCGTCGAACCGCATGACGAGGCGCGCCAGGTCGAGGTTGTCCCGATCGGAGACCTCAGCCGGGAGCGGATCCGTGCGCTCGATCCGGCCGTCCACCAGCAGGTCGGCGAAGCCCTCGTTGAGGTCGGCGATCTCCGCGTCCGTGGGCGCGTGCCGCAGGCGGATCACGAGCCGGTCGCCGGCCCAGCGGATCGAGTGGTAGCTGTGCCAGAAGCGCTGGATGCAGCTCACCGCTCGATCGACGTCGTCCGTCACGAGGAAGAGCTCGTGGTCCTGCTCCGAGATCAGGCCGGCCCGCACGAGCTCCGTGTCGAGGTAGTCGACCCACCGGGTCCAGTAGCTGCCCCCGGGCACGTCGAGCAGCACCACCGGCGCCGGGGCCGCCTTCCCGGTCTGCAGGAGGGTGAGCAGCTCGAAGGTCTCGTCCTGGGTGCCGAACCCGCCGGGCAGGCACACGAAGGCCGAGGACTCCTTGATCAGCATCAGCTTGCGGGTGAAGAAGTACTTCATCGCCACGAGGCGCTCGCCGCCGGCCAGGATGTCGCTCGGCGCCTCCTCGAACGGCAGCTGGATGCTGATCGCCGATCGCCCGCTCCGGTCCCGCGCCCTCCGCGCCGGCCTGCATGATCCCCGGACCCGCCCCGGTGATCACGTACCAGCCCTTCGAGGCGAGCTGCTGGGCGAGCGTCTTCGCCTGCAGGTAGAGCGGGTCGTTCGAGGCCGTGCGCGCCGAGCCGAAGATGGTGACCTTCGGCGAGTCGCGGAGCGGGGCGAACATCGCGAACGCCGCTCGCATCTCCTGAGGGCGGCGGCGGTGATCTTCAGGTCGAGGCGGGCGGCGTCGTCGCCGGCCAGGCCCTGCGCGGTCCGCAGGATGTCGCGCAGGACGTCTCGGTTGGCGGTCGCGCCGGAAGCGTCGATGAGCTGCTGCACGAGGTCGTCGGCCATCTCGCCTCAGCCTGGCACGGGTACCGTGCCCGACGTGGCCACGTGCAGCCGGTGCGGCTCGAGCAGCGAGGACGACGCCGGCGGGGACGGGCTCCCGCCCGGCTGGTCGCTGGAGACGACCGCCCGGGGGGTCGGGCGCCTCTGCCTGTCGTGCACGCGGGAGCACGTCCGCGACATCGAGGCGAAGCTGGACGAGCCCTGGTGGGAGTGAGGTCTACGGCGAGGGCGTGAGGGCGGGGCGGCCGTAGAGCGTGGTGCGCTGCTCGAGCCGTCGACCGAGCGGCTCCACCCAGCCCCGGAAGCCGGCCTCGTCCATCATCGTCCCGTGGCTCGCCCCGGCCGCCCGCGAGATGTTCTCGTCCATGAGCGTGCCGCCGAGGTCGTTGGCCCCCGCCTGGAGGATCTGCGCGGCACCGCCGTGGCCCATCTTCACCCAGGACACCTGGATGTTGTCGATCCAGCCGCGGTAGGCGATGCGCCCGACCGAGTGCATGAGCAGCGCCTCGCGGAACGTCGGGCCGCGGCGCGCCTTGTGCTGCAGGTAGATCGGCGCCGCCATGTGCACGAACGGGAGGGGCACGAACTCGGTGAACCCGCCGGTGTCCTTCTGGAGGGAGCGGGTGGCGACCAGGTGGCGAGCCCAGCTGCGGGGCTGCTCGATGGCGCCGAACATGATCGTGACGTTCGACCGCAGTCCGACCGAGTGGGCGGTGCGATGTGCGTCGAGCCACTCCTCGCGTGTCGATCTTGTCGGGGCACAGCAGCGCGCGGACCGGGTCGTCGAGGATCTCCGCCGCCGTGCCCGGGAGCGTGCGCAGGCCCGCGTCCATCAGCCGGCGCAGGTAGTCGGCCAGCGGCTCGTCCAGCCGCTTGGCCCCCTCGGTCACCTCCAGCGCGGTGAACCCGTGGATGTGGATGTCCGGCGCGACCTCGTGCACGGCGCGGGCCACATCGATGTAGTAGTCGCCGTCGAAGTCGGGGTGGATCCCGCCCTGGAGGCAGACCTCCGTGGCGCCGTCGGCGACCGCTTCGAGGACGCGCCCCTGGATGTCCTCGAGCGTGAGGAGGTAGGGCGAGCCACGGAGGTTGAGGGACAGCGGCCCCTTGGAGAAGCCGCAGAACCGGCACTTGAAGGTGCACACGTTCGTGTAGTTGATGTTGCGGTTGCGCACGTAGGTGACGACGTCGCCGACGACGGCCCGACGCAGCTCGTCGGCCACCTGGGCCACGGCCGCCACCTCCGCGCCCCGAGCCGAGAACAGCGTGGTGATCTCGTCCTCACCCACCTCCTGGCCGAGCAGCACCCCTTCGAGCACCTCGCCGACGGGGCCGTGCCACCCGAGCCGGCCGGAGGCCGGGACGAGGGTCGTGGGCTCGACCGGTGCGCCGGAGTACCACGCCGTGTTGCGCCGACCGATCTGCACGACCTCGGCACCCGTGCCCGCCTCCACGGCGGCCTTGATCTGCTCCGGGAACACGCCGCCGGGGTCATCCCGCCCGAGTCCCTCGGCGTCGCTGCGATCGAGCACGCTGAAGTGCAGGCCAGGATCGAGCCAGCGCTCCGGATCGAGGGCGAGCTCGGGGTAGATCGTGAGGCGCGGGGCCAGCGCGAAGCCGCGCGCCTCGGTCACCTCGCGCAGCCGATCGAGGGCGGGCCACGGACGCTCCGGGTTCACGTGGTCGGCGGTGACCGGTGAGACGCCGCCCCAATCGTCGATGCCGGCGTCGAGCAGGTGACCGAAGTCGTCGGAGAGGTTCGGCGGGGCCTGGAGGTGGATCTCCGGCGGGCAGGATCAGCCGGGCCAGCGCGATGGCCTGGAGGAAGTCGTCCTCCGGGCACGCGCGGGCGGCGTGCATCGCGGTCCCCGCCTTGGGCAGGAAGTTCTGGACGATCACCTCCTGCACGTGCCCGTGGCGGCGATGCGACGCGGCGATGGCCTCGAGGGCCTCGGCCCGGTCGGCGACGTCCTCGCCGATGCCGACGAGGATGCCCGTGGTGAAGGGGATCTGGAGCTGCCCGGCCGCCTCCAGGGTGGCCAGACGGCGGGCGGGCACCTTGTCCGGGGCGCCGCGGTGGCAGTCGAGGTCGTCGCGCAGCGACTCCACCATCATCCCCTGGCTCGGCGCGACGGTCCGGAGCTGGGCGAGGTCGTCGCGGCCGAGTGCACCGGCGTTCGCGTGCGGGAGCAGGCCGGTCTCGTCGAGCACGAGCCGGGCCATGGCCGCGAGGTAGTCGACGGTGGAGGCGTACCCGTGCTCGTCGAGCCACGCGCGCGCCACGGGATAGCGGTCCTCCGGCCCCTCGCCGAGGGTGAAGAGCGCTTCGTGGCAGCCCGCCGCGGCGCCCGCGCGGGCGATCGCGAGCACCTGGTCGGGCGTGAGGTAGGGCGACTCGAGGCGGGCCGGCGGTTGGGCGAAGGTGCAGTAGCCGCAGCGATCGCGGCACAGCATCGTCAGCGGGATGAACACCTTGGGCGAGAAGGTGACCCTGCGCCCGTGAGCGTCATCGCGCACCGCCCTCGCTCTGGCGAGCAGGTCGGGGAGGGGGAGGCGCAGGAGGTCGGCGTGCTGCTCGGCCGGGCCGGACATGGCGGCACCCTATCGTCGCCCCGGATCGGTTCCGCGGTGCCTAGCCGGCGGCGGCTCGATCGGCGATCCAGACGACCCGGTCCGCGTGCACGTGGCTGCCGGGGCAATCGGGATCGCCGGCGACGACTCGGGCCAACGCCTCCCGCTTCTCCTCGCCGGTGACCGTGACGAGCACCAGCCGGGCGCGCTCGATGCCGGCGAACGTGAGGGTCATCCGTGGGTGCGGGTTGCGCCCGCTCGGATCCTCGTTCATCACGACCAACCGCCCGGGGTCGGCCGCGAGCCCCGTCGAGCCGGGGAAGAGCGACGCCGTGTGGCCATCGACGCCCAGGCCGAGGTGGATGACATCGAGGCGACCGAGCTCGCCGAGGCGGAGCTGGTAGGGATCGGCGCCCTCGTCGCAGAACATCGGGTAGTTCGCGTTGACCGCCCCGACCTGCTCGAGCAGCGCCACCCGGGCCAGGTGGTAGTTCGACTCCGGCGAGTCGTGCGGGACGCAGCGCTCGTCACCCCAGTACACGTCGACCTTCCACCAGTCGATCTGCGTACCAGCGTCGTCGGCGAGGCGTTCGTAGCAGGCGCGCGCGGTGTCGCCGCCGGAGACGGCCAACGAGAACGAGTCGTGGGGGCGGCCGTGGAACGCCTCGATCACCCGCTCGGCGAACTCGCCCGGTACGTCGTCCACCACGACGAGGTCACCGTGCACCGGGTCAGCCCGCCCCCAGCTCGACGGCCTTGGCCTCGAGGGCCCCGATGAGCTCGTCGAACGACTTCGCGAAGGCGGAGACGCCCTGGTCCTCGAGCACCTGGCCGACGTCGTCGAGGTCGACCCCGACGTCCGCCAGGGCGGCCAGCGTGGCGGCGGCCGCCGCCGGGTCGGCGTCGATCGTGCGACGCACCGTGCCATGGTCCAGGAAGGCGTCGATCGTCTCCTCGGGCATCGTGTTGACCGTGTCCGGTCCGATGAGCCGGTCGACGTAGGCCGTGTCGGGGTAGGCGGGGTTCTTGGTCGACGTGGAGGCCCACAGCGGTCGTTGCACCCTCGCCCCTCGAGCCGCGAGCGCATCCCAGCGCGGCCCCTGGAACGTGTCCACGAACCGCTGGTAGGCGACCTGGGCCTGGGCGACGGCACCGGTGCCGCGGAGGGCCAGGGCGGCGTCGGTGCCGATGGCCTCGAGGCGGCGATCGACCTCGGTGTCGACGCGCGAGATGAAGAAGCTGGCCACGCTCGAGATGCGGCTGAGGTCGCCCTGCGCCGCTTCCAGGCCGCTCAGGTACGCCTCCATGACCTCGGCGTAGCGGTCGAGGCTGAAGATGAGCGTGACGTTGATGCTGCGTCCCTCGGCGATCATGGCGCGGATCGGCGCGATGCCCTCCGCGGTCCCCGGGATCTTCACGTAGAGGTTGGGCTCGGCGATCGCCTCGTGGAGCTGGCGGGCGGCCACCTCGGTGCCGGCGCTGTCGCGGGCGAGGTACGGGGCGACCTCCACCGACACGTAGCCGTCGATGCCGTCGCTCTCGTCGTAGACGGGGCGCAGCAGGTCGAGGGCGCCGCGGATGTCGGACGTCACGAGGTCCCAGTAGGCGTCGGTGACGGTGGTGCCACCGCCCACGAGCTCACCGAACTGGGCGTCGTAGTCGGAGCCCGAGCTGATCGCCTTCTGGAAGATCGACGGGTTCGACGTGAGGCCCCGGATCCCACGCTGCACCCAGGCCGCCAGCTCGCCACTCGTGAGCCACCCCCGACGCAGGTTGTCCATCCACGGGCTCTGCCCGTGCTCGTGGAGCGTCGTGGAGCTTGCTGGGGTCGGTCACGACGGCTCCTCGAGCTCACGGATCAGCCGTCGGGCCCGTTCGGCGACGTGCTCGGGGGTGAAGCCGAGCTCGGCCAGGACGCGGTCGCCGGGGGCGGAGGCGCCGAAGCGGTCGATCGCGACGCTGTCGTCGGCCCAGCGGTCCCAGCCGAACGAGGTGGCCGCCTCCACCGAGAGCGTCGGCACCTCGGGCGGCAGGATCTCGTCCTGCACGGTCTCCGCCTGCTCGGCGAACAGCTCCCAGCAGGCCAACGAGGTGACCTGGGCGTGGATGCCCTCGGCGGCCAGCTGCTCGGCGGCCGCCAGGGCGACGTGCACCTCGCTCCCGCTGGCCACCAGGACGATGTCGGGCTCCTCGGCGGCCCGGATGACGTGGGCGCCGCTGGACAGGCGGACGCCGGCGGTCCCCTCGAGCACGGGGAGGTCCTGTCGCGACAGGATCAGCGCGGTGGGGCCGTCGTGCTCGACCGCGAGGCGCCAGGCCTCCGCGGTCTCGTTGGCGTCGGCCGGGCGGATGACGCGCAGACCGGGGATGGCCCGCAGCGAGGCGATCTGCTCGACCGGCTGGTGCGTGGGACCGTCCTCGCCGACGCCGACCGAGTCGTGGGTGAAGGAGTAGATGACCCGGGCGCGGGAGATGGCGGCGAGACGGATGGCCGGCCGGCAGTAGTCGGCGAACACGAGGAACGTGCCGCCGACGGGCAGCACCCCGCCGTGGAGGGCCATGCCGTTCATGGCGGCGGCCATGGCGTGCTCGCGGATGCCGAAGTACAGCTGCCGCCCGGCCGGCTCGTCGGCGGCCTGCACGCCGTGACCCTTCAGCACGGTGCCGGTGTTCGACGTGAGGTCGGCGCCTCCCGCCAGGAGGGCAGGGACCACGTCGGCGAGGGCTTGCAGGACCTGCCCGCTGGCGACACGGGTGGCCGCCTTGTCGCCAGGGGTCCACGTGGGCAGCGCATCGGCCCAGCCGGGCGCTCCGGAGGCCCCGAGGAGCGCGGTGAGCGCGGTGTGGTCACCGTCGTAGGCGTCGAGCCGCTTCTGCCAGGCCTCGCGCTCGTCCCGGCCGCGCCCGCCGGCGGTCCGGTAGAGCGCCCGCACGTCGTCGGGCACGTAGAACGCCTCGTCGGGCAGGCCCATGACGGCCTTGGCCTCGCTGATCTCGGCGTCCTTCAGCGCGTACCCGTGGGTGGCCGGGTCGTCGGTCTTGGAAGGCGACGGGTACGCGATGTGGCTGCGCACGATGACGAGCGACGGGCGGTGCTCTTCGGCGCTGGCCCGCTCCAGGGCGGCTTCGAGCGCGTCGAGGTCTTCGGCCGCCTCCCCGAGGTGCTCGACGTGCCAGCCGTAGGACGTGAAGCGGGCGGCGGCGTCATCGCTGAGCGAGAGCTCGGTGGGCCCGTCGATCGAGATGTGGTTGTCGTCGTAGACGCACACGAGCCGTCCGAGGCCGAGGTGGCCGGCCAGGGAGGCGGCCTCGTGGGACAGCCCCTCGGACAGGTCACCGTCACCCACCACGCAGAACGTGCGGTGGTCCACGAGGTCGGCGCCGACGCGAGCGCGCAGCTGCCGCTCGGCGATCGCCATGCCCACCGCGTTGCCGAGGCCCTGACCGAGGGGGCCGGTGGTGACCTCCACCCCGTCGGTGTGGTTCCGTTCCGGGTGGCCTGGCGTCTTCGATCCCCACTGCCGGAAGGCCCGGAGGTCATCGAGGCTCAGGTCGTAGCCGGTGAGGTGGAGCATCGAGTAGAGGAGGATCGATGCGTGCCCCGCGGAGAGGACGAAGCGGTCGCGGTCGGGCCAGTGCGGATCGCTCGCGTCGTACTTCATGACACGCGTCCAGAGCACGTAGGCGAGGGGGGCCAACGCCATCGCCGTGCCCTGGTGACCCGAGCGGGCCGCGTGGGGGGCGTCCATGGCGAGCCCGCGAACGACGTTGATGGCTCGCTGCTCGAGCTCCGGCGCGGTCACGCGGCCCACCCTACAAGAGGCCCATCCCGGTACCCTCCGGACTGTGACCGCGTCGGACCCCACCATCTCGACCCGCGACGCGATCCTCGTGGAGGCGCGCCGGTGCTTCGCGGAGCAGGGGTTCGACGGCACGTCGCTCAACGACATCGCGGCCGGTGTGGGCATCCGCAAGCCGAGCCTGCTCCACCACTTTGCGTCCAAGGAGGCGATCTACCGCGAGGTCTTCGAGACCTCGCTCTCGGACTGGGTCACCCGAGTGGAAGACGCCGTGGAGGTGAAGGACAGAGAGGGCTGGACGAAGCTCGACCACGTCGTCACGGCGGCGTTCGACTTCTTCCGGGAGAACCCTGAGTTCGTGAGGATCATGCGCCGCGAGGCGCTCGACGGTCAGGGACACCTGGGCGTCGACCTCGGCACCGTCCTCAAGCCCTTCTTCGACCGGGCCGTCAGCTTCTTCGACACGGAGATGGGCGAGGGGCGGTTCCGCAAGCACGACAGCGAGCAGCTGATCATCACCGGCACGAGCGCCATCCTCGGCTACTTCTCCGACGTCCCCTTCTGGCGCGGCGTCCTCGGTCGCGACCCGCTCTCGGACGAGATGCTCGAGGCGCGCCTCGAGCACTTCCGCGACTTCTTCCGCGCCTCGCTAGAGCCCTGACCCGAGCGCGTCCAGGGCGAGGCCGACGAGGTCGTCGATCGCGTTGGCGTCGTGCTGGACGGCGGCTCGCTCCACCTGCCAGGTGCCGTCAGCCGCTTGGCCCAGCACCGGGCGGATCGAGCACCGGGGGCCGAACACGGTGATCGGCGTCCGCCGCGATGCCTGCCACCGGGTGGCCATGCCGAGCACCGTCTCGATGCTGCGCTCACCGTCGAGCACGTCCAGCGCCTGGAGCGCCAACCGAGCGTCGCGATGGATCTGGGTGAGCCAAGGACCCGCCTCGTCCTCCAGATCAGGAGCGGTGCAGACGGCGGCCTCGGCAAAGAGTCGCCGCGCGGGCTCCGGATCTCCGGCGGCCACCGCCGCGACGGCATCACGGGCTTCGTCCGTGTCGCAGGCGCACGCAAAGCTGAGCCACCCGAGGTCGGCGGCGGTGTCGCGCCAGACCCGCGCCGGATCGTCGCCGCGCAGGAAGGCGGCGATCGAGGCCAGCGGGAGCAGCGAGGCGCGCGCCTGCTCCATCGGGTTGGCCAGGTAGCCGCTGCACGCGGCGGCCAGCCCGGGCTCGCGGCCCCGCAGTGGCCCGACGAACAGGCGGTCGCCCATCACCCCGTCGTTGACGGGATAGTTGTCCCAGAGCAGTGGGCGGCGGCCCGCGAGAGAGGCGGCGCGGGCCTCGGCATCGGCGACGGTGATGGTGTCGTTGACGACGGCACGACCGGTCCAGGCGATCGGCACGCTCGATGGCACGCCCTGGGCGAGCGCCTCGAGCTGCGGCGACGGCCGGGTGCCCACGTACTCCGTCGGAACGAGGACGAGGTCGGCGCGCCCCGCCAGGTGATCGGCCAACCACGTCGTGACACGGGCGTGCGCCTCTCCCTGGGCTCCGCCGCCGAAGGGGATGTCGTCGAGGGCGAGGACCACGAGCCCCGCTCCGACCGCCACCACCTGGTCGACCTTCGCGGCGAGTGCGGCTCGGTCGGCGGCCGCGTCGTACTCCATGCTGAGACCGGGCGAGATCGCGAAGCCCAAGCCCAGCTTCGCCTCGGCGGCGAACCGCTCGAAGCCTGCCAGCTCGTCGGCGTCGTAGGGATCCCGCCAGCGCTCGCGGTGCTTCGGGTCGTCCTTGGGTGCGTACACGTAGTCGGTCATCCCGCGATCGGCGCACCAGGCGGCCACCTCGAGCCGCGCCTCCCAGGTCCACGGTGGGCCGTAGAACCCCTCGATCACGCCCGCCGGTCCGACCGTCACGGGCCGCTACCGTACGCGCCCATGCCGACCCTGTCCGAGGCCGAGTCCAAGCGCCTCCTGCGAGCGCACGGGGTGGTGTTCCCGGAGGAGCGGCAGGTCGAGACCGTCGACGACGCGGTCGCGGCGGCGCGAGACGTCGGCCACCCGACGGTGCTGAAGCTGGGGGGCGCGGGCATCGCCCACAAGACCGAGCGGGGGCTGGTGCGACTCGCGCTCGCCGACGACGACGCGGTCGCGGAGGCGGCCCGCTCGCTCCTCGCGGCCGCGACGACAGCGGACGGTGACGTGCACCTCCTGGTGGCGCCGATGCTGCGGGGCAACCGCGAGCTCATCGCGGGGTTGCACCACGACGAGCAGTTCGGGATGACCGTGATGTTGGGGGTCGGCGGGATCCTGGCCGAGGCGTTGGCCGATGTGACGTTCCGCTTGGTGCCGATCACACGGCAAGACGCCTGGGAGATGATCGAGGACCTGGCGACCCAGCCGCTGCTCGGCGCGTTCCGCGGGGAACCGGCCGTCGACCGCGAGGCGCTCGTGGACGTGCTCGTCGGCCTCTCCGAGGCGGCGACGGCCGACGCCTCGATCCTGGCCGCGGACCTCAACCCCCTGATCGTCGTCGACGGGCAACCGGTGGCCGTGGACGCGCTCGTGGAGGTGGTGTGATGGCCGTCGACCCGGCCGCCTTCACGGCGCTGTTCGAGCCGCGTGGCGTCCTCGTCGCGGGCGTGTCCACCCATCCCGGCAAGTTCGGGTTCGTGTCCCTCCACAACATCCTCGCGTCGGGCTACCAAGGCGCGGTCTACGGATCGAGCCGCGAGGCCGGGGAGGTCCTCGGCGTGCCGGTGGTGGCCGACCTGGCCGACCTGCCCGATGACGCGCTCGACCTCGTGTTCGTGTGCACCCCGGCGGCGGCCAACGAGGAGGTCCTGCGCGACTGCGCCAAGAAGGGCATCCGCGCCGCCTTCATCGCATCGGCCGGCTACGGGGAGGCGGGACCAGAAGGGGAGCAGCTCCAGGCCGAGCTGGTCGCGCTGGCCGACGAGCTGGGCATGCTCGTCGCCGGGCCGAACGGTCAGGGCGTCGTGTCCACCCCCGTCCGCCTGTGCGCCCAGATCGTGGCGCCGTACCCCCCGGCCGGCGGGATCGGGATCGCTTCGCAGTCGGGCAACTTCATCTCCTCCTTCATGAACTACGCCGTGCAGACGGGCATCGGCGTGAGCAGGGCGGTGTCGGCGGGCAACGCCGCGGCCGTCACGATCCCCGACTACCTGGAGTTCTACGCGGCCGACGACGCCACCCGCGTCGGGCTCGCCTACGTCGAGGGCGTCCCGGACGGGCGTGCGTTCTTCGAACGGACCCGCGCCGCGGCGGCCCGCAAGCCGCTCGTGATCGTGAAGGGCGGTGCGACCGCGGGCGGTCAGCGCGCCGCCGCGTCGCACACGGGGTCGCTCGCCAGCGACGACCGGGTGTTCGACGGCATGTGCCGTCAGGCCGGCATCACCCGTGCGAGCACGATCGAGGAGGCGTTCGAGACGGCCGCCACGTTCGCAACGCAGCCCCTCCCGAAGGGCGACCGCGTCGTCGTGCTCACCACCGCCGGCGGTTGGGGGGTCGTGACGGCCGACGCGATCGCGCGCACGTCGCTCGACCTCACCCCGCTGCCGGATGACCTGCGCGCCGCACTCGACGCCAAGCTCCCGCCGCGCTGGAGCCGGAACAACCCCATCGACCTCGCCGGGGCCGAGACGCGCGACACGATCCCCGAGGTGATCGATCTCATCGTCGGCCATCCCGACGTGGATGCGGTGATCTACCTGGGGCTGGGCATCCAGTCCAACCAAGCGGCGCTCATGCGCAGCGGACGCTTCTACCCGGAGCACGGCCTCGAACGGATCGTCGACTACCACGAGCGCCAGGACACCCGGTTCGCCGAGGCGGCCGCCGCCGCATCGGACCGTCACGGAAAGCCCGTGCTCACGGCCACGGAGCTGGCCGTCACCCACCCGAGCAACGCCGGACCGGTCGCGGTGCGCGCCAGCGGTCGCGTCTGCTACCCGACCGCGAACCGCGCGGTGGTCGCCCTCGAGCACCTGTGGCGCTACGCCCGCCACCGGAGGGCCCGCGGCCTGACGTGAGACACCCGCGCTGGTGGCTGCTGCTCGCCGTGCCCGCGGTGGTGCTGCTCGTCGGAGCGGCCATGGCGCAACGGGACGCGAACGACGAGACGCCCCCGCCGTCGAACGATGGTGGCGAGACCCCCGACGCCACGACCACGTCTGCCGAGCCGTCGCCTGCGTCGCCGTCCACGACCATCCCGCTCGCCGACGTGCGCCTCCAGGACGACCTCGCGGAGATCGCGGCGCGGCTCCCGGCCGACTCCTGCCTCGCGGTGGAGGCTCCCGGGTTCCGCTTCAGCCACCGGGAGGAGGTGCCCCTCGTGCCCGCGTCGACGATGAAGCTCCTGACCGCCACCGCCGCCTTCGAGGCGCTGGGACCCGACACCCTGATCGCGACCGCCCGCGGCGACGCCTCGGTCCGTGAGGTGGTCGGTCGCGTGCTCCGGAACAGCGACGCGGCCGCCGCCGAGCTGCTGCTCGCTGAGATCACGCGCGTCCAGGCGACGCCCGAAGCCGGTCCGGCTGCCATCCTCGACCTCGTCGACGACGGCAGCGTCGATCTGGACGGCGTCGTGGTCGCCGACAGCTCGGGCCGGTCCCGCGACAACCGCGTGACCTGTGCCGCGCTCGTCGACGTGCTGTCTCGGCCGGGGACGGGACCGCTCGTCCGGGAGGGCCTGGCGGTCGCGGGTGAGACAGGGACCCTTGCGGACCGATTCGTCGGCACCTCGTTGCAGGGGGTCGTCCGGGCCAAGACCGGCTCGCTGTCGTCCGTGTCGGCGTTGGCCGGTGTCGTGGGCGACGATGACCCGACGGCCACGTTCGCCCTCGTCGTCAACGTGCCCGTCGGCACCGAGCTGCCGGCGGACGTCCTCCGCACCCAGCAGCAGGTCGGCGAGGCCCTGGTGGCGTGGGATCGTGCCCGGTGATCGTCGATGGCTGATCGCCCCATGCCCATGTTCCCCTTGGGGTCAGTGCTGGTGCCGAGCGCCGGCCTCCCGCTCCACGTCTTCGAGCCGCGCTACCGAGCGCTGGTCCGCGACTGCCTGGCCACGGACCGAGAGTTCGGTGTCGTCCTCATCGAACGAGGGCATGAGGTGGGTGGAGACGACGTGCGCTCCTCCGTGGGCACCGTGGCCAGCATCGTCGAGGCCGTGGAGCTCCCCGACGGTCGTTGGGCCCTGGCGGCCGTGGGCGTGCGGCGGCTCCGCGTGCGCCGCTGGTTGCCCGACGATCCCTACCCCTTGGCCGTCGTGGAGGACTGGCCCGACCCACCGCCGAGCCCCGAGCACGACGAGGTCCTGTCGCGGGCCGTCACGCAGCTGCGTCGGTGCCTCGCGTTGGCGGCGGAGGCCGGTGACCCCGGTGCACCCGCGACCATCGAGCTGGCGACGGACCCGATCCTCGCCGGGTACCAGGCCGCGGCGGTCGCGCCCCTGGGGCCGTTCGACCAGCAACGGCTCCTGGCTGCTGATCGTCCCGTCGACCGCGTCGAGCTCCTTGCCTCCCTCCTCGCGGAGGCCATCGAGGTGCTCGAGCTGCGTCTGGGGGGCACTGGCGCCGGGTAGTACGCTGCCGATCCCGTGGCCGCCCAAGACTCCGACGCGCCGAAGACCATCCCCCAGGTCGCCACCGAGCTGTGGGAGATGTCGACCGCGTACGCGAAGCAGGAGACGATCGATCCCCTCAAGGGGCTCGCCCAGTTCCTGCGCAACGGGCTGTCCGGTGCCTTGGTGCTCGGGGTGGGCACCCTGTTGCTGCTCCTCTCCCTGCTGCGGGCCCTGCAGACCGAGACGGGCAGCACCTTCACCGGCAACCTCACGTGGGTGCCGTATGTGATCGTCGTGATCGTCGCAGCTGCCGTCATCGCGCTCGCGGTGTGGCGCATCGTCAAGCGAAAGGGCCATGACCTGTGAACGCGCAACCCGAGCACATCCGACGCAGCGACCTCGAGGCCAAGATGCGCGAGCTCCAGGGCGAGGTCACCGAGACCCGTGAGAGGGCCACCAGCACGCTCGTCACCGTCGGCGCCGTGGTCGCCGTAGGCGTGATCGCCGTGGCCTTCCTCATCGGGCGGCGCAAGGGACGGCGCCGCACGACCTTCGTCGAGGTCCGGCGCATTTGAGCCTCCTCAGCATCCTCGAGCTGCTGGCCCGCCGGCGACGGCGCCCGGGGGCGAGCGGCATCTGGACCGCGGTCGCGTTCGCGGCGTTCCTGCTGCGCCAGTACCAGCGGCGGTCGGCCCGGGACTCGATCTCGCTGCGGGAGGAGCTGCGGCCGGGCGACTCGCTGCTGATCACGCACACCACGCCGCCGCGCGGCTGAGGCAGGCATCATGAAAGTGCTGCTTCGCAACCCGAAGCGGGAGCTCGTGGTCGAGGGACCCGTTCGGGTCCATGCGCTCCTCGACCGCTTGGACCTGAACCGTGAGTCGGTGCTCGTGATCGTCGGCGACACGCTGGTGCCCGGCGATGCCGTGCTGGACGATGCCGACGTCGTGGAGATCCGGCCGGTCATCTCCGGAGGCGCCACGTGAAGTGCACCGTGTGCAAGGGCCCGGCGATCATCGACGTGCGGCGCCACAACGCCAACTTCTGTGCCGATCACTTCCTCAAGCTCGTGCGCGACCAGGTGGCGAAGGCGATCAAGGACTTCGCCATGCTCACGCGCGACGACCGGGCGCTCGTCGCCGTGTCGGGCGGCAAGGACTCGCTGGCCGTGTGGGACATCCTGCTCGAGCTCGGGTACGCCGCCGACGGGCTGTACCTGGGGCTGGGGATCGGCGACTACAGCGACGCGTCGGGGGAGATGGCGCGCTCGTTCGCGTCGTCGCGAGGCCTGCGACTGATCGAGGTCGACCTGCCCACGGATCACGGCTTCGACATCCCGACGGGGGCCAAGGCGGCCCGACGCGTCCCGTGCTCCGCGTGCGGGCTCTCCAAGCGCCACCTGTTCGACGAGGCCGCCCGAACCGGCGGCTACGACGTCGTCGTGACGGGCCACAACCTCGACGACGAGGCCGCGGTGCTCTTCGGCAACGTGTTGCACTGGCAGACCGACTACCTGGGCCGGCAGCTGCCGGTGCTCCCGGCCCGCCACGGCTTCCCCCGCAAGGTCAAGCCCCTGGTCCGCCTCGGCGAGCGGGAGATGGCGGCGTACTGCGTGCTCCGTGGCATCGACTACATCGTCGAGGAGTGCCCGATGGCCGATGGCAACAAGCACCTCGGCTACAAGGAGGCCCTCAACGCCATCGAGGTGACGTCGCCGGGCACGAAGCACGACTTCTACTTCGGGTTCCTCGCACGGGCGTCCGATCGGTTCACCTCCGATGCGGAGACCGAGCAGCGCCACCTCGGCGCCTGCTCCCGCTGCGGAGCGCCGACCACGGGCGAGGTGTGCGCCTTCTGTCGCCTCGCCGAGCGAGCGACCGCGATCCCGGTCGAGCTGGGTCGCAAGGGCGGGAGCGCTCGATGAGCCGCGCCTTCGCCGCCGGAGAGCAGGTGCTGCTCATCGACACGAAGAAGCGGCGCTACCTCCTCACGCTGACGGCGGGCAAGGAGTTCCACTCGCACTCGGGCACCGTGGGCCACGACGCCGTCATCGGTTCCGACGAAGGCACTGCGTTCCGGTCGAGCCACGGGATGACCTACACCGCCATCCGTCCCACCCTCGCCGACTTCGTCCTGAAGATGCCGCGCGGAGCGCAGGTGATCTACCCGAAGGACCTCGGCCCGATCCTGCTGCTGGCCGACGTCTTCCCGGGCGCGCGCATCCTCGAGTCCGGCGTCGGATCGGGTGCTCTCTCCATGACGCTGCTGCGGGCCGGCGCCACCGTCGTGGGCTACGAGCTCCGCGAGGACTTCGCCGCGAGGGCGGCCAAGAACGTCGCCGCCTTCCTCGGCGACTCGCTCGAGGACCGCTACCGCGTCGAGCAACGGGACTGCTACGAAGGCATCGACGAGACCGACCTCGACCGGGTCATCCTCGACCTTCCGGAGCCGTGGCAGGTCGTGAAGCACGCCGCACGGGCACTGCACCCGGGTGGGATCCTGCTGGCCTACACGCCCCAGATCACCCAGGCCGCCCAGCTCCGGGAGACGCTCGCGGAGTCCGACTTCGGGATGGCCGAGACGATCGAGGTGCTCCAGCGCGGCTGGCACATCGAGGGCCAGTCCGTCCGGCCCGACCACCGGATGGTGGCGCACACCGGCTTCCTGACGCACGCCCGGCTCCTGGGCCACCCCTCCTGAACACGCTCGACCTGCTCATCGTCGTCTGTGCCGGCGCGGCGATCATCGGGGGCTATCGCCTCGGGTTCCTGACGCGTGTGTCGTCGTGGGTGGGCTTGGCCGTCGGTCTGGTGGTGGGCGCACTCGTCCTGCCGTCGATCCTGCGCCTGCTCGACCTGGCGAGCAGCGAGCAGCTGCTCTTCGTGACGGTGGGGATCCTCGCGGGCACCGCGTTCATCGGTCAGGCCCTCGGCTTGTTCATCGGCACCCGGTTGCACTCGACCCTGCCGGGGTCGAGCGTGCGGTCGGTCGACCGCGCGGCCGGTGCCGGCGCTGGGCTGGCCGGCGTGATCGTGGCCATCTGGATCCTTCTTCCCCTGATGGCCGATGTGCCCGGGATGGTTCGCCGCCCAGGCGCGCGGCTCCACGCTCGCCGCCTGGGTCGAGGACCGCTTGCCCGACCCGCCCGACACCGTCGACAGCCTGCGGCGCCTGATCGGCGACGAGCAGTTCGGCCGCGTGTTCTCGGACGTGTTCGAGCGGGCGCCGGACCTCGGGCCCCCTCCGTCCACCACCAACATCCCGCAAGCGGTGGTCAACGCCGTCGTCCCCTCGACGGTGAAGGTGGAGGGCATCGCGTGCTCCACCATCCAGCAGGGGAGCGGGTTCGTCGTCGGCCCCGGGCTGGTGGTCACCAACGCGCACGTGGTCGCAGGAGAGGACGAGACCATCGTCGAGCGCAGCGACGGGTCCGAGGTGCGGGCGGAGGTGGTCGCGTTCGATCCCAACCGCGACCTCGCCGTGCTCCGAGCCGACGACCTGGGCCGCCCCGCGCTCGTTCGCCGCACCATCGAGGAGGGCGGGGTCGGGGCCGTGTTCGGGCACCCGGGAGGCGGGGAGCTCCGTGCGGCCCCCTTCCAGGTCGGCGCAGCAGGTCACGGCCACCGGCACCGACATCTACGACCGGGCGCAGACCCGAGCGCGAGGTGCTGATCCTGGCGTCGGAGCTGCACCCCGGGGACAGCGGCGGGGCGCTCATCGACCCGTCCGGTCAGGTCGTGGGCGTGGCCTTCGCCGATCGCGCCTGACCGCCCCGGCGTCGCCTACGCCCTGGCGATGGAGGAGCTCGAAGCGGTCCTGCAGGGCAACCTCGCCAGCCCCGTCGACACCGGCCCCTGCCTCGTAACCGCAGCTACGACGAGCCCGAGGGTGGCGATGGCGACGACGAGGGTCAGCGCACCGATGAGGTCCACGGTGGAGCTGACCATCGGGATCCCGTAGGTGTCCGGATCGATCCCCAGCCGGACGGTGGCGATCGTGCCGTAGTAGGCGATCATCATCACCACGACCATCGCGAGCGGCGCCGCTGAGCAGCGACACGCCGATCATCTGCGCCAACCCGGGCGACGCCTCCCCGAGCAGGCGCGCGACGACGTTCGCCCCGATGCCGTTGAGCACGAAGACCGGCACGCTGAGCCCGGCGACGAACCAGAGGTCGCGCCGGGCGCCGCGCGACGGGACGGTCGTCGGGGCCGCGAGACCGAGGAGGAGCTGGCTCGACAGGCGGCCGGACAGGATGCCCCCGAGCGCACCGGCGCTCGACAGGTGCGCGGGTACGAGGATCAGGAGCGCGGGGAGCGCGGCGAACGTGGTGAGCCGCCCTTCGAGGGCCACGCCGGCGAGGCTGCTGACGAGCCCGGCGATGACGAGGACCGGCATCGAGGTCCGGACGATGCGCCGGAGCTGGGGGAGCGAGGACCTGGCCCCGGCCACCAGCGCGACGACGGCCACCGCCGCGAGGGCCCAGCCGAGCGTCGAGGTGACCAGCCCCAGCCCGAGCAGGCCGGTGGCGAGGTAGAGGGCGGGCAACGTCAGGACGTCGCCCAACGAGGAGACGAGGGGGGCCGTGACGTTGTCGAGGTCCCACCCGTAGCGGACCGCGCCGCCCGCCAGCCCGAGGGTGGCCGCCAGGACGGGGATCGACGCGAGCGCGCCGCCCCCGACCGACACGAGGGCCAGGTCGGCCAGCCCGATCGACGCGCCGAGGCCGAGCCCCACCGCGACGAGGGCGGCGAGCACGACCAGGACGAGCGACATGCCCAGGGTGAGGGCCCCGGCCGCCAGCACGTTCTGCCCGAGGACGGTGGATCGCCGGAGCCGGAGCTGGAGCTCACCCGCATGGATGGAGGTGGAGACGCGGTTGCCGAGCGAGCCGAACACGTTGCCGCGCAGGCCGATGGCCGCGGGGATGAGCACCAGCAGGCCGGGGCGGCGCTCGAAGGTCGCCGTGAGGGATCCGAGCATCGCTCCCGCGACCAGGCTGGTCGAGGAGTTCAGTGCGAGCGCGACGAGGCCCTGCCGGGCATCAGCACCAGGCAGCAGGCGGCGGCGGGCCATGGAGGCCGTCCGCGAGAGGAGAGGGTCGAGCTCGCCACGGCGGGCACCCTACCGCTCGGAGCCGCCGCCTCCAGGCCCTGGATCGAGGACCTACTCGACCTCGATGAAGATGCACTCCCCGGGGCACTCCTCGGCCGACTCGATGGTGGCCTCCTCCTGACCCGCAGGCACGGGGGCGATGCCCTCGGCGCCACCGGGGTCGGAGAGCACCTTGTCACCGTCCTTCACGTACGCGAGGCCGTCGTCGAGGAGGGTGAACACGGTCGGAGCGATCTCTTCGCAGAGACCGTCGCCGGTGCAGAGATCCTGATCGATCCAGACCTTCATGGTGCGAGTACCTCGGGGGGGGTGTCGTGGGTGCGCGGCCAGCCTAACCCAAGCGCCAATAAACCCGGCAACGACCGGGGAATCCGTGGCGAAGATGTCAGGTCCGTGGAGATCATCGGCAGGGGTGCCGGACGCTTGAGGGGCCGGTGTAGGGTCCCGCGCAGTGTCCGAACCAGGGAGGTGGTCCCCGTCAGCGAGTCCGACGACCGGTCCAATGCCCTAGCCGAGCTGGCCGAGCTGCAGGAGCACGCGCGGACCCTCGAGGAGGAGGTGCTGGCGCTCCGGCGGCGGCTCCAGGACGCGCCCAAGCGGGTGCGCACCCTCGAGGAGCGGCTGCTCGAGACCAAGGGACAGCTGTCGCAGGCGGTCTCCCAGAACGAGAAGCTGACCTACACCCTGCGGGAGGCACGCGACCACATCGCCGCGCTGCGCGAGGAGGTCGACAAGCTCACGCAGCCGCCGTCCGCGTACGGGACCCTGCTCGGGCACAACGAGGACGGCACGGTCGACGTGTTCACCGGCGGACGGAAGGTGCGCGTCGCGGTGCACCCCGAGATCGGCGACGAGCCGCTGCCGCGGGGTTCGGAGGTCGTGCTGAACGAGTCGCTCAACGTCGTGCTCTCGCGGAGCGCCGACCTCACGGGCGAGGTCGTCACCTTCAAGGAGCGGCTGGACGGGAGCCGGGTGCTCATCGTGGGCCGCGCCGACGAAGAGCGCGTCGTCGAGCTCCTCGACGAGCTGCGCGACGTGAAGCTGCGCAACGGCGACACCGTGCTCCTCGATCCGCGGTCCGGACTGGTGCTCGAGAAGCTGCCGCGGCCGGAGGTCGAGGACCTCGCCCTCGAGGAGGTGCCCGACATCGGCTACGAGGACATCGGCGGGCTCGACGACCAGATCGAGATGATCGCGGACGCGGTCGAGCTGCCGTTCCTCCACCAGGACCTGTTCGCCGAGCACCAGCTCCCCGCCCCGAAGGGGATCCTGCTCTACGGCCCGCCCGGCTGTGGCAAGACCCTCATCGCCAAGGCCGTCGCCAACAGCCTGGCCAAGAAGGTCGCCGCCGCGAGCGGCAGCGACACCGCCAAGTCGTACTTCTTCAACATCAAGGGCCCCGAGCTGCTGAACAAGTACGTCGGGGAGACCGAACGCCAGATCCGCCTCGTCTTCCAGCGGGCGCGGGAGAAGTCCGAGGAGGGCTGGCCCGTCATCGTCTTCTTCGACGAGATGGACTCGATGTTCCGGACGCGCGGCACCGGCATCAGCTCCGACATGGAGAGCACGATCGTCCCCCAGCTGCTCGTGGAGATCGACGGCGTCGAGGCGCTCAAGAACGTGATCATCATCGGCGCGTCGAACCGAGAGGACCTGATCGACCCCGCGATCCTGCGGCCCGGCCGGCTCGACGTGAAGATCAAGATCGAGCGACCCACCGAGGAGGCCGCGGCCCAGATCTTCTCGCGGTACCTCACCGCTGACCTGCCGCTCGACGAGGCGACCGTCACGGAGCTCGGTGGCGGCGATCCGTCGAAGGCCGTGCAGGGGATGATCGAGACCACCGCCGCCGAGATGTACCGCACCGACGAGGGGAACCAGTTCCTCGAGGTGACGTATCAGAACGGCGACAAGGAGATCATGTACTTCAAGGACTTCTCGTCCGGAGCCATGATCGAGAACATCGTGCGTCGGGCCAAGAAGCTCGCCATCAAGCGGCTGCTCGGCGGCGGCACCAAGGGCATCCAGGTGGCCGACCTGCTCGAGTCGATCCACCAGGAGTACAAGGAGCACGAGGACCTCCCGAACACGACGAACCCCGACGACTGGGCGAAGATCTCCGGCAAGAAGGGCGAGCGGATCGTGTACGTGCGCACGATCGTGCAGCACGACGACGACGAGACGCCCCAGGGCGGTCGTTCAATCGAGCGCGTCGCGACGGGTCAGTACCTCTAGACATCCGGGCGTGGACCTGCAAGAGCCCGAGCGGGCGGACCTCGTCGCCCTCGACCGCACCACGCTGCGAACGTGGGGCTGGGGTGACCCCGCCGATCCGCTCGTGCTCTGCCTGCACGGCGCCTACGACCACGGCCGGATGTACGACGGCCTCGCCCCCCGGCTGGCGGCCCTGGGCTACCACGTGGTCGCCGTCGACTTCCGGGGCCACGGCGACAGCGGGCCCCTCGACACCGGGTTCGCGTGGGCGCTCTTCCACCTCGACCTGGCGCTGCTGATCCGCCACCTGGGCGGAGGGCCCGTGGGCATGGTGGCGCACTCCTTCGGGGGCGGGCAGGCCACGGGGGTGGCCGGCGCCTTCCCCGAGCTCGTGCGCTGGATCGTCAACATCGACGGCCTCGGTCCTCCGGCTGCGGCCCTCGTGCCGCCCGACCAGATCTCGGACGCCGTGCGGCGGTCCTTCGAGCGGACCGACCGGGCGCTGCTGACCGGACCGCGTCCGTGGGCGTCGTTGGAGGAGATGGCGGAGCGCCGCGGTCGCAACAACCCGCGCCTGCCGCCGGAGTGGGTCATGCACCTGGCCCGGCACGGCGCGCGCCAGGGCGAGGGCGGCTGGGTGTGGAAGGCCGATCCCATGTTCGGCATCGGCATCCCGAGCGAGTTCAACGTGGCCATGCTCGAGGTCGAGATGCGCCATGCGAGCTGCCCGATCCTCGTGCTCACCGGCGACCAGGACGACACCTGGCGCGAGCTGACCGAGGAAGAGCTCGAGGTCCGCGTCGCATGGCTCGGTGCCCGACACGCAGTCGTGCCCGGGACGGGTCACTACGTCCACATCGAGGACCCCGACGCGACGATGGCCCACATCGAGGCATTCCTCGAGGAGGTGGGGCCGTGAGCTGTGTCGTCGACGTTCCCCGGCCACGGAGGCCGCGAGCGGCCGCTCCGCCGCTGGCGCTCTGTCGCTCGTACGAGGGACACTTGACGTCGTCGTCCTGCACGACCTCGGTGCCGAGGAGGCGGGAGCGCCTGGCGGGCCGCCGCGCCGGAGGGTTGGGTGGTGCCCGACCTCCCCGGTCACGGGGCGACCCCCGCACCGCGCCACGGTGCGTACGACCCGCTGAGCCCGGTCACGCTCGCGCGCTGGACGCTCGACGGACGCGGCCTGGTGGTCGGTGTCGGTCAGAACGCGCACGGCGCGCTCATCCTCGCGGCCGGAGGGGGCTGCGACGCGGTGGCCATCGTCGACGGCCTGTGGGGTCCGTGGCAGGACCCGGAGGACGCGATCACCGACATGTACGCCAACCTGCGAGCGATCCTCGCCGACGACGGGTCGATCGCTCCGGCGCCGCCCTCCGGCCTCGACCCCAGGACGAAGCACGGCTACGGCGTGCACGTGTCCGCCGCCTTCGCCCAGCGCTTCTGGGGCGCCATCACCTGCCCGGTCCTGGCCGTCGAGACCCCCGCGTCACCCACCCCGCCGAGCGAGCGCGAGGAGCGCATGGCCTGGTTCGGGGGCCCGACGACGCTCGTCGTGCTGCCCGTCTCCACGGAGGCCGACGTGACTGCGGAGATCGTCGCGTGGCACCGTCCCGGGACCTGACGGGGCCGGCTGGATCGGCGAGAGGGGAGCGGTAGGGTCGACGCGATGGCGATCCAGAAGGTCCTCGGGATCGAGACCGAGTACGGGATCATCGTCCGCGGGGGCGATTCGAACCCGATCGCCGCCTCCTCGATCCTGATCAACGCCTACGTGCAAGGGCTCGCGCGAGCGGGCGCGGCCACGGGTGCCTCGCGGGTCGGCTGGGACTTCGAGGACGAGCAGCCGGGCAACGATGCCCGCGGCTTCAACGCGGAGGGCCAGATGCCCCCGGAGGTGGAGACGCACCTCGTCAACGCCGTGCTCACCAACGGCGCCCGGTACTACGTCGACCACGCCCACCCGGAGCTGTCGACCCCGGAGTGCGCCGACCCGCGGTCGATCGTGGTGTACGACCGGGCGGCCGAGCTGATCCTGCACCGCTCGATGGCGGCCGCCACCGAGCTCCTGCCCGCGGGCCAGGAGATCGTCGTCTACAAGAACAACTCCGACCGCAAGGGCAACAGCTACGGCACCCACGAGAACTACCTGATGGACCGTGCGGTCCCGTTCTCGAAGATCGTCCGCTACGTGATGCCGCACTTCATCACCCGGCAGATCTACACCGGGGCGGGCAAGGTGGGCTCGGAGGCCCCCGGGCTCACCAGTGCTGACGTGCCGTACCAGCTCACGCAGCGCGCCGACTTCTTCGAGGAGGAGGTCGGCCTCGAGACGACGCTGAAGCGCCCGATCGTCAACACCCGTGACGAGCCCCACGCCGACGCGCAGAAGTACCGCCGGCTCCACGTGATCGTGGGCGACGCCAACCTGTCCGAGGTCGCCACCTTCCTGAAGGTCGGCACCACCGCGCTGGTGCTGTCGATGATCGAGGACGACTGGTTGACCCGCGACCTCCTGCCGGCTCAACCGGTCCCGGCCCTCCGGCAGGTCTCCTACGACCTGACCCTCGCTCGTCCCATCGACCTGGCCGACGGCACGTCGATCACCGCGCTGGACGCGCAGTGGGAGCTGTACGACCGCGCCCGCAAGTTCGCGCAGGAGCACGGCCTCGACTGCATCGGTGGCGAGGAGGTCGGCAACGAGGTGCTCCGCCGCTGGGAGGAGGTCCTCACCGGGTTGGAGACGGACCCCTCGACCCTCTCCGGCCAGGTGGACTGGATCGCCAAGCACCGGTTGCTCGACGGCTACCGCGAGCGGCACGACCTCCGGTGGGACGACGCTCGCCTGGCCGCGATGGATCTGCAGTACCACGACCTGCGCCCGGAGAAGTCGCTGGCCGCGCGGGTGGGCCTCGAGCGGATCGCCTCCGACGAGGAGATGGCCAACGCGGTGTCGGAGCCTCCCCACGACACCCGGGCCTTCTTCCGCGGCCGGTGCCTGCAGCGCTGGCCCGAGAGCATCGTCGCCGCCAACTGGGACTCCCTCGTCTTCGATGTCGGTGGCGATCCGCTCCGCCGTGTGCCCATGATGGAACCGCTACGTGGAACCGAGGCGCACGTGGGTAGCCTCATCGATGGCTGCGAGACCGCCGCCGATCTCCTCGAGAAGCTCGGGCAATAGGACAGGGACGAACCAATGGCCGAACGTGAGCAGAAGAAGAAGCAAGCGCCGACCAAGTCCGACGAGGTCGTCGAGGACGTCCCCGGGAAGTCCGAGAGCGGCGAGAAGATCAAGGGCGAGCTCGACGATCTCCTGGACGAGATCGACGAGGTGCTCGAAGTCAACGCAGAGGATTTTGTAAAATCGTACGTCCAGAAGGGCGGCGAATAACGTACAAGTTCCCAGGTCAGAGCCTGCACGGTCAGCAGCCTCGAGACTTCTCCGGTAGCCGATGGGAGGTGCAACGACGCAGTCCTGCAATCGCGGGAGCGAGCCCGTGAGCGATCTTCGGGCCCATCGCGAGCGCGACGCGGTACCGAGAACCGAGCGTCCGCGAGGTCGCAACGGCGGAGCGCATCGGGCAGCGCGACTTGTACTACCGGCGCACCTACGGGATCTCGGCTGACGAGGCTGACGCGATCCTCGCCGGCCAGAACGGTCGGTGCGCGATCTGCAGCACTCCAGCACCGGAGCGACTGGCATCGATGCACCTCGACCACGACCACGCCAGCGGTCAGATCCGCGGGTTCCTCTGCATCGACTGCAACCACGGGCTCGGCAAGCTCCGCGACAGCGCCGACCTCCTGCTCCGAGCGCTCGTGTACCTGCGGCAGCGAGAGTCGCCGGTGGTTCCGTGACCGGGGCGCACCTGCTCCTGAGCGGTTGTCGCTAGCCTCCGAACCGTATGACGCTGCCGACCTTCTCTGCCTCCGACGACCCGGGGCCCAGCTTTGCTGACCTGCTGCGGCGCACGCGGCCGACGGACGCGCTGCCGCAGACGCCACACGAGCTCGCGATCACCCACGGCACCACCGTCCTGGGCGTCCGGTACGCCGACGGTGTGGTCATGGCGGGGGATCGGCGGGCCACCTCGGGGAACCTCATCGCGCACAAGACGATGGAGAAGGTGTTCCCGGCGGACCGCTTCAGCGGCGTCGCCATCGCCGGCGCGGCCGGGCCCGCGGTCGAGATGGTCAAGCTGTTCCAGCTGCAGCTCGAGCACTACGAGAAGGTGGAGGGCACCGTCCTCAGCCTCGAGGGCAAGGCCAACCAGCTCGGGCAGATGGTGCGCAGCAACCTGCCCGCCGCCATGCAGGGCCTGGCCGTCGTGCCGCTGTTCGCCGGCTACGACCTCCTGCGCGGCGAGGGCCGTCTCTTCGAGTACGACGTCACGGGCGGCCGGTACGAGGAGCAGAACCACGTCGAGTCCGGCTCGGGCAGCCTCCACGCCGGGACCGTCGTCAAGCTGGGGTTCCGCGACGACATGACGCGAGACGACGCCATCGACCTGGTGGTGCACGCGCTGTACCGCGCCGCCGAGGAGGACTCGGCCACCGGGGGGCCTGACCTCGTTCGGGGGATCTTCCCCGTCGTGGCCACCATCACCGCCGCGGGGTACCAGCGCGTCGAGGACGACGAGCTCCGCACGCGGGTCGAGGCGCTCATCGCCGGAGGTCCCCGCTCATGACGATGCCCTTCTACGTCGCTCCCGAGCAGGTCATGAAGGACCGGGCCGACTACGCCCGGAAGGGCATCGCCCGGGGCCGCAGCGCCGTCGCCGTCCTCTACACCGACGGGATCCTCATCGCGGCCGAGAACAGCTCGGCGACGCTCCACAAGGTCAGCGAGATCTACGACCGCATCGCCTTCGCCGGGGTGGGCAAGTACAACGAGTTCGACCAGCTCCGCATCGCAGGCGTTCGCCACGCCGACCTCAAGGGCTACCAGTACAGCCGCGAGGACGTGGACGCCCGCAGCCTCGCCAACGCGTACGCCCAGATGCTCGGCCAGATCTTCACCCACGAGATGAAGCCGATGGAGGTGGAGATCCTCGTCGCCGAGGTCGGGCTCGAGGCGGCCCAGGACCAGGTGTTCCACATCCTCTACGACGGCAGCGTCGTCGACGAAGACCGCTACAGCGTGATCGGGGGCGACGCCGAGGCCATCGGCGATCGGCTGGAGGCCGCCTACCAACCTGGCCTGGACCTGGCGGGCGCCCTCCGGGCCGCCGTCGGGGCGCTGGCCGGCCCGGACCGCTCGCTCGCACCCAGCGAGCTGGAGGTGGCGGTGCTGTCGAGGCGCAACGGCCGACGCACCTTCCGGCGCGTCGAGGACGCCGAGCTCGCGGAGCTGCTCTCCACCGCCTGACCCGTGGCGCGGCATCGCGGCCGACCGGGGTTAGGTTGCTTGCCATGGACCGCCGGATCTTCGGCCTCGAGAACGAGTACGGGGTCACCTGCACGCTGCGGGGCCAGCGCCGGCTCAGTCCCGACGAGGTCGCCCGGTACCTGTTCCGACGGGTCGTGTCCTGGGGGCGGAGCAGCAACGTGTTCCTGGCCAACGGGGCCCGGCTCTACCTCGACGTCGGCTCCCACCCCGAGTACGCCACCCCGGAGTGCGACTCGATCCTCGATCTCGTCACCCACGACAAGGCGGGGGAGCGGATCCTCGAGCAGCTCCTGGGTTCCGCGGAGCAGCGCCTCCGCGAGGAGGGCATCCGCGGCGTCATCTACCTGTTCAAGAACAACACCGACTCGGCCGGGAACAGCTACGGCTGCCACGAGAACTACCTCACGTCGAGGCGCGATGACTTCGGCCACTACGCCGAGGTGCTGATCCCGTTCTTCGTCTCCCGGCAGATCTACTCCGGTGCCGGCAAGGTGCTGCAGACGGCTCGCGGGGCGATGTTCTGCATCGCGCAGCGCGCCGAGCACATCTGGGAGGGCGTGTCCTCCGCCACCACGAGAAGCCGGCCGATCATCAACACGCGCGATGAGCCGCACGCCGATGCCGAGCGCTACCGCCGCCTCCACGTGATCGTGGGCGACTCGAACATGAGCGAGTACGCCACCTTCTTGAAGGTCGGGGCCACGTCGATCCTGCTGCGCATGCTCGAGGACCCGAGCCAGGTGCTCCGGGACCTGACGCTCGAGAACCCGATCCGCGCGATCCGCGAGATCAGCCACGACACCACCTGCCGCCGCAAGGTGCGCCTCGCGAACGGGCGGGAGCTGTCCGCTCTCGACATCCAGAGCGAGTACCTCTCCAAGGCGCTGAAGTACGCCGAGACGAAGGACCTCTCCCCGCAGGAGAAGCAGGCGCTGCAGATGTGGGAGCACTGCGTCACGACGATCGAAGACGACCCGATGAAGCTCGACCGTGAGTGCGACTGGGTGATCAAGCACAAGCTGATCGAGGGGTACCGCGCCAAGCACGACCTCCCGCTCACCCACCCGAAGGTCGCGCTGATCGACCTGCAGTACCACGACATCAGCCGGCCCCGGGGCCTCTTCTACAAGCTGCAGGACGCCGGGCTGGTGGAGCGCACCTGCACCGATGCCGACATCGACGAGGCCGTCGAGACACCGCCCCAGACGACGCGGGCTCGCCTGCGCGGCGAGTTCATCCGGCGCGCCAAGGAGCGCAAGCGCGACTACACGGTCGACTGGGTGCACCTGAAGCTGAACGACCAGGCGCAGCGCACCGTGCTCTGCAAGGACCCCTTCCGGTCGCGCGACGAGCGCGTCGAGAAGCTCATCGCCTCCTTGTAGGAGCAGTGCCCACCTTCCGGACCGCTGTCGTCACGGCCATCCTCGAGGAACGGACCGGCCTCCAGCGGGTCGACACCGAGCGCGGGCGCGCCTACGCACTGACACAGCTCACCGGGCCCGTCGCCGTCGGCGACCGGGTGGTGCTCAACACCACCGCCGTGGACCTCGGACTCGGCACCGGCGGCTGGCACGTCGTCCACTGGAACGCGGAGCGCACCGAGTTCGAGGAGCCGGGCCCCGGCCACATCATGAAGCTGCGCTACACGAGCCTCCAGGTCGACGCGGGCTCGGCCGAGGAGCACGATCCCGAGACCGCGATCGACCTCGGCGGCATGCCCGTGGTCGTCGGCAGCCTGCACAGCCAGGTGCCTGGCGTCGCGGCGGCGATCCGCGCCGCCGCCCCCGACGCGCGGATCGCGTACGTCATGACCGACGGGGCTTCGCTCCCGATGGTGATCTCCGATCTGGTCGACGCGATGACGCGCGTCGGGTTGATCGACGTGACCATCACGGCGGGGCATGCGTTCGGGGGACAGCTCGAGGCGGTGTCGGTGCCGTCCGCGCTCGCCCTGGCCCGGCACGTCGCGCACGCTGACGTGGCCATCGTCGCGATGGGCCCGGGTGTCGTCGGCACCTCCTCGCCGCTCGGCACGACCGCGCTCGAGGTCGCGCCGATCCTCGACGCGGCCGCCGCGCTCGGAGGTCGACCCGTGGCGGTGCTCCGCATGTCCGACGGCGACGGCCGCGAACGGCACCGCGGGGTGAGCCACCACTCCCAGACCGCGCTCGACCTCGTGCGCACGCCCGTCCTCGTCGCCTGCCCCGAGCCCGGCGCGTTCGAGCACGCCCGCCACGACGTGCGCGTGGTCGAGGGACCGGACGTCCCTGCGCTCCTCGAGGGGCTCGGGCTCCACGTCACCACGATGGGCCGCGGGCCCGATGAAGACCCCCTGTTCTTCCGGGCCACCGCCGCGGCAGGCGCGCTGGCCGCCTCGATGCTCTAGGTAGGGTGCGCGGGTGTCGGGTCAGAAGCTGGAGCGCCTCCTCAACCTGACCGCACTGCTGCTGGACGCGCGTCGGCCGCTCACGGCCGAGCAGATCCAGCGCCAGCTCGAGTACCCCGAGGACCTGGTGGCCTTCCGACGCGCGTTCGAGCGAGACAAGGACGAGCTGCGACGGATGGGCATCCCGCTGCGGGTCGAGCGGGTGCCTGGTGTGCTCCCGGAGGTCGACGGCTACCGGATCCCCAGAGAGGAGTACGCGCTCCGCGACCCCGGTCTGACCACCGACGAGCTGGCCGCGCTCCACCTGGCCGCTTCCGCGGTGCAGGTGGAAGGGCTCCCGGCCACCGAGGGCCTCCTGAAGCTCGGGGGACTGGTCACCGAGGGCTCCCACGACCTGGGTGTCCACGTGGCGCCCCTCCCCGCCGACCCGAACCTCGCGAGCCTGTTCGGGGCCGTGTCGAGCCGCACCCCCGTCGTCCTCCGCTACCACGAGGAGGAGCGCAAGGTCGACCCGCACCGGCTGGAGTTCCAGCGGGGGCGCTGGTACCTGACGGGCTACGACCACCTGCGCGATGAGGAGCGGAACTACCGGCTCGATCGCATCCAAGGCCCCGTGACCCTCACCGACGACCCGGCCTTCGAGCCGCCCGCCACCGCCGTTCCGGGTCAGGCACGCGGCACCTGGGAGCTGGGCGCCGAAGCGCCCGTTCGAGCACGCGTCCGCATCGACGGCCCGCAGGCGGTCTGGGCGGTCCAGCACGTCGGGCCCGATCACGTGGTGCACGAGGAGGCCGACGGATCGGTCGTGGTGGAGCTGCCCGTCACCAACCGCGCCGCCTTCCGCTCGTTCGTCCTGTCCTTCCTCGACCACGCCGAGGTGCTCGAACCGGCCGAGCTCCGCGACGACCTGATCGCGTGGCTGTCGTGAGCACCGCGTCGTCGTCGGCGGCTCGCATGCAACGTCTCCTGGCGATGGTGCCGTGGATCGCGGCGCACGATGGACCCACCCTGGACGAGGTCGGCGAGCGCTTCGGGGTGAGCGCGAAGGAGCTGGCGGCCGACCTCGAGGTCATGTGGCTCGTGGGCCTCCCGCCGTACACCCCGGACGCGCTCATCGACGTCGTCCAGGAGGGGGACCGCGTCTGGATCCACTTCGCCGACGTGTTCGACGCGCCCCAGCGGCTCACGCCCGACCAGGCGGTGGCGTTGTTGACGGCGGGTGCGAGCGTGCTGGCCCTGCCCGGACGCGACGACAACGGTGCGCTCGCCCGGGGAGTCGCCAAGCTCGCCGCGGTCCTGGGGGTCGACGCGGACCAGGTGCTGGACGTCGACCTCGGCCCCGGCGGTGCGGAGGTGCTCGACGTGCTCCGCACGGCGGCCGCCGAGCACCGCACCGTCCACCTCGACTACTACTCGTTCGGGCGCGACGAGCGCACCGAGCGGGCCGTCGATCCGTACGTCGTCCACGCGCAAGACGGAAGCCTGTACGTGCTCGGGTACTGCCATCGGGCCGAGGCCGAACGTCGCTTCCGCGTCGACCGGATCGCGAGCGCCACCTTGCTCGACGAGCACTTCGAGCCCCCGACCGCCGCGCCATCGGCCGCGGTCTTCCAGCCGGACGACGAGGATCCGCGGGTGACCCTGGACCTGGCGCCCGAGGCCGCTTGGGTCGCCGAGGTGTACCCCGTCGAGGCCGTCGAGGAGCGAGCCGGGGGAGGCCTGCGGGTGCGCCTGGCCGTGACCGCCGAGGCATGGTTCGAACGGCTCCTCGTCGGCCTCGGACCGTTGGCGACGGTCGTCGATGCTCCCGCCGGACTCCGGGACGCCGGTCGGCGCGCCAGTGGCCGCATCCTCGACCGCTACCGTTGATCGGGCCGTGACCGACACCAGCGAGCCCAGCAACCTCACCGACGACAGCGATCAGGAGCTCCCGAACACCGACGCTGCCGACCGGAAGCAGGCTCGGATCCGGTCCGCGGTCGAGTGGGTGGCCGTGATCGTCGGTGCGTTGGTCGTGGCGCTGGTGGTGAAGACCTTCCTCTTCCAGGCCTTCTACATCCCGTCGGGATCGATGGAGCCCACCCTGGAAAAGGGCGACCGGGTCCTGGTGAACAAGCTCAGCTACGACCTCCACGACGTCAACCGCGGCGACGTCATCGTGTTCGAGCTGGACCCGAGCGAGGTCGGCACCGACGGCATCAAGGACCTCATCAAGCGCGTGATCGGCCTGCCGGGCGATGTCATCGAGACCCGCGACGGCGTCGTCTACGTGAACGACGAGCCGCTGGATGAGCCGTACCTGAGTCCGGGCACCAAGACCGGTGATCCCACCGACGGCCAGAACCCCGAGATCGAACGGCAGACGGTGCCGGAGGGCCACGTCTACGTCCTCGGTGACAACCGATCCAACTCGGCCGACAGCAGGTACCGCGGCCCGATCGCGATCGACTCCATCGTGGGTCGGGCGTTCGTCCTCGTGTGGCCGCCGGGCGACATCGGCGGGCTGTGATGCTGGCGCCCCCTCTTCGGGGGCGCTGGGCTTCGCCCATCTGGGTGTCGTCTCTCCCGCGGCTCCGCCTGGCGGCTGCGCCGCATCACTCAGCTGGCGCGCCGCAGGGCATCGACCATGCGGTCGACGTGATCGCTGTAGACGGCATCGACGCCGGCATCGAGCAGTCCATCGAGGATGCGCGCGTGCTGCGCGTCCCACCCGAAGCAGAGCACGTCGAACCGATGGAACAGGGCCGTCAGGCCCCCGGTCCACTCCGAGTGGTGGAGGTTCACGGCATCGACCCCCGCCGCCGCGAGTGAGGCGGCTCGCTCTTCGGGTCCCGCCGGCATCTTCCCCAGGAAGGTGGAGTCGACGAGGTGCACGTCCGGACACGATTCCCGCCACCGGGCGGCAACGGCCCAGTCGTGGTAGCAGAGCCAGAGGTGGCCGAGTGCGTCACCACCCGCCGTCCGAGCGACCTCGATCGTGCGGTCGAAGGCCGCCGGATCCTTCACATCCAGCGAGATCTCGAGGCCCGTCCCCACCAGCTCGTACAGCTCGGCGAGCGACGGGATGTGGGACGGCAGGTCCTGTCGAGCGCATTCCGCAATGGGGCGTTTGCGTAGTCCGCTCCGAACGAGCCCGTCGTGGTCGAGCACCGCTTCGCCGTCCCGGGTCAGCCACACGTCGCTCTCCAGGCCCGTCGCGCCGAGTCGGACCGCCAGCGCAAAGGCCTCGAGCGTGTTCTCGGGGGCGTTCGCCCGGGCCCCCCGATGCGCAAAACCGATGGGGGGGCGGCGTAGAGAGGGCAGCCGAGTGGGCACGACGGCCCATTGTGCCAGACACGCTCAAGCGTCAAGGTTGGGAC
The DNA here is from genome assembly GCA_963721695.1 of uncultured Microthrixaceae bacterium. Taxonomy (GTDB): domain Bacteria; phylum Actinomycetota; class Acidimicrobiia; order Acidimicrobiales; family VFJN01; genus VFJN01. The sequence continues at coordinate 96,705 of CAVRKU010000028.1, forward strand.
ACCGACATCTTGGACACGACGAATGTCCATGCAAAAGGGCCGGGAGGGCCGGGCGAAAATGGCAACGGTGATCAAGGCGAGCTGTCACGACTGCGGCGATGTTGAGCTGGCCGTGAACGACCTCGAGGTGCGGGTGTGCACCCAGGACGACCAGGGGAGCTACGTCTTCCGCTGCCCGTCGTGCCAGATGTCCGTGGTGAAGCCCGCTGAGCGGCGGATCGTCGACATGCTGGTGGCCTCGGGCGTGCCGCTCGTCGAGTGGGAGCTGCCGGCGGAGCTCTTCGAGCCCCGGATGGGCGATCCCATCAGCCACGATGACCTCATCGACTTCCACCGCCTCCTGCAGGAGGACGGCTGGTTCGACTCGGTGCTCACGACGCCATGACCTCGCTGCTCTGGGCCGTTCCCCCGGTTGCCTTCGCGCTGGGAGCGGTCCTGGCACTGGTGCAGCTCCGTGGGATGGCCGAAGCGGCCGCCGATCTGCAGATCGAGCTGCGACGCTTCAGCGAGGTGCAGGTGGCGGTCTCCGAGGTCCGTTCGGCGACCGCAGATGCCCGGGCCACCGCCCGCGGCTTGCGTCGCGCCTGACCCTTCGGGGGCCACCGGTACACTCGGGCGATGTTCAACATCGGGGGTGGCGAGCTGATCGTCATCCTGTTGATCGCTCTCATCGTGCTCGGCCCGCAGCGCCTCCCGGACGCGGCCCGCCAGCTGGGCAAGGCGATGGGTGACCTGCGGCGGCTGTCGACTGGCTTCCAGGACGAGATGAAGCAAGCCCTCGAGACCGCCGACGACCCCACGAGGATCGCCCCGCGGCGCAACGTCCTCGGGCGCGACGAGGCCGCGCCGGCCGCCGACGACGATCCCGAAGCGGTCGGAGCGGCGGCGCCCCAGGACCCCGCCCCCGAGGCTGCGCCCCCCGAGCCGCCCGCGCCGACGGACGCGGTCGCGGACTCCATCGCCGCGGTCAGCGCGCAACCCTCTGCGCCACCGAAGCTGACCCCGCCGGCATCCGAGGCGCGGGCGGTGGCGAAGAAGGAGGCCTCGAGCGACGTCTCGGAGCCCACCCCGCCGTCCCCGAACGCGTGAGATGAGCGCAGCAGCCGTGCCGGCCGTACCCGACGACGCCCGCATGTCCCTGATCGAGCACCTGGCCGAGCTCCGCGATCGGCTCATCAAGGTCGCGGTGGCGGTCGTGATCGGGATGCTGATCGCGTTCGTCCTCTACAACCAGATCTTCGAGTTCCTCCTCGGCCCCTACGAGGACATCGCCAACAATCGCCCGGAGGCGACGCTGGGCGACGGCCGGCTCCTGCTGAGCGATCCGCTCCAGGGGTTCGCCATCCGCATGAAGCTGGCGCTCTACGGCGGCATCGCGATCGCCATGCCGGTGATCCTCTGGCAGATCTGGCGCTTCGTGACCCCGGGCCTCTACGACCACGAGAAGAAGTACGCCGTGCCGTTCATGGTGAGCGCCCTGAGCCTGTTCGTGCTCGGCGCGGGCCTCGCCTACTACACGCTCCCCCGAGCGCTCGACTTCCTGATCGACATCGGCGGCGAAGACAACTTCGTCACGGCGTTCCAGCCGGACAAGTACTTCACCCTGATCCTCTACATGATGCTGGCCTTCGGGATCGGCTTCGAGTTCCCGATCCTGCTGATCTTCCTGCAGATGGCCGGGATCATCACCCCGCGGCAGCTCAGCGGCGCCCGGCGCTACGCCATCGTGGGGATCTGCGTGCTGGTGGCCGTCATCACCCCGTCCGGCGACCCGATCAGCATGCTGATGCTCTCCGTCCCGATGATCCTCTTCTACGAGGTGTCGATCCTGATCGGTCGCGTCATCGAGCGGCGTCGATCCGTCCCCGCCTGATGAGCACGGTGCCGGAGCCCCACCCCGGCTACGACTTCCCCCTCGACCCGTTCCAGCAACGAGCCATCGCCGCGCTCGACGAGGGCCGCTCGGTCCTGGTGGCGGCGCCCACGGGGTCAGGCAAGACGGTGGTGGCCGAGCACGCCGTCGCCCGCGCCCTGGCCGAGGGGCGCAAGGCGTTCTACACCGCGCCGATCAAGGCGCTGTCGAACCAGAAGTACAGCGACCTCGCCCGGATCCACGGCTCCGAGCGGGTCGGGCTGCTCACCGGTGACAACGCGATCAACGGCGACGCGCCCGTGGTGGTGATGACCACCGAGGTGCTGCGCAACATGATCTACGCCGCCTCGCCGTCGCTGCAGGGCCTCCGCTACGTCGTGCTCGACGAGGTGCACTTCCTCCAGGACGCCTACCGCGGCCAGGTCTGGGAGGAGGTCATGATCCACCTGCCCGCGGACGTCGCGCTCGTCTGCCTGTCGGCCACCGTGTCGAACGCCGAGGAGCTGGCCGACTGGATCTCCACGGTCCGCGGCCCCACGGAGGCGGTGATCGAGGAGCGGCGACCGGTCGAGCTGCAGAACCTCTACCTCGTGGGGGACAAGAGCTCCCAGGACCTCCACCTCCTGCCGACGCTGGTCGACGGACGCCCCAACCCGGAGGCCGAGCGCCTGGACGACGAGGCGCTCCACCTGCGAGGACCGTCGCGCGGTCGGCCGCGGCGGCGCTTCTTCACCCCGCGGCGCGTCGAGGTCATCGAGCAGCTGCAGGACACCTCGATGCTCCCGGTCATCACCTTCATCTTCAGCCGCAAGGCGTGCGATGAGGCCCGCGACGCCTGCCTCGACGCCGGTCTTCGGCTGACGAGCCCGGACGAGCGCGCCCGGGTCCGTGCCATCGTCGACGAGCGGACCGCGTCGCTCGCCGACGCCGATCTCGACGTGCTCGGGTTCGACCGCTTCCTCGCCGGGCTCGAGATGGGGGTGGCGGCCCACCATGCCGGGATGGTCCCGCCGTTCAAGGAGGCGGTGGAGGCCTGCTTCATCGAGGGGCTCACCAAGGCCGTGTTCGCGACCGAGACGCTCGCCCTCGGCGTGAACATGCCCGCCCGATCCGTGGTGATCGAGCGGCTCACCAAGTTCGGCGGTGAGCGCCGGGAGCTCCTGACCCCCGGCGAGTACACCCAGCTGACGGGACGAGCCGGGCGGCGGGGCATCGACGAGATCGGCTACGCCATCGTGCTCTGGTCGCCCTTCGTTCCCTTCGAGCAGGTCGCGTCCCTCGCGTCGAGCCGCACCTATGCGCTCCGGTCGGCGTTCCGGCCCACCTACAACATGGCGGCCAACCTCGTCCGGCGGTACGCGCCCGAGCAGGCGCACCACCTCCTGAACCTCTCGTTCGCCCAGTTCCAGGCGGACAAGGCGGTCGTCAGGCTGGAAGCCCGCATCGAGCGCCAGCAAGAGCGGCTGGCCCGCCTGGAGGCGGAAGCCCGCTGCGAGCGCGGTGACGTCCAGGAGCTCCGGCGCCTGCGGGCCGAGGCCAGCGAGCGGTCGCGTGGCCGGCCGAACGGCTACCGGCGGGGGAGTGCGGAGCGAACGAACGCCGCCCTGAGCCGCCTGGCGCCGGGGGATGTCGTGGTGGTCGACGGGACGCGCCTCGCGGTGCTGAGCGTGGCGTTCCGCAAGGGCAGCCCGCGCCTGCACCTCATCGACGAACGCAGCCGACCGCGGACGCTGGGAGCCGACGAGCTCGTCGAACCGCCGCGAGCCGTGGGCACGGTGGAGCTCCCGTTGCCCTACAACCCGAACAACCGGGCCTTCCAGCACCAGGTGGGGGAGTCGCTGCGGCGAGCACGCGTCGGGCGCGGGGGGCATCAAGGCCCCGAGCCAGAGGCGGACGAGCCATCGTCCCGCGCCGACGACGCCTTCATCGCCGCCGAGGCCCATCCCGTCGCCGACTGTCCCGACCGCGACGCGCACCTCCGGAGTGCCGCGCAAGCCGAACGGGTCGCCCGCGAGCTCGAGGACCTGCGGCGACAGATCCGGGGCCGCACGGAGTCCCTCGCCCGTCGCTTCGATCGAGTGCTGCGGCTCCTCGAGGCATGGGGCTACCTCGACGGCTGGGCCCTCACGGCGTCCGGACAGGTGCTGGCCCGCACGTACCACGAGGCCGATCTGCTCGTCGCGGAGGCCATGACGTCCGGCGTCCTCGACGATCTCGACGTCCCATCGCTGGCCGCGCTCGTGTCCTGCTTCACCTTCGAGCACCGCGGGCGCGAGCGCCCGCCCGAGCCGCGCTTCCCCAGCTCGACCGTGCGCGAGCGGTTCCAGCGCCTGCTCCGGCTCGCCGATGAGCTGACCGCCGATGAGGAGGACGCGGGACTGCCCACGACCCGGCATCCCGACGCGGGCTTCGTGCACCTCGCCCACGCGTGGGCGTCAGGGGTCGGCCTCGCCACCCTGCTCGAAGATGAGGACGTCTCGGGCGGCGACTTCGTCCGGAACGTGAAGCAGCTCGTGGACCTCCTGCGGGGGATCGGCGACGCCGCGCCGATCGCGGCCACCGCCGCCCGGGCCCGCCAGGCCGCCGACGCGCTGCACCGAGGCGTGGTGACCGCCAGCTCCGCCCTCGAGCTCGGACCCGCCGAGGAGGCTCCGGGTGACGATCCGCAAGGGTGAGACCTGGGGGGTGCCCGGGCCACTGCCCCGGCACGGGGTCCTCGTTCGGTCCGATCGAGAGGCACGCGCGATCGTGACCGCCGCCCGGCGAGCCAAGGAGCCGATCCCGCCGCTCGGGCTCCTGGGCGGGGACCTGTGCAAGACGCTCGGCGGCACCGGGGACGAGGACCGCCTGCACTCGGACGCGGCGATGCAGCTACCGGTCGACCTGGGCGCCGTGCTCCTCGACGGACGGCTGCACTTCTTCGTCGCCCACCTCGTGTCCCGCCACGGCTGGTGGCACGGGAGGGTGGTGGCGGCGATGAACGCTCAGTACCTCGGCCGATGGGACGTCGCGCCCCGGGGACATCCCAACGACGGGCGACTCGACGTGCTGGACGCGGACCTGCCCTTCGACGAGCGGCTCCAGGTGCGGGGGCGCTTGAAGGCCGGGACCCATGTACCCCACCCGCGCATCGACGAGCGGCACGTGACGGCCCTCCAGCTGGACCTGGATCGACCGACCCCCGTGTACCTCGACGGGGAGGCGGCCGGCTCCGCCACGCAGCTCTCGCTCCGCATGGAACCCGACGCTCTCGTCTGCGTGGTCTGAGGCTTCGGTACCCCCAGGTAGGCTCCCGCGGTGGATCTGGTGAGCCTGAAGGACCGCCTCAAGGGCGAGGTGGAGGCACGGGCGAAGGACCTCATCGAGGCCTCACATCAGATCCACGAGCACCCGGAGACGAACTACCAGGAGCACTTCGCCCACGATCTCCTGAGCGACCTCATCGAGGCTGCGGGGCTGCCCGTCGAGCGGGGCGCGTACGGCGTCGACACGGCCTTCGTCGCTCGTGCGGGAACGACCGGCCCGACGGTGGCGGTGCTCTGCGAGTACGACGCGCTGCCCGGCATCGGCCACGCGTGCGGCCACAACATCATCGCCAGCGCCGGCCTCGGCGCGGGGCTGGCCGCCGCGGCCCTGGCCGAAGAGGCCGGTGGGCGCGTGGTGCTCCTCGGCACCCCGGCGGAGGAGGGCGGGGGCGGCAAGATCCTCATGGCCCGTCAGGGTGCGTTCGACGGCATCGATGCCGCGATGATGATCCACCCCGCCGGCGACGACCTCGCTCGGATGGACGTGATCGCCGTCCAGGAGCTGACCGCCACCTACACAGGGATCGCGGCGCATGCGGCCGCCTTCCCCCACCTCGGCCGCAACGCCCTCGACGCCGCCGTGCTCGGCTACATGAACGTCGCGGCCCTGCGGCAGCACACCCTGCCTGACGAACGCATCCACGGCGTGTTCCTCGAGGCGGGCGAGAAGCCGAACATCGTGCCCGCGCGGGCGGTCACCGAGTGGATGGTGCGCTCCCGCAGCATCTCGAGCCTGGCCCCCCTCAAGTCGCGGGTGGTGGCGTGCCTGGAGGCGGGCGCGGAAGCTGCGGGGTGCGAGGTGAAGATCGAGTGGAAGTCGGTCGTGTACGCGGACATGCTCGACAACGAGGCGATGGTCGCCAGCTTCGTGGCCAACTCGGCCGCGCTCGGACGGACGGTCGCCGAGCCCGGCGGCGACGTCGCCGTGGTCGGCAGCACCGACATGGGCAACGTCAGCTACCTGGTCCCGTCGATCCATCCGATGATCGGCGCGGCGCCGTCCGGCCTGCCCATCCACACCCCGGACTTCGCTGACCATGCCCGCTCACCGCGGGGAGACCAGGCGGTCGTCGACGGCGCGATCGCCATGGCGTGGACGATCGCCGACCTCTGGCTCGACGAGGCGCTCATGGGCTCCGTCCGAACCGAGTTCGCCGCCACCATGGATCGGGTGGGCGAAGGCGCCCGGAGGTCCACGATCGCGGAGGTCGGCGGGGCCTAACCTACGGATCCCGTCGCCCGAAAGACCGCCGATGACCGTCTACATCGCCGAGGAGTTCACGCCCGACGAGGCGGACGTCCTTCGTCGCTACTTCACCAACCTCGACGGTCCGGTCTTCGCCCTGGTCAACCTGCCCGAGGTGGTGAAGGGCGCCCTGTTCGCCCGGTACTCCCGCAGCTCCAAGAGCCTGCGGCGCCTCTTCCTCGACGAGTTCGTCGGCGATCTCGACATCGCCGGCGACGCCACCATCGACGCCACGGTGGGGTTGCGACGGGCCGAAGAGCTCTACGACCGGGTCTTCTTCGAGTACGGCGACGACTCCGTCGCGCAGCTCGGCGGCGTCCACCTGGCGTGCGAGCAGGCCTCGAACCTGCTGACGAAGGTCCTCGAGTGGGGCCGGTTGATGGCCTACCTCGAGCAGTCCACCCGCTACATCGCCTACGACACCCGGCTCGGCGGTCGGTACCGCTACTACCGCGATCCGGGAGTGCTCGGCTCCGAGCTCGGCCTGCGGTACGTCGGCGACATGGACCGGTTGTTCGACTCCTACGCGGAGCTCGTGCCGCTGATGGCCGACTTCTACCGTGAGCGGTTCCCCAAGGACGGCGGCGACTCCGACTTCGTGTACCGGCAGGCGATCCGGGCCAAGGCCTTCGACGCGGTGCGGGGCGTGCTGCCCGCCGCATCGCTGTCCAACGTCGGCATCTACGGCACCGGCCAGGGCTACGAGGCGCTTCTGCTGCGGATGCGCTCGCACCCGCTCCCCGAGTCGCAGGCGTACGCCGACCTCATGCTCGGCGAGCTGCGCAAGGTGATCCCCAGCTTCCTGAAGCGCGTCGACCTCGATGACCGAGGTGTCGCGTGGAGCACCTACCTGGCCACCACGCGGTCGTCCATGGAGGACATCGCGGAGAACCTGTTCCCGGATGGCCAGGACGCGCCCCCGGAGGACGTGCCGGTCCAGCTGCTCGACTGGGATCCCGACGGCGAGGTGAAGCTCGTCACGGCGATGCTCTACTCGCACACGCACGTGGCCGAGGCGGTGCTCGAGCAACGAGTGCGGGCGATGACGGTCGACGAGCGCCTGGCCGTCATCCGTGCGTACGTGGGGGAGCGGGCCAACCGACGGCACAAGCCCGGCCGCGCCCTCGAGCGCCTGACCTACCGCTTCGACATCCTGGCGGACTACGGAGCCTTCCGCGACCTCCAGCGCCATCGGATGCTCTCGATCGAGTGGCAGCAGCTCAGCCCGCGCCACGGCTTCACCCGTCCGGAGGCCGTCGACTTCGCCGGCTGCTCCGACCGCTTCGACGAGGCGATGGAGCGCTCCGCCTCCCTGCACGACGCGCTGGCGGAGCGGTTCCCCGCCCAGGCCCCGTACGCCGTGTCGCTGGCCTACAAGGTGCGCTTCTACCTGCACCTCAACGCACGCGAGGCCATGCACATGCTCGAGCTCCGCACCACCCCTCAGGGCCACCCGGCCTACCGCGTGGTGGGACAGGAGATGCACCGTCTCATCGCCGAGAAGGCGGGCCACCTGGCCGTCGCGGAGGCGATGCGATACGTCGATCACTCCCCGGAACCGAGCCTCGAGCGCCTCGAAGCCGAGCGGCGGGCCGAGGCCCGTCGCCAGACGCGCTGACGCGGTTTCGGCCCCTGGCTCGGTACCCTGACGCCTCCGCGCGGCGCCTGACTCCAGTGTTGCGCCGTGCGCGACACGCGGGCCTATGATCCCGCCGCACCGCCCCCCCGCTGCAAGGACCCCCAATGCCTGAAGACGAGGAGCTCATCGACGACGTGGACGACCTCGAAGAGGACCTCGAAGACCTCGACGAGGCGCCGGTAGACCTCGATGATGATGTCGACCTCGACGTCGACGACGATCTGCCGGTCGACGAGATCGACCTGGAAGCCGACGACGTGGTGGTGGACGAGGTCGACGAGGACGTCGACGCAGACGCCCCGGCGCCGGTCAAGGCCAAGCGCGACGACGACGAGAGCGAGGACGAGGACGAGGAAGAGGACGATCCCGACGACGTCGAGGCCGACCTCGACGCCATCCTGAAGGATCGGATCGCGGCGGCCGAGGAGGAAGAGGACGAGGAGGAGGTCGCGCCGGAGCCCGAAGAGCGGGGCGATGGGACCGGTCGGATCCTCCCGAAGCGTCCCGGAGAGTTCGTGTGCCAGTCCTGCTTCCTCGTGAAGCACCCCAGCCAGCTGGCGGACGCGAAGCGAAAGCTCTGCGCAGATTGTGTGTAGTGCCGTGACCGAGGGTCGACGCAAGACGCCGGCCGAGCAGGTCATGGACGTCTTCGTCTACGCCCCGATCGGGCTCCTCTTCGACGGGGCCACCGTGCTGCCTCAGCTGGTCGCTCGAGGCCGCAGCCACGTGTCCCTCGCCAGGGTGATGGGCAAGTACGCCGTTCGCCAAGGTCGCACCGAGGCCACGAAGGCCGCCGAGCGCCTGCAGGGTCACGCCAGCGGCGTCCTCGGCCTGATCAGCGAGTCGGCTGTTGCTCCTCCGTCGTCGTCGCGGCCGACGTCCCCGCCCGCGGCGCGCGGCCCCCGGCCCGCGACGAACGAGGTGAGCGCGATCCGCCCGGAGGCCCCGGCCGACCTCGGCATCCCCGACTACGACGGGCTCTCCGCGTCGCAGGTCGTCAACCGCCTCGCCGGGCTGTCGCCGACCGAGCTGACCTCCGTGCAGCGCTACGAAGCCGCCCACCGAGGCCGCAAGACGATCCTGTCGAAGGTCGCCCAGCTGCAGAGCAGCTGATGAGCGCGGCCCCGGAGGAGAGCTGCCGGCCGGCGATGGAGGATGACCTCCCGCGCCTGGTCGAGCTGGTGGACGCCGCCGTCACCGACCTGCGGGCCGGCCGGGGCGGTGCGGTGTGGGCCAGGTACAACGCCCGCCGCCCTCCCTACGAGGCGGCGTTGCGAAGCGAGCTCTCCTCGCCCGACCACCACGTGCTGGTGGGCCTCCTCGACGACACCATCATGGGCTACGGCGTCGCCCGGGTGGAGCGGCTGGCGGACGACGGCCTGCTGGGCGTGGTGAGCGATCTCTACACCGAGCCCGGGGCGCGCGAGCTGGGCATCGGCGAGGCGACCATGCAGGCCCTGGTGGACTGGTGCGGATCCCGGGGCTGCTTCGGGGTCGACAGCCTCGCCCTCCCGGGCGATCGACACAGCAAGAACTTCTTCGAGTCCTTCGGGCTGGTGGCTCGGGCGATCATCGTCCACCGTCCGCTGTCATGAGCCCGGTGGTGGCGGTCGGGGCGGTCGTGGTCGACCACGACCGGCTGCTGCTCGTACGCCGCGCGAACGCGCCCGCCCAGGGCCGGTGGTCGGTGCCCGGGGGCCGGGTGGAGCACGGCGAGGTGCTCGTGGAGGCCGTGACACGGGAGCTGCGAGAGGAGACCGGCCTCGAGGGCGTGTGCGGCCCGCTGCTGGGCTGGGGCGAGCACATCGAGGGCGAGCACCACAGCGTCATCTTCAACTTCGAGGTCACCCTCGTCGGGCCGGATGAGCCCGTGGCCGGCGATGACGCGGCCGAGGCCACCTGGGTGGAGCTCCACGCGGTGTCCGAGCTCGACCTGGTCGAGGGCCTCGCCGAGCTCCTGGGGGAGCAGGGCATCATCTCCACCTTCACCTGAGGGCGGTCAGCGGCCCTTCCACGCCGGCGGGCGCTTCTCGATGAAGGCGGTGAGCCCCTCCGAGAAGTCCTCGGAGCGCATCGCGACGCCCATCCCCTCCGCCGACATCCTCCAGCCGACGTCATCAGGAGCGTTGGTGGCCTCCAGGACGATCTTGCGCGACTCCCGCACGGCCACAGGGGCGTTGGCGCAGATCTGCTCGGCGAGCGCGATGGCGGCATCGAGTGCCTCACCGGGCTCGACCAGGCGGTTCACGAGCCCGAAGTGGTGCGCCCGGGCCGCGTCGATCGGATCGCCCGTGAGGGTGAGCTCCATGGCGATGTTCAACGGGATCTTGCGCCCGAGGCGGAACAGGCCGCCCGCGCCGGCCACGAGGGATCGCTTCACCTCGGGGATGCCGAACGTCGCCGTCGTCGAGGCCACCACCAGATCGCACGACAGCACGATCTCCGTGCCTCCGGCCAGCGCGGGACCATCGACGGCCGCGATCATCGGCTTGGTCCGCTCCCGTTGGACGATTCCGGCGAAGCCGCCTCGGGCCGTCGCCAGGCGCCCGGCGTTCCCCGCGTTGATCTCCTTCAGGTCCGCGCCGGCGCAGAACACCGGCGGCTCCCCGGTGATGATGCCGACCCACACGCCGTCGTCCGCCTCGATCTGGTCGATGGCGTCCTCGATGCCCTCGGCCACATCACCGTTGACGGCGTTCCGGGCCTCGGGCCGGTTGATCTTGATGACCGCGAACGGCCCACGCTTCTCGTAGTCGACAGACATGGCGGGCACGTTAGCCACGTCGCGGTACCCTCCACGGACAGCAGCCGACGTGGGTGACAGTGAGGCACATGCAGGAGCGAGCGGGGCACCTCCAGTGTCCGTTCTGTGAGGCGTACGAGGTAGAGCGGCTCTACCTGGCCTCGTTGCGGCTCGACTCGTGTGCCTGCGCGTCCTGTGGCGCCCGCTGGGACGAGGACCCCGCGACGGGGGAGTACCGCGGTCGAGTCTTCGAGCTCGGCGGCCTGCGGCCGCCTCCCTCGAGCTAAGCTGGTCTCGGGCTCGCCTTCGGCTCGCGCTGAGGGTTCCGCACTCGGAAGCGGAGCTTCCTCGGCGGGCTCAGGGGTGCTCGCCTCCGGCTCGCCCTGTGCCGCCTGCGGGTCGGCGGAGCCGCCCTCCGGCGGTTCTGCGGGGGAGACCCCCGCACCCCCAGCGGCTTCGCCGGGCGCCGCCTCTACCGCCGGCCTCGGCTCCTCTGCATCTGGCGTGGCCGGTGGCTCAGCCTCAGCCAGGCCGCTCGAGTCCTCTGCCGCGGGCGGGCTCGGCTCCTCCGTCGCCACGGGCTCTGGATTCTGCTCGGCTGTTGCGGGCTCGTCCGTCACCGGGGTGGCGGGCGCGCTCGGCGGGTGCGCTCGACTCCTCGCTGGTGGCGGGGGTCGGGGTGGGCTGGTCCGGCGCCGTGGTCTCGGGCTCGGTTGCCGTCACCTCGGGCTGGGTGGGCTTGGCGTCGCGAGGGGGCTTGTCGCGCTTGGGCTTGTCGGACTTCGCCTTGGGCGGTTGCTTCTTGGGCGGCCGCCGGCGTTCGATCTTCGGGCGGGGCGCGTTGCGATCGGGCTCGATCTCGAAGATGTGCGCGATCTTCGGGATCCGCGTCGCCAGGCGGGCGATGGTCGCTCGCACATCGGGGTGGAGGTCCTTCGGCAGGGAGGCCGGGATGACCTTGTCGCGGACGGGCGCGAACGCCAGCGCGTCGAGCACGGCGACCCATCGCTCCGGCGCGGCGTCCTCGGTGAGCGCCGCACCGGCGCCCTCGGTGAGCTTGGTGGCCAGGTCGGCGGGGAGCGGGGATCCGGCCTTGGGAGGTCGTGAGCTCAGGCGAAGCGCTCGGACGATCCGGCCGACCTCGACGGTGGCGGTGAGCTCGGCGAGCCACGCCTTCTGCTCCGCCTCCGCCCGGGTCGACAGTCCCTCGCGCAGCTGCTGGGCCAGCGCGCGGGTCTCGTCGTCCTTGGCCGCGGCGTCCGCCGTCGAGACGACCGACCGCAGGTCGCGCAGATCGAGGACCTCCAGGTCGCGCTGGGCGGCCTCCGCCCGATCCCGCCACTCCGCGGCGCGCACCTTCGGCACGAGCTTCTCGGCCATCTCCATCAACGGTCCCGCCGCGATCGGTGCTTCGCCCGCCGCGGTCCGCTCCGCGTTCTGCTTCTCGATGGCCTGGCGGACGGCGGGCAACCCGCCCAGCACGACCTGCTCGGCGATGGGCCGCTGCTCCTCCGGCAGCGCTTCGAGCAGGGCCGTGCGATGGACCTTGCCGGGGCGCAACCGCTTGGCCTTCGGGCGCTCGACGACGGGAACCGGGGGCGGCTCGGGACGAGTACGCCGCGGGGGCCGGTCCTTGCGCTCGGGTCGCTCGTCGCGCTCGGACCGATCCTTGCGATCCGTCCGCGGCGCGCCTCGCCGCGCTCCGTCACCCTCGCGTCGGGCGCCTTCACGTCGGCCACCCTCGCGTCGGGGACCGCGGTCGTCCTTGGTGCGCGTCGTGAGGGTGGTGGTGACGAGCGGCTCTTCCTTCACGGGCACCAGGAGCTCGAGGCGCTCGGGTTCCTGCCGCGTGCCCTTCGGCGGCAGCACGCCGGTGATCTCGATGCCGTCCACGAAGAACTCGGCATCCACGCGGAGGACATCGCCGACCTTTGACTCGCCGGGAAGCAGGGTCGCCGGAAGCGTCCCGCGTGGTTCCTTGGCGCCGGCCGCCCGCCACGTCCACGAACCGTCATCGCGCGAGCTGGTCAGCTCGATTTCGATCCTGCGGGGCATGGGGACGTGGCTCCGGTGCGAAGGGCGCAATGGCCGGGTGGGGGTATCACCGTAGTGATTCGTCTACCGGCGGGCCCAACCGTCTGGCCGCGCGGCCAGCTTCACCACGCTGGAGGGCAGCGAGCCCGACGCGATGTTCGCGAGCGTGGTGGTCTCGAGCACCTCTCGGAGCGCGACGCGCGTCGCGATCCACACCCGCTGGAGCTCGACCGCGGCGCCCTCGTACACCGCCTCCTCCGGAGGTGCACCGTGCACGTCAGCCAGCGGCCCCTCCACCGCCCGGATCACCTCGGCGACCGACACCTGGGAGGCATCTCGGGCCAGCCAGTAGCCGCCGTCGGAGCCGCGCTGGCTGCCCACGATGCCGGATCGACGGAGCTCCGCGAGGATGCTCTCCAGGAAGCGAACCGGGATCCGTTGGGCGGTCGCGATCGCGTCACCCTTCATCGGCACCCTGGCCCCGTGCACCTTGGCGTGGGCGGCGAGCTCGGCGCCCGCGCGGACGGCGTAGTCGACCTTGGCGGTGATTCGCACCGGCTCGGCGTCAGACCGCGCACACCGCGGCGAGGCTGGCCACCGCGGTCGTCCGCCGATGCTCGCGCAGGATGTTGAGATCGCGGCCGTTGGTCAAGTAGCAGAACGACAGACCGCTGGCGGGGTCGGCCCAGGCGACCTGCCCCGCGGCGCCGTTGTGCCCGAACGCGGCCGGTGACACGGTGCGGCCCATGCCGCGGAGGTGCGCCAGGCCGTCGTCACCAGCCACGACGAGTCCCCGGGTGCGGTTGGCCGGTACGCGGAGCATCGGGTCGGGGAACGTGTTCCTCACCACACCGGTCGCGTCGGCGAGCACCTCCGCGTCCCAGAGTCCCTTGGGATCGTGGAGGAGGGCTTGGTAGAAGGAGGCGACGTCGGCAGCGGTCGAGAGGCCGCCACCGCCCGGCAGCCCGACGGCGCGCCCCGACGGCTCGTTGAGCCCGAGCAACGCCTCATCCGTCACCTCGCCCACATCGATCTCGCGGATGCCGAGCGCAGCCTCGAGCTCGTCGGGGCTCGCGGGCTCCCCGGTGAGGACCAGGTCCGCGATCCGGTCCTGCTGCTCGGGCGAGGGCCCGAGCGTGAACTGTGAGAGACCGAGCGGCTCCAGCACGCGCGTGCGCAGGGCATCGGTGTGATCGGCCCCCGTGACGGCATGGACGAGCTCGGCCAGCACCCAGTGCGCGGACGTGGGGTGGTACTCGAACTGCGACCCGACCTCCCAGTTGAGCCGCCACTCGCTGAAGGCCTCGCGGCGGCCTTCGTGCGTGGCCCAGCGGGGTGGGCCGAGGGGAGCTCGCGGGAAGCCGGCCGTGTGCTGCAGGACGTGGTCGAGCGTGATGGCGTCCTTGCCGTGCGACCCGAACTCGGGGATCACGTCGTGGACCGGCTGCTCGGGGCGCAGCGCGCCTTCGCCGAGGAGCTGCCAGATCAGGGAGGCGATGAAGGGCTTCGTCGCCGAGAAGATGGTGAACCGGGTGTCGACGTCGGCCTCGCCGAAGGCCTCGTGCACGAGCACCTCACCATCCAGAGCAAGGGCAACCTGGCAGGCCGGCAGGAGGCCGTCGTCGACATCACGGCGAGCCCGAGCGAGCAGGGCGTCGACGGCAGTTGCATCGAGGGTCGTCATGCGCCGGGACGCTAGTGCGACGCCGCATGCCGAGAGCGGCCGAAGGCCTGCCATAGGGTTGGCGAGATGGTGGTGACGGGCCTGGCGGCACAGCCTCGACTCCCGCCGGGCGAGCGCCTGTCGTTGCCCGGTCGCGGAACCACGTTCGTGCGCAGCCTGCCCGGTCCGCCCGGCGCCCCCACCGTGCTCCTCCTGCACGGCTGGATGGCGAGCGCGGGCCTGAACTGGCTGACCGCGTTCGGGCCCTTGAGCAAGCGCTACCGCGTGATCGCGCCGGACATGCGGGGCCACGCACGAGGCCTCCGGAGTCGACAGAGGTTTCGGCTGGCGGACTGCGCCGACGACATGGCCGCTCTGCTCGAGCTCGTCGACGCCACCCCGGCCATCGTCGTCGGGTACTCGATGGGAGGTCCGATCGCGCAGCTCCTGTGGCGCCGCCACGAGGCCTCCGTGGCCGGCCTCGTGCTCTGCGCCACCGCCGATCGCTTCGTCACGGGTGCTCGGGAGCGGTTCCTGTTCACGTCCATGATGGCGACCGCAGCCAACACCACGCGCGTCGGTGCACTGGTCAGCCGAGTCCCGCTGGCCTCCGCACGGCGGTTGGCTCCGGTCGGCGCCCGGGCCCGTCCCACCAGCCTGCGGACCTGGGCCGCCGCGGAGATGCGCCGCCACGATGCGGTGAAGATCATGGAGGCGGGCCAGGCCATCGGCACCTACAACGCGCGCCGCTGGATCGGCGAGATCGACGTGCCGACCACGGTGATGGTGACGGAGCGCGACCGTGCGATCGCACCGGCGGACCAGCTCGAGATGGCGAGCCGGATCCCCGGCTCGCTGGTCCAGCGCATCGACGACGGCCACATGGCGTGCGGACGACGCGAGTTCGGTCCCGCCCTCGTCCGGGCCGTCGACTCCGTCGATGCCCGCATCCCACGCGGGGCCCGTCGCCGGGCCGCCGCCCGCTGAGCGATCGAGGCCGACGTTGACGGGTCCCCTCTCCGGATTGCGCGTGGTCGAAGTGGCCGGGATCGGCCCGGGCCCGTTCTGCGCCATGCTCCTCGCCGACCTGGGCGCGGACGTGGTCCGGGTGGATCGATCGTCCTCGAACGGAACGCCCGCGAGCGCCCGGTTCGACGTCCTCAACCGGGGCCGTCGGTCGGTGACCGTCGACCTCAAGCACCCGGACGGACCAGCGGTCGTGCTGCGGCTCGTCGAGCAGGCCGACGCGCTGCTCGAGGGGTTCCGCCCCGGCGTGGCCGAGCGCCTCGGCATCGGGCCGGCGCCCTGCCTGGCTCGCAACCGGCGCCTCGTCTACGGCCGCATGACGGGATGGGGCCAAGAGGGCCCACTCGCGGCGAGCGCCGGTCACGACATCACCTACGCGGCGGTGGCCGGCGCGCTCGCGCACATCGGGCGCGCCGGCCAGCTCCCCACGCCTCCGCTCAACCTCGTGGCCGACTTCGGCGGAGGGGGGATGCTGCTGGCGCTCGGGCTCGTCGCGGGACTGCTCCACGCCGAGCGAACGGGCGAGGGCCAGGTGGTCGATGCCGCGATGGTCGACGGCACGGCGCTGCTCATGGCGCCGTTCTTCGGAGCCCGCGCGGTTGGCTTCTGGTCCGACGAGCGCGGCACGAACCTGCTCGACTCCGGGGCGCCCTTCTACGACGTCTACCGATGCTCCGACGGCAAGGAGATCGCGGTCGGGGCCATCGAGCCGCAGTTCTTCGCCGCCCTCCTGGAGGTCCTCGGCCTCGCGCCAGGGTCGCTGCCCGACCAGAACGACCGGGAGCGGTGGCCGGAGCTCCGAGCCGCCCTCACCTGGGCGTTCGAGGGGCGTCCGCGCGCCGAGTGGCTCGAGCGGGCAGAAGGCGTGGACGCATGCGTCGCGCCGGTGCTGACGATGGTCGAGGCGGCCCAGCATCCCCACCTCCGAGCCCGGCAGACGATCGTCGATCGCGACGGGGTGCCCCAACCGGCGCCGGCGCCCCGCTTCTCCGCCACCCCGACCGAGCTGGGTCGCCCCCCGGCCGTTGCGGGGGAGCACACGGAGGAGGCACTGCTCGACTGGGGCTTCTCCGCGGAGGAGATCGAGTCCCTGCGGCAGGCCGGCGCGGTCGGCTGAGGCACATCTGACGATGTGTTAGAAACAACTGGAACACGTTCTACTTTCGCGGCAGGGGGCCGGTCGATGTACGTCGCCTACACGGCGGAGCAGGAGGCACTGCGCCAGCAGCTCCGGGGCTACTTCGCGGAGCTCATGAC
This sequence comes from uncultured Microthrixaceae bacterium, assembly GCA_963721695.1. GTDB lineage: Bacteria > Actinomycetota > Acidimicrobiia > Acidimicrobiales > VFJN01 > VFJN01. Next base: position 113,491 of record CAVRKU010000028.1, read on the forward strand.
GCCCGCCGTGGAGGCCGAGTGCGCCGCTGGGGACACCGGGGGGCCGGCGTGCCTCGAGGCCGTCCGCAAGATGGGCCAGGACGGCTGGCTCGGCATCGGCTGGCCGACGGAGTACGGCGGACAGGGGCGAACGGACGTCGAGCAGTTCATCTTCTTCAACGAGGCGTGGCGGGCCAGCGCTCCCATCCCGTTCCTCACCATCAACACCGTCGGCAAGACGATCATGGAGTACGGCTCGGAGGAGCAGAAGCAGCACTTCCTGCCCAAGATCCTCGCGGGCGAGCTGCACTTCTCCATCGGGTACACGGAGCCGAGCGCGGGCACCGACCTCGCGTCGTTGACCACCCGGGCGGTCAAGGACGGCGACGAGTGGGTGATCAACGGCCAGAAGATCTACACATCGCTGGCCAGCTACGCCGACTACATCTGGCTCGCGGCTCGCACCGACGCAGAGGCCCCCAAGCATCGAGGCATCTCGATCTTCCTGGTGCCGACGTCCGACCCCGGGTTCTCGTACTCGAAGATCTCGACGATGGTGAACGCCAGCACGTTCAACACCTTCTACGACGACGTGAAGGTGGGAGACGAGGCGATCGTCTACGGGCTCAACCGAGGCTGGGACCTCATCATCAACCAGCTGAACTACGAGCGCGTCTCCCTCGGCCCTCCCGGCATGGTGGAACGGGTCTACGACGAGGTGCGGCGCTGGGCGCAGGAGACGAAGCTGCCCGACGGACGGCGGGTCGTCGACCAGGAGTGGGTGCAGCTGAACCTGGCGAGGGTGCACGCCAAGCTCGAGTTCGTGAAGCTGATGAACTGGAAGGTGGCGGCCGCCGGCGGCGCGAACCCCGCGGACGCGAGCGCCACCAAGGTGTTCGCGACCGAGTTCTACACGGAGGCCTACCGGCTCCTGATGGAGGTCCTCGGCCCGAACGCCTACCTCAGCCGCACGTCAGGTGCTGCCGTCCTGGCCGGTCGCCTCGAGCGCGCCTTCCAAGGCTGCTTGATCCTCACCTTCGGCGGGGGAGTGAACGAGGTGCAACGCGATCTCATCGCCCTCTTCGGCGCCGGCCTACCCCGGGTGCCGAGGCACTAGGAGCACGATGGACTTCACCCTGACCGAGGACCAGCAGGCCATGGCCGACCTGGCCCATCGGATCCTGTCCGAGCGCCTGCCACCCGAGCGGCTGCGGGAGCTCGAGCAGTCTGACCCGTGGTTCGCGGACGACGTCTGGGCCGAGCTCGGCGACGCCGATCTCCTGGGCATCGCGCTGCCGGAGGCGGTCGGTGGCGGTGGGTACGGCATCCTCGAGGCCTGCTTGATCGCCGAGCAGGTCGGGCGCACCGTCGCCCCCGTGCCGTACCTCATGAGCATCGTCGGAGCCGCGATGCCCGTGGCGCACTTCGGGTCCGACCGCCAGCGCGAGGCGCTGCTCCCCGGTGTCATCGCCGGAACGGCCACCCTCACGATCGCTCTCTACGAGCCCGGCGATGTCGCCGTTCCCGCCATCCCGTCCACGCAGGCGATCCCGTCAGGAGACGGATGGCGCCTCGACGGTGAGAAGTCGCTGGTCGTCGGGGCCGACCGGGCCGCCGCCATCCTGGTGCCCGCCCGCACGAGCGAGTCGACCACGGCCGTGTTCCTCGTCCCGCCGGGCGCCGACGGGGTGACCCTCGAACGCGAGACGGCCGTGTCCGGCGAGCCGCAGTGGACCGTGCGGCTGAACGGCGTGGTGCTCGACGCCGGTGCGGTCCTCGGGACCTCGACCGACGGAGCGGAGATCGTGGGGTGGACGAGCGACCGGCTCACCGCGGCCATCTGCGCCACGCAGACCGGGGTCTGCGAGGAGGCGCTGGCCATCACGGCCAGGTACGTGTCCGAGCGGGAGCAGTTCGGGAGCAAGCTCGGCACCTTCCAGGCGGTCGCCCAGCGGATCGCCGACGCCTACATCGACACCGAGGCCATCCGGCTCACCGCCCTCCAGGCCATCTGGCGCCTCTCGGAGGGCCTCGACGCCGACGACGAGCTGATGATCGCCAAGTTCTGGGCCGCGGACGGCGCGCAGCGCGTGGTCCATGCCGCCCAGCACCTGCACGGCGGGATCGGCGTCGACCTCGACTACCCGATCCACCGCTACTTCCGATGGGCCAAGGTCCTCGAGCTGACCCTCGGCGGGGCGAGCCCATCGCTCCTCCGGCTGGGGGCCAGCCTGGCGACGCAGCCCGTCGGAGGTGGCTGACTACCCTCGCACCGACGCACCGCCAACCGCTCCATCCGAACCGACGAAACCGAACTGCATCCAGGGGGAACCACGTGAAGCACACCCGAGCCCGCGCCGCGCTGCTCGCAACCCTGCTCATCGCCGCTGCGGCCTGCTCGCGTGACGAGACCAGCGGCGGCACCGAGGACACAACGACCACGACGGAGGGGACGGCGGCCGGTGGCGCCACGGCCCTCGCGGACGGTGGCTTCGGTGACCTCGAGGCCGTGTGCCAGGACGGCGATGCATCCGGCGCGACGGCGGATGGCGTCACCGACGACACGATCACGGTCGGCACGATCACCGACAAGGGCGGCCCCGTGCAGGGCCTGAACGAGGAGATGTACGACACCGCGGTCGCGTTCACCGAGTGGTGCAACGAGCACGGCGGGATCCTCGGGCGCGAGCTCGTGCTGTCGGACGTGGACGCCAAGCTGTTCGAGTACGAGCCGGCCGTCACCGACGCGTGCGGTCGTGACTTCGCGCTGGTCGGTGGTGGGGCCGTGTTCGACGAGGATCCCAACGATGTCCGGGTGGGCTGCGACCTGCCCAACGTCGCCGGCTACGTGGTGTCGGCTCGCGGCCGCACCGCCGACCTCCAGGTGCAGCCGGTGCCGAACTCCATCTACGACATCACGATGGGTCGCTACAACGCGGCGGCACGCGACTTCCCCGATGGCGGCGACAAGTACGGGATCATGGCGTCCGCCATCCCGTCGGTGCTCCTGGTGAAGCAGCAGTCGATCGAGGTCGCGGAGGAGAAGGGCTTCGAGGTCGCCTACTCGTACGACTACCAGAGCCAGGGTGAGACCGGCTGGGCGAACTTCGTGCGGGAGATGAAGGACAAGGACATCCAGATCCTCGAGTTCATCGGCCAGCCGCAGAACCTCATCGAGCTCACCGACGAGATGGCGGTCGCCGACTGGCACCCCGAGGTGATCCTGCTGAGCACCAACTTCTACGACGACCTCTACCGCCAGGGTGCCACCACCGACAGCAACCTCTACATCCAGTCGGCCTTCTACCCGCTCGAGATGGCCGGCGAGAACAAGGCCACGCAGGACTACCTCGACCTCATGGAGCAGTACAACCCGGACGGGAAGGTGGCCCAGCTGGGCCAGCAGGGCCTGTCGTCGTGGCTCCTCTTCGCCAAGGCGGCCACGGCATGCGGGTCGGAGCTCACGGCGGACTGCCTCCTCGACGGAGGCGGGTGCCGAAGAGGACTGGACCGGCGGCGGACTGCACGCAGGCCAGGCCCCGGGCGGCAGCGAGCCGAGCCCGTGCTTCCTCATCCTCGGGCTGGACGACAGCGGCTTCTTCTACAACGAGGAGGCGACCGCTCCGACCGACGGCGTGTTCAACTGCGACGAGGAGAACGTGTTCGAGATGACCGGTGACTACAGCGAGTTCGGCGCTCCGCCGAAGGAGGGCTGACCGCGCCGCGGGTCAGGCGCCATGGAGGACTTCCTCAGCAACACCGTTCTCGGGCTGTCCACCGCCGCGGTCTTCGCGCTGGCGGCGAGCGGGCTCGTCCTCACCTACACCACCACCGGCATCTTCAACTTCGCCCACGGCGCGATCGCGATGCTGGGCGCCTTCTGCTACTGGCAGCTGCACGTCGATTGGGGATGGCCGATACCGCTCGCGCTCGCCACGGTCGTCCTCGTCATCGCACCGACGCTCGGCGTGGGGATCGAGCGCGGGATCATGCGCGGACTCGTCGACGCGCCCGAGACGATCCGGATCATCATCACGGTCAGCCTCCTCGTCGCGATCCTCGGGGTGGCCCAGTGGATCTGGCCCCCGCAGGAGGTGTACCGGGTGCCGCTGCTGTTCCCCGAGCAGCGCCTGAGCCTCTTCGACGTCAACGTGACGTACCACGATCTGTTCACCTTCGGCGTGGCCGTGGTCGTGGCCATCGGGCTGCGGCTCGTGCTCTACCGCACCCAGATCGGTCTCGACATGCGCGCCAGCGTCGACAGCCGTCCGCTGGCGATGCTGCACGGCGCACGGCCGCATCGCTCCGCCGCCACCGCTTGGGCCATCGGCTGTGGGCTGGCTGCCGTGGCCGGCGTGCTCGTCGGCCCGATGAGCGGGCAGCTCTCGCACACGAACCTCACGCTGCTGATCATCAACGCCTACGCCGCCGCCATGATCGGACGGTTGCGCAGCCTGCCGATGACCTTCGTCGGGGCGGTGTTCCTCGGGCTCGCGGACTCCTATGCGATCGGGTACTTCCCCGACGGGAACGCCTACCTCATCTCGTTCCGGTTCGTGATCCCCGTCGTCGTGCTCTTCGTGGTGCTGCTGGTGCTCCCGAACCCCCAGCTGCGCACGCACTCGGCCGCGACCTCGCGGGAGGACATCCCGTTCACGTCCCGCCGCAACGCGGCGGTCACCGCGGCCGCGATCATCGGCGTCGCCCTGGTGTTGGCGAGCATCCTCAACGATGCCGACACGCTCCGGGCATCGAGGATCTTCGGCATCGCCCTGATCGCGCTGTCGCTGGTGCCGTTGACGGGCTTCGGGGGACAGGTGTCGCTGTGCCAGATGAGCTTCGCGGCCATCGGGGCCCTCGTCATGGCGCACCACGGCCAGGGCGGCGACCCGATGGCGCTCCTGCTGGCCGCGGTGGTGTGCGCGATCGTCGGGGCCTTGGTGGCGCTTCCCGCACTGCGCCTCTCCGGCCTCTACCTCGCGCTGGCCACGGCTGCGTTCGCGGTGTTCCTGGACCGCTGGGTGTTCCTCTTCAAATCGTTCGAGCTCGGACCGTGGACGATCAAGCTCTGGGAGGGCGGCGTCGTCGCCGTCGATCCGGTGGATGTCCCCGGCGTGGACTCGACCGACCGCCAGACCCAGCTCGTGGTGCTGGCGTGCGTCGTCGCGCTCGCGTACCTCCTCGTCGTCACCGTGCGGCGCAGCGTCTTCGGACAGCGCTTGCTCGCCATGAAGGACAGCCCGGCCGCGTGCGCGACCCTCGGCATCGACATCACCCGGCTGAAGCTCAGCGTGTTCGCACTCTCGGCGGCGATGGCCGGAGTGGGTGGCGCGCTGTACGCCGGCACGCTCGGATCGGTGAGCGCGGAGCGCTTCAGCTTCTTCGAGAGCCTGCCGCTGCTCCTGCTCACCGTGGTCGGCGGCATCGGCACCGCCGCGGGTCCGCTGTTCGCGGGGGTGCTCATCGGTGGCTTCCCGATCGCCATCGCCACCTGGCCCTTCCTCGCCAACCTCAACCGGGTCCTGCCCGGCACGATGGGCATCGCCCTCGGCCGCAACCCCAACGGCGCGGTGCGCGACATCGGGGCCCGCTACTCCGTGCTCGGTCTGGTCCCTGTCGCCCTCGCCGGACTGGTGATCTCGTTGGTCGCCGTCGGCGTGCTGGCCGTCACCGGAGCCATCACCGGATGGGGCCTGGTCTTCGGTGCCGTCGGCGCGCTGGTGGTGTGGCCCCAGGTGGCCGAGGCGGTCGTACGACGCCGGACGCCGAAGCCCGAGGTGCTGCCGCTGGAGCGGGCGGGGATCGATCGAGTGCTCACCCCCGCCGAGGTGCGGGAGCTCGACGCCACCCTCGGGCTCGCGGCGGATCCCGAGGAAGCGGCGCTCGCCCGATGAGCACGCTCGAGATCGCCGAGGTCAGCGTCCGGTTCGGCGGGCGACTCGCGCTCGACGCCGTCGACCTCACGGCCGAGGCCGGGATCGTCACCGGCCTCATCGGCCCGAACGGCGCCGGCAAGACCACGCTGTTCAACGTGATCTGTGGCCTCCAACCCGCGCAGCAGGGCCGCGTTCGCATCGACGGCGTCGACGTGACGAAGCTTCCGCCCTTCAAGCGGGCCCGGCGAGGGTTGGCCCGCACGTTCCAGCGGCTCGAACCCTTCGGCCTCCTGACCGTCCGCGAGAACGTCCGTCTGGCCGCCGACGCGGCCCGGCGCACCGATCCCGACCAGGTGGCGGATGGGCTCCTCGAGCGGCTGGGCATCACCGATCTGGGCAGTCAGCGGGCCGATCGGCTCCCGACCGGCCAGGCGCGCGTGGTGGAGCTGGCGCGGGCGCTGGCGACCGACCCGAAGGTGCTGCTGCTCGACGAGCCGGCCAGCGGGCAGGACGAGCGCGAGACGGCCGCCTTCAGCGCGGTGGTGCAGGAGGTGGCAGCCGACGGGGTGGCGGTGGTGCTCGTCGAGCACGACATCCAGCTGGTGATGGACGTGTGCAAGCGGATCCACGTGCTCGACCTCGGGAGGGTGCTCGCCAGTGGCACGCCGGCGGAGGTGCAGCGCGACGAGAGCGTGCTCGCCGCCTACCTCGGAGCCACACCATGAGCACGCTCCTGTCGCTCCGCGAGGTGCGCGCGGGCTACGGGCCGATCGAGGTCCTCCACGGGATCTCGTTCGACGTCCCGACGGGGTCGGTGGTCGCCGTCCTCGGACCCAACGGGGCGGGCAAGACCACCCTCCTCTCGGTCATCGCCGGGCTGCACCCCGCCACCAGCGGGAGCGTCGTGATGGCGGGCCGCCGCGTGAACGGCGCCGAGCCAGACGCCTTGGCGCGAGCGGGGCTCTGCCTCGTGCCCGAGGGGCGCGGCATCTTCCCGAACCTCACCGTCCACGAGCACCTTCGCATGGCGACCCACTCCCGTCGTCGACTCCGCGACATCGAAGACGAGACCTACGAGCGCTTCCCCCGGCTCGCCGAGCGTCGGACGCAGGTGGCCGGCACCCTCTCCGGCGGGGAGCAGCAGATGCTCGCGCTCGCGCGCGGTCTGGCCACCCGGCCCGCCCTCCTCATGCTCGACGAGCTGTCGATGGGACTGGCGCCGCTCATCGTGGAGGAGCTCTACGCGCAGGTTGCCGCGATCGCCGCGTCCGGAGTGTCCATCGTCGTGGTCGAGCAGTTCGCCGGCACCGTGCTCGGCGTCGCCGACCTGGCCGCCATCCTGGTGCAGGGACGCATCGGCGCCGTGGGCACGCCGGCCGAGATCCAAGCCGATCTCTCGGCCGCCTACCTCGGTGCCACCGTCGACCACGCCCGTCCATGATCAACCCACCGCGCCGCTGGAGGCCGTGACCAATGCAGGGACAACCTGACCGCATCGAGCAGTTCGAGGCCGACATCGCCGACCTGAAGATCACCGACCCCTCCGCGCGCCGTGACCAGCTGTCCACTCGGTTGGGGATCACGGGCATGGTGGCGGGCGTGGTGCTCGGCGTCTACGCCTACTCGCTGTCCTACGGCGCGGGAGGTGACAACCCGGCCCCCCAGCAGCGGGACGCGATCGTGCTCGGTCTCGTCGCCGTCTCGGTGGCCGTGGTCGGGGCGGCGCTGTACGTGAAGGGGGCGATGTCGAGCTTCCTGCGGTTCTGGCTGGTCCGTGACCTGCACGAACGACGGGCCCAGACCGACCGGGTCGTCGAGCAGCTCGGCGGCGGCGCAGCGTCGGACGATCCCAGCGCCGATCAGCCGTGAGCGACCCCCACGTCATCTTCGAGCGCGACGGCCACGTCGCGACCGTGACGCTCAACCGTCCGGAGGCCCGCAACGCGCTGTCCGGGGAGATGCTCGTGCGGATGCACGACGCCTGGGTGGAGATCGACGAGGACCCGGAGATCCGCGCCGCGATCGTCACCGGAGCCGGCGGACACTTCTGCGCCGGCGCCGACCTCAAGGCCATGGCGGCTGGTCACCCCGATGACGAGTGGACGCCCCGGTTCAACGCCGACCCCGATCTGCACTGGCGCGCGCTGCTACGGCACTTCCAGCCGCGCAAGCCCCTCATCGCGGCGGTCGAGGGGTACGCCGTGGCCGGCGGCACCGAGATCCTGCAGGCCATGGACCTGCGGGTGGCGGGGGAGGGCGCGATCTTCGGGGTGGCCGAGGTGCGCCGGGGCCTCTTCCCGTTGGGCGGCAGCACCGTCCGCCTCCGACGCCAGATCCCCTACACGGTCGCGGCCGAGCTGCTGCTGACGGGCCGCCAGATGACGGCGACGGAGGCCAAGGAGGTCGGCCTCATCGGGCATGTCGTGCCCGACGGGCAGGCGCTCACCAAGGCCCGGGAGCTGGCCGATCAGATCGCCGCCAACGGCCCGCTCGCCGTCCAGGCCGTCCTGCGGAGCCTGCGCGAGAGCGCCGACCTCACCGAGACCGAGGCCCTGGCCAACGAGCTGGAGCTGGGCTGGCCCATCTTCGGCAGCAACGATGCCAAGGAGGGCCCCCGGGCCTTCGCGGAGAAGCGGGAGCCCGACTTCACGGGCACCTGACCCGTTCTGCGTGCGCTCAGGACCGCAATGCGGTGGCTGACGCACACAGATGCTGGGAACATCAGCGGCTGATGGCCATCGCTCGCTGGAAGGACCTGTGCATCGACGCCGCCGACGCGCATCGCACGGCGGCGTTCTGGGGCGAGCTGCTCGGGCTCGAGGTGGAGCTGCACGACGACGGCGACGCCGCGCTGCGAGGGTCCACCCCGGAGCAGACGATCTGGGTGAACACGGTCCCCGAACCGCTGACCGTCAAGCAGCGCGTGCACCTCGACATCGAGACGCCGTCGCTCGACCCGGTCCTCGCCCTGGGCGCCACCGTCAAGGTGCCCGCGAGCGAGTCCGGGCTCAGGTGGGACCAGCTCCTCGATCCGGAGGGTGGCGAGCTGTGCGCCTTCGTCCGGGGCGACGGGCCCACGCGGATCTACGAGATGGGCGTCGACACCGTCGACGCCGACTCGGCCGCCCGGATGGCCCGCTGGTGGGCGGAGGTGATCGGGGGTGAGGTGGTCGACGACGAGCGCGGCTTCTCCTGGCTCGAGGACGTCCCCGGACTGCCCTTCGACTCGATCGACTTCGGGCCGGTCCCCGAGCCCAAGACCGTGAAGAACCGCATCCACTGGGACATCACCAGCGACGACCTTGACGGCATCCTGGCGCGGGGCGCGACGGTGCTCGCCGAGCACCCCGACTGGGCAGTCCTCGCCGACCCCGAGGGCAACGAGTTCTGCGTCTTCCCACCCTGACCTGACGGCTTCTGTGTGCGCTCAGCACCGGATGCCGGAGCTGAGCGCACACAGATCGCCGTGGGTTCAGCCCTGGGGCAGGATGCTCTTCTGCTCGAGGTAGTGCTCGAGGCCTTCCTTGCCGAACTCGCGGCCGATGCCGCTGGCCTTGAAGCCGCCGAACGGGGCGACGAAGTCCATCGTGTACTGGTTCACGCCGAACGTGCCGGTGCGCACCCGACGGGCCACGTCCATGCCCACCCCGCCCGGATCGCCCGTCCACACGGAGCCGGCCAGCCCGAACTCGCTGTCGTTGGCGATGCGAACCGCGTCGTCGACGTCGTCGAACGGGATGACGGCGAGCACCGGTCCGAAGATCTCCTCCTGCGCGATGCGCATGGAGTTGTCGACGTCGGCGAACACCGTGGGCTGCACGTACCAGCCCTTGGCGATGCCGTCGGGGCGGCCGTTGCCTCCGACCACGACGCGGGCGCCCTCCTCCTGACCGAGGGCGATGTACTTGTCGACCCGCTCCTGCTGGCGCTCGGCCACGAGCGGGCCGATCTCGGTGGTGGGGTCGTCCGGGTCGCCGACGGTCATGCCCTTCACGGTCTCACCCAGGGCGTCGACGACGGCGTCGTAGTTGGCCCGCGAGGCGAGGATGCGGGTCTGGGCGACGCACGCTTGGCCGTTGTTCATCAGGGAGGCGAACTTGAGGCCCTCCATGGTGGAGGCGAGGTCAGCGTCGTCGAGGATGATGGCGGCCGACTTGCCGCCGAGCTCGAGGCTCACCCGCTTGAGCTGCTCGCCGCAGATCGAGGCGATCGTGCGCCCCGCGGCCGTGGAGCCGGTGAAGGCGATCTTGTCGACGCCCCGGTGCCGCACCAGGTGCTCACCGACCTCCCGGCCGGCGGGGACCACGCTCACCACGCCCTTCGGGATGCCGGCTTCCTCGAGCAGCTCGGCCATGAGCATGGCGTCGAGCGGCGTCTCGGGCGCCGGCTTGATGACGATGGTCGAACCGGACAGCAGCGCGGGCGCCAGCTTCGACATGGTGACGAACTGGGGCACGTTCCACGGCACGATGGCGCCCACCACGCCCACCCCCTCGGAGCGGACGATCACCGGGGTGCCGAGCATGCCGGTGCGCTCTTCCTCCCAGTCGTACTTCTGCGCCTCGGCGATGAAGCTGTTGAGCATCATCCAGGGGGCGGGGGACTGGGCCAGCTGCGAGAAGCTGATCGGCGAGCCCATCTCGGTGGTGATGATCTGCGCCATGTCCATCATGCGGGCGGCGTAGATGTCGCTGAACCGCTGGACAGCGGCGATGCGCTCCTCGGGCGACAGTCGGGGCCACTCACCCTCGTCGAACGCGGTGCGGGCGGCGGCGACCGCTCGATCGATGTCGGCGGTGGTGCCCTCCGGGACCCGGCCCACGACCTCCTCGGTGTGGGGCGAGATGACCTCGATGACCTCGGTGCCAGCGGGATCGACCCACTCACCACCGATGAAGAGCTTGTCGTGGACCTGCATGGGGGATGTCTCCTGTATGTGGATCGGATGGTTCAGACGGTGATCTCGCCGCGGGCGACCCTGCCGGCCCACGGGTAGTCGGGCTTGCCGCTGGGGGACCGCACCACCTCGGCCACGAGGTGGACCTCCTTGGGCACCTTGTACCCGGCGACGTGCTCGCGGCAGTGGGCGGCGAGGTCGTCGACGGAGGGCGACTCGCCCTCGCGCGGCTGCACCACGGCGGCCACGCGCTGGCCCCAGCGCTCGTCGGGGACGCCCACGACGATGGCGTCGAACACGGCCGGATGGGCCTTCAGCGCCGACTCCACCTCCTCCGGGAAGATCTTCTCGCCCCCGGAGTTGATGCACTGGGAGCCGCGCCCGAGGAGGCTGATCGTGCCGTCCTCCTCGAGGATCGCCTCGTCACCGGCCAGGGCATACCGCATCCCCGTCGGTCCGGTGACGAAGGTCGCGGCCGACTTCTCCGGGTCCTTGTAGTACTCGAGGGGGACGTTGCCCCGGCGGGCGAGACGACCCTGGACGCCGGGGGCGACCTCGTTCAGCTCCGGATCGAGCACGACGGTGTCCCGCGCCGCGCTGACCGTGGGCCCGCCGCCCTTGTTCTGCGTGTCGCCCTTGGCGACCATGCGCATGCCGTTGGACCCGGTCTCCGACGAGCCGATCGCGTCGATGAGGATCAGGTTCGGGAACAGCTCGAGGTACTGGTCCTTCACGGTGGGGGAGAAGATCGCCGCCGTGGAGGCGAGGACGAACAGCGAGGAGAGGTCGAGCGCGTCCGGACCGCCGAGCTCCTCGAGCGCCTCGATCATCGGGCGGGCCATGGCGTCGCCGGTGATGGACAGGTTGTTGATCCCCTCCCGCTCGACCGTGCGCCACACCTCGTGGGGGTCGAACTTGCTGAGCATCACCACGACGTTCCCCTCGAAGGCGAAGCGCAGGAAGCCCCACTGGGCGGCACCGTGCATGAGGGGCGGGAGGGTCAGGGAGCGCATCGGCGTCTCCACCGCCTTGGCCTTCTCGGCCAGGGACCACTCGGACGCCACGCGCTCGTTGGAGTACGCGTCGATGCCGCCGCCGAGCGAGTAGAAGACGTCCTCTTGGCGCCACACGACGCCCTTGGGCATCCCCGTGGTGCCCCCCGTGTAGAGGATGTAGCGGTCGTCGCCCGAGCGCGGCCCGAAGTCGCGCTCGGGTGAGCCCGACGCCATCGCGTCCTCGAAGCTCACCGAGCCCAGCTTCTCCAGATCCGCGTCGACATCGGCCGGCGAGCCGTCCTCGATGTGGATCAGGTGCTGGAGGAGCGGGAGGGCGTCCCGAACCGCGCTGATCCGCGGGGCGAACTCCTTGTCGTAGACGACGGCCTTGAAGTCAGCGTTGTCGAAGAGGTAGCGGAGCTCCTCCTCGACGTAGCGGAAGTTGACGTTCACCGGCACGGCGCGGACCTTGTAGGCCGCCAGCGCGGCCTCGATCCACTCGACGCTGTTGGAGCCGTACACGCCGACGTGGTCGCCGGGCCCGATGCCCTGGGCCAGCAGGTGGTGGGCGAGCTGGTTGGCTCGTCCTTCGAGCTGCGCGTACGTGCGTCGCTGCTGTCCCACGACGAGGACCTCGCGGTCGGCGACGGAGTCGACGGTGTGCTCGAACAGGTCGGCGATGTTGTACGCCATCGATCTGACGCTACGTCAGATGAGCGGGCGGGATTGAAATCCCACGGCCCTGCGCCTCGGTATCGCCTCGTCGAGCCGGGGGTACCGTCACCCCCGTGAGAGAGGCTCCGTGATCGCCGCGCTCGGGGTCGGATCCGTCCTGGCCGGCCGGTACGAGCTCGTCCGCCACATCGCCCGGGGCGGCATGGCCGACGTGTACGAGGCCGACGATCGCCAGCTGCAACGAGCCGTCGCGATCAAGGTGTTCCGAGCCGGCGCCACGGCCGATCGGGCGCGGTTCGATGCCGAGGTGGTGGTGCTGGCGGCGCTGAACCATCCCGGCCTGGTGCAGGTGTACGACGCCGGTGAGCACGAGGGCGACGCGTTCGTCGTCCTCGACCTGGTGGACGGCCCCACCCTGGCCGCTCGCCTCGCTTCCGGGGGCCCCATCCCGCCCGCGGCGGCCGCCGAGGTGGGCGCCCAGGTCGCCGACGCCCTCGCCTACGTGCACGACCAGGGGGTCGTGCATCGAGACGTCACGCCCGCCAACGTGCTGTGCAGCCCCGACGGCCGGGCCCTCCTGGCCGACTTCGGGATCGCCCGGTTGATCGACACAAGCCGCGTGACCGCCGCCGCGACGACGGTAGGGACAGCTGCGTACATGGCCCCCGAACAGGTCCAAGGGCTGGACGTCACACCCGCGGCCGACGTGTACTCGCTCGGCCTCGTCCTGCTCGAGCTCCTCACCGGCCGCAAGGCCTTCACCGGAACGGCGCAGGAGACCGCCGTCGCGCGCCTCGTCCGGGATCCGGACACCAGCACGAACGTGCCCGACGCGTGGCGGGACCTCCTCCGTGACATGACCGAGCGGGCGCCATCCGACCGACCCCCCGCGGTCCAGGTCCGCGACCGGCTCCGGGCCATGCTCCTCATCCCGACCACCCCGACCGCTCCGCTCGGGGTGGTGGGGCCGACGACGGTGGTGGCGGCACCAGACGCAGCGGCGGCCGCCCCTCCCGACGCGCTCACGGCCCCTGCGCCCACCGCCGGGGGCACGGCCGTCATGCCCGCGGCGCTCCTCCCCTCGGAGGCACCACGTCCCGCGCGCACGCGACTGACCCTCCTCGCTGCTGCTGTCGTGGGCCTCCTCGTCATCATCGGCCTGGCTGCCGTCGCGGCCGACGACGACGGAGCGAACCCGGCGAGACCGCCGTCAACCACCGAGCCCGTGGCCGTCACCAGCCCGCCCACCACGGCCCCTCCCACGACGGAGGCCCCCGTCGAGCCGCAGGCAAGCCCAAGGATCCGGGCCATGGCAACGGGAAGGGCAACGGCGACAAGAAGGACAACGGTCCCGGCGCCCACGACGACTGAGGTCTGACGCTGCGTCAGATGAGCGGGATCCTGGAATCCAGTCGGCGACCAGACGGAGAAAATCCCTACGTATAGGCGTATCGCAACCACGAAGCGTGACGCTTGCACGAGCATGCGCCCCTCTTGGAGCCTCCTGCCCATCCTGCCGCCCCGGCGGCGCCGCGGTGCGGGTGACCGGGGCGCCGCGCTCGTGGAGTTCGCGCTCATCCTCCCGCTCCTCGCCATGCTCGTGTTCGGGATGCTGACCGGTGGGATCGTGATGAACAAGCGGCTGTCGGTCACCCACGCCACCCGTGAGGCTGCTCGGTACGGCGCGACCGTTCCGATCGACCAGTTCGGGACGACTGACGAGTGGGCGGACCATGTGAGGGACGTGGCGGTGGAGCGCTCGGGGGGTGTGCTGACGTCCGCGCAGATCTGCGTGGCGCTCATGGACGGCGCGGTCGTGGAGGCATCCACCGGCGGGGCCGCCTGCATCGCGGACGACATCAACACGGGCCACCGGGTCCAGGTGACGGCCACCCTGCCCGACCAAGAGCTGAACGGGATCATCGTGCGGGTCCCCATCACCGTGGAGTCCGACGCGACGGCGAAGTACGAGGAGTGACGTGAGCCGTCGGTTCGATCACCGCGACGAATCCGGCGTCGTCATCATCCTCGTGGCGCTGGCGATGACGTCCCTGTTGATCATCGCCGCGATCGTGATCGATCTCGGCTACGTGCGAGGGACCGCCCGAGCCGACCAGTCGATCGCCGATCTGGCCGCGCTCGCGGGCGGCGAGGACCTGGAGAACGAGCGCCAGGTCGACGCGTGCGAGGCGATGGTGGACTACCTCAACCGGAACGCCAAGGACATGCCCTCCCTCGATGCTGGCGACTTCTGCGTCGACATGGACAACACGGTGTGCACCGACGGAACCCTCGACCAGGCGGTCGCGACGACGACCTCGGGCAAGTACACGATCACGATCGAGTTCCCGGTGCCGGACGAGCCCGGTGCCTACCCCGCGATGGGCGCCGGCGCGGAGGATGGACCGCCGTGCGATCGGATGCGCCTCACGGTGGACTCCCTCGAGCCCGCCTTCTTCGGCGGCGTGGTCGGCACGAACGAGTACCAGGTCGCCCGGTCGGCGACCCTGCGGGCGGGACCGGGCGAGACGGCCAAGGCGCCCGCCCTGTGGCTCCTCGAGCCCTACGGCTGCAACGCACTCGCGACGGGTGGCGCGGGGACCTCCATCGTGGTGGGTGACATGTCGGCCGTGCCCCCGATCGAAGGCCTGGTCACGGTCGACTCCAACGCAACCCAGGCGAACGGGAGCGGCGGCTGCAGCGGCGGCGCGACGACCGTGGACGTCTCCCAGGGGCAGATCCACGCCCTGCCGACCAGCGTGCCCACGGGAAGCGACCAGGAGGTCGGCGAGATCCGGCTCGTGGCCATGGCCCGCTTGGCCCAGAGCTGTGTGATCCCGGCGTGCGACCCGGCCGACGTCCAGAGCGGTCGGCTGGCACCCACGCCCATCCCCGTGCCGCGGCGCGCCACCCGGGCGCCGGTCGATCACCGCTGGAACTGCAAGACCGGCTACCCCGCCTACGACGTCGGTACGCCGGGGTACCCCGGCATCGACATCCCGGACTGCGCGATGGCCGCGGAGGTCCCGCCCTACATCGACCTGCTCCGCGCCCGGGTGGGCACGTCAGGGGCGCCAGCGGGGTTCAGCACCTACCCGAGGCCCGGTGTGCCGTCCGACAAGTGCAACGTCACCGGTGCGGTGGTGCTCCCGGCCGGCAACTGGTTCGTCAACTGCGCGAACCTGCAGGTCGGCGGCGGCACCTCGATCACCTTCTCCGGCGGCAACGTCGTGACCCGAGGGGGCATCACCTCGACCGGCGACGGCCGGGTCACCCTGAACGACAACAACCCCTCGAGCCTGCTGCCCACGAGCTGCCTCCCTCCCGTCGGCGGGAGCATGTGCACCGACTCGAGCGCCAACGCCGCGTGGCTCTACATGCGCAGCGGCGACCTCGACATCAAGGGCCCGTTCTCCTCCCTCCACACGCTGGTGTACCTCGGACGACGGGGTCGTCAAGCTCACCGGTGGCGGCTCCTTCACCTGGACCGCGCCGACCGAGGGTCCCTTTGCCGGCCTGGGGGCCTGGTCCGAGAAGGGCGGTTCCTACGACGTGTCCGGCGGCGGCACGGTGACGATGTCCGGGGCCTTCTTCACCCCGTTCGCCGACGCCATGAGCATCAGCGGTGGCGGCACCTGGGATGTCAAGGGCGCCCAGTTCATCTCGCGCCGTCTCACCGCGAGCGGCGGCGCCAACCTCACCATGGCCCCCAACCCGGTCGTGGCCCTGACCCTGCCGCCGCGGGAGGGCTTCCTGATCCGCTAGCCGGCCCGACGACCGTCAGGTCGGGAGCGGGTCCTCGTTGTCGGCGTCGACGGCCGCGAGGAGCTCGGCCAGCGCCGCCTCCGCGTGGTCGGCGAGGGACCACACATCCGGGACCAGCTCCCGACAGGCCACGAACCCGATGTCCACCTGGTCGATGTAGGACATGACCGTGATGTTCAGGCCGGCGCCCTCCATGACCGGGCCCATCGGGAGGGTGGTCTCGAGCTTGGCGCCCGCGAAGTAGAGCGGGAAGGGCGGACCGGGCACGTTGGAGATCACCACGTTGTAGATGGGGCGATGCCGATCGCTGAGGTGCATGCCGGAGTACACCCGCGCCGCGAGCGAGAACGTGGCCGGCGCGGCGTGCTCGGCCCAGTCCTGGAGCAGGGTCGCGCCGAGGAGGTCCTGGTCCTGCTTCGCGCCCAGCGTCACCTCGTGGATGATGCGCAGGCGCTCGAGCGGGTCGTCGACATCGGAGGCCAGCGTGGTGAACATCGCCGACACCTTGTTGTTGGAGTGGCTCGTGTCCTCGTCCGTGCGGACCGACACGGGGCACACCGCCACGAGCGGGGCTTCCGGCTGGGCGTCCTGCGCCTCCAGGTACCGTCGCAGCGTGCCGCCCATGAGGCCGAGGACGACGTCGTTCACGGTGCAGCCGAGATGGTTCTTGATGCGCTTGATGTCGGCGAGCGACACGCGCGTGAAGCTCATCGAGCGGTGCGGGCTGATGGCACGGTTCCACGGGGTGGCCGGCGCCGTGAGGGGGACCGCGCCGACCGCGACATCGGGGTCGCGGTGGCGTGACACGAGGGCACCGACCTTCTGAGCGGTCGACCCGATCAGCGGGATCAGGGTCAGTCCGTGGCGGGCCCTCGACGTCACCGCGTGGGTCACGAGGTCCATGTCGCTGGGGATCACATCCGGCTGGCGCTCCGGCGGGGGGTCGATCTCCCGGCCGCCCGGCTCGAGGTCGAACAGGCTCACGAGCAGCTCCGCACCGGAGACGCCGTCGACCGCACAGTGGTGGACCTTGACGACCATCCCGAACGCGCCGTCCGCCAGCCCCTCCACGACGTGCAGCTCCCACAGCGGACGACTGCGATCGAGGGGCGTGCTGTTGATCTGCGCGGCCACCTCGGCCAGCTCGCGATGCCCGCCGGGACTGGGGGCGGTGACCCGACGGATGTGGTAGTCGATGTCGAAGTCCGGGTCCTCCACCCAGAGCGGATGGTGCAGTCGGAACGGCACCTCGATCACGCGGCGCCGGAACGGCGGCACGAGGTGGAGCCGGGAGGCGATGCCCTCCTTGATCCGGTCGAGCTGATAGCCATCGGGCATCGTCGACGGGTCGAAGATCGCCGTCATCGCGATGTGCATGTGCATGCTCGGCGTCTCGAAGTAGAGGAACGAGGCGTCGAGTCCGGAGAGGCGTTGCATGCGGTGCAGATGATGGCGCAGAACGGGCGACTTCACCCATCTGGTCTGCAGGCGCAAGACTGGAGGGGTGAGCTGGCTCCTCCTCCTGCTCGGTGTGGTCGGGGTCGTGCACGCCGCCAACGCACTCGCTCCCCGCAAGGGGCCGACGCTGGTCTTCGCGTGGAGCTTCATGGCCTCGTGGATCACCATCGAGCTGGTCTGGCACCACCTCTTCTTCGGGGCCCTCGCCACCGGACTGCTCGTCTACTTCGGGGCGCTGGACGAGCCGGCCGGCGTCCTGGGCCTGGTGCTCATGGCCATCACGGGCGTGCTCCTGCTCGTCATCGGCTTCTCGACGGGCAAGACGCGGGTCACCATGCACGGCGCGCTCGTGGACCTCGAGCCAGAGCCCAGCGCGCCGCGCTACCCCCGCAGCCACGTCGTGCTCCCGTTCCTCGTGAACCAGCGCAAGGGGGTCCGGCGCCTGCGGAACATCGAGTTCGCACGATTGGGCGGCCGACACCTCCGCCTCGACGTCACGGTGCCGACCGCGCCCGTGCCGGCGGGCCGCGCCCGGCGTCCCGCCCTCATGCAGATCCACGGCGGTGGCTGGGTCATCGGTGACAAGCGCGAGCAAGGGCTCCCGCTGCTCAACCACATGGCGGCGCAGGGCTGGGTCGGGTTCAACGTGAACTACCGCCTGAGCCCGGGCGTCGCCTTCCCCGACCACCTCATCGACCTCAAGCGAGGCCTGACGTGGATCAAGGAGCACGCCGACGAGTACGGGATCGACCCCGACTTCGTGTGCGTGACCGGGGGCTCCGCCGGCGGGCACCTGACCGCCTTGATGGGTCTGACCGCCAACGATCCCGCCTACCAACCCGGCTTCGAGTCCGCCGACACGAGCGTCGCCGCCGCCGTCCCCTTCTACGGCATCTACGACTTCACCGACCGCGGTGCCTTCGGCAGCGATCCGGAGATCTTCCGGCGGTTTCTCGAGCCGATCGTCATGAAGGCGTTCCTCGCGGACGAACCCGAACGGTTCGAGGCCGCCTCCCCGGTGCACCACCTCCGAGCGGACGCACCGCCGTTCTTCGTGGTCCACGGCGACCGCGACACCCTGGCCCCGGTCGAGGACGCGCGCACCTTCGTCGACCAGCTCCGTGAGGTGTCCGAGTCACCAGTGCTCTACGCGGAGATGCGCGGAGCCCAGCACGCCTTCGAGGTCTTCCCGTCGTTCCGCACCGCCAAGGTCATCGAGGGCGTCGAGCGGTTCCTGTCCACCTTGTGGGCCCGTCGCGACGCGTCGACCCCGGCGGTCGAGGCAGAGCTGGCCGAGAGCCTGACCAGCTGATGACGGTTCGCCACGTGGTGGTGTTCCGCTGGCGCGACGGCGTCACCCAGGACGACGTCGCCTCCATCGACGCGGCGCTCGCCGAGCTTCCTGGCCAGATCCCGAGCCTCCGCGGCTACCACCACGGGGCCGACCTCGGGCTCGGGGAGGGACGATGGGACTACGGCATCGTCGCCGAGTGCGACGACATCGAGGGCTGGCGCGCCTACGAGCAGCATCCGGCTCACCAGCACGTGGTGACCGAGGTCCTCCGGCCCCGCATCGCCGAACGAGCCGCCGTCCAGATCGGGCTCCCGCACTAGAACGTGTTCTAGTCTGAGGGGCGGTGGACTTCGACGACACGCCCGAGGAAGCGGCCTTCCGCGCCGAGGCTCGGGCGTGGTTGGAGGCCAACGCCATCCCCAAGGGCCACCCCGACGACTTCTCGGCCGGGATCTGGACCACCGCCTACACCGAGGACACCTACATCAAGCGGTGTCGTGAGTGGCAGGGGCGCCTGGCCGAGGGGGGCTGGGCGGGCATCACCTGGCCGACGGAGGTCGGCGGACGCGGCGCGAAGCCGATCGAGTCGGTGATCTTCAACCAGGAGCAGGCCCGCTTCGGCGTGTCCAACGGCGTCTTCGCCATCGCGATCGGCATGGTCGGCCCGACGCTGCTCGCGCACGGCTCCGATGCGCAGAAGCAGCGCTACCTGCCCGCCATGCTCCGGGGTGACGAGGTGTGGTGCCAGCTCTTCAGCGAACCCGAGGCCGGCTCCGACCTGGCCAACGTGTCCACCCGCGCCGTGCTCGACGGCGACGAGTGGGTGGTCTCGGGTCAGAAGGTCTGGACCTCGTCGGCCGATCGGGCGGAGTGGGGGATCCTCCTGGCGCGCACCCACCCCGAGCGGCCCAAGCACCGGGGCATCACCTACCTGCTGGTCGACATGACGTCACCCGGGATCGACGTCCGCCCCCTGCGTCAGATGACGGGCGACGCCCACTTCAGCGAGGTGTTCCTCGACCAGGTCCGCATCCCCGTGGCCAACGCGGTGGGGGAGCCAGGGGAGGGGTGGCGCGTCGCGCAGACCACCCTGGCCAGCGAGCGCACGGCCATCGCGGGCGGCTCCGGTGGTGCAGACCCGCCGGGGCTCATCGCCATGGCCCAGGAGCTCGGCCGCTCCCACGATCCCCTGGTCCGGCAAGCGGTCGTGGACGCGCATCTGCGGGCCGAGCTCCTCCGGTTCCTCCGGCTCCGGTCGCAGACCGCGCTGTCCAAGGGCGTGCGGCCAGGTGCGGAGACATCGGTGATGAAGCTGGCCTACGCCCGCTTCATGCAACAGATGACCGCGGCGGCCATCCACGTCCAAGGAGCGACCGCGATGCTGGCCGATCCCGAGGACCTGCCCCGCGGCGGCGTGTGGACCACCAAGTTCCTGTACTCGCCCTCGCTCCGCATCGCCGGCGGATCCGACCAGGTGCAGGGCAACATCATCGGCGAGCGGGTGCTGGGGTTGCCGGCCGAGGCGCGCGCCGACAAGGACATCCCGTTCCGCGACCTCGCCAAGGGCCTTCGGTAGGTTCACGGCCATGGCCACCGCGGCGGACGCCCTCACCAAGAGCCAGGCGGCCCGCCGGCAGCGCGTGCTCGTGGCTGCTCTCGAGCTCGGCGCCGACGGCGGCTACGACGCAGTGCAGATGCGTGACATCGCCGCGTCGGCCGAGGTCGCCCTCGGCACGATCTACCGCTACTTCCCCTCGAAGGACGCGCTGCTCGCCGCCGCGATGGTCGAGTGGATGGAGGATCTCGAGCGGCGGGTCACCACGAAGGCTCCTCGTGGCGACACGACGTCAGCGCGCGTCTTCGACGTGCTCCGTCGCGCCATCGCGACGATGGAACGGCAGCCCAAGCTGGCCGAGGCCGTGATCACTGCGCTGACCTCGGACGATCGCGAGGCCGGGGGCGCGTCCATCGCCACCACCGATGTGATGCAGCGGGTCATGCTGCGCGCCTTCCCGGAGGACATCGACCCGGAGACCGAGGCGGCCATCGCCAAGGTCCTCGGTCACGTGTGGTTCTCGTGCCTGGTGGCGTGGAGCAACGGTGTGGGCGACCTGACGTGGGTGAGCGAGGAGCTCGAGACCGCCACCCACCTGCTCTGCGACCACTTGGGGTAGCCAAGGTGGGGGGTCAAGCGCGCCGGCGACCCGTGTTGTGGTTGGTGGCGCTCCTCCCTCTGGTGCTGGCCGCGGCGCTGCTGGCCCGCCCGTCCCTCGACGAGATCTGGCAGGAGCAACGGCTCCACTTCTGGATCGTGAGCCTGGCCGCGCTCGGCGGGACGATCGTGGCCGCGGCGGCGGCCGAGGCCGCGGGGAAGCGCGCCGACGCCCGGCTCTTCCTGCTCGCCTTCGCGTTTGCCGTCGCCGCGGCGGGGCTGGGGCTCCACGCCCTCGCGACCCCGACGGTCGTGGTCGCCGGGCCCAACGCCGGCTTCGAGACGGTCGTGCCCGCGGGCCTGGCGGTGGCCGCAGTGCTGGCCGCCATCGCCACGATGCCGCTGTCGGATCGGGTGGCGACCGGGATCCTCCGCGCGCGGCGATGGATCTGGCTCGGCTTCGGCGCGGCCGTCGTCATCATCGGCGCGGCGGTCGTCACGGAGACAGGCCTCTTCGCCGAGCCGCCGGACGAGACGGCCCAGAACGGCCTCGTGCTCGGACTCGGCGCGGCCGGAAGCGTGCTCTTCGCCTTCGCCGCCCTTCGCCTGTTCTCGCTGCATCGCGCCCGCGTGGGGATCCGGATGCTGACGGCCGTCACCATCGCCCTCGTGCTCCTCGGCGACGCGCTGGCGGTGATGCCGATCGGGCGCACCTGGCAGGCCTCCTGGTGGGAGTGGCATCTGCTGATGGTGGCGGCGTTCGCGGCCACCGCGTGGACGCTCCGCGGCGAGCTCCAGCGCGAGTCAGGCCGTTCCGGGCTGCTCGATGGCCTGGCCCTGGACACCACGCTCGAGCGAGTGCGCCGTGACGACGCCACGGCACTGGAGCGCATCGTCGATGCGCTCGAGAGCGTCGACGACCTCGCCGAGGATGACGGCCCGGTGCTGGCGATGGTGGACGACGTCGTCCAGGACTTCGACCTGACGGATCGCCAAGGCCGGCTGCTGCAGCAAGCAGCCCACGCGCTCCACGACAACCGCCGTCTGTATCGCGAGGTGGACGCCCTCTTCCGGTCGTACCTGTCACCCGACGTCGCCGCCGCGCTCCTGGCGGAGCCGTCGCTGGCGTCGCTGGGTGGGTCCGACCGGACGATCTCCGTGCTCCACGCCGACCTGAGCGGCTTCACGCAGTTCTCCGAGAGCCGCTCGCCTCGGGAGGTGGTGGAGATGCTGAACGCCTACTTCAGCGTGGTCGTGCCCACGATCCTCGCGGCGGGCGGCACCATCACGATGTTCGCCGGTGACGCGCTCGATGGCCGTGTTCGGGGCCCCCGCCACGCAACCGGACCACGCCCCCCGCGTGCGCGGCCGCCCGCGCCCTGGTGGCCGCAGCCGAGGCCGCCGCGGCCCCGGGGTGGCCTCGGTTCCGGGTGGGTGTGAGCACCGGCCCCGCCATCGTGGGGAACGTCGGCAGCGACGCGTTGCGCTCGTACACGGCCATCGGGGACACGGTGAACATCGCGGCGCGGCTGGAGTCCGTCGCACCGGTCGGCGGCATCTGCATCAGCGAGGCGACCCGTGCCGAGCTCGGATCCGACGCGCCGACCGAGCCCCGCGGCGAGGTGGCCGTGAAGGGCCGCGCCGATCCCGTCGTCGCCCACCTGCTCTATTGAGGCGCCCCTCTTCGGGGCGCGGCGGCTGCGCAGCGTCAGCGGCGGCGGCGGAGGGGTGGGCGGTAGGTGGTGAGCGAGCGGTCCGACGACCATGGCGCCGTCGGGGCGACGATCACCGCGCACAGCCGCACGAGGACCTCGTCGTAGTTGACCCGCCACCCGGCGAAGTCCCGCCACGCCTGGTCGCGATCGGCGCGGACCGGTGCTCCCACCGCCACCAGCCGGTCGCAGACCTCCTCGAACTCCGGGCGGGTCACGGAGATCGGGTCGGTGGGTGCGGGATCGGGGTCGTGCGGGAGGTCGAAGGCATCAGCGATCCGCCGCAGGGCGAGGAAGCCGGAACGGATGCACAGCTCCGCCTTGAAGGTGCGAGGCAGGTCGAGCGCCGACGCTCGGAGCGAGGCGGTGTCGAGGACGCACCCCGCGGCGGTCAGCCACGAGCGCCCGGGGTGCTGGCTGCGGAAGAACGGCAGGGCGACGTTGGACGTGTGGGTCTCCTCGAGCTCCACGAACCACTGATCCCAGGCGATCCACAGGTCGTCGAGCTCCTCCAGCCAGTCGATGCGAACGGCTCGCTCGAGGAGCACCGCCGGATCGGGTGGCGTACCGGCGCGCGTGTCGAGCTGGCCGACCAGCACCTCCCGACGGGAGAACTGTGCGTAGATCGACGGAAGGAACGCGATCAGCAGGGCGACCAGCACGAGGCCGACGGTGGCCGCCACGAAGCTGAGGGTCGTCTCGGGGAGGTCCCTGGCGAACGCGAAGCCGAGCGTGAAGATCGACGACCCGCTGCGGGTGAACGCCTCCCGCGGGAACTCGCTGCCCAGCGCCCAGAACATCGGCGTGAAGGCGAGGACCATGCCCGCCAGCCAGACGGCCGGGAGGAGCATCAGCGTGACGGGCGCGTAGCGGGCCATGATCCGGTCCGCGGCATCCCATCCGTCCGCCTTCTTGACGCGCATCAGGAAGAGCTTCCGGACGCTGAGGAAGACCGCCCGCGTCAGGACGCTCGGCTCCGCCCGCGGGACGACCACCGTCCGGAGCGCGGAGGCCAGGATCGACAGCGCCAGCGCCGCCCCCGCCGCGAACGCCAGGACGCGGGCCACGAGCTCCATGGCGCCGCACGCTACCCAGGGTCAGATGGCGCGGTCGCGGCCTTCCCAGTACGGATCGCGGAGCTGGCGCTTCAGGAGCTTGCCGGTGGGCTCCCGCGGGAGCTCGTCGGAGAAGTCGATCGACTTCGGCCACTTGAACTTGGCGAGGCGACCGGCCAGGTGCTCCATGATCGACGCCGCCAGCTCGTCGCCGGCCTCGTAGCCGGGAGCCGGCTCCACCACGGCCTTGATCTGCTCGCCCATGTCGTCGTCGGGGACGCCGAAGACGGCGACATCGCCGACGCCCGGGTGAGCGAGGATCTCGCCCTCGATCTCGGCCGGGTAGATGTTCACGCCCCCGGCGATGATCATGTCGCTCTTGCGGTCGCAGAGGAAGAGGAAGCCGTCCTCGTTGAGGTAGCCGATGTCACCGACGGTGAAGAACCCGTCGGCATCGTGGTTCTCGTCGGTCTTGGACTTGTCGCCCTTGTACTCGAAGTCCTGACCACCCATCTTCATCCAGACGGTGCCCGGGACCCCGGCCTCGACCGGGTCGCCGGCGTCGTCGGTGATCTTCAGCTCGGAGATGGCCCAGGGGCTGCCGACGGTCCCGGGGTACTTGAGCCAGTCCTCGGGGGTGGCGGTCGTGCCCCCGCCCTCGGTGGCGCCGTAGTACTCCCAGATCACGGGGCCCCACCAGTCGAGCATCTTCTGCTTCACGTCGATGGGGCACGGCGCCGCGGCGTGGATGGCCCAGCGCATCGAGGACAGGTCGTACCTGGACTTCACGTCCTCCGGGAGCTGCAGCATCCGGTGGAACTGGGTCGGCACCATGTGGGTGTGGGTGGCCGAGTAGCGCTCGATCTTGGCGAGCGTCTCGGCCGGGTCCCACTTGTCCATGAACACGACCCGATGCCCGGAGTTCAAGGCGTTGCCGGCGAACGTCGTGACCGCGGTGTGGTAGTTCGGCGAGGTGCAGAGGTGCACCTGATCCTCACGGTGGGGGATCCCGAAGAGGCTGAAGAAGCCGGTGAACAGCTCGGCCATCACGTCGGGGTCGACGTCGTTCAGCTTCCGCTTCACGCCCTTGGGCTTGCCGGTGGTGCCGGACGTGTAGTGCATGGCCGCACCCGCGGCCCGATCCTCCGGCAGCGCGTCGGACGCCTCGGCGAGGGCCGCTTCCACCGAGCGGAAGCCCGGAACCTCGCCGTGCGCCAGCCGGCCCTCGGCCGGGATCCCGGCCTCGTCCGCGGCCGCGGAGATCACGCTGGCGTAGCGCTCGTCGGACACGATCGCCTTCGCCCCGGAGTCCTTGATGATGTACGCGATCTCCGGGGCGGAGAGGCGGTAGTTGATCGGCACGTAGTACCAGCCGGCCTGCAGCGCCGCGAGGTAGACCTCCACCGGCTTCACCCCGTTCGGGAGCACCGCCGCCACGCTGTCGCCCTTCTCGAGCCCGAGCGAACGCAGGACGTGGACGTACCGGTTGGCCCGGCCCAGCAGCTCGCCTGCGGTGTGCTCCGTGCCGTCGGGGTCGACGACCGCCACGAACTCGGGCTCGGCTTGGGCGTACTTGTAGAAGCCTGACATCGCGCGGGACCCCCGGGTTTTCGCTTCTGACGGAGCGTCAGACTAGAACGTGTTCCAGTACGGCTCCAACCTCCAGGGGGACACACACATGCGCGCTGCACTGCTCCGCAACATCGGCGACGACGAGCTCGAGGTCCGGGACGACATCGAGCTCGTCGACGTGGGCGCGGGCGAGGTGAAGGTCAAGATCGAGGCCACCGGCGTGTGCCACTCCGACCTCTCGGTGCCTGAACGGCACCATCCCGCAGACCCCGCCCTGCGTGCTCGGCCACGAGGGTGCCGGCATCATCGCCGAGGTGGGGGAGGGCGTCACCGACGTCAAGGTCGGCGACCACGTGATCGTCGCCTGGAGCCCGCCGTGCGGCGAGTGCGCCTACTGCGGGCCGCGCAACCAGCCCAACCTCTGCTCCAACATCCAGATGGTGATGGGCGGCACGCCGCACTTCACGCCTCGACGGGTCAGCCCGTGTTCGGCATGGCCGGCGCCGGCACCTTCGCCGAGGAGATGATCATCCCGCACCAGGGCGTCGTGAAGATCGACGACGACATCCCGCTCGAGATCGGCAGCCTCGTCGGCTGCGGCGTGATGACCGGCGTCGGCGCCGCCATCAACACGGCCAAGGTGAGCCCCGGCTCCTCGGTGGTCGTGTTCGGCTGTGGCGGCGTGGGGATCTCCTGCATCATGGGCGCCAAGGTCGCCGGCGCCTCGGTGATCGTGGCCGTCGACCTCAACGACGGGAAGCTCGAGGACGCCAAGGCCTTCGGAGCCACCCACGCCTGCAAGCCCGACGAGCTCGACAGCCTCAAGGCCAGCCTCACCGGCGGCGACGGCTTCGACTACTCGTTCGAGGCCATCGGCCTGCCGAGCACGATGCGCGCCTCCTACGACGCCATCCGGCGCGGCGGCACGGCGTGCATCGTCGGCGTGGGCAAGCTCGACGAGTTCGTCAGCTTCTCCGCCTTCGAGCTGTTCTTCTCCGAGAAGGACCTCGTCGGCTGCTACTACGGCTCGGCCGACGTCCGCACCGACTTCCACAAGCTCCTCGGCTTCTACAAGGACGGGTCAGCTGCCGCTCGCCGACATGATCACCCGTCGCATCAAGCTCGACGAGATCAACGACGCCTTCGGCGCCATGGCCGCGCGGCGAGGTCATCCGCCAGGTCATCTCCTTCTAGCCCGCGAGGACCACAGTGGCTGACGACTCCGGCGTGCTCAGCGCGCCCCTCATCATCGAGTACCCGTTCTCCCGCACCACCGGACCGGTGATCGGCGCCTTCCTCACCGGCCTGCGCGAGCAGGTCCTGCTCGGCATCCGGGCCCGGGACGGCAAGGTGATCGTGCCGCCGACGGAGTACGACAGCACCACCGGCGAGGAGCTCACGGAGCTGGTCGAGGTGGGTCCCGGCGGCGTGGTGGACACGTGGGCCTGGGTCCGGCAGCCGATGCCGAAGCACCCCCTCCAGGTGCCCGTTCGCCTGGGCGCTCGTGCGGCCCGACGGCGCCGACGTCGGCTTCCTGCAGCCGGTGGATGCCGGATCGATCGACGCGCATGTCCACGGGCATGCGGGTGCAGCCCCGCTGGGCGGCCGAGCGCGAGGGCTCGATCCACGACCTCGAGTGCTGGGAGCCCGCATGAGCGCGGACATCTCGCTGCCGGCATCGCTGGAGGGCGTCGAGCTCGTGCGCTCGGTCCGCACCCCGGCCCGGATGGAGTACACGTACACGGCCGGGGTGGCCACCACCCGCTTCCTCAAGGGGATCGCCCAAGGGAAGATCCTCGGCGAGCGGGCGCCGGGCGGGAAGGTCTACGTCCCCTCCCGCGGCGCCGATCCGCAGCTGGGCGTGCCCACCACCGAGCAGGTGGACCTGCCCCACGTCGGCACGCTGGTCAGCTTCTGCGTGGTGAACGTGGCCTTCTACGGCCAGGGCATGGAGATCCCCTACACGTCGGGACTGATCCTCCTCGACGGCGCCGACCTGCCATGATGCACCTCATCCAGGAGTGCCCGGTGGAGGACGTCCGCATCGGCATGCGGGTCGAGGCCGTGTGGGTCGACGACGCCGACCTGGCGCCCAACCTCGAGAGCATCCGGTACTTCCGTCCCAACGGCGAACCCGACGTGCCCGTGACGCAGCCGGGCGAGGGGGTGACCTGGTGAGGGACATCGCCGTCATCGCCTTCGCGCAGATGCCCAACGTGCGGCGAGGAGACCGTCCGCAACGAGGTCGAGATGCTCATGCCGGTGATCCAGGACGTCCGCGCCAACGCGCCGGGCTCGACCAGCAGCAGATCGGCTTCACCTGCTCCGGCTCGACGGACTACCTCTCCGGGCAGGCGTTCAGCTTCGTGTCGACCCTCGACGGGGTCGGGCCCTGGCCGCCGATCCAGGAGAGCCACGTCGAGATGGACGGGGCCTGGGCGCTGTACGAGGCCTGGGTGAAGCTCCAGCTCGGGGACGTCGACACCGCCCTCGTCTACTGCTACGGGAAGTCGGCTCCCGGACCGATCCACGAGGTCCTCTCACGCCAGCTCGACCCGTACCACGTCGCCCCGCTCTGGCCTGACGCCATCAGCCTCGCCGCCCTCCAGGCCCGAGCGCTGATCGACGGCGGGCAAGGCGGCGGAGGCGGACTTCTGCGAGGTGGCGGCACGCAGCCGGCGCAACGCCATGCACAACCCCAACGCCCAGCTGGCGTGGGACAGCTCGGAGCAAGGACCTCCTCGCGGTGGAGCCGATCGTGGACCCGCTGCGCAAGGAGCGACTGCCCGCCGATCACCGACGGCGCCTGTGCCGTGGTCCTCGCCGCCGACGACCGAGCCCGAGAGCTGTGCGACCGGCCCGGCATGGATCCGCGGGATCGACCACCGGATCGAACCGATGGCCCTCGGGTCTGCGTGACCTCACCGTCTCGGAGTCCACCCGCACGGCCGGTGCCAAGGCGGGGGCGACAGCGGTCGATTCGACGTCGCCGAGCTGCACGCGCCCGTTCAGCCCGCAGGAGCTGATCATCCGGCGAGGCCCTCGGGCTGGGCGACCACGCCAACGTGAACCCCTCCGGGCGGCGCACTGGCGGCCAACCCGGTGATGGTGGCCGGCCTGACCCGCATCGGCGAGGTGGCCCAGCGCATCATGGACGGCACGGCGAGCCGCGGTGTCGCCCACGCGACGTCCGGTCCCTGCCTGCAGCAGAACCTGGTCACCGTCCTGGAAGGCGAGTCTGATGGGCAAGGAACGGGTTGCCGTCGTCGGCGTCGGCCAGACCAAGCACCAGGCGACCCGCGGCGACGTGTCCATGGCCGGCCTCGTCCGGGAGGCCGCCAGCCGGGCCCTCACCGACGCGGGGATGACCTGGAGCGACATCGACGCCGTGGTCGTCGGCAAGGCGCCCGACTTCTTCGAGGGCGTCATGATGCCGGAGCTCTACCTGGCCGACGCGCTCGGGGCGACCGGCAAGCCGCTCTTCCGCGTGCACACCGCGGGCTCGGTCGGGGGGTCCACCGCGATCGTCGCCGCCCAGCTCGTCCAGGCGGGGATCCACGATCGCGTCCTCACCGTGGCCTTCGAGAAGCAGAGCGAGAGCGAGGCGATGTGGGCGCTGTCCATGCCCATCCCGTTCCAACCGCCGCTGCATGCCGGGGCCGGCGGGTACTTCGCGCCCCACATCCGCTCGTACATGGCCCGGTCGAACGCGCCCGACCACATCGGGATCCTCGTGGCGCTGAAGGACCGCACCAACGCCCTGAAGAACCCGTACGCCCACCTCCACGAGCACGACATCAGCTTCGACTCCGTGAAGGACTCGATGATGCTCTGGGACCCGATCCGCTACGCGGAGACCTGCCCCAGCTCCGACGGCGCGTGCGCCATGGTGCTGGCGAGCGAGTCCGTCGCCGACCGGTCGAGCAAGCCCGTGGCGTGGATCAAGGGCACCGCGATGCGCTCGGAGCCGACGATGTCCGCCGACCGCGACACCGGTGCTGCCTCGAGGCGGCTCAGAGTGCGCCGCCGACGTCTACAAGCAGGCCGGCATCACCGACCCGCGTCGCGAGGTCGACTGCGTCGAGATGTACGTGCCGTTCTCGTGGTTCGAACCGATGTGGCTGGAGAACCTCCACTTCGCTCCGTCCGGCGAGGGTTGGAAGCTTCGTCGAGGACGGCGTCACGCAGCTCGACGGTGACCTGCCGGTGAACATGTCGCGGCGGGGTGCTGTCGTCCAACCCGATCGGGGCGTCCGGCATGCTCCGCTTCGCCGAGGCGGCGATGCAGGTACGAGGCCAGGCCGGCGAGCACCAGATCGACGGCGCACGAACCGCGGTGGGGCACGCCTACGGCGGTGGCTCCCAGTTCTTCGCGATGTGGGTCGTCGGCTCGGAGAAGCCCTAGTGGGGCGCCTGGAGGGCAAGGTCGCGATCATCACCGGCGCGTCCCGCGGGCAGGGCGAGGCCGAGGCTCGACGCTTCGTCCAGGAGGGCGCCTCCGTGCTGCTCACGGACGTCCTCGACGACGAGGGGCACGCCGTCGCCGGATCGCTCGGCGAGCGCGCCGCCTACCGGCACCTCGACGTCTGCGCCGAGGACGAGTGGATCGCCGCGGTCGCCGACGCCGAGGAGCGCTTCGGGCCCGTCACCGTCCTCGTCAACAACGCCGGCATCCTCGACTTCAGCTCCATCGAGCACCAGGACCTCGACAAGTTCCGCCGCGTGATCGACGTGAACCTCATCGGCACGATGCTCGGCATCAAGAGCGTCACCCCGTCGATGCGCCGGGCCGGCGGGGGGTCCATCATCAACATCTCCTCCAACGCCGGCATCAACGGGCTCCCCGGCCTCGGCGCCTACGTGTCGAGCAAGTGGGCCGTGCGCGGCCTGTCGAAGTCGGCGGCGATGGACCTCGGTCGGCGAGGCATCCGGGTGAACTCGCTCCACCCGGGCGCGATCGACACGCCGATGACGCGCATGCCCGGCCAGGAGCCGGACGACACGACCTTCGCCAAGAGCCTGCCCCTGCGGCGGTTCGGCCTCGCCGACGAGGTCGCCAACGTGGCCACCTTCCTCGCCTCGGACGAGGCCAGCTACGTGACCGGGGCGGAGTGGGCCGTCGACGGCGGGGCCACCGCGGGCGACCGCACCTTCCTCCTGGACGGCTGAGCAGGAAGCCCCACGCTGCGACTGACAGAATCCGCCCGATGAGGATCGTCGTGTGCGACGAGGACGCTCTCCTCCGCGACATGGTCGAGGCGGTCACCGCTCGCACGGGCCATGACGTGGTGGGCCTCGCCGACAGCAGCGCGGGCGCCGTGGGCCTGATCGGCACCGCCCGCCCCGACGTCGTGGTGCTCGACCTCTTGCTCGGCTACGACACCGACTTCGACATCATCGAGGCGGCCATCGAGGTCGGAGCCCGCGTCGTGGTGTTCTCCCGGTACGAGGACACCGATCTGCTCGAGCGGTACGCCGAGACCCCGATGTTCGTCCTGAAGCCCGATCTGATCGCACTCGAAGAGGTCCTGCGCCGCCTCGAGGTGGACGAGCGACACCACGAGGTCGTGGCGCACGAGCGTCGCGCACGGCCGACGGTCGCCGCGGCGGGTCCGCCGTCGACAGGCATCGGCGATGCGCAAGCCTTCTTCGAAGCGTTGAACGAGGCGAGCCCGGGCGACGGGATGATCTCGCTCGAGGTCGGCCGGCAGGCGGAGACGGTCGCGGCAGACGCGACCCAGCTCCTCCGCGGCGGGGACCGACTGCTCCTGTTCCCCACCGCGGTCCGGTTCTACCTGCCCGGGGCGGGGGAGGAGGGCATCCAGTCGCTGGTACGGCGGCTGTCGGGCGTGGGTGCGATCGCCCGCGAGACCGTCGTGACGTCCGTCATCGTGGCGGACGGAGAGCTGGGAGCCGACGCCTTCACCCGGCTCAAGCACCACGGCGAGCGGCGAGAGGTCTGAGCCACCAGGCGGGTCAGCCGGGGATCTCGCGATGCCGCTTGCGCTGCCGCAGGCCTGAGTCGAGCAGCCGTCGGATGAGCTCTCGTGACGTGACGGGCACCGCCCCCAGCGCGATGGCGCGCTCGCGGTAGTCCTCGGGGACGTCGTAGTGGTCGCCCTGGAACCACCGGCGCTCGATCCCGAGCGCGTCGGCCATGGCGTGGAGCTCGTCATAGCTCACGTCGCTGACGAGGTGCGCCCAGCGGCGGCCCCGCCAGTGCCACAGGGGCGGGTCGATCAGGACGATCGGTCGTCTCCGTACTTGGCGCTGGCGGTGGCCTTGGCGGGCGCCTCGTCGGCGCGGTCGGGCCACCACGGGGGCGGGAAGACCGTTCGCTCGTCGCTCACGCCCTCGGCGTAGAACTGCGCCGCCCACTTGCGGAACTTCATGAAGGGGCCGTCGTTGTCGGCGAGCGCGGGGCGCACGAGGTGGGCCTTGTGCTCCCAGATCGGCTTGTCCTCCAGGAACTGCTTGTCGACCTCCCGCACGAAGGCACGACCGACGTTGCGCGTGGTGTCCTCGTCGCCCATCGTCTTGAAGCGGAAGCTGAAGCGCGTGATGCAGCGCTCCGCCGTGATCGGCGTGGTGACGGCGAGGCTCATCGTGTCGACGATCCCGGCGAAGCGGACGACCGCCACGCCCGGCCCGATCTGCTCGGAGTCGATCCGACCCTCCATCACGCCACGCGGCGTCGGGAACTTCTGGCTGGATCGCATCTGCGTGCCCGGGAAGCCGGTCTCGTAGCTCTCCATCTCCGGCACCTCGGCCGTGTTGTGCACGTACCGGAAGTGGGCCGAGTCGACGCCGTTCTCGGCCATCTCCTGCCACGGTGCGTCCACCGTGTGCTCGGTGCGGATGACCGTGGACCACTCCGGGTCGCCGTTGAACTCGGGCAGCTCGCGGGTCTGCCACTGGGGCTCGATCGCGGGATCCGGGTGGTACCAGACGAGCGAGACGCCGTTGACCTCGGCGACGGGGAAGGTGCGCAGGGTGCCCTTCCTGTTCGTGCGCTCGGAGTACGGGATCTCGGTGTTGACGCCCTCGGCATCGAACTTCCACCCGTGGAAGGGACAGACGATCTGGCAGTCCTCGACGGTGCCGCCGTGGCCGAGGTGGGCGCCGAGGTGGGGGCAGAACGGGTCCTGCACGTGGAGCGCGCCGGTGTCGTCGCGCCACGCGACCAGGTGGCGGTCGAAGTAGAAGATGGCCTTCGGCTGGCCGATCGGGAAGTCCTCCGGATAGCCGATGGAGAACCAGCCGAACGGGACGGGGAACGGGGATCGGGCGAGGGGTGCGGTGGCCATCGTCAGCCGGCCAGGTCGAACACTCGGAGGGCGTTCTCTCGCAAGAACTTGGGCCAGACGTCGTCCTTCAGGGGCACGTGCGGGAGCTCGGCGAAGATCCGCTCGAGCGAGAGGCCCATCGGGAAGTACCCGGCGTACATGACCTTGTCGGCGCCGCGGGTGTTGGCGTAGTCGATGATCGTCTGGGGGTAGTAGCGGGGGGCGAACGCAGAGGTGGAGTAGTAGAGGTTCGGCCACTTCAACATCAGCTTCACCGCCAGGGCGTCCCACGGCTCGGCGCCGTGGCGCATCACGACCTTCAGCTCCGGGAAGAACCAGCAGACCTCGTCGAGCAGCTCGGTCTTCTGGCAGAGCATGGGCAACCGGGGGCCCGGCACGCCGGTGGTGATGCAGATCGGGATGTCGAGCTCGATGCACTTGGCGTAGATCGGGTAGAAGCGCTTGTCGTTGATCGGCACCTGCGGGTTCATCCCGGCCGGAAAGGCGCTGGCGGCCTTCACCCCCAACGTCTCGTAGGCCCGCACGAGGTCGCGGACCGCCTGCATCCCGAGGTTGGGGTTCACCTCGTAGGAGCAGAAGAACCGATCGGGGTGCTCCTGGACGGCTCGGATGGAGGCGGAGCGCTCGAAGTGGACGCCGAGCATGGCCTTCTCGATCCCGAAGTGGTCCATCTCGCCGAGGACGACCGCGACGGGGTCGGCATCGGCGTCGATGTCCTTCGGCACGTCCTTGAACATGTACTGGGCGGGGAACTCCATCGCCTTGGACTCGTCGTCCATCAGACCGGCCCGGAGGAAGCCGTACCAGGCCGTCTTGGCGCCCTCCGGGATCCCCATCATCAGGTCCACGACGCCGATGTCGGGAGGGAAGCTCATGCCCGTCAGACTAGAACACGTTCTAGTTCCGGGTCGAACAACCGCCGCTATGGTCCAGACGGTTCGCGAGCTGCGCAGCCGCCAGGCGGAGCAGCAGGAGGGTGAGAGCCAGATGGGCGAAGCCCGGAGCCCCGAAGAGGGGCGACCAGACAGCAATGGACCTCGGACTCATCATCGGGTACTGGCCATCCTCAGGACCGCCGCCGGACGCGGCCGCGCAGATCGCCACGGCCGAGCGCCTCGGGTTCAAGAGCGTGTGGATGTCCGAGGCGTACGGGTCGGACTGCTTCACGCCGTTGGCGTGGTGGGGGAGCGCGACCTCGCGCGTGCAGCTCGGCACCGCCATCACCCAGATCTCCGCGCGGACACCGGCCTCGACCGCGATGACCGCCATCACGCTCGACCACCTCACCGGGGGTCGCTTCATCCTCGGCCTCGGCGTGAGCGGCCCCCAGGTCGTCGAGGGGTGGTACTCGCAGGAGTACGCCAAGCCCCTCGCCCGCACCCGTGAGTACGTGGACATCGTGCGAGCCATCGTGGCCCGCGACAAGCCCGTCGAGTACGTGGGGGAGCACTACCAGATGCCGCTCGTCGGCGGCACCGGCTTCGGCAAGCCGCTGAAGTCGATCGTGCGCCCCCTCCGGACCGACATCCCGATCTACCTCGGCGCGGAGGGTCCCAAGAACGTGGCCCTCGCCGCCGAGATCTGCGACGGGTGGCTGCCGATGTTCTTCTCGCCCAAGGCCGACGGCTTCTACCGCGACGCGCTGGCGGAGGGCTTCGCCCGGCCCGGCGCCCGGCGCACGGCCGATGACTTCGAGGTGGCCTGCGTGGTGCCCGTGATCGTGGGCGACGACGTCGAGACCTGCGCTGACCTCCTCCGCCCGACGCTGGCCCTCTACATCGGCGGGATGGGCGCAAAGGACCGGAACTTCCATCGGGACGTGTTCGCCCGGCTCGGCTACGAGGCCGAGTGCGACAAGATCCAGGAGGCGTACCTGGCCGGCCGCAAGGACGAGGCGGCCGGCTATGTCCCCACGTCGATGGTGGAGGACGTCTACCTGGTGGGTCCGAAGGAGAAGGTCCGCGACGACCTCGATGCGTGGCGCGAGAGCTGCGTCACGACGATGCTCGTGAGCGGCCCGCCGTTCCTCCTCGAGGAGATCGCCGAGATCGTCCAGGGCTGACGAGCGTCACTCGCGGGCCAGCATGGCCTGGCCTTCCGCCTCGAGGTCCACGTGCTGGTCGTCGCCGGCCACGATCTCGACCTGCTTGATGACGCCACCGGTGAACGGGAAGCCCGATCCGTACTCCTTGCTCACCGGATCGGCGCTGTCGCGACCGACGCAGAGCCCCTCGCCGCACAGCGCGAAGTGGCCGGGCTGGGTGCGCCACGGCCCCTCGGCCACGGTCTTCCCGTCGACCTGGAGCTTGGCCGTGCCGATGGCTTCGTTCCGATCGCCGACCGACTCCTTCTCGAAGTGGGCGCTCAGCACGTGGGCGCCGACGCCGATGACGTCGGGTGACGTGAGCGCCTGCTCCGGCGGGATCCCGAGGAAGTTGTTCACGTACCAGAGCTTCCCGCCCTTGAGGAAGAGGCTGTGGCCGCCGAACCGGGCCCCGTGGGCCACGAGCACGCCCTCGGCGGCTTCGTCGAGCTCGACGCTGGCGTGGATGCTGAACGAACGGCCGCGGAGGTTCGGGGAGGCGTGCTCGGGCAGGTCCGAGGTGCCGGGGTAGAAGACGTAGGACCCCTCCGCGTCGAAGGGTGACGGCCGCTCGTCCATCAGGATCTCCATCGGGAGGCGGTCGTCGAGGGGCAGCACGTCGTACTTGCCCGCCTCGGCGAACCAGACGCGCACGAGCTCCTCCACCTTCTCGGGGTGCTCGTCGGCGAGGTCGTGGGCCTCGGCGCGGTCCTCGTCGGTGTGGAAGAGCTGCCAGACGTCCTTGTCGAAGTTCCCGAGGCCTGACGTGGGGCCGTGCACGGCCACCGCCTTCCAGCCCTCGTGCCAGATGCCCCGGGTGCCGAGCATGGCGTAGTACTGCGTCTCCTTCTTCGTCGGCGCGTCGGGCTCGGCGTCGAAGCTGTACTTCATCGACACCCCCGGCAGCGGCGTCTGCTCGTAGCCCTGCACGAACTGCGGGAACTCCATGCCGATGCACTCGAGGATCGTCGGCACGACGTCGATCACGTGGTGGTACTGGTTGCGCACCTCGCCCTTGGCCTTGATGCCCTTGGGCCAGTGGATCACCATCGGATCGCAGATGCCGCCCTGGTACGAGTAGCGCTTGTACATGCGGAAGGGCGTGGAGAAGGCCATGGCCCAGCCGGTGGGGTAGTGGTTGTAGGCCTCCGGCCCGCCCAGCTGGTCGAGCAGCTCGAGGTTCTCGGAGAGGTCGTCGGGCCACCCGTTGAAGAACTTGTTCTCGTTCACGGAGCCGTTCGGGCTGCCCTCCCCGGAGGCGCCGTTGTCGGCGCAGTAGAAGATCAGCGTGTTCTCGAGCTGTCCTGACTCCTCGAGGTAGTCGATGATCCGGCCGACCTGGGCGTCGGTGTACTCGGAGAAGCCGGCGTAGACCTCGGCCATGCGGGAGAAGAGCGCCTTCTCGTCGGCGCTGAGGGAGGCCCACGGCCGCACCATGTCGAGGGGCGAGAACGTGCCCTCCGGCATGGGGTTGACCTCGGTGAGCACGGTGCCCTCGGGCAGGATGCCGCGCTCGATCATCCGGGGGAGCACCCACTCGCGGTAGGCCTCGTAGCCGTCGTCGAACTGGCCCTTGTACTTGTCGATGTAGTCCTGGGGGCAGTGGTGGGGCGCGTGGTTGGCACCCGGGCAGAACTTCATGTACCAGGGCTTGTCGGGACGCGACTGCTTGCTGTCCGCGATGAAGGAGATGGCCTTGTCGGCGAAGTCCTTCGACACGTGGTAGCCGTCCTCGGGCAGGTAGGGCTGGTCGACGTAGTGGTTGTCCTCGACGAGGTCGGGATACCACTGGTTCGTCTCGCCACCGATGAAGCCGTAGAAGCGGTCGAAGCCCCGCGCGATGGGCCACTCCGCCTTCGATGACCCCATCGCCCACGAGTCGGACGGGACGTTGTGGTTCTTGCCGATCCAGAACGTGTTGTAGCCCCGCTCGCGCAGCACCTGGGCCAGGAACGCGTTCTCCATCGGGATGTGCGCGTTCGACCCCGGGTAGCCCGTGGCCGCCTCCGAGATGCACGCGTACCCGTTCTGGTGGTGGTTGCGCCCGGTCAGGAGGCACGACCGGGTGGGCGAGCACAGGGCGGTGGTGTGCCACTGCGTGTAGGTGAGGCCCTCGTCCGCGAGCCGCTGCATCGTGGGCATGTTGATGCGCCCGCCGTAGGGGGACCACGCCGCGAGCCCCGTGTCGTCGTAGAGGACGATCAGGACGTTCGGTGCGCCCTCCGGCGCCGACGGCTCGGTGTACGGAGTCCAGTCGGGCGTCGAGTCGCGGACGTCGACGTTGATGATCCCGTTGAAGGGCTTGCTCATGGTCGTGCTCCATGGTTCGAGGGGCCCGCGCCGAGTGCGGCCACGGTAGCGAACCGCTCTGGACGGCGGGCGGGAGGCCCGCGTCAGCTGCCCTCGACGGCGGCGATGGCCTCGGGGATCGTCCGGAACACCTGTAGCTCGACATCGGTCTCGGCTTCCGCGAGCAGGTCGCCCACCTGCCCCAGGTCACGGGCGATGACGAGCTGTTGGCCAGCCCGCTCGAGGTCGGCGGCCAGCTCATGGAGCATCCGGACGGCGGTGACGTCCACGAAGGGCACCGACTCCGGCGTCG
This sequence comes from uncultured Microthrixaceae bacterium, assembly GCA_963721695.1. Classification (GTDB taxonomy): domain Bacteria; phylum Actinomycetota; class Acidimicrobiia; order Acidimicrobiales; family VFJN01; genus VFJN01. The sequence continues at coordinate 150,913 of CAVRKU010000028.1, forward strand.
AGCACGACGCCCTTCACCCCGGGCAGCTTCCGCGTGCTCCTTGATGGCCCGACGAACCGCATCGGCGTTGGCGAAGAACAGGCCCGCCTCGACCCGCAGCACCGGCACGCCCGGGACGGCGACGTTCTCCGGGTGCCGAGCCAGGTCGACGAACTGGTCCGGGCTGCTCGCCACGTGACCGAGCTCGGCCACATGGGGCCTCGAGGAGCGGTAGAGGAGGAGGAGCAGCGACACGACGATGCCGATGACGAGCCCGGGGAGCGTGTCGAAGATGGAGCACGCCGAACATGGCCGCCAGCGCGGCGATGAAGTCCGGCCGGCCGCGTGGCCGTAGATCGTTCCCAGGCGCCGGGTGTAGAGCCGGTAGAAGCCACGTAGGGCGGCGATGTCGACCAGCTCGATCACCGCCGCGATCACCACCGCGGCGAGCGTCGCCTCGGGCAGGTCCTCGAAGAGGCCGGTGAGGAACAGCAGCGTGACGACCGTGAGGACGGCCACCACGAGGCCGGAGACCTGCGACCGGGCACCGGCGGAGCCGTTGACGGCTGTCTTCGAGAGGCTGCCGTTCACGACCATGCCGCTGCACAGCCCTGCACCGAGGTTGGCGGCGCCCAGGCCCACCAGCTCTCGGTTGGCATCGATCTCGTAGTGCTCCCGGGCCGCGTAGGTCTTCGCCGCCCCGAGTCCCTCGGCGAAGCCGACCAGCATGATCCCGGCCGCCGCGCCCGCTGCGCTCGAGGTAGTCGGAGAGGCCGAGGCCATCCGGAGGCCCCAGCGAGGGAAGTCCGCTGTCGATGTTGCCGACGATCTCGACGCCGTGCTCGACGAGATCGAAGAGCTGCACCGCGACGACGCCGAACACGACCGCCACCAGGGACCCCGGCACCACCGGCGCGAAGCGGCGCAGGCCGAGGACCAGGACGAGCGACGTCGCGCCCACCACCAGGGTCGTGCCGTGGGTGTCGCCGAGGTGGGTGAGCACCCCCCAGAGCTGCTCGAAGAAGTTGCCCTCCTCCTTCGGGATGCCGAACAGCTTGGGCACCTGGCCGATGATGATCGTGAGGGCCAGGCCGATGATGAACCCCTTGAGCACGGGTTCCGAGATGAAGCCGGCGAGGAAGCCGAGGCGGAGCAGTCCGGCGGCGAGGGCCAGCACGCCGGTGACGAGGGCCAGCACCGCGGTGAAGGCGAGGACGTCGTCGGGCCCGCCGGTGGTCAGGTCGGCGACCGCGGCCGCCGACAGCGCGGCCGTCGCCGACATGGGCCCCACGACGAGGTGCCGGGAGCTGCCGAAGGCGGCGTAGAGGACGAGCGCGGGCGGCGCGGCGTACAGGCCGACCACCGGCGACACGCCCGCGATCGAGGCGTAGGCGAGCGCCTCCGGCACCAGCACTGCCCACACGGTGAGGCCCGCGATGACGTCGCCGCGGGTCCAGGCCCGGTCGTAGCCGGCCAGCGATGTGAAGATCGGCAGGCGGCGAGCGGTGGCGGGCGGGGAGGCCATGGGTCCACCGAACGTAGCCCTGTCGGCCCCCCGGATCGTCGTGGTGACCGGCGCTATGGTCGCTCCGCCCGGGCGTCGGCGGCACGAAGGAGCACAGTGGGAGAAGCGATCGGCAACGTGCTGCCCGCCGCGATCGGAGTCGCGCTCAGCCCGATACCGATCATCGCCGTCATCCTGATGCTGAGCACGCCGCGCGCCCGTTCCAACGGACCGGCGTTCGCCGTGGGGTGGGTGCTCGGCCTCGCCATGGTGAGCGCGCTCGTGCTGCTGGTGGCCGGCGACGCGGACGATCCCGACTCCGGGACGTCGACGGCCGTGAGCGTCGTGCTGCTCGCCCTCGGGCTGCTCTTCCTGGTCATGGCGCTCAAGCAGTGGCGGGGGCGGCCCAAGGCGGGCGAGACGACCGAGATGCCGAAGTGGATGAGCGCGGTCGACCACTTCACCCCGGTCAAGGCCCTGGGCTTGGGGGTCGTCCTCTCGGGCGCTCAACCCGAAGAACCTCGCCCTGACGGTGGCCGCCGCCGCCTCGATCGCCCAGGCAGGCTTGGACGGAGTCGAGAGCACCGAGGTCGCGATCATCTTCGTCGTCCTCGGTTCCGTGACCGTGGCGGGAGCGGTGCTGCTGTTCCTGCTCGGCGGCGACCGGGCCGCCGCGCCGCTGGCGTCGGTGAAGGAGTTCATGACGGACAACAACGCCGTGATCATGATGGTGATCCTGCTGGTCCTCGGCGCCAAGCTGATCGGCAGCGGCATCACGGGCCTGAGCGACTGAGCCCGACACGATGGCCGCGCTGACCACCGTGGTGCCGAGCCTCGTCTGGCTGCGGGCCTACGACCGCCGCTGGCTCCGTGCCGACCTCGTCGGTGGGCTGACGGCCGGCGCCGTCGTCATCCCGCAGGCCATGGCCTACGCGACCATCGCCGACCTTCCGGTGCAGGTGGGGCTCTACACCTGCATGGTGCCGATGGCGGTCTACGCCTTCCTGGGTGGCTCTCGAACGCTGTCGGTGAGCACCACCTCGACGGTCGCGACGCTCACCGCCTCCACACTCATCGCCGTCGGCGTCGCGGGAGAGAGCGCCGATCCGGCGGGGGACCTGGCCATGCTCACCCTGCTGGTCGGCGCCATCCTGCTGTTCTTCCGCCTGTGCCGCCTCGGCGCGCTCATCGACAACATCTCCGAGGCGACCCTCGTCGGCATCAAGGCCGGCGTGGGTCTGACGGTCGCGGCCGGCCAGCTCCCGAAGCTGCTCGGCATCCCGGGCGACCCGACCGCGACCAACTTCTTCGACGACCTCCGCGTCGTCGCCGAGCAGCTCGGCGACCTCAGCGTCACCACCACGGTCTTCTCGATCGCCACCATCGCCGGGCTCCTCCTCCTCGCCCGCCTCGCTCCCGGCCGTCCCTGCCCCCTCGTCGCCGTCGCGGCGGGGATCGGGCTGGTGGCCTTCGCGTCGCTCGACGACCACGGTGTGGCCCTCATCGCCCCGGTGCCCTCCGATCTGCCGTCGTTCCAGGCCCCGTCCTTCGACCACCTGAGCCTGATGACGTCCTGGGCCATCGCCATCGCGTTGATGTGCTTCCTCGAGACGGTGTCGGTCGCGCGCAACGTGCGCCGGTCCAGCGAACCGCCCATCGACAACGACCAGGAGCTGGCCGCCAACGGCGTCGCGTGCGCCGCCGGAGCCCTGTTCCAGGCCATGCCGGCGGCGGGCGGCTTCTCGCAGACCGCCATCAACCAGCGGGCCGGCGCCCGGACGCAGCTCAGCGAGCTGGTGACCGTCGTCCTCGCCGTCGGCTGCGCGCTGTTCCTCGCCGGCGTGCTGAGCGACCTCCCGGAGGCCACCCTCGGCTGCCTCGTCATGGTGGCCGTCCTCGGCCTGATCAAGCCGTCCGAGTTCGTGCGGTTCTGGCAGCTCAGCCGCGTCGAGTTCTGGGTGGCGATGGCCACCGCCGTCAGCGGACTGGCCCTCGGGCTCCTGGCCGCCGTCGCCATCGGCGTCGTCCTCACCCTCGTGATCGTCATCGTGGAGCTCGATCGGATCCAGGTCACCGAGCTCCAGCCCGCCCGCGGCCGCGACGACCTCGAGGCCGCGGGACCGACCACGGAACGGGTGCCTGGCTTGCTGGTCCTCCGCTTCGACGGCGCCGCTCTACACCGCCAACATCCGCTCCGCGAACCGCCGCATCGTCGCCGCGGTCGATGCCGCCGAGCCACAGCCGGAGCTGGTCGTGGTGGATGCGACCGCGGTCGCCGTGCTGACCGTGACCGTGATCGACGAGTTCCAGCAGATCGAGCACGAGCTGCTCACTCGGGACGTCGAGCTGTGGATCGCGGCGCTCCCACCACGGATCCCTCGCGACCGCGCGCAAGACCCCGCGCTGGGCCGAGATGGAGGCGGCCGGTCGCCTGCACCCCACCGCCCTCGCGGCCGTGCAGCAGTTCCGCAACCGGTGACCGACCCTGACCAACGGCTGAGACCGGCGCGATTCGGGTACCAAGCCGTCGTGATCGACGACCCGGATCTCCTGTTGTCCACCGCAGCCCTTCAGCTGCCGATCGAGGTCGAGGCCCGCGGCGACGACCTCGTGGTCGTCGTCCTGCGTGGCGACGTCGATCTGTCAGAAGCGGGCGAGCTCCGCGCGGTGCTGAACGACGCCTGCACCGGGTCCCACCGCACGGTGGCGGTGGATCTGTCCACCGTCCACTTCATCGGCTCCAGCGGCATGGGCGTGCTCGCCGAGGTCCACCAGCGGCTGGCCGACGAGGGACGTCACCTGCTCGTGCTCGATCCTCCCGAGGCGATCCAGAAGGCGTTTGCCATCGCCGGCCTCGACCAGGTCTTCGACGGGGGACCGTCCGCCTAGGAGGTCGCTCAGTCCTCGAACGCCTCCGGTGGGGGACAGGCGCACACGAGGTTCCGATCGCCATAGCCACCGTCGATCCGGCTGACCGGTGGCCAGTACTTGCCGTCTCGGAGGCTTGCGAGCGGGTAGGCGGCCTGCTCGCGCGTGTACGGGCGGTCCCAATCGGCCACGAGCACGTCCTCCGCGGTGTGAGGGGCGTGGGCGAGCGCACTGGCGTCGTGCTCGACCTCACCCCGCTCCACCTGACGGATCTCCTCGCGGATCGCGAGCATGGCGTCGACGAACCGATCGAGCTCGGCGAGCGACTCTGACTCGGTCGGCTCCACCATGAGGGTGCCGGCGACCGGGAAGCTCATGGTCGGGGCGTGGAACCCGAAGTCGATGAGGCGCTTGGCGACGTCGTCGACGGTCACGCCGGTCGCGGCCGTGATCGGGCGCAGGTCGAGGATGCACTCGTGGGCCACGCGGTCGTGATCGCCCGTGTAGAGCACCGGGTACGCGGCCTCGAGGCGGGCGGCGACGTAGTTGGCGTTGAGGATGGCCAGCTCGGTGGCTCGGCGCAGGCCGTCGGGTCCCATCAGCGCGATGTAGGCCCACGAGATGGGCAGGATCGACGCGGATCCGAACGGCGCACCGGAGATCGGCCCGGGCCCGGTGTCGGGGCCGGCCTCGGGGAGCAGCGGGTGGTTGGGCAGGAACGGCGCCAGGTGGTCGCGCACCGCCACCGGCCCGACGCCGGGACCCCCGCCGCCGTGCGGGATGCAGAACGTCTTGTGCAGGTTCAGATGGCTGACGTCCCCGCCGAACCAACCGGGCCGAGCCACGCCCACGAGGGCGTTCAGGTTGGCGCCGTCGACGTAGACCTGCCCGCCGTGCGCGTGGACCAGATCGCAGAGATCGGTGATGCGCTCCTCGAACACGCCGTGGGTGGAGGGGTAGGTGACCATGAGCACCGCGAGGTCGGCAGCGTGGTCGGCGACCTTGGCCTCGAGGTCGGCGACGTCGACGTTGCCCTCGTCGTCGCAGGCCACGACCACGACGCGCATGCCGGCCATGACGGCCGACGCGGCGTTGGTGCCGTGGGCCGACGACGGGATGAGGCAGACGTCGCGGGCCGCTTCACCGCGGGAGGCGTGGTAGCCGCGGATGGCGAGCAGGCCGGCCAGCTCGCCCTGCGAGCCGGCGTTGGGCTGGAGCGACACGCGGTCGTAGCCGGTGATGTCGCACAGCCACGCCTCGAGCGACGTGATCAGCTCGCGGTAGCCCTCGGCCTGCTCGATCGGCACGAAGGGATGCAGCTGACCGAACTCGGGCCAGGTGACCGCGGCCATCTCGGTGGTGGCGTTGAGCTTCATCGTGCAGCTGCCCAACGGGATCATCGACCGATCGAGGGCGATGTCCTTGTCGGCGAGGGACCGGAGGTAGCGCAGCATCTCGGTCTCGGAGCGGTGGGCCGAGAACACCGGATGGGTGAGGTAGTCGGTGGTCCGCTGGAGCTCGGCGGGGAGAGCGCCCGGCGCCTCCGCGGGCAAGGCGACCCCGAAGGTCCTGGCGAGGCGCTCGAGCACGTCCTCGTCGCTGGTCTCGTCGAGCGCGATGCCGATCGTGTCGGCGTCGACGAGCCGCAGGTTCAGCCCCTCGCGGAGCGCCTTGGCCACGAGCTCCTCAGCGCGGCCGGCCGCTCGGATGCGTCAGCGTGTCGAAGAAGGAGTCGTGCCGAGGCTCGAAGCCGGCGGCGCGGAGGCCCGCCGCCAGACGAGCCGTGCGGGCGTGCACCTCATCGGCGATGTGCCGCAGCCCCTCGGGGCCGTGGTACACGGCGTACATCGACGCGATGACCGCCAGGAGCACCTGCGCGGTGCAGATGTTCGAGGTCGCCTTCTCGCGCCGGATGTGCTGCTCACGGGTCTGCAGGGCCAGGCGGTGAGCAGGGCGACCGGCGGCGTCCACAGACACGCCGACGAGGCGGCCCGGCATGGACCGGCGCAACGCGTCGCGGGTGGCGAGGAAGCCCGCGTGCGGGCCGCCGTAGCCGAGCGGTACGCCGAACCGCTGTGACGATCCGACGCACACGTCGGCTCCCTGCTCGCCCGGCGGGGTGAGCACCGTGCAGGCGAGGAGATCCGTAGCCACCGCGACGAGGCCCCCGGCGTCGTGGACGGCGGCGATGGTGGGGGAGAGGTCGCGCACGACCCCACTCGTGCCGGGGTGTTGCAGCAGGGCGCCGAACACGGCCGCCGGATCGAGGTCCGCCAGGTCACCCACGACGAGCTCGATGCCGATCGGCTCGGCCCGCGCGGCCACGACGGCGATGGTCTGAGGATGGGTCTCGGCGTCGACGAAGAAGGCGGGGGAGGGGTGCTTGGTCGACCGCCGGATCAGCGTCATCGCCTCGGCCGCCGCGGTCGACTCGTCGAGCATGGACGCGCCGGCGATCTCCATCCCGGTGAGGTCCGTGACCATCGTCTGGAAGTTGAGGAGCGCCTCGAGCCGGCCCTGGCTGATCTCCGGCTGGTACGGCGTGTAGGCCGTGTACCAGGCCGGGCTCTCCAGGACGTTGCGCTGGATCACACCCGGGGTGTGGGTGCCGTGGTAGCCGGTGCCGAGGAGTGAGGTGACGACACGGTTGCGGTCGGCGAGCGTGCGCAGCGTGGCCAGCACCTCGGGCTCCGAGCGGGCGTCCGGCAGCTGCAGCGGCTGATCGCTCCGGATGGTCTTCGGCACGGCCTGGTCGAGCAGCTCGTCGAGCGTGGCCACCCCGAGCACGGCGAGCATCCGCTCGACGTCGGCCGGGCGGGGCCCCAGGTGCCGGTCGGCGAAGGTGGTGGCAGGGGAGGGCTGGGGCATCGGGGGCTCCGGAGCGGTCGTCAGGTGTGGATCCCCCGCTGTCGCCTGCGCTCCAGCGTCGCCTCGCCCCCGTGGTCCTGTGGCCTGAGAGGTTCCGGGGCGGTTGCACCTTCGGCGCCCGTCGACCGACCGAGGCCGATCGCCGGGACTCTCCCACAGGGGGTCATCAGCCCCGTCAGGCTAGCGGCCTCGCGTGGGGCTCCCGAACCATCCGTCGCCGGCCCCCTCAACCCTCGGTAGCATTTCGTCATGACGGAACTACCCCGGCCGGGGCGGTGCGAGTGGTGCGGTCGGGGGTTGCCGGAGCGCGCCGGCCCGGGTCGACCGCGCCGGTTCTGCCGCCAGGCGTGCCGCCAAGCCGCCTACGTGGCCGGCCAGCGACGGGGCGAGCTGGGGCTCAGCGAGTCCGAGCTGGTGATCACGCGGCACGCCCTCGACGAGCTGAAGGACAAGCTCTACTCGCTGGAGGCCGCCGTCGAGGACGTCGAGCGCGACCTCGAGGCCGCGGAGACGGAGCAGGACCTCCGGGAAGCGCTGCAGTGGCTGCTGGAAGCGGCCCGACCCCTCCGGGGCGACTCCCGGCTGACTTGACGTAACGATGATTATGGGCGGACGGATGTATCTGGCGGACCTGCGCACTCCGACACCGTGGCGCCACTGACTGTGGTGGCATAGGGTCAGAGGGTGACCAGGCGGGCTGCCTCCCGTGTCGCTGCACAGGCGTCGCCCGAGATGGTCCTACCTCGTCTTGGCGGCGGCGTTGGTGGCCGGAGGATGCTCCGACGACGGCGACGACGACGCCAGCAGCAGCCCCCCGGTTGCGACGGTCCACGAGGTGGAGATCTTCGAGTCCGACGTCGAAGCCCTCGCCTCGGACGCTGGGTTCCTCTCGTTCATCGGTGCGCCAGAACCTGACGACGGCGAGGACGTCTCCCAGACCGAAGCGGGCCGCCGCACGCTGACCTGGCTGATCGGCCGGGCCCTGGTCGACTCCGAGCTCGCGGTGCAGGACCTGGCTGTGGACGACGAGACGCTCGACCAGGCCGCCGACGACCTCCGTGGCGGCGACGTGCCCGACGAGGTGGACGTGATCGTCGACGACGCACCCGAGATGGACGACGACGCGTTCGACGAGGCGGCCGAGAGCCTCGCGGCGTACGTGACCCTTGACGAGTGGCTGCGCACCATCGAACCGACTGACCCCGAGCTGCAGGACCGGATCCGCGCCGAGCATCCCGAGGTCGCGGACTTCGTCTGCGGCTCGGCGGTCGCGGTCGACGAGACGGACGCCGGTGCGGTGCGCGACCAGCTCGAGGCTGGAGCCTCCGTCGACCAGGTCGCGGACGACGTGCCGACCGTGTCACGCACCCCACCCGGCGGCGAGTGCCTGACCCGCGGGCTGTTCCGCCGACCGCTCGTCGACCTGTTGTACGGAACGCCGGTCGGTTCAGCTGGTGAGAAGACGGTCGTGTCCCGTTCGACGGGGCAGCCCGTGGTCTTCTTCGTGGCCCCGACCGTCCGCGCCGAGGTCACCGGTACCGACCTGGACGCCGCCGTGGCCGCCACGCTGCAACGCCTCCATGACGAGGGCGGCGCCGCGTTCTCCGAGCTCGCCTATTCGACCGTCGACCCGCACCTCGACGGCAGCTGGGGAACGTGGGACCCGAGCGCCGGTGTTGTCGCGGCTGACGCGGCCCCGGCATGGACAGCGTTCGACCTGCCCGCCCCGACGACGACCACAGCCGCCCCTCCACCGTCGCCGTCGTCGCGAGTTCGCCACCGGGTCCGAGCCGACCCTCGCCGGCGACGGACCGGGCGATCCCGGCACCAGCGACCTGCAAGCCCGCGCGAAGCTGCGTTCGATGGCGCCGTCCCGACCAACTGGCGACAAGCCGTGCCGGTACGGATATCCATCGTCGAGGGTTCCACGACTCTGTCGTGGACCGATGGCGCGCTCGACGTCGGGGCCGCGCACGCATCCGGGGAATGGGCTCGGCTCGGGGCCATCATGGCCCACGAGTTCGGTCATCACGTCGCGTTCCGGTACGGCACCCAGGCTGAGCTCGGCGCCGCGCCGGCGGGCTGGCCGCCATCCGGAGAGGTACCGGTGGAGAGGTGGGCGGACTGCGTGTCGAACACCTTCACCGCGTACGGGTTGGGGTCGCATGGCCAGGAGACGTGCACCGGGTCGTCGCAGACCTGGACCGACGACTGGCTCGTGGCTGGACCGGACGCCCATCCGCGTCACGCTCTGCGCGACACGCAGTCCGCCCACCTCTCCACCGGTACCTCTCCGGATGGCGGCCAACCCGCCGGCGCGGCGCCGAGCTCAGCCTGCGTGCCGTCACCGGAACGCGACGTGATGACCGCGTACGGGTTGGCATCGCATGGCGAGGAGACGTGCTCCGGATCGTCGCAGACCTGGACCAGCTTGGCGCCGACCTCTTCGATGCTGTCGTGTCGCGCTGGCTCGCCGTCAACGATCAGGACGGGCCGGAGCCGAGCGGGCCGGACAGCCAGCTGCACGCCTCGCGCACGTTTGGCGATCGGGTGCGCGTTGACGGCGAGCTCGACGCGGAGGACGGCGCTGAGTTCCTCACGGAGCTGGATGCGCTGTACGACCGGCTGTGGCACGAAGACCAGGCCGCCGACGAGAGCGACCCGTGCAAGCGTCGCACGGCGGCGGAGCGCTACGCCGCTGCCCTCGTGGAGATGGCCCGCCGCAGCAGTGCCACCCACGACGATGACGAGGCCGAGCCGGACTCGGGCTCGGCGGCTCCTCGTGGCGGGCGGCCCCGCCGACGTCAGCTCATCGCCGTCGTCGACATCGATCCCGACGCCGAGGGGCTGCCCACCACGGGCACCCTGGAGGACGGCACCCTCCTCCCCCGCTCCACCCTCGAACGCTGGCTGTGCGACTGCTCGCTCGGGCGCGTGCTGCTCAAGGGCCGAAGCCTCCCGCTCGACCTCGGCCAGGTCACCTACACGCCCTCCCCGCGCAGCGCCGAGCCCTGATCGCTCGAGACCGCGGCTGCATCGTGGATGGCTGCGACCGCCGCCCTCGATGGTGCGACGCCCACCACGTGGTGCCGTTCCCCCACGGACCGACGGACCTGCGCAACCTCGTGTTGGTCTGCAGCCGCCACCACAAGCTGGTGCACGCGGGCGTGATCAAGCTCCTCCGGGTCGATGATCAGTGGATCGCCCACCGGGCCGACGGCACCCGCCTCCACCGACGACAACCCGAGGCGGCGGCCTGACGCCCGAGGCCAGACGCCTAGCGGTCGTCCTCCGGGAGGCCACCCTCCGGGCACGCCCGCGCGGTCGTGTCCTCCATCGGCGTCCAGACGGGGCCAGTCCGCTCGAAGCTCCTGCCGTGCCAGTTGCAGCCGTCGTACCAGGTGGTCGCCGCTGGCTTGGGCAGCAGCACCACTCGAGGCACGACGTTCGGCCAGACGAGCGACGCCGCCACGTAGATCGCCAGGACCACCGCGAGTCCCATGAGCGCGATCCGGAGCCGGCGCCGACTCGCCGACTGCGGCTCCCCCACCGTCACGCTCACCACGCCATGGTTGCCCAGAAATCTGCACGTCGCGGGTGGAAGTTCCCGGGAGCTCGCTATTCTCGACCAAGTCACTCAGGATTAGTGACTTAGTGTCCGGACCGATTCCACGAGGAGCGCCGAGCGATGTCCGTCACCGACGAGCTGCTGTCCAACAACGACGCGTATGCGACCACCTTCGACAAGGGCGACCTGCCCCTGCCTCCCGGCAAGAAGGTGGCGGTGCTCGCGTGCATGGATGCTCGGCTCGACCCCGCCAAGGTGCTCGGCCTCGAGGAAGGCGATGCGCACGTCATCCGCAACGCCGGCGGCGTCGCCAGCGAGGACGCCATCCGCTCGCTGGTCATCAGCCAACGGCTCCTCGGCACCGAGGAGATCGTCCTCATCCACCACACGGACTGCGGCATGGTCACCTTCACCGACGGCGCCGTGAAGGACCAGATCCAGGCGGACACCGGGATCCGTCCGCCCTTTGCGCTCGAGGCGTTCCCTGACGCTGACGAGGACGTCCGCCAGTCGATCGCTCGCATCCAGGCCAGCCCCTTCATCCCCAAGACCGACGCCGTGCGCGGCTTCGTGTACGAGGTCGAGACCGGCAAGCTGCGCGAGGTGCGCTGAGCGACTCCCATCGCTGAGGCAGGGGCGGCGGACTCCCCCCTCGTCCGCCCCTGCCTCAGCCTTCATCATCGCAAAGTTGACCGAATTGGTCGGCTTTCCTATTCTCCACCATTCCGATGGGGAAAGCACACAAGATGCCTGCGGGCAAGGAGGTACCGAACGCTCATGCGGAACCGAACGAGGTCGTTCATCGCACTCGGACTGGCTGGCACCCTGCTGCTGACCGCGTGCGGCAGTGACGACGGCGACAGCGAGGGCTCGTCCGGAACCGAGAGCGAGCCGGTGACCCTCAACATCGTCGGCTTCGCCGTTCCCGAGGCCGCCAACGTGGCGATCGCCGAGGAGTTCAACAAGACCGACGAAGGCGCCAACGTCTCCTTCAAGTCCTCCTACGGTGCCTCCGGCGATCAGAGCCGGGCCGTCGCCGAGGGCCTGGCGGCGGACTACGTGCACTTCTCGGTTGCCAGCGACGTCACCCGGTTGGTCGACGAGGGTCTCGTCGCCGACACCTGGGCCGATGGCGACACCAAGGGCATCGTGTCCAGCTCGATCGTGGTGTTCGCGGTGCGGGAGGGCAACCCCGAGAACATCCAGACCTGGGATGACCTGGTGCAAGCCGGGCGTGGAGATCGTCACGCCGAACCCCGCGTCCTCCGGGGCGGCCCGCTGGAACGCGCTGGCGGCCTACGGGCAGGCCATCGAGGGTGGGGCGACCGAGGAGGAGGCGACCCAGTACGTCACCGACCTCTTCGCCAACGTCGTCTCCCTGCCGAGCAGCGGGCGGGACGCCACGACGGCGTTCCTCGGCGGCACCGGTGACGTGTTGCTGGCCTACGAGAACGAGGCGATCCTCGCCCACCAGAACGGCGAGGAGTTCGACTACATCATCCCCGAGACGACCATGCTCATCGAGAACCCTGCGGCGGTGCTCATCGACGCCGATCCGAAGGCGCAGGACTGGCTCGACTTCGTGTTGAGCAAGGAGGGTCAGAAGCAGTTCGCCCTGAAGGGCTTCCGCCCCGTGATCGACGGGGTCGAGTACGGGGACGTCGAGGGTGCCAACGATCCCGCCGATCCGTTCCCCGAGGTGCCCAACCTCCTGACCGTCGAGGACGACTTCGAGAGCTGGGACGCTCTGTCGGCCAAGTTCTTCGACGAGGAGGAAGGGATCATCACCGTCATCATCGCTGAGTCCGGCAAGGGCGAGTGACAGCTGCTGTCGTCAGCGCGAGTCGACCGGCGCCTCGGCGTCGGTCGACTCGCGTGACCACCCTGGGCAAGGCCTCTGGTCTTGGCCTCGGCGTCGCCATGATCTGGTTCAGCCTGCTCGTGCTGATCCCGTTGGCGGCGGTGATCGTGACGGCCAGCCAGGGTGGCTGGACCGCGTTCTGGAACACGATCACCAACGAGCAGACGGCGGCCGCGATCCGCCTCACCGTGACGCATGCACTCCTGGTCACGGCGGTGAACGTCGTGATGGGCACCCTCATCGCATGGGTCCTCGTCCGCGACCAGTTCAAGGGCCAGCGCATCCTCGAGGTCCTCATCGACATCCCGTTCGCGCTCCCGACCATCGTGGCGGGTCTGGTGCTCCTCTCGCTCTACGGCCCCAACAGCCCGATCGGCGTGGACGTCGCCAACACCCCTCGAGCGGTCACGCTCGCGTTCCTCTTCGTGACCCTTCCGTTCGTGGTGCGCACGGTCCAGCCCGTCCTCGCCGAGCTGGACCCGGAGGTGGAGGAGGCCGCCGCGTCCCTCGGTGCGAGCCGGTTCACCACCTTCCGACGGATCGTGCTCCCCAGCCTGATCCCCGCCATCGCCGCTGGCGCGGCGCTGTCGTTCGCGAGGGCCGTCAGCGAGTACGGCTCGCTCGTGCTGCTGTCCGGGAACGTCCCGTTCCAGACCGAGGTCACCTCGGTGCGGATCCTGAGCAGCATCGAGAACGACAACGTGGAGGCGGCCGCCGCCGTCGCGAGCGTCCTCCTGCTGATCTCCTTCTCCGTCATCGTCCTCATCGACGTGCTCCAGCGATTCCTGGTGCGGCGTGACTGACGTGGCGACGGTCCATCCCGACCCGGGCGGCGCGCCCGGCTGTCCACCCGGCGCCGCCGGCCGATCACCTATGTGTTCCGGTTGATCGTGACGGCCTACCTGTTCTTCCTCGTGGCGTGGCCGCTGTCGCTCGTCGTCAAGAACACCTTCAGTGACGGGCTCACCGACCTGCGCGGGATCCTCCAGGACCCGGACATCGTCCACGCGCTCCGGCTGACCGTGGGCGTGGCCGTCGTCGCCGTCGTGCTCAACACGATCTTCGGCGTCGGCATCTCGCTGCTCCTGGTCCGGTACGAGTTCCCCGGCCGGCGGCTGCTGAGCGCGCTCATCGACGTCCCGCTGTCGGTCTCGCCGATCGTCGTCGGGCTGTCCCTCGTCCTCGTCTACGGCGGTCGCGACGGCTGGTTCGGGCCGCAGCTCGAGGACTGGGGCATCCAGGTGATCTTCGCTCCCCTGGGCATCCTCCTCGCGACGACCTTCGTCGCCCTCCCCCTCGTGATCCGCGAGGTGGTCCCGGTCCTCGAGGAGATCGGCATCGAGCAGGAGCAGGCCGCCCACAGCCTCGGAGCCAGCGCGGTGCAGACCTTCCGACGCATCACCCTCCCGTCGATCAAGTGGGGCGTCATCTACGGCGTCGTGCTCAGCCTGGCCCGGTCGCTCGGGGAGTTCGGCGCCGTGAAGGTGGTGTCCGGCAACGTCCTGGGTGACACCCGTACCGCCACCCTCGTGGTCGAGGAGAAGTACCTGAACTTCGACAAGGGGGGCGCGTACGCTACGGCCTTCCTGTTGGCGTTGGTGTCGGTGGCCTGCATCGTGGTCGTATCGTTCATCCGCCCCAAGGAGGGTCCCCGTTGAGCATCGAGGTCTCGCACGTGAGCCGTCACTTCGGTGACTTCGTCGCGCTCGATGACGTCAGCGTCAGCATCCCCACGGGCCAGCTCACCGCGCTCCTCGGCCCGAGCGGCGGTGGCAAGTCGACCCTGCTGCGCATCATCGCCGGACTCGACCACGCGGACGAAGGCCAGATCTCCATCGAGGGAGCGGACGCCACGCACCTCTCGCCTCAGCGGCGCAACGTGGGCTTCGTGTTCCAGCACTACGCCGCGTTCAAGCACATGAACGTGCGCCGCAACGTCGCCTTCGGCCTCGAGATCCGCAAGCGCCCCAAGAAGGAGATCGCCGCGCGCGTCGACGAGCTGCTCTCGCTGGTGCACCTCGAGCAGTTCGGCGACCGGCTCCCGTCACAGCTGTCCGGCGGCCAGCGCCAGCGGATGGCGCTCGCACGCGCGCTGGCCGTCGAGCCGGCCGTGCTGCTGCTCGACGAGCCGTTCGGCGCGTTGGACGCCAAGGTCCGCAAGGAGCTCCGCGACTGGCTGCGCCGGCTCCACGACGAGGTCCACGTCACCACCGTCTTCGTCACCCACGATCAGGAGGAGGCCCTGGAGGTCGCCGACGAGATCGTGGTCATCAACGAGGGCCGCGTGGAGCAGATCGGTACGCCCGACGAGCTGTACGACGAGCCGGCCAACGACTTCGTGATGCGGTTCCTCGGGCCGGTCACGCAGCTCGGACCCGATCTCATCCGACCGCACGACGTCCACCTCTCCACCACCGAGCCACCGGCGCGTGCGACGCCAGGACGGGTCGACCGTCTGACGCGGGTGGGCTTCGAGGTGCGGGCCGACGTGGCCACCACCGACCAGGTCGTGCTCGCCACGATGACCCGCACCGAGGCCACCGCGCTCGGGCTGGAGCAAGGGCTGCCGGTGTGGGTCTCCCCCGCCCCCGGCGCGCCCACCGTTCCGGCGTCCTCGGCGCCCCGCATCGCCGAGGCCGACGACTCCCTCCTCCCCACCTGACGGGCCGTTACCCCGGGTAGTGGGTCAAGCGGCTCACGCTCCGTGCCGATGACCACGGAGAGTAGTCGGGCAGGGCCGCGAGCTGGGGAGGTCTGGACATCACCGTTTCCGTCACGGATGCTGCCCACCTCCTGCGCCGCACCGGGTTCGGCGTCACCCCCGCGCGGCTGGCCGAGATCACGCCCCTCGCCGACCGCGCCGCCGCCGTCGCCCGGGTCACCGACCTCTCCCTCGCGCCGCCCGCCACCGGCGCCCCGATCGGCGGCGGCTGGGTCGAGAACCAGTGGGAGGCCTGGTACCGGCTGTGCTGGTGGTGGATGGAGCGCATGCGCACCAGCCCCGTGCCGCTCGTCGAGAAGATGGTCCTCTTCTGGCACAACCACTTCGTCAGCGGTCAGGACAAGCTCTACGACATGGGTCTGCTGTACACGCAGAACCAGCTGTTCCGGCAGCACGCCCTCGGCGACTACCACGCCCTCGTCCAGGGCATGGCCATCGATCCGGCGATGCTCTGGTACCTCGACAACGCCGAGAACGTGGCCGGTCGCGAGCAGGAGAACTTCGCCCGTGAGGTGATGGAGCTCTTCACGATGGGCCAGGGCAACTACACCGAGGCCGACGTGATCACCATGGCCAGGGCGTGGACCGGTCACAACGTCAGCGACGACCGCCGCAGCTACCAGTTCCGGTCGAGCCGGCACGACACCGGCCTGAAGGAGCTCTTCGGCGGGCCGCCCACCAACTGGGACGGGCCGGCCACGCTGACCGAGATCCTGCGCGGGAGCCGAGCCGTCCCCGCCGTCTCGCTTCATCACCGCCAAGCTCTTCTCGTACCTCGCCTACCCGGTGCCGGTCACCGATCCCCTGGTGGCGACGCTCGCCGACGGGTTCCGGGCCAACAACCTCTCGATCCTGTGGCTCGTGCGGGCGATCCTCGGCTCGGAGGCCTTCTGGAGCCCGACCGCCCGCTATGCGCTCGTGCGCAACCCCACCGAGTGGTTCGTGGCGGGGATGGAAGCCGTGGGGCTCCCGCCCAGCGTGTGCCATCCGGAGTGGTGGATGGAGGGCACCGGCCAGCAGCTCTTCTACCCACCGAACGTCGCCGGCTGGAAGCAGAACAGCTACTGGATCTCCACCGCGTCCGGGTGGGCCCGGACCGGGTGGGGCTCGTACCTCCGCTGGCAGGCCAACGACGCCGGGGTCTTCGCGGGCATCCAGAGCCAATCGTCCGCGGCGATCGCCACCCAGGCGTTCGAGCGCTTCGGCATCGTCGACCCCTCCCCCACCACCCGCGCCGCCCTCGAGGCATGGGTGACGCGAGCCAAGGCGGAGGGCCACAGCTGGTCGATCGCGCCGAACCTCGTCCTGCTCCTGCTCGCGTCCCCCGACTTCCAGCTGGCCTGAGGCGGTGCCCTGATGCTCGACCCCGACTACGAGGACCTCCTCCCCCTGCTGTCCGTCCCGGCCGCGCAGCACGATCCGGGCCTCGCGGGCGTCACCCGCCGCCGGTTCCTCCAGGCCACCCTCGCCACGACGGGCGCCGCCACGCTCAGCGGCACCCGCTGGGCCAAGGAGGCGTTCGGCTCCCCCATCGCCGCCTCGGACGGCGTCCTCGTGATGGTCATGCTCGGCGGCGGCAACGACGGGCTCAACGCCTTCGCACCGATCTCCGGCACCGACCGCTCCCGCTACCAGACCCTGCGCGGCGGCCTGGCCATCCCCGCCGCCCAGCTGCTGCCGGCCGCCGAGGGGTACGGGTTCCACCCTCGCCTCGCGAAGCTGCGGGCGCGCTACGCGGCAGGGCGGGTCGCCGTCGTCCGCGGTGTGGGCCAGCCCACCAACGACCTCTCCCACTTCACGTCCATGGCCACCTTCATGGCCGGGACGGCGTCGACGGCGCGGTCGAGCGGCTGGCTCGGTCGCTACCTGGACGGCGTCACCGAGTTCGACAGCGGCATGCGCGGCATCACGTTCTCCTCGTCGGTGCCACTGCACCTGCTCGGTCAGCGGGCCAAGGTCACCGCGGTGCCCGATCAAGGCGGCATGTGGGGGTCCGACCCGACCGAGGCGTTCGAGCGCGCCGCGTTCGCGGCGGTGCAGGCCTACGGCGACGCGCCCACCGGGCTCAGCGCCTGGGGCGACCGCGTGGCGGCCAACGGCAAGGCAGCCATCGGCATGGCCCAGACGATCAACACCCTCTACCAGCCCGATCTCACGGCCACCGGCCTCGTCCGTGACCTCACCCTCGCGGCCCGACTGATCAACGCCAACCTCGGCACCCGGGTGATCGGGGTCAGCGTCGGCGGCTGGGACACCCACTCGAACCAGCTCTACGACCAGGGCGAGCTCCTCGGCGAGCTCGACGCGGGCATCGAAGCCTTCTTCACCACCCTCGCCTCCGGCTTCCGCGACCAGACCACGCTGGCGACCTTCTCCGAGTTCGGGCGGCGGCCCGAGGCCAACGACAGCGTCGGCACGGACCACGGCACCGCGAGCGTGATGTTCGTCGTGGGCGAGAACGTCCGTGGGGGCCTGCACGGCGCGCAGCCGTCGCTCACCGCGTTCGACCAGCGGGCCAACTTCGTCCCGACGGTGGACTTCCGCTCGGTCTACGCCACGCTCCTCGACCGCTGGCTCGACGGTGACCCGGCGGCGCTGCTCGGCGGCACGTTCGAGCAGCTGGATCTCTTCACCAACGTCCCCGGGGGTCCTCGCACCCCTCCCGGTCCCCCGCCACCCCCCAACCCGGCCAAGCCCTTCGCCGACTGGACCGCGCTCGTGCGGCAGCAGTACGTCGACCTCCTCCTCACGACGCCCACCGCCGACCGGGTTGCGTCGTGGGTGAGCAAGCTGCAGGCCGGCACCACCACGCCTGTCGATCTCGTCACGACGTTCATGACCTCGGCGACCGCGGTGAACGACGTCCACCCTGTCCTCCGGGCCCACCTCGCGTGCTTCCGTCGTGTCCCGACCCGCACGGAGCTGAGCCAGCTCGTGGCGCTGAAGCGCGCGTCAGGTCTGCGGAAGGTGTGCGAGAAGCTCGTCGCCGCGACCGAGTTCCGGACCAAGAACGGCACCCTGGACGTCACCGCCTACGTGCGCTGGGTCTACCGGTACGCCTTCGGCAGAACGCCGACGACGAGTCAGCTCGCCCACTGGAAGAGCGAGCTGACCTCCCATCGGCACACGCGCGGCAGCATGCTCGCCCACTTCGTGATGCATTCGATCAGCATCACCAAGTACCGGTACGAGGTGCCCGCGGGCTACCTCTACGTGGGGCTGCTGGCCCGGGCCCCTTCGAGCGCCATGTGGACCCAGCGGGTCGCGCAGCTCCAAGGTGGCACGCCGTTGCGCACCCTGGTGGCCGAGTTCCTCGGGAGTGCCTCGTACACCGGACGGTTCTCCTGACCGCGACGAGCCCCATCTTCCTGGATCACCGCCGACCGACGGGAGCCGACGAGCGCGCCCACCAGCGCGCCCAGCGCCGCCGCGACCTGCTGGACGCGTCCATCGACGCCATCCGCGACCTGGGGCCGAGCGTGACGATGGAACAGCTCGCGAGGGCCGGCGGGGTGACCAAGCCGATCCTGTATCGCCACTTCGGCGACCGTGATGGTCTCATCAACGCCATCGCAGAACGGTTCTCGGCGGATCTCCTGGCCTCGGTCACGACGCCGCTGGCCACCGAGGCACCGCGCGCGAGCTGCTCCGGACCACGGTCGATGCCTACGTCGGCTTCATCGAGCGCGAGACCAACCTCTATCGCTTCATGGTCCAGCACCCGCCCGCGCGCCGAGACGCGACGGAGGGGATGTGCTCCCTGGTCGACCGCATCGCCCAGCAGGTCGCGGTGGTCGCGGGCGAGCGCCTGCGGCTGGCCGGGCGCGACAGCGGCGCGGCCATCCCCTGGGCCCACGGGATCGTGGGGCTCGTCCACCAGGCCGGCGACTGGTGGGTGGACGACCAGACGATGACGCCGCGAGGCGCTCGTGGACCACCTCGTCAGCCTCCTGTGGGATGGCCTGGGGGCGTAGGATCCTCGGGTACGCACCTGTTGGAGGCACGCCGTGAGACCGACCCGACCCCACACCCTGCCCGAGTTCGCCTCGCCCGACGAGGAGCGCACGCACATCAAGCAGCGCATGGCAGCCGCCTTCCGGCTGTTCGATCGCTTCGGCTTCAACGAAGGCGTGGCCGGCCACCTCACCGCCCGCGACCCCGAGCGTCCGGACTGCTTCTGGGTGAACCCCTTCGGCCTGTCGTTCGGGCTCATCCGGGCGTCCGACCTGATCCTCGTGAACCACCAGGGCGAGGTCGTCGAGGGCGACTGGCCGGTGAACGTGGCCGCGTTCGCGATCCACTCGCAGGTGCACGCGGCGCGGCCCGACGTCCAGGCGGCCGCCCACACGCACAGCAAGTCCGGCCGGGCCTGGTCCACCCTCGGCCGGCTCCTCGACCCGATCACCCAGGACGCCTGCTCCTTCTTCGAGGACCACGGCCTCTTCGACGACTACACCGGCGTGGTCATCGACGTCGAGGAAGGCAAGCGGATCGCGCATGCGCTCGGCGACAACAAGGCTGCCATCCTCCGCAACCACGGGATCCTCACCGTCGGGCACTCGGTCGACGAAGCGGCCTGGCTCTACATCACGATGGAGCGCAGCTGCGAGGTCCAGCTCCTCGCCGAGGCCGCCGGCACGCCCATCTCGATCGAGCCGGAGATGGCCCGTCTCACCCGCGACCAGGTCGGCAGCCACTTCGCCGGCTGGTTCAGCTTCCAGCCGCTCTACGACAAGATCGTCGCCGATCAGCCAGACCTCCTCGACTGAGCACATGCTTGCTCCGGGCGTCGCAGCGAGGCGCCGATGTCGGTGACGCCGATCGACGCCAAGCAGCGCGATCTCCGCGAGTCCACGCTCCGCGCCCTGCTCGACGCCCAGAACCGTCACGACATCGAGGCCTCGCTGGCCTGCTTCGCGCACCCGCGCTACGAGCTCGTGGGCAACCAGCGCGTCTACGACGGGGTGGATGACGTCCGCCGCTACTACGCCACCACCTTCGGCGCCTTCCCCGACATCGCGTTCGAGCTGATCGCCACCCATCACTCCGACACGTCGCTGTTCGTCGAGATGTGGATGAGCGGTTCCCACCTCGGATCCCGCCACGACTTCGACGCGACCGGCAAGCACTTCCGGTGCCGGATGGCCGGCGTCTTCCAGTTCCGCGACGCCGACCTGATCGGCGTGCGCATCTACTACGACACCGGCACCATCGCTCGCCAGCTCGCCTAGACGCCCTCTTGACCGCGCGGTCAAGTCAGCGCCTAGGCTGCCCCGATGAGACTCGCCGCTGAAGTTCGGAATCTTCCTGGCCCCGTTCCACCCCGTCGGGCAGAACCCCACCCTCGCCCTCGAGCGGGACCTCGATCTCATCGAGCACCTCGACTCCCTCGGCTACGACGAGGCCTGGGTCGGCGAGCACCACTCCGCGGGCTACGAGATCATCGCCAGCCCGGAGGTGTTCATCGCCGCCGCCGCGCAGCGGACCCGACACATCCGGCTGGGCACCGGCGTCAGCTCCCTCCCCTACCACCAGCCCCTGATGCTGGCCGACCGGATGGTGCTGCTCGATCACCTCACGCGCGGCCGGGTCATGTTCGGCGTCGGACCCGGCGCGCTCCCGTCGGATGCCTTCATGATGGGCATCCCGGTGGCTCGGCAGCGCGACATGATGGAGGAGGCGTTCGAGGCCATCCTCGAGCTGCTCGACGGCGAGAAGCCGGTCACCCGCCAGACCGATTGGTTCACCCTCAAGGACGCGCGCCTCCAGCTCCGCCCGTACTCCGATCCCTGCTTCGAGATCGCCGTCGCCGCCCAGGTGTCGCCCTCGGGTCCCCGCCTGGCCGGGCGCTTCGGGGCGTCGCTCCTGTCCATCGGAGCCACGAACCAGGGTGGCTTCGACGTGCTCGGGGCGCACTGGTCCGTGATGGAGGAGCGGGCGGCCGAGTTCGGCACCACGGTGGACCGCGGCAAGTGGCGACTCGTGGGCCCGGTCCACATCGCGGACACCAAGGAGCAGGCCTACGAGGACGTGCGGTTCGGGCTTCCCCAGTGGGTCGACTACTTCCAGCGCGTGGCCGCCCTGCCCCTCGGGCCCGACACCACCGACGTCGAGGAGATGGCCAACGCCATGAACGCCTCAGGCTTCGCCGTGATCGGCACGGTGGAGGACGCCATCGCGCAGATCCAGCGCCTGGTCGACCAGTCGGGAGGCTTCGGCACCTTCCTCAACATGGCCCACGAGTGGGCACCCCGCGAAGCCACGTGGCACAGCTACGAGCTGCTCGCCCGCTATGTCTTCCCCGAGTTCCAGCAGTCGGCGATCTCCACGGAGGCGAGCCGCGACTGGGCCGCCGAGAACCGGCCGGAGTTCATCAACGCCGCCACCGCGGCCGTGATGAACGCCGTGCAGTCACACCATCAGGAGAAGGCCGAGAAGGCCGCCCAAGCCGACTAGCTCAGCCGCCCGAGCAGTTCTCGGCGGCATAGTCCGAGACGGTCTGGCTGGCTTCCTCGTACTCCTCGTCGAACACCGGCTCCAGATCCGCGAAGGCCTGCTGCACGTCAGGATCGGCGAACGCCTGCGGATCCGACATGTCGATGTCCTTCAGGGCGTCAGCCATCTCGTCGAACGCGTCGGAGATCGTGGCCATCGCATCTTCGATCTCGTCGGGCGCCTCCTCGGCCAGGGCCTCGAGCCGCGCGGCGTTCTCCTCGTAGTCGGCGTCGTCGCCGGCCATCGCCGCCGTGAGCGGGTTGTTCGCGAACGCGGCGATGAGGAACTCGCAGTCGTCGTCGACGAACCCCAGATCCAGGTCCTCGTCGCTGCCGTCGGTGTCACCCCCGTCGTCACCGGTCGTGCCGCCGTCATCCGAGCTGGCCGACGTGTCGTCAGACGCCGTGCTGTCGTCTCCGCCGCACGCCGCCAGCACCACACCGAGCAGCACCGCCATCACCAGAGCCGTGATCCGCCGCATCCTTGCCCTCCCGCTCTCCGTCGATTGCCGGTGAACCTACCGCCCGCCGACGAACGGTGTCTGGACCACGGTCGCCGGGACGTGATCGCCTCGCATGTCGATGGCGACCTCGGCCCCGACGTCGAGGTGCGCGGGGAGGAAGGCCAGGGCGATGCCGTGGCCCAGCGTCGGCGAGAAGTTCCCGCTGGTGACCTCCCCCGCGGGCGCCCCGTCCACGAGGACGACCTGCTCGGCACGCGGCGGCCGACGGCCCTCGACGGCCAGGCCGCGCAGGCGCCGAGCCACCCCCTGCTCCCGCTCCGCCACCAGCGGCTCGCGGCCCCGGAACCCGCCTGGCTTGTCCCACGCCACCACCCAGCCCAGACCGGCCTGGAGGGAGGTGATCCCAGGACCGAGCTCGTGGCCGTGCAGCGGCAAGCCGGCCTCGAGCCGCAACGTGTCCCGAGCGCCGAGCCCTGCGGGTACGGCCCCGGTGCCGAGCACCGCCTCCCACACGACGGGCGCCGCGCTCGCCGGGACGGCCAGCTCGAGGCCGTCCTCTCCCGTGTAGCCCGTGCCGGCCACGGTGCAGACCGTGCCGGCGACGGGTGCGGTGCCGACGCGGAACCGTCCGATGGCTGCCGCCTCGGGCGCGATCGTGGCCAGGCGATCTCGGGCCGAGGGCCCCTGGATGGCGATGATCGCCCGACTCGCCGTGACGTCCTGGCCCCCGATCGCCGCGACCACCCGGTCGGTGTTGGACGCGTTGGGCATGACGTCGAAGACCTCGTCGTCGA
The DNA here is from genome assembly GCA_963721695.1 of uncultured Microthrixaceae bacterium. Lineage (GTDB taxonomy): Bacteria > Actinomycetota > Acidimicrobiia > Acidimicrobiales > VFJN01 > VFJN01. The sequence continues at coordinate 174,035 of CAVRKU010000028.1, forward strand.
GCCACCACACGATGATGTCGTCGAGCACCGACGCGTCGGACTCGTCGAGCAGGTGGGTGTACTGGGCGCGGCCGGGCGCGATCTTCCCGAGGTCGTTGGTGAGCGCGGCCTGGAGACGCTCGAGCGAGCCCGGGCCCTCGACTCGTACCGTCCCGAGGTGGCTCACGTCGAAGGCGACGGCCTCCGTGCGGCAGGCCCTGTGCTCGGCGAGCGTGCCGTCCGGGTAGGACAGCGGCATGTCCCAGCCCCCGAAGGGCACCATCTTGGCGCCGAGGGCACGATGGGCAGCGTCGAGGGGCGAGGTGCGCAGGCTCACCCCGGGCAACCTACCGGGCGGCGATCACCGGATCGGATGGGTCGAGCTCGGCGTCGAGGGGACGGAGCTCGAGGATCGCGGCCTCGACCTGCTCGACGACGCCGTCGAGGGCGAGGAGGTTCAGGACGCCTTGGCCCTGGTACTTGTTCACCACGTCGATGAGGTCTTCGCCCTCGCGGACCAGCACGACGCTGTCGCCCGCGATCACCAGCTGCGCGGCGCTGAGGTCGTCGCCGAGGTCGCGGAGGTACTCGAAGGCGGCGCGCACCCGCTCCAGCTTCTGGCCCGCGTCGAGCAGCGTCTTGATCATCTTGAGCTCGACGAGGTCCTTGTACGAGTAGCGCCGGCGAGAGCCGCTGCCCTTGGCATCGGCCAGCGAGGGACGGATCAGGTCCGTGCGGGCCCAGTAGTCGAGCTGGCGATACGTGATGCCGACGATGTCGGCGGCCTCGCGGCCGCTGAAGCCCTCTGTAGCCATGGTCCTGGCGTCCTTCGCAACGGTCGAGTGGTGGGTCTCGACGAGGTGACAACGGTGGAGTTACACCGATGTAGTGGCGACGAGCAGAGTACGACGGTGGCCGCGCGCCGTCAACGGGTGTTGGCGCCGGTGGCCGCTCGACAGCCTCAGCCGGCGCTGAAGAGGGCGACGAGCAACCCCACCACGCCGACGGCAGCGGTCCCGTAGGCGGCCGGGGCCAGGTCGCGCCGGGTGGCGATGGGTCTCGTGCGGCCGGGCGAGGGCCGGCGCCGGTGCGCGCTCCAGTACCCGAGCGCCCACGTGGACCCCGCCAGGACGAGGATCGCGACGCCGACCAGCGGGCGACTGGTGCTGCCCGTGACGGAGGGAAGCCCCCGGAGCACGATCAGCCCGCAGACCGCGAGGGTCCCGCCGCTTCGTGACCACGCCAGGTCCGTGCGCTCCGCCGCCAGGCCGGGGTCTGGTCCCTCGTAGCCCTCGAGGGCGCCCGCCTCGAAGTCGTCGGCTCGACTCACGAGCCATCGGCCCCGATCAGGACCAGCACCAGGGCGACGAGCGCGGTGACACCGATGACGCCGGCCACGACCAGAGGCAGCGGCGAAGCGGGGAGGTGGCGTCGCTCCTCCATCGCCCGCTCGTTGGCCTGCCACTGGCGGAGGCTGATGAGCGAGATGAGCACGCCCAGCACGATCAAGGGGACGCCGATGATCTTGCGGCCGCCGGCCACGTCGAACTCGGGCAGGAGCTGGGTGACGGCGAGGCCGGCGGTCACCGACGCGAGCGCGGTTCGGTTCCAGGCGAGGAACGTGCGCTCGTTGGCGAAGGAGAACCGCGCGTCGACCGAGGGCGGTTCCTCGGGCGGCTCGGCGACGGGCTCCACGCGCTGGACGACGTCAGGACGCGAAGTCTTCGGGGTCAGACGAAGACAACGCTGTGCGGTGGGCCATCTGCTCAGGCTAGGGCCAAGCGTGGACCCGCATCTATCGGCGACGGAGAAGGATCAGCGGAGCAAGTCGAGGAGGTCACAGAAGTCGACCTCCACGTCGAATATCGGGTGTGGGCCTGCCACGCGCGGGGGGTCCTCATCGATGAACACATCGTTCTCGAGGTCGGCATCACCTTGGGTGTCGACCCGGAACGTGTAGCGGAGCTGGCCCCGGTCGAACAACAACCGCTCACCGTCGGGACCGAAGACGACGACGGGACGTCCGACCTCGATCGCAGTGAACTCGTAGACCGTTCCCGCGACGTGCACGGCCCGGAGGTCCTTGTACACGGCCTGGTGGTACAAGCTGGCCGTCGCGCCGTTGGCCACGTTGGTGAAGGTCTCCGTGTACTCGTAGTTGTCAAAGACAAGGGGCGGCCCTCCGGCCCGACCCTGCTTCAGCATGAAGAGCCCCGACCCCTCGATGTGGAAGTCGATGGTGATCGGGTCGCCGCACTCGGTGTCGGTGAAGCTGTCGGAGTCCTCGAACGAGTAGTGCTCGCGCTCTAGGGGCGCCGCTCCAGCGGCATAGGTCGTCGAAAGGATCAACGCACCCGCACAAACGGCGGCCACTGGTACGAAACGCATCAGCCTCTCCCTTGTTCGGAGCCCCCGCCGGCGTTCGTTTCACGCAGTATGCGCTTGCAAACCGGACCGGACAAGATCAGATGGCGAGCAAGGACTCCACTGCTTCGCGCACTCGTCGGATGTCGGCAGCGACGCTCGTACCGGGCCAGCCTCTGACGAGGCCCGCTTCCCGAGCGAGGCCGAGGGGCCAGCAGATCACCTGCTCCGGCTGATCGGGATCTGGGCAAGTGGGATGGCTCACCGCACTACCGCAGCGCGGGACGTCGTCAAGGCGACTACCGGTAGGCCAAGGAGCACACCGCGCCCGACGCGCAATTCGCTCGACCTCCCGCTGGGTTTCGACGACGATTGCCGTGGCGCACCGACGGACGGTGCAGCTGGCGAAGGAAGGGAGGACTCATGCGAGACAGCTCTGGCGACAACCTCGTGCTCATCGAGGCCCCCGTCGCCGCTCCCCGCGCCGCCTGAGCGCGGGACGAGCACCTCTGTCCATTGAACGGGCGCGCCTGCGCGCGCCTGCACGTTGCTCCGAAGGAGGTGAACGACGTGCGCAAGCACCTGAACCGTTCGCGCCCCGAGCGGCGTCCGCAGCGGCTGCCCATCCCCCCGGCGGAGCTGGACGCGCTCCTGCAGCGGGCCTGGCAGGAAGCCGCCAGGTGGCAGCGACTCATCTAGGACCCACGACCCGTCCCGCCCGGACGGGTCGTGGCGCGTCAGCCGTGCGTCAGAGGAGCTCCCGAACCCGAGCCCGCAGGCGAAGTCGCACACCGGGACGTCCCCTACTGCACCCGCTAAGGGACGCAGCCGGCGTCATCAGCCACCCGCGAAGTCTTCGGGGTTCACCTGTTCGATGAACTCCTTGAACTGCTCGACGATCTCGTCGGGGACCCCTTCGCCCGGGGCTCGGCTGGCCTCGGCGAGCACGCCTTCCTCGGCGTAGACGGGAGCGCCGTAGCGCACGGCGAGGGCGACGGCGTCGGAGGGGCGAGCCGACACGGAGTGGGTCGCCCCGGCGATCGAGATGACGATGTCGGCGTAGAACGTCGAGTCGCGCAGGTCGCTGACGACGATGCGCTCGATCCTCGCCCCCAGCTCGTCGAGCAGATCCTTCATGAGGTCATGGGTCATGGGCCGAGGGGTCTCGACGTCCTCGAGCGCGAAGGCGATGGCGGTGGCTTCCGGGCCCCCGATGAAGATGGGGAGCACGCGGCGGTCTCCCTCCGCCTCACGGAGCAGAAGACACGGGATGTTCGGCGGGCGCTCAAGCTCGATCCCCACCAGCTCCATCTCTACGGCCACCCTCGCACGCTACCCAACCGGGCGCAGCACCGCGCCTCGGGTCAGCGCAAGTCGGTGTGATCGCGAAGGGCGCCCCGGAGCAGCGCCGAGCGCAGCTGTTCGCCCAGGCCGGCGAGCTCGCCGAGGTTGTCGGCGGCCTGCTGCCGGGCCGTGGGGTTGCGCTGCTTGAGCAAGGGCATCACCACCTGCTCCATGAACCCCGCCTCTCGTTCGGCCGCGACCTTGTACATGCGGAGGTGGCGGGCCTCGATGCCGAAGCGGAGGAACGCCGCCGCGCTGCGCGCGACGACCAAGGCGTCGCCGTCATAGAAGGTGTCGCCGGCCACCGTGTGCCCGGCGAGGAGCCCGTACCGGGCGAGCTCATCGAGGTCGCCAGCCGACAGGCCACTGGCATCCGCGAGCTCAGCCAGCGTGAAGCTGACGCCAGTGGGGCCTCCGTCCAGCGGGTTGACCGAGGGACGCACGGGCAGCTCGGGCATGGTGGGAGCCGGACGAGCGGCCCGCCCCGGACCTGACGGCTCCGTGCGCTCTCGCGCCGGCGCCTTGGTCGTCGTGGCGGTCGGCGCCTCGACCTCGGCGGGCGCGTCGGTCGCTTCCTCGCCCGAGTGCTCGAACAGGGACGGCGTGCCCGACTTGGTCGCCGCGGGAGGTTCGTCGGGCGGGACGACGAGGCCAGCGGCGGCCGCCTCCTCCAGCCGGTCCTTCATCACCTTCAGCGGCAGGAAGTGGTCGCGCTGGTGGCGGAGGATCCACCGCAGCCGCTCGATGTCGCCTTGGTAGAACTTGCGGTAGCCGGAGGGCGTGCGCTCCGGATCGAGCAGACCCTGGCTCTCGAGGAAGCGGATCTTCGAGATCGTGACGTCGGGGAAGTCGTCCTGCAGGAGGCTGAGCACCTCTCCGATGGACAGGTGGGAGCGGTCCGCGGTGGCGGACGTCATGGCCGACCTGCGAGGAAGAGCAGCTTGAACGTCCCGATCTGGAGCTCGTCTCCATCGCTGAGCCGTGCGGACTCGACCCGCTCGCGGTTCAGGTAGGTGCCGTTCAGCGACCCCACATCGGCGACCTCGTAGCCGCCCTCGGTCTGGCGCACCTCCGCATGGCGGCGGGAGACGGTGATGTCGTCGAGGAAGATGACGCTGTCAGGGTGACGGCCCGCCGTCACGAGGGGCTCGTCGAGCGCGAACTTCGATCCTGAGTTGGGGCCTCGGGTCACCACGAGCATCCCGACGCCGGGGGGAAGCTCGTCGAGCTCGATCTCGACCTCTTCGATCGCGCTGTCGATGGGCACCGTCACCGACATGGTGGTGTGGTGCTCACCGTCTCCGAGCGCGACGCCGCACGAGGAGCAGAACTTCGCGCTCACGAGGTTCGGGTGCCCGCACTGGGGGCAGCTGATGTCGGTCACGTGGTCAGCCCTCGACCAGCTCGCGGTAGTCGGCGGCGGTGAGCAGCGCATCGACCTGCGACGGATCCTTCAGCTCGATCACGCAGATCCACCCCTCCCCGTACGGATCCTCGTTGAGCCTCTCGGGGGCATCACCAAGATCTGCGTTCACCTCAGCGATCGTGCCCGACACGGGAGCGTAGATGTCCGACACCGACTTCGTGCTCTCGACCTCGCTGATCGACGCCGCGGCCTCCACCACCGCGCCCACCTCGGGCAGGTCCACGAACACGACGTCGCCGAGCGCGTCCTGGGCGTAGTCGGTGATGCCGATCGTGACCTTGCCTCCGTCGACGCGGATCCACTCGTGATCGGTGGAGTAACGGAGGTCGTCCGGGATCTGCATGCGCCGGAGGCTACAGGAACCCTCGACCCCCCGTTGAGGGTTGTTCCGGCGCGGCCGGGGAACGCTAACGCAGCAGCTGGCGGATGCGGCGGGCGTACTCCGTCGCGAGGGCCTTCGCCGCCGCGTCGGTGGGGCCTTCGGTCCAGATGTGGGTGACGGGCTCCTCGGGATCGGGCAGCGCGAGCGCCCATCCGTCGTCGTGACGGACCTTGACGCCGTCGATCAGCTGCACCTCCCGGTCCTTGCTCATCTCCATCAGGGTGCGCATCACGGTGCCCTTCTGCTCCCAGGGCGTGACCACGGTCTCGTGGGCCATGTGGGGACGGGGCAGCCCCTCGACGATCGTCGAGAGGCGGGTGCTGCTGCGCGCGAGCAGCTCGAGCACCTTCACCAGGCTCGCCGCGGCGTCGAAGGCCGGGAGGAAGCCGGGGAGGATGAACCCGCCGTTCGCGCTGGCGGCGAAGCCGACTCCCGGCTCTGACGCGGCGTCCATCAAGGACGAGGTGGCGGTCTTGGTGCGGCGGACCCGCACGTCATGGAGGGCCGTGATGGCCTCGGCGTGCCGGGTGATCGTCACCGGCAGGGCCACGGTGTCCCCGAGGAGATGCCCGCTCACCAGCGTGAGCACCGCCAGCAGCGCCTGCTCGTCGGACAGGATGTGACCGGTGTCATCGATCAGCGTGAGGTGCTCGCCGTCGGGGTCGAGCACGGCGCCGATGTGGGCCCCGGAGGATCGGACGTAGGCCGCGACCTGCTCCGCGTGCTCCTGGCGGTCGAAGTTCAGGGCACCGGCGGTGGACGCGTAGGGGTTCACACCGAGGATGTCGGCCCCGAGCTTGGCCAGGACGTTGGGCATGACGAACGACGTGGAGCCGTACGCGTAGTCGACGACGATCTTGAACCGGGCCTCCCGGATGGCACGGGTGTCGACCGTCGACTCGAGCGCGGCGGTGTACTGCTCGAGGGCGCGGGGCGGGAACCCGATGTCGCCGATCTCGGCGGGGAACACCCGCCGGAAGTCCTCCCGGCCGAACAGCCGCTCGACCTTGCGCTGCGCATCCTCCGAGAGGTCGGAGCCGTGCGCATCGAAGAAGCGGATCACGCAGCTCTGCGGGTCTCCCTCGACGAGGCGGATCGTCAGGCCCCCGGCGTGCTCCGGGCGCCGGGCGATGAACCGGGTGACCGGGACCGAGGCGACCTCGAGGTCGAGGACGTTCACTCCCGCGGCGTTGGCCCCGGCCATCATCGCCCGCTTGAGCATCCGGGCCGAGCGGCTCGAGTCCCGCGAGGTGATGATCGTGCTGTCCTTCTTCAGGGTGGTGGCGTAGGCCATCGCGACCCGGGTCGCCAGCTCGGGGGTGATGTCGACGTTGGCGAGGCCGGCCACGCCCACCCGCCCGAACAGCGACCTGGACCCGCGGCTCTCCCAGACGATGGAGGAGTTGATGACCGCGCCCTGCTCGACGGTCTTGAACGGGTACACCTTCACGCCGCTGGCGAGGACCGCCTGCTCACCGACGAAGCACTCGTCGCCGAGCACCACGCCCTCCTCGCCGCGCACGCCTCGGCGGAGGTCGCACGAGCGGCCGATGGTGGCGCCTCGCAGCCGCACGCTCTCGCCGAGGTAGGAGTTGTCGTGCACGACGACCCGCTCGAGGTCCGCGTTCGCCCGCACCCGGACGTTGGTGCCGAGCACGGTGTAGGGCCCGAGCCGCACCCCGGCCTCGATGCGGCAGTTCTCACCGATGACGGCCGGCCCCACGAGGGTCGCATCAGGGTGGACCTCGGCCCCCTCCCCCACGTGGACGCCATCGCCCATCTCGAAGCCCGGGATCTCCACGGCCACCCGTCCGTCGAGGATGTCCTTGTGGGCCGAGAGGTAGCTCTCGAGGGTGCCGACGTCCTCCCAGTAGCCCTCGCCGACCGCGCCGAACAGCGGCTTGCCGTCGGCGAGGATCGCCGGGAACACCTCGGAGGAGAAGTCGACCGAGGTGTTGGGCTCGATGTAGTCGAAGATCTCCGGCTCGAGCACGAAGATGCCCGTGTTGATCGTGTCGCTGAACACCTCGCCCCACGACGGCTTCTCCAGGAACCGCTCGATCGACCCGTCCTCACGCGTGATGACGATGCCGAACTCGAGGGGGTTCTCCACCCGGACCAGCGCGATCGTGGCCAGCGCATCCTTCTCCTCGTGCGCCTTGACGATCGCCGTGAGGTCGAGGTCGGTGAGCACGTCGCCCGAGATCACGAGGAACCGCTCATCGAGCTCGTCGATGGCGTTGCGCACCGAGCCGGCCGTGCCGAGGGGCGACTCCTCGGTGGCGTAGACCATCCGCACGCCGAAGTCGGAGCCATCGCCGAAGTACGAGCGGATGCTGTTGGCCATGAAGGCCACCGTGACGACGATCTCGTCGAACCCGTGCGCCTTCAGCAGGCGGACGATGTGCTCCATCATGGGCTCGTTGACGAGCGGCATCATCGGCTTGGGAGCGTTCGAGGTCAGCGGTCGCAGGCGGGTCCCCTCGCCCCCGGCCATGATGACGGCCTTCATGCCTCCGCCGCCCCCATGGGCGCGCCGCGCTCGCGCAGCGCCCGCCGTGCGATCGGCACGTAGAGCGCCGCGGAGTACCAGGACAGCACGAGGCCGGGGATCCCCACGGCCATGGCCAGCACGCCGGCCGCCTCGTGCCAGGAGACCGTGCTCTCGGAGGCCAGGAAGAGGGGGAACGCGATCATGAGGAGCAGGGTGTAGGCCTTCCCGAACCACGTGACATCGATGCGTCGCACCCCCATCGCCGCCAGGATCAACGAGCCGGCCGCGACGAGGACCTCCCGGGCCAGCACGGCCACGCCGAACCACGTGGGCACGGCGCCATCGATGAGGATGCCCCCCACCGCGACGAAGAACAGGAGGCGATCGGCGACCGGGTCGAGCAGCTTGCCGAGCTCGGTGACCTGGTTGAAGTGCCGGGCGACGTAGCCGTCGAGGAAGTCGGTGATGCCGAGCAGGGCCAGCAGACCGGCCGCCGCGGCCCGGTTCTCCTGCACGAAGAGGAGCCACAGGAAGACCGGAAGGAGGAGGAGTCGGATGATGGTGATGACGTTCGGCACCGTGAGGACCCGATCGGTCTGCTGATCGGTCCTCTGCTCCTGCTCCACCACCTCACCCTACGATGCCGGTCATCGCATCGAAGGAGTAGGCGATGAGCACCACCATCTTCACGCGGATCATCGAGGGCGAGATCCCGGGCCGGTTCGTGTGGCGGGACGACGACGTCGTGGCCTTCCTGCCGATCGCCCTCCTCGCGCCCGGTCACACCCTCGTCGTGCCGGTCGAGCCCGTCGACCACTGGATCGACCTCGACGCGGGCCTCAACACCAAGCTCTGGACGGTCGCCCAGACGATCGGCCGGTCCCTCGATGTCATCTACCGGCCGACGAAGGTGGGCGTCCTGGTGGTCGGCGAGGAGGTGCCGCACGTCCACATCCACCTCGTGCCCTTCACCTCGCTGAGCCAGATGAGCTTCGCCAACCAGGACACCGACCCGGCGCCCGACGAGCTCGATGCCCAGGCTGACGCGCTGAGAGCCGAGCTGCGCGCCGCCGGTCACGCTCACGTCGTCCCTGCGGACTGATCCTCCCCCGCCTCGCTCGGGTCGACCTCCTCGGTGAGCTCGGGGCGGTTGTTGCGCACGTTGTTCACCTCGGTCGACACGGGATGCATCGTGATGATCGACGGGTCGGCGGGCACGAGGAGCTTCCCGAGCAGATCGAGGTCGTCGATGTCGCGGTCCAGCCACGTGTCCCAGGCCGAGGGCGGCAGGATCACCGGCATCCGATCGTGGATGCGGGCCATCTCGGTGTTGGGCGTGGTGGTGATGATCGTGCAGGACCGCAGCGGCTCCTGGTCCTTGTCCGGACCCCGCCACACCTCCCACAGCCCCGCGAACGCGAAGGGCTCGCCGTCGGGCCGGTGGATGAAGAACGGCTGCTTCTTCCCCTTCTTGGGGTCGGCGGCGTTCTTCTGCCACTCGTAGAAGCCGTCCGCCGGGATGAGGCAGCGCCGCCGCTTGAAGGCCGACTTGTAGGCGTTCTTCTCGGCCAGGGTCTCGGCTCTGGCGTTGATCATGCGGGAGCCGATCTTGGCGTCCTTGGCCCAGAGGGGCACGAGGCCCCAGTGGAAGGCGTCGACGTGGCGCGTGCTGCCGTCGGACAGGACGGCGTAGACGTCGCTCGTGGGGGCGACGTTGTACGACGGCGCCAGGAGCGCCTCGGGGGCCTCGGCGCCGAAGTAGGAGGCGATCTGGTCAGGCGGGGTGGCGGAGACGTAGCGGCCACACATGGTGCGAAACCTATCGGCCGGCCCGCTGCGCCCGACGTAGGGTGCGCGGGTGCAGAGCTGGACCATCGGTGCGGCCGAGATCACCCGGGTCGACGACCCCGGGTTCGAGCTCATCCTGCCCTCGGACGAGCGCACGACCGCCACCTTGCAGCGAGCTCCGTGGCTCCAGCCGGCGTTCGTCACCGAGGACTGGGCGCTGCGCGTCGGTTCGTCGGCGACGGTGATCCGCTCCGCCGGTTCGGTCGTGGTGGTCGACCCGTTCCTCGCCTTCGACGACCCCGAGCGTCACGGCCCGCGCCTTCGGGCCCTGCGGGAGGCGGGCGTCGAAGCGGACGACGTCGACGTGGTCGTGAACACCCACATCGACGGGCTGGGGGTGAACCTCCTGCTCGACGGCTCCCCCACCTTCCCGCGCGCCCGCTACCTGGTCCCGCGCGCCGAGATCGAGGGCATCCGATCGGGTGACCACCCCGACCCAGAGCACCGCGAGGTCGTGGAGCTGCACGATGCCGGGACCATCGAGGCCACCGACGGGCACGAGGAGGTCGCGCCTGGTGTGCACCTCGCCGATGCGCCCGGCCACAACCCGGGACATCACGTCGTGTGGGTGGGCGACGGGGATGCTCGCGCCGTGGTGGTCGGCCATCTCTTCCTGCACCCCGCCCAGATCGCCTCGCCCGAGGTGGCCACCGGCGACCGCGACCCGGTCCTCCTCGAGAAGACGAGGCGTGCGCTCCTGGCGCAGTGCGTCGAGGACGACGCGCTCCTGGTCGGTCCGCTGTTCGCGGCCCCCGGCGCCGGTCGCGTCGTCCCGCACGGTGAGACCTGGCGGCTCGACGCCGCGGGATAGGGCTACCCCGCGGCCGCAGGCGCCGGTTCGGCGGCGTGCGCCGGCGCGGTCTTGGAGACGGGGATGGCCGGGATGACGACGACGAACCGGCGCCCTGCCCGTTTGGCCGCGCCGACGATGCCGAAGGGCGCCACGAACATCATCAGGATCAGGAGCACCGAGAAGATCAGGGTGGCCAGGTTGGGTCGTCCCTGCAGGAAGCTCTCGAGCGGATCGGGGAGCCAGGTCTTGTCGGGGAGCTCCCGGCTGAGCTGGTTGACGCGGTAGTACACGATCGCGCCGATGATCGGACCCAGGAGGCTGCCCGCCCCGCCCACGACCATGATCACCAGGAAGAGGATGGAGCCCAGGATCGTGAAGAGGAGGTTCTCCGGCGTCGTCTGGGTCTGCCGCAGCGCGAACGTGCAACCGGCCATGCCGGTGATCGCCGCCGACAGCCCGAACGCGATGGTCTTCACGGCCGCGACGTTCACGCCCATGGCCGATGCGGCCGTCGGGTTGTCGCGCACCGCCACCATGGCCCGTCCGATGCGACTCTTCACCAGGTTGCGGACGAGGAGGTAGCCGAGGGCCAGCGTGCCCAGGGCCACCCAGTACAGCCACTCGGCTCGGCCCCGCCGGCCGGGGTCCAGGCCCGTCCAGGCCGGAGCGTTGTAGCTGAGGCCGTCGATGCCGGCAGATCCGCCGGTCAGGTCGTTGAACTTGCGGATGAGGGCCGGGAAGATCTGGGCCAGCGCGAGGGTGACGAGCGCCAGGTAGAGGCCCTTCAGCCGGAGGGCGGGCACACCCACCAGGACGCCGATCGTGAAGCAGATGAGGGCCGCCACCGGGTAGGTCCATCCGGGGCTCCAACCATGGTCCTTCACCAGGATCGCAAGGGTGTAGGCCCCGACCCCGAAGAAGGCCGAGTGGCCGATGGAGATCTGGCCCGTGAACCCGATGAGCAGGTTCAGCCCCAGTGCGGCCAACCCGAGCACGGCGATGTCCGTGAGCTCGCCGAACTGGCTCGGGGTGAGCTCACCGAAGATCGGCGACAGCGCGAAGTACGCGACGAGCAGCACACCAAGGCCCCGGAGCGCCAGGTGCGGGGCGCTGTTGTGCGCCAGCCGGACCGGCATCACACCCTCTCCACACGTTGAGACCCGAACAGACCCGATGGCTTGACGAGCAGCACGCCGAGGATGACGACGAGGCTCACCACCACCTTGAGCTCCTGACCGATCAGGTCGGGGAAGTAGCCGGCCAACATGGACTCGAAGACGCCGAGCACGAGGCCCCCGAACACCGCCCCGAAGAGGCTGTCGTAGCCCCCGAGGGTGGCCGCGGCCGTCGCCGCGAAGAAGATCGTGAACATCATCGACGCGTCGACGTTGCCCCGCAGCGATCCCACCAGCGCCCCGCCGATCGCGCCGACGGCCGCCGCCAGCCCCCAGGAGACCGCCAGCACCTGCCCGGCGCGGATCCCGACGAGGGGTGACGACTCCGGGTTGGTGGCCACGGCGCGCATGGCCAAGCCGAACTTGGTCCGCTGGAAGAGGAGGTAGAGCAGGAAGGAGGTCACGGCGAGCACGGCGAGCACGCCGATGTTCTCGTAGCGCCACTCGGCGCCGCCGATCCGGAAGAAGTCATCGGCGTCGCTGGGGAACAGGGAGCCGAACGCCTCGGGGATGGTGACCTTCCAGATGAAGGGCGCGAGCGCGTTGAGGCCCAAGAAGAGGCCGATCGCCGCCACGACCACGGCGAACGGGCTCTTGGCGCCGATCGGTCTGATGATGAAGCGCTCGACCCCCATCGAGGCAAAGAAGGCGATCACGGCGGACAACCCGACCGCCGGCCACAGCGGGACGCCGCCTTCCGCCAGCCACCACGCGAGGAAGCAGCTGAACATCGCCATCTCCCCCTGGGCGAAGTTCAGGTGCCCGGAGCCGCGGTAGATGATGACGAGGCCCAGTGCCAAGAAGGCGTAGATCGAACCCGCCGAGAGCCCGTCGAAGAGGTACTGGAGGAAGCGTTCCAAGGTCGTCTCCTAGTAGCCGAGGTAGGCCTGGCGGATGGCGTCGTCGTTGCGGATCGTGTCGGCATCCCCGGATGCGACGATGCGTCCCGTCTCGAGGAGGTAGGCGCGGTCGGCGATCTCCATGGCGAGGTTGGCGTTCTGCTCGACCAGCAGCACGGCGAGCCCCTCCTCCTTGTTGAGCCGGGCGAGGATGCCGAAGAGCCCCTGCACGATGAGGGGGGCCAGGCCCAGGCTGGGCTCGTCGCACAGGAGGAGCTTCGGTCGGCTCATCAGGGCCCTGGCGATCGCCAGCATCTGCTGCTCGCCGCCCGACAGGCTCCCGGCCTTCTGTGAGCTCCGCTCCCGGAGGCGGGGGAACGTGTCGTACCACCGGTCGAGGTCCTCGGAGACGTCGTCGTTGCGGGTGTACGCACCGATCCGCAGGTTGTCGTCGACGCTGAGGTCGACGAACGTGCCGCGGCCCTGGGGCACCTGGGCCAGCCCCGCGTGGACGATCCGATCCGGACTCGTCCGGGTGATGTCCTCGCCGGCCAGACGAACCGAGCCGCGCCGCTCGATGGTGCCCGAGATCGCCCGCATGAGCGTCGTCTTCCCCGCCCCGTTGGCGCCGAGGACGACCACCACCTCTCCCTTGCCGACGGTGACGTCGATGCCGTGGAGCACCTCGATGGGGCCGTAGCCCGCGTGGACGTCGGCCACCTCGAGGAAGGGATCCGTCATTCCGTCGTACCCAGGTAGGCCTCGATCACGAGGGGATCTCGCTGCACGTCCTGCGGCGCGCCCTCCGCGATCTTGCGACCGAAGTCCATGGCGACGACGTGGTCAGAGATCCCCATCACCAACGCCATGTGGTGCTCGACGAGCAGCACGGTGACGCCGAACGTGTCCCGGATCCGCTTGATGGTGTCGCCGAGCTCATCGACCTCGCCGTGGGTGAGCCCCGAGGCGGGCTCGTCGAGGAGCAGGAACCGCGGCTGCGCGGCGAGCGCACGCGCGAGCTCCAAGCGCTTGAGCGTGCCGAACGGCAGGCCGGCGGCAGGGCGGAACGCGTGCTCCGCGAGGCCCAGCTCCGTCAGCAGCTGGTACGCCCGCGCCCGCGTCTCGCGCTCCTCTCCCCATGGCGGCAGCCGGAGCGCCGCCCGCGTGAACCCGATCGAACCCTGGCAGTGGGCGCCGACCATCACGTTCTCGAGGAGCGACATCGACGGGAACAGCGCGAGGTTCTGGAACGTGCGGGCGATCCCGACGCTGGCGATCCGGTGGGCCGGCTTCGCCAGGAGGTCTTGTCCGTCGAAGTACACGCGGCCGGACGTGGCTTCGTAGAGCCGGCTGACCACGTTGAAGCAGGTCGTCTTGCCGGCCCCGTTCGGGCCGATCAGCCCGCAGATGGCACCCTCCTGGATGCCGAAGGAGAGCTCGTCGAGGGCCACCACCCCGCCGAAGCGGACCGTCACGTCGCGTACCTCGAGCAGCGGAGGCGCTTCGGTCAGGGTGGTGGTGTCGACCACTACGGGAGCTCTGTCTGGCCCTCGAAGGTCGTGATGAGGTCGCCGATGTCGGTGTAGGTCTTCGTGTCGGCGTTGTACTGGACGACCTGGAGGGACTCGAGACCGTAGGGGTCCTCGGCGCCGTTCATCGTGAAGGCGACGCCGTCCCGTGCCAGCGAGAAGGGGTAGTCCATGGCCCGGGCGGCGTTGATGATCGACGCTCTCGTCAGCCCGTCCTCGGACTCCGCCGCGGCCTTGAGCACCTCGACGGTCAGCTCCCCACCGGTCCAGCCCGCGGCGGCCGTGGCGAAGTCGCCGTCGGCCGGGAACCCGAGGTCGGTCATCGCCTGGCGGTAGTCGGCGACGGCCGGATCCTCGGCGTTGGCGGGGTCGTTGGCGTCCTTCGCCGTGACGATGGTGTAGATCCCATCGGCCGCCGCGCCGGCGATCGAGAGGAGCAGGGTGCTGGCGCAGGTGCTCGTGATGTAGATGCGCGGCTCCCAGCCGGGGTTGGCCGCCTTGGCGTTCGCCATCTCCGACAGGAACGCCGGGCACTGCGCGCCCAGCGGCACCGCGAGCACGACGTCAGGCTCCTCGGCCGCGATGGCGTTCACCTGCGATGTCGGAGGGTTCGAGTCGGCGTTCTCGATCGTCTGCTCGTCGACGATCTCGATGCCGGCGTCGGCGGCCAGATCGGAGAAGGCCGCCTGGTAGGCGTCACCGAACTCGCTGTTCACGTGGAACACCGCGGCCGTCGACCCGTCCGGGAACTCACGGGCGATGTCCTCGACGTAGATGGCCGTCTCGGTGTTGTACGGCGGCAGCCCACCGGTCGTCCACGGGTAGTTCTCGACGTCGCCCCAGATGGGGGCGCCGGTGTTGGCGAAGAGCTGCGGGTAGCACTCCTCGTTCAGGAGGTCACGGACGGCCTGGTTGTTGGCCGTGCCGATCATCCCGGTGAAGAGGTCGACGTCGGTCTCGTCGATGAGCTGCTCGACGGCCGGGGTGGTGAGGTTCGAGTCGAACTGGTCGTCCTTCACCGTGAGCTCGATCGTGTACCCGGGGAGCAGCTCGTTCTCGTTGGCGTACTCGAAGTAGTTCTCGAGGCCTTCCTTGACGGGCGCAAAGGCGGCCGCCGCAGCCCCGCCGGACAGCGGCAGCGTCGTGCCGATCTTGACGGTGCCCTCGATGGGCTCGGTGGCGCTGTCGTCGGGACAGTCGTCGGTGTTGACGGCGAACGCGCCGCCGTCACCCTCGCCGCCGGTGCCCCCACCGCCGGACTCCGTGGTGTCTGAGCTGCTCGAGTCGTCGCCACCGCAGGCGCTCAGCAGCAGCGTGCCGGCGACGGCGATCGCGACGATGCGATGTCCTCGTGCTCGGAACATTCGATCTCTCCCCTGGTCGTCCAACGGCGGAACGGCCACACGTTAGGACCGTCGTGCCGACCGTGCGCTCACGACTGGCTCCCGAGCCCATCGGCGTCGTCGTTCAGCCGGTAGCCCACCCCCGGTTCGGTCACCAGCCTCGGTCGACTGGGATCGTCGTGGAGCTTCTTTCGCAGCTGGCTCGCGTACACGCGCAGGTAGTGCGTCTCGTGCCCGTACTCGGGTCCCCACACGTCCTGGAGGATGGCGCGGTGCGTCAGCACGCGGCCGGGCCACCGAGCGAGGAGGGCCAGGAAGTCGAACTCCTTCGGGGTCAGCTCCACCTCGCGGCCGTCCACCGTGACGCGATGCCGGGCCAGGTCGACGGTCAGGTCCCCCACGACGAGCTCCGTCGCCTCCGCCTGCCCGGACGCGACGGTCCGGTGCCGCAGCGCGACCCGCACACGGGCGAGGAGCTCGGGCATCGAGAACGGCTTGGTGACGTAGTCGTCCGCCCCCTCGTCGAGGGCCAGCACCTTGCGGTAGTCGGAGGCCTCCGCGGACAGCACGACGATCGGCACCTGGGTCCACTGCCGGAGCCGGCGGCACACGTCCACCCCGTCGAGGTCCGGCAGGCCGAGGTCGAGGATCACCAGGTCGGGCGGGTCCGCGGCCACCGACGCCAGCGCCTCCTCCCCTGTCGACGCGGTGCGCACCTCGTAGTCGCGCGCGGAGAGCCCCGCCGACACGCTGCGTCGGATCGCCGGCTCGTCGTCGACCACCAGCACGACCGTCATGTCGGGGCCGCTCCCGCGTGGATCGGCAACGTGAAGGTGAACGTCGCCCCGCCCCCGAAGGTCCGCTCCACCGAGATCTCGCCGTCATGGGCCGTGACGATGGCCTTGCAGATGGCCAAGCCGATCCCGCTGGAACGGCTGCCGTCCCCTCGCTGGAAGGGCTCGAAGATCCGCTCGGCCTCCTCGTCGGGGACGCCCTTGCCGCGGTCGGACACCTCGACGCGCACCATCGGGCCGTCGGCTCGGGCGATGACCCACACATCGGTGCCCGCCGGCGCATGACGAGCCGCGTTGGCGAGCAGGTTGGTCACGACGCGCTCCACCTGCGCGTAGTCGGCGTCCACCAGTGGGAGGTCGCCGGGCAACCGGGTCCGCAGGTGCAGATCGGTGAAGATCGGCGCCAGGCGTCGGAGCCGGTCCCCCACCAGCTCCTCCAGGTCCACCGCCTGGCGGTCCGGGTGGAAGGCGCCGGCCTCGATCAGGCTCAGGCTCAACAGGTTGTCGACGAGGCGATCGAGGCGATCGACCTCGTCGCACACCAGCGTCAGCAGCTCGGCGCGGGTGGCCTCGTCGTAGACGACTCCGTCGCGGAGGTCCGTGGCGACCGCCCGGATGGCGGAGAGCGGGGTCCGGAGGTCGTGCGAGACGGATCGGAGCAGGGCGCTGCGCTGATCATCGATCCGCGCGAGGTCCTCGGCTCGATCGGCGCGCTCGCTCAGCACGACCCGCTCGTCGTGCATCGTCTGCAGCTGCTGGTTGAGCGCCACCATGTCGGCCTCCCGCTGCTCCGCCTCGCGCCGGCGGTCGGACTCGCGCGTGACGAGCGCCCCGACGGTGCCGGCGACGAGCAGGAAGGTGGCCAGCGCGACGGTGTCCTCGAGCGTGAGGACGCTCACGACGCCGTACGGCGGCAGGAACAGCAGGTCGAGGAGCAGCGCCGCGCTCACCGCCACGACCACGGCGGCCCGCGCGCCGCCCACCAAGGCGCTGGCCCCCACGGCCACGGTCAGCGCGAGCGCGGGGGTGGCCGGGCTGATGTGGTCCCGGAGGGGAAGGAGGATGAGCGCGATGACGGCCGAGAGCGCCAGCCCGACGAGGACGCCGGTCGCGACGTGGGCCCCCAGCCGATCGAGCGGACGCATCGTCGAGGATCTTTGCGCCTTCTTGACCTCCGTGGGGTCCGTCTTGACGGATCCTTGATGGACGGCCCTGTTCGATGGACCGATGGCGCTGGCCACCGCACCCGATGAGGCACCGCAGCCGCTCACCGCCGAGCTGGACGTCTGGCTGCCGCCGGACGGCCCCGCCTACCGGTTCAAGCGGCGCTTCCTCGGACCTCCCCTGCACTCGGACGAGATGGAGCACCAGCGGCTCGGCAAGCCCACCGCGCTGGCCGTGTTCGCCTCCGACAACCTCTCGTCGTCGGCCTACGCCACCGAGGAGATCCTGCACGTCCTGGTGCCCGCCATCGGGCTGGCGGCGTTCTCGCTCGTCGTCCCCATCACCCTCGCCATGGTCGTGGTGCTCGGCTTCCTGATCCTCAGCTACCGGGAGACGATCAAGGAGTACCCCTCGGCCGGCGGCGCCTACCTCGTCACCCGGGACAACTTCGGGATCGTGCCGGCGCAGGTGGCCGGCGCGTCGCTGCTCGTCGACTACGTGCTGACCGTTGCCGTGTCGGCCTCAGCGGGCACGGCGGCGTTGGTGTCCGCCTTCGAGGGGCTGGCGCCCTTCAAGGTGCTGATCGCGCTCTTCTTCATCTGCCTCATCGCGTACGGCAACCTCCGCGGCGTGAAGGAGTCGGGCCGGGTCTTCGCCGTCCCCACCTACTTCTTCATGGTCAACATGTTCGTCCTGCTCGGCATCGGGTTCTGGAAGCTCAGCACGGGCACCCTCCCGGTCGTCGGTGAGTTCGTCGAGGGGAACATCCCGCACGGAAGCGCCGGGGAAGGCCTCCTCATGGGAGCAGGCTTGTACGTCGTGCTGCACGCGTTCGCCTCCGGTGGCGCCGCGGTGACCGGTGTCGAGGCCATCTCCAACGGCGTCCCGGCGTTCAAGGAGCCGTCGTGGCGCAACGCTCGCCAGACCCTCGTGCTCATGGGCATCGGACTCGGGATCATGTTCCTCGGCCTGTCGGCCCTGGCGGCGCACATCGAGGTGTCGCCCTTCGAGGGGGGCACCCCGACCGTGATCTCCCAGATCGGCACGGCCGTGTACGGGACCAGCACCGTCGGCGACGTCCTCTACTACTCGTTGCAGGCCGGAACGATGCTCATCCTCGTCATGGCCGCCAACACGGGCTTCGCGGACTTTCCTCGCCTCGCGTCGTTCCAGGCGGGCGACAGCTTCCTGCCCCGCCAGCTCACCAAGCGCGGCCACCGCCTCGTGTACTCGAACGGCGTGCTGGTGCTGGCCGGCGCCGCGATGCTCCTGGTGATCGCCACCGGGGCGGAGGTCACCGCGCTGATCCCGCTCTACGCCATCGGCGTGTTCACCGGCTTCACCTTGTCCCAGGCGGGGATGACCAAGCACCACCTCCGGCTGCGGGAGCCGGGTTGGCGCAAGGGCACTGCGATCAACGCCTTCGGGGCCTTCCTGTCGGCCGTGGTCGCGGTGATCATCGCCGTGACGAAGTTCGTGGACGGCGCGTGGGTGATCCTCATCCTGCTCCCGGTGATGGTGATCGTCCTGCTCCGGCTCAACCGCCAGTACGCGCAGGAGGCGGTGGAGCTCGACCGCGACGTCCCCGCGGCGATCAAGGCGCCGATCCTGCGCCGACATGTCGTGCTCGTCTTCGTCGACCGCCTCGACATGGCCACCGCCCGAGCCATCCAGTACGCCCGGAACCTCACGCCCGACGACCTGCGGGTCGTGCACTTCGCGGTCGACGATCGGGTCGCTCAAGAGCTGGCCGACGAGTGGACGCGGTTGGGTCTCCTGCGCGTGCCGCTCGACATCGTCGGGTGCCCTGACCGTCGCCTCACCCGGGCGGCCGTGCAGCACGTCGCCCGCGAGCTCGCCGACGGCCAGACCGAGGTCAGCATCTTGCTGCCCGACCGGCGCTACCGCGGGCTCTGGCATCGGCTGTTGCACGACCGGACGGCGGAGGCGTTCCTCGGCGACCTCGCCCGACTGCCGCACGCCAACGTCACGACCGTGCCGTTCCAGTTCGATGGCGCGTCCCCTGATCCCACGACCGAGCTCCAGCTGATCCAGGCCATGATCGAGCCGCACGAGGCGGCCCAGAACGGCCACGCCCGGCCCCCTCGCCAAGATCTGTCGGTGCTGACGAGGATCGCGGATGCCCACTGGCGCGATCGCGTCGTGGTGCGCGGCACCGTGCGGTCGCTGCGGGTCGTCTCCCAGCACGACTCGCCGTCCCTGGAGCTCGTCATCACCGACGGGACCGGGGCCCTGTCCGTGATCTTCCTGGGTCGCCGCCAGATCGCGGGCATCGGGGTCGGAACCGAGATCGAGGCCTCCGCGGTCATCGGCGTCCACCAGAACCGGCTCGCCATGCTGAACCCGACCTACGAGATCTGCGCCCGGTAGGTCTGTGGGCACGACCCCCGGAAGAGGTGGAAACCGGAGGCCGTGCCCACGACCGGAGTGCGCCATGGCCCAGCGACTCCGTCGGCGTCGGGAGAAGTGCGGTTCCCTCGAGCCTGCCTGGGTCATCGCCCGGCGCCGCTTCGGGGATACGGGTCACGCTCCGTGACCGATCTCACGGTAGGTGGCAGAACCCTTGTCACTTCCCACTGAGAGTGCTAGACATTCGCGCGCTGCGTGATGGTCGGTCTCCAGGGGCCGTGCCGGAACCAGCCGGGGAGACAAGGATCCGTCGGGCGTGATTGGTCGCTGAAGTCCGACGGGGAGTCAGGGCGAAACCGACCCCGAAGCATTGATCACCACAGCTTCGAGGCAGGGCGACTGATGACCATCTCCGGTACCGACGTGTACCTCCCCAACCCGTTCGAATACCTCTTCGACGAGCAGCTCACCGGCGCGGTGACCACCGCCCACCGGAGGGTGAGGCCGGAACGGAGCTGGCAGCACCTCGACGAGGAGCGCCGCCGGGCCTGCCAGGCCCTCGTCGACTCCGCATCGATCGCCGCGGCGTCGATCGTGTCGGAGGCTGAGGCGCGGGCCGACGCCATGGTCGCCGAGGCCGCGACCAAGCGCGCCGCGGCCATCTCGTTGATCGAGCGCTCCACCCGTGGGGTGGAGGAGCTGCTGAAGGTGACGGCGGCCAAGGCCGACCTGATCCGGCTGGAGGCCGAGCGGGTGCGCGCGGACACCGAGCGGGCGCGGCGCTCGAACGAGCCCGCGCCCGCGACGCGCACCATCGACCTTCGGACGAGTGCCGCGTCCGAGCGCGTCCGGATCGGGATGCCCTCGGCCCTCGAGCGCGCGGTCCGGGAGACCTTCCGGCGCTAGCGCCCTAGGCGGCGTTGTCGTCGCGGACGAACTCTGCGGCGAGGCCGACCATCTGGAGGACGGACTCCACCTGGGCCGAGGTTGGCCCGAGCACGAAGACGGCTCCGTTGGCCTCCAGCTTGGCCTGCTCCAGCAACAGGCCCGAGACGCCCGTCGAGTCGATGAACGAGACCGCCGCCAGGTCGACGACCACGCGTTGCGCACCGGCGCTCGCGAGCGCCTCGACCGCGCTGGCGAGCTGAGGAGCCGTCGCCAGGTCCAGCTCCCCACTGACCACCACCCGTGCATCACCCTCGATGCGAACCGCAAAGACGCTCATGTCGACCTACTTTCGTTGGACGGCAAAACGAACTCAGGGCTTCTGTCGTGGCCCTCGCCGCAGGTGTGCTGCGAGCGCGCTGCGGGATCGTATTTCCGGTGTTCCGGCCGTGCAACGCCGGCTCCAAGGACCCGGGCCGAGCCGCCTGCTGGCCTGTCCGTACGGGCGCGCGGCTCGGCCCCCCCGCCTGGAGGACCGGAGAGGCCGTGCCGCGGTGTGCCCCCTGCGAGGGGACCACTGCCCCTGGTTTTCCCGACGTCGGGGACCGCTAAACCGAGCTGGCGAACGGTTGCCAGATCGCCGTGATGTCAGGTAGACCCTGACAGATGTCCGGTCCTCGAACCGCCACGCTGGCGTGCTCGTTCTGTGGACGGTCCGCCGACGAGGTCGACCGGCTCGTCGCCGGGCCCGGCGTCCACATCTGCGATGGCTGCGTCTCGTTGTGCCAGCGCGCCATCGACGAGAACCCGCCGCCGTCGGTGCAGACCTGGGATGAGCTGTCGGACGATGCGCTCCTCGCGGAGATGGTCCGCATCCACGCAAGCCGTCGTCAGGTCGATGACGCGGTCGCGCAGGTGGTCGGCCGGCTACGAGCACGGCGCGTGACCTGGGCTCGGATCGGCGAGGCCCTCGGCATGACGCGCCAGTCCGCCTGGGAGCGCTTCTCCGGCGAGGACTGAGCGACGACCCGTGCTCTACGGGCCCGCTGGCTGCGCGCGGTCTGGATCGGGCGCAGGGTGCGCGTCTGGGGTGCGAGGCTCCAGTCGTGAACCTGGAGGACCTCCGCAGCCGCTTCGGTGAGCACTTCAACGTCACGACGGCAGAGGCGATGCTCGCCAACGAGGGGTCCGTCCCACTGATCGGCATACCTGAGTACCTCGGGATGCACTTCACCGACGTCGGCCCCGGCTGGTGCGTCTGCGAGCTCGAGCTGCGTCCTGACCTGCTCAACCCGGCGGGCGTCGCCCATGGCGCAGTGGTTGCCTCGCTGATCGACCACACGTTGGGAACCACGGTTGTCCCGCTGATCCCGGCCGGGAGCTGGCCGGCCACGTTGGAGTTCAAGCTCAACTACCTCGCCCCCGCCCGCGACGGCGTCCTGGCCGCCCGGGGCGAGGTCCGCAACATGACGAAGCGGACCGCGGTCGTGGAGGTCGAGTGCGAGAACCAGGGCCGCACGGTGGCGGTGGCGCTCGGCACGATCGCGATCACACCACCGCGGACCGAGCGGGTCGCCGTCGGCTCTCTGAACCCCCTCGACCTCCTCAGCGCGCCGACACGGCGGTCCCGCCTGCTGGAGGGCTGCGTCGTCGCGCATCCGTAGGTTGAACGCCCGAGGTGGTGGGTACGTCAGTGGCATGCCCATGCTCTCCGTTGAACGCAGACCTGACGGAACGTGGGCGGTGGAACGTGGGCTGTTCGGAAGGACGCCACGTCCCGGGCCTCGACGCTCTTCGACCGTCAGCGCGGCGATGCGGCTCGCGATCGAGCGCAGGCGACACGCTTGGACGCCGAGCTCGGTACCGCTGTCACACCGGCAGGGCCGGTGACCTTGCGGCTGCACCGGCCCTGACCTGCTGGTTTCCCGGTCGGGCCGAGAGGATTCGAACCTCCGACCTCTTGACCCCCAGTCAAGCGCGCTAACCAAACTGCGCCACGGCCCGGGATTGGAACGGCGAACCTACCAGAGACGCCTCGCCACCTCGCCAGCGCCTGGCCTCGAGCTGACTCACTCAACGTGACGGTCGGGCCTCTACGCGGTTTGGGGTGCCTGAGCGGTTCACCGTCCCGAAACGCGCTCCGTGATCTGGCACGGCTAGTGTCCCCTCGTTGCGTGACCAGATCGCTCGCGTCGTAGGAGGGCACAGGGCATGACCACGAAGATCCGACCGCGCACGCTCGCGGTCCTCGCCGCATTCGTCGGGCTGCTCGGCGTGGTGGCCGTCACCATCCCGTCATCCGGGGCTGCCGAGCCGACGGTGGTCCGCTTGAACCTCGGAGCGACGGCCACTACTTCGAGCACGGCACCACCCGGCAGAACCTGACCATTGCGAAGAACGGCTGCCAGATCAACTCCGCCGAGCCGCTCATGGACCTCTCGTCGAACGGCAGCACCAATCCCGGCCTCGGCTGGCGACGGCATCGGTGTGAAGTCACGCGAGTCGAGCTGCAACGGGACCCCCTGCTCGCCAGGTCGACAGCCGTGGAGACGCTGACGCTGAAGCCCGGCACCTCGCTCAGCGGCAAGCTCTTCAAGGGCGTCCGTCTCGACCTCGAGATGACAGGGAACGCCCGACGTGTCCTGAAGTTCTCGGGAGGCGCGACCGGCACCACCCCGGACCAGTACATCCTCCAGACGGGCACCTCCATCGACGCCGCCCAGCGGGCCGAGGGACGCCGGCGGAGACCGTGCCGCCCTACGTCGTGACGCTCGGGGCCCGGCGACCAGGTGGACGCATGCGCGGCGCCCGAACAGCTCCGGTCCCAACAGCGGCGGTCAACGACAACTGCCAGTGGACCGTGTGGCCGGCTCAAGACTTCAGCACCGTCACCCTCACGACCACCCTCGGCACCGCCTCCCTGGAGGGCGGCGGCGACTTCCCCACCGGCCAGGACCGGGACTCGCTGTTCTACCTGGCCAACTCCGGCCCGACGGCGGTCAACGACAGCTACACCACCAACGAGGACACCGCCCTCAGCGGTGACGTCACCGACAACGACACCGACCCCGACGGCAACACCCT
>CAVRKU010000029.1:0-26825 GCA_963721695.1 uncultured Microthrixaceae bacterium
CATGATGGCGGCGTGCCCGTACAGATCGACGAGGACCTCGAGCGGGTCGACTGGGATCGGGCGAAGGCCCGGCTGGCGGCCGACGCCTTCGACAACGGTCGCAACCCGGCCGCCCTGCGCCTGTCCTTCGAGCAGTCCAGCCACGTGGCCCTGGCCTGGGTCGACGGCGAGCTCGTGGGGATGGCCCGACTGCTGTCCGACGGGGTGTGCAACGCCTACCTCGTCGACGTGTGGACCGACTCGGAGCATCGTCGCCAGGGCATCGCGTCCCAGATGATGCGCCACCTGATGGCGAAGGTGCCGGGGCAGCACATCGGGCTGCAGACCGACGACGCCCAGGCGTTCTACGCGTCGCTCGGGTTCCGACCGCAGCCGGAGTTCCTGTCGCTCGTGATCGGGGAGTGGCTCGGCAACGACGCCAACGGGTGAGGCAGACTCGTTCGATGGCGACCTCGGTGCACGACCTGGAGCTGCCGGAGGTCGACCTCGTCGACGCGGAGCGAGCGGACGTGATCGCCGCGTTCGAGGCGGCCGGCCGTCAGCACTGGCTGTGTCGCGTGCCGATCGGGCTACACGGTGACGCGGCACGAGGACGTGACGGCCATCCTCCGGGAGCGCCGGTTCCACTCGGCCATCTCGCTGATCCCACAGATGGCTGGCGTCGAGGGTCCGATCCGCGAGCGACAGACCGGGTCGATCCTGTCGATGGAGGGCGCGGAGCACACGCGGCTGCGTCGTCTCGCGTCACCCGCGTTCACTCCGAAGGCCACCGATCGCCTGCGGCCCTTCATGCGAGAGGTCGTGAACGGCCTGGTGGACGCGTTCGCGGCGCGGGGCTCGTGCGAGCTCGTCGAAGACGTGTGCGAGCCGTATCCGATCCCCATCATCTGTGAGCTCCTCGGGGCGCCGAAGGAGGACTGGAAGCTCTTCTCGGGCTGGGCCACCAACATCTTCCGCATCTTCAACAACGACCTCGCCGCCGATCAGGCGTTGATCGTGACGGCGATGGACGAGCTCCACGCCTACGTCCGCGCGATGGTCGAGGAGCGGCGGAGCCGGCCGGCCGACGACCTGCTCAGCCACATGATCGCGGTGGAGGAGGAGGGCGACCGCCTCAGCACCGACGAGCTCGTGATGATGACCGAGGCGGTGCTCATGGCCGGCACCGACACGACCCGCAACCAGCTCGCCTGCTCGGTGGCGCTGTTGGCCCAGCGCCCCGACCAGTGGAAGCGGCTGGCCGAGGACCCGGACCTGGCGGCCGGCGCCGTGGAGGAGACGATGCGCCACCTCGGTGCGGTCCGCGGCACGGCCCGCTTCGCCTCGGAGGACATCGAGTACCGCGACGTCCTCTTCCCGACCGGCACGCTCGTGATGACCAACCTCGCCGTCGCCAACTTCGACGAGGCGGTCTGGGACGATCCGCACCGGTTCGACATCAGCCGCGCCCCGGGTCGCGCCGGCCACATGACCTTCGGGTCCGGCATCCACTTCTGCCTGGGGGCGTCGCTCGCCCGGGCCGAGCTGCAGGAGGCGCTCCCGCTCCTCGCTCGTCGTCTGCCCGACCTGGAGCTCGATGGGCCGATCGAGTGGAAGCCACCCAACATCGGGATCTGGGGGCCGCGCCGGCTCCGGCTCCGCTTCACGCCCGCCTGACCGAGCAGGAGGCAATCGGCCGCTGGGTGTGATGTGCTCTACCTCCCGCGATCACTCAGGAGCTGCTGATGCCCGCCAACCCCCTCAACACCGACGACTTCGGGGGCGAGCTGTACAACCTCGGCATGTCCGAGGGGGCCCGCCCGCTCCTGGACCACGTGAAGTCGTTCATCGCCGAGGAGGTCGAGCCCATCACGGCCGAGTACTTCCGGCTCGGTGAGGGGCGGGCCGACCGGTGGAGCTTCGCGCCCGGCCAGCTCGAGCTCCTCGACGGCGTCAAGGCGAAGGCCAAGGCCAACGGGCTGTGGAACTTCTTCCTCCCCGACGCCCAGACGGGGCAGGGGCTCAGCAACCTCGACTACGCGTACATCGCCGTCGAGCTGGGGAAGAACCCGTTGGCGTCGGAGTGCCTCAACTGCGCCGCGCCCGACACCGGCAACATGGAGGTGCTCGAGCGCGTCGGCACGCCGGAGCAGAAGGAGCAGTGGCTCGAGCCCCTCCTCAACGGGGAGATCCGCTCCTGCTTCGCGCATGACCGAGCCCGACATGGCCAGCTCCGACGCTCGCAACATCGCGACGGCCGCCGTGCTCGACGGTGACGAGTGGGTGATCAACGGCGAGAAGTACTACATCTCGGGGGCCGGCGATCCCCGCTGCAAGATCATGATCTGCATGGTGCGGACCAACCCGGACGCCGCCGCGCACCTCCAGCAGTCGCAGATCCTCGTGCCGATGGACACCCCTGGCGTCGAGGTCCTCGGGCCGATGCACGTGTTCGGCCATGACGACGCCCCCCACGGCCACATGCACATCCGCCTCACGGATGTGCGGGTGCCGAAGGAGAACATCCTGCTCGGCGAGGGCCGGGGCTTCGAGATCTCGCAGCTCCGGCTCGGACCGGGCCGCATCCACCACTGCATGCGCTCGATCGGCGTCGCCGAGCGGGCCCTCGCGCTCATGGTGGAGCGCGGCCTCAGCCGAGAGGCCTTCGGCAAGCCGCTGATCTCCCTCGGCAAGAACACCGAGCTCGTCGCGCGAGCTCGCATCGAGATCGAGGCCATGCGGCTGATGGTCCTCCGTGCCGCGAAGGCCATGGACCTGATGGGCAACGCCGAGGCGCGGGTCTGGGTGAGCGCGGTCAAGGCCATGGTGCCCGAGCGCGTGTGCCAGATCATCGATCAGGCCATCCAGCTCCACGGCGCGACGGGCGTGTCCCAGTGGACGCCGCTGGCGGACATGTACACCGGCCAGCGCACGCTCCGGTTGGCCGACGGGCCCGATGAGGTCCACCACATGGTCGTCGGCCGCGCGGAGATCGCTCGCTACCAGGCGACCTGACAGAAGAGGGGTGAGCCCATGAAGCAGCTCTCCGGGCTGGACGCATCGTTCCTGTACATGGAGACCGAGTCGCAGTTCGGGCACGTCTCTTCCCTGTCGATCTACGAGCGTCCCGACGACCCCACCTACGAGCCCCTCTCGTCCTGGCGCCACCAGATCGAGCGCCGGCTGCACTTCCTGGAGCCGCTCCGTCGTCGGTTGCGCGACGTCCCGTTCAACCTCGACCACCCGTACTGGGTGGACGACCCGGGCTTCGACATCGACTTCCACGTCCGCCACACCGCGGTCGCCCCGCCCGGCAGCGACGAGCAGCTCGGGGAGCTGGTGGCCCGCATCGTGGGCCGTCCGCTCGACCGGAGCCGGCCGCTGTGGGAGAGCTACGTCATCGAGGGGCTGCCCGACGATCGCTTCGGGATCCTGACGAAGGTGCACCACGCCACCATCGACGGGGCCGCCGGGGCCGAGCTCCTCGTCCTGATGCTCGACGGTGATCCCGAGGGCGACGACATCGCCCCCACGGTCGACGACTGGCGGCCGGAGCGGCTGCCCAGCGACAGCGAGGTGCTGACCCGGGCGGCATCGAACCTGATGCGCAAGCCGGCGCGAGCCGTCGTGCTGGCCACCCGCACCGTCCGCGAGCTCGGGCGGACCACCCGGTCACCGGTCGTGGTCGCGGCGGCCAACCAGGTGCGCGACGGGTTGCGCGGGCCGCTCGGCGCGGTGCTCAACCTCGGCCGCGAGCGGTCCCCCGAGGGCGAGACGCTGGGGCCCCTCCCCACCGGCGCGGCACCCCGCACCCCGTTCAACGCCGCCATCACCGCCCACCGCCGCTTCGCGTTCCGGTCCACGTCGCTCGAGCTGGTCAAGGACGTCGACGCGCTCGGCGCGACGGTGAACGACGTGGTGATGGCCGCTTGCGCCGGCGGGCTGCGCACGTGGCTCGAGGCCCACGACGCCCTTCCCGACGTACCGCTCGTCGCGATGGTGCCGGTGTCCATCCGCACCGGCGAGGAGACCGAGAAGTGGACGAACCGGGTGTCGAGCATCTTCGCCGCGCTGCCCACCGACGAGCCCGACCCGCTGAAGCGGGTGGAGCGGGTCCACGAGGCCATGGTCGGCGCCAAGGAGCTCTTCGACGCTGTCCCCGCCGATGCCCTCACGGACTTCGCCCAGTTCCCGCCGCCCGCCGTCTTCGCTCGTGCGATGCGCACCGCCACCCGGCTCAGCACGAGGTTCGCGCTGCCGGTGAACGTCGTGATCTCGAACGTGCCCGGGCCCCGCGTGCCGCTCTACACCGCGGGCGCGCGAGCTGCTGCACTACTACCCCGTGTCCACCATCGTTGACGGCCAGGGCCTCAACATCACCGTGCAGAGCTACCTCGACACGCTCGACTTCGGGCTCGTCGCCTGCCGGGAGCTCGTGCCCGACCTGTGGGACGTGGTCGACGCCATCGTCGCCGACCTCGAGGAGCTGGCGAAGCTGGCCGGCGTCGAGCGGCGCTGACCTACTCGACGATCTCCAGGAAGATGCACTCGCCGGGGCACTCCTCGGCGGCTTCGATCGTGGCGTCGACGTGGGACTGCGGCACCGTCGCCGTTCCTTCGGCCATCTTGTAGACGGGGTCGGTGCCCGACCCGTTGAAGATGTCCGACCAGCCGGTCTCCTTGACGTAGGCGAGCCCGTCGTCGTGCATGGCGAAGATGCCGGGCTGGAGCTCCACGCAGATCCCGTCGCCGGTGCACAGATCCTGGTCGATCCAAACCTTGAGCGTGCTCATCGAAGTGCCTTCTACCTCTGGTCGTCGGGGGGCCGGACTGCGACAGGCTTCCAGTTCTGACCCGCCCCCGTCGAACTGTCGAGCTCGATCCCGAGCTCGCGCCGAAGGTGTGACCGGACCGCGTCCTCGAGCGCCTGCGGCCAGGGAAGGCCCACGAGGTCGGCGATCGGGGGACCGACCTCCAGGAGGCGCGAGCCGATGACGCGGTGCGCGGCCACCAGCTCCTCCCGTGTCGCCTGCGGCCACGGAAGCGCCTCGAGGACCGCGTACTGCTCGTCCGTCACCTGGAAGCGTCCGTGCTTCATGCCGACCGTCGTCTGCGGGGCGTTGGCCTGCTGGAACAGCTCGACCAGCCGTCGGCGGATGTGGCCGTACCCCTCCTGCACGAGGAGGTACGCCTCCCGGTCGAGGAGCGCCGGGAGCAACGAGAGGTAGCGAAGGGGCTCCTCGATGGCGGTCTCCACCTTCGCTCGGTCGGGCCCCGGCGGCACGGGCGGTGCGGGCACCTGAGCGTCGAGGCCGTCCCGATCGAACACGAGGGCCCGCCGCCCGAAGCCGCTCGTCGGCAGCGCGCTGACCCGCTCGACCACGACATCGATGCGGAGGCACTCCGGCGTGAGGGCGTAGAGGATCCCGGGGATCCAGGGCAGCGGTCGTGCGATCACCGTCGGCGTGATGTCGGGCGAGCCACTCGGACCACGTGCCCCAAAGGTCGTCGAAGTCCTCGTCCGCGACGGCGAGGATCAGATCGAGGTCCGACGACGCGTCGGCCTCGTTGCGACCGAGCGAGCCGTGCACCCACAGGGCCCGCACGCGCTCGTCGGCGAGGAGCACGTCCGCGGCCCGGTCGAAGAGGGCCTGGTACCCGTCCGGCAGCACGGACAGGGCGGGAGGGCGCTGGACCTCGATGGCGGACATGGAAGGCAGGCTGCCACAAGGGCCACGCGAGGTCAGGGGAGCACCACCGCGGCGAGCTCCTCCGCTCGACGGCGCGCCACCGCCGCTCGACATCGGGCGGCTGGCCAGGTGCTCGACCACCAGTGCGAGCACGTGGCTCCGGACGACGCGCGCGATCGCGCTGGGATCGCCCGCGAGCTCGGGGAACCCCGCGCGCAGCCACTCCGCGATCCGGTCCGCGAGCAGGTCCAAGACGTCCTCCACCGCGGTGGCCGCGGCCTCCTCACCGCGGAGGGCCTCGCCGAGCAGGAGCCGCCAGACGGCCTCGTCCTCGACGGCGTCGGCGCGGAGCCAGTCGATCAGCGCGACGAGCCGGTCGCGCGGCGGGTCGGACTCGTCGAGCCGGGGCCCGTCGACGCGCAGCCGTTCGCCGTACCGGCGCTCCTCGAGGATCGAGCGGAGCAGGAAGGCCTTCGAGGGGAAGTAGTGGTAGATCGTCGCCACGTTGCGGTTGCAGGCCGAGGCGACCTGCCGCATCGAGGTGCCCGCCGCGCCACGCGCGGCCATCAGCACGAGGGCCGCGTCGAGGATGCGGTCGCCCTTGTCGATCACGGGGCCCACCGGCAGGGGGGTCTGGGTCATTCGGCCTACCTCCCGATCAAACGTTTGATCAACCCTAGTGTTGCGGTTGGCCGACTAGTGTTGCGATTGGGCGACGAACCGGATACCCCTGGAGGCCACCCATGTCGACGATCGCTGCACACCCCGTCGAGACCGACACGAAGTCCACGTCCCGCCGCCGAGGTGTCCTAGGGGTCGTCGCCATCGCCTTGCTCGCCATCGCCCTCGCCGGCTGCATGCCCGCCGACGCGCAGACCTTCCTCGATCGCACCAACGCGCTGCGCAAGACCGAAGGCGTCCGCCCCCTCGTCGAGCACCCGGCCCTCACCGAGAAGGCGGAGGCGTGGGCGAGGCGCATGGCGTCCACCGGTCGTCTGGAGCACTCGACGCTCAGCGCGGGCCTCAGCAACGTGGCCTGGACGGCGCTCGGTGAGAACGTCGGCTACTCCAGCCCGACGAGCAACACCCTGCTCACCATCCACAAGGCGTTCGTGAGCTCGGCGGCCCATCGCCGGAACCTGGTCAACCCGATCTACACGCACATGGGCGTGGGCGTGGCGAAGGACAGCTCCGGGCGCGTCTGGGTCGCCGAGGTGTTCGCCCGCATCTAGCGCGTCGCGCGCCTCGGGCGACCGCGGCGTCATGCCAGACTCCGGCCATGGCCGGTCGTCGACCCAACGTGCTGTTCGTGGTCTCGGATCAGGAGCGCGAGCGCTCCTGGCTCCCACCGTCGGTGCGGCTTCCCTGGCGCGAGCGCCTGATGGCCGAGGGCGTGGAGCTGGCCAACCACTGGACGCACTCGGCGCCGTGCTCTCCGTCTCGCGCCACGATGATGACGGGCCGCTACCTCCCGGGCCACGAGGTGTACGACAACACCGTCTTCAAGTGGCACAAGAGCCTCGATCCCGCCATCCCCACGCTGGGCTCGCAGCTCGGAGCGGGCGGCTATCGCTCCTCGTACATCGGCAAGTGGCACCTCACCGGCGGCCCCAAGCCGCCCATGGATCTCTACGGCTACGCCGACTGGGACGGGAACGACCAGCACTTCATGGGCTGGGCCGGCACCGGGGTCCACTTCGACCCGGTGATCGCGGACTCCGCCGCTCGCTGGCTGGAAGCCAACGGGGCGCAGCCCGATCCGTGGTTCCTGACGGTCGCCCTCGTGAACCCCCACGACGTGATGTGGTTCCCGATGGACCAGCCCGACTACCAGGCGACCCACCCCGACGAGCTCGCCGCGTCGGAGGCCCTGCTGAACGCGTCCAAGTGGAAGGACGGCAACGCGGTGCCGCCGTTCACGGACGACTACCCGGAGGTCGTCGACCGCCTCCCCGAGAACTTCGGCGACGACCTGCTCACCAAGCCGGCGTGTCATCGCCAGTGGCGCTGGGACCAGCAGCACTGGCTGGCGGGCTACCTGCCGCCCGAGGACCACGCGCCGTGGAGGCGGCAGCTCGACTACTACGTGAAGCTCCACCAGCTGGCCGACGACAGCCTCGGCCGCGTGCTCGGCGCCCTGGAGAACAGCGGTGCGTGGGACGACACGGTGGTCGTGTTCACGTCGGATCACGGTGACATGTGCGGGTCGCACGGCCTGCGCTCGAAGGGGCCCTTCGTGTACGACGAGATCATGCGGGTGCCCTGCTACGTGAAGCCGGCCGCGTCGTCAGCGAGTGCCGCCTCGGCGGGTCGGCGGAGCGACTCGCTGTCGTCGCACGTCGATCTGGCCCGGACGATCTGCGCGTTCGCCGAGGTGGAGCCCGACCCGGGCATGCAGGGCGTGGACCTCGGCCCGTTGGTCGCCGATCCCACCGCCACGGTCCGCGACCACGTGCTCTTCGCCCACGCCACGGCGCACACCTCGAACGTCCGGTCGACGCGCTGGGCGATCCGAGGCATCTTCGACGGGCGCCACAAGTACGCGCGCTACTACGGCGTCGGCGGGGGATTGCCCAACGACGACTTCAGCGGTGTGCCGACCCCGATGCTCTACGGCCCCGACGCGGCGTTCGAGGACCAGGAGCACGAGTGGTACGACCAGCGGGAGGACCCGCACGAGCTCGTGAACCTGGCCATGGACAACGGGCGGCGGTCGGAGCTGCGGGACCGCTTCGAGCAGCTCAAGGCGATCGAGGCCGAGGAGCTGATCGCGTGAGCGTTGACTCCTACGAGGGGAGCCAGCGCCAACGACGACAACGGCGTCGCACCCGCATCGTCGCGGTGGTCCTGGCGGTGGCGTTGCTGCTGCCGATCATCGTCGGAACGGCAGCCGCGCTGACGCGATGATGCGCGGACCGCGCTGATCGTGCTCAGGACCTGAGGGCCGCGTCATCGATGGCT
Organism: uncultured Microthrixaceae bacterium; assembly: GCA_963721695.1. Taxonomy (GTDB): domain Bacteria; phylum Actinomycetota; class Acidimicrobiia; order Acidimicrobiales; family VFJN01; genus VFJN01. Next base: position 8,631 of record CAVRKU010000029.1, read on the forward strand.
GCGGTGAGGAACGCGGCGGTGTCTCGCACGTCGTCGTCCACCGGACCCCACGTGTGGGGCTCGCCGCGCACGTACGCATCCCGAGCCCGGACGAGTACGTGGCGAGGCGCTCCGTCGGCGCGCTCGGCCGCCCAGGTCGCCGCGGCATCCTTGGTGGTGATCGTCCCGGCCTCGCAGGTGTGCCAGATGCGGGCGAGCGTCAGGAGGACGTTCGTCGTGTCGCCGTCGAGGTCGTGCAGCAGGTCCGTGATGCCCTCGGTCCCCGCTCGCACCAGATCAGCGGATGGCACCGGGTCGAACAGCGCGCTGGGCTCGGGTCCGAACAGCGGAGCGCGGCACTCGAGGACCATCCCCAGCACGACGGCGAGGTCGGGGGCGTCGAACGGACGGGGGATCGACCCTGACTCGACCTCGGCCCGGAGCCATTCGCCGTAGAGGTACTCACAACGCGGCGGGTACCGCCATGGGTGCACGTCCTCGTGCACGACCACGGTGAGCTCGATGGGGCGAGGTCCGTCGGGGACCCGGGGGTAGTGGCCCGAGGTCCGCAACGCGAAGTCGGTCAGCCGCTCCCGCGCGTCATCGGCCAGCGGCGCCTGGCACACGACGAGCACGTCCACATCGCTCTGGGGCCTGAGTCGTCCGAGTCCGGCGGACCCGTGCAGGTAGGCGCCGACCGCGCTCGGGACGACCGCGGGTAGCGACGTACGGAGCGTGTTCGTCGTCGCCGGATCGACCGCCGTCCCAGACATCATCGAGGTGGCGGCGGGAATCGAACCCGCGTACAGGGCTTTGCAGGCCCTTGCCTAAGCCACTCGGCCACGCCACCAGGGGAAGGGTCACCATAGACGCGGACACGGCCCCTCCGAACCACCGGAACGAAGGGGCCGCGCACCGCAGGCTCCCGAAGGAGCGGTCCGGTTGGCCTACCCGGTGCGGCGCACGTCGAGACGCGCCACCACAGCCCTGTACGCTGACTCGAATCCCGCCGCCCCCTCCATCCATTCCGCGACGAGGACACCGACGATCCTGCGCGTCGTGTCAGACGCGGTGCCTTCGGGGCGCGCAATGACTGGATCTCAGCGCGGGACGCTCGTCCGACGGTGGATCGCGCAGCATCGAGGGGCCGTGGTGGTCGGGGTGGCGGGGGTGTTCCGTCTCGTGGCTTGGACCGCGGACTTGGCCTCCCGAACCATCGGCCCGGGTAGTGACATGCTCGAGTACCTCGCCATGGCGGATGCTCCGAGTGGCTACTGGAGCTCCGATGCCGCCAACTGGGAGACCGGGTTCCGACGACCTCCCGGATATCCAGCCCTGCTGGCGGTCCCCCGCTTGCTGACCGACGAGCTTTGGCTCGCGGCGCTGCTCGGCGTGGCGGTCGGCGTGCTCGTGGCGTGGCTGTGCTGGCGGTTGGGGCGCATGTTGGCGGGTCCCACCGTCGGGTTCGTCGCGGGACTCGTGGTCGCGGTCGATCCGAACAGCGTCGTGCAGTCGACCATGCTCCTGAGCGACACCGCGTATGCGGCCCTCACGATCGCCGGCCTGTGGGCCTTCGGTCGAGGTCTGCTGACACGAGCCGCCGCTCCGATGGCTGCGTCGGGGCTCCTCCTCGCCGGCGCTGCTCTCGTTCGGCCGATCGGGCTCTACCTGCCGTTTGCACTCGTCCTGGCGGCGATCGTCGCGATGGCGCTCGATGATCGCCGCCGCCGCCGGATGGTGCCGTTGGCCGCGTTCCTGCTCGTGTTCGTCGCGCCGGTGGGTGCGTGGTGCGTTCGGAACGCGGTCACGGAAGGAGCCAGCTCGATCAGCACGATCCAGGGCGTCAACCTCCTCGAGTACCGAGCTGCGTCGTCGGTCGCGGAGGAGACGGGCCGCGAGATCGATGAGGTCAGGGCCGAGCTCCGAGGCGAGCTGCGTGATCGTCTGCCGAGCGACCCCAGCCTGGGCGACATAGATCGAGAGCGGTCGATCCTCGGGATCGAGGTCATCCGAGATCACCCGCTGGGCTACGTCCGGCAAGCGGCGAGAGGAGCCGCGCGAACGCTGACCGCGCCCGGGAAGACCGAGCTGCAGCTGCTGAGCGAGGACCTCCCGCGTCCCGGTGTGTGGTCGTCGACTCTCCAGGCGGCCAGCGCAGGCATCGCGCTCGCGCTCTCGCTCGGGGGTGTCTTGGGCTCAGCGGTCCTCGCCCGTCGCAGGGACTGGACCGCGCTGACGGTCCTCTCCGTGCCGGTCCTCACCTTGCTCGTCGTCGGGTCCGGAGCCGACTCGGACTCGCGCTTTCGGGTGCCGCTGACCCCGCTGCTGGCGATACTCACCGCGATCGCGTGTCGTGCCATCTGGCAACGATGGGGGCCGGAAGCGCCAGCGGCGAGGGCGCGGGACGCCATCCCAACGCGATCGTCGTCAGCGATAGCCTGAGCACCTGCCATGGATGTCCTCGGTGTGCACCACGTGTCGATCAACGTCGACGACGTCGATCCGGCGATCGAGTTCTACGTCGAGCGGCTCGGGCTGACGCGCCGGACCGACCGGCCCGACTTCGGGTTCGGCGGGGCATGGCTGGATGCCGGTGGGCAGCAGGTCCACCTCATCCAGGCGCCGCCGCCGCCCGACAGTGGTCAGCACTTCGCGCTGGCGGTGGCCGACCTCGATGCCACCATCGACGAGCTGCGCGACGCCGGCATCGAGGTGTCGGACGCGTCGCCGGTCGGGACGGGACGGCAGGCGTTCCTCACCGATCCCGCCGGCAACCGCGTCGAGCTGCACCAGCCGGCCTAGGGCGCCGTCGTCTCGCCTTCGTGGACCTGCGCGGGGTCCGTCACCCAGCGCGTGTCGTCGCCGCCGGTGCGCTTGACGGCGTACATCGCCCGGTCGGCGGCGTGCACCAGCGCGGTGGCCGTGGTCTCGGCGGAGGGGACGATCGTGATGCCACCGATGCTCACGCTCACGTGCATCGGCTTGTCGGCGATCCGCAGATCGAGGACCCGAACCGAGTCCCGGATCCGGTTGGCGTTGCGCTGTGCGGTGGCCACATCGATCCCGGGCCACATCACGAGGAACTCGTCGCCTCCGAAGCGGCCCACGAGCTCGCCGGTTCGTGACGCTCGCTGTTGGATGGCGCGGGCGACCGTGACGAGGCAGTGGTCGCCAGCGAGGTGGCCGAAGGTGTCGTTGTACTGCTTGAACCGGTCGAGGTCGACGAGCGCCACGGACAGCGAGAGCCCTTCGCGGCGGCAGCGCTCGAGCTGTGCATCGAGGGCGTCTTCGAAGGTGCGGCGGTTGGCGGTGCCGGTCAGGTGGTCGCGCGCCACCAGCTCCCGCAGCTCGAGGGTGTCGGGGCCGCTGGAGTCGTCCGGAGGATGGGTGGCCTCGACCTCCGACTCGATGCCGAGGACGTAGACGAGCCCGTCGGTGCCCACCCGCCACGACCAGGTGGCCCGAACGCCGTCGGCCACCGGGTGGAGCCGCGCCTCGAGGGCGACCTCGTCACCGATGTCGTCGAGGCGGGTCATCGCCCGCATGGCTTGGGTCCGGTCGTACGGATCCAGGAGGTCGATGAACGGACGGTTGATGACGGCGCCGGGGTCGGGTGCGAACGGCGCGGCCGAGGGTCGCGTTGGTCCACAGCACCCGTCCCGTGCGGGTCGTGATGGCGCACAGCAACCGACTCGAGGACGTGAACTCGCCCAGGTCGAAGGTGGCCTCGATCTCTGTCACGGATCTCCTCAACGCTCCCTCCGCCGTTGCGCTACTGCAACCTATCGCTACTGAGGGCAGCGTTACGCTCCCCGACCGTGACGGACTTCCCGACGAGGTATGGCGCCTGGGCCGTGGTGACCGGCGGAGCCCAGGGGGTGGGCCTTGCCTTCGGCCAGGCGCTCCTCGATCGCGGCTGCTCCGTCGTCCTGGTCGACCGGCAGCCGGCGGTGCTCGAGGTCGCCGAGGCGCATCGGCGAACGGGCGCGCGGCGTGGTCGCCGACCTCGCCGAGCCCGGCTGGATCGATGAGGTCGCGGCTGCCACCGCGGGGCTGGAGGTCGGGCTCGCGGTGGCCAACGCGGCCGTGTCCTACGTCGGGCCGTTCCTGGACCAGAGCCCGGAGAGCCGGGCCGCCACGGTGCAGGTGAACTGCCTCGCGACCACCGAGCTGGCCGCGTGGGCCCTGCCGCCGATGGTGGCGCGCGGTCGAGGAGCCTTCATCGTCACGAGCTCCGGCTCGGCGCTGGCGGGCACGGGCGCCGTCGCGAGCTACAGCGCCAGCAAGGCCTACGTGCTCAACCTGGCGGAGGCGATCGGCTGGGAGCTGCGCGAGACGGGGGTGGTGTGCCAGGCCGTCGTGGCGCCGGCGATGGACACGCCGGGCTGGCGCTCGCACCCGGTCGACGAGGCCCGGATGCTCCAACCGGCCGCGGAGCCTCGAGTGGTCGTCGAGGCCGCCCTCGACCAGCTCGCAGCAGGGGGCCGGTTCCTGGCCGACCCCGGGTTGGAGTTCGTGGCGGGACTGGATCGGGCGGCTCGCGTCGAGCTCCTGTCGAGCGTCACCAGCTCGCTCTACCCCGACCGCTACCCGCAGCCCTAGCGGCCGACGTCGGACGCCGTCGCGGCCGCGACGATGGCATCGCGATCGTCCGCGAGCAGGAAGCCGACCTCGACCGCCGCGTCGGCGCTCTCGGTGACCCGATCGACGTACGCCTCATGGGTCGGATGGAGCGCAGCGAGCCGCTCCGGAGTGAACGGGATCTCCTGTCCGAACAGCGAGCAGAAGATGCTGGACGGGTTGCCCGTGCCGGTGAGGGTCGCCACGGGCGCGTCGACGTCGGGGGTGCGGATGCCACCGATGACGTTGCCATCAGCGTCGCGCACCAGGCCCCCGGAGTCGTCGGCCTCGATGCGTGGAGCGGCCGGTGGCGGGGTCCCCTCCTGCACCCAGGCCCGCAGCCGCGCGAGCGCGGCGCGCGCCACCTCGGCCTGCGGACCGGTGTTCACGCGGCCGCACAACGCGGTGAAGTCCACGGGCGCGTCGCTCCACCGGCGCCCGCTGGCCACGCCGTAGTCGAGCGTCGACTGATCGGCGTGCGCCGTACCCGCCACCTCCCACGTGATGATCCGGTCGCTGTCCGGTTGCCGCGCACCGAGGTAGCCGAGGAAGGTCAGATCGGTCTCCGTCACGAAGAGGAGCACCGGCTCCGACAGGTCGTCCCGCACCGGGACGCCGCTGCGGGGCGTCCTCGCCGACGCCGAACGAGCCCGCGCCGGCACCGCGGCTGTGGATCATGAAGCCGTCGTAGGTCTCGGCCAAGGGGTGCACCCCGTTGACGTAGCTCACCATCTGGCCCGCTGACTGCGACTCACCGAGCGCGATGACCGTCTCGACCTGCAGGCCGTCGAACGGGCTGGCGGGGGCTCGGCCCTCGGCCAGGGCACCGATCTGGCTGAACATGTCGTACGAGAACTCGTCGCCCGGGTGCTCGAGCGGCGCGTAGCGCACCGGGTCCCACTCCTTGAGCGGGAGCGTCGCCTCGTCGGGCACGCCGGGGATCTCGAGGAGGCCCTCGCCGCCCTCGATGGACACCTCCTGGACCGACGCCCCGATGTACCCGTAGCCCGCCGCGAGCACCTCGGGGTAGAGCAGCCCGAAGCCGGGGTCGGAGTCGCGCCCGACCGTCACGTTGTTCCACTCGACCAGCACGACACCGTTGAAGTCGGCCGGATCGGCGGGCTGCCGGACGAGGATCCGGGTCGTGTACTCCGCGGTCGTTCCGGGGTGCAGCTCCCAGACGCCGTCCGCGGCGAGCGGTCCCGCCGGGTCGTAGGAGGTGGCCGTGCCGGAGACGAAGTACTCCTCCTCGATGTAGCCGTAGTCCTCCTCGAAGCCGAGGGGCATGGCGTTGTACGGCAGGTCGCGCTCGCCGCCGGTGATGGGACCCTCGAGCTCGAGCGCGACGGAGGGCTCGGCACGCTCGGTGGTCGAGGTCGTCGTGGTGACTGGATCCGCCTCGCCGGCACCGTCGCCGGAGCAGCCCGTGACCAACAGACCGAGCACCGCGGCGACAGCGGCCGCGGCGCGGATCGTGGGCACGGCGGGAGACCGTACGTGGTGGGTCGAGCTAGCTCACGTCATGGCCGGGGTGGGCCTCGGCCGGAACCCGACCGAGCCGACCGGCGCTGAAGTCGTCGTAGGCCTGCTGGAGCTCGGCCCTCGTGTTCATGACGAAGGGCCCGTAGGCGGCGACCGGCTCACGGATCGGGAGCCCACCCAGCACGAGCACCTCGAGCGTCGGGCGTGCGCTCGTCCTGCTGCTCGTCGGCTCGCAGGGCAACGACGTCGCCCGCGCCGAGCACGGCGAGCTGGCCGGCCTCGATGGGCGTGCGGTCGGTGCCGATCGTGCCGCGCCCGGCCATGACGTAGACGAGCGCGTTGAAGTCGGCGGGCCACGGGAGCCGCAGGTCCGCTCCGGGCTGCACGGTGGCATGGAGCAGCGCGATGGGGGTGTGGGTGATGCCCGGACCGGCGTGGCCGCCGACCTCACCCGCGATGACCCGCAGCAGCGCGCCGCCGTCGTGGTTGGTGAGCAGGGCCACCTCGCCGCCGCGGATGTCCTGGTACCGGGGCGCGGTCATCTTCAACCGGCTCGGCAGGTTCACCCAGAGCTGGATCCCGTGGAAGGTGCCGCCGACGGCCACGACCTCCTCGGGGGGAGCCTCGATGTGGAGGATGCCGCCGCCGGCCGTCATCCACTGGGTGTCGCCATCGCTGATCACGCCGCCGCCGCCGTTCGAGTCCTGGTGCTGGAACGTGCCGTCCAGCATGTAGGTCACCGTCTCGAAGCCGCGATGGGGATGCCACGACGTGCCCTTCGCCGCGCCCGGCTCCCAGGCGACCTCACCCATCTCGTCCATGTGGATGAAGGGATCGAGGTCGCTCAGGTCGACCCCGGCGAAGGCGCGGCGCACCGGAAAGCCCTCGCCCTCGAACCCGCGCGGCGCGGTGGTGACGGACCGCACGGGTCGATCGAGGCTGACCGCGGGATCCGGTGCGGCTACGCGTGGCAGGACGAGGACGTCGTCGACGGTGATGGCGGGCATGGGTCCTCCTTGAAGATCAGTGCGACCCCTCCAACATGCTTGCTCCCGCAAGTATTCCGGGGTGGCGGGTCAGGCGGCGTCGATCGAGGCCAACGCCGCGAAGACCTGGTCACGGGCGTCGGCGACGGTGCCGACGATGTCCGGTGCGTGCTCCACCGGAAAGGCGTCGATGCCGAGGCGCTTGCGGGCATGGGCGCAGGCATGGTGCCACTCGAACACCGGGCCCAGATCGTCCGGAAGCCCTCGCTCCCGCGCGTAGGCGTCCCAGGCGCGGCGGCGGAGCTCGGGGAAGGCGGCCCGGTGGCCGCGCCACAGGGCCGTGCCCCACTCGCCCAGATCGAACTCGACGAACGGGTGGTCCACCCGGGCGGTCTGCCAGTCGAGGATGCCGGTGAGGCGGTGGGGCGGCTGGGGGTCCACGAGCAGCTGGCCTTCGTGCAGATCACCATGCACCAGGACCGGTTGGAGCTCCCGGGCTCGGGCCAGCGCATCGGCCGCGGCCCGGGCCTGCCGGGCATCGAGCCCGAGCTCCTCCGCGAGGGTGGTGTGGTCGGCAAGCGCGTCGCGGCGGGGGAGGGTCGGCACGAGGGCGGGGTCGAGGTCGTGCCAGCGGGCGGCGAGACGACCCAGCTCGGCGAACAGGTCCGCGAGCAGGTCGACGGGCAGGTGCTCCACGATGGCGGCAAGGGGGATGCCGGGAAGCCGATCGAGCACCACGACGGGGTGCGCGGACAGGCCGGGGTCCTCCCACACGGCGTGCAACCGGGGCACGGCAGGCACGTCCAGGCGGTTGATCGCCTCGAGGGCGACGATCTCGCGCCGCAGCGGCTCGACCTGGGTGTGGTCACGGGGGAAGAGCACCGCACGGTCCGCGGTCAGCAGGACGAGCTTCGACCAGCCCGTGAAGTCCGCCGTGATCTCATCCTCCGACCCGAGCTGGAGCAGCTCGCGGAAGCGGGCCAGGCGGGGCGGCGCGACCACGGCGAGCGCGGGATGATCGGGCGGCAGCGACACCCAGCGAGCCTAGGACCCGTTGCAATTTGGCAGTAGGTATGACAGAACCGTGCCAATGATCGAGATCACCCTCCTCGGCACCGGCAGCCCGCTCGTGGACCCGCTCCGCGCCGGCCCGTCCACCCTCGTCCGGGCGGGTGGCGCGACCCTCCTGTTCGACTGTGGCCGGGGTGTCCTGATGCGGGCGGCGGCGGTCGCGGTCACCGCCAACCAGCTGACCGCGCTCCTGCTCACGCACCTCCACAGCGACCACATCACGGACTTCAACGACGTGATCACCAGCCGGTGGGTGACGACCTTCGCGCCCTCGCCGCTCCGCGTCATCGGGCCGCCGGGGACGCAGACCGTCGCCGACGGGCTGCTCGCCTCGCTGGCCCCGGACATCTCCTACCGCCTGGCCCACCACGATGACCTCACCTGGGAGCCGCCGGTCGACGTCTCGGAGCACCTCGACGGGGTCGTGTTCGACGAGGGGGGAGTGCGGGTGATCGCGGCGCCCACCGACCATCGGCCCGTCGAGCCCAGCGTCGGCTATCGGGTCGAGTACGAGGGAGCCGCGGTCGTCATCGCCGGTGACACGGTGCCGTGCGAGGGCCTCGACCGGCTCTGTGCCGGAGCCGACGCGCTCGTGCACACGGTGATCCGAGCCGACCTGGTCACCGCGATCCAGGTGCCGCGCCTGCTGGACATCCTCGACTACCACTCGTCGGTGGAGCAGGCGGCGCAGACCGCGTCGCGCAACGGGGTCGGCACGCTGGTCCTGACGCACTACGTGCCGCCGATGCTGCCCGGCGCGGAGCAGGAGTGGCGTGACCTCGCCGCGGCCCACTTCGACGGATCGATCGAGCTGGGCGACGACCTCCACGTGGTGCGTGTGGCTCCGTAGGCTGGGGGCATGTGCCGGAACATCACGACCCTGCGGGGCCTCGAGCCTGAGGCCACCGACGAAGAGATCGAAGCCGCCGCTCGCCAGTACGTCCGCAAGGTGAGCGGGGTGCAGAAGACCTCCGATCGCACCGAGGCGGCCTTCGAGAAGGCCGTCCGCCGGATCACGCTGGCGACCGAGGAGCTGCTCGCCCAGCTCCCACCCCGCCAGCAGCCACCGCCCACGCTCCCCCCGCTCCGTCGGCTCGCCGCCCGCACGTAGCCGCTCCACCCACGCCCGCGTGGCCCGGTACGCACTGCTCCTCAAGGCCAACGCGAACCGCGTGTTCGGCGAGTCCTCCTTCGCGCTCGCCCGCGTCGAGCTCACCGCCCTCGCCGCGTCGCTCGGTGGTGGGCTGCGAGAGGCGGAACGAGCGACGATCGGCGGTGTCGACTACGTGCTCGTCGACGCCGCGGGCCGCCTCGACGACGAGCAGGTCCGGGGGCTGTCCAACCTGTCCTCGCTCCACGCCCTGTACGAGGTCGACGACGTCGGTCGGTTCCTCCCGGTGTCGATCGCGCCGCGGCAGGTGCTCGACGATGACCTGGTCACGATCCAGCGCTACGCGGGCAGGACGAACGAGGCGTTCACCCATCTCCTCGTCAACCTCGCGCTGTCGGCCGGGGGCGGCACGATGGCGCGCTGGCTCGATGGCGAGCGGCTGCGGCTGATCGACCCCGCGTGCGGGCGGGGCACGTCGCTCAACCGGGCCGCGCTCTACGGCATGGATGCCTGCGGCATCGACATCGACCTTCGCGACATCGATGCCTATCGCGTCTTCTTCACGACCTGGCTGAAGGACAAGCGACTCAAGCACACGGTCGAGCGGGCGCGCCTTCGCAAGGGCCGGGCCGACCCCGCGCAGCGCGTGACCATCACCTACGGGCGGGACCGGGCGGCGGCCTCCCAACGCGTGGTCGACGTCGTGGGCGACGACACGGCGCGAGCCCGCGACCACTTCGCCGCTCGGTCGATGGATCTGCTCGTCTGTGACCTGCCGTACGGCGTGAAGCACGGATCGCGCCCGGACCCGGATGCGCTCGACCGAGGACCCGAGCGGCTGCTGGTGAGCGCCCTGCCGGTCTGGCTCGACCTGCTCCGGCCAGGAGCGGGGGCCGCCTTCGCGTGGAACCGTCGGGTGCTGCCGCGGCCGCGGCTCGCCGAGCTGGTGGAGGCCGCGGGCTTCGAGCTGCGGGCCGCCGATCCCGACGCGCTCGTGCACACCGTCGACCGCTCGATCACCCGGGACGTGCTGGTCGTCGCCCGCCCGGCCTGACGCAGTGTCTCGACATGGGCGGTTTGCACCGGGGCGAACGGCTCATCGCGCCCGGGGGGACTCCCACCGGAGGCGCCGGACCACCTAGACTCCGCGAGCGAAGAAGGGGGTCCCCACGTGGCCGTTGCTGTAGATCGAGAGCAGTTCGCGCCCCGCGAGCAGCTTCGTACAACCCATGCGATCGGCGCGCTCGGCGCGCTCGGCTGGCTCGCCGTCGGCGGAGCCGCATCGCTCGGCGCCGGCGCCATCCACGCGGCCGCGATCGGTGTCCACAGCGAGCACCGGCAGGCCGTCATCGCCTTCACCATCGTGGCCGCCATCCAGCTCGGCTGGGGTGCCCTCGTGCTGGCGCGTCCGGGCCGGATCGTCGTCGCGCTCGGTGCGCTCGCGAACGCGGCCATCTTCGGCGGCTGGGTCCTGGCCAAGACCAGCGGCATCAGCTTCATCGACGGGCTCGGCGACGCAGAGTCGCCCCAGCTGGCCGACAGCCTCGCGGCCGGCCTGGCCGTCGTCGCCGTGCTCGCGGCCGTCTGTCAGCTCTTCTCCTGGGGCTCCCGTGCCCTCAAGGGAAGCCCGATCCTCACCGGTGTGTCAGCGATCGTGATCGCGTCGCTGGCGGTGCCGGGGATGATCTCGGCCGGCAGCCACAGCCACGCCGGCGGGCACGGCGAGGAAGGCGCGGCCGCTCACGGCCACGAGGGCGGCGGGACCACCGAAGCCGCCCACACCGACGCCGTGGTGCCCCCGAAGGTCTACGACCCCACGCTGCCCCTCGATCTCGGCGGCGTCGAGGGGGTCACGCTCCAGCAGCAGGCGGCGGCCGAGAACCTCCTCGCCATCACGATCACCGACCTGCCGCAGTTCTCCGACCCGGCCGTCGCCGAGAGCATGGGCTTCGTGTCCATCGGGGACGGCTTCCTCGGCCACGAGCACTACCTGAACAACGTGAACATGAACGACGACAAGATCCTCGATCCCGACTACCCCGAGTCGCTCGTCTACGACACCAGCGTCACGCCGAAGAAGCTGGTGGCGGCCATGTTCATGATGAACCCGGGCGACACCCTCGCGGACGTGCCGGAGGTGGGCGGCAAGCTCACGCAGTGGCACGTCCACGACAACCTGTGCTTCGCCGGGCCACGCGTCGCCGGCCTCACCGATGCCGAGGGCAACTGCGCGGCTGGTCTCACGAAGGGCAACGAGACCCCGATGATCCACGTCTGGACGGAACCGCACCCCTGCGGTCCCTTCGCCGCCCTCGAGGGCGTCGCCGGGGGCACGATCAAGGAGGGCGAGGAGCGATTGTGCGACCACGCCCATGGCGCGAGCTAGCCGCCCAAGCGGCCCGGAGCATCCACCACGCCGTGAAAACGGCCGTTTAGCGTGACCGTCGCTAGTACTGCCCCTAAGGAGGGCCCTCGATGAACAAGGCCGAACTCGTCAGCGCCGTTGCCGAGAAGTCAGGTCAATCTGCGGCTGCGGTTGGCTCCGTGCTCGCCGCATTCGAAGATGTCGTCACCAGCACCGTCGCCGGTGGCGGCAAGGTGCAGATCCCCGGGTTCCTGAGCTTCGAGCGGGCCGAGCGCGCCGCTCGTACAGGGCGCAACCCGGCCACGGGGGCGGAGATCCAGATCGCCGCCGCCACGGTGCCGAAGGTCAAGGTCGGCAAGTCCTTCAAGGACGCCGTCAGGTAGTTCCGTCGCGGGTCACCGTCACGGACACCGTGGCGGTGACCCGACACGGGTACGGTCGGAGGTGATGGATCCGGCCGGCGTCGAGCGCGACACGCAGACGCTCGCCCGCCGCATCGCGGAGCTGGGCGATGGCGAGCGCTCCCGGGTGTTCCGCATGTCGTGGTGGAGCGACCGGATGATGGACTGGGCGATGTCGCGCCCCGCCTTCAAGACCCAGCTGTTCCGCTTCGTCGACGTGTTCCCGGCCCTCGATGGGCGCGAGGACATCGCGCGCCACCTCACGGAGTACTTCGACGGGGTCGACATCCCGAAGGCGCTCGACCTCGGCGTGGACCTCGCCGACCGGGTGCCCTTCGGAGCGGCCGTCGAGTCACGCGTCGCCCGCAAGAACATCGCTCGGATGGCTGAGCAGTTCATCGTGGGCTCGACGCCGGCCGAAGCCGTCGACGGGTTGCACGCGCTCTGGCGATCGGGCAGCGCCGCCACCGTCGACCTGCTCGGCGAGAAGACGGTCGTCAGCCGCGAGGCCGATCGCTACCAGGCCCGAGTGCTCGAGCTCCTCGACGCCCTCTGCACCGCCGCCCCGTCGTGGGCGCCCGACGACCACCTGGAGCGCGACGACATCGGGCTCCTGCCCCGGGTGAACGTGAGCATCAAGCCCACGGCCCTGGCCACCCACTACGAGCCGCTCAGCCGCCGCGAGGGCATCGAGTCCGCCAAGGAGCGCATCCGGCCCATCCTGCGGATGGCGCGCGAGCGCGGCGCGCACGTGCACTTCGACATGGAGCACTACGACGCCAAGGACCTCACCCTCACGTTGTTCCGGGACCTGCTGTCCGAGGACGAGTTCGCCGACGTGGCGGCAGGGATCGTCATCCAGGCCTACCTGCGCGACGCCAGGGACGACCTCGCCGATCTCATCGCCTGGTCCGGTGGCCGCCGCACGCCCATCACGGTCCGGCTGGTGAAGGGCGCGTACTGGGATGCCGAGACCGTGCACGCCCGTGCCGCGGGATGGCAGCCACCGGTGTACGAGAACAAGGACGAGACCGACGCGAACTACGAACGATGCGTCCGGCTCCTCCATGACCACCACGGCGCCGCTCGAGCCGCCTTCGGATCGCACAACCTCCGTTCGCTGGCCTACGCGGTGAGCTACGGACGCCACCGGGGCGTCCCCGACCACGGCTACGAGGTGCAGCTCCTCTACGGCATGGCCGAACCCGTGCACGCGGCGATCAAGCGGCTCGGGCTGCGGCTGCGGGTGTACGGCCCGGTCGGCGAGCTGGTGCCGGGGATGGCCTACCTGGTGCGTCGCCTGCTCGAGAACACCTCCAACGAGAGCTTCGTCCGGCACCGCTTCGCCGAGGGACGCGACCTCGATGAGCTCGTGGCGTCCCCGTCGGCCGTTGAGATCCCCGGGCCGACCCAACCGCCGGTCGTCGAGCCGACCGATCCGCGACGCACCGTCGCCCTACGACCCCGAGCCCCTGCGCGAGTGGCGACGCAGCTCCGCTCGCGGGGGCTTCTCGGTGGCGGTCGATCGGGTCCGCGACGGCCTTGGCTTCCGGGTCCCGGCGGTCATCGCGGGGGAGCAGGTGCACACCGCGGCAACGATCGTCTCGGTCGATCCGGCCCAGACGAGCGTGGTCGTCGCCACGTCCTCCTCCTGCACCGCGGCCGACGCCGACTCCGCCGTCGCGGCCGCGGTCGCCGCGGCACCCGGGTGGCGGCGAACCCCCGCGAGCGAGCGAGCTGCCCTCCTGTTCCGAGCGGCCGACTGGATGCGTCAGCGTCGCGACGAGCTGGCTGCCCTCCAGTGCTTCGAGGCGGCCAAGCCATGGGACCAGGCCGATGGCGACGTGTGCGAGGCGATCGACTTCTGTGAGTACTACGGGCGTGAGGTGCTGCGCCTGGCCGCATCCGCCGCTGACCTCGTGCAATCGCCCCCGGGCGAGGCGAACCGCATGACCTACCAGGGCAAGGGCGTCACCGTGGTCATCGCGCCCTGGAACTTCCCGCTCGCCATCCCCTGCGGGATGACGGTGGCCGCGCTGGCGGCCGGCAACCCCGTGATCCTGAAGCCCGCGGAGCAGACCCCGGGCGTGGCGTGGCGCCTCGCCGAGGCCCTCCTCGCCGCGGGCGCGCCGACCGGCGTCTTCCAGCTCCTGCCAGGGCTCGGCGAGGACGTCGGCGCTCGGCTGGTGGCCCACCCCGACGTCGCCGTCATCGCCTTCACCGGTTCCAAGGCCGTCGGCCTCGAGATCAACCGGGTGGCGGCCATCGTCCAGCCCGGCCAACGGCACATGAAGAAGGTCGTGTGCGAGCTCGGCGGCAAGAACGCGCTGATCATCGACGACGACGCCGACCCCGACCAGGCGGTCCCGGCGGCGGCGTACTCGGCCTTCGGCTACGCCGGGCAGAAGTGCTCCGCCGCGTCGCGCCTGATCGTCGTGGATCGCGCCTACGACGCGGTCGTGGAGCGCCTCGTCGGTTGCTCCGAGGAGCTCCTCGTGGGTCACCCCGCCACGACCGGGGTGCAGGTCGGACCGCTCATCGACGGCGACGCCCACGAGCGTGTCCGTCGCTACGTCGACGAGGCGGCGGCGCACGGCACGGTGCTCCTGGCCCGGGACGACGTGCCCGAGGGCGGGTGGTTCGTCGGGCCGACCATCGTCGCGGTCGACGACCCGGCCGCTCCGGTGGCCACCGACGAGATCTTCGGTCCGGTGCTCGCCGTGCTGCGAGCGCGCGACTTCGACCACGCCCTCGAGCTGGCCAACGGCACCGACTACGCCCTGACGGCGGGCTGCTTCTCGCGCTCCCCGGTGAACCTGAGGCGAGCCGCGGCGGAGCTGCGGGCCGGCAACGTGTACCTGAACCGCCACATCACCGGCGCCGTGGTGGGCCGTCAGCCCTTCGGCGGCTACGGCATGAGCGGCCTCGGCTCCAAGGCGGGCGGGCCCGACTACCTCCACCAGTTCCTCGACCCGAGGGTGTCGACCGAGAACACCCTGCGTCAGGGCTTCGCACCTGAGTAGTCGTCGTCGTCGCTCGCCTGCGGCGACTGCTTCAGTCGGTCGCGGCGGTCACGGCGTCGCCGGTCTGGACCCGCCACAGGGCGGCGTACAGGCCGCCGAGCTCGACGAGCTCCTCGTGGGTGCCCGCCTCGATGACCTCACCCGCCTCCAGCACGTGGATCCGGTGGGCATGGCGCACCGTGGAGAGCCGATGCGCGATGACGATGGTCGTGCGGTCGGCTGACACGCGCGCCAGCGACCGCTGGATGGCGGCTTCGGTCTCGTTGTCGACGGCCGAGGTGGCCTCGTCGAGCACGAGGATGGCCGGGTTGCGCAGGATCGCCCGGGCGATCGTCAGCCGTTGGCGCTGGCCTCCGGACAGCTTCTGGCCGCGCTCGCCCACGATGGTGTCGTAGCCGTCCGGCAGGGCGCTGATGAACGTGTGGGCTTCGGCGAGGGTGGCGGCCTGGATCACGTCCTCGTCCGTGGCGTCGGGCCGACCGTAGGTGAGGTTCTCGCGGACCGTGCCTTGGAACAGGAAGACGTCCTGGCTGACGAACCCGATCGAGCCGCGCAGTGAGCCGAAGGTGAGCTCGTCGATCGGCACCCCGTCGATGGTGATCGACCCGGCGGACGGCTCGTAGAGCCGCAGGAGCAGCTTCACCACGGTGCTCTTCCCGGCCCCGGTCGCGCCGACGATGGCGTGGGTCTCACCGGGGGCGATGTCGAGGTCGAGGCCGTGCAGCACGTGGGCGACCTGCCCGTAGCCGAACCAGACGTCGTCGAAGCGCACCGCGCCCCGGACCGGTGCCGCGAGCTCCCGCGTGCCGGGCTGGATCGACGGGTCCACGTCGAGCAGCCCGAAGATCCGCCGGCACGAGGCCATGGCCCGCTGGTACAGGTCGAGCGTCTCGCCGAGGCGGGTCAGGGGCCAGAGCAGGCGCTGCGTCATGTACACGAGCGACGAGTAGAGGCCGATCTCGAGGTCGCCGTTCAGCACGGCTCGTCCACCCACCAGCAGCGTCATCGTGAAGCCGGCGAGGATCGCCATGCGGATGAGCGGGATGAAGGCGGCGGAGTAGCGGATCGCCTCGCCGTTGGCGTCGCTGTAGGCGCGGCTGTCGACCGCGACCCGCTCCACCTCCCGCGCTTCGGCCGTGAAGGCCTTGATGGTGCTGATGCCCCCGAGGTTGTTGGTGAGCGTGTCGGCGATGCGTCCGGCCGCCGCCCGGACGGCGTCGTAGCGCTTCTCGAGCGTGCGCTGGTAGCGCAGCGACCCCGCGATGATCACCGGGATGGGAACGAAGGCGAGGAGGGCGATCTCGGGCGAGATGAGGAAGAACGCGATCCCCACGAACACCACGTTGCTGGTGGTGAGGATCACCTCGTTGGCGCCCATGTCGAGGAACCGCTCGAGCTGGTTGACGTCGTCGTTGAGGACGGCCATCAGCCCGCCCGCCGAGCGGTCCTCGAAGTACGCGAGCTCGAGCTCCTGGACGTGCGTGTAGGCCTCCATGCGCACGTCGTGCTCGATGTCCTGGGCGAGGTTCCGCCAGGTGCGATCGGCGATGTAGTCGGTGACCGACTCGAGGATCCACACCACGACGGTGATCCCGGTGAGGATGAGCAGCTGGGTGTACGGGTCCTCGACGCCGAACAGCGAGCCGATGAACGACTGGTCGGTGTTCACCACCACATCGACGGCCGCGCCGATGAGCAGCTCCGGCATGATGTCGAAGATCTTGTTGAGCACCGAGAACACGGTGGCCAGGACGATCCGCGGACGATGGTGGCCCGCGTGCACCCACAGCTGGCGAAGCGGCGGCGCCGACGAGAGCGGCACCGAGCTGGTGTCGGGTTCGAGCATCCGATGAGCCTACGGACGGGCCCGACGGGTCCCGCAGACCATTGCGAGCGCGGTCAGCGGGTGGCGCGCTTCTTCCGTGCCGGGGGCCGGTCGGTGGCTTCGTCGATCACCTGTGCGACCAACGGCAGGACGCGGTGGCGCACCTGCTCGCTAGCGCGATCTGGGTCGTCGTGCGCATGATCCCCGGCACCTCGAGCACGCGTCCCAGGACCTGCTGGAGGTGGGCGTTCGTGCGGGCGACCACGCGGCAGTGGAGGTCGCCGGGTCCGGTCGTCGCGTGGGCCTCGAGGACCTCCGGGATCGTCTGGAGGTGCTCGATCACGTCGTCGAGACGCCCCTGGGCGATCTCGAGGGACACGAACGCGAGGACCTCGTACCCCATCGCCTGGAGATCGAGGTCGGGATCGAACCCGCTGATGATGCCGCGCTTCTGGAGCTTGTCGAGGCGGGCCTGTACGGTGCCGCGGGCCACGCTCAGCTGACGGGCCAGCTCCATCACGCCGGCCCGTGGCGTCTCGCACATCGCCTGGATCAGCTTGGCGTCGAGCGCATCGATTCCGCTGGGCAACATGAGCAGGATGTCTACCACATGGCGGGGGTCGGTGGTCGTTCTGTGCATGAAATCACGAGATGCTTGACCTGATCGTCGGCGGCGGCTTCGCTGAGGGGCGCAACTCGTGCACCAAGGAGGGTCGCCGTTCGTGATCACCACGACCCAGCCCACGCTCGACAGCTTCCGGAAGCGGATCGACGCGCTGGTCGCGCACCACCCGATCGTCGAGCACAACCCCTACACCTCGTGGTTCGCCTCGGGAGACCGACGCGGGGTGAGGTGCGCCACCTGACGGTCCAGTTCTCCGTGTTCAGCCACCTCTTCGTCGAGGCGCAGCTGCGCAAGGTGATCAACGCCGCTGATCTCGACACCTACCGGCGGGCAAGGAGTTCCTCCTCAATGAGCCGGGCGTCGTGTTCAACGCGGCGGCGCCGCCGCGGCGGCCGGCACCGATCCAGAGCTCGTGGCCACCGAGGGCACGGTTGACGGAGGTCGCTTCCGCTTCGGGGCCGCCCACTTCGAGTGGTTGCTGCGCTTCGGGCCCCCGCTGGGCTCGGCTGGATGACCTGGGCAAGCGCCGGACGCAGTGCCCACCCTCTTCTTCTGCGACGAGCTCCTCCAGGTGTACGGCTCGGAGGACGCGTCGGTCGCCGAAGGGGCCAGCTTCGCGGTCGAGCACTGGGCCGCCGCGGGGTTCTGGAAGGAGCTGATCGCCGGACTCGAGGCTGATCGGGCGCGCGAGTGCCCCGACCTGCCGC
>CAVRKU010000030.1:0-278711 GCA_963721695.1 uncultured Microthrixaceae bacterium
TCACCGCTGACATGGCCGATTGGATCGCCCGGGTCGTCGCTCGCCGAGCCCCCAACGCGCTGCGCTGCGCCGATCCGTTCCACGTCGTCGCCTGGGGCATCGACGCCCTCGACGTCGAACGACGCCGGGCCTGGAACACCGCCGCCGGCCGTTAAAGACCGGGACCCGTCCCCGAAACGCCCGGTCCTCGGGCACGGCTCGCCCGGTCGAAACGGGCCCGCTACGCCCTCTGAAGAACCCCGGGACCTCACCGACCGGCAACGACACGAGCTCGCCTGGATCGCCAAGACCGACCCGAAGCTCTGGCGCGCCTACCTCCTCAAAGAAGCGTTGCGCTACGTCTTCGCCGTCCGCGGCGACGAAGGCAAAGAAGCGCTGCGCCACTGGCTCATCTGGGCGAGACGATCACAACTCCCCGCGTTCGTCGACCTCCACCGCAAGATCACCGCGCACCGCGACGCCATCGACGCCACCCTCGAGCATCGGCCTCTCCAACGCGCTCGTCGAATCGACCAACACCAAGATCCGGTTGCTCACCCGCATCGCCTTCGGGTTCCACGGCCACCAGCCGCTCATCGCCCTCGCCCTACTCGCCCTCGGCTCCACCCACCCCGACTCCCCGGCCGATGACCCACGGATCCAGCAGAAGAGCGAGTCATGGCTAGTTCAGGAGGGCCGCTGCCACGAGGGCAACTCCGACCGCGAGCGGAACGGCGGCGAGGGCACGCGGGGGCACCTACGTCGGCATGCGCCGTGAGAGCTGGCCGAGTCAGCCATGGCCATCACTGCCGCCACCCCAATCAGGATGAGACCCACGACCATCATCAAGCCACTCTGCCCGTCGGACGCCCTCGTGCGTCACTCCGAGTTATGGGACGGCCCAGGAATGTCGTTACTTGCCGTTTCGACTGAGCTGGATGGTCGCTTCGACATACCCTTGGCCGCACATGAACGTGTCGCAGCCGAAGGCGAAGGTCGCGGTGCCGCCTTCCCACCGGCGAACTTGCCAGCCTCGGCGAAGACGTCTGCAGTCCAAGGGCGGCTGACGCCGTCACACGGCGAGAGCTGCTCGGAGCCGAGAAACCCGTCGACGAACCCCCTGCCCACCCGCTGCTGCAGGGTGCCGGACACGTCGAACAAGATCCCCTCGGGGGCGTCAGTCGTGCACGACACCGTGCCGGATACGTGCACGACGCCAGCCTTGTCCACCGTTCCGCGTGGGTCGATCGTGACGTCGATCGAGGGCCCCGATGGCGCCAGGTAGGTGTCGAGTACGGCTGACCTGAGGTCGCCTCGCTGACTCCGTCACCGAACACCACCAGGTAGATGGTCTCCCCAGCAGTTACCGGGCCCGACACGATGCCGGGTTGGCAGGTCAACGGAGTGAGGTTGCCGGGCTCGCCGGTGAACACGAGGATGCCGGCGGTGTAGTCCGAAGCGGTCACGTCGGCCACGACGTTGTTGTCAGCGATTGCGGTTGCTGTGAACCACACAGCGTGCTCGAACGCGGGCGCACCGCAGAAGGCGTTGAAGGCGGCCTCCTCAGCACTCGTTGTCGCCTCGGTCGTGTCCTGCTCGAGGTGGAACGGGACAGGACCGAGCACGGTGGCTCCAGAGATGTCGTCGTTGCTGGGCGGCGCCGCGGATGCGGCGGGT
Organism: uncultured Microthrixaceae bacterium; assembly: GCA_963721695.1. Classification (GTDB taxonomy): domain Bacteria; phylum Actinomycetota; class Acidimicrobiia; order Acidimicrobiales; family VFJN01; genus VFJN01. The sequence continues at coordinate 1,657 of CAVRKU010000030.1, forward strand.
GCACTTGGCAGCAAGGCTGCACAGCCCAGCACGACGGCTGTGAGCGCGAGCAGTGGACGGCGACGGTTCATCAGCTCTCCTCTGACCGGCGGCCGGGCGCCAGCGTGGTTGCGATGTATGTGCGCTCCCCCGACGCAGCCAGAGCTTCGCTTGGCGGCGAGCCCCGGAGCATTCGTCTCACAGAAGTCGACGACGCACAAGGGACCACTTCCTTCGCACCCGCGCCGTGTGGTTGGGCCCGCGCTCTCTGCGATCCCAAGGTCGAAACCGAGTTCTCGGGGATCCAGCGAACGTCTCCGTGGGGTCGGTCCACGGGTCGGCGCCCCAGACGTTCACTGTCCCACTCTGCCTGCGGTCTCAGGGGATCATTGAATCGCGTGATCGAGTGCTTGGGATGGTGTCCGCCAGCCGAGGGTTTGTTGAGGGCGTCCGTTGAGTTCGTCGGCGACGTCATCGAGCTCGGCTTGGGTGAGTGTTCGTAGGTCGAAGCCGCGCTGGGGGAAGTACTGGCGTAGGAGCCCGTTGGTGTTCTCGGTGTTGCCGCGCTGCCAGGGGCTGCGGGGGTCGCAGAAGTAGACGGGCATGCCGCTGGCGACGGTGAAGTCGGCGTGGTGGGCCATCTCTGAGCCGTGGTCCCAGGTGAGTGATCGGCGAAGGTCGACCCGCAGTTCGGTCATCTTGTCGGCCAGGGCGGCGACGACGACATTGGCGGTGTGGCCGTTGGGGAGCCCGACGAGAAGCAGGAACCGGCTCGAACGCTCACCACGGCCCGGAAACCAGGTGACATCGCTACGGCCCCGACAGGCCGCCTTGGCGTGCCAGGCCGGACGGTCGAGCAGCTCAGCCAGGACACCGAACAAGTCGGCCGTCGCCCTCGTACCAGCGCAGCTCGTGCGGGTCGTCGAAGTTCGCGGGCTGCCACATCGGCACCTCCAAGTCGGGGTCATCGAAGAGCCGGGCGCCGGCGCAGCGGAGGCGGGACCGCCGCAGCCAGACGCCCGGCACGCCACGAGGGGGAGCAGCCCCGCGGCGACTGGGGAGGGTCAGCCATGAGGGGCGCCCCACTCGGAACATGCCGGTCGACCGTGCGGGCGATCACCTAGGCCCACGGGGTCGACCGGCACGAGCTCAGATCCATCGGTACTGGCAGGTAGCCACGTGTCACCGAGTTTGACGGCGGCCACCAACGTGTCGTCGCGCATCAGGTAGTAGTTGCCGTGGGGCTCGAGGTCCGCGCCACGGGCCTCCCAGCCCTTGAGGAAAACGATCTCCCCGGCCTCGATCCGATCCAGCACGCCCTGCCAGTCACTGACCGACCTCGATGCAGCCATCCTCGACCGTGCTCAGCACGACCTCGAGATGGAGCGAATGGCGCACGCTTTCCATGAGCGGATCGCAGGGATCAGGGCCCGAAAGGCGGCCCGCGGTTCATCCTCCTGAGGACTGGCTGAGGACTAGAGCTATCTGAGGCCCCTCCGGGAAGCACATAAGTCCTGGTCAGAGCCGGTGGTGACGGTGAGCCGGCTTGTAGGCGGGGTTCTGTCCCTCGGCTCTCGCCTCGGGGGTGGCCATCCATCTGTGCGGTCTACCTGGGGAGATCGACCGGACCGGTCCTCCCACGTTTGACCTTGCTCCGGGTGGGGGTTGCCTAGCCGCCGGGGTCGCCCCCGACGCTGGTGCGCTCTTACCGCACCGTTTCACCCTTGCCTGTGCCCGGTTGCCCGGGCCATCGGCGGTCTGCTCTCTGTTGCCCTGAACCGACAGGTCACCCCGTCCTGGCTCTCACCAGCACCCTGTCCTTCGGAGCCCCGACCTTCCTCGACGTGGTCGAGCCACGCCGCGGCCACCAGGCCGGCTCACCGTCCCCACCAGTGTCCCGACCCCACGGCCCGCAGCGCAAGAGCGAACGCCCGCGCGGATCAGAAGGTCAGCGACGAGAGCTCCGGGATCCAGGCCGCCGCCCGGTCGCAGGCCTTCGCCCACTGCTCCCGGTCGAGCGTGCCGTTCGGCTCGACGACGGCACGCGGGCGCCACGTGGCGGCGATGTCGTCCCAGCTGCCCCAGGTGCCGACGGCCAGTCCGGCGAGGAACGCGGCGCCCAACGTGGTCGCCTCCTTCACGGGTGACACCTCGACGGGGCGCTGCGATGCGTTGGCGAGCGCCTGCACGAACGTCGGGTTGTCGGTCATGCCGCCGTCGACTCGAAGGGACGGGATCGTGAGCCCGGTGTCGGCCTCGGCGGCGTCGACGAGGTCGGCGCCGCGCTGGGCCACGCCCTCGAGCACGGCCCGCACGATCTGGGGCCGCTCGCTGCCGCGGGTGAGCCCGAGCAGCGTGCCGCGGGCGCCGTAGTCCCATCGGGGGGTGCCGAAGCCCAGCAGGGCCGGAACGTAGACGACGCCGTCGGCCGTCTCGCAGCGGCTGGCCACGTCATGGCTCTCGGCGGCCGTGCCGATGATGCCGAGGTCATCGCGGAGCCACTCGACGTTCGTGCCGGCGGAGAGCATCACGGCCTCGACGCCCCAGGTGGTCGTGCCACCGCGCCGCCACGCGACGATGGGGAAGCAGCCACCGTCGCCCTGGCGCTCGAACCGCGGGCGCTGCTCGCCGAGGTGCAGGTCGAGCATGCCGCCGGTGCCGAAGGTGATCTTGGCCACGCCGGGCCGCACCCCGCCCTGGCCGATCAAGCTCGACTGCTGATCACCCACCAGCGCCGCGATCGGTGGTGCGCCCTCGAGCGCGGTGGCCTGACCGATGACGCCTGAGCTGTCGACGACCGTGGGCAGCACGCCTCGGGGGATGCGCAGGGCGTCGAGCATCTTGTCGTCCCAATCGGAGCCGTCGCCCTTCATGAGCGCGGTGACGCCCGCGTTGGTGGCGTCGGACACGTGCACCGCGCCTTCGGAGAGGTGCCACGCGAGCCAGGCGTCGACCGTCCCGATGCACACGTCGCGCGTGCGATCGGGATCCGCCGCGTCGAGGAGCCAGGCCGCCTTCGTGGCCGACGCGTTCGGGGCCACGCGGATCCCGTCCGCCTGCAGCACGAGGCAGGTTCCGACGGTGCGCAGGTCCTGCCAACCGATCCCCGGCCCCAGCGCGGCGCCCGTGGCGCGGTCCCAGAGGATCGTGGAGGCGCGCTGGTTCGTGATGCCGACGGCGTCGACCGGACCGCCCTCGGCGAGCACCGCTCGAGCCACCTCGAGGGCGGTCGTCACCATCCCCTCGGGATCGAACTCCACGAGACCGGCTTCCGGCGACGAGGGGAGCAGCTCGCGGTGCTGTTCGACCGCGATCGTGGCATCCGGCCGCACGACGGCAGCGCGGAGCCCGGACGTGCCGATGTCGATGACGAGGATGCTCATCGTGCCCTCAGTACCCCGTGGCCCCGAAGGGCGACGCGAGCCCGAGCTTTCCCGGGTTCAAGATCCCGTTGGGGTCCAGGGCGGTCTTCATGGCGGTGAGGACCTCGAAGGCCGGGCCGAGCGCCTCCGCCACGAACCGACTGCGGTTCAGTCCCACGCCGTGGTGGTGGGACAGCGCGCCACCCGCGGCGAGGACGGCCCGGCTGCCGGCGTCCCACGCGGCGCGGTAGTAGCGGTCGCGGTCGTCGGCCTCCACCTTGGCGGCGAAGGTGAAGTAGAGGCAGCCGCCGTCGGTGTAGCTGTGCGACTGGTGCGCCGAGGCCGACAACGTGCCCTCGACGCCGTTGAGGGCGTTGATCGTCGCGTCGTAGATCGCGGGGAGGTCGCGCCAGCGGCCGACGACCTCCATCGTGTCGACGACGTAGCCGCGCGAGATCAGCGCTTCGAGGGCGGCCACGTCGTTGCGATGCTCCAGCCAGTGCGCCACGTGCTCGACGTCCTCGTGGTGCGCATCGCGACACGTGTGCGCGACCAGCTCCATGGTGGCGTCGACGGCGGCGACGTCGCCCTCGTCGAGCACGAGCAGCAGCGCCCGATCGCCGGTCTTGTAGGTGCGGTCGGCCTCGGCCGGGTCGTACAGGCGCAGGACCGCGGGGGTGCCACCGCGCTGGAGGATCCCCCGCATGGCGTCGATGCCCTCCACGAAGGACGCGAAGCCGTAGGCGGCCCGGCGCTCGTGGGTGGGAGCCGGGTGCAGCCGCAGCCGTGCGCCGGTGATGATCCCGAGCGTGCCCTCGGAGCCGACGAACAGCTGGTTCAGGTCGGGGCCGACGGCCGCCCGGGGGGCGCCGCCCGTCGAGATCTGGCGGCCGTCGGCCAGGGCCACGTCGAGCCCCAGGACCATGTCCTCGATCTTCCCGTAGCGAGTCGAGAGCTGGCCGGCCGAGCGACAGGCCAGCCAGCCGCCGACGGTGGAGAGCGCGACGGACTGGGGCCAGTGGCCGAGGGTGAGGCCGTGGTCGGTGCGCAGCGCGTGCTCGAGGTGGTCGCCGAACGTGCCCGGCGCGACGTCGAGGACGAGCGAGGTGGTGTCCACGTCGACGATGCCGGTGAGGCCGCACAGGTCGAGCACGACCCCTCCGTGCACGGGTACGGAGGCACCGCACACGCCGCTGCGACCGGCGGCGGCGGTGACGGGAACTCGAGCCTCGTCGCACACCGCGAGCACGGCCGCCACCTCCGCCGCGGAGGTGGGGGAGACGACCGCGCCGGCCCGGGCGGCGACCTGGCCCTCGAGGGCCCAGATCATCGCTTGCGGCCACCAGTCCCGGCTCGCCTCGCCCAGCGCGTCACCGTCCGTGATCGTCGGGCTGATCGCCGAGAGCCGGGCGACCACCGCGGGAGGCACCGGCACGAACGCAGCGTCGAGATGGGCGGTGGCGGCGGCTCCGCCGTCGCGCAACGCGATGGCGGGCGTGGGTGCGCCGGGTCCGGCGGCCGGCAGCGCGTGCGGTGCCGTCACGCCGGGACCTCACCCGCGGCCAGCAGCCCCGGAGCGTCGCGCTCCGCGGCCACCAGGGCGACGTAGGCGTCGGCCTGGCTCGCGGCCTCCTCGGGAGACCACCCCAGCTCGGGCGCCATGAGCGCGGCGACATCACCAGCCGCCTGGGCCGACGCCTCCCGCGCTTGCAGGCGAGCGCGGGTCCGTCGGGCCATGACGTCGTCGACGGTCGTGGCCATCTCGTGGCGCGCGGCGTAGACGGCCTCGGCGCGCACGTACGGGAGGCCGGCCACGAGCGGCGTGCCCAGCGACGCGTCCTCCGCGATCAGCGCGTGCAGCACGCGGGCCTCGGTGCCGAACCGGTCCGCCAGGTGCCGCGTGAGGCCGCTCGCCTCCGGGTCGACGGCCTGGGCGCCGCGCACCTTCAGGTCGGCGGTGCGACAGCGTCGAGCCGAGCGCGGCAGGCCGTCGAGGTGCTCGACGAGCTCGTCGACGGTGTCCTCGGCCATCTCGCGGTACGTGGTGAGCTTGCCGCCGGTCACCGTGATCACACCGGAGGAGGACCGGGTGACGCGGTGCTGTCGCGAGAGGTCGGCGGTCCGCCCGCTCGACGCGGCCTTCACGAGCGGCCGCAAGCCCGGCCCACGTGCCCGACCACGTCGGCTGTCGTCAGCGGCTCCTGCACCGAGAAGTTGATGGCCTTCAGCAGGTAGGCGATGTCGTCCGCCGTGCACTGGGGATCGTCGATCGGGCCGTCGTAGTCGGTGTCGGTGGTCCCGATGTAGGTGAGCTCGAACCCGCCGTCGTCGGTGGGGAGCCACGGCACCACGAACACGCTGCGCTTGTCCTTCGGCACGGGCACCACCACCGCGATGTCGTTGCGCACCTTGTTCCACGGCACGGTGATGTGGATGCCCTTGGCCGGGCGGATGCTGTCGGGGTCGCCGCCCTCGTCGAGCGCGCGCACGTCGTCGCTCCACACGCCGGCCGCGTTGACGACGGCGCGGGCCCGGACCTCGATGCGCTGGCCGTCGGCATCGATGACGGCACCGGTCGCCTGGCCGTCGTCGTGGCGAAGCTCGACGACGGCCGCGTGGTTCGCGGCCACCGCGCCGTGGTCGAGGACCGCCGTGCGCACGAGCGTGAGCGTGAGCCGCGCATCGTCGGCGGCGGCGTCGTAGTAGAGGTAGCCGCCCGCCAGGCGATCCTCCGGCAGCGTCGGCATGTGGGCGACGGCCTCGGCCTTCTTCAGGCGCTTGTGGAGCTTGCCGATGCGGGCGCCGCCCGTGAGGTCGTACATCCACATCGCGCTCCCGAGCGCCCTGGCGACCTTCGGGTTGATGAGCCCGTCCTTCGAGAAGATCGGGATCAGGAAGGGGAGCATGCGCACGAGGTGCGGCGCGTTGTGGCGGAGCCGCTGTCGCTCCCGAAGCGCCTCGTACACGAGCCGGACATCACCGTTCTGGAGGTAGCGGAGCCCGCCGTGGACCAGCTTCGAGCTCTTCGACGACGTTCCGCTGGCGAAGTCGTCGCGCTCCACGAGCGCCGTTCGCAGGCCCCGTGATGCCGCATCCAGCGCCACGCCGGCGCCGGTGATGCCACCCCCGATGACCAGCACGTCGAAGCGGGTGTCGCCCAGCTGCTGGAGCGACCGGGCCCGGTCGAAGCTGCCGAGGCTCATGAGGTCAGCCGCAGCCGCAAGCGCCGCCGCAGCATCCGCCCCCGCCCGAGCCCTGGGGGCTCGGCATCGCCGCGCCGGAGCTGCTGGCGAAGACGGACAGCAACCGGGTCGTGTCGGCGTGGCCCGCCGGGCACGTCGCCGGCGCATCGGCCTCGGCCATCGCCCGCCGCTCCTCGAACGTCGCCCCGCACGCTCGGCACCGGTACTCGTAGGTCGCCACGACGGCGACGCTATCGCCGCCGGCGGCGCTCGATCAGATCGACGGGAGCGCAGCGTAGGCTCCGGGGGACGAACCCGCGCAGCTACTACGAGGACCTCTGAGGGCGTCGGGCCGACAGTAGGGTCGCTCAGCATGGTGGGGGCCTGGGAGCGGATGCACCGGCGCGAGGTGCTGCGGCTGGCGGCGCTCGGCGTGGTCTCGGCCGGCCTGGCTCCCCTCGTGGGCTGCAGCTCGGGATCCGGCGCAGACGTCGTCCACCGCGGCTCCGCCCACGACGCTGCCGTTCGATCCCGAGCAGCCGTGGTGGCTCCAGGGCGGGTTCGCACCCGTCGCGGACGAGGTGGAGAGCACCCGCCTCGAGGTGGTGGGCGCACTGCCGCCCGAGCTGTCGGGCCTCTACGTGCGCAACGGATCGAACCCCCGCACCGGGGTCTCGCCGCACTGGTTCCTGGGCGACGGGATGGTGCACGGCATCCGGCTCGACGGAGGGCAAGCCGTCTCGTACTCGAACCGCTACGTCCGCACGCCGCTCTACGAGGCGTCGTCCGGGTTCGGCGAGGGCGTCCCCGGTGGGGAGGCGTCGCAGAGCAACGTCTCCGCGATCTGGCACGGCGGGAAGCTCCTGACCTCCGGCGAGGTGGGCTACCCGTACGAGCTGTCGCCCGACGACCTCAGCACGAAGGGCGTCTACGACTTCGACGGGCGGCTGACGACGTCGATGACCGCCCACCCGAAGATCGATCCGGCCACCGGCCACATGCACTTCTTCGGCTACGGCTTCGTGCCGCCCTACCTCACGTACCACGTGGCCGACGCCGACGGCACGCTCATCTCGAGCAGCGAGGTGCCCGTACCCGGCCCCACGATGATCCACGACTTCGCCATCACCGAGACCGACGCGGTGTTCTGGGATCTGCCCGTCGTCTTCGACCTCGATGCGGCCGTCGCCATGATCGAGGACCCCACGGGCGACGTGTTCCCGTTCAGCTGGGACCCGTCCTACGGCGCCCGCATCGGCGTGCTCCCGCTGGGCGCGGCCGGCTCCGAGGTGCAGTGGGCGGAGATCGAGCCGTGCTACGTCTTCCACGGCGTCAACGCCTTCCGGCAGGGGAGCGAGGTGGTGGTCGACGTCTGCCGGCACGACACGATGTTCCAGGGCGGGGTGCTCGGGAGCGGGCTGGCGTTGCACCGCTGGACGGTCGACACCGACGCCGGCCGGGCCACCGACGTCATCGTGGACGAGCGATCCGACATGGAGCTGCCGTCACGCGACACCCGGCGCACCGGTCGGGAGCACCGCCACGGCTACTTCGTGCAGAACCGACCCGCGGAGGACACGGTGGATCTCGGCGGGGTCATCAAGCACGACTACCGCACGGGGGACCGGGAGGTGTGGGAGCCGGGGCCGACCGAGCACGGCGGGGAGTGGCTGTTCGTCGCCGACCCCGGCGGTGAGGCCGATGACGAAGGGTGGCTGCTGAGCTACGTCCACGACGAGGCGACCGGCGACAGTCGCTTCGTGGTCCTCGACGCGACGGACGTGACGGCGGGCCCGGTCGCCAGCGTGGCCCTGCCCCAGCGGGTGCCCTACGGCTTCCACGGCACCTGGGTCGCCGACGCCGGCTGAGTTCGGGTGATTTGTCCCATATCACGTAGGTTGCCAGGATCGCCCCGTTGCCCCTGAGGCTCACTTCGGGCACACTCCCCAACGCGGAGGGTGGTCGTTTGGCGCCCGGCAGGGAGGCACGGGTGGAGCGGGTCAAGGATCGGGACGCACTGCTGCAGGAGCTCGTCGGCAACGGGGTGCTGCCAGATGGGATGCGTGGGCGCCTGCTCCGCACCCGCGAGGTCGCACTGCTCTTCCAGGTGTCCGAGCGGGCGGTCACCGACTGGGCGCGCCGCGGACGGATCCCGTCGGTGCGCACTCCGGGTGGTCATCGTCGGTACCCGGCCGATGAGGTGTGGGCGCTCCTGCGCCGCACCGAAGCCGGCGAGTAGCGCCAGCCGCCCGGGTCCCGAAGATCGGTTTGCATCCGCGCGCCCGCCGCGCGGAGACTGCGCCCGAGCCCCGTCCCCCGACACGAAGAGCAGCCCCCCGACCCATGGAACTCCTCTGGCGCCGCCACTCGGCCTGCCGCGGACTCGACCCGGAGATCTTCTATCCCGCCACCGACGAGGAGGCGCGGGAGGCCAAGCGGGTCTGCAGCGCGTGCTCCGTGCAGGGCACCTGCCTGGAGTTCGCGCTCCAGGGCCGGGAGAAGGAAGGCGTCTGGGGCGGCGCGACCGAGAAGGAACGACGCCGCATCCTCCGCCAACGGAGACGCGCCAGCTGAGCCGTGCGCGCGCGCTCCTCGGAGCGCAGGGCTGCGCCCACCGGCGAAGCCAGCGCTCGAGGATGGCACCGCGTGGCGGCGCGCAGCTGAGAGCCTCGAGAGGTTCCCGTCCTGATGGCTGATCTCTCCTTCGCCGCGCACGGAGGGTGGCCGGTGGTCCTCGGCACGCTGATGGAGGGCGAGGATCTGGACGGCACCGTCGCCCACGCGGCGATGGCGGAGATCCTCGACGGTGCCGCCAGCCCGGCGCAGATCGCCGCCTTCGTGGTGGCCCTGCGGATGAAGGGCGAGACGGTCGAGGAGCTCGTGGGCATGGTCGACGCCATGCTGGCCGCATCGACCCGGGTCGAGATCGACACCACCGGACCCGTCATCGACGTGGTCGGGACGGGCGGCGACCGTGCGCACACGATCAACGTCAGCACCCTCGCGGCGCTCGTCGTGGCGGGCGCCGGCGGGCAGGTGTGCAAGCACGGCAACCGGGCCGCCTCGTCCGCATGCGGCGCCGCCGACCTGCTGGAGGCCCTCGGCGTGGCGATCGAGCTCGGGCCGCTCGGAGTCGCCGCCTGCGTGCGCGAGGCCAGGATGGGGTTCTGCTTCGCGCCGCGGTACCACCCCGCGATGCGCCACGCGGGCCCGTCGCGTCGTGACCTCGGCATCCCCACCGCCTTCAACATCCTGGGGCCGCTGTCGAACCCGGGGCGAGTGCGCCGGTACCTCATCGGTGTCGCCGATCTGCGCATGGCCGAGCGCATGGCGGGGGTGCTGCAGGCCAAGGGTGCGCGAGCGGGCGCTGATCGTCCATGGCGGGGACGGCCTCGACGAGCTCACGACCACCGGCCCCTCCACGGTCGTGGAGCTGCGCGACGGTGCCGTCTCGACGTGGGAGCTCCAGCCGACCGACCTCGGTCTGGCGCTGGTCGATCGCGAGGACCTCGTCGGCGGCGACGCGGCGGTCAACGCCGACCTGGCGCGGCGGGTGCTGGCCGGCGAGCCGGGTCCGCACCGCGACATCGTGAGCCTCAACGCCGGCGCCGGGCTCCTGGTGGCCGGCCTCGTCGACGACCTGCCGGCCGGCCTCGCGGCGGCCCGGGAGGCCATCGACTCGGGCGCCGCGGTGGCCGCCCTGGCCGCGCTGGTCGAGGTCTCCCAGCGAGAGGCGACCGCCGAGAACCGACGCCTGACCTAGACAGACCTGATAACGGTCGTTATCCTCGTCGTCGATGACCGACCCCGCGCCCCTCCACGACGTCGCGACCGATGACGCCGTCGATCCCATCCGGGAGAAGCTCGTCGCGTCCGCGGCGGTCGTGTTCGCCGAGAAGGGCTACGACGGCGCCGGCGTGGCCGAGATCGCACGGCGGGCCGGGTACACCACGGGCGCCATCTACGGGCGCTTCACCGGCAAGGCCGAGCTGCTGCTGGCGGCCATCGAGGCCCGGTCCGAGAACGAGCTCGACCAGCTCTTCAACGAGCACCGCTTCGAGGGCAAGGTCACCGACATCCTCACCACGGTCGGATCCCACCTCGTCACCGACGAGATGGGGCCGGAGAGCGCCCTGCTGCTCGAGGCCTTCGTGGCCGCTCGGCGCGACCCCGAGGTACGGCGACTCATGCAGGAGCTCCTCGACCTCCGCGGTGACCGCCTCGCTGACCTCGTGGCCGAGGCCCAGGCCACCGGCGCCATCGATCCCGCGCTCGACGCGGAGGCGGTCGTCCGCTTCTGCCACGCCGTCGGGTTCGGCTTCCTGCTCTTCCGGGCCGTCGAGATCGACCTTCCCGCGGCCGGCCCGTGGGAGGACCTGATCGCCCGCCTCGTCGATGCGCTCGACGTCGACCGGCCACCGATCGCTGACATCCAACACCAAACCCCAGGGGGAACCCCGAGATGACCACCAACGAAGAGATGATCGGCCGCGCCGACGTCAACGACCTCGAGGCCATCCTGTCGATCACCGCGCACGACGTCGACGAGATGGTCCACGCCGTGAAGGACAACGCCGACGCGCTGTTCACCTGGAACTACGAGAAGGGCGAGCGCCCCGCGCTCAACAAGCTCTACGAGAAGGCCAAGGGCGCCCAGTGGAACGGCGAGACCGATCTGCCGTGGCACCTCGAGGTCGACATCGAGCAGGTCGCCGCCAACGCGCCGCGCGATCCCGAGTCCGACCCGGTCTTCGTGGCCGCCACCGCCCACGGGGGCCTGCTGGCCAACTGGAGCGAGAAGGAGTGGAACCAGTTCGTCATCGAGAGCCAGAACTGGACGATGAGCCAGTTCATGCACGGCGAGCAGGGTGCCCTCGTGTGCACCGCCAAGATCGTCGAGACCGTGCCGTGGATCGACGCCAAGTACTACGCCGCCACGCAGGTGATGGACGAGGCCCGCCACGTCGAGGTGTTCGCCAAGTACCTCGACACCAAGATGAACGGGCACTACCCGCTCAACGCCCACCTCGGCATGCTGCTCGACGACATCATCGCAGGACAGCCGCTGGGACATGACCTACCTCGGCATGCAGATCATGGTGGAGGGGCTCGCCCTCGCCGCCTTCGGCTTCATGCACATGCTCACCGAGGAGCCGCTCCTCAAGCAGCTGCTCCGCTACGTGATGAGCGACGAGGCGCGTCACGTGGCCTTCGGCGTGCTGTCGCTGAAGGAGTACTACGGCGAGCTCTCCGACGCCGAGATGCTCGAGCGCCAGCAGTTCGCCTTCGAGGCCGCCGTCCGCATGCGCGACCGCTTCCTCCAGCAGGAGGTGTGGGAGCGCATGGGCGTCGACGTGCGAGCCATGATCAAGCTCCAGCTCGAGCACGGCGGCGACAAGAACGAGGACCCGTTCCAGCAGCTCCTCTTCTCGAAGATCGTGCCGAACTGCAAGAAGCTCGGCCTGCTCGACCGCAACAACGGCTGGCTGCGCACGAAGTTCGGTGAGATGGGGGTCATCCAGTTCGAGGACTGGGCCGACACCGGCGAGGAGTACGACACCATGAGCCTCGCCGCGATGGCCAACGAGCAAGCAGGCGACGCCGCCGTCGCCTAGTCTTCCGACGCCGATCCCTCGGCGATCATGATCGGGGGGCGCAGGGCCCGGTGCTTCGGGGGGAGCACCGGGCCCTTTCGCGTCCGTGCGTCAAGGGGGCTCCGCCCCCCTTCGCATAACCCCCCGATGGGGGCGGCGGCCACGCCGCCGCTTCGGGGCCTACGGCGTCGCCACTAACTTCGTCCCGTGACCTCCCCTCGGTATCGGTGCACCGCTTGTGGCAACCTCACTCGGTTCGACGTCACCGTCACCTCGCGGGTGCGTTCCTTTCACCACTACTCGGTCGGGGGGGAGCTGTCGGTGGAGGAGGCGGAGGTGCTGTCCGAGACGATCGACGAGGTGCTGTGCCGGTGGTGCGGCACGGGCACGGCCGTGGAGGCTGTCACACCCTCTGCGTAGGGTCGACGGCATGGCATCAGACCTGCGGATCAGCTGCGATGAGTGCGTGATGGAGGGCACCTCGGCGTGTGGCGACTGCGTGGTCACGTTCCTCTGCGCCCGCGAGCCGGGGGACGCCATCCTGATCGACGTCGTCGAGGCTCGTGCGCTGCGCCTGCTGGAGCAAGGCGGCCTCGCGCCGGCGCTCCGCCATCGACGACGTACCGGATGACCGACTCGACGAGGGCCACGCTCCCCGCGCACGGCGGAGCTCCGGTCGGCGGGGCTCGGGGCGGGGCTCGACGTCGTGGAGGTGGCCTCGGCCGAGCCCTTCGTCGAGGTGCGGGAGACGCTGGAGCGCCGCAAGGCGGCGGGGCTGCACGCGGGGATGGCCTTCACCTACCGCCAGCCGGCGCGCTCCACCGATCCGGGCGCCGCCCTGCCGTCGGCTCGCGCGCTCGTGGTCGGCGCCAGGAGCTATCTCGTGGATCCGCCGGCGGACACGCCGGGTGGGCCGTCAGGGCAGATCGCCCGGTACGCGTGGGACGACCACTACGCGCACCTCAAGACGGGCCTGAAGGCGGTGGCGGTCATCCTCAAGGCGCACGGCTGGCGGGCGCGGGTGCTCGCCGATGACAACGCGATGGTCGACCGCGCCGCCGCGCACCGTGCCGGCATCGGCTGGTGGGGCAAGAACGCCAACCTGCTGCTCCCGGGTCTGGGGAGCTGGTACGTGCTCGGGTCGGTCGTCACCGACGCGCCGCTCGAGCCGTCGAGCGCACCGATCGAGGACCGCTGCGGGAGCTGCACCCGCTGCTTCGCCGGCTGCCCCACGGGCGCCATCACCGCGCCGGGAGTGGTCGACGCCCGACGCTGCCTCTCCTGGCTCCTGCAGGCCGAGGGCCCCTTCCCGGTCGAGTTCCGCGTGGCCCTGGGCGACCGCATCTACGGGTGCGACGACTGCCAGGAGGTGTGCCCGCCGAACCGGCGCGCGCCGGCGAGCGTCGCGACGGGCCAGGAGCGCCCGTGGGCGAGCCTGCTCGACCTGCTCCACCCCGACGACGCCGTCGTGCTCGCCCACGCCGAGCGCTGGTACATCCCCAAGCGCGAGGTCCGGTACGTGCGGCGCAACGCCCTCGTCGTCCTCGGCAACGTCGGCGACGGGCACGACCCGGTCGTCGTCGAGCTGCTCGACCGCTACCTGCACCACCCCGACCCGCTCCTGCGTGGCCACGCCGTCTGGGCGACCCGCCGCCTGGGACGCGAGGATCTGCTCGCGGTGCTCGGGTCCGAGGCGGATCCGTTCGTGCTGGAGGAGCTGGCGACCACCGTCCCATGACCCACCTCTTCGTGACGAACGACTTCCCGCCCAAGGTCGGCGGGATCCAGACGATGCTCTGGGAGCTCTGGCGCCGGTTGGATCCGTCGTCGTTCGCCGTGCTGACCACGCGCCATCCCGAGAGCACCGCGTGGGATGCGGCGCAGCCCTTTCGCGTGGTGCGCACGAAGGAGTCGGTGCTCCTCCCCACCCCGTCCCTCGCCCGCCGGATCGACGCCTTGGCCGGTGAGATCGGTGCCGACGGGGTCGTGCTCGATCCGGCCCTCCCCGTCGGTTGGCTCGGCCCTCACCTGAGCCGCCCGTACGCGGTCGTCCTGCACGGGGCGGAGGTCACCGTCCCCGGACGCCTGCCGGGCCCCAACCTCGCGCTGCGCCGCGTGCTCCGGGGGGCATCCCTGGTCATCGCCGCCGGCGGCTACCCCCTGGCGGAGGGGGAGCGAGCCGCCGGGCGGCCGCTCCCGAGCGTGGTCGTGCCGCCTGGTGTCGACACGGAGCGCTTCCGTCCGCTCGACGACGCCGCCCGAGCGCGCGCCCGCACCCGCTTCGGCCTGCCGGTCGACGCCAGCCTCGTGGTGAGCCTGAGTCGGCTGGTGCCGCGGAAGGGGATGGACACCCTGATCCGAGCCAGCGCGGTCCTGGCCCCGTCGCGACCCGACCTCGTGGTGGCGATCGGCGGCGGGGGTCGCGACGCCGAACGACTGCAGCGGCTCATCGCGGCCACCGATGCTCCGGCCCGGCTGCTCGGCCGGGTGTCCCACGACGATCTGCCCGAGCTCTACGGCTGCGCCGACGTGTACGCCATGCTGTGCCGCAACCGCTGGGCGGGCCTGGAGCAGGAGGGGTTCGGGATCGTCTTCCTCGAAGCGGCGGCGGCCGGCGTGCCGCAGGTGGCCGGCAGCAGCGGCGGTGCGGCCGAGGCCGTGGTGCACGGCAGCACGGGCCTGGTGGTGAGCGACCCCCACGATGTCAACGCCGCCGCGCGCGCGCTGAACGAGCTGCTCGACGATCCCGAGCGGCGAGCGCAGATGGGTCAGGCCGGACGCGAGCGGGCCGTCGCCGGGTACTCCTATGACGTGCTCGCCGAGCGCTTGGGGGAAGCGCTGCGGCGGTGGGAGGCGCACCCCGATGGCTGACGGAGCCGCGCCGGGCACCCTCCTCGTCAAGAGCACCCTCGCCGTCACCGGTGGGCTGGTCGCGACGAGCATGGCGGCGGGCGCGGCGCCCGATCGCTTCGGCGCGGTGCACGCGGCCTTCTCCGGCGTGCTGTTCGTGGTGGGCACCGGTGCCCTGCTCTGGGCGTACGCGCTCGGTGTCTCACGGAGTCGCACCGAGCTGATCAACGTTCCTGGCCTGTTCCTCCTGGCCCGTCCCACCGCGCCGGAGCCGATCCGCCGTGCCTTCCACTGGGCCCTGGCCGTCGAGGTGCTCGCGGTGGTCGTGGCGGCGTCGATCCGGCCCTTCACGGAGGTCGCCTTCGGGATCCTCGCGCCGACGTTCGGCCTCGGGATGATGGCGTTGTGGGGCGGCCGCTACGGCGAGTTCCCGGAACGGCCGCCCCGGTCGGCAGCCTGAACCGTGCATGTGGGCCTGCCGGGCGGGGTTGGACCAGAATGCGCTGATGGCTGACCAGGCGACGGAGACGATGGAGATCGCGGCGCCCGCGGAGACGATCCTCCAGGTCCTGCTCGACTTCGCCGCCTATCCGACCTGGGCGAAGGACATCAAGGGGGTCACGATCGACTCCCTCGACGACGAGGGTCGAGCCCACGAGGTCACGTTCCGCGCCGCCGCCATGGGTCGGAGCACCAACTACACGCTGCAGTACGACCACGGCGAGGATCGCCTGAGCTGGGCGCTCGTCCGAGGCGACATCATGCGCAAGCTCGACGGCAGCTACCAGCTGGAGCCCGCGGTGACGCCGGGTCGCACGCTCGTGACGTACCACCTCGCGGTCGAGCTCGTCGTACCCCTGCCGGGGTTCGTCAAGCGTCGGGCCGAGCAGAAGATCGTCCACACCGCCCTCCGCGAGCTGCGCGCCCAAGTTCAGCAGCAGTGACCCGCGTTCTGCTGTTCACGGGCAAGGGGGGCGTGGGCAAGACGACCACGGCCGCGGCGACGGCGGTCCGGTGCGCCGACGCCGGCCTTCGCACCATGGTGCTGTCGACGGACCCGGCCCACTCGCTGGCCGATGCCTTCGACGTGCCGCTGGGGTCGGTCGCCGCTCCCATCGTCGAGCACCTCTGGGGTCAGCAGCTCGATGCCCAGGAGCGCATGGAGGAGGGTTGGCACGAGATCCAGGGGTACCTCCGCGAGGTCTTCTCGTGGGCCGGGGTCGAGGGCCTGGAGGCCGAGGAGCTCTCGGTCATCCCCGGGCTCGACGAGATCTTCGCCCTCTCCGACATCAAGACGCTCGCCGAGTCAGGCGAGTGGGACGTCGTCGTCGTCGATTGTGCGCCGACGGCGGAGACGATCCGCTTCCTGTCCCTGCCGGACATCCTGAACCGGTACATGGAGCGCTTGTTCCCGGTCGGCCGTCGTGTGAACAAGGTGATCGGCCCCGTGCTGTCCCGCGTGACGTCGCTCCCGATGGCGGACGACAACGTCTTCGCCGCGACCAGCGACTTCTACGACCGGCTCGACGGCGTCCGGGACATCCTGATCGACCCGACCCGCACGAGCGTGCGGCTCGTGGTGAACCCGGAGCGGATCGTGATCGCGGAGGCGCGGCGCACCTACACCTACCTCTCGCTCTTCGGGTACCGGGTGGACGCCATCGTGGCGAACCGGCTGCTCCCGGACGCGGTGGCCGACCCGTGGTTCGAGCGGTGGAAGGAGCTGCACGTCGAGCACCTCAAGACGATCGAGGACAGCTTCGCACCGCTGCCCGTGCTGACCGTGGAGCTGGCGCCCGAGGAGCTGGTCGGCGTCGACGCGCTGCGTGGCTTCGCCGACCGCATCTACGGTGACCGAGACGCCGCGAGCATCCTCTACGTCGGTCAGCCGCTGACGATCACCAGCGAGGAGGGGCGTTCGATCCTCACCCTGGAGCTGCCGTTCACGGATCGCGACGACCTCGAGCTCGGACGACGGGGTGACGAGCTCCTCGTGAAGGTCGGTCCGTATCGGCGGGCCATCACCCTCCCGGACTCCTTGCGGTCACGTGGCATCGCGGACGCGAGCCTCAAGCAGGGCAGACTTGTGGTGATCTTCAACGGGAGTGCGGACGATGGCTGACCACGAGGACAAGGTCCACGAGGGGATGGAGCACCTGCAGGCCGCTGCCCGCGAGGTCATCCAGGCCACGCGCAGCCTGCTCGACGCCGCCGAGGAGCTCATCGACGACCCCAAGTCGCTGCAGGACATCGTCGCGACCCTCACCGCGGTCGCCCAGGCCGCGGCGGCCCGCCTCCACCTGCCCGGCACGTCGTCGGACCGGGACGATCACGACGGCGACGGCCACGTGCAACGGATCAAGGTCTCCTGAGCGCGATGCGACTGCTGCAGCTGGCGACCGGCCCCGGGGAGATGATCGACCTCCACCCCCACGTCACCGTCGTGACCGGGCTGGACGCCGCCGGTCGGCAGCTGCTCGCGGACGCGGTGACGGGGCTGGCGTCCGGTCGCGCCGTGCGGGCGGAGGGTCTGCTCGAGGCGCACGGCGTCCTGTTCGACCTCGGCCCGGCGGAGCTGGCCATGCTGGACATCGATGCGGCGGACGTGGCGCCGGTCGTCACCGCCGACGATCTGCCCACCCTCCACCACGCACCTCCGACACCGGAGCGCACGGCGGCCGAGCAGGCGCTCGCCGACCTCGAGGCGCGCTGGGACGCGGCCAGCGAACGCGATGCCATCGCCCAGTCCGCCCTGGTGGCGGCGACGACGGCGGTGGAGCGGGCCCGCGAGGCGGCCGAGCGGGCTGAGGAGCCGGAGGTGATCGGGCCGTCTCGCGAAGAGCTCGCCGTCCAGCACGCGGACGCGAGCGCGCAGGTCCGTCGCCTGTCGGAGGAGCTGGCCGGCATCGTCCTCGCGGTGGAGGAGAGCTCGGCGGCGCGGGTCGAGGTCGAGGCTGCGACCGCGGCGGCGCTCGCGGCCCGTCAGGCCGCGGCCGCCCATTGCTCCGAGGTCGCCGCTCGCCTCGACGCGGCACGGAGCGCGAGCGATCCCGACGCCGGTTCAGCGGTCCGGGCCGCGGCGGAGGAGCTGGACGCGACAGCAGGCCGCCGTGGCCGCCGAGCGAGAGGCGGAGGAGCTCGCGGGCCAAGCCCCTGACGGCGAACCGCCGGCCGACCGGTTGGCGCGCGTCGAAGCCGAGATCGAGGCGGTGGAGCGGAAGCTCGCCGTCTTCGGACCGGCTGACATCGACCGGGTGGCCGACGAGCTCGAGCCCATCCGTGCCCTCGACGATGTCGCCCCCGTGCCGGATGCTCTGGATCTGGCGGCCGAGCTGGCGGAGCTGGAGGACGACCTCCGCGCGCAGGAGCCGAGGGATCGCGAACCCCTCAGCGGCGATCGAGCGGAAGCCCGGGCCCGCCTCGACGCGGCCCATGAGGCGCTGGTCGATGCCGAGCAGGCCGTGCGCAGCCCCGAGCTCGACCGTGACCTCGTGGATCGCCTCGAGCTCGCGCACGCGGACCTGCTCGATGCACTCGAGCGGGCCGAGGGCCGCTTCGCGGGAGGGCGCGCCGAACGCCGGGTGGAGGCCTGTCGCGCCGATGAGAACGCCATCCTCGACGAGCTCGGGTTGGCCTCGTACTCCGAGTACATGATGGGCAGCTCCCTGCACCACGTGGATCCGGTGAAGGAGATGACCCTCGAGGCGGCTCGAGCCGAGCTGGCGGCGGCCGAGGACGCATGGCGTGCGCTGGACGAGGAGACCGACGCGGAGCTGGCCCGCGCGCAGCAGATGGAACGGCGGCGAACGCTGCTGGAGGACGCTCGGGGGTTCCTGGGTGGTGCGCCCGCGCCGGGGTCCGTCATCGAGGAGCTGCGTGCGCTGCGGGTCGACGCCGAGCCCTCGGCCGAGGTCATGGTCGACCTGCGCCGGGCCCTCGACGAGGCCGGGGTGGTCGTGGGTGACGAGGACCTCGATCGCGATGACCTCCTCATGGTCGCCGAGGCGTGGATCAGCGAGGTCGGAGAGGCCGCCTCGCGTGAGCGATCCCTGCGCGCCGAGCTCGCGGGCCTGCTGGAGCAGCGCGCCGACGCCGAGGCCGCGCTCCGCATGGTGGGGTCCACCAACGGCTTCAGCGATCTGCACTCCGCCGAGGAGCGCCGCATCGAGCGCCTCGACCTGGCCCGTGAGCAGCTCCGCGCGGCCGAGGAGCGCCACCAGGCCCATCTCGACGCGGAGCAAGAGGCGACCGCGCTGGTCGACGAGCTGGCGGCCGCGGCCGAGAGGGAGCGCACGGCCGTCGAGGCCGCCGCGACGGCCGAGGCTGCGGTCGCGGCGGCGGCGATGCGAGAGTCCGATGCCACGGCCGCGAGGGATTGGGTGGAGGCGGAGCTGGCGGCGGCGGAGCTGGCCGAGGCCGAGACGGCTGAGCTGCTCCACACGCTCGATGACACGCCGAGCGAGAGCGCGGACGACGTCCCGTCACTCGAGTCCGCCGAGGAGACCTACGCGCTGGCGGTCGCCGCCGCGTCGGACGCGGCCACCGAGGTCTCCGACCTGGCCGCGGAGCGCAACCGGGCCAGACGGGAGCTGGCCGCGCTGAGCGACAGCGCCCCGCCCCAGGAGGTCGCCCACCTGGCGGAGGAGGTCGAGTGGTACCTCCTCGCGCGCCTCGCGGCGCAACGGTCCGTGTCACTCGGGGGCTCCCTGCCGCTCGTCCTCGACGATGCGCTGCTCGGCCTACCTCAGGAGGACATGGAACATGTCCTCGGTCGTCTCGAGCGGATGAGCGAGGCGGTGCAGGTCATCGTGATCAGCGACGATCCGGCCACGGCCGCGTGGGTGGCGCTCGCGGGCGAGGACCGGGCTGCCGTCGTGCGGCCGCAGGCCTCCAGCATGGTCTGAGGCGACGGCCTAGCATCACCAGTCCCGACGCGATCTGGAGGTGCTGTGGCCGTCATCAGCGAAGCCGCCATCCGGGAGCTCGCAGGGATACGAGGCGGCGCGCCGATCACCAGCTGCTACCTGGACGTCGATGGGCGCCGGCTCGTGCGTCGCCAGGATGTGGAGCACGAGCTGGATGTGGTGATGCGCAGCGCCAAGCAGCGAGCGAACGGCGACCGGTCCGTGCACGACGACCTGCGACGCATCGAGGCCTTCGTGCGGGGCGGCGTCGATCGGAGTGCGACGAGGGGGCTGGCGATCTTCGCCTGTGCCGCCACCGACCTGTGGAAGGTGATCGAGCTTCCCAAGCCGGTGCGGACGTGCGTGGTCATCAACCACGCGCCGGCGGTGGGTCAGCTCGAGTCGATGCTGCAGGAGCACGAGCCGATCGGCGTCCTGCTGGCCGACAAGCAGCGGGCCGAGCTCTACGTCTTCGAGCTCGGGCTGCTGGTCGATCGCTCGGAGCTGCTCGACGAGCTCCCGCGCGACTACGACAGCCGGGGTGAACGGGAGCGCGGCACGCCGGCCCATCACCGGGAGGAGCTCGCGCACCAGCACCTGCGGAACGCGGCCCGCGCCGCGTTCGACCTCTGGCAGGCGCGTGGCTTCCAGCACCTGGCCATCGGCGCTCCCGACGCCATCGCCGGTGAGCTCGAACAGGCACTGCACCCCTATCTCACGGCCCGCCTGTGCGGGCGCGTCCAGGTCGGCGTGGGCGCGTCAGCCTCCGACGTGCTGCTGGCGGCCGAAGCCGTCGAGGCCGAGGTGGAGCGGAGGCGGGAGGCCGCTCTGGTCGACCGGCTCCGCGAGGCGGCGGCCACGGGCCGACGAGGGGTGGCCGGGCTGCCGGGGACCTTGGCGGCGCTCTCCGAGCGGCGCGCCGAGCGCCTCGTGGTCTCGAAGGGCTTCGCCCAGGAGGGATGGCGCGCGCCCGGACGGCGCGCTGGCCATGGTCGGGCCGGCCCATCCTCACACCGGAGCGACCATGGAGCGGGTCGGCGACGTCGTCGAGGACGCGATCGAGGAGGCCCTGACGCAGGGCATCCCCGTCTCGATCTGCGTGGGCAACGCCGACCTGGACGTGATCGGGCGGATCGGCGCGCTGCTCAGGTACTAGCCGCGGCTCAGGCTGCGGCATGCTGTCGGCGTGCTAACGGTGGGGTTGGACGTGGGCGGCACCAAGGTGCTCGGTGTGGCCATCGATCCACGGGACCCGGGCACGATCGTCGCCGAGCACCGTGTCCCCACCCCGGACGGAGGCGCCGGCCTCGTCGACATCCTGGTGGGGCTGGCGGGTGCCCTCGGTGCGAGCCCCCGGGCCGTCGGTGTGGGGATCCCGGGTCTCGTCGATCGGACCGGCACCCTGCACATGGGTCCCCACCTGCGCCAGCTGCGCGACGTCCCGCTCGCGCAGCTGCTCACGGACCGACTGGGCGTCCCCGCCACGGTCGACAACGACGCCAACTGCCACGCCGTGGGGGAGCAGGCCGCCGGGGCCGCGGCCGGCGCGGAGGAGTCGCTGGTCGTCTCCTTCGGCACGGGAATCGGCGCGGGGATCGTCACCGGCGGGCGGATCCTGCGCGGCGCTCACGGCTTCGCGGGCGAGCCGGGCCACATGGTCGTGGACCCGAACGGCCCGCCGTGCCCGTGCGGCAAGCGGGGCTGCTGGGAGCGCCTGGCGTCGGGCACCGGGCTCGCGCGGTTGGCTCGCGACGCGGCCGTGGCGGGTCGTCTGGATGCGGTGGTGGCGCGAGCCGGCGGTGATCCGGAGGCGGTGCGAGGCGAGCACGTCACGGCCTCCGCGCGGGCGGGCGACCACGAGGCGCAAGCCGTCCTCGACGCGCTCGCCCGATGGATCGCGCTCGGGCTCGCCAACCTCACCAACGTGCTCGATCCGGAGGTGATCGTCATCGGTGGGGGGCTGGTCGACGCCGCCGACCTGCTCTTGCCCGAGGTGCGCAACCAGTTCGCCACGCTGGTCCTCGGCGGCGAGAAGCGGCCCGTCGTGCCGATCGTGCCCGCCGTCCTGGGGGAGCACGCCGGCGCCATCGGCGCCGCCCTGCTGCCCGAGGGAACGAGTTCCGCCGCCTAGACGCCGTCCTCCTCGAGCACCACGCGCGCCAGCCGCTTGGGTGCGACCAGCGTGTAGGAGGTGCGGATCCACTCCTCGACCTCCGCCCAGCGAGCGGCGGCGATCCGGCCGGACAGATCCACGGACACCCAGCCGTGCCGGCCGAGGCCGTACCCGGTGGGCGACACCGCCTCGTCGGTGGCCACCGTGGCCGTCGCCTCCTCCTTCGGGAGCTTCACCGTGATGCTCGTGAACTGCGGGTGCGCGAACACGAAGTTCTTGCCGTTCACGCGGAACGTCGGTTCGCCGTCCCATGCCTCGATGTCGACGCGCACGGCCTCGGGGAGTCGAGCGACGATTGCCTCGATGCGTGCTTCGTGTCCCACGAGGCCCGATCATGCCCCCTCGACAGCTTCTGTGGTCGCTGAACACCGGAATGCGGTGCTGAGCGACCACAGAAGCGGTAGATCACGTGTGAGCGATGACGTCGCGGCCGTAGCGCTGGACGGTCTCGATGGCGTGGGCGAGCGAATCGCCGGGCAGCGCGACCTGGACCCAGGTGACGCCCAGGGCGGCGAGCTCGGCCAGGCCCTCGAGGTGGGCGTCGGCATCGAAGGCGTCGGAGGCCGGATCCCCGCCGGCGGCGTTGGAGAACGTGATGTCGATGGACGACGGATCTCGGCCGGCGCCCTCCAGGCGGGTGTGGAGGTCCTGGATCGCCTCGCCCAGCTGCTGCGTGGTCTCCAGCGCGGTCGTACGAGCCGTGCCGGCGAGCAGGGGAGACGCCGCGAACGGGCACCAGCCGTCACCCCGATCGGCCACGCGCTGCCGGGCCCGGCCGCTGTTGCCACCGATCCAGATCGGTGGATGCGGGACGCTGACCGGCCGAGGATGGGCGGTGACGCCCGCGGGCGTTGAAGTGGCGACCCTCGATGGTGACGTCGTCGCCGGTCCAGACGGCGATCAGCGCGTCGAGATGCTCGTCGAAGAGCTCGTTGCGCTCCCCGTGGTCGACGCCCAGTGCCGCGAACTCCCCCTTGAGGTAGCCGGCGCCGACGCCGAGGGTGAAGCGCCCCCCGGACAGCACGTCGAGGGTGGCGGCCGCCTTGGCCACCACGAACGGGTTCCGGTACGGCAGCACGATCACGTTCGGGATGAGCCGAAGGGTCGTGGTGTGGGCCGCGGCGTAGCCGAGGGCGACGAAGGGATCCAGCGCATCGTGACCACCGCCGTCGAGCCATCGCTGCGACGGGGCCGGGTGATCCGTGAACCCGTACCCGTGGACGCCAGCGGCCTCGGCGGCCGTCGCCAGCGCGGCGATCCCCGCCCCGGTGACCAGGTCGGGATGGTAGGGGTGGGTCACCAGCGGGTGGGTGGTGGCGAACCGCATGTCAGCGCCGGGTCGGGGTGCTGGCGCCCATCGACCGAACGGTAACCTAGCGTCGCGGTCGATGAGCGAGCCGGCGAGCCTTCCCTTCCGCGTCCTGCCGCTCCTCGACGACGAGAACCGGTTCTTCTGGACCTCCGGCGCGGACGGCCGGCTCCGGTTCCTCCGCTGCCAGGGCTGCGGGTACTACCTGCACCCGCCCATCCCGCGCTGCCCGGAGTGCGGGAGCCGCGAGATCGCGCCGAGCGAGGTGAGCGGCCGCGGCGAGGTGCACTCGGTGACCGTGAACCACCACCCGTGGGACGGCGACCCCGAGCCGTACGCCATCGCGATCGTCGTCCTCGCCGAACAGGCCGACCTGCGTCTGACGACCAACGTGATCGGGTGCCCGCCCGAGGACGTCCACATCGGCATGCCGGTGCAGGTGACCTTCGAGCCGCACGACGATGTGTGGCTGCCGCTGTTCGAGCCCGCGGGGGTGGAGTGACCGAGTTCGAGCAGCGGTCCATCATCTCGGGGATCGGGCAATCGGCGGTGGGACGGCGGCTCGGGCGGACGGGCATCGATCTCACCATCGACGCGTCGCTCGAGGCGGTGGCGGACGCGGGCCTGAGCCTGGCCGACATCGACGGGCTGGCCACGTACCCGGGGGCGGGCCTCGGCGGGCCCGGCTTCGCCGGCCCTGGATCACCCGAGGTGCACGAGGCCCTGCGCCTGGAGCTGAGCTGGCACTCCGGTGGGATCGAAGGATCGGCCCAGCTCGCGGCGGTGCAGAACGCGGTCCTCGCGGTCGGCGCGGGGTTGGCCCGCCACGTGCTCGTGTACCGCACGGTCACGGAGAGCACCGAGCAGGGGTCGGGGGGCCGCCAGGGCGTCGGCATGGGAGGTCTCGGCATGGGCGGGGGAGGCGGCTCCACGAGGCTGGGGGGCCAGTTCCAGTGGAACATCCCCTTCCGCGCGTACTCCGCGGCCAACTGGCTGGCCCTGAACGCCCAACGCCACTTCCACACGTTCGGCACCACCTCCGAGCAGCTGGCGATGATCGCCCTCAACGCCCGACGCAACGCGAGCGCTCAACCCGAAGGCCGTGTACCGGGACCCGATGACGTTGGACGACTACTTCGCGTCCCGGATGATCAGCACGCCCTTCCGCCTGTTCGACTGCGACGCCCCGGTGGACGGCTCCACGGCGGTGGTGGTGTCCGCCGCGGCGCACGCCCGCAACGTCGACCACCCGGTGGCGCGGGTCGAGGCCATGGGGACGGCGTTGCGCGGCCGCCCGTCGTTCGATCAGTTCGACGACCTCACGACGATGGGCGCGCGCGACGCTGGCGCGCACCTCTGGACCCGCACCGACCTCACGCCGGCGGACGTCGACGTGGCCGAGCTGTACGACGGGTTCAGCTTCCTGACCATGGCCTGGTTGGAGGCGCTGGGGTTCTGCGGCAAGGGGGAGTCCGGTCCCTTCGTCGAGGGCGGCGCTCGCATCGCGCTCGACGGTGAGCTGCCCCTCAACACCCACGGGGGCCAGCTGTCGGCGGGACGCCTCCACGGCTTCGGGTTCCTCCACGAGGCCGTCTTGCAGCTGCGCGGCGAGGCGGGCGACCGGCAGGTGGCCCACAAGCGGGTGGAGGTGGCGGCGGTGGCCAACGGCGGCGGCCCCGTCGCGGGAGCCATGCTCCTCACGAGGGACGGCTGAACGCGCCTCAGAACGGCTTGTCGCCCACCACGGTCACCCGCTCCATCACCCGGCGCGCGGGCAGGAAGTCGTTCGACACGATGTGCTGCGTGGCCCGGTTGTCCCAGAAGGCGACCGACCCCGGTTGCCACCGGAAGCGGCACTGGACGTCCACGATCGTCGCCTGCCGGTACAGCCTCGACAGCAGCGCCTTGCTCTCGTCGGCGTCCATCCCGACGACGGCTCGACTGAAGCTCATGTTCACGTACAGCGTCTGGCGGCCCGTCTCGGGATGGGTGCGGACGATGGGGTGCTCCACCGTCGGGTGTTGCTCGCGCATCCGCTCCTGCACCTCGGGCGGCTGGCCGCGCCCGAAGGCGGAGGCGTAGTCGTGGGTGGCCGCTCGCCCGTCGATCAGCTCCTTGGTCTCGTCGTCGAGCAGGTCGTACGCCTTGCCCATGTCCGCCCAGAGGGTGTCGCCGCCGAGGGGCGGGAGCTCGACGGCACGGAGGATCGAGCCCAGCGACGGCTCCGGCCGCCACGTGACGTCAGAGTGCCAGTGGTCCGGCGCTCGGAACTTGCCGCCCGCCGGGATGACGAAGACCTCGGGATGCTCCTGGTCCGCGGGCGTGATCGGATGGATCTCGAGCTCGCCGAACCGTCGGCCGAACGCGACCTGGCTGGTTCGATCGAGGCGGTGCTGGTCGCGGAAGAACACCACCTTCCACTCCAAGAGCGCCTCCCGGATCTCCTCGATCACGGCGTCGTCGAGATGGTCGGCGAGATCGACCCCCGCGATCTCGGCACCGATCGTGGCGGTCAGCGGCGCGATCTCCAGCATGAGGACAGGTTCTCACGCGGCGAGGGGCGCGCGTCGTCGCTGGCCTACGCTGCACCGCGTCGATCTGCAGGAGGATGCCAACCATGGCTGATCTCGTCGCGCTCTTCACCCGCTCCATGGAGCGGTTCGTCGACCGGGTGTCTCAGGTGGATGCCGGGCAGTGGTCCATGCCCACGCCGTGCACGGAGTGGGACGTGCGCGCGCTGGTCAACCACGTGACCTACGAGCAGCTCTGGGCCCCGCACCTCCTCGCCGGTGAGACGGTGGAGCAGGTCGGCGACCGCTACGACGGTGACGTGCTGGGCGCCGAGCCGCTCGCGACGACGCGAACCGCGACCGCGGCGTCGGTCGCCGCCTTCGCCGCGACCGACCTCGATGCCATCGTGCACCTGTCGTATGCCGACGTCCCCTGCCGTGAGTACATCGGTCAGATGCTCACGGACGCCGAGGTGCACGGCTGGGACCTCGCCACCGCCACCGGCCAGGACCGCACGCTCGACGACGCGGTCGTCGAGGCGGTGCTCCCGGTGTGGCGCGAGCAGGAGGCCCTGATCCGGGCGTCGGGCATGTTCGGCGAGGCGCAGGCCGTGCCCGACGATGCGGACGATGCCACCCGCCTCCTCGCGCTCCTCGGCCGCCGCAGCGATCGCTAGGCGCGCGGTTCAGTCGGTTCGAAGCTCGGTGGGCGCTTCTCCATGAAGGCGAGGATCGCCTCCTGCACGTCCGGGGTCTGCGAGGCCAGGATCTGCGTGCGGTTCTCCAGGTCGATGCCGGCCTGCAACGACCCCACCTCGAGCTGACTCCACATCACCTCCTTGGTCTGGGCCACGCCCCACGGGCTGTTGCTGACGATCTCGGCGGCCACCGCGAACGCCGTGTCCAGCAGCGCGTCGTCCTCGACGACGGTGGACACGAGGCCGAGCTCGTTCGCGCGTGCCGCGTCGATGATGCGGCCCGTGAGCATCAGCTCCCAGGCGCGGGAGGCACCGATCAGCCTCGGAAGCAGCCAGCTCACCCCGATGTCGCATCCCGACAGCCCGATGCGCACGAAGGCCACGTTGAAGCGGGCCGACGCCGCCGCGATCCGGACGTCGCTGCCCAGCGCGAGCGCGAGCCCGCCGCCCGACGCCGGCCCGTTGACGGCTGCGATCACCGGCTGACGCAGACCGCGCAGCTTCGGGATGAGCGCGGCGATGTGCTTCTGGGTCGCCATGCCGGCCTGCACCCGGCCGAGGCCCTCACCGCCGGGCGGGGTGCCGTAGCCGGTCAGGTCGAGGCCGGCGCAGAACCCCCGGCCCGCGCCGGTCAGGACGACGACCCGGCAGCTGCGGTCGCGCCCGGCGGCATCGAGGGCGTCGTGCAGCTCCTCGACCAGGTCGGCGCTCATCGCGTTGAGGCGCTCGGGCCGGTTGAGGGTCAGCAGGGTCACTCCATCGCGGGGTTGCTCGATGCGGATGCAGGCCATCGCGGAAGCCTCGCAGATCGGCGCCTACTGGATGCAGAACTCGTTGCCTCTCGTCAGGCGCGGGACGGCTCGAGGACGTTCACGACGAGGTCGTCGAGCTGGGCGCGCAGGCCGTCGACGTCGAAGGCCAAGCAGAGCACCACCAGCCGATCGACGCCGTGCTCGCGGTACGCCTCGATGGCGGCCGCGTCCACCGCGTGGAAGTACGGCGAGACCGTCAGCTCCAGGTCGGCCCGGCTGCGTCCTTCGGCGGCGAGCAGCTCGTCCAGGCGGGCAAGGGGCTCGCCGAGATCGGCCGGCAGCCGGTTGAAGGAGTACCACCCGTCGCCGTGGCGGGCGGCTCGGCGCAGCGCCGCGTTGCTCTCGCCGCCGACGTGGATCGGTGGGTGCGGCTTCTGCACCGGCTTGGGGTACATCCGGCACTCGGGGAGCGTGTAGTGCTCGCCCTCGAAGGACGACACCTCGTCGGTCCACAGCGAGCGCATCACCTGCAGGTACTCGTCCGTGCGAGGCCCCCGCTGCTCGAACGGCATGGCCACCGCCTCGAACTCCTCGCGGAGCCACCCCACGCCGATCCCGAAGTCGACCCGGCCCCCCGACAGGCAGTCGAGGTCCACGACCTGCTTCGCCGTGTAGACGGGGTTGCGTTGCGGCACGAGGCAGATGCCGGTGCCGAGCCGGATGCGGTCGGTGACGGCGGCCAGGTACGTGAGGGCCGTGAGGGGCTCGAGCAGACCGGTGTCGCCGCCGCCGGGGAACCGGCCGTCGGGGGAGTAGGGGTACTGCGACGCGTAGTCGTCGAAGAGCACCACGTGCTCCGCGACCCACACCGACTCGAAGCCTCGGTCCTCGGCCTCCCGTCCGAGCGTGCGGAGGATCTCCGCTGACGCGTTGCCGTTGCCGAGGGGTGCGAACAGTCCGATCTCCATGGGCCGCGATGCTGCCACGTCGGCTCCGCTGGACGCGCCGAGCCAGTCCGTCTAGCAACGGGGCCAGCAACCACTCAGTAGGGGGACGACACACGTGAACCAGCTCGACGGCCGGGTGGCCATCATCACTGGAGCAGGCCGAGGGATCGGGCGGGAGCACGCGCTCCTGTTCGCCGCCGAGGGAGCCAAGGTGGTCGTCAACGACCTCGGCGGCTCGCCCGAGGGCACGGGTTCCGACGCCACGCCCGCCGAGGAGGTCGTGGCCGAGATCGAGGCGATGGGCGGCGAGGCCATCGCCAACCACGACGACATCACCGACTTCGACGCCGCCAAGCGGTTGGTCGACTCCGCGGTCGATGCGTTCGGCGACCTCCACGTGCTCGTGAACAACGCCGGGATCCTGCGCGACCGCATGCTGACCAACATGACCGAGGAGGAGTGGGACGCCGTCATCAAGGTCCACCTGAAGGGCCACTTCGCACCCATGCGCCACGCCGCCGCCTACTGGCGGGAGCGGGCCAAGGCCGGCGAGCCGGTGAGCGGCTCCGTGATCAACACGTCCTCGACCTCGGGCCTCTTCGGCAACGTCGGTCAGACCAACTACGGCGCCGCCAAGATGGGCATCGCGGCGCTCACCATCATCGGCGCCGCGGAGCTCGGTCGCTACGGCGTCCGAGTGAACGCCATCGCCCCCGCCGCTCGCACCCGTCTGACCCAGGATCTCGGTGGGGCGAGCTCGCAGCCCGTGCCCGCGGGGGAGTTCGACCGGATGGATCCCGCCAACGTCTCGCCGTGGGTGGCCTACCTCGCCACCGCGGGCTGCCCGATCACGGGCCGCTCGTTCCTCGTGTACGGCGGCAACGTGGAGCTGTTCCAACCGTTCGCGATCGTCGACAAGATCTCCAAGGACGGCCGCTGGAGCCTCGAGGAGCTGGCCGAGCAGGGCCCACGACTCGGTGAGTTCCCGTTCGAGCTCGGCAGCCCCTTCGCGCAGCTCGGCTGACCCGGCCGCCGCGCGCGCTGACGTCACCGGCGACCCGTGGCGATCAGCGCCTCGAGCCGCGGAAGCCCGTCGGGCGGCCATCCGCTCGATGTGCTCAGCGGCCTCACGGCGAAGTCGCTCGAGGCGCTCGGGCGAAGCTGCTCGAGCACCGGCGGCGCGGTCGAACACCCGCGAGCCACCCTTGGGGTCGGTGGGCTCCTCTCCCGGGTCACCCGAGGTCAGACGGGCCATCCGACGGTCTTGGTCTCCGTGAAGATCTCGAGCCCTTCGATGCCGCACTGGCGCCCGATGCCCGATTGCTTGTACCCACCGAAGGGCGCGTCGGGCCCGTACCAGATGCCGCCGTTCAGCCCGAGGGTGCCGGTGCGCACGCGGCGGGCCACCGCCTTGGCCCGCTCGAGGTCGCCGGAGGTGATCACCCCCGAGAGGCCGTACGGGCTGTCGTTGGCGATGCGGACCGCGTCATCGTCGTCGTCGAACGGGATCATGACGAGCACCGGGCCGAAGATCTCCTCCTGGGCGATGGTCATGCTGTTGTCCACGTCGGCGAACAGCGTCGGCTCCACGAAGCAGCCGACCGGGAGGTGGGCCGGCACTCCGCCGCCGCTGACGAGGCGCGCTCCCTCCGCTCGGCCTGTCGCGATGTAGCCGAGCACCCGCTCCTGCTGGCGCTTCGACACGAGCGGACCCATGAGGTTGGACGCGTCGGTGGGGTCGCCGTAGCGAACACGCGCGAAGGCCTCCGCCGCCCGCTCGACGGCTTCCTCGTAGCGGGAGCGGGGGACCAGCATCCGGGTGGGCATGGCGCAGCCCTGGCCGGCGTGGAAGCACACGGACGACGCCAGGGAGCCGATGGACGAGAAGTCGGCGTCGTCGAGCACGAGGTTGATCGACTTGCCGCCCAGCTCCAGGAAGACGGGCTTCACGGTGGCGGCGGCCGCGGCCATGATCCGCCGCCCGGTCGCGGTGGAGCCGGTGAAGGCGACCATGTCGACCTCCGGAGCGGTGGAGAGGACCTCACCCACGAGGTGGTCGGAGGACGCGACCACGTTCACGACCCCCGGCGGGATGTCGGTGCTCTCCGCGATCAGCCGCCCGAGGCGGGTGGCGTTCCACGGCGTGTCGGGCGCCGGCTTGAGCACGCACGTGTTGCCCATGGCGAGGATCGGGCCGAGCTTGTTCAGGATGATCTCGACGGGGAAGTTCCACGGCACGATCACCCCGACCACGCCGATCGGCTCGCGCCACACCTCGCGCTCGGTCTGCTGGCCCATGCCGAAGGCATCCTTGGGGCCGAGCGAACGGGCCCAGGGGAACGACTCGATCTGCTCGGCCGGCCACGTGAGCGCCTCCCGCACGGGGGCATCGAGCTGCGGGCCGTAGGTGAGCAGGACGGGGCACCCCGCCTCGGCGACGAGCTCGGCGCGCAGCTCCTCCTGCTCCGACTGGATGGCGGCCTGCAGCTGGAAGAGGCAGTCTCGTCGGAAGGCGTGGTCGGTGGCCCACGTCGTGGTGTCGAAGGCTCGGCGGGCCGCGCCGACGGCGGCGCGCATGTCGTCGGGGGTGGCGTCAGCGACCGAGCCGAGCACCTCGAGGGTGGCCGGGTTGACGTTGTCGAAGGTGCCGCCTGTGGTGCTGTCGACGAGCTTGCCGTCGATGAGCAGCCGTCGTTCGCCCATGGCGCGGAATCTACCTGCCTCGTCTCGGCGCGACCGCTAGGCGGGGTGGGTCTCGGCGTACCGCTGCCGGCAGTCCTGGATCTCCTGCCACGCGGCCTCGGACCCCTCCCACCCGCGCACGCTCGAGTACTTGTCGGGCTCGAGCGCCTTGTACACCTCGAAGAAGTGGCTGATCTCGTCGGTGAGGTGGTCGGGGAGGCCGTCGAGGTCGGTGACGTGCTCCCAGCGCGCGTCGCCGGCCGGCACGCAGATGATCTTGGCGTCGGGGCCTGCGTCGTCGGTCATCCAGAACACGCCCACCGGACGGGCGGCCACCCAGCAGCCGGGGAAGGTGGGGTCGTCGAGCAGCACGAGCGCGTCGAGGGGATCGGTGTCCTCGGAGAGCGTGTCGGGGATGAACCCGTAGTCCGCGGGATAGGTCGTGGCCGTGAAGAGGCGGCGGTCCAGCCGCATGATGTGCTTCTCGTGGTCGTACTCGTACTTGTTGCGGCTGCCCCGGGGGATCTCGATGACGACGTCGATCTCGTTGCTCACCCCACGATCTTGGCCCAGTACCCTCGAACCATGGAGTTCCGCCGCATCAACGGGATGCCCCCCTACGTCTTCACCATCATCGACGGGTTGAAGATCGAGGCGCGGCGGGCAGGCGAGGACGTCATCGACCTGGGGTTCGGCAACCCCGACATCCCGTCCCCGGAGATCGCGGTCGAGAAGCTCGTCGAGGCTGCGCACAACACCCGGAACCACCGCTACTCGGCCAGCCGTGGGATCCCGAAGCTGCGGCAGGCGCTCGCCGACCTCTACAAGCGGCGCTTCGACGTCGACCTCGACCCCGACACCGAGGTCATCTCCACCATCGGGGCCAAGGAGGGCTTCAGCCACCTGATGTGGGTGCTGCTCGGTCCCGGCGACGCGTGCATGGTGCCCTCGCCGTCCTACCCGATCCACATCTGGGGGCCGCTGTTCGCGGGCGCCGCCGTGCGCGAGGTGCCGATGACCACGGGCGCCAACGACGAAGGGCAGCTCCTCGAGCGCATCCAGTACGTGTTCGAGCACTCGTGGCCCCGACCGAAGGTCATCGTCTGCTCGTTCCCGCACAACCCCACGACCGCGTGCGTCGACCTCGACTTCTTCCAGGAGCTGGTCGACTTCGCCCGTGCCAACGACGTCATCATCGTGCACGACAACGCCTACGCCGAGCTCGGCTTCGATGGCTGGCTGCCGCCGTCGATCCTCCAGGCCAAGGGGGCCAAGGAGTGCGCCGTCGAGCTCTACTCGATGACGAAGTCCTTCTCGATGGCCGGGTGGCGGATGGCCTTCCTCGCCGGCAACGCCGAGGTCGTCCAAGCGCTGGCCAAGCTCAAGTCGTACCTCGACTACGGCGCCTTCCAGCCGATCCAGATCGCCGCCACCGTCACCCTGAACGAGGCGGTCGACTTCCCGCGGGAGGTCGGCGCGATCTACCAGACGCGGCGCGACGCGCTCTGCGACGGGCTCGACCGCATGGGCTGGGAGATGCCACGGCCCAAGGGCACGATGTTCGCCTGGGCGCCCATCCCGGAGCCCTACCGCGAGATGGGATCGATCGAGTTCGCGTCGATGATCGTGAAGGAGGCCCACGTGGCCCTCTCCCCGGGCGTCGGCTTCGGCCCCGACGGTGACGGCTTCGTGCGGCTTCGCGCTCATCGAGAACGAGCAGCGCATCTCCCAGGGCATGCGCAACCTCAAGAAGGCGCTGACGAAGCTCGGGTGAGTCGGCTAGGCTGCGGGCCGCCAGGCGGAGCTGCAGGTGGGCCACCCGGTGGGCGAAGCCCAGGCGCCCCGGAGGCGCGCAGCCGCTAGCCGGGCTGAGGCCGTCGAGGCAGAAGGCGACGGCGGCGTCGGCGACGCTCTCGGCGGGATCGCCCCGCTCGTAGATGAAGATGCGCGTGAGGTGGCCCGCCACGCCCACCATGGCGTGGGCGAGCACGTCAGGATCCGCGTCGCGGATGCGGCCCTGCGCGATCGCCTCCTTGACGTGCTTGACGACGTCGGCCACGGCGATGTCCTGGCCGCGGTGCAGGGCGGTGACGAAGGTGGTCTCGGTGGCGGCGAACTGGATCAGCTTGTTGTGGTCGCGGTGGGCCTCGGCCCAGGCCATCGAGGCCCGCAGGCCGAGCTCGATGCGGCGGACGGGGTCCTCCTCGTCGCCGATGGCCTGCTGCTGGCGGCGGCGCAGGTCGGTCTGCGCGTCCTTGAGGATCTCCAGGAACAGCTGCTCCTTGGAGTCGAAGTACCAGTAGAAGACGCCCTTGCCCACGCCGAGGCCAGCCACGATCTCGCTGACGGAGGTGGGGTGGTAGCCCTGCTCGGCGAAGCGCTCGGCGGCATAGGCCATCAATTGGTCGCGTCGCTCCTTGCCCCGGGGGGTGAGCCTCCGTGCCATGGGCCGAACGGTACTCGACTTGACCATTCGGTCAAGAACGTTCGATGGGGGTTCTCGGTCCTGTGCCCCTGGCGAAACACGTGGTTCACATGCCCTCCGTAGGTTCCTCGCCATGGAGACGTACGTCGTCCGCATGTGGCTGCCCGACCGCCCTGGCGCGCTGGGCCAGGTCGCCAGCCGCATCGGCGCCGTGCGAGGGGAGATCGTCGGCATCGACATCCTCGAGCGAGGCGCCGGACGGGCCATCGACGAGCTGGTCGTCGAGCTGCCGGATGGGTCCCTTCAGGAGCTCCTCGTGGCGGAGATCCAGCAGGTCGACGGCGTCGACGTCGAGGAGGTCCGCCCGGTGGCGGACGCCCTCCACGATCCGCGCCTCGACGCCCTCGAGACCGCGGCGATCCTCGTGGGTGCGGCCGACCGCGATGAGCTCGTGCAGGCGGTGGTCGACCACGCTCGCCGGGTGATCGGGGCGGAGTGGTCCGCGGTCCTGCAGCTCACCGATGGCGCCGTGCTCGCGGAGGAGGGCCCCGTGCCGCCGACGCCGTGGCTCGTCGCGTTCGTCGAGGGCAGCCAGTCGTCCTCTCGGGTCGCATCCGGCGAGGCCGGGCCGGATGACGTCGTGTGGTCGCCCCTCCCGTCGACCTGCCTCGCGCTCGTCGTGGGGCGCAACGGCACCGCCTACCGAGCGCGCGAGCGCCGACAGATCGCCGCGCTGGCCCGGATCGTCGACACCCGCCTGCGGGAGATCATCCGGTACTCGTCCTTCCGCAACCACCCATCCGTCGCCCGCTAGGAGATCCCGATGCCCTACGTCACGCCGACCGGTGGTAGCCGCCAGCCCACCCCGAGGCCCGTTCCGGTCCTGGGACGGATCTCGATGACCGCGTGGCGCCAGCCGGTCGGTGGCACCCGGCCGACGGCCCAGCCGAGTCCCGGCACCCGCTAGGTCCCCACCACCTCGAGCTCGCGGACCTCGCCGTCCACGACGAGCGCGGCCCGTACCTCGTTCTCGCGCTCCAGCACGTCCTGCGGGAGCAGGACGGCGATCCGGCCGTCGCGGCCGTCGGCGTCGGTCGACACCTTGGATCCGCCGACCACCACGCCGTTGATGGCGATCACGACCTCGGCATCGCTCGGGGCCCCGGGCACTCGCCCCGTCACGAGCGCGGCAGGCGGCTCGTCTGCATCCGGGTGGAGGAGGTCGTCGAGGGCCTCGATCTCGGCGTGGTCGCCGCGCGACGGGATCGAGGTCGTCCAGCGGGGTGCCGACCATCGAGCCGACGTCGAGGAGGTCGTTGAGCCCCGAGAGCGGGTCGGCGGGGTCGCGGAGCGGGCCGATCCACCGGTTGTCGGCGGTCGGGAACTGGTCGCCGTCGTGCCACTCGAGGATGGCGTCGAGGGTGAACTTGGCGAAGCCGCTGATGTCGTAGATCAGCTTCTCGTCGCCTCGTGCCGTCGACGGCGGGCGAGCCGGCCGGCGGCGCCGTCGACCGCCCAGGGGACCGGGAGGTCCAGGACGTCGGCGATCGTCGGCAGCAGGTCGAAGGACATGAGGTTCGAGTCGTCGATCGACCCCTGGTCTTGGCCCGGGCCGCTTGACGAAGAGGGGGGCGTAGGCGATGGCGTCGATCGTCGAGTCGGCCACGTTGCGCGTGCTCGTCCCGGTCTCGAACGAGAGCGCCGTGGTCGGCGGTGACGATCACGAGCGAGTCGTCGTAGAGCCCCTCGTCACGGAGCCCTTCCATCAGCTCACCGACGAGGCGGTCCGTGTACTGCGCTTGCAGGAGGTGACGCTGCTCGCTGACCGCGGCGATCCACTCGTTCCACGAGAACGGCAGGCCGCGGTCACCCTCGGCGAGGTCCAGCACGTAGGAGTCGAGACGGTCGTAGCGGCCGCCGTCCGGCCACCGACCCCAGGGTTGATGGGGGAGCATGAGGTGCAGGTAGTAGAGCGACGGCACCCTTGTCGGCGTCGAAGGAGTCGAGGAGCAGCTGGGCCCGCGTCGACCTCGAGACGAGCCCCTCGTCGCCGAGGCCCCCGTAGAAGACGTCACCTCGAAGGGGACTCGTCGACGGTGAGATCGGCGACGTCGACCCGTCGACCTCCTCGAAGTCATCCAGCGCGGGAGGCGGCGTCGGTTCGAGCGACACCCGGTCGAGCCACACGTCGACCGACGATGTCGAGCAGGTCACCGAAGCCGGGCGACGCGTCGCCGACCTCCTCCTGCTCGCCGTCGTCGCCGGTGACCGTGGGAAGGCAGCCGTCGTAGGGGCAGAGCGTCGTGACGGACTCGAGCGCCTCGAGCTCGTGGGTCGGAGCCAGGAGGGTGAAGAGGTTGTCGGGGTAGTGGACGTACAGCGGGGGATCGAGCGTCGGGAGCTGGCCCGTGAGCATGGAGGGCACGGCGGAGTTGGTGGCCGGTGCCAGCGCGGAGCTGTGGCGGTACCAGGTCGCGTCGCCGGCAAAGGCCGCGAGGTTGGGGAACCGCACCGAGTCGATGCCGCCGGCCGCGTCGAGGAGCGACTGGGTGGGGAGCTCGTCGAGGACGATCAGGACCACGGAGGGGTCGTCACCACCCGCGGCCGCGGCCACCTCCGGTGCCGTCTGGTGTGGTCAGCAGCGCGGACGCGGGCGAGGCGAAGGTGAAGAACGCCACCGCGAGCAGGGGGAGGACCGCGGTGTAGGACGCCCAGGTGGCCACCGCGACGAGGCGGATGTGGGTGATCGCGAACGCGACCCCTGCCGCGAGCGAGATGACGGCGAGCACCAGCGGCCGCTCCAGGCCGGCGGACTTGAGCACCTGCACGACGAAGCAGGCACGAGCCCCGTGACGGCGAGCAGGTAGAGCACCCGTCCCGCGCGCCGGTTGATCATGCCGACCCCGGTCACCAGCGCCCACAGGGCCACCGGTGGCACCACCGCGACCAGCAGCGCGAAGAGGAGCAGGGAGAGGCCCTCGATGTCGTGGAGGGCCAGCGTCGTCGGGTCGTCCCCCAGGACCGACAGGAGCGGCTGGCTGATCGCGAACCCCGTGAGCCCGAGGAGCACCAGGAAGCATCGACCCCGCGACGGCCACGGGGCCGGTGCGTTGGGTCGGTCCACTGCTCAGGTGTACCAGGCGCGCGAACGATCGATGGCGCGGCGCCAGGTGGCGTGCCTCGCGTCGGAAGCGGCCGGATCCGCCGTCGGCTCGAAGGTGGCATCGAGGCGCCAGTTGGCCGTGATGTCGGCGGGGGAGCCCCAGACGCCCTCCGCCAATCCGGCCAGGTAGGCGGCGCCGAGCGCGGTGGTCTCCTGGATCACCGGCCTCGACACCGGCACCTGGAGATCGTCGGCCTGGAGCTGGAGCAGGAGGTCGTTGGCGGACGCGCCGCCGTCGGCCTTGAGGGCGCGGATGGGGTGACCGGACGCCTCGCTCATCGCCGCGACCACGTCGCGCGTCTGGAGGCTGATGGCGTCGAGCACGGCCCGGGCGAGGTGGGCGCGACCGGTGCCCCGGGTGATGCCGACGATGGTGCCCCGGGCGTAGGGATCCCACCAGGGGCTCCCGAGGCCGGTGAAGGCCGGGACCACGACGCAGCCATCGGAGTCGGGCACCGTCGCCGCGAGCGCCGCGATGTCGCCGGCCCGCTCGATGATGCCGAGCCCGTCTCGAAGCCACTGCACCGCCGCGCCCGTCGCGAAGATCGCTCCCTCGAGCGCGTACGCGCGGGTGCCGTCGGCCAGCGACCAGCCGACCGTCGTGAGGAGCCCGTCCACCGGATCGGGGCATCGGTCGCCCACGTTCATGAGCACGAAGCTCCCGGTCCCGTAGGTGTTCTTGGTCATGCCGGGTTCGAGGCAGGCCTGGCCGAAGAGCGCGGCCTGCTGGTCTCCGGCGATGCCGGACACCGGGACGCCCGACGGGTGCGCCCGTCCCACTCGCCGTGACCCCGAAGCGACCGCTCGACGGCCGAACCTCGGGGAGGGCCGCCTCGGGGACCCCGAAGCGGTCGAGGAGCTCACCGGACCAGGCCAGCGTGCGGATGTCGAAGAGCATGGTGCGGCTGGCGTTCGACGGCTCGGTGGCGAGCACGCCGCCTTCGGATGCCTCCGGTGAGGTTCCAGAGGACCCAGGCGTCGACGGTGCCGATCGCCAGGTCAGGCGTCACCGCCACGCCGCCCTCGGTGAGGAGCCACTCCGCCTTGGTGGCGCTGAAGTACGGGTCGAGCACGAGGCCGGTGGTGGCCCGCACGAGCGGCTCGACGCCCTCGGCGCGGAGCTCGTCGCAACGGCTCGCCGTGCGGCGGTCCTGCCAGACGATGGCGCGATGCAGCGGTTGGCCGGTGCGCCGATCCCACGCCACGACCGTCTCCCGCTGATCGGTGATCCCGATCGCCGCGACGGGCTCGTCGAGCTCGCCGACGAGCGCGGCGAGGGTCGTCTGCACTGCGGTCCAGATCTCGGTCGGATCGTGCTCGACCCAACCGGGCCGGGGGAAGTGCTGGGTGAACTCCTGGTACGAGAACCCCGCCGCGGTGCCGTCGTCGCGCAGCGCGAACGCGCGCACTCCGGTGGTACCGGCGTCGACGGCGATCACGACAGACATCGGCCGCAGAACTTACGCCGTGGGCCGAGTGCTCAGCACCGGCGCGGCCGGGCGGCGGATCGCTATAGGTTCGCGACGACGACCCGGGAGGCGCACACATGCGAGTGGCCATGCTCACTGGCGGTGGTGACTGTCCTGGACTCAACGCGGTCATGCGCGCCGTCGCTCGCAAGGGCGAGCGCGTCTACGGCGATGAGCTCGTGGGGTTCCTGGACGGGTGGAAGGGCGTGCTCGAGGGTCGCCTCGTGCCGCTCGGCATCGACCAGATGCGCGGCACCCTGCCGCGTGGGGGCACGGTGCTGGGCTCCTCCCGCACCAACCCCTACAAGGTGGACGGGGGCTCGGATCAGGTGCGGGCCACGCTGGCCGAGCACGAGATCGATGCGCTGATCGCCATCGGCGGCGAGGACACCCTCGGAGTCGCCCACCGCCTGGCCGAGGAGGGGACGGCGGTCGTGGGCGTCCCGAAGACGATCGACAACGACCTGTCGGCCACCGAGCTGACCTTCGGCTTCAACACGGCCGTGCAGATCTGCGTCGACGCCATCGATCGGCTCCACACCACGGCGGAGAGCCACGACCGCGTGATGGTCGTCGAGGTGATGGGTCGGCACGCCGGCCACATCGCGGCGTGGGCGGGGATCGCGGGAGGCGCCACCATCACCCTGATCCCGGAGCAGCCCTTCGACGTGGAAGCGGTGTGCGAGGCCATCCGACATCGGCACACGAAGGGCAAGCGCCTGGCGTCGATCGTCGTGATCTCCGAGGGGGCCACGCCCAAGGAGGGGTCGATGGAGCTCCAGTCGGGGGAGCTCGACGCCTTCGGCCACGTTCGCCTGGGCGGCATCGGCACGCGGTTGGCGGAGCAGATCGAGGTCCGCACCGGGTTCGAGACCCGGGTGACCACGCTCGGCCATGTGCAGCGGGGTGGCACGCCGACCGCCTTCGACCGTGTGCTCGCGTCCCGGTTCGGCGTCGCCGCCATCGACGCCGTGCACGACGGGGCGTGGGGCACGATGGTCGCCCTGCAGGCCGACCGTGTCGTCCGGGTGCCGCTTGGCGGAGGCCGTGGGCGAGCTGAAGCTCGTGGACCCCGAGCTCTACGGGGTGGCGCAGGTGTTCTTCGAGTAGGTCAGCGCGGCGCGAGGATGATGTAGTCGCGGCGCATGACGGCGCCGTCCTTCTCGGCCCCCTCCGCGTTCTGGGCGCGGATCGGCTCCCCGTCGACCAGGAACCGCACCTGATCGACGGCGTCGACCTCGGTGACCGTCCACACCATCTGCGCGAACGCCTTCGCCAGCTCGGGACCCTCGATGGAGAGGAACTCGCTCGAGAGGTCGATGACCAGCTCACCGGTCTCCTCGTTGAGGAGCGGCAGGGCCCGCAGCGTCGTGTCGGCGGGGACGGTGGTCGTGATCCCGGCGGCCGCTTCCTCCTCGGTCGGCTGGGCCAGGAGCGCGACCATGAGGTCGCCGGGGTCCTGATCGTCGGCCACCCTGCGCTCGACCTCGGCCAGGCGCACGTCGTCGCCGTCAGCCTCGATGAAGTACACGCTCACCAGGTCGTTGCCCGGGTTCTGGGCCAGCGTGGTGCTCGTGCCCGGGTTCGGGTCGAGCAGGTCGGGCGGCAGGTTCTCGGGCGCGATCGCCTGCGGGCCGCCGTCCTCGGAGAGCCCGCACGCGCCCGTGAGGGCGAGCAGCACCACGAGCACGCTCGAGGAGGCGGCGGCTCACTCGGGCTCCTCCACCGGGAGCTCGACCACGAAGCGGGCCCCCTCGGTGCCGTCGGCGCGGTCCTCGACCCAGACGCGCCCGCCGTGCAGGTTGACGTGCTCCGCCACGAGGGCCAGGCCGAGGCCGACCCCCTCGCTGCTGCCCCGGCGGCCGGCCGCCGTGCCCCGGTTGAAGCGGTCGAAGATCAGCTCGCGGTCCTCCTCGGGCACACCATCGCCGCGATCCTCGACCGCGATCTGCACGCCATGGTCGGCTTGGCGGAGCGAGACACTGGACGCGCCACCGCCGTACTTTGCCGCGTTGTCGAGGAGGTTGGCGATCACGCGCACGATGCGCCGCTTGTCCGCCTGCACGACGACGCCGGCCAGCTCGGCGTCGAGCTCGACGGGCACGTCCGCCTCCGTGGAGTGGCTCACCGCCTGCATCACCAGCTCCGCGAGGTGGACCTCCTCCAGCTCGAGGCGCACGACGCCGGCGTCGAAGCGGGAGATCTCGAGCAGGTCCTCGACGAGCTGCTGGAAGCGGTCGATGTCGCCCACCATCAGGTCGAGGGCGGCACGGGCCCGGTCCGGGAGCTCGTCGCGCTGGTTGTCCATGACCTCGACCGACGCGGCCAACGTCATCAGCGGCGAGCGGAGCTCGTGGCTGACGTCCGATGCGAACCGTGCGTCGCGTTCGATGCGGTCCTGGAGGGCCTGCGCCATGTCGTTGAAGGACGCGGTGATGGAGCGCAGGTCGGGGTCGTCGCTCGGCTCGAGCCGCGTGTCGAGCCGACCGGCCGCGAGCGCCGTGGCGGCGCTCGACACCCCACTCAGCGGGCCGGAGCGCCCGCCGGCTGGCCCACCACCCGAGGAACGCGCCGGCGAGGGTCGTGACGAGCGCCGCGCCGAGCAGCGACACGGCGAGCGCGTCGAGGGTGTCCTCCACGTCCTCGAGGGAGACGATCTCGAAGTAGGCGACCTCCTCCGACGGGATGGGGATGCCGACGGCGAGCTGCATCTCGCCGTCGAGCCGGAACCGCATCCGACTGGGCTGCCCGCTCCGCACCGTGGTGCGCAGGGCTTCGGGGAGCGCGTCCTGTCCGAACCCGGGGTTCCGAGCGATGTAGTTGACGCCGTCGAACAGGATCGGGCTGCGAACCGAGCGGGGTGAGCAGCGAGCCGAGCAGGGTCTGGGCGTCGGTGTCCCGCACGCGCTGCTGCACCGTGCCGGCGTTCTGGTACACGACCACGGTGGCCGAGTCCTCGCGCTGGTTGAGCAGGTTCGTGCGGGTCAGGGCCCACGTGGTCGCGGCCAGCAGGACGGACAGGAAGAGGGCGCCGATGGTGAAGGCCAGCGTGATCCGGGCTCGGAGTCCGAGCCGTCGTGTGAGAGGGAACCGGCGCACGGCGCCGGTCAGACCTGGAGCTTGTAGCCCAGGCCGCGCACGGTGACGACGTGCCGCGGGTTGGCGGGGTCGGCCTCCACCTTGGTGCGCAGCCGGCGGACGTGGACGTCCACCAGTCGGCCGTCCCCGAAGTAGCCGTAGCCCCAGATGCGCTCGAGGAGCACCTCCCGGCTGAACACGCGACCGGGGCTCTGGGCCAGCTCGACCAGCACCCGGAACTCGGTCTTGGTGAGGTGCACGTCGCGCCCGTTGCGCCGCACGACGCCCTCCTCGGGCACGATCTCGAGGTCGCCGAACCGCAGGTGCGGGGAGCTGACGTCGGCGGTTCGCGCTCGCCGCAGCAGGGCGCGGATCCGCGCCGACAGCTCCTTGGGGGCGAAGGGCTTGGTGAGGTAGTCGTCCGCGCCGGCTTCGAGGCCGGCGACCACGTCGTGGGTGTCGGCGCGGGCGGTGACCATCACGATCGGGACGTCGGAGGTGCGCCGGATGGCCCGGCAGACCTCGAAGCCGTCGATCCCGGGGAGCATGATGTCGATCAGCACGACGTCAGCGGGCTCGCGCTGGAAGTGCAGCAGCGCGTCCTCACCCGTGGCCGCCTCGATGACCGCCCAGCCCTCGTCCTCGAGGGCGAGCTTCACAGCGGTGCGGATGCGCTCGTCGTCCTCGACGGCCAGGATGCGCGTGGTCATGAAGGGCCAGCCTAGGTGAGGGGCCGCCGCGTCAGGTGTAGGCGGCCAGCAGCGCGGCTCGGCCCGGACCCCGTCCCGTGCGGTAGTGCAGGCCGTCGGGCAGCTCACCGCAGATCTCCCGGCAGCGCACGAGCGCGGCGGCGCCGTCCTGGGTCCACGACCTCAGGCTGCGCAGGTCGATGTCGACCCGCGTCGGCGCGGTGGCGGTCGCCGCCTCGGCCGCGGCCACGAGGGCCGCGCCGGTGTCGGCATCGAGGAGGTCGGCGAGCTCGAGGACCACAGCCGCACCAGCGATGCGAACGGTCACCGGCGCTCGTCGGGCGTCGACGGGCGTCATGGGCGGTCAGAGTGGCGGGCGCGATCGGCGGTCCGGTGCCGTTCCGGTTGCGATCGGGTTACAGGCCGGACCGCGCACCTGCTCGACAGATGGCCGCCATCTCCGATGGAGTCAGGCGCGAGCGGCCGCCGTGGTGGCCAGGAGCTCGCGAAGGGCGACCGCGATCCCCGGCGCGGCGGCCACGACCGCACCGCTCCGCGCCGGTGATCCGTCGAAGTCGGTGACCTCGGCGCCGGCTTCGGTCGCGATCAGGCCCCCGGCGGCCAGGTCCCACGGCGCGAGGCCCCGTTCGTAGTACGCGTCGAGGCGTCCGCACGCCACCGAGCAGAGGTCGACGGCGGCGGCGCCCTGGCGCCGGACGTCGCGCACCCGGGGGAGCACGTCGACGAGCACCCGCGCCTGCTCGCCGCGCCGCTCCGGGTCGTAGGAGAAGCCGGTCCCGACGAGCGCGTGGGCGAGGTCGGTGGCCGTGGTGGGTCGGATCGGCTCGCCATCCCGGGTGGCACCCCGTCCCCGGACGGCGCTGAAGAGCTCGTCGCGGACGACGTCGTACACGACGCCGACCATGGCCTGCTCGTCGATCTCCGCCGCGATGGACACGTTGAAGCCAGGGAACCCGTAGAGGTAGTTCGTGGTGCCGTCGAGCGGGTCGACGACCCATCGCACCCCGCTGGTCCCTGCGATGTCGACCCCCTCCTCGCCGAGGATCGCGTCGTCGGGTCGCCCGCCCAGCAGGCGTTCCGTGATCAGCACCTCCGAGGCTCGGTCGATCTCCGTCACCATGTCGGTGCCGGAGCTCTTCGTGCTCACCTCCGCCCGTGCCTGGCTCAGCCCCCGACGCAACAGCTCGCCCGCTTCCCGCGCGGTGTGCTCCGCCAGGGTCCTGAGCGCGTCGAGGTCGGCGGGGTTGCTCACACGGTGACACTAGGTTCCGGTGCGTGCCCGATCCCCACGGCCGCGTCGACCTCCGCAGCGACACCGTCACGCGCCCCACCGACGCGATGCGCAAGGCGATGGCCGAGGCCGAGGTGGGAGACGACGGGTTCGGCGACGACCCCACGGTCGTGCGCCTGGAGGCGGCGTTCTCCGAGCGCGTGGGCAAGGAGGCGGCTGTCTTCGTGCCGTCGGGGACGATGGCGAACCAGATCGCGCTGCGCGTGCTCGGGAGGTCGGGCGCCATCGTGTTCGCCGGACGGCGACAGCACCTGGTGGTGCGGGAGGTGGCCGCGGCGGGGACCAACGCGTCCGCGCAGGTGGTGACGCTCGAGGACGCCGACGGGACGATCGATCCTGCCGACCTGCAGCGGTGGGTGGACGACGCCCGCGTGGGATGGGCGGCGCCGGCCGCGGTGTTCGTGGAGGACACCCACGGTGAGGTCGGCGGGCGCGTCTGGCCGATCGAGCGACTCCAGGCGGTGGCGGCGGTCGGGCTGCCGGTCCACCTCGACGGCGCTCGCCTCTGGAACGCGGCGGTTGCCTCCGAACACCGAGGTCGCGGAGCGAGCGGCGCCCGCCACCACCGTCACCTGCTGCGTGTCGAAGGGACTCGGTGCCCCGGTCGGGTCCCTGCTCGCCGGCCCGGCTGACCTCATCCGCCAGGCGCGGGTCGAGCGCAAGCAGCTCGGCGGGACCATGCGGCAGGTCGGCATCCTCGCCGCGGCGGGCCTGGTCGCGCTCGATCGGGTCGATCGGCTGGCCGACGACCACGCCCGCGCTCGCGTGCTGGCCCAGGCGGCGGCCGATCGTTGGCCCGGATCCGTCGACGTGGCGCTCGTCGAGACCAACATCGTCCGCATCTCGGTGCCCGATCCGGCCGCCGTGATCACGCACCTCGGCGACGGCTGGGGTCCTCGCCGTTGCCCGGCAGCGCGACCACCGTCCGCCTGGTCACCCACGCTGACGTCGACGACG
Organism: uncultured Microthrixaceae bacterium; assembly: GCA_963721695.1. Classification (GTDB taxonomy): domain Bacteria; phylum Actinomycetota; class Acidimicrobiia; order Acidimicrobiales; family VFJN01; genus VFJN01. The sequence goes on from CAVRKU010000030.1 coordinate 45,692, forward strand.
ACGATGTGGCCCGCGCGGTCGCGGCCCTGCAGGCGGCGCCGTGATCGAATCCTCGACGCCAGCGCGCGCGTTGGCCGTGTACGCCCACCCCGATGACCCGGAGGTGGGGTGTGGCGGAACCCTGGCCCGCTGGGTCACGCGGGGCGCGGAGGTCCACCTCGTCATCGCCAACCGCGGTGACAAGGGCAGCTCCGACGCGACCACCGACCCGGACGCGCTGGCCGCCCATCGGGCCGACGAGGTCGAGCAGGCGGCCGCGGTCCTCGGTCTCGCGGGCGTCGAGCACCTGGGCTATCCGGACGGTGACATCGACAACGATGCCGACGCTGCGGGCGCGACTCATCGAGATCGTGCGCCGCCACCGACCCGACGCGCTCGTCGCGCCCGATCCCACGGCCGTGTTCTTCGGGGACAGCTACGTGAACCACCGCGACCACCGGCAGCTCGGATGGGCGGTGCTCGACTCGCTGGTGCCGGCGGCGAGCCCGCTCTACGTGCCGGACGCCGGGCCCCCCCACCAGGTGGAGCTGGTGCTCCTGTCGGGCAGTCTGGACGCGAACGCGTGGGTCGACATCGGCGCGGTGCTCGACCAGAAGGTGGCCGCGGTGGCGTGCCACGCGAGCCGCCTGGGCGAGGACCCGACGCTCGTCGCGGAGCTGATGGAGGATCGAGCGGCCGAGGAGGGCCGCCGCGCCGGCGTCCTCCACGCGGAGGCCTTTCGCCGCCTCCGGTTCCCCGCCTAGGGAGGCGTCAGTCGCTGTCCGGCGGGCGGGTGTTCCACTCCGCCATCGCGCGGAGGGCCAGGACGGCGACGACGCCCACGCCCACCGCCCCGATCACGGCGCCCAGGAGGCCGGCCGCGCCCGCAAGGGCCGCGCAGCCGTCCGCGCACTGGAGGTCGACGAAGCCGTAGCCGATGAGCCCACCGCACAGGCCGCCGATCAGGATGGCGACGAAGGCCAGGACGCGAGCGCCGGTGGGCGGCAGCGCGGTCGGGGCGTACTCGTCGCTCGGCGGGATCTCCGTCATCTCGACGCGAGCGTACGGAGGAACGCGGGGTTGGGGCGAGGCGCGGCACCACGCGTAGCGTGACGGGCCGTGACGGACCAGGCGTGGAACGGGTACCGCACCTTCGACCGTGACGAGTGGTCGAGGCTGCGACTGGCGACGCCGCTGCCGCTCGAGGCCGCCGAGCTCGAGGTGCTCCGGGGGCTGAACGACAAGCTCGACCTGCACGAGGTCAGCGACGTGTACCTCCCGCTGTCCCGCCTGCTGAACCTGCGCGTCGCGGCCACCCAGGCCCTGCAGCAGACCACCGACACGTTCCTCGGTCGCCCCCACCAGCGCGCCCCGTTCATCATCGGCCTCGGGGGCAGCGTCGCGGTCGGCAAGAGCACGACCGCGCGCGTGCTCCAGGCGTTGCTCGCTCGCTGGCCCGACCACCCGAACGTCGAGCTCGTGACCACCGACGGGTTCCTCCGGCCCAACGCCGTGCTCGAGGAGCGGGGGATCATGGACCGCAAGGGGTTCCCGGAGAGCTACGACGTCCGTCGGCTCATGCGGTTCCTCGAGGAGGTGAAGCGGGGTGAGCCGGTGGTGCGAGCCCCGGTGTACTCGCACGTCGTGTACGACATCGTGGCCGGCGAGGAACAGGTGCTGACCGAGCCCGACATCGTCATCCTCGAGGGGCTCAACGTGCTGCAGACCGGGGTGTCCGCCGGGGCGGACGCGCGGTTCGTGTCGGACTGGTTCGACTTCTCGGTCTACGTCGACGCCGACGAGGCCGACATCGAGCAGTGGTACGTCGACCGGTTCTTCGCGCTGCGGGAGACGGCGTTCAGCGACGAGACGTCGTTCTTCCGACACTTCGCCACCTTCTCGGACGACGAGCTCACCGCGACCGCCCGCAGCATCTGGGCGTCGATCAACCGCCCCAACCTGCGGGAGAACATCCTTCCCAGCCGGATGCGGGCGGACCTGGTGCTCGAGAAGGCCGTGGACCATGGCGTGCGCCGGGTCCGCCTCCGGCTCAAGTAGGACCCCGCGTGACCGTCACAGGGCCGCGCGAGGATGGATGCCATGCGTGACTGGGTCGTCGGCGGTGCGCTCATCCTGAGCGACGAGGGCGTGCTGCTCGTCCAGAACCGCCGCCGCAACGGCAGCCACGACTGGACCCCGCCAGGCGGCGTCATCGACGAGGGCGAGAGCCTGTTGGAGGGACTCACCCGCGAGGTGCAGGAGGAGACGGGCCTGCGGGTCACGGAGTGGGCGGGCCCCCTCTACGAGGTGCGCTGCGAGGCGCCGGACATGGGCTGGCGACTGCGGGTCGAGGCCCACCTGGCGGTCGCCTACGAGGGCGAGCTCCACGTCGACGACCCCGACGGCATCGTCGTCGATGCCCGCTTCGTCGACGTCGACACGTGCGGATCCATGGTCGCCGGGGGGCACCCGTGGGTGTGCGAGCCGCTGGGGGAGTGGCTCGCCGAGCGGTGGGGCCACGCCGACACCCGGCCCTACGGGTTCCACGTCGCCGGCGCGCTCCCCGACGAGGTCGTCGTCACCCGAGCGGAGCCGTGACGAGCTCACCGTCCCGCACGATCCTCCACGTCGACATGGACGCGTTCTACGCGTCGGTCGAGCAGCTCCGGAACCCCGAGCTGCGGGGTCGGCCCGTGATCGTCGGGGGGCCGGGCGCGCGTGGCGTCGTGGCGGCGGCGAGCTACGAGGCGAGGGTCTTCGGCATCCACTCCGCCATGCCGTCGACGCAGGCGCAGCGGCTGTGCCCGCACGCGGTGTTCGTCGCCGGCGACCACGAGCACTACGGCGAGATCAGCCAGCGGGTGATGGCGATCTTCACGTCCTTCACCCCGTTGGTCGAGGCCATCTCGCTCGACGAAGCGTTCCTCGACGTCACGGGCGCACGCCGGCTCCACGGCGACGGGCCGACGATCGGCGCCAAGATCAGGGCCGCCGTGCTTCGACCAGGAGCGCCTCACGTGCTCGGTGGGGGTGGCCCCCTCCAAGTTCGTGGCCAAGCTGGCCTCCGAGGCGGCCAAGCCCCGCATCGGAGCGCACGGCCCTGAGCCAGGGCTCGGCGTCAAGGTCGTCGACGACGGCGAGGTCCTCGCGTTCCTCCACCCGCTGCCGGTGCAGGCGTTGTGGGGGGTCGGCCCCAAGACCCTCGAGAAGCTGCACCGCCTCGGGATCGACACGGTCGGCGAGCTGGCGAGCATCGACGAGCGGGCTGCCGTCGCGGCCCTGGGTGCCGCCAACGGGGCGCATCTGCGCCGGTTGTCGATGGGCATCGACGATCGCGACGTCGTGCCGCACCAGCGGGCGAAGTCGATCGGCCACGAGGAGACCTTCGCCCGCGACCACGACCGCCTCGACACCCTGCAGCACGAGCTGGTGCGGCTCGCCGACTCCGTGGCCGGCCGCCTGCGCAGCGCCGCACATGGCGGCGCGCACGATCAGCATCAAGGTGCGGTTCCACGACTTCCGCACGATCACCCGGTCGACCACGCTGCCGTCGGCGGTCGACACCGGTCCGGACGTCGTTCGAGCCGCTTCGGAGCTGCTGGCGCGCATCGATCCCAGCGCCGGGGTCCGGCTCCTGGGCGTCCACGTGAGCCAGCTCTCGGACGGGGTCGACCCGCCAGCTGACCCTCGACGACGTGGAGGCGCCCTCCTGGGACGACGCCACGGGGGCCATCGACGCCATCCGGGCCCGGTACGGGGCCGACGCCATCGTGCCGGCGTCGCTGGCCGGACCCGACGGCATCCGGGTCAAGAAGCGGGGCGATCAGCAGTGGGGGCCGACCGATCGCCACGCGTTGTAGGCCTCAAGGGGCTGTGGAAAGATGAGGCGACGGCCCACCGGCAGAGGGGAGGCAGCGTGCCGCTTTCCGAGGACGAAGAGCGCATCCTCCACGAGATAGCGCAGCAGTTCTACGCCGACGACCCCGAGTTCGCGCGCGAGGTGGGCGAGACCACGCTCTACACCCACACCGTGCGCCGGATGAAGTGGTCCGGCTTCGGGTTCGTCGCCGGCGTCGTCTTCCTGATCGCCACGCTCTCCACGAACTACCTCCTCGCCTTCGTCGGGTTCCTCGCGATGCTGGGCTGCGCGCTCTACTTCGAGCGCAACCTGCGCAAGCTCGGCAAGGCCGGGCTCGATCAGGTCACCCGCTCCATCCGCGCCACGGGCCTCCGCGACGCGATCGGCGGCGCACGCGGTCGGATGCGCGAGCGGTTCCGCAACGCCGACGAGGAGTAGGCAGCCCGTTCAGCCCGCGGTCGCTGCTGCCGACCAGCTCCCGCTCCTGTTCGAGGTCACCCCGCGCGGTGAGGGTGATGCGTCGCTGGCGGGCCGCGTGGTCGCGGCGCCACACCCGGACGAGCGAGCGCGGGTCGATCCAGCGCCCGACCCGCCGGAGCCACGGCGTCTGCTCTCGGGCCAGCTCCCGCAGCTCGTCCGACGCCGCCTGCGCGGCGCGGGCGTCGTCCTCGCTGGCCCCCGCGGCGGAGTAGGCGGCCGCCTCTCGGGCGCGGGCCAGGGCGAACGCCGCGTCCTCGGCGCCGGGGAGCGCGGCGGCCAGGTGGTGGGCGCGCTCGAAGTAGGTGTCGCTCGCCCGTTCCTCGTAGCCGAGGAGCCCGGCGTCCTCGACGCTCTCGATCCACGCCAGCTCCACCTGGGCGAGGGGGCTGTCGGCCCGCCGTCGCCGACGGCTCCGCCAGAGCAGGAGCCCCGAGCGGGAACAGGATGGCGTACGCGACGACGAGGATCGCGACGACCGGCGCGGCGCGAGCGAGCGGACGACCCAGGTACCGGACGGGAGCGGAGTCCGTGCCGCCGCCTGACGAGCCATCGGCGGACGCGTCGAGCTCGGAGAACGGATCGCGGTCGGCGGCGGAGGTGGGCGTGCCGCCGGGGATCGCCTCGGTGGTCGCCGTGCTGGGCACGGTCACGGTGCCTCCGGGGTCGGACGGCTGCGGCCTGCTGCTCCGGCACGCCCGTGTAGCCCTCGGCGCCTGGCGCGCCGCGGCCGGGGGTGGGTTCGAAGAGCACCCACCCCGCGCCCTGCGATGTACACCTCGGGCCAGGCGTGGGCGTACTCGCCCCGCACGTGGTAGAGCCCCGGCTCGTCGTCGTCCTCGCTCGCCGGGGGTGAACCCGACCGCGACCCGAGCCGGCAGGCCGATCGAGCGCGCCATCGCCGCGAAGGCGCCGGCGAACTGCTCGCAGTAGCCCTCCTTGTTCGTGAAGAGGAAGTCCTCCAGCGCGTCCTCGCTGTGCCCGCGCTGCACCGCGAGCGAGTAGGTGAAGTTGTCGCGCAGGTGGTCCTGCAGGGCCCGCGCCTGATCGGCGGGGGAGTCGATGCCGTCGGTGATCTCCTGGGCGAGGGCTCGCACGCTGGGGCTGAACCCGTCGGGCAGCTCGAGGAAGCGATCGCGGATGTCGCTCGGGACCTCGCTGCTCGCCCCCGTCGAGGTCCTCCGGCGTGATGCGGGGCGAGGCCGAGCTCACCCGGTAGGTGATGCCGTCGCTGCTCGTCGACGTCGTTGTCGACGATGAGCGTGGCGGAGTCCTCGTCGTAGCGCACGTCGACACCGGGCGCGTCCACGGCCCGGGGCTCGTAGGCGCTGGGGAGCCAGATGGCCGCCAGCGAGGAGATCGTGAACGACTGCTCGAAGGTGGAGGTGGCCACGTCGGCCTCCACCGAGGCGGGCAGCGAGCCGTCGGCCGACCCGAAGCTCCCGCTCGACTTCCAGATGGTGCCGTCGAACTCCTCGAGGGACGTGAGCCGCCAGTAGGAGCGCTGGGGGCTCCGCACCGTGAAGACCTCGACCGTCGGCCTGGTCGACGAGGCGCGAGCGGATGTCGACGAGCGGGCTCACCGTCACCCGGGCGTCGTCGCCCTTCAACGACCGGGGGTCGAGCATGCCGGGGGACTGGGCTCCCGGGACGGACGGCCCGAGGAACGTGCCCGCGAGCACCGCCACGACCCCCAGCCCGGCTCCGGCGGTCAGCAGCGAGCGGTTGCCGATCGAACGTCGATCGGCGACCCAGTGCGCGCTGCCGTCCTGACGGGCCAGGCGATGCACCAGGAGGAACGCCAGCACGGAGGTCGCGAAGAGCGCCACGGCCCACCCACGTCCGCGCGGCGCGCCGAGGAGGGACGTGAAGAGGAACAGCGTGCCCGCGGGGAGGGTCGCCTCGAACGGCACCCAGAGCCGGAAGGCGGCCCAGTCCGCCACGTAGGCGATCACCCAGATGGCGAAGCAGCTCGCCAGGACGAAGCCCGGCGCGACCGGTGCCGGCGCGACGACGTCCTGGTACAGCCGCCACGCGGCGTCGAGGTCGGTGCTCATCGCCGACCAGGTGTCGCCCGTCGGCAGTCCCGCCACGGTCGTCGACCAGTACATGGTCCAGGTCACGACGACGGCCGCGCCAACGGCCATCAGCAGCGGCGGCCAGCGGCAACGACACGCCGCGTCGTCGGAGCGCCGACGCCACGAGGTGGGCCGCCACGGCGTTGACGGTCAGCGGGCCCAGCCAGCCACCACCGTCGAAGAGGCGGGCCATGCCGAGCACCGCCGCCATCGTGACGCCCAGGAGCAGCAGCCTCGGCCGCGAGGACGAGGGGCCGTCGCGCGGTCATCGCGTGGCTCCTGCGCGCGCCCGTCCTCGCCGCGTGGAGGTGCGGACGTGGGTGTTCCACGCGGTGGCGAACGGGCTGTCGCGGGTGATGCGCAGCGCGGGCACGTCGGGCGCCGGCCCCACCGGTGTTCCCGGGTCCCAGGCGGAGCGGTCGACGTGGACGATCGTGAGGGAGCCGTAGCGGGTCCGCAGGTGGGCGGCGGCCCGAAGGTCGTCCGCCGGCACCTCGGCCACGAGCACGACGAGCGCCCCACCGGTGGAGCGGTGGCCGAGCATCTCGACCGAGCGCCGGAGGCTGCCCGTCGGCGAGGCGGGGACCACCGCAAGGTGCTCCATGATCGCCTCGACGTGATCCGAGCCGGGTGCGAAGTCGGAGTCGGTCCCGGCGGTCGTGACGAGCCGGATCAGGTCGTTCCGCCGGGCGGTCGCCGCGACGATGCTGGCCGCGGCCGACACCACCACCTCGAGCGAGTCGCCACCGTGGGCGGCCTTGCGGACGTCGAGGAGCACCGTGGTGCGGCCCTGCCAGGGCAGCTCGTTCTGCCGGACGAGCAGCTCGTCGTGGCGCGCGGAGGAGGGCCAGTGGATCCGGCGCAGGTCGTCACCCACGATGTACGGCCGGAGGGCGTAGAAGTCCTCGCCGGTCCGCCCGAGCGAGTTGGGCTGCCGCGCGCCGGCAAGCGGGTCGTGCCCCGTCGTGTAGGGCAGCGGATCGATCTCGTCGATGTGCGGGTACACGGTCAGCGCCACCTTCGGCGCCGCGACGGTGGCGAGGCTGGTCAGGCCGAACGGGTCGCTCACGACCACCTGCAACGGCCCGATCTCGACGAGCCCGCGTCGGTCGGTGGGGAGCCGGTAGGCGGCCACGGTGCGCTCGCCGCGTCCCAGGGGCGGCACCAGCAGGTCGGCGCCGCGCGTGCCCGACACCGGATCGCGCAGACGCAGCACGGGCGTGCTGTTGTCGCGCAGGTTGCGGATCGTCAGGTCGACGCGGCTGGAGGTGCCGACGTGCACACGAGCGGGATGGACGGCTCGGCCCACCTCCAGCTCGAGCCGGGCCGCGACGACGAGGAGCGCGCAGCCGGCGAGCAGTGCGGCCGCCACGACCCCCAGGGCGAAGAGCTCGACGAGCCCGAGCACGCGTCCTGCCAGGAGCAGCACGCCGGCCCCGAGGCCGACGAGCCAACCCTGGCGGGTCAGCAAGCCCCGCTCACCGGGCCTTGTCGGAGGGGATGGGCACGGCCCGCAGCACCTCGGTGAGGGCGTCGCCCGCCGAGATCCCCTGGAGCTGTGCCTCCGGTGTCACGAGGAGTCGATGGGCGAGCACCGGCTCGGCCAGCGCCTTGAGGTCGTCGGGGACCACGTAGGTGCGGCCCTTGGAGGCCGCCCGTGCCCGCGCCACCCGCTGCAGGGCCAGCGTGGCTCGGGGTGACATGCCGAGGGAGAGGTGCGGGTGGCGGCGGGAGGCGTTGGCCAGCTCGACGAGGTACGACTTCAATGCGGGCGCGACGTGGATCGCCTTGGCCGCGTCGCTCAGGGACCGGACGTCGGCGGCGGTGATCACCTGCCCGATGTCCTCGAGGGCGTCGTGGTCGCCGTGGGTGTCGAGGATCTGCAGCTCGCTGTCCGCGGACGGGTAGCCCACCGAGACCCGCATCAGGAACCGATCGAGCTGCGACTCCGGGAGCGGGTAGGTGCCCTCGTGCTCGATCGGGTTCTGGGTGGCGATGACCATGAACGGGCTCGCCAGCTGGTACGTCGTCCCGTCGACCGTGACCTGCGCTTCGGCCATGGCCTCGAGCAGGGCGGACTGGGTCTTCGGGGAGGCCCGGTTGATCTCGTCGGCCAGCACGATGTTCCCGAACACCGGACCGGGTCGGAACTCGAACTCGCTGGTGTTGCGGTTCCAGACGGTGAGGCCGACGACATCCGTCGGGAGGAGATCAGGGGTGAACTGCAGCCGCCCGAAGGTGCCGTCGATCGAGGCGGCCAGCGCCTTGGCGAGGCTGGTCTTGCCGACCCCGGGCACGTCCTCGATCAAGAGGTGCCCTTCGGACACGAGGCAGAGGAGCACGAGCTCGATCACGTCCGGCTTGCCCTGGATGACGCGCTCGATGTTGTCGTGCACGGCGCGGTGGTGGTCGGCGACGGTGGCTCCCGGGGACGGGGTCTGCTGGCTGATGGCCACCTGGTGCTCCTCGACGTGTCGGTGCGCGGCCGGGACAGGCTAGGCCGAGACGCGCCTTCTCTGACGCCGCGGAACCCCAAGTAGGTTCCGGGAGCCATGGATGCCGTGATGGCCCTCGACATCGGGGGCACCAAGCTGGCTGCCGCGGTGGTGGGCGAGGACGGCGAGGTCGTCGCGAGTGCCAGGTGCCCCACCCCCCAGGTCGCGGACGGTGAGCAGGTCCTGGCCGCCCTCATGGGGATCGCGGCCGAGGTGCGCACCGGCCGAGAGGTGGCGTGCGGCGTGGGCTCCGGCGGGCCGATGTCCGGCGGCGGTGAGCTGGTCTCGCCCCTCAACATCCCGGGGTGGCGTGACTTCCCGTTGCGCCGACGACTGGGCGAGGCCCTCGGCGTCGCCAGTGCACATCGACAACGACGCCAAGGCCCTCGCGTTGGGGGAGGGGTGGCGCGGGGCGGCCCGGGGCGAGCGGGCGTTCATCGCCATGGTGGTCTCCACCGGCGTCGGCGGCGGCATCGTGCTCGACGGTCGCCTGCTCGACGGGTCCGACGGCAACGCAGGCCACATCGGTCACGTGGTGGTGGTCCCCGATGGCCGGCTGTGCGAGTGCGGTTGCCATGGCTGCTTGGAGGCGGAGGCGTCCGGGACGGCCATCGCGGCGCGCACCGGGGCACCGGCGGCGGACGGCGCCCGTGGAGGAACGACGCCGGGCCGGTCGCCTGGTCGGCCGGGCCGTCGGTTCGACGGCGGCCCTGCTCGACCTGCGGCTGGCCCTGGTCGCGGGCTCCGTGGCGCTCGGGTACGGCGACGAGTTCTTCGCCGCCGCGCAGGCGGAGCTCGACCGCACCGCCCGCATCGAGTTCGCACGAGGCGCCACGATCCGCCCCGCCGGCCTCGGCGCGGACGGGCCGCTGATCGGCGCCGCAGCCGTCGCCTGGCGGGCGCTCGGGCGCGAGATCCTCGCCGCGGGCGCGTAGCGGGTCGGGACTACCCTCGGCAGCGATGGACCCCACGTACCCGCCCGAGGCCGACGCGTACCGGGAGAAGGTGCAGGCCTTCCTCGCCGAGCACCTGCCCGCCGGCTGGAAGGGCACCGGCTCCCTCGACAGGGAGCAGGCGGAGGCGTTCACGAAGCAGTGGCGCGACACGCTCCGCGACGAGAGCTACCTCGCGACGTCCTGGCCGGCCGAGTACGGGGGACCCGGCCTGACCGCCCTCGAGCAGGTCATCCTCGCGGAGGAGTTCGCCCGGGCCGGCGTGCCCGCCGGGGGCACGAACGACGTCTTCTCGATCCAGATGGTCGGCAACACCCTCCTGCAGTGGGGCACGGACGAGCAGAAGCGCCACTTCATCCCCCGGATCCTGTCGGGGGAGGACATCTGGTGCCAGGGCTACTCGGAGCCCAACGCCGGCTCCGACCTCGGCAACCTCGGCTGCCGGGCCCGCCTCGACGGCGACGAGTGGGTGATCGACGGGCAGAAGATCTGGACGTCGGCCGGGCACCTCGCCAACTGGATCTTCGTGCTCACGCGCACCGACCCGGACGCCACCAAGCACAAGGGCATCACGTTCCTCCTGTGCCCGATGGATCAGCCCGGCGTCGAGGTCCGGCCGATCAGGATGATCTCCGGCGAGTCCGAGTTCAACGAGGTGTTCTTCACGGGGGCCCGGTGTCCCAAGGAGAACGTGATCGGCGAGGTCAACGGCGGCTGGGCCGTGGCCATGACCCTGCTCGGCTACGAGCGCGGCGAGGCGGCGGCCACGTTCCCGCTGATGTTCCGCACCGAGCTGGATCGGCTCGTGGCGCTGGCCAAGGAGCGCGGCCTCACCGACGACCCCACCATCCGGCAGCGGCTGGCGTGGTGCCACAGCAAGGTCGAGATCATGCGGTACCTCGGTCTGCGGTCGCTCACCAGCTTCCTCCGCGGCCACCAGCCCGGTCCGGAGAGCGGCACCTTCAAGCTCTTCTGGAGCGAGTACCACCGCAAGGTCACCGAGCTCGCCGTCGACATCCTCGGCGCCGACGCCCTCACCCCGAGCGGCCGCTGGCCCACCTCGTCCTTCCAGACCGACTCACCGGGCGCCCCCAACGACAGCGCCAGCTGGGTCGGCACGTTCTTCAGCGCTCGGGCGGGCACGATCTACGCGGGCTCGAGCGAGATCCAGCGGAACATCGTCGGCGAGCTCGTGCTCGGGTCTCCCGAAGGAGCCACGCGGCGCCGATCCCGGTTCCTGGCGCGAGCAGCAGGCGGCCCATCCCTGACCATCGGCTGGGCGTTCGCCGCAGTGCGGGCCGTCCTTCCGCACCCGTCCCTGTGGGGCACCGGACTGCGCCAGGTCCGACGGCTCGCCCGCCCGGGATGGTGGCGCCGACCGCCGTTCCTCCCGGTGCCGGCCCCCGGCTACCTCCGCTTCCGCATGGAGACGGCCTACGGGGGCACCGGGGAAGCGCGCCTGGTCGCGACGGACCTCGTGACCTACCTGCGGTGGTGCCGTCGCTTCCCGGAGTAGCCCGCGACAACGAGCCGCCGCCCGTGGAGCCCCCCCGGTAACGTTCCGTCGATGTCGCGAGCCCTCGTGCTCAACGCCACCTATGAGCCGCTGTGCGTCGTGCCCAGCCGCCGTGCCGTCGTGCTCGTGCTCGGCCACAAGGCGGACGTGCTCCACGACACGGGCGACGTCGTGCACTCCGAGCACCTGGCGCTCGCGGTGCCGTCGGTGATCCGGCTGCGGCACTTCGTGAAGGTGCCGTTCCGTCGGCGTGCGCCCCTGAACCGCCGGGGTGTGTTCGCCCGCGACGGGCACGCCTGCCAGTACTGCGGGGTCGCGGCGGAGAGCATCGATCACGTCGTGCCGCGCAGTCGCGGCGGTGAGCACAGCTGGGAGAACGTCGTCGCGGCGTGCCGACCCTGCAACGTCCGCAAGCGAGACCGGCTCCTCCACGAGACGACGATGGTGCTGCGCCGTCATCCCACCGCGCCGCGGGAGATGACCTGGGTCGCCGTCGCGGTCGGCACCGTCCCTCAGCACTGGGAGCCCTACCTCCACCCCGCCACCCTGTCGGCGTGAGCTGGCAGGTCGCGCACCACCTCGAGCCGGCCGGGACCTTCCACGCTCGAGCGGTGCCGGCCACCCCGGAGCGAGCGGCGTGGGTGTGCGCGGCGACCGCGCCCGCCCTCGTGCTCGGAAGCGCCCAGCACGATGAGCGCGTCGACCGCGCCGCCTGTGCGGCCGCGGGGATCGAGGTGGTGCGCCGGCGCAGCGGGGGCGGCGCGGTCCTGGTCGTGCCGGGCGAGGTGCTGTGGGTCGACCTGATCGTGCCCGCCGGCGACGCCCTCTGGCAGGACGACGTCGGTCGAGCGTTCCACTGGGTGGGGGAGGCGTGGGCGGCCGCGCTCGAGGAGCTGGGCGTGGCCGCCGAGGTGCACCGCGGCGCCCTCGTGCGCTCCCCGTGGTCTGCCGCGGTGTGCTTCGCGGGCCTGGGCCCAGGTGAGGTGACGGTGGCCGGACGCAAGGTGGTGGGCATCAGCCAGCGGCGGACGCGCGCCGGGGCGCGGTTCCAGTGCGCCGCCCTCGGCCGTTGGGACCCCGAGGCGATCGTGCCGCTGCTCGGCCTGCCGCCGGCCGCGCTCGTCGATCTGCAGGACGTGGCCGCGCCCGTCGGCGTCGCCCTCGAAGCGCTCCTGACCGCCCTGGTCCGCCACCTCCCCTGAGCGCGGGTCGGCCCCGTCGACCGGCGGCCTCCGTGCCGCGGGTCTCACGCGGGGCGTGGTGGTGCGATCTCGGCCCGTAGTGGGGGTGAGTGGTTGACCGTGGAGGGTGAGTGGCATACGGTGGCACGCAGCGGCACGGAAGAGGGGCTTCCGGGCACGGGAAGCAGCTGGTGACGCATGGCAGAGCAGCGGACCCGATTCGTCGGGACCCATGAGCACGGACTGGACGACAAGGGCCGCATGGTCCTGCCGGCCAAGATCCGCGCCCAGCTCGGTGAGACGGGGATGATCGCCATGGCGGACGAGTGCCTGGGCCTCTGGACCATCGAGGGCTTCGACGCCATCGCCGATCGGGTGGCCGCCGCCGTCGAGGCCCGCGAGACGGAGCCCGCGGTCCTGCGGAAGTTCATGGCCTACGCCTGTGAGGTCACCCCCGACCAGCAGGGTCGCGTCGTCATCCCCCAGGTGCTGCGCGACTACGCCGGGCTGGCGAGCGAGGTCGTCGTGAACGGCCGTCGCGACCGGGCCGAGATCTGGGCCAAGGAGCGCTGGGAGGCGCTCGTCAACCCCGACACCCCCCACCCCGAGGACGACACCGACGTCGGCGACGCCTTCGCCGCGCTGCGGTTCTGATCTGGCGGCACCGACCGGTGACCGCATCCATCCACCCACCCAACGAGAGGAGCAGGACGACAACCGAGATGCGAGGAGCGACGTCGCTCCCCTGCAGCCCCCCGGACAGCGCGATGGAAGGCTCCCTCTCCGCCTGCTTCCCATCGAGTCCGTTCCGGGGAGACATCCCGGCAGGCACCAGCTCTCCGGGGGGCTGCAGGTGAGCGACGCCGGCGACGAGACGCCCGCCGCCTTCCGGCACCAGCCGGTGATGGTGGAGCAGATCGTCGAGCTCTTCACCCCGGTGCCACCCGGCTGGGTGGTCGACGCCACCGTCGGGGGTGCAGGGCACGCCGCAGCGCTTCTGGCCCGGCACGAGCACCTTCGGGTGCTCGGGCTCGACCAGGACGCCGACGCTCTCGCGGCGGCCGCCGAGCGCCTCGAGCCCTTCGGGGATCGGGCGCTCCTCCACCGCACTCGGTTCGACGCCTTGGACGAGATCGTGCAGCAGCTCGGTGTGTCACCGGTGAGCGGAGTGCTCTTCGACCTGGGGGTCAGCAGCCCCCAGCTCGACCGCGCCGCGCGCGGCTTCAGCTACCGGCACGACGCCCCGCTCGACATGCGCATGGACCAGCGCCAGGTCCGGACGGCGGCGGACATCGTGAACGACACCGACGAGCAGGAGCTGGCGGGTCTGCTCCGCGCCTTCGGCGACGAGCGCTTCGCCCGTCGCATCGCGAGGGCGATCGTGGCCGCGCGGCCCGTGGCCACCACCACCGAGCTGGCCGAGCTGGTCCGTGACGCGATCCCCGCGCCGGCGCGCCGCACCGGGGGACACCCCGCCAAGCGGACGTTCCAGGCGATCCGCATCGCCGTCAACGCGGAGCTCGACGTGCTGGCGCCGGCCATCGACGCCGGCATCGCCGCGCTGCAGCCCGGCGGGCGGTGCGTGGTGCTCGCCTACCACTCCGGCGAGGACCGCATCGTGAAGGCTCGCCTCCGCCACGCGGCCACCGGCGGCTGGACGGGACCCGCTCACCTGCCCCCGCCCTCGGGCGTGCACCCGACCATCAGGCTCCTCAAGGCGGGCTCGTGGACGCCACCGGAGGCGGAGGTGCTCGCCAACCCTCGTGCCTCGAGCGCTCGACTGCGCGCCGCCGAGAAGCTGGCGCCGCCCAGCTCCGATCCTCAGGCCGACCTGACATGAGCATGCTCGACAGCGCCGTTCGACCTCGCCGCGCGACCTCGGGCGGGGCTCGCTACCTGACCCGCGGCGCCGCCGCGGTGGCCGTGGACGCGCAGCCCCTCGCCGCCCCTCGCCGCGGTCCGGCGGAGCGTCCGAACCACCTCCGGGTGGTCGCACCGGCGGAACGGACTCGTCGCCGCCTCACCCCGGGGATGGCCGTGCTGCTGAGCGCCGCCATCTTCGTCACCCTCCTCGCGGTGGCGATGGCCCAGACCGTCCTCGTCCAGGGCCAGGTGCGCCTCGACAAGCTCGACGCCCAGCTCGCCGACGAGCAGGCCCGCTACCAGGAGCTCCGCCGGGACGTGGCCGTGCTGGAGTCACCGGGCCGCATCGTGGACGCCGCCCACCAGCAGGGGATGGTCGAGCCCGACGATCTCCTCTACCTGCAGCCGCCGTCGCCGGACGCCTCCGCTCCGTCGACGACCGCGGGCGCCGAGGCCGAGGTCGCCGACGATCCCACGGTCGGGGCCAACCCCGACCGCGCCTGGTCCGAGGTCAAGCCGATGCTGGAGGCGACCGGTCCATGACGCCCGTCGGCCCTACTCGCACCCCGCCGCGCGGCCGTCGCCCGGCAGCGCCCCGCCCCGCCGCACCTCGGCGGGGCGGTTCCGCGCGCACTGGCCGCGCGCCGGTCGGGCCGCGGCCGTACCCGAGGCGGCGCGCCGCCGCGCCGCTCCCGCGACGGGGCCGCCGCGCCGGTCGACCGCACATCCGCCTGGTCGCGACGACGCTCGTGCTGCTGGTCGCCTTCGGGGCGATCGCCGTGCGTCTGGTCCAGGTCCAGGCGCTGGGCGGGGAGGAGTACGCCGCCCTCGGCGTGTCGCAGCGCTACCAGAACATCTCCCTGCCCGCGGACCGCGGCTCCATCTTCGACCGCAACGGGAACGACCTGGCGGTCAGCCTCCCGCAGCAGACGATCTGGGCGAACCCGTCCCTGATCAAGCACCCCCTCGAGGTGGCGGCGGCCCTCGCCGGCCCCCTCGGCCTCGACGCCGCGGGCCGCAACTCCCTCGCGGAGAAGCTGGGCGGTGACGCGTCGTTCACGTACGTCGCTCGTCGGGTCGACGACGACGTGGCGGCCGCCGTGGCGGCCCTCGACCTGCCGGGCATCTCGTTCATCGAGGAGCCCAAGCGCTTCACGCCGGCCGGACCCCTCGCCCGATCCGTGCTCGGCGAGGTGGGCATCGACAACGACGGCCTCTTCGGGTTGGAGCGCCAGTACGACGACGCGCTCACCGGTGAGCCCGGCACCCTCGTCATCGAGAAGGACCCGGAGGGTCGCACCATCCCGGGCGGCACCCACC
Source organism: uncultured Microthrixaceae bacterium (assembly GCA_963721695.1). Classification (GTDB taxonomy): domain Bacteria; phylum Actinomycetota; class Acidimicrobiia; order Acidimicrobiales; family VFJN01; genus VFJN01. Next base: position 61,413 of record CAVRKU010000030.1, read on the forward strand.
AGCAGGACCCGGCCCAGCGCGGCGACGATCTCGTGCTCACGATCGATCGGTCCATGCAGTACGAGACCGAGCGCGCTCTGGCCGCCCAGATCATCGCCAAGGGCGCCAAGGGAGGGACCGCGATCGTCTCTCGCCCCGCGACGGGCGAGATCCTCGCGCTCGCCAACTTCACGACCGATCCCGAGACGGGCGAGATCGTGGCCACCGGCAACAACCTCGGCGCGACCGCGGTCTACGAACCCGGGTCGGTCAACAAGGTCATCACCGTGGCCGCCGCGCTCGAGGAGGGGCTCGTCACGCCGAGCACCGAGCTGACGGTGCCCGACTCCCTGCAGGTGAGCGACCACCTCTACACCGACCACGACCCGCACCCCACCGAGAACTACTCCGTCACGCGGATCCTCACCGAGTCGTCCAACATCGGCACCATCAAGCTGGCGGAGATGCTGGGCAAGGACAGCTTCGACACCTACCTCCGTCGGTTCGGGTTCGGCACCACCACCGCCCTCGACTTCCCGAACGAGGCGGCGGGCGTGCTGCTCGCCCCCGAGCACTACAACGGCACGTCGATGGGCTCCATCCCCATCGGCCAGGGCATCGCGGTGACCGCCCTGCAGATGCTCCAGGCCTACAACGTGCTCGCCAACGACGGCGTCTACGTGCCTCCCAAGCTGGTCATGGAGACCGTCGACAGCGCGGGGACCCGGCACCCCGTCGAGGCGGGGGAGTCACGCCGGGTGGTGTCCGCGAGCACAGCGGAGCAGATGCGCGAGATGCTGGTGAACGTGGTCGCCAAGGGCACGGGCACCCGAGGTGGCATCACCGGCTACTCGGTTGCCGGCAAGACGGGTACCGCCCGCAAGCCGCTGCCCGAGGGGGGCTACGGCGAACCGGGCACCTACCGCTACATCGCCAACTTCGCGGGCTTCGTGCCGGCGGAGAAGCCCGAGCTCTCGATCATCGTCGTCATCGACGAGCCCGAAGGCGACATCTACGGCGGCACCGTCGCCGCCCCGGTGTTCGCCGACCTGGCCCAGTACGGGCTGCGCCTGTTCCGCATCCCCCCGCCGCTCGTCGAGCAGGCACCCGCGCCGGACACGGCCGCAGCGGCGGCCGAGGCGGCCGGGATCGTGGCAGCACTGGAGCCGGAGCGGGTGCGGTCCACCCCGGCCACGACCACCACCACCACGACCGTCCCGGTCGATCCCGGCACCACGTCCACCACGGCGCTCGACGACGGCGGCTGAGCCATGCGGCTCGACGCTCTGCTCAGCGAGACGCGCGGGGTGAGCCTGACCTTGGGCGGGTCCGGAGCGCCTGACGTCGAGGTCACCTCCGTGGTCCACGACTCGAGGGCCGTGGAGGCGGGCGCGCTCTTCTGCTGCGTGCCGGGCGCGACGGTCGACGGCCACGACCTCGCCGACGAGGCCGCGCGCGGCGGTGCCGTGGCCCTCCTCGTGGAGCGCCCGCTGCCGACGTCCCTGCCGCAGCTGCAGGCCCCGTCCGTGCGCGACGCCCTCGGCCCGGTCGCGGCGGCCTTCTGGGGCCACCCCTCCGATCACCTGGACGTCGTCGGCGTCACGGGCACCAGCGGCAAGACGACCACCACCCACCTCCTCGGATCGATCTTCTCGGCGCACGGCTGGCGGGCCGCGGTGCTGGGCACGCTCACCGGGCCGCGCACGACGCCCGAGGCCCCCGAGCTGCAGGCCCACCTGGCGGCGGAGCGCGACGCGGGGCACGGGCCGTGGCCATGGAGGTGTCGTCGCACGCGCTCGCCATGGGCCGAGTGCGGGCGACCCGCTTCGCCGTGGCCGTCTTCACGAACCTCTCGCACGACCACCTCGACTTCCACCGCGACATGGACGACTACTTCGAGGCGAAGGCCGTGCTGTTCACCCCGGACTACTGCTCGAGCGCGGTCGTGAACCTGGACGATGCGCGAGGCGTCGAGCTCCAGCGGCGGGCGCTGGTGCCCACCGAGGGCTACTCCATCGCCGATGCCGAGGACCTGGTCGTGGGCGCGACCCGGGCGTCCTTTCGCTGGCGCGGGTCGCCCATCCAGCTCGGCCTGGGCGGCAGCTTCAACGTGAGCAACGCACTCGCCGCGGCCACGGCGGCGGCCCAGCTCGGGATCCCGACGGCCACCATCGCCGACGGGCCTGGCCGCCGCGCCGAGCGTCCCGGGCCGGTTCGAGCCGGTGGACGAGGGTCAGCCGTACGCCGTCCTCGTCGACTACGCCCACAAGCCGGGAGCACTCGCCGGCGCGCTGGGCGCGGCCCGCGAGGCCGCGGCCGGCGGGAGGGTCCTGGTGGTGTTCGGTGCCGGCGGCGATCGTGACCGCTCGAAGCGCCCGGAGATGGGCGAGGTCGCGGCGCGCCTCGCCGATCAGGTGATCCTGACGTCGGACAACCCGCGGGGAGAGGATCCGCTCGCCATCATCGAGGAGATCCGCGCCGGCATGCCCAGCTGGGCCTCCGTGGCCGTGGAGCCGGATCGGGTGGCGGCCATCGCACTCGCCCTGCGAGCGGCCCGTCCGGGCGACGTCGTCGTGATCGCCGGCAAGGGCCACGAGGCGGTGCAGGTGGTGGGTGACCAGGTCATCGAGCACGACGACCGGGCGGTGGCGCGCGACGCGCTCCGGGCCCTGCGAGGATCCGGAGCGTGGTAGCCCTCCTGATCGCGGCGTGCGTGGCCGGGGCCGTCGCCATCTTCGGCACCAAGGTGCTGATCGACCTGTTCGTCGCCCGCAAGGTGGGCCAACCGATCCACGAGGACATGCCGGAAGGCCACACGGTCAAGGCCGGGACGCCCACCATGGGCGGCCTGGCCATCGTCGGCGCGGCGGCCGTCGGCTACCTGTGCGCCCACATCCGAGGCAACGTCCTGTTCACCCGCACTGGCCTCCTCGTGATGGCCGCCATCATCGGGGCCGGTCTGGTCGGCCTCGTGGACGACTGGATCAAGGTCAGCAACGAGCGCAACGCCGGCCTGTCGAAGCGGGCCAAGACCCTGGGCCTCCTCGTCGTGGCCGTGGCCTTCGCCGTCGCGTCGGTGCTCTGGACCGACGTCGAGACGACGCTCTCGTTCACCCGGTGGAACAGCCCGGGCTGGGAGCTCGGCAACGTCGGCTGGTGCGTCTGGGCGGTGCTGCTGATCTACGCCACCACCAACGGCGTCAACCTCACCGACGGGCTCGACGGCCTGGCTGCCGGCTCGGCCACCCTGGCCTTCTCCTGTCTCATGGCCATCGGCTTCTGGGCCTTCCGCCACTTCGATCAGTACCAGGTCAACCACGCCCTCGACCTCGCCGTCATCGCCGCCGCGATGGTTGGCGCCTGCACGGGGTTCCTGTGGTGGAACGCCGCACCCGCCCGCATCATCATGGGCGACACCGGCGCGCTCGCCATCGGCGCCGGGATGGCCGCCCTCGTGCTCACGCTCAACGTGCAGCTGCTCCTCCTCATCGTCGGCGCGCTGTACGTCACGGAGACGCTGTCGGTGATGATCCAGGTGACGAGCTTCCGCCTGTTCAAGCGCCGTGTGTTCCGCATGGCGCCCATCCACCACCACTTCGAGCTCGGCGGATGGCCCGAGACGACGGTGATCGTGCGGTTCTGGCTCATCGCGGGCGTCAGCGCCGCCCTCGCCCTCGGGCTCTTCTACGCCGACTTCATCAGCATCGGCGGGCTCGATTGACCGAGCACCTCGTCCTGGGCCTCGGGGTCACGGGCCAGGCCGTGCTGCGGGCCCTCGTGGCGCACGGCGAGTCGGCGATCGTGGTCGACGATGCGCCGACGCCGGCGGGCCGCGCCCTGGCCGACGAGCTGGGCGTGCCCCTGGTGGCCGCACCAACGCCTGACGACCTGCGTGCCCTGGTGGCTCGGAGCGAGGCGGTGCTGCCGAGCCCTGGTGTGCCCGACCACCATCCCGTGTTCGCCGCGGCACGCGATGCGGGCGTGCCGGTCCTCTCCGAGTTCGACCTCGCCCGCCGCTGGGACGATCGCCCCCTCGTGGCGATCACCGGCACCGACGGCAAGACCACGGTCACGGAGCTGGTGCGCTCGATGCTCGAGGCCGACGGCCGGCACGCCGTCGCCGTGGGCAACACGGAGCTCCCGCTGGTCGCCGCCATCGACGACCCCACCGTCGACGTGTTCGTGGTCGAGGCGTCCTCGTTCCGCCTCCTGCACTCCCATCGCTTCGCCCCCGACGTCGGGACCTGGCTGAACGTCGCCCCTGACCACCTCGATCCCGGGGGCGTCGGCAGCCACGCCACCATGGCGGACTACGTCGCCGCCAAGGCCCGCATCTGGTCCGATCAGGCGCCCGACCAGATCGCCATCGGCAACGCCGACGACCCGATCGTGGCGGAGGAGCTCGCCCGCGTTCGCTCCCGCGCGGTGACGTTCGGGTTGGGCCCTGGCGCCGACAACCGGCTCGAAGGCGATCGGCTCGTGCTCGACACCGGCGACACGCTCGCGGAGACGCCTGAGCTCCACCGTGCCTTCCCGCACGACATCGCCAACGCGCTCGCCGCGGCCGCGACCCTCGTCCACGCCGGCGGCTCGGTGGCGGCCGCCCGGACCGCCCTGCTGGCCTTTCGGGGGCTCCCCCATCGGGTCACGCTGGTGGGGGAGGCTGGAGGCGTGCGCTGGTACGACGACTCGAAGGCCACCGCGCCCCACGCGACCCGCGCCGCGCTGCAGGCCTTCGGATCGGTCGTGCTGATCGCAGGGGGCCGGAACAAGGGCCTCGACCTCAGCGAGCTGGCTCACGAGGTCGACCATGTCCGCGCGGTGGTCGCGATCGGCGAGTCGGCGGCCGAGGTCGCCGCCGCCTTCGACGGGCGACGCCCGGTCCGCCTGGCCTCGTCGATGGACGACGCCGTCGCAGCGGCGGCATCGCTCGCTCGAGACGGCGACGTCGTGCTGCTCTCGCCGGCGTGCGCGTCGTTCGACTGGTACTCGTCCTACAGCGAGCGCGGCGATGACTTCGTGCGGGCCGTCAGCTCACTGCTGGCCGAGGCGCCGCCTCGATGAGCCGCGCCCACCGTCCCCGCCCGTCGAGCGATGACGTCTGGTCGTCCCGACGTCGCCATCCCACGTCGCGTCCCGTGCCCGAACGCCGAGGCTCCAAGACGTACGTCGGGCTGCTCGCGATCATCACCACGCTCAACCTGATCGGGCTCGTGATGGTGCTCTCCGCGTCCTCCGTGGCGGCCCTCGACACCTACGGGTCCTCCTGGTACGTCGTGATGCGCCAGGCCATGTGGCTGGGGCTCGGCACCGTGGCCTGCGTGATCGTGCTCCGCGTCGACTACCACCGCTGGCGCCGCCTGGGCACCCCCGCCCTCCTCCTGACCGGGGTGCTGCTGGCCCTCGTGCTGGTGCCCGGGGTGGGCGTCACGGTCAACGGCGCCTCGCGCTGGCTCGGCTACGGGCCCCTGTCGCTCCAGCCGTCGGAGCTGGCCAAGCTCACCGTGCTGCTCTTCGTGGCTGACCTGCTCGCCCGCCGGGCCGCATGGATGGACGACATCCGCCTCACGCTCGTGCCCGTCACCGCCGTGTTCGGCACGATCGCCTTGCTGCTCATGCTGCAGCCGAACCTCGGCACCACCCTCGTGCTCGGCGCGATCGTGCTGGCGCTCCTCTACGTGGCCGGCACGCCGTTCGTGCCCCTGGCCGGCCTGGCGGCGGCGGGGGCCGTGGTCGCGACCGGCATGGCCCTCTGGGCCCCGTATCGGCGCGCCCGGGTGCTGGCCTTCCTCGACCCGTGGGCCGACTACCAGAACACCGGCTACCAGAACATCCAATCCCTGGTCGGCGTGGCCTCGGGAGGGATCACCGGCACCGGGCTGGGTGAGAGCCGGGCCAAGTGGGGCTTCCTTCCCTACGCCCACACGGACTTCATCTTCGCCATCATCGGTGAGGAGCTGGGACTCATCGGCGCGTTGGTCGTCGTCGCCCTCTTCGTCGCCCTGTGCGTGCTGGGGGCTCGGGCCGCCCTGCTCGCGCCCGATCGCTTCGGCATGCTGCTCGGCGCCGGGGTCACGGTGTGGTTCGGCGTCCAGGCCTTCGTGAACATCGGCGCCGTCATCGGGATCCTCCCCATCACCGGCGTGCCCCTGCCGTTCGTGAGCTATGGCGGTTCGTCGCTCCTGTTCAGCATGATCGGGGCCGGCCTCCTCCTGAACGTCGCCCGCCAAGCCCGGCTCCCCGACGCTCGCCGGCCCCGGGCCGCCCCGCCCCGGCGTGCGGCCGCCTCGGTGCGGTGACGGCGTCCGTCGCGCCCACGTTCGCCATCGTCACAGGAGGGGGGACGGCGGGCCACGTGCTGCCCGCGCTGGCGATCGCCGATGCCCTCGTGGCGGCGGGCCACCCCCGAGCCTCACTGCACTACGTCGGGTCGGAGCGCGGGATCGAGGCCCGCCTCGTGCCGCCCACCGGCTATCCGATGACCCTGCTCCCGGGACGCGGCATCCAGCGGCGCCTGACCCTCCAGAACGTCGCGGCCGTCACCGCCCTGCTCGTCGCCGCCACGCGGGCCGTCGGCCTCGTGCGCACGTTGCGCCCCTCGGTGGTCGTGGCGGTGGGCGGCTACGCGAGCGTGGCCGTGGGCCTCGCCGCGGTCCTGTGGCGGGTGCCGCTCGTCGTCGCCGAGCAGAACCGGGCCCCGGGCCTGGCCAACCGCCTCCTCGCCCGCTTCGCGAAGGTGTCGGCGGTCAGCTTTCCCGGCACCCCGCTGCCACGGGCAGTGGTCACGGGCAACCCGATCCGGGCCGAGATCAGCGCGCTCGATCCCGCTCGGGACAAGGCGGCGGCGAAGCGATCGTTCGGCGTCGACGAACGCCGGCGGCTCCTCCTCGTGGTGGGGGGCTCACTGGGCGCCATGAAGATCAACCAGGCCGTGGTGGCGGCCCTGCCGCTCTGGACCGACCGCGCCGACCTGGCCGTGCACCACGTGGTGGGTCGGCGCGACTGGGCGGCCATCTCCGCGGGGCAGGCAACGGTCACCACGGGGGCCCTCGAGCGGCGGGCCGTGGAGTACGAGGACGACATGCCGGGGGCGCTCGCGGCCGCTGACCTGGTCGTCTGTCGTGCCGGTTCGAGCACCTGCTTCGAGCTGGCAGCCGCGAGCCTGCCGGCGATCCTGGTCCCGTCGCCCTCGGTGACGGCCGACCAGCAGACCAGCAACGCCCAGCACCTGGTCTCCGCCGGAGCGGCCGTCCTGGTGCGCGACGCCGAGCTCGACGGAGCGCGGTTGGCCGCGGAGGTCGACGCACTCCTCGCCGATCCAGATCGCATGGCGGTGATGGGTGAGGCGGCGCGGCGATGGGCCCGTCCGAACGCGGCCGCCGACATCGCCGCGCTGGCCAGGGTGCACGCGCGTGGATGAGCCGACGCTCGACCTGGGCGGTCGGCGCCGCATCCACGTCACCAACGTGGGGGGAGCGGGGATGAGCGCCGTCGCCACCCTCCTGGCCGAGATGGGGCACGAGGTGAGCGGCCACGACCCCGTCGGAGACAGCCCGTTCCTCGCCCCGCTCGGTGCGGTGGGCGTCGCCGTGGAGATCGGCACCCCGGGACCGCTGCCGCCGGTGGACGCGGTCATCACGTCGACGGCCACCCCGATCGATCATCCCCAGGTCGTGGAGGCGCAACGGGCGGGTGTGCCGGTGCTGCACCGGTCCGCGGCGCTGGCGGCGCTGTGCGCCGGCCGGCGCACGATCGCCGTTGCCGGCACCCACGGCAAGACCACCACCTCCGCCCTGCTCGCCACGGTGCTGGCGGAGGCCGGTGAGGCGCCGGGCTGGGTCGTCGGTGCAGAGGTCGCCGGCCTGGGCCGCAGCGCGGCGTGGGGGGGCGACGGGCCGCTCGTCGTCGAGGCCGACGAGAGCGACGGCACGTTCCTCGCCCTCGGAGCGTGGGGAGCGATCGTCACCAACGTGGAGCCTGACCACCTCGAGCACTGGGGCGGGGAGGCACAGCTGCGAGCGGCGTTCGCCGGGTTCGTGGCGGGCCTGGACGGTCCGGCCGTCCTCTGCGCCGACGACCCGGGAGCCTCCGCGCTGGCTGAGCACGCGCGCCGACCCGTCACCTATGGGACCTCGCCGGCGAGCGACTACCGGATCGCGGAGATCGCCACGGTGGGCACCGGCGTGGGCTTCGTCCTCGAGCACGAGGGCGACCGGGTCACCGTCCAGGTACCAGCGGCCCCGGGCGCGCACAACGCCCGGAACGCGGCCGCCGCGCTGGCGCTGGCGCACCAGCTGGGCATGGATCTGCAGACCGCCGCGGCCGCCCTGGGTCGCTTCCGGGGGGTGGCCCGTCGGTTCGAGGTCCGCGGCGAGGCCGCCGGTGTCGTGCTCGTGGACAGCTATGACCACCTGCCGACGGAGGTGGCGGCCGCCCTGGCGGCGGCCCGTGCCGGCGGGTGGCGGCGGGTCGTGTGCTGCTTCCAACCGCACCGGTACAGCCGCACCGAGGCGCTGGGGCGGACCTTTGCCGACTGCTTCGCGGACGCTGACCTCCTGCTCGTCACGGGCATCTACCCGGCGGGGGAGGCCCCCCGAGCCGGGGTGTCGGGCAAGATCGTGGTGGACGCGGTGCTCGATGCCCACCCGTGGAAGCACGTGGCCTGGCTGCCGACCCTGGACGATGTCGTGGCCTACCTGGCCGGAGTGCTCCGCGCTGGCGATCTCTGCCTCACGCTCGGGGCCGGCGACCTCACGACGGTGCCAGACCGGGTGCTGCGGGGGCTGGCGGGGCGGGAGCGATGAGCGACCCCACGGTCATCGAGGCCGCCGCCGCCCGCCTCGGGACGCTCGCCGACCGCGACGCCCCCCTGGGGGCGCTGACCACCTATCGCGTCGGCGGACGGGCCGCGCTGCTCGTCCACGTCACGCGACGACCTCCACCTCCGCACCGTGCTCGACACCACCGTCGCCACCGGGGTGGACGTGCTGGTCGTGGGCAAGGGGAGCAACCTCCTGGTGGCCGACGAAGGGTTTGCCGGGCTCGCGATCGTGCTGGGGGACCGCTTCGCCGCAGTGGAGGTCTCCGGGAGCGACGTGGAGGCGGGAGCGGCGGCGGCGCTCCCCGTCGTGGCTCGGCGCACCGTCGCCGCGGGGCTCACCGGCTTCGAGTGGGCCGTCGGCGTGCCCGGGTCGATCGGCGGGGCGGTCCGGATGAACGCCGGGGGGCACGGATCGGACATGGCAGCCGTCCTCGACAGGGTCCGCGTCGCCGACCTGCGCACCGGGGAGGATGGATGGGTGGCCGCCTCGCAGCTCCAGCTCGCCTACCGCACGTCGTCGGTCGCCCCCCACCAGCTCGTGCTCAGCGCGCGGCTCACGCTCTCCGTCGGCGACGCCGAGCGGGGAGCGGCCGAGCTGGCCGAGATCGTGGCGTGGCGGCGCGCGAACCAACCCGGTGGCCCCAACGCCGGCTCGGTGTTCACCAACCCGCCCGGCGACTCCGCGGGACGCCTCATCGAGGCCGCCGGCGCCAAGGGCCTCCGACGAGGGACCGCCGCCGTGTCCACCAAGCACGCCAACTTCATCCAGGCCGACGACGGCGGGCGAGCCGACGACGTGCACGCCCTCATGCGCGAGGTGCAGGCGCTCGTGCGCACCACGGCCGGCGTGGAGCTCCGACCCGAGACCCACCTCGTCGGCTTCCCCCCAAACCCTCGACCCGAGATCGAGGGTTGACGTGGCCACGTCCACGCCGACGCTGTCGCGCCCGACCCCGATCGACCCGAGGATCCAGGCTCGCCGGATCGAGGTGCAGCGGGGTGTCGGCCGGCGTCGGTTGCAGCGCCTCGTCGACGTCGGGCTCGTGCTGGCCGTGGCCGCCGGGTTTGCGATCGCCCTCCGCTCACCGCTGCTCGACGTCGACGCCGTGCGGGTCGCCGGGGCCGAGCACACGCCCACCGCCGTGGTGGTCGAGCAGGCGGGCATCCCGCAGGGGGAGCAGCTGATGGACGTCGACCTGCGGGCCGCGGGCGAACGGGTCGCCGAGCTTCCTTGGGTGGACGAGGTCCACCTGCACCGTGGCATCGATGGCACGGTGGATGTCAACATCACCGAGCGCACACCGGTCGCCATGGTCGGCGAAGGCGAAGCGGCCGTGCTCGTGGACGGCGAGGGACGGGCCGTCGCCAGGGCCACCGAGGCGCCGGAGGTGGCGGCGGCGGTGGTCCGGTTCGTCCTCCCCGACGCGCCGGTCGCCCCCGGCGACTACCTCCCGCCCTCGGCCGAGGAGGCCGTGGCGCTGGCCGCCCGGTTGGCCTCGACGCCGGGGCTCGGGATGGAGCTCGTGCTGGGGGAGGAGGTGCTCGGTCGCCTCGACTCGGGCATCGTCGTCCGCTTCGGGCCGCCCACCAACGTCGAGGCCAAGGTCCGGTCGCTGCGCACCGTGCTGGAGCAGGTGGATCTCACCTGCGCGGCCATGATCGACGTGCGGTCGCCCGGCAGCCCGGTGTTGACCCGGGAGGAAGGGTGCTCGTAGCCTGCCGTCCGTCCACAGGGGTCACGATCCACCTCGACCTCACCTCGACCTTCAGGCCGGGCCCTGCAAGGAGAGCCTCTTGGAGGTAACCAGACCCATGGTCGGAAACCCGCAGAACTACCTCGCGGTCATCAAGGTCGTCGGCATCGGCGGCGGCGGCGTCAACGCCGTCAACCGCATGATCGACGCCGGGCTCAAGGGCGTCGAGTTCATCGCCATCAACACCGATGCACAGGCCCTGCTCATGAGCGATGCCGACGTGAAGCTCGACATCGGTCGCGAGCTCACGAGGGGCCTGGGGGCGGGATCCGACCCGGAGGTCGGCCGTCAGGCCGCCGAAGAGCACCGCGAGGAGATCGAAGAGGTGCTCAAGGGCGCCGACATGGTCTTCATCACCGCGGGCAAGGGGGGCGGCACCGGCACCGGCGGGGCACCCGTGGTGGCGGAGATGTCCAAGACCATCGGCGCCCTCACCATCGGCGTGGTCACCCGTCCGTTCGCCTTCGAGGGCCGGCGTCGGTCGGTGCAGGCCGAGCAGGGCATCCAGCGCCTCAAGGAGAAGGTCGACACCCTCATCGTCATCCCGAACGACCGGCTCATCACCGTGTCGAACGACAAGACCTCGATGCTCAACGCCTTCAAGATGGCCGACGAGGTCCTCCTCCAGGGCGTCCAGGGCATCACCGACCTGATCACGACGCCCGGCCTGATCAACACCGACTTCGCCGACGTCCGGATGATCATGAACAACGCCGGATCGGCCCTGATGGGCATCGGCTACGCCAGCGGCGAGGGCCGGGCCCTCAACGCCGCCCGGGGGGCCATCTCGAGCCCGCTGCTGGAGGCGTCGATCGAGGGGGCCCGCGGGATCCTCCTCACCATCGCCGGTGGCAGCGACCTGGGCCTCTACGAGGTGAACGAGGCCGCCGAGGTCATCCACGGCGTGGCCCACCCCGACGCCAACATCATCTTCGGCACCGTGATCGACGACGACATGGGCGACGAGGTGCGGGTCACGGTCATCGCGGCGGGCTTCGACCGTTGGGACGACAAGAAGGGCAGCGGGGGTCGGTCCACCGCCGACTCCGGGAGCGTCTTCGACGACGACGGCGACGATGACATCGACATCGACATCGAGGGCGACGACGACTTCGACGTCCCCTCGTTCCTGAAGTAGCCGTACTGCTGGCGGCTCCGGGCGTCGCTGCGCTCCTGCCTCCGCCGCGTGCGCCGGGCGCCTGGCGGCGCTCTCCGGCGCGGGCCGCGACCAGGCTGCTGTGACGGTGACGCTCACCCCCCGGTTCGGCTGGACCTCCCGGGCCGACGGGGACCTCGCCGGCGACCTGAGCGCCGCGCGGCCCGGGTGGACCTGGCTCCACCAGGTCCACGGCGCCGAGGTGGTCACCGTGACCCAGCCCGGTGAGCACGCCGGGGTGGACGCCGACGCCGCGGTCACCGCGGTGCCGGGCTGCGTGCTGGCCGTCCGCACCGCGGACTGTGCGCCACTGGTCCTCCTGGGACAGCGGTCGGTGGGCGTCGTCCACGCCGGCTGGCGGGGGCTGGTGGCCGGCGTGGTCGAGCGGGCCACCTCGGCCATGGTCGACCTGGGCGACGCACCGGTCGCGGCCCACCTCGGGCCGTGCATCCGGGTCGGCTGCTACGAGTTCGACGGGCCGGAGCTCGACGATGTCGTCGCCACGGTACGGGTCTGGCGTGCGCGGCACCACGACGTGGGGGACGCCGGCCATGGACCTGGCCGCGGCCGTCCACGCCGCCTTGGCGGCGGCCGGAGTGGACGAGGTGCACGACACCTCGGGGTGCACCGCCTGTGACAGCCGCTGGTACAGCCACCGGGCCCGGGGCGACGACGGCCGGTTCGCCACCACCGCGTGGCTGGAGGAGGGGTGACCGACATCGCCGCCCGGGTGGCCGGGATCCGGCGAGCGCATCGAGTCGGCCGGGGGCGATCCGGCGCACGTCCGCCTCCTGGCCGTCACCAAGGGCCACGGGACGGAGGCCGTCGAGGCCGCCGTGGCGGCCGGGCGTGCCCGATGTCGGCGAGAGCTACGCCCAGGAGCTCCTCGCCAAGGTCGACGCCGTCGAGGCGCCGGTGCGGTGGCACTTCATCGGGGGCCTGCAGCGCAACAAGGTGCGCTCCATCGCCCCGTTCGTGCAGCTGTGGCAGTCGGTCGACCGGCTGTCCCTGGCGGCGGAGATCGCCCGCCACGCGCCGGGCGCCGCCGTGCTGGTGCAGGTGAACGTGAGCGGACAGGAGAACCAGGGCGGCTGCCCACCGGAGCGCCTCTCGTCGTTGGTGGACGGGTGCTCGGACCTGGGCCTCGAGGTGCGGGGCCTGATGGCGATCGGGCCCCAGGGCACCGATGCCGAGGTGCGGGCCGCGTTCCGCCGCGTCCGCGAGCTGGCCGACCAGCACGGGCTGCCCGAGCGGTCGATGGGGATGACCGGCGACCTCGAGGCGGCGGTGGCCGAGGGCAGCACGCTGGTGCGCATCGGCACCGCCCTGTTCGGTCCCCGTGGCAGCACCCGGGCCGTGGGAACCTAGTATCAGCGCTCAGGAGGAGACCGATGGCTTCGATGTGGCGTAGGGCGATGCTCTACCTGGGCCTGGGGCCCGACGACGAGTACGACGACTACGACATCGACGACGAGCCGGTGCCGGAGCGCGCTCGCACCGCGCCCGCGTCGAGCCGGTACCCCGCCAGCGCTCCACCCGCCCGCGAGCTCGAGCGCGAGCCGGAGATGAGCTCGTCCGGTTCGGTGCGCACGATCGGCGCCCCGGCGGTCCGCCCCCAGCCCTCGGGCAGCGGCGGCGACCCCGCCGAGCGCCCCCGCACGGCGGTGGTGCGCCCGTTGCAGCCGGTGTCGTCCGCCAAGCCCTACGTGGTCGCCCCCACCTCCTTCAACCAGGCGCAGGAGGTGGCGGACAAGCTCAAGGTGAACCAGCCCGTCATCGTCAACCTCCAGAACGTCGACCGGGACCTGTCGCGGCGGATCATCGACTTCGCCTCGGGCCTCTGCTACGGCATCGGCGGCCAGATGGAACGGGTGGCCAACCAAGTGTTCCTGCTCACGCCCTCGAACGTCGAGGTTTCGGCGGAAGAACGTCGCCGTCTGCAGGAGCACGGATACCACGAGGGCTGACCGACCTTCGTGGACCTGATCTGCGCCGCCTTGCGGCTCTACGTCTTCGTGATCATCGCCAGGGTGATCTTCTCGTGGGTCCGCGTGACCCCCGGGACCCCCGTCGCGAGGATCTACTCGGTGATCTACAGCCTCACCGAGCCGGTGCTGGGGCCCTTGCGGCGCGCCATCCCGCCGATGCGCATGGGCGCGGCGGCGATCGACCTGTCCCCCCTGATCATCATCATCGGGGTCCAGATCATCTGTCGCTGAGGTCACCCCTGACCCCCCGGGCAGGTGGGTACTATCGCCAGCATGGATCTGACGACGGAGCTCCTCGACAACGCCGCCTTCCGCGAGGCCAAGCGCGGCTACAACACCCAAGAGGTCGACGAGTTCATCGAGCAGGTGAAGGTCGAGTACGGCCGCCACGACGCGATGGTGCGCGAAGCCAAGCAACGGGTCGACGCCGCCGAGGCCCGGGTGGCGGACGCCGAGCTGCGTGCCGCGGAGGCCGCCGAGCGAGCCGCCAACGTCAGCGACGACGACGACACCCTGAAGCGCACGCTGATCCTGGCCCAGCGGACGGCGGACGCGGCGATCAAGGAAGCGGACGAGCAGGCGGCCCGCACGCTGGCATCCGCCCAGGACCAGGCCGCCCGGATGCTGGCGGACGCCCAGGAGGCCACGGCGCGGGCGCGGGCCGACGCGGAGAGCGAGGCCCGGCGCGCCCAGGAGGAGGCGCGAGCACGGGTGCTGGCCGAGCTGAACGACCTCGAGGCCGCCCGCGACCAGCTCAAGGAGGATGTCGACGTGCTGGACAAGCACGTCGAGGCGCAGCGTGACCGGGTGCGCCTGGCCACCTCGGAGCTCCAGCGGCTGCTCGACGATCCCGCGGCACTGCGCGCGGCCGCCGCGCCCGCGGTCAGCGATGTGGCTGTGTCCACCCCGGCGCCCGCGGCGATGGCCGAGCCGCCGGCCCCGCTGATCGCCCCGGCGCCCGAGCCGGAGCCCGACGTGAGCACCGCCACCAGCCCCGGCCCGACCGAGACGTCCGAGTCCCCCTCGCCGCCGCCCTCCCTGGCCTACGCGGAGCCCGAGCCGGCGCCCGACGAGCAGAGCACCGAGACCATCGACCTGCTCGAGGAGCGCGAAGCGGGCGATGACGCGTACCTGGCCGAGCTGCGCAAGGCCATGACCGACGAGTCGCCGCTCGGGCCCCGCGAGGAGGGCGACATCGACCCGTTGTTCGACTCTGGTTCGGAGCAGAGCCGGACGCGGTTCGGCCGGCGGCGCTGATCTGCCCTCGGACGCTTCGCCGTGGTCCTGCTGAGCCTCGCGTTGGCCGTCGCGGCCACGCTGCTCCTGGTGCTGGGCCTGGTGGGGGACGGGGGATTGGTGCTGATCCTGCTGTCGGTCGCCTGTAGCGGCGGGGCGGCACTGGTGCTCGCGGCCTGGTGGCGCCGCGGCCGCCTCACGCCGGGCTGAGCCGCACCTCGAGATCGTCTCCGTCGCCCACCTCGACGCTCACGGCCAGCGTCTCGCGCGCGATCCACTCGGCGTGCTCGAGCAGGTCAGCGTCCGCGGTCGGGAGCCGGAGCTCGATGCGATCCGTGAGAGCGAGGCCCTGCTCCTTGCGGAGGCCGTTGACGTGGTGGATCAGGTCGTAGACCCGTCCCTCGAGGCGCAGCTCGTCATCGAGCTCGATGTCGAGGGCGACGGTCGCACCGTCGGAGGCGGCGACCGCCCAACCCTCCTTCTCGGTGCGCTCCACCAGCACCTCGTCCGGGCCGAGCTCGTGCCCCGCGACCCGGAACCGGCCCTCGTCGAGCGCCTCGAACTCGCCCGCCGCGAGCGCCGCGCGCAGCTTGCCGAGCTGGGCGCCGAGGCGCGGGCCGAGCACGGGGAGGTTCGGGCGCACCCGCAGCTCGGTGGCCTCCACGGGACCGAAGACCACCTCCTTCACCCGCAGCTCGTCGGCGATCTCGGCCGCGTAGGGAACGGCACGGTCGAGCCCCTCGGCCACGAGACGCCGCAGCGGCTGCCGGTTCTTGAGCTTCGAGGCCGCGCGGGCCTGCCGCCCCAGGTCGACGAGCCGGCGCACCGCCGCCACGTCGTCGAGCAGCTCATCGTCGGAGGCGGTCATCGAGGGCCAGCCGGCCAGGAAGACGGAGGAGGGCGCGCCCGGCGCGACATCGGCCACGAGGACCTGCCAGAGGTGCTCGGTGAGGAACGGCATGACCGGGGACACGACGCGGAGCCCGTCGACCAGCGCGGTCCAGAGCGTGCGGAGCGCCGCGACGTCACCGTTCCAGAAGCGGCGCCGGGACCGCCGGACGTACCAGTTGGACAGGTCGTCCACGAAGGCCTCGAAGGCGCGGAGCGCGTTCACCGTGAGGTACTGCTCGTAGGCGTCGGTGACCTCCTGGACCATGCGGCGCGTGCGGGCGACCATCCATCGGTCGAGGGGCGTGAGGTCGTCGCCCGCCGGGCCGTCGGCCAGGTCGGCGAGGTCAGGGGTGAAGCCGGCGATGTTGGCGTACTGGATCAGGAAGGAGGTGCTGTTCCAGAGCGTCAGCAGCTTGCGCTGGATCTCCTGGCCCGGCCCGAACCCGAACAGGAGGTTCTGGTTCGGCGGCTGGGCGCAGTACTGCCAGCGCATCACGTCGGCGCCCATCCGGGCGAAGGCGTCCTCGGCCGAGATCATGTTGCCCCAGGACCCGTGCATCTCCCGGCCGGTCTCGTCGAGCATCTTCTCGTAGCCGAGCACCTTCCGGTACGGGGCGCGCCCGGTGAGCGCCACCGACATGAAGAGCTGCGAGTAGAACCAGAGGCGGATCTGCTCGCGCATCTCCGACACCCAGTCGGCGGGGAACCACTGCTCCCACGTGGCGTGGTCGGGGAGGTCCGCGGTGGTGAGGCCCTGGGCGGCTCCCGTGGCGTAGCCCTCGTCGATCCACTCGGGGTTCTCCCACCCGAGCGTGGAGAACGGCACGATGCCGGCGTCGAGCCACACGTCGCCGACCTCGGTGATGCGCCGAACCTCGTCGCCGCACCCCGGACACCGGATCACCACGTCGTCGATCCACGGCCGCCGGAGCTCCTCGAGGCCATCGAGGGACCCCACCGCCAGGTCGGCGAGCTGGGCGCGTGAGCCGATCACGGTGAGGTGGCCGCAGGCGCACGGGTAGAAGGGGAGGGGCAGCCCGTAGTAGCGCCGGCGGGAGATGTTCCAGTCGGACATGTTGACGAGCCAGTCGTCCATGCGCTTGCCCATGTACTCGGGCGTCCACTCGACCGTGCGGTTGGCGTCCCGCATCGGCTCGCGGATCTCGTCGACCGAGATGAACCAGTCGTCGGAGATGCGGAAGATGAGGGGCGTGTGGCAGCGCCAGCACTCGGGGTACCGGTGGTTGATCGTGCCGGCGTCCACGAGCAGGCCGCGCGTGCGGAGATCGTCGACGATGTCGTCGGCGGCGTCGTGCGCCGAGCGCCCGGCGAGCCAGCCGTAGGTCGGATAGAAGTGGCCGGACTCGTCGACGGGGGTCAGGACGGGGAGGTCCTCGACCTTGCTCAGCTCGAAGTCGTCGGTGCCGGCACCGGGGGCGATGTGCACGACGCCGGTGCCCTCCTCGAGCGACACCTCGTCCCAGCCGATGACGCGGTGCGCGACGGCGGCACCGGGACCCAGCGCGTCGAACGGCCCCTCGTAGCGCAGGCCGACGAGCTCCGTGCCGCGGACGACCTCCTCGAAGGTCTCGTCCGGGCGGCGGGCGACGGCCAGCCAGTCGCCGTTGGCCAGGCGCCCGTACTCGGCGGTGGGGGAGACGGCCGCCGCCACGTTGGCGGGCAGCGTCCAGGGGGTGGTGGTCCAGATGACGATGTGCTGGCCGGGCCGATCCAGCAGCGGGAAGCGGACGGTCAGCGACGGGTCCTCGCGGTCGACGTAGCTGCCGGCCAGCTCGTGCTGCGAGATCGAGGTGCCGCAGCGGGGGCACCACTCGGTGGCCCGATGCCCACGGAAGAGCCAGCCCCGCTCGTGGATGGTGGCCAGGAACCGCCAGATGTACTCGATGTTGGTGTCGGAGAAGGTGAAGTAGTCGCGGCCCCAGTCCATCCACTGCCCGAGTCGGATCGACCCCTTCGTGAGATCGGCGGCGGAGCGCTCGACGACGGCCCGGCAGCGGCGGGCGAACTCGGCCAGCCCGAACTCCTCGATCTCGCGCTTCGAGTTGAGGCCGAGCTCTCGCTCGACGCCGACCTCGATCCACAGCCCCTGGCAGTCGAAGCCGTTCTGGTAGCGCTGGTGGTGGCCCCGGAGCGCCTTGTAGCGCTGGAAGACGTCCTTGAGCGTGCGGCCCCACGCCGTGTGGACGGCGAGCGACTTGTTGGCCGTGACCGGGCCGTCGATGAAGCTGAAGCGGGGGCCGTCGGCGTTCTGCGCGCGGAGCTGGTCGAACGTGCGCTCGCGGGCCCAGAGATCGAGGATCCCCTGCTCGAGGGCGTCATGATCCGGCTTCTCCGGGATGGCGGCGAACATGATCGGGCCATCCTACGGGCGGGCGGCAACCGCTCTGGCGTCCTCCGGGCGCGCACCGGCGGGTTGTCTCCCACGAGGCGGGTGCCTACAATGCCGCACCCTTTGCGGGGAGGGCGGACACTCGAGAGGACGGCACGACACCATGGCAGCTACGACCAAGGCGGCCAGCAAGGCCACCAAGGCACCGGCGAAGAAGGTCGTCGCCACGAAGGCGACCACCCGAAAGGCAGCTGCTCCGGTCAAGAAGGCCGCGACGACGAAGCCCGCCCCCGCCAAGAAGGCGACGGCGAAGAAGGCTCCGACCGCCGCGAAGCCGGTCGCGAAGAAGGCGCCGGCCAAGAAGGCGACCCCGAAGAAGGCGCCGGCCAAGCAGGTGGCTTCGCCGCCGAAGCTCCCCGCCGCCGCGGGTGCCGGTCAGGTCGTGAAGAAGGCGCCGCCGAAGCGCAAGGGACCGCTCGACAAGTTCCTCCTCGGCCAGCTCGACGCCCTGACGAGCGAGCGCGTCACCTACACCCGCCAGGCGGCGTCGCTCCGCGCCGAGGCCGATCTGCTCGTCGCCGAGCGCGAGCCGGGCGACGTGCAGTTCGACGAGGAGTCCGGGGAAGGCGACACGCTCGCCGTGGAGCGCGAGCGCGACCTCGCCCTCAGCGCCCAGGCCTCCGCCGCGGTCGAGGAGATCGACATCGCCCTCGCCAAGATCAAGGAAGGCACCTACGGGGTGTGCGAGCAGTGCCACAACGTCATCCCGAAGGAGCGCCTGCGGGCCTTGCCGTACGCAGCCCTGTGCGTGCAGTGCAAGAGCGCCGGGTTCACCAGTCGTTGAGGACCGGCAGGTGGCTGGGGCACGCCACCCGGGCATCTTCCTCGGCGCGGCGGCCGTGGTCGTCGCGCTCGACCAGCTGACCAAGCACTGGGCGCTGTCCGCGCTCGCTGACGGCCCGATCGACCTGGTGGGGTCGTTGCGGCTGAACCTGGTGTTCAACGACCGGGCGGCCTTCAGCCTCGGCGGAGGCGGCAACACGACCGTGATCGCGTCGATCGGGCTCGTGCTCGTGGCCGCCCTGCTCACCATGGGCCTCCGCGCGGAGCGCCCGGCGTGGGCGCTCGGGTTGGGCATCGTGCTGGGCGGTGCGCTCGGCAACCTGGCCGACCGCGCCTTCCGCGCTGGAGACGGGTTCCTCGGTGGCCGCGTCGTGGACATGGTCGACGTCCAGTGGTGGCCGGTCTTCAACGTCGCCGATGCGGCGCTGTGGGTCGGGATCGGGGTGCTGGTGCTCGACAGCATCCGCCGCCCGGAGGACTCGACGTGATCGTCCGCGAGGTGGTGCCGGAGGCGATGGCGGGGGAGCGGGTCGACCGGATCGTGGCGATGATCACCGGCGTGAGCCGGTCCGAGGTCGCCGCGCTCATCGACGCCGGTGCGGTGCTCGTGGGGGGAGCGCCCGTCCGTTCGCGCTCGTCGCGGCTGGCGGTCGGCGACCAGGTGGAGGTGGACCTCCCGGACCGCGAAGAGGCCCTCCGACTGGTGCCCGAGCCCGCCGTGGCGGTGCCGCTCGTGTACGCCGACGACGACCTGCTCGTGGTCGACAAGCCGGCCGGGCTGGTCGTCCACCCCGGCGCGGGTCAGCGCACCGGCACCCTCGTGCACGGGCTGCTCTCGCACTACCCCGAGGTCGCCGGGGTCGGGGGTGATCCCGGCCGTCCTGGGATCGTCCACCGCCTCGACAAGGGCACCTCCGGGCTCCTGCTCGTCGCGCGCACACAGCGGGCCTACGACGCCCTCGTCGGTGCCCTCTCGGCCCGAGCCGTGCACCGGCAGTACCGCGCCCTGGTCTGGGGCACCGTCGCATCGCCACGCGGGTTGATCGACGCCCCGATCGGCCGGTCGGCGCGCGAGCCGACCCTGATGGCGGTGGACGAGCGGGGCAAGGAGGCCCGGACGCGCTACGAGGTGCGACGGCGCTTCGCCGAGCCGGTGGTGGTCACGGAGCTCGCGTGCACGTTGGAGACCGGTCGCACCCATCAGATCCGCGTCCACCTGCGCTCGATCGGTCACGCCGTCGTCGGCGACGCGCGGTACGGCGGGGCCCGGCAATCGCTCCCCATGGCGCGGCCCTTCCTGCACGCGGAGGCGCTCGAGCTCCAGCATCCCGTCACCGACGAGCCGCTGTCCTTCCGGTCCCCGTTGCCCGACGATCTGGCGGAGGTGCTCGGCCGCCTGCGCGTGGCGCCCGAGGGCTAGGCGATGGGCTCGGGCCAGTCGGCCTGGCCGCGTGACATGGCCGCGATGTCCGCCAGCGTGAAGCTGTCGAGGTGACTGCGGATGCGGCTGCTGATGCCGGCCCACACCGCCAGGAGCACGCACTGCCCCTCGTGGTCACAGGCCCCGTCCTGGTGGGGTTCACCGAAGTCGCCCACCGCGATGGGCCCGTCGACCGCTGACACGATCTCGCCGAGGGTGATCTGACTCGGTTCGCGGGCGAGGATGTAGCCGCCTCCGACCCCTCGCTTCGATCGGACGATCCCGGCCCCCTTCAGCGCCAGCAGGATCTGCTCGAGGTACGGCTGCGGCAGCCCGGTGCGCTCTGCGATGTCGCGCACCGAGGTGGGGCCGGACTCCTCGGCGTGCAGCGCGAGGGAGAGCAGCGCCCGACTGGCGTAGTCACCCCTCGTGGACACCTTCACGTCCAGGACTGTAGGACAGGCCAGCGCGTCCGACGGTGAAGGCAGAGCCTTCCGGTCAGGCCACTATCGTCTGGACGCTCTCCCCGTGCTCATGGCCGACGACCCCCTTCTCCCCGACTACGACGGTGCCTGCATCACGAACGTGGTGCCCGCGCTCCTGCACCTCGACGGCCAGGCGCCCGCCTGGCTGCCGGCGTCGGCCCTGGACGCGGACCGCGTCGTGCTCCTGGTCATCGACGGCCTCGGCTGGACGCAGCTCCAGCAGCGCCGCCATCTGGTGCCGACGCTCGCGGGGCTCGTCGGCGGGTCGATCACGACGGTCGCGCCGAGCACGACCGCCACGGCCCTCACCTCGATCAGCACCGGGCTGCCTCCGGGGGAGCACGGCGTGATGGGCTACCGGATGGCCGTCGCCGGGGAGGTGCTGAACGTCCTGCGGTGGACGACCCCGCAGGGTGATGCTCGGCGCCGCATCGTGCCGCGGGACGTCCAGCACCACGCGGTGTTCGATGGGCAGCGCCCGCCGGTGGTCACCCGAGCAGAGTTCGCCTCGTCCGGCTTCACGCTCGCTCACCTCGATCAGACGCGGTTCACCGGCTACCGCACCCTCGGCACCCTGACGGCCGAGGTGGTGCGCCTGGCGCGGGCCGGCGAGCCCTTCGTGTACGCGTACTACGAGGGGCTCGACAAGGTCTCGCACGAGTACGGCCTCGGCGCGCCGTACGACGAGGAGCTGGTGTGGATCGATCACCTCGTCAGCACGTTGCTGCGCCAGCTGCCCGACGGCACGGCGCTGGTGGTGACGGCCGACCACGGCCAGGTCGAGACCGGGGACGATGTCGTCGAGCTGCCGAGCGACGTGCTCACGCACGTGGCGATGCAGTCCGGGGAGGGACGGTTCCGTTGGCTGCACGCGCGCGCCGGGCGGACCACCGCGCTCCATGAGGCGGCGCAGGCGAGGCTGAGCGGGCACGCGTGGGTGCGCACGCGGGAAGAGGCCATCGCGGAGGGTTGGTACGGCCCGACCGTCACGGACGAGGCCGCGGGCCGCCTCGGTGACGTGCTCATCGCCGCGCAGGGCACGGTGGCCTTCTTCGACCCGAACGACACCGGCCCGTACGTCCTCGTCGGCCGGCACGGGTCCCTCACCGAGGACGAGATGCTGGTGCCCCTGCTGGTGGGCGTGGCCGGCGGGTGAACCGGCCCCGGTAGGTTGGCCGTCATGTCTGACCCGACCCCGTCCGACCAGCCTGACGACACGGTCCTCGTGCCCGCGGTGGTGCCCGCGGAGGGAGACGAGCTCCACGAGTCCGTCGAGTCGCCCGGCAAGGTCATGCGCATCGGCTCGATGATCAAGCAGCTCCTCGAGGAGGTGCGCCAGACCGAGCTCGACGAACCGAGCCGCGAGCGGCTCCGGGAGATCTACGACACGTCGATCGCGGAGCTCTCCTCCTCGTTGTCGCCGGACCTGCAGGCGGAGCTCTCGCGCCTGGCCCTGCCCTTCGAGCCCGACACCGCGCCGACCGCGGCCGAGCTGCGGATCGCCAAGGCGCAGCTCGTGGGCTGGCTGGAGGGCCTGTTCCACGGCATCCAGGCCACGCTCTTCGCCCAGCAGATGGCCGCCCGGCAGCAGCTCGACCAGATGCGGGGCCAGCTCGGCCCGGGCGTCGGACCCGGCGGGCCGCCGCCCGAGGCCACCGAGGAGCGCAGCCCGCCCGGCACGTACCTGTAGAACCACCCGGGCGTCGGTGCTACGGTCGCAAATCACACCGGTGTGATTCATCCACAGCCTGTGGACGCCACCTGTGGATGCCCTGTGGACGAGTGACGGAGGTGGATCGCAGTGGGGGACAGCTTCACGCACCTCCACGTCCACACCGAGTACTCGATGCTCGACGGCGCCGCCCGCATCGCGGACGTCGTCGGCGCCGCGGTGGCCGACGGCCAACCGGCGTTGGGCATCACCGACCACGGCAACATGTACGGCGTCCTGGACTTCTACAAGGAGTGCCGCGACCAGGGGATCAAGCCGATCATCGGCTCCGAGCTCTACATGGCGCACGAGAGCCGCTACGAGCGCCCCAGCCGCCGCGGCCGGATGGACGACGGCGGAGGGGACGGCGAAGGCGGGGCGAAGCTCTACTACCACCTCACCGCGCTGGCCGAGACCGACGAGGGCTACCGCAACCTCATCCTCCTCTCGAGCGAGGCGTTCCTCAGCGGGTACCACTACAAGCCCCGAGCCGACTTCGATCTGCTCGCCGAGCACAGCAAGGGGCTCATCGCGACGTCGGGCTGCCTCGGCGGCCACGTCCTCCAGCACCTGCTCCGCGATGACTTCGACGGGGCCCTGAAGACGGCGGGGCGGCTGCAGGACATCTTCGGGCGGGACTCGTTCTTCATCGAGCTGCAGGACCACGGGATCCCCGATCAGCACCGCACCAACCCGCTGCTGCTGGAGATCGCCAAGCAGCTGCAGGCGCCGTTGCTCGCCACCAACGACAGCCACTACGTCGAGCGCAGCGACGCGGCCGCGCACGACGCGCTCCTGTGCGTGCAGACCGGATCGCAGATGAGCGATCCCGACCGCCTCAAGTTCCACGGCGACGAGCACTACCTGAAGTCCTCGCACGAGATGCGGCACCTGTTCGACGAGCTGCCCGAGGCCTGCGACAACACGCTCTGGATCGCGGAGCGCGCCGACGTCACCATCGAGTTCGGCAAGCCGAAGCTGCCGACCTTCCCGCTCCCGGCCGGCTTCGCGACCGACACCGAGTACCTGCGCCACCTCACCATGGAGGGTGCCCGCGAGCGCTGGGGCGCCGGCCTCACGGATGCCATCGTCGAGCGCCTCGCCTACGAGCTCCAGGTCATCGACAGCATGGGGTTCTCCTCGTACTTCCTGATCGTCTGGGATCTGATCAAGCACGCCCGCGACAACAACATCCGCGTCGGCCCGGGCCGGGGGAGCGCGGCGGGCTGTGCCGTCGCCTACTCGCTCTGGATCACCGACCTCGATCCGATCCGCTACGACCTGCTGTTCGAGCGCTTCCTCAA
The DNA here is from genome assembly GCA_963721695.1 of uncultured Microthrixaceae bacterium. Classification (GTDB taxonomy): domain Bacteria; phylum Actinomycetota; class Acidimicrobiia; order Acidimicrobiales; family VFJN01; genus VFJN01. The sequence continues at coordinate 85,351 of CAVRKU010000030.1, forward strand.
CCCGAGCCGCATCTCGATGCCGGACATCGACATGGACTTCGACTCCCGCTACCGGGACGAGATGATCCGCTACGCCGCCGAGATGTACGGGCGCGATCACGTCGCCCAGATCGTCACGTTCTCCACCATCAAGGCCCGGGCGGCGGTCCGTGACGCGGCCCGCGTGCTCGGCTACCCGTACATCGTCGGCGACAAGGTGGCCAAGGCCATGCCGCCCCTCGTGATGGGTCGCGACACGCCGCTCTACGCGTGCCTGGAGAAGCACGAGAAGTTCGAGGACGGGTACAAGATGGCGGCCGACCTGCGGAAGATGCGGGACGAGGACCCCGACGCCGCCAAGGTGATCGAGGTCGCCAAGGGGCTGGAAGGCCTGCGCCGTCAGGACGGCATCCATGCCGCCGCCGTGGTGATCACCAAGGATCCGCTCACGACGTACCTCCCGATCCAGCGCAAGCCGGTGGGCGGGCAGGACATCGAGGACGCGCCGATCGTGACGCAGTACGAGATGCACGGCGTCGAGGATCTCGGCCTGCTGAAGATGGACTTCCTCGGACTGCGGAACCTCGACGTCATCAGCGACACCCTCGAGATCATCAAGGAGACGCGGGGCGTCGACCTCGACATCGACCGGATCCCGCTCGACGATCCCCTGACGCTCGCGCTGCTCTGCCGCGGTGAGGGGATCGGCATCTTCCAGCTGGAGGGCGGGCCGATGCGGGCGCTGACGCGTGCGTTGGCGCCCACGAGCTTCGAGGACGTCGCGGCCCTCGTCGCCCTGTACCGGCCGGGGCCGATGGCGGCGAACATGCACAACGACTACGCCGACCGCAAGAACGGACGAAAGGCCGTGGAGTACTTCCATCCGGACGCGGAGGAGCTCCTGTCGGACACCTACGGCCTGATGATCTACCAGGAGTCCGTCATGCGGGTGGCGCAGAAGTTCGCGGGCTACTCGCTGGCGCAAGCGGACAACCTTCGCAAGGCCTGCGGGAAGAAGAACCGCGAGGTCATGGCGAAGGAGCGCCAGGCCTTCGTCGACGGCGTCGACGCCACCGGGTACGAGCGGGCGCTCGGCACGTCCCTGTTCGACATCATCGAGCAGTTCGCCGACTACGCGTTCCCCAAGTCGCACTCGTTCGGGTACGGCTACATCGCCTACCAGACGGCGTACCTCAAGGCCCACCACGCCGCTGAGTACCTGTCGGCCCTGCTGACCAGCGTGAAGGCGAACCTGGACAAGGCGGCGATCTACCTCGCCGAGTGCCGCACGATGGGCATCGAGGTGCTGGTGCCCGACGTCAACCGCTCCGTGTCCGACTTCATCCCCGTCATCGAGCTCGACGCCGACACCGGTGTCGAGAAGCGGTCCATCGTCTTCGGTCTCTCGGCGGTGAGGAACGTGGGCTCGGGTCTCGTGGCGCTGCTCATCGCCGAGCGGGAGGCCAACGGTCCCTTCGTCGACTTCTACGACTTCGCGGAGCGGGTCGACTTCCAGGTGCTCAACAAGAAGACGATCGAGTCGCTGATCAAGGCGGGCGGCTTCGACAGCCTGGGCCACCCGCGCCAGGGACTCCTGCGGGCGTTCGAGCACATCATCGACACCACCGTGTCGAGGCGCCGCGAGCGCGACATGGGCGTCATGTCGCTGTTCGGCGAGATCGAGGACGCCGGCTCGATGTTCGACGAGCGGCCGCCGATCCCCGCGGTCGAGTTCGCGAAGCGGGAGCGGCTGAGCTTCGAGAAGGAGATGCTCGGCCTCTACGTGAGCGACCACCCGCTCATGGGCGCCGAGGCCTCGCTGCGCCGACGGTGCGATGGCCGCCTCACCGACCTCGCCGAGATGGACGACGGGATGATCCGCACGTTCGGCGGCGTCGTCACCGGCTTGCAGCGCAAGTGGACGAAGAAGGGCGACCTGATGGCGGTCTTCGCGCTGGAGGACCTCCAGACGTCCGTCGAGGTGATGGTGTTCCCGAAGTCGATGACGGACCACGGCCACAAGCTCGCCGACGATGCCGTCGTCACCGTGCGCGCTCGGGTCGACGCTCGGGAGGACCAGCCCAAGCTCATCGCCATGGAGATCGAGCCCTTCGAGCCGATGTCGGGCGAGGCGTTCCCGCTGCGGGTGAAGGTGGCGGCGGCGGCACTGTCCGAGGGGTTGATCGAGGACCTCAAGCGCCTGCTCGGGGAGCACCCTGGTGACTCGCCCGTGCTCCTCCACCTGGGCGAGCAGAAGGTGCTGCGGTTGCCCGAGGCGTGGACCGTCGACGTGGCTCCCGGTCTGCTCGCCGAGCTGCGCGTGCTCCTCGGGCCCACCGCGATCCTGGCCTGAACGAAACCTTGACCCGCGGGTCATGTTGCTTGAGCAGGTTGTTCGCGCTCTGTCAAGCGGACTCCCGAGTTGCGCCGCAGCGCCGCGTCTACTGGACTAGAGGGGTCCGAACCACGAGTGATCCCGGGGGCTGGCAAGCGAATGTCGATCCAGGTCGAGACCAAGGACTGCACTGCGCTGGGGGATGCCGAGCTCGCTGAGCTCGCTGATCTGTGCGCGGAAGGGCCCCTCCCGTACGAGATCGGGGTCCTGTCGAAGCAGGCGGAGGCTTGGGTGCTCGTCACCCAGGTGCGCGAGAACGACAAGCTGAAGGGCTTCGCGTTCTCCACCCTCGAGCGCATCGGCGGCACGCCGTCCGTGCTCATCGGCTTGGCGTCCGTGAAGCGCGGCGCCAAGCGCGACACGGTGCTCCGAGCGATCATGCACGACGAGCTGCGTCGAGCCGTGCTGGCCTTCCCCGACGAGGACGTCCTCATCGGAACGCGCTTCACGACGCCCGCCGGCTTCGAAGCGTTCAAGGCCCTCAACGACGTCGTGCCCCGGCCCGATCACAAGGCGAGTGGGGAGGAGCGGGCCTGGGGCCGCCGCCTGGCCAAGCGCTTCGGGGTCGACACCTCTGCGTACGACGACCGCTCGTTCACGGCCAAGGGGAACGGCAACCACCCCGAGGTGTTCGATCACGAGAGCCTGAAGCCCGAGAGCATCCCGGCCGACGTCGCCGCCTTCTTCAAGGGCTTCGACGCCAAGCGCGGCGACTCGCTCGTGGCCTTCGGCTGGGCCATGGCCGAAGACCTCGCCAAGCTCGCGTAGCAACCGTTCCCTTGGACGTCGCTCAGGCCGTCCGCCGCCGGCGGATGGTGCGAGCCTTCACCGCCGACCCTGTCGACCCATCCGTGGTCGACGACCTCGTCGACCTCGCCCGCCGCGCCCCGTCGGCCGGCAACAGCCAGGGCATGGCCTACCTGGTCCTCGAGGGCGCTGACACCGCGGGCTACTGGGACGTCTCGCTGCCCGCCGCCAAGCGGGCGTCGTTCGGCTGGCCGGGCCTGGTCGACGCACCGGTGCTGATCCTCGTCCTCGTCCGCCCGTCGGCGTGGGTGGAGCGCTACGCCGAGCCCGACAAGGAAGCCGCCGGCCTGGGTGGCTCCGCGGACGCATGGCCCGTGCCCTACTGGTGGGTCGACGCCGGCATGGCGTCGGAGCACCTCCTGCTCGGGGCGGTGGCCGCGGGCCTGGGCGCCTGCTTCTTCGGCCCGTTCGGCCACGAGGACGACATCATCGCGGGGCTCGGCGTGCCGGACGATTGGCGCGTGGTCGGCACGGTGGCGCTCGGCCACCCCGCCCCGGACCCGCCGGGCCTCTCGGCGTCCCGGCCTCGCCCCTCCGTCGACGAGGTCCTCCACCGCGGCCGACTGGTGCACCGCACAGTTCACTACCCTCCGGCCGTGGCTGAGCTGACCAACCGACGCGTCCTGCTCGCTCGGCGCCCCGACGGGTTGGTGCGGGAGGACGACTTCTCCCACGACGTGGCCCCGGTGCCGGAGCCGGCGGACGGCGAGCTGCTCGTCCGCACCGAGTGGATCGGCATCGACGCCACCGTCCGCACCTGGCTGTCGAAGGCCGAGGGCTACATCCCGCCCGTGGAGATCGGCGAGGTGGTCCGCAGCAGCGGCATCGGACGGGTGATCGCCTCGCGCAGCCCGCGGGTGCCGGAGGGCGCGCTCGTCGCCACCCTCACGGGATGGCAGGAGTACGCGGTGGTGGGCGACGACCCGATGCTCACGACGCCGCTCGCCGAGGGCACCGACCCGCAGGCGGCCCTGGGGGTCTTCGGCGCCAACGGGCTCACCGCCTACGTCGGCCTCACGGAGATCGGCAAGGTCCAGGAGGGGGAGACGGTCGTGGTGTCCGCGGCCGCCGGCGCCACGGGGTCGATCGCCGTCCAGATCGCCAAGATCCTCGGCTGCCGCGTGATCGGGATCGCCGGCACCGACGAGAAGTGCGCGTGGCTGGTCGACGACCTCGGCCTCGACGGCGCCATCAACCACCGCACCGACGACATCCCGGCCCGCCTCCGCGAGCTGTGCCCGAAGCGCGTCGACGTCTTCTTCGACAACACCGGTGGACCGATCCTCGACCACGTGCTCGGCCGCCTCGCGGACCGTGCCCGGGTGGTCCTCTGCGGCGCCATCTCGTCCTACAACGACCGCCACAAGCCGCCCGGCCCGCCGAACTACCTGAACCTCATCTCCCGGCGGGCGCGGATGGAGGGGTTCATCTCCTGGGACTACTGGGGCCGGTGGGGAGAGATCACCGACACCCTCGGTGGGTGGGTCGCCGACGGGCGCCTGACGCACCGTTCGCACGTCTTCGACGGCCTCGAGTCCGGCCCCGAGGCCCTGAACGCCATGTTCACCGGGGCGAACATCGGCAAGGTGGTCATCCGGGTGGGTGTCACTGGATGACATCTCGGGGGTGTGGCTCAGTGATACCTTCAACGGGTGGCTGAGCAGAGCCCCTTCCGCTACCAGGGACCCCTCGAGGCGTCGGCCGTCTCGGGCCGGGACGACCTGGTCACCGACCTGCGGCGGCGGATCGGGGCCCGCCGGCTGACGGCGCTGCTCGGGCCGCGGCGCTACGGCAAGACGAGCCTGCTGCGGCGCGTCGCCCAGGACCTCGCACCGGCCACGGAGACGGTGTGGGTCGACCTCTACGGCAGCACGTCCACGGCCGACCTCGCCGCCGCGTTCGACCGAGGCATGGCCGCCACGCAGGGGCGCCTCCGCCGCGTCCTCGGATCGATCGCCGGCACGTTCTCCCTCGACCTGGGCGTGGTCGGGGTGGAGCTGACCAAGGGCCGCCGCGACCGTCCGGACCCCGCCATGCTCCTCCGGTCGCTGCTGCAGGTCCTCGTCCGATCCGCCCAGCGGCACGACCTCCTGCTCGTGCTCGACGAGTTCTCGAGCATCGCGGCGGTCGACGGCGCCGCGGCGATCCTGCGCACCGAGCTCCAGCACCACTACCAGGACCTCGGCATCGTGTTCGCGGGCAGTCAGCCCTCCACGATGCGAACGCTCTTCTCCGACCAGGCCGAGCCCTTCTTCGCCCAGGCCGACCTGGTGGAGATCGGGCCGCTGTCGAGGACCGCGGTGGCGGAGATCGTCGAGCGGGGCTTCGCGCAGACGGGTCGCGACCCGGACGGCATCACCAGCCTGCTCGTCGCCATGGCCGCCGGGCACCCGCAGCGGGCCATGCAGCTCGCCGACGGGCTCTGGTGGGCCACCGGGCCCAAGGGCGTGGCCAGCGACGTGACCTGGGAGGCCGCCCTCGCGGGAGTGCGATCGTCCGTCGACGCAGGATCGGATCGCCTGTTCGATCTGCTGCCCGTCGGGCACCAGAAGACGCTGCGCGTGGTCGCCGCCGGCGGCAGCGTGTACGGCGCGGCGGCCGAGGTGCTCGACCTCGCGTCCGGCACGGCTCGGGGGGCCGTCGAGGCCCTGCTGGGCAGCGGCTACCTCGTGCGCGATGACGAGGAGCGCCTGCAGATCGTCGACCCGCTGCTCGCCGACTGGATCCGCCGGCGCCTCCCGATGTGACGTCTAGCTGAGCTGGGCCTCGAGGGTGACGGCGTCCTCCGCCGGGAGCTGGCACGCGTAGCCCTGGCAGACGTAGGCCCGACCGTCTTCCCGGCCCTCCCACAGCGGGCTCTCCCAGCGTTCGCCCCAGGTCAGCACGGCGTGGGGGAGCAGGCGGGCTCGTACGACGTCGAGCAGGTCGGGACGGTCGCCCGCGACGACGATCTCCGTGGTGCCGCGCGCCACCAGGTCGACGGCGGCGAGGACGTGGCCGAAGGCGCTCGGTTGGCGCACGGCCAGCGGGCCCAGCAGGCGAACGATGGCCTCTCCGTGCTCCCGGTAGCGATCGTCGCCGGTGAGGGCGGCGAGGCGGAGCAGGCCGACCGCCGCCAGGCCGTTGGCGCCGGGGGTGGCGTTGTCCATCAGGTCCTTGGGACGGGTGATGAGCACCTCGGCGTCGTCACCGGTCGTGAACACGCCGCCGTGCTCGTCGTCCCAGAACAGGTCGAGCAAGGCATCGGCCACCGACCGGGCCTCGCCGATCCACCGGGCCTCACCGGTGGCCTCGGCCAGACGGGTGAACGCATCCACGAGGGCCCCGTGATCGGTGGCGTAGGCGAGGTGGCGCGCTCCCGCGTCGGCCTGCCAGGCCCGCAGCCAGCGCCCGTCCTCGCGACGGAGGTTGGCGATCAGGAACTCGGCCGTCTCGACGGCCGCGGCCACCCAGGTCGGCTCGCCGGCCGCCGCGCCCGCCTCGGCCAGCGCGGCCACGAGGTAGGCGTTCCACTCGGTCAGGACCTTGTCGTCGAGGCCGGGGCGCACGCGACGAGCCCGCGCCGCGAACAGCGCGGCCCGGGCCGTCTCGACCTCGGTCGGGCGCGCCAGCTCGCCGCGGGCGTGCATCCGGTTCGGGATGGTCGTGTCGTGCTCGAAGTTGCCGCCGGGTCGGAAGCCGTACCAGTGCAGCGCGGCGTCGGCATCGGCGCCGAGCAGCTCGCGCACCTCGGCTTCGCTCCAGACGTAGAACTTCCCCTCGACGCCCTCGCTGTCGGCGTCCTCCGCCGAGGACGTGCCCCCTCCGGGCTGGCGGAGGTCGCGCAGCACGTAGTCGATCGTCTCGGTGAGCACCTGGCGGAAGCGCTCGGCGCCGGTGAGCTGCCAGCCGTGCAGGTAGAGGCGGATGAGCAGGGCGTTGTCGTAGAGCATCTTCTCGAAGTGGGGAACCAGCCACACCGCGTCGACGGCGTAGCGCGCGAACCCGCCGCCGAGGTGGTCGTAGATGCCACCGGCGGCCATCGCATCGAGGCTGGTCGTGAGCGCCGCGAGGGCGCGCGCATCCCCACGGCTCGCCGCCGCGGCGAGCACCTCTTGGGCCATCGGCTGCGGGAACTTGGGTGCGCCGCCCAACCCACCCCATTCGGGGTCCGACGCGGCCAGCAGCTGGTCGACGGCGGCGTCCACGTCCGCGATCGACGGGAGGTCGTCGCCAGGCGCGACCAGGCCGGCGCGACCGAGGGCCCCCGTGAGCTGATCGGCCTGCTCGAACAGCTCGTCGCGCTTGGTGTGCCAGAGCTCGTTGATGCGTTCGCACAGCTCGACGAAGCCGAGCATGCCGCCCCGACCGTGCTTCGGAAAGTACGTGCCGGCGAAGAAGGGTCGGCCGTCAGGGGTGCAGACGACCGTCATCGGCCAGCCGCCTTGGCCGGTCATGGCCTGGGTGGCTTCCATGTAGATGTCGTCGACGTCGGGCCGCTCCTCGCGATCGACCTTCACGCTCACGAAGTGCCGGTTCATGACCTCGGCGACCTCGTCGTCCTCGAAGCTCTCGTGGGCCATCACGTGGCACCAGTGGCAGGCCGAGTACCCGATCGACAGCAGGATCGGCAGGTCCCGTTCCCGGGCGGCCGCAAACGCCTCCTCGCCCCACGGGTACCAGTCGACCGGGTTGTCGGCGTGCTGCCGCAAGTAGGGGCTGGCCTCGCTCGCGAGGCGGTTGGTGCCGGTCATCGCTGCACCGTATCGGTGTGGGTGTCGGCTCGATGGAGAGGAGGAGCCTCCGGCGCCCGTAGCGTCGGCGGGCCGGCCGCGCCGCGGGACCCGACGCGGTCGAGAGGCGAGTACGGTCCGCCTCGTGGAGATCTCGCTGAAGGGTCAGGTCGCGCTCGTCACCGGTGCCTCGCGAGGCATCGGCCGCGCCATCTCGAAGGCGTACGCCGACGCGGGCGCGTCGGTGCTCCTCACGTCACGCAAGCTGGCCGACCTCGAGGCCGCGGCGGGCGAGATCGGTGGCGACGTGGACGTGATGGTCGCGAACGCCGGCGATCCCGACCAGGCCGCCGCCGCCGTCGACCGGTGCATCGAGCGCTTCGGTGGCATCGACATCCTCGTGAACAACGCCGCCACGAACCCGTACATGGGGTCGACGATGGACATCGACCTTCCCCGCTACGACAAGACCTGGGAGGTGAACCTCCGCGGCGCCCTCGTGTGGACGCAGCTGGCCTGGAAGCGCTCGCTCCGGGAGCGCGGCGGGTCGGTGATCAACATCGCGTCGGTCGGGGGCCTGTCCGTCGAACCCTCGATCGGGATCTACAACGCGACGAAAGCCGCCCTGCTGCACCTCACTCGCACCCTCGCCGCGGAGCTGGCTCCGGACGTCCGGGTGAACGCCATCGCCCCCGGACTCGTGAAGACCGACATGGCCCGGGCGCTGTGGGAGCCGAACGAGGCGCGCATCGGTGCCTCGATGCCGCTTGGTCGTCTCGGAGAGCCCTCCGACATCGCCAACGCGGCCGTGTTCCTGGCGAGCGATCTCGCCTCGTGGATCACCGGTCAGACGATCATCGTCGACGGAGGCGCCACCCTCGGCGTGGCGGCGCGCCGCCCAGCCCCGACCTGAGCCATGGCGCGCCGCGACGACAACGACGCGCGGCCGCCGATCGAGATCGTCGGAGCCGAGCCGCTCACCGAGTCGCTCGAGCGGGTGTCCGTGTCGCCTGGCTCGCGGCGCCGCTCGACCCGCCGCGCACTGGCCGTGTGCGCCGGCGTGGCCATCCTCCTCGTCGGAGGGCTCACCTTGGGGGACGACGACCCCGACACCACCGGAGACACCCCCGCCGAGGAGCGCGACAACAGCGCCAAGCTCCCCTTGAAGGGCTCCACCACCACCGAGCCGCGCACCACGACCACTCGGCCTCCGACCACGACCACCACCATCCCGGTCGGCCCCGTCTTCGGCGAGCCGGTGGGGGCGGGGCTGATCGTCTACAGCTCGGCGGCGTGGCAGCTGATCGACCTCGACACGGGCGCCCGCACGGACCTCGACCTGCCCATCCGGAGCAGCTACGGGGAGGTGGCCGTGCGGGGCGGGATCGTCATGATCAACCGCGGAGGCACGCGGGAGGCCGAGTTCTATTCGATCAGCCGCAGCGGTGAGGTGGGTCCGCCGGTGGTGCTGGGCCTGGCGGACCAGGTGCTGCCCGCCGGACGACCGGATCGTCTGTGGCTGATCGACGGTGGGGGGCGTCCGAGCGGCGATGGAGGCTTCACCAGCTCGACGGCCGACGTGCGGTTGGTGGACCTCACCGGCGAGGCCGTGCGGTCCTTCCGGGTCCCGAGCGCCTACGTGTCACGCGCGGTGGACGAAGGCGTGCTGCTCGACCGAGGCGGACGGGTCTACTTGGCCGATGAAGCGGGCATCCGGCCCATCGCCGTCGGTTGGACCGTGGGCGTGATGGGCGATGACGTGCTCCTGATCAGCTGCGATGACGAAGCCGTCTGCGCGCTGACGCGCCAGGCGGTCGACGGTGGCGCCACCCGGGCCCTCATCGACCGCATCGACGTCGATCGGATCGGGTTCGACGCGATCTCCGCCGATGACGGTCGGATCGCCCTGATGAGCTACGGCGAGGATGGACAGAGCCTGCTCCTGTTCGACGCCGCCGGAAGGTCACTGGGAACGCTCGAGGGAGGGGCGACCGGCTTCAACGAGATGCCGAGGTGGCTGCCCGGTGATCGCGGGATGTTGTACGTCGCCGGCTCGACCGGCCACTGGATCCGCTCGGTGGACGGCGAATGGGTGAGCGAACCGATCCCTGGCCTGGAGGGCATCTCCTCGGAGGTGGCGCTCGTCATCAGCTGGTGAGCGCGCGACGGCGCACCTTGCCGCTCGACGTGCGCGGGATGGCGTCGACGAGCTCGACCGCGGCGGGGGCGGCGTAGGCGGGGAGGTGGCTCTTCACATGGCCCCGCAGCTGGTCCAGCGACGGAGGCGCACCGGCGTGCCGGGGCACGATCACCGCCACGACCCGCTGACCCCACTCCGGATCGAGGCGGCCGATCACCGCCACGTCGGCGACGGCGGGGTGGGTGAGCAGCACGCGTTCGACGGCGATGGGCCACACGTTCTCGCCCCCGCTGATGATCAGGTCGCTCGCCCGGCCCTGCACCTCGAGCCGATCGCCGTCGAGGATCCCCAGGTCGCCGGTCGGGAACCAGCCCTCCCGATCCCTGGGATCGAAGCCGTCGCGATAGGCCCGCAGGAGCATCGGCGCCCGGATGTGGATCTGACCGTCGGCGTCGAGCCGCAGCTCGACGCCTGCGAGCGGGACACCGTCGTAGACGACACCGCTGCCGGTCTCGGTCATGCCGTAGGTGGCCACGACGTTGGGCGGTCGATCGTCCGGCGGGGCTTGGCCGCCGACGAGGATCGTCCGGAACAGTGACGGGTCGATCCTGGCGAGGGTCGTCGGGACGAGGGAGGTCAACGTGCAGCCCGCGCGGGCGGCGGCCTGCACGCCGTCGACGTCGAAGCGCTCGTGGACGGTGCAGGGTGTCCCGGTGACGAGGGCCCGGGTGACCACCGACAGGCCCCCGACGTGGGCGAGCGGGAGGCAGGCGAGCCATCGGTCGGCGTCCGGATCGACGCCGAGGCGATCGCTCGTGGCGAGCGCGGAGGCGAGCACCGCGTCGTGGGTGAGGACGGCGAGCTTGGGCTCGCCATCCGTGCCGCTCGTGGCCACCACGAGCGCATCGCCCGCCTCGACGGGGTCGTCGGGGCGCGCCGCGGCGAGCACGGACGCGCGGGCCGGCCCGGGCAGGCGGGGGTCGAGCGGGAGCACGGCGTCGCCCGCATCCCACGCGCGTCGCAGGCCGGTGACGAAGGGATCGCCAACCGCGTCGAGCACGATCAGGCGAGCCATGGGTGGCAGCGTAGGGACTCCTCGGGTGAGACTCGGCCGCCATGACCAGCCCCGCCGCTGCCCCACTTCCGCAGGGATGGCGCGCCTGGCTCGCCGGCGCTCGTCCTCGCACGCTGCCGGCGGCGGTCGTGCCGGTCCTCGTCGGCACCGCCTGCGCCGTCGGTGAGGTCGACGTGTCCGCCTGGCGAGCGCTCGCGGCGGGGACCGTGGCGCTGTTCCTCCAGATCGGGACCAACTACGCGAACGACTACAGCGACGGGGTCCGGGGCACCGATGACCCGGGGCGCCGTGTCGGACCGGTCCGCCTCGTGGGGTGGGGACTCCAGCCTCCCCGCGCCGTGAAGCGCGCCGCGTTGCTGTCGTTCGCGGTCGCGGGCATCGCCGGGCTGGCGATCGCGGTGGCCGTCGGCCCCGAGGTGCTGATCGTCGGCGCGGCGGCGATGGCCGCGGGCTGGTTCTACACCGGAGGCTCGCACCCCTACGGCTACTACGGCCTCGGTGAGGTGTTCGTGTTCGTGTTCTTCGGGGTGGTCGCCACGGTGGGCTCCACCTACGTCCAGGTCGAGTCGGTGACGGCGCTCAGCGCCGTCGCGTCCGTCCCCGTCGGCCTGCTGGCGACGGCCCTGCTCGTCATCAACAACCTCCGCGACATCCCCGGCGACACCCTGTCCGGCAAGCGGACGTTGGCCGTGCGGCTCGGTGACGCCCGGACGCGCTGGCTCTACGTGGGCATGCTCGTGGCCGCCTTCGCCTGCATCCCGCTGGTGGCCGGCGGGTTCGATCGAGCGGCCGCCGCCGCCGCGCTCGTCGGGATCGTGCTGGCCCGCCGGCCCGTTCTGAAGGTGCTCGAGGGAGCGTCCGGACCCGCGCTCATCCCCGTGCTGGGCGCGACGGGCCGAGTGCAGCTCGTGACGGGGGTGCTCCTCGCGGGAGGGCTCTGGATCAGCGGCTGAGCGGGTCGGATCAGAGGCCGTGGTCGGTGAGCCACGGCTGGATCGCGGCGAGGAAGCGGTCCGGTTGCTCGAGGTGGGCGGCATGACCGGCGCCTTCGATGAGCGCCAGCTCTGCGTTGGTCCCGATCTGCGGCCACGATGCGGGTCGCGAGGGCGGCGAACTTCTCGTCCCGAGCCCCCGCCATCACGAGCACGGGCATCGTGAGGTCGCCGAGCTGGTGCCACGACGGGGCCTGCGAGCCGGTGCCGGCCTGCTCGAGGCTCGCTCGCAAGCCCGCGACGGTGTTCCGCAGGCGCTCGCGCCGGAAGGATCGTTCGGGCGGTAGCCCCGCGAACAGCGGCTGTCGGAGCCAGTCGTCCAGGAACTGCTCCAGGCCGTCGGCTTCGAGCCGCTCGGCGGTCCGGCGGTCCTGGTCCTGTCGGGCCGCTCGCTCGGCGGCGTCCTCGATCCCCGCCGTGCCCCCCAGGAGCACGAGCCCCCTGACCAGCTCCGCGTGGGCGAGGGCGACGTGCAGCGCGTAGCGCGCGCCCATCGAGTAGCCGACGTAGGTGGCCGCGCCACCCTGCTCGCCGATGCGTCGGGCGCCGTCCTCCAGGCTGCCGACGGTCGTGCCTGATCGCCCGTGGCCGGGTGCGTCGACGCAGATCAGCTCGTGATCGACGGGCGAGCGCGTCGGCCTCCGGGCCCCAGCACCGGCAGGTCTGGGTGAACCCGTGCACCAGCACGAGCGGCGGTCCGTGGCCGCGGCGCTCGGTGTGCAAGGGCATGGCGTGGATCCTGGCAGACGGCGTGTGCTCGGATGGGGGCGCGATGGCGCCCCGACCCGAGGATCTTCAGGCCACCTTCTGCGCCACGCTCGTGGACGAGTGGGTGCGCGACGGCGTCGAGCACGCGGTGGTCTGCCCCGGATCGCGCTCGACGCCGATGGCGTTGGCGTTGGCCTCCTGCGACGGCATCGAGGTCCACGTCCACCACGACGAGCGCAGCGCCGGCTTCCTCGCGCTGGGCCTGGCCCTGGGCACGGGGGAGCCCACCGTCGTGCTGACCACGAGCGGCACGGCCGCCGTCGAGCTGCACCCGTCGGTCGTCGAGGCGGACCTCGCACGCGTGCCGATGCTCGTGTGCACCGCGGACCGGCCGCCCGAGCTGCTCGATGTCGGCGCTCCGCAGGCCATCGACCAGACGCACCTCTACGGACGGGCCGTCCGCTGGTTCCACGCCCCGGGTGTCGCCGACGACGCCGCCGCCCTCCGTTGGCGACCCATGGCCGCTCGGGCCTACGCCGAGTCGACCGGGTCGCGCCCGGGTCCCGTCCACCTCAACCTGGCCTTCCGCGAGCCGCTCGTGGGGACGCCGGGTCCCCTCCCGCCCGGGCGGAACGACGGCGCGTGGACCTGGCGCCCACCGGCGCCGGCTCCCGCGACGCCGACCATCGACATCGTCGCCGACCTCGCCGGTCGGCGAGGGCTGATCGTGGCGGGCGCCGGCTCCGGACCCGGGCCGGCGGTCCGCCGCGTGGCGGAAGCCCTCGGGTGGCCCGTGCTCGCCGCGCCGCAGGCCGACGTGTGGGGCCTGCCCGTCGCGATCCCGGCCATCGATGGGCTGTTGCGCAACGCGCTCGACCTCCACCCTGAGGTGATCGTTCGCCTCGGAGCGCCCCTGGCGTCGCGGGTGGCGGGGGAGTGGCTCGCCGCCTCGGGCGCGGCCGAGATCGTGGTCGCAGGTGAGGGCGCGTGGGTCGACCCGCACGGGACCGCGGCCGTCGTGCTGCCCCTGGCTCCGGAGGCGCTGCTGGACGCGTGGGCGGGCCAGCTCGCGCAGGTGGAGCCGGTCGACGGCGGCGCGTGGGTGGCCCGTTGGCAGCAGCTCGGGCAGGCAGCGCAATCGGCGATCGACTCGGCATTGGACGACGAGGCCGAGGTCACCGAGCCGCTGATCGCACGTCAGGTGGTCGCGGCCCTGCCGACCGATGGCCAGCTGGTCGTGTCCTCCTCCATGCCGATCCGAGACCTCGAGTGGTACGTCCAGCCGGCGAGCCCCGTGGAGGTCCACGCCAACCGGGGCGCCAACGGCATCGACGGCGTCGTGTCCACGGCCGTCGGGCTGGCCATGGCGGGTGCCCCCCGACCCACGGTGCTCCTCATCGGCGACGTCGCCTTCCTCCACGACTCCAACGGGCTGCTGGGAGCCATCGGGCGAGGCATCGACCTCGTGGTGGTGGTCGTCGACAACGACGGCGGCGGCATCTTCTCGTTCCTGCCCCAGGCCGGGTCCGTGGCCACCGACACCTTCGAGACGCTGTTCGGAACACCGCACGGGCTCGACCTGGTGCACCTGGCCGCCGCCTACGGCGCGACCGCGCGCCGGTCCGACGACGTCGGGGCGGCGGTCGTCGACGCGCTCGCCAAGGGCGGTGTCCACGTCCTGGTCGCGTCGACGGACCGGCGGGCCAACGTGGACGTGCACGGGCGCCTGAACGCGGCCGTCGCCGCGGCGGTCACGACGACCGCTCCGTAGGCGGTCGAGGCCGCCGGGCCAGACGTCGTAGCGTCGCAGGCATGCCCGTGCGTCGAACCAAGATCGTGGCCACGATCGGTCCGGCCTCGGACCCGCCGGCCGTCCTGCAGGGTCTGCTCGAGGCGGGCGTGGACGTGTGCCGGCTGGGCATGGCGCACGGGCCCCTCGAGGCCACCCTCGATCGGATCGATCGGGTGCGGGTCGCGGCGCGAGATGTCGGACGGCCGGTGGGGATCCTCGTCGACCTGCCCGGCCCGAAGGTGCGTTCGGCGCCCTTCCCCGACGACGGCGTGCTGCTGCGGCCGGGCGCCTCGCTGCGCCTCGTCGACGCGGGCCCCACCGACACCAGCGACGCCGAGGTGGTGGGCGTGGCCCTCGAGGGCGCCGTCGAGGCCCTGCAGCCGGGCGACCGCGTCGCGCTGGGCGACGGAGGCGTGGTCCTCGTCATCACCGACGGGACGACCGTCGACGGCGCGGTCGCGGCCGTGGTGAGCGGGGGCGTGGTGCGCGGACGGCCGGGGGTGTCGCTTCCCGAGGACCGGGTGGCTCTGCGCTCGCCGACCGAGGACGACCTGCGCCTCCTCGACGGTGTGCTGGGGGCGGGCATCGACGCCGTCGCCGTGTCGTTCGTGCACAACGCGGACGACGTGGCCACGATCCGTCGGGTCGTCGGCAGCGACGGACCGATGGTGGTGGCCAAGATCGAGACCGGCCCCGCCGTCGCCGACCTCGACGACATCCTCCACGTCGCCGACGGGGTCATGGTGGCGCGTGGCGACCTCGGGGTGCGCCTGCCCCTCGAGGACGTCCCCCACATCCAGAAGCAGATCATCCGCACCGGGGTCGCCCACGGCAAGCCGGTGATCACCGCGACGCAGATGCTCGAGTCGATGATCACCGCGCCCACGCCCACCCGCGCCGAGGTCTCCGACGTCGCCAACGCGGTGTTCGACGGCACCAGCGCGGTGATGCTGTCGGCCGAGACCGCCATCGGCGTCGACCCGGTCGCGGTGGTCGACGCGATGGCCCGGATCACGCAGCCGCGCCGAGCGGGACTTCGACTACCGCGGCTGGGGCACCCGGCTGGGCGAGCAGCAGATCGCCGGGCTCGGCGACGCGCCCACCACCGTGCGCATCACCTCCGCCATCACCGCGGCCGCCTGGCGGGCCTCGGTCGACGCCGACCTGGCGGCGATCATCGCCTGCACCAACTCGGGCACCACGGCGCGCATGATCAGCCGCTTCCGTCCCACCTGTCCCGATCATCGCCATGACGCCGTACGAGCGAACGGCCCGCCAGCTGTCCATGGCCTGGGGGATCCAAGCCTGCGTGATGTCGATGCACGGCACGCCGGACGAGATCGTGTGGCACGCCGTGGAGACGGCGAGCGGCCTCGGCCTCGTGCGGCGGGGTGACCTGCTGGGCGTGCTGGTCGGCTCGCCCCAGGAGGTCGAGCCGACGACCGACGTCCTCCGCCTGGTCCGCGTCGGTTGATCAGACGCGGGTGAGCGCGGAGAGGAGGGCCTGGAGCTTCACCTGGGTCTCGGCCAGCTCGGTGTCGGGATCGGAGTCGGCGACGATGCCGTTGCCGGCGACCACGCGTGCGGTGGTGCCGTCGACGTCGGCACAGCGGATGCTCACCGCGAAGGTGCCGTTGCCGCGAGCGTCGACCCAGCCCACCGCGCCCGCGTAGCGCCCGCGGTCGAAGCCCTCGTGCTCGGCGATCCACCGCCTGGGCCGCCTCGCGGGGCCAGCCGTTGACCGCCGGCGTCGGGTGGAGGGCCCGCACGAGCTCGATCACCGAGGGCGCCGGTTGCGAGAGGCGGCCCTCGACCAGGGTGGCCAGGTGCTGCAGGTTGGCGACGCCGACCACCGACGGCTCCGGCTCGTAGTCGAGGTAGGAGCACCACGGGATCAGCGTGTCGAACACCATGTCGATCGTGATCTGGTGCTCGTGCCGGTACGTGGCCGACGAGAGCAGCCCGGCGGCCAGGCGGGCGTCGGCGGCTGGATCGCCACCTCGTGGCGCCGTGCCGGCCATCGGCTGGGCGCGGACCACGTCGCCCGCCCGCCCGACGAGCAGCTCCGGGCTGGCGCCGAGGAAGCCGTCCACGTGGAACAGGAAGCAGCCGGGGAAGCTCGCCCGCAGGCGCCGCAGGAGGACGGTCGGGTCGAAGGCCACGTCGGCCTCGACGATGACCTCGCGGGCCAGCACGACCTTGTCGAGGGCACCGGCGTCGGCGTCTCGCATGGCCTTGGTGGCCCGGGCGACCAGCTCGCACCACCACTCCGGCGACCGCACCGGCCGCACGGTGACCTGCCGGGGCAAGGGTCGGGGGGCAACCGACGGGTGGCGCGCACAGGGTCGCGGGGTCGATCGGGGGTGCGTCGCGGGGTCCGATGGTCGTCACCCATCGCGTGCCATCGTCGTTCCGACCCCACGCCACCTCAGGGATCACCAGCTCGCTCGCTTGGTCGGGACGGAACGGGAGCGCGCCGAACGCCACCGGTCCCGTGCCGGGCGACGCCGACCTGGTCATCCACCTCGATGGCGCCGAGCGCAGCCTCGATGCTCGGCAGCGGCACCCGCGCCGCGACGCCGCGCCCGGCCAGCCCCACCCGGGCCCGCTCGAGCAGCAGGCCGTCGGGGCCGGCGAGCTCGAGCAGGTCGAGGTCCTGGTCGACCCGGCGAGTGCGGGCGACGAGCTCGGTCACGTGTCGGCTGCCTCGCGTCGCGCGGTGATGAGCTGGGCGATGCCGACCGACAGCAAGCGGCGCTCGACGTCCGCGAAGCCGGCGGTGCGGAGCTGCGTCCAGCATCGCATCGGGCTCGGGGAGGTAGGCGACCGATCGGGGCAGGTAGCGGTAGGCGGCCGGGTCGGACAGGAGCCCGCCGACCAGGGGCACCACCTTCCCGAAGTAGACGCCGTGGCCCCAGCGAAGGAACCGGTTCGGTGGCTCGGCCACCTCGAGGAGGGCGATGCGGCCCGCCGGGCCGCACGATCCGCGCCAGCTCGGCGAAGAAGGGCGGGAGGCTGGCGAAGTTGCGCAGGGCGAACCCGCAGGTGACCCCGTCGGCGGCGCCATCGGGCAGCGGGAGGTGCAGGGCGTCGCCGTGCACGAGCGGGGCATCGGTGCGGGCCGCGGCGAGCATCCCGTAGGACAGGTCGACGCCGATCGGCCGCAGACCGCCTGCGCTGCAGCTCGCGGCAGAGGTCGCCGGTGCCGCACGCCAGGTCGAGCACGGTCGCGCCGCGACCGAGCTCGAGCGACGCGACGGTGCGGCGGCGCCAGCGCACGTCCATCCGGAACGTCATGATCCGGTTCACGAGGTCGTAGCGCGGCGCGATGGCATCGAACATCGTGCGCACCGCCTCCACCTTCTCGTCGCCCTCGGGAAGCGTCTCGGGCGTGGTGAAGCGGGCCATCGTCGTCATGGTAGGAAGCCCCCGTGCCGAGCCCCCAACCGGTGATCCTGCTGCCGCCGTCGGAGGGGAAGGCCGGAGGCGGCGACGGACCGGGTTGGGCGCCGGGCACGATGGCCGATCGGCGCGCTCGATCGGTCGAGGCGGGAGGTCCTCCGCGCCGCGCGCGCCGTCGGGCGCGAGTCCCCGCCGAGCCCCGACCCTGCCGGCCATGGAGCGGTACACCGGCGTGCTCTACCAGGAGCTGGCCTGGCCGACGCTGTCCGCCGCCGCCCGTCGGCGCGGCGACGTGCAGGTGCGCACCGTGTCGGGACTGTGGGGCCTCGTCGCGCCCGCCGACCCGATCCCGCCGTACCGGCTCAAGATGTCCGCCTCGCTCGATGGGCTCGGCCGCCTCTCGACGTGGTGGCGGCCGCGCCTGTCCCGCGTCCTCGCCGAGCTGACGGAGGATCGCGTCGTGTGGGACCTGCTCCCGAACGAGCACGCGGCCGCCATCGACTGGGAGGCGGGGGCGCCGGCCCGACGGGTGACCGTGCGCTTCCTCGACGTCGAGGGTCGCACGGTCAGCCACTGGAACAAGCTCCTCAAGGGCAGCCTCGTCCGTTGGCTGCTGACCGAGCAGCCCGCCGGGCCCGGAGGAGCTCGGCGACTTCCGCCACCCGCTCGGCTACCGCTTCGACCCTGGCGCCTCCTCGCTCGACGGTCGCGTGGCCACCGTCGTCCTCCGCGCCGCCCCGTAGGCTCTCGGCGTGTCGGCCAAGCCCCACTTCTCGATCGCCCGCATCCCGGTGCGCGTCGAACCGGTCTTCCTGGTGATCTCGGGGCTGTGGGGCCTGCGAGTACCTGGACCTCGGCTTCGAGTTCGTCCTCGTCTGGATCGCGTGCAGCTTCGTGTCGATCCTCGTCCACGAGCTGGGCCACGGCTTCGCGCTGAAGGCGTTCGGCCAGCCATCGGTGATCGTCCTCCACGGCTTCGGGGGCGTGACGATCAGCCAGCGTCGGTCGGCGCTCAGCCGGGTGCGCAGCATCATCGTGAGCATCGCGGGTTCGCTCACCGCGATGGCCGTGCTCTGGCTGCCGGCCCGGACCTGGCTGGACTCCGACGCCGGGGTGCAGCAGCAGATCGACTTCTTCCTGTCCGGCGGCGAGCTGAACCTCTACATCCCCATCTACTTCCTCGCCTTCCAGAACCTCTGGTGGTCGCTGTTCAACCTCCTGCCGATCCGCCCGCTCGACGGCGGCAACGTCTCCGCCGAGCTGTTCGGCATCGACCTGGCGCGCCGGCTGTCGATCGGCTTCGCCATCGCCGGCGGCGATCTGGCTCTTCATCCAGCGACCAGAACTACGGCGGCGTTCTTCGCGCTGTTCCTGGCCTTCAACAACTACCAGGAGATCCGGGCGCGCACGGACGGGCGCCGACGTCGACGTGTTCGAGCGTCGAGTCGCCCGATCCTGCTCAGGGTGGACACCCGTCGGCGAAGCGTCGTCGGGGTCGATCCCACCTCTCGGTGGCACCGCCGCCGTCAGGACCGTCGATGGCGAACCAGGATCCCGAGCGGGTCACCCACCTCGCGTGGGCGGCCCTCCGGGAGGGCGACTCGGCCGCGGCCGCCCGCCTGACGACGAGCCTGGGGGGCGCCGCCGACCCGTACCTCCGCGCCGCGACCGCCCTCGCGACCGGTGATCCCACGGCCTTCGAGCTCTTCGAGGCCGCCTACGTGCGCGAACCCAACGGTCCGCCGAACCTGATCGCCACCGAGGTGCTGGCCCGTTCCGGCGCCGCCACCGCCGTGGCGCGGCGATTGGTGGAGCGGCCGGACGGCAAGGGCCGCGAGGGGGCCGGCACCCTCCAGACCCACCTGCACTACGCCGACTGCTTCGCCGAGGCCGCCGAGGTGGGCGAGGTCGTCTACGCCGCCAACCCGCCGAGCAAGGCGCAGACCGCCTTCGAGGTGGCCTGCAGCTGGGCCAAGGCCGGCAACATCGACCGCGGCCGCGACTGGCTCGAGCAGGCGGCCGACGCCGGGTTCCGGGCCGCATCGGTGGTCGACGGCGAGCCCGACCTCGCGACCGTTCGAGCCGATCCCCGCTGGCCCCTCCTGCGGGCTCGGCTGGTCTGAGCGCGGGCATGGGCACGCCGTTCCTCGTCGGGGTCGCGGGCGGAAGCGGCAGCGGGAAGACGACGGTGGCCGAACGCCTGGCCGGCCTCATCGGTGAACCCGACCTGGCCCTCGTCCGCCTCGACGCCTACTACCGCGATCGCAACGACCTGCCCTTCGAGGAGCGGGCCGCGATCAACTACGACCACCCGGACGCCTTCGACTGGCCGCTGCTGCTCGACCACGTCAAGGCCCTCCAGCAGGGTCTCGAGGTGCAGGTGCCGGTGTACGACTTCGCCACCTACGAGCGCCAGAGCGATCGAGTCGTGATCGCGCCGGCCCGGGTGGTGGTGGTCGAGGGCATCCTCGTGCTCTACGAGCCGGAGCTGCGGGAGCGGTTCGACCTGCGGGTCTTCGTCGACACCGATGCCGACGTGCGCTTCATCCGCCGCCTCGAGCGGGACGTGGCCGAGCGGGAGCGGTCGCGTCCAGAGCGTGATCGAGCAGTACCTCGGCACGGTGCGGCCCAGCCACGAGCAGTTCATCGAGCCGAGCAAGCGCCACGCCGATGTGATCGTCCCGCACGGTGGCATGAACGCTCCGGCGCTCGATGTGCTGCTGGCCAGGGTCCGCGAGCTCCTGTGACGCGCCACGACCCGCCCCGAGGGCGGGTCGTGGTCTCTACAGGCTGATCCGCGGGAGGCTCGCTTCGAGCCACGCCCGGTCCCTGGCTCTGCTCCACCTGCACGAGGGAGGCGGACCTGCGACGAGGACGGATGTCCACGCGCGCTCGGTTCAGGATCTGGCGCACGTCGTTCACCTCCTTCGGAGAGACGTGCAGGCGCGCCGCGGGCGCACCGACGAGTGGACGGAGTGCTCGACCGCGCGTCAGGCGACGCGGGGAGCAGCGACGAGGGGCCCGGTGGGGCCGAGGTCGTCGCCGGAGCGATTCAGCATGTGGGTCCTCCTTCCGTCGCGGGGCACCGAGCGTCGGTGCCGGGCAAGGCATCGTGCCGGACGCGACGGCAGGACGTCGAGCGAATTACGACGGGTCGGCGACCTGCTCCTTGGCCCACCGGTAGTCGGCCTTGCCGGCGGGGGACCGCACGATCGCGTCGCGGAAGCGGAACGCCTTGGGGAGCTTGTAGCGAGCGACGTGGGTGGCCGCCTCGGCGAGGAGGTCGTCCTCGGTGGCGGTCGCACCCTCGCGCAGCTGCACGACCGCGACGACCTCCTGGCCCCAGCGCTCCGAGGGCCGTCCGGCGCACACGACGTCGTACACGTCGGGGTGGTGGGCGATGGCCTGCTCCACCTCCTCGGCGAAGATCTTCTCGCCGCCGGAGTTGATGGTGACGGAGTCGCGCCCGTAGAGCTCGATGACGCCGTCCGCGGTGAGCCGAGCTCGGTCGCCGGGCACGGAGTACCGGATGCCGTCGATCACCGGGAAGGTGCGGGCCGTCTTCTCGGCGTCGCCGAGGTAGCCGAGCGGCACCCGGCCCTTCTGGGCGAGCCAGCCGACCTCGGCGTGCCCGGCCTCGAGCGCCGTCGGCGAGGTCCTCGCTCACGATGGCGGCGCCCGGGCCCGGGGGTGAAGGTGCCGGTGCTGGCCGCCTGGCCGGCCGCGCTCATGTGCGACATCTGGCTCCCGGTCTCGGACGCGCCGACCGCGTCCATGACCATCACCGTCGGGAGCTGGGCGAGGAAGCGGTCCTTGATCGTCGAGTTCAGCGGCGCGCCGCCGGAGATCACCATGAGCAGCGAGGACAGGTCGTAGGGCTTGCCCGGCCGCGGTCTGCGCCTCGAGCTGGTCGACGAGCGGGCGCCCGAAGGCGTCGCCGACGATCAGCAGGATGTTGACCTTCTCCCGCTCGATGGTGCGCCAGATGTCGTCGGGGTCGAGGCCGACGGTGTCGTCCTGGATGCAGATCGTGTTGCCGCCGTTCATGGCGTTGAAGGCCAGCCAGTGCCCGGCGCCGTGCATGAACGGCGGCGCGGGCAGCAGGCGCGCGCCGCCGTTGCGGGCCGCCTCCACGACCTGCGTCGACGCTCGTCGCACTCGCCGCCGGTGCCGAGGTTCCGTCCGCCGAGGGCGCCGACGTAGATGTCGGCCTGGCGCCACAGCACGCCCTTGGGCATCCCGGTCGTGCCGCCGGTGTAGAGGATGTAGAGGTCGTCGGGGCTCCGCTCGACGTCGGGCCGCTCCGGGCTGGCCGCCGCCGAGCGCGTCCTCGTACCACTGCGCGCCCGGGAGCAGGTCGGCGCCGGAGCCGTCGTCCACCTGGAGCAGCACGGTGAGGGCGGGCAGGTCGGGCAGGACCTCGGCGAGGCGGTCGGCGAAGGCCGAGTGGAAGACGATGGCGCGGGCGCCGGCGTCGTTGAGCAGGTAGCGGAGCTCCTCGGCCACGTAGCGGTAGTTGACGTTGAACGGCGCCACCCGGGCCTTGTAGGCGCCGAGCATCGCCTCGATGTACTCGTTGCCGTTGTGCAGGTAGCAGGCGAGGTGGTCCTGGCCGCTCTCGTGCCCGCCGAGGTCGCCGCGCTCCGCGTGCGCGCCGAGGCCCGCGGCGATGAGGTGGTTGGCGAGGCGGTTGGTGCGCTCGGCGCACCTCGGCGTAGGTGAGGCGGCGGTCGCGCCAGACGATGCACTCGCGGTCTGGGATGGCGGCGCTGACCGCGTCGTGCAGGTCAGCGAGGTTGAACTCCATGCGACCGGTTCCCCCCATGGGCTCGGTGGTCGGGACGTCGATCCGGACAGTAGGGGCCCGGACTCGTGGCGGAGCGAACCGCCGGCAGGATCAGCAGCGGGTGCCCGGCGGCGGGACGGCGAGGTCGACGAGGTAGCGGGTGACGGCCGCGTCGGCGCAGTCGGAGTCGCCGATCGCGACGTGGCCGTCGATCTCGACGGTGAGCAGCACGCCCGACGTCGAGGTCGTCGGCGACGCGCACCGCGGTCTCGTACGGGCGTGGCGGCGTCGCCGGTGCTCCCGATGACGAGGATCGGCGGCGTCCCCGCCGCCGTCGACGGCGTGCGGCTCGTAGGTGCCCTCCGGCCAGAACGCGCACGGGAGCAGCTCGTTGGCGAGGACGGCCCGAAGCGCGGCGAGCGCTCGACCAGCGACGCCGCCGACTCCTGCCAGGCGTCGAAGCCCACGGGGTGCGGGCCGTCGAGGCACGATGACGAGCGCGAACGGCGCGTAGGGCACCAGGCCGGTGAACGAGCCGGCCAGGTCGGCGATCCCGCCGAGGTCGCCGTCGAGCCCGCCGCGACCGCGCGCCACAGCACCGGCCAGGTGTCCGGCGTCGTAGGTCGCCCAGAAGGCCGCGTAGGCGAGCTGCGTCGGCCCCACCCCGGCGCCGGTCACCGCTCCGGCCTCGATTCGGCGCGCCAGCTCGTCGTAGGCGGCGAGCATGCCGCCCGTGGCGGTCAACGGGCAGCCGGAGTCCGCGGCACACGCCTGTGCCATCGACGTCGACGGATGCGTCGACGCCGTCGGCCTGGTCGGTGGAAGGCACCGGCACCCCGGCGGCGGGATCGATGACGCCGTCGAGCACCAGCGCTCGCACCGAGGACGGGTAGCACTCGGCCCAGAGCTGGCCGAGAGCGTGCCGTAGGACAGGCCCACGAAGGTGAGCTGGTCCTCGCCGAGCGCGCGGCGGATCACCTCGATGTCGTGGGCGACGTCGACGCTGCCGAGGTGGCCGAGGCGATCGCCTTCGGTGGCCCGGCACTCGTCGGCGACCGCCTTGGCCGCGGCTGCCAGGGCGGCCTGCTCCGCGGGCGTGTCGGGAGCGAGGTCGGCGGCGCGGAACGCCGGGACCGCGTCGCCGCACGTGATCGGGGTGCTCTGCGCCGACGCCGCGCGGGTCGAAGCCGACGATGTCGAACCGGTCGCCCACCTCGGGGCTGACCTGGAACCCTCGGGCCACGCGCCGCACGCCGGAGGCGCCGGGTCCGCCCGGGTTCATCACCAGCGTGCCGATCCGCTGGCTCGGGACGTCGGCAGGGTTGCGGCACCAGCGCCAGGTCGAGCGTCGGACCCGCCGGGTCCTGGTAGCTCACCGGGACGGCGAGGGTGGCGCAGTCGAGGCCGCCACCACAGCCGTGCCAGTCGAGCGGGACGGGCTCGGGCAGGGCGACGGTGGTCGTGGTGGTCGGGGGCACGGTGGCCGCCACGGTGGTCGAGGTGGTCGTGGTCAGCGGCCGGGCCGTCGTGGTCGTGGTCGCCGACTCCGCGGGCTGGGTGCACGCCGTCAGCGCGACCGCCAGCAGGGTGACGGCGGCGGAGCGCGTGCGCACCGGAACCACGCTAGAAGGGTTCCCATGCCTCTCACGTTCGGTGTGTTCATCCCCCAGGGTTGGAAGATGGAGCTGGCCTCGATCGAGGACCCGCAGGCCAAGTGGGCCAAGGCGGTCGAGGTGGCCAAGCTGGCCGAGGAGCTCGGCCTCGACTCGCTGTGGGTCTACGACCACTTCCACAACGTGCCCGTGCCCGCCCACGAGACGATGTTCGAGTGCTGGACCACGCTGGCCGCGATCAGCCAGCGCACCAGCCGGATCAAGCTCGGGCAGATGGTCGGCTGCGCGCCGTACCGCACCCCGCGCTGCTGGCGAAGATCACCTCGAACATCGACGTGATCTCCGGCGGCCGGCTCATCTGGGGCATCGGCGCCGGCTGGTACGAGCACGAGTTCAAGGGCTACGGCTACCCGTTCCTGAAGGCGTCCGACCGGATCCGCGTGCTCCGCGAGACCGTCGAGATCGTGAAGGCGATGTGGACCGAGCCCGACGTCACCTACGACGGCAAGCACTTCCAGCTCGACGGCGCGCAGTGCGACCCGAAGCCGGTCCAGCAGCCCGCACCCGCAGATCCTCATCGGCGGCGGCGGCGAGCAGCTCACGCTGCGGGTGGTCGCCCGGCTGGCCGACGCGTCGAACTTCGGCGGCAAGCCCCACGAGTTCGAGGCACAAGACCGAGGTGCTCCAGCGGCACTGCAAGGACGTCGGCCGCGACTACGACGAGATCCAGAAGACGATGGTCGCCGCGAGATCTTCATCCGCGAGACCGAGGCCGAGGTCGACGGCGGCCGGCAGCCGAGTCGTTCTGGGGCGAGCCGGTGGAGTCGTGGACGCGAGGGCAACCTCGTCGGCACGCCCGAGCAGGTCGCCGAGAAGATCCAGACCTACATCGACCTCGGCTGCACCGGCTTCTACCCGTGGTGCAGCGACTACCCCGACACCGAGACGGTGCGCCTGTTCGCCGAGAAGGTCGTCCCCGCAGCTGCAGGTAGCGGCGTCACTCGTAGTAGCGGAAGAGGTTCTCGCTGACGCAGCTCGGCTTCGGCGCGCCCTCGCACTCGAAGGTGAAGCGCATCTGCCACCTGGCAGCCGCCGGCGATGTCGGTGACGTCGACCAGCTCCACGCCGACGCGCAGGTTGGCGCCGACGGGCACGGGGGAGGGGAAGCGCACCTTCTCGCAGCCGTAGTTCACGCGCCATCTTGATGCCGTCGACCCGGACCACCTGCGGCACGAGCACCGGGCCGAGCGACAGGGTGAGGTAGCCGTGGGCGATGGGGCCGCCGAAGGGGCTCTCGGCGTTGGCCCGCTCGACGTCGACGTGGATCCACTGGTGGTCGCCGGTGGCGTCGGCGAACAGGTTCACCCGCTCCTGGGTGATCTCCATGTAGTCGCTGTAGCCGAGGTGCTGCCCGACGAGCTCCTTGAGCCCGGCGATCCCGTTCACGGTGGTCGTCATGGGCCGATCATGCCCGAGCCGTCCGGCCGCGACCACCGCGGTGCGAGGATGCGCGCCGTGGACGGTCTCGTGGGGGTGGTGCTGGCGGCCGGTCGCGGCACCCGCCTGCGGCCGCTGACCCGGCTGCGACCCAAGGCGCTGTGCCCGGTGGGCAACGTGCCGCTGGTCGACCTCGCCCTCGAGCGGGTGCGGCCGGCGGTCGACGCGGTCGCCGTGAACCTGCACCACGGCCGCCGCACCCTGGACGCGCACCTCGCCGACGGACGTCCACCGCTCGGTCGAGGAGGACGCGCCCGCTGGGCACCGCCGGGGCACTCGGGCCACCTGCGGACTGGATCGACGGTCGCGCCGGCGCTGGTCGTCAACGCCGATGCGTGGTGCCCGGGGTCGCTGGACGCCTTCGTCGCGAGCTGGGACGGCGAGCGCGATCCGGCTCCTGCTCGCCGGCGACGACGAGCTGCGACCCGACAGCGCGGATCGCCGGCGCGCTGATGCCGTGGCGTGACGATCGCGCGGCTGGACGCCGCGCCGTCGGGCCTCTACGAGGCGTCGTGGCGGGCGGCGCAGGCGGCCGGTCGGCTCGAGGTGGTGCGGCACGACGGCCCCTTCGTCGACTGCGGCACCCCGCGGCAGTACCTGGAGGCGAACCTGCTCGCGAGCGGCGGAGAGAGCGTGGTCGAGCCCGGGGCGGTGGTGGAGGGCACGCTCGACCGTTGCGTCGTGTGGAGCGGGGCGCGGGTGCATCGCCACGAGCAGCTGTCCCAGAGCATCCGGGCGCGCGGCCGCATCACGGTGCTCGCGCGCTGAGGCCGCGGTTCAGCGTCGCGGCCGCACGACGACCGACGAGGCTTCGATCTCGTGCGCGGCCCGCAGCTGGCCGCAGGCGGCGTCGATCTCGGTGCCGCGGGTGCGGCGGACGGTGGCGTTGACGCCGCCCTCGCGCAGCCGGTCGCGGAACTCCCGCACCCGGCCGGGCGGCGAGCCGCGGACGGCGTAGCCGGGCGTCGGGTTGAGCGGGATGAGGTTCACGTGCGCGGGGAGCGGCAGGCTCCGCGACCGCTCGACGAGCAGCCGGGCGTCCTGGTCTCGGTCGTTGACCCCGTCGATGAGCGCCCACTCGAACGACAGCCGCCGGCCCTTCGCCTGCAGGTAGCCGGCGCAGGCGTCCATCAGCGTGCTGAGCGGGTAGCGACGGTTGATCGGCACCAGCTCGTCGCGGAGGGCGTCGTCGGCGGCGTGGAGCGACACGGCCAGGTTGACCGGCAGCGCCTCCGTGGCCAGCCGGCGGATCCCGGGCACGATCCCGACGGTCGACACGGTGAGGTGGCGGGCCGAGAGGCCGAGGTCGCCGTGCATCCGCTCGACCGCGGCCCAGGTGGCGTCGTAGTTGGCGAGCGGCTCGCCCATGCCCATGAACACGACGTTCGAGAGCCGGCGCCCGTCGTCCCGGGCGCGGCGCGCCGGCCCGCACGACCTGCTCGACGATCTCGCCGACCGTGAGGTGGCGGTCGAACCCCGCCTGGCCGGTGGCGCAGAAGCCGCAGCCCATCGCGCACCCGGCCTGGCTCGACACGCACACCGTCGACCGCTCGTCGTAGTGCATGAGCACCGTCTCCACCTTGGTGCCGTCGCCCAGCTCCCACAGCCACTTCACCGTCTCGCCCTTGTCGCTGGTCTGCTCCGTGACCGACGCTCGAGCGCGAGCGGAAGGGCCTCGTCCAGCTCGGCCCGGAGCGCCTTCGGCAGCACGGTCAGCTCCGCCGGGCTGGCGAGCTGCTCGTAGAGGCCGGCCCACACCTGGTCGAGCCGGTAGCGCGGCTGGCCCGCCAGGATCGCACCGAGCTCGTCGCGCGTGACGTCGAAGCGCGTCGCTGACCGGCTCACGGCGAGGGCACCTGCGAGCGTGTAGCTGCGGTCGACGTGGTGCATCGCGAAGCCGAGGCGGTCGTAGAGGCGCCGGCCGGCGACGTTGCGTGCCGTCGACGTAGAGCATCCCGATGCCGAGCCCCGCGCGCGTGGAGGTGGTCGAGCCCCGCGAGCGTGAGCGCCCGACCAAGGCCCTGCGCCCCGGCGGCCGGGTCGACCGCGATCACGTAGATCTCGCCCATGGGCGGGTCGACGTCGCGGTGCTCCTTCGTCCAGCAGAAGCCGGTCAGGCGCCCGTCCTCCTCGTGCAGCAGGAACCCGGCCGGGTCGAACCAGGGCTCGGCCGAACCGCGCCTGCAGGTCCTCGAGCGTCCAGTCGACCCTGCTCCGGGTGCCAGGCGAAGGCGCGGTTGTTGACCTCGAGCCACGCCGCTTCGTCCTGGCCGACGACGAACGGGCGCACGTCCAGGTGCCACGGCTCGCCCACGGGGAGGGCGCGCCGCAGCTGCAGCAGCTCGCGCTCCAGCTCGAAGCCCAGTGCCTCGCCGGCGCTGACGACGACCGGGTCCCCGGCGCGCGCCCACAGCCGGAGCAGGCCGCCGCCGTCGTCACGCACCGCTTGTACGGCGCGCGGCCAGCAGATCCTCGGCGGCCTCCTGCGACGATGCGTCGAGGTCGACCGACCAGCCCGGTGGGCACGTGCTCGAGCTGGGCCCGGCCCGTGGGGCGGGCGATCTCGAGGTCGGCGCATCGGAGCCACGGTATCGGTGTGTACCCTCGCCGCCCGATGCCCGCCGCCGACTGCTGCCCGCGCCGAGCGCCGTCCGCGGACCCCCGCCGGGCGCGCTCGCCGAACCCTCGAGCGGCTCGTCCGTCGAGTACCCGGGCACCGCTCGCGAGCTCTGCGCCCTCGAGCATCGCAACCCCTACGAGCTCCTGGCCGCGACGATCCTGTCGGCCCAGTGCACGGACGAGCGGGTGAACATGGTCACCCCGCACCTGTTCGCGCGCTACCCCACGCCCGAGGACCTGGCCGTGGCCGTCCGCTCGAGGTGGAGGAGATCATCCGCTCGACCGGCTTCTACAGGAACAAGACGAAGAGCCTCCTCGGGCATGGCGACCGGCGTCGTCGAGCGCTTCGGCGGGGAGGTGCCGAGCCGGATGGCGGACCTCGTCACCCTCCCCGGCGTCGGGCGCAAGACGGCCAACGTGCTGCGCAGCGTCGCGATGGACCTGCCCGGCCTCCCCGTCGACACCCACGTCGGACGCCTCTCTCGCCGGCTCGGCCTCACCGAGGAGACCGATCCGGTCAAGGTGGAGCTCGCGCTGAACGCGATGGTGCCCGCCCGCGATCGCGGCGTGTTCAGCCTGCGGCTGATCCTGCACGGGCGGGCCGTGTGCGTGGCCCGCACGCCTCGTTGCGGGAGTGCGTGCTCGCCGACTTCTGCCCGAGCGCCGGCATCGGCTGACCGGCGAACCCAGGCGCTTGTGGCACTCTGAGTGACGCTGCTCACGGCCCTACGGCACGCTCCGTGAGGTAGTACCGATCGCAACCGTTGGCTACGATCCGGGCGGACCCGAGCGACAGGACCAGTTCCTTCGTCGCCGGTCCCGTGAGGTCGGGATCCGCCGCCTGACCTCGCCCCGGCGAGGGCGCTCTTCGGAGCGCCCTCGCCGCTGTGTCCGTCGGGCGTCGCGGGCGCCGTCTAGAGCTTGTCGACGAGCGCGTGGAGGCGGCGGGACGCCGCGTGCAGGTGACGCTCGACCTCGTAGAGGTCGGCCGCGACATCCTCACGAGGTGAGTCCGAGCAGCTCGTCGGCGAGCGTCGTGATGCGCTGGGCCAGCTCGTCGAGGGCAGTGGACAGCGACGACAGGTGAGCGGTGTCCAGGGGCATCCCGCCAGTGTGGCCCGTCGGCAACCGGTTTCGGGAGGCCGGCGGCGCGCACCTAATCTCGCCAGGTGCTGCAGCGACTCGATCTCCGGGGGGTGACCGGGGACCTGCGGCGCCTCCTGCCCCGCCCGGCGGCGCAGGTCGAGCCGCCCATCGAGGAGGTGCGCGCGCTCCTGGCCGACGTGCGCGGCGCGGGGTGACGAGGCGCTGCGCGAGCTGACGGCCCGCTTCGACGGCGCCGAGGTCGACGAGCTGCGCGTGCCCGACGCGGCGCTGAAGACGGCGCTCGAGCAGCTCGCGCCAGACGTGCGGACCGCCCTCGAGGTGGCGCACGCCAACATCACCGCCTACCACCAGGCGCAACGGCACCCCGATGCCGAGCACCGGAACGGCGGGATCGTGGTCCGCGAGCTCCAGCGGCCCGTCGACCGTGCGGCCTGCTACGTGCCGTCCGCCCTCGCCCCGCTCGTGTCCACGGTCCTCATGACGGCAGTGCCAGCCAAGGTCGCCGGGGTGGGCGAGGTCGTGATGGTGACCTCGCCCCGGCCCGACGGCTCCGTCGCGCCGGGCATCCTCGCGGCCGCCGCGATCGCCGGCGTCGACGAGGTCTACCGGGTCGGTGGTCCGGCCGTCATCGGCGCCCTCGCCTACGGCACCGAGTCGATCCGACCGGTGGACGTCATCGTCGGTCCCGGCAGCGCCCGGGTCGCCCAGGCCAAGCGAGAGGTCGCGTCGGCGGGGCTGGTCGGCGTGCCCAGCGCCTTCGCCGGGCCGTCGGAGGTGGTCGTGGTCGCCGACGCGTCGACCCCGTCGGCCTGGGCCGCCATCGACGTGGTGCTCCAGGCCGAGCACGGTCCGGACGGCCTCGCCTGGCTGATCACCTGGGACGAGGCCGTCGCGGACGACGTCACCGAGGCGGTGGCCGAGATCGTGCCCCGCTCCCCGCGCCGCGAGCACCTCGAGGCCACCCTCGCCGAAGGCGGCTACGCCGTGCTCTGCGATGGACCCGAGCACGCCATCGAGATCGCGAACGCCATCGCGCCCGAGCACCTCGAGCTCCTGGTGGCTGATCCTGACGCACTGCTCCCGCTGGTGCGGCACGCGGGCGCGGTCTTCTGCGGGCCGTACGCGCCCGCCTCGGTGGGCGACTACCTCGCCGGTCCCAACCACGTCCTGCCCACCTACGGGTCCGCTCGCTTCTCGGGCGCGCTGCGGGTGGACGACTTCCTGAAGCACGTCCACGTCGTGTCCGTCGACCAGGCCGCGCTCGCAGTCGGTGGGGGAGCACGTGATCGCGCTCGCCACCTACGAGGGCCTCGACGCCCACGCCGAATCGATCCGTCTGCGGCAGGGCGACCCGGGATGACGATCTCGCCCCGAGACGATCTCGCCCTGATGGAGGGCTACCACTCACCCCAGGTCGAGGTCGCGGTCCGCCTGAACACGAACGAGGCTCCGGAGCCGCCCCCGTCGGGGTTCTCGGCCGCGCTCGCCACGGAGATGGCCACGCTCGAGTGGCACCGCTACCCCGACCGGTCCTACACCGCGCTGCGGACCGCCATCGCCGACCACCACGGCGTCGACCCGGCCCAGGTGTTCGCGGCCAACGGATCGAACGAGGTGCTCCAGACGCTCTGCCTCGCCTACGGCGGCCCGGGGCGCACGGCGGCCGTCTTCGAACCGACCTACGCCCTGCACAGCCACATCGCGCGCGTCACCGGCACCGGCGTCGCCACCGGGGAGCGCACCGACGACCTCGCCCTCGACCTGGACGAGGTCCGCCGGGTGATCGCCGCCGCCTCACCGGAGATCACCTTCGTGTGCTCGCCGAACAACCCCACCGGCCTGCTCGAGGACGAGGCGACGGTGCGCACGGTCCTCGACCTCGCCCCGGGGCTCGTGGTCGTGGACGAGGCCTACGGCCAGTTCGCCCCGTGGTCGGCGCTGGAGCTGGTCGCCGACGACCGCCCCCTCGTGGTCACGCGCACCTACTCCAAGACGTGGTCGATGGCGGCGGCCCGCCTCGGCTACCTCATCGGCCCGCGTGCGCTGGTGGCCCAGCTCGACCAGGTGGTGCTCCCGTACCACCTGGATGCCGTGAAGCAGGCCGCCGGCCGGATCGCGCTGCAGTTCGACGACGCCATGCGCTCCCGCGTGGCCGCCCTGGTGGAGGAGCGCGGCCGGCTCGTCGCGCGACTCTCCGAGCTCCCGGTGACGGTGTGGCCGTCCGCGGCCAACTTCGTGCTGTTCCGACCCGAGCACCGCGACGGTGCCGAGGTGTGGCAGGCGCTCCTCGATCAGTCCGTGCTCGTCCGCGACTGCTCGTCGTGGCCTCGCCTCGAGGGCTGCCTGCGGGTCACGATCGGCACCCCGACCGAGGACGACGCCTTCCTCGCCGCCCTGGAGGACGCACTGTGATGTCCATGACCCGCGCTGCAGCCAAGGAGCGGACCACCAAGGAGACGAGCATCTCGGTGCGGCTCGACATCGACGGCCCTACCGGTGCCGTGTCGGCGAGCACCGGGCTCCCGTTCTTCGACCACATGCTCGACCAGCTCGGCCGGCACGGCGGCTTCGACCTGGACGTGCAGGCGACGGGCGACCTGCACGTCGACGGCCACCACACCGTCGAGGACGTCGGCATCACCCTCGGCGAGGTGTTCCGCGAGGCGCTGGGCGACAAGGCCGGCATCCGCCGCTTCGCCAGCGGGCTCTACCCGCTCGACGAGGCGCTCGTCGAGGTCGCCCTCGACCTGTCCGGGCGCCCGTACACCGCGTACGACGTGCCCTTCGGCGAGGTGCTCCCGCTGGGCGATCCGCCGTTCAACCCGGAGATGGCCGAGCACTTCTGGCAGTCGTTCGCCACGGCCGCCGGGATCACCCTGCACGTGCGCCTGCGCGAGGGCCGCAACACGCACCACATCGTCGAGGCCAGCTTCAAGGGCATCGCGCGCTGTCTGCGTGACGCCGTGCGGGTGGAGGGCGGCGGCATCCCGTCCACCAAGGGCGTCGTCGTGAGTGGTGCCCTCATCGCGGTGCTCGACTACGAGATCGGGAACCTCCGGTCGGCCCAGAAGGCGCTCCAGCACCTCGGTGCGGACGCGCGGCTCACGGCCGATCCCGGCCTGATCCGGGATGCCGACGCGGTGGTGCTCCCGGGCGTCGGAGCCTTCGGTCGCTGCATGGAGGCCGTGCGCGGCGCCGGCCTCGAGCCGCTCGCGCACGACGCGGTCGAACGAGGCGTGCCGTTCCTGGGCATCTGCATCGGCATGCAGATGCTGTTCGAGTCCTCCGAGGAGAGCCCCGGCTCCGTGGGCCTGGGGATCCTGCCCGGCACCGTGCGACTCGTCCCGGGCGACGTCAAGCGACCGCAGATGCAGTGGAACCTGCTCGAGCGGCGGGGTGACCCCGAGCTCCTGCGCCTCGCCCCCGACCCGGCCTGGGCGTACTTCGTGCACTCGTACGCGGCGGACACGGAGGACTCGATCGTGATCGCCACCTGTGACTACGGCGGTCCCGTCGTGGCGGCGGTGGCCCAGGGCGAGGTGTGGGCGACGCAGTTCCATCCGGAGAAGTCGAGCCGCACCGGCCTCGCCGTCCTGCAGGCCTTCGTCGAGCGCGCCTCAGCTCTCGTCGCCACCTGATGCAGCTCTTCCCGGCGATCGATCTTCGGGACGGCAAGGTCGTGCAGCTCACGCAGGGCGACTTCGATCGCGAGCGCATCCACGGCGACGACCCCGTCGCGGTGGCTCAGTCGTTCGTCGCGGCCGGCGCACCGTGGATCCACACCGTCGACCTCGACGCGGCCCGCACCGGCGAGCCGGTCAACCGGGCCCTGATCGGTGCCATCGCCGCGGCGGTCAACGTGCCGGTGCAGGCCGGGGGCGGCGTTCGCAGTGCGGAGGCGGCGGCCGCCCTCGCCGACCTCGGCGTCGCCCGCGTGGTGATGGGCACCGCGGCCATGGACGACCCCGACCTCGTCGCGACGATCGCCGGTCGACAGCCGGTCGCCCTGGGCCTGGACGTGCGCGGTCGGGAGGTCGCGGTGCGCGGCTGGGCCGAAGGGTCCGGCATCGAGTGGCCGACTGCGCTCCGGCGACTCGCCGATGCGGGAGCAGAAGCGGTCGTGGTCACCCAGATCGAGGTCGAGGGCCTGATGGGTGGCGCCGACACGGATGGGCTGGCCGAAGTGCTGGCCGCTACCGATCTCGACGTCATCGCGTCCGGAGGCGTCGGCACCCTCGACGACCTCCTCGCCCTCGACGCGATCCTGGCCGGCGGGCGCCGGTTGGCCGGCGCCATCGTCGGCACGGCGATCTACGAGGGCCGCGTCGATGTGGCCGAAGCTGTGGCGGCCCTCGCATGAAGACCGCTCGCATCATCCCGTGCCTCGACGTGGACAACGGCCGGGTCGTGAAGGGCGTGAACTTCGTCGACCTCATCGACGCCGGCGATCCCGTCGAGCTGGCCGCCCGCTACGACGCCGAAGGCGCCGACGAGCTCGTGTTCCTCGACATCACCGCTTCGTCCGACGCGCGCGACACCACGGTCGAGATGGCGGCTCGCGTGGCCGAGGAGGTGTTCATCCCCTTCACCATCGGCGGCGGCATCCGCTCGGTGGAGGACGCCCGCCGGCTGCTGCGAGCGGGGGCCGACAAGGTGTCGGTGAACACGTCGGCCGTCGAGCGCCCCGAGCTGATCAGCGAGATCGCCGAGGAGTTCGGTACGCAGTGCTGCGTGGTGGCGATCGACGCTCGCCGAACGGATCTCGGCTTCGAGGTGTTCACGCACGGCGGCCGGACGCCGACGGGGATCGATGCCCTCGGTTGGGCTCGTCGCGTCGAGGAGCTCGGGGCCGGGGAGATCCTCCTGACGTCGATGGATCGCGATGGCACGAAGCGAGGCTTCGACATCGACCTGACGCGCGCGCTGACGGACTCGCGCTCGATCCCCGTGATCGCATCCGGGGGCGTGGGCACGCTCGAGCACCTCGTCGAGGGCGTGCTGGCGGGTGGCGCCGATGCGGTGCTCGCGGCATCGATCTTCCACTTCTCGGAGCACACGATCGCGGAGGCAAAAGCCGTGCTGCGCGAGGCCGGGATCCCCGTGCGACCGAGCTGAGGACGGAGACCTAGCCTCGTTCCGTGTTCGTTGCCCTCGTGATCGCCGCCTTCGTGCTGGGGTTCGTCATCCTCATGTCGATGCTCCCGAAGCTCATCAACCGGAAGTACCACCGAGACGACTCGGATGGTGTCGACGGCTGACCTCGATCAGGTCACGAGCCAGGCGATGGTGCGATCGGCGATGCGGCTGATCGCTCCGGCGAGGAAGTGGTCGCACCCGGCGACGATCTCGATCGTCGCATCCGGCCACGGCGACAGCGCGGCCTCGACGTCGGGCGGGGGGCCGTAGTGGTCGTGCTCGGGGACCAGCACGAGGGTGGGCTCGGGCTGCGGCGGCAGATCCAGCGTGGTGACGGGCGGCGCGACCAGGACACGGGCCGCCAGGTCGTCGAGGGCGGTGAGCGCCACCACGGCGCTGCCCCACGAGTAGCCGACCAACAGCAGGCGATCGACGCCGACCTCGTTGCG
Organism: uncultured Microthrixaceae bacterium; assembly: GCA_963721695.1. Taxonomy (GTDB): domain Bacteria; phylum Actinomycetota; class Acidimicrobiia; order Acidimicrobiales; family VFJN01; genus VFJN01. The sequence continues at coordinate 120,560 of CAVRKU010000030.1, forward strand.
CAGGTCGGTGGCGATCTCGGCGAGCGCTTCTGAGGCGGTCGCCACGCTGGGGTCGCGGAGATCGACGCGGAGCGCGGCCACGCCAGCGGCGCAGAGACCCTCGGCCACCGCGACGACCAGCGGGTGGTGGCGATCGCCACCCATGCCGGGGTGCGGGTGCAGGACGACAGCCGCCGCCGTGGGAGCTCCCGACGCCGGTAGGTGCAGATCGCGGCCCGAGTCGTCGCGCATGGAGCGGGACCGTATCGTTGTCCCGGATGGCGAAGCCCACGGACGACGACAAGCTCCCGATCAAGATGCTGAACGACCGCATCCTCGTGCGCCTCACGGCCGAGGGCGAGCGCAAGACCTCAGGGGGCATCCTGATCCCGGCCACCGCGGAGATGAAGAAGCGGCTCGTCTGGGCCGAGGTGGTCGCGGCCGGTCCGAACGTCCGCACGATGGAGCCCGGCGACCACGTGCTCTTCAGCCCCGAGGACCGCTACGAGGTCGAGGTCCGGGGCGACGACTACATCATCCTGCGCGAGCGCGACATCCATGCCGTCGCCGCCAAGCGCCTCGAGGACGCCAGCACCGGTCTCTACCTCTGACCCTCGGCCGGGGCGCGCCCGATCGCCTCGATCCAGAAGCTGGCGAAGAACGCGCCGGGGGACGACCCCCACCGGCGCCAGGCCGCCGCGATCGCCGCCATCTCGACCGCGGTCGACGCTCCCAGCGACGTCGCCAGGTCCACGGCCGTCGGGGCCTCGAAGGCGCCGGCTCGGAACGCCCCGGCGGCGACCGTCCCAGGGCCGCCCTCGGCGGTGGCTCGGGCCGAGGCGGTGACGTCGACGAAGCCGGCCGTGCCCAGGAGCTCCCGCAACCGCTTGCCGACCCGGGGATCGCCCTTCGGTCGGATGGCGGCCAGCACCTCCTGTCCCCGGAGCAGGAGCGGGTCAGGCGGATGCACGACGTACCCGTCCCAGTCCGCGTCGGTGACCCCGATGACCGCTCCCGGTCGGCACACCCGACGCGCCTCCGCGAGCAGGGCGCCGGGGTCGTCGACGTGCTGCAGGACAGCACACGCGAACACGGCGTCGAAGGTGGCGGAGGCGAAGGGGAGATGGTTCGCATCCGCGGTCGCGACGGTCACCTCGGTGCCCTCGGCGGGCGTGGGATCGAAGTCGATCCCGACGGCCACCGCGGGATGTACGGCCGTCGCGAGGCCCTCGGTGATGGTTCCAGGGCCTGACCCGATGTCGAGCAACCGCATCCCCGGTTCCAGCTCGGCGAGCAGGAACGCCGCGAACCGGTCCGCGCGCCGCCGAGCCTGGGCCGGGCGGTGGCGCGCCCGCAGGTGAGCGGCGTGCGGGTCTGGCTCTGTCATCCCTTCCATCCCACCAGACCTGCGGTCGACGAGCGGGGTGGGGTGAGGGCAGCACCCCCTCGCAGCGGCAGGCCGCCCTTCGGATCCGATCCTGGCGTAGCCGCAGCGGGCTGCCTCGTGTGCGAGTCGCTCACGTGCTGCGCACGGAGTGAGCGAACCGGTTGGGGCCGCCGCGACGGGCGCCCGTACGATGACCCGATGCCCGTCGCCACCCCCATCGACGCCACGGAGGACCAGCTCGCGCTCGTCGCGTACGACGATGCGGGCCTGGTGCCGGCGATCGTGCAGGAGGAGGGCACCGGCGCGGTGCTGATGATGGCCTGGATGAACGCCGAGACGCTCCGCATGAGCCTCGCCGAAGGCCGCACCGTCTTCTGGTCGCGGAGTCGGCAGGAGGTGTGGCGCAAGGGGGACACCAGCGGCGACCGCCAGTTCGTGCGCCAGGCCTTCTACGACTGCGACGGCGACACGCTGCTCTTCGTCGTGGAGCAGGAAGGCAAGGGCGCGTGCCACACGGGTGAGCGCTCCTGCTTCTTCCGGGCCTTCGGGTGACCCTGCGCCCGAGTCGCGACGAGTTCCGGGCCCTCGCCCGATCCCACACCGTCATCCCGGTGTGGCGCGAGGTCCTGGCGGACTTCACCACGCCGGTGGCTGCCTTCGCCCGGTTGGTCGGTGATGCGCCCGGCTTCTTGCTCGAGTCCGTCGAGCACGGCGAGCGGTGGAGCCGCTGGTCGTTCATCGGCCGGAACCCGCTCGCCACGCTGACGGCCCGCGGCCTCGAGGTGCAGACCACCGGCGTGCTGCCCGAGGGCATCCCCCTCGACCAGGGGATCCTCACCGCCATCGAGCACCTGCTGGCGGTGTGGAAGGCGCCCACGCTCGACGACCTCCCGCCGCTCCACGGCGGGATCATGGGCTACCTCGGCTACGACGTCGTCCGGGAGGTCGAGCACCTGCCTGACGTGCCGCCCGACGACCAGGGTCACCCCGACGCGATGGTGTCGGTGATCGGTCAGCTCGCCGCCTACGACCACTGGCGCCAACGAGCCACGCTCATCGAGAACGTGCTCGTCGAACCCGGCCTCGCGCGATGAGGAGCTCGACCGCCGCTATGACGCGGCCCTGGCCCGGCTCGACGAGCTGGCTTCCGACGGGGCCCGCCCGATCGACGAGCCGCTGCTCGAACCGCCCGACCCGGATGACCCGCTCCCCGATGTCCGCTCGGTGATGGGCGCGGACTCGTACCGGCAGGCGGTCGAGGTGGCCAAGGAGCACATCCTCGCCGGCGACATCTTCGAGGTGATCGTGGCGCAGCGGTTCGACCTCGACCTGGACGCGCACCCGTTCGACGTCTACCGCGTGCTCCGCCAGGTGAACCCGAGCCCGTACATGTACTTCGTGCGCCAACCGGGCGTCACGCTCGTCGGCTCGTCGCCGGAGCCGCTGGTGCAGCTGCTCGACGGCGCCGTCATCTCCCGGCCGATCGCTGGCACCCGCCGCCGCGGCCGCACCGAGGAGGAAGACCGCAGGATGGCGGCGGAGCTCATCGAGCACCCCAAGGAGATCGCCGAGCACATCATGCTCGTCGACCTGGCCCGCAACGACGTCGGGCGAGTGGTCGAGTACGGCTCCGTGTCCGTCGACGAGATGATGACGCTCGAGCGCTACAGCCACGTCATGCACATGACCTCCCAGGTGTCGGGGCGGCTCGCCGCCGGTCGATCGGCGATCGACGTGCTGCGAGCGACGTTGCCCGCCGGCACCGTCTCGGGCGCTCCCAAGGTGCGGGCCATGGAGATCATCGACGAGCTGGAGCCCACCAAGCGGGGTCCGTACGCGGGGGTCGTCGGGTACCTCGACTTCTCAGGGAACATCGACACGGCCATCGCCATCCGCACCCTCGTCGTGGCCGATGACGGCCGGGCCTCGATCCAGGCCGGGGCCGGCATCGTGGCGGACAGCGTGCCCGAGCACGAGGACCTCGAATGCCACAACAAGGCCCGGGCGCTGCTCGCGGCCATCCCCGCTGCTCGGCGCATGACCGCCCTCCGCCGCACCCACGCGGGCGGCACGTCGTCGCCCGCTGGATAGCGTCACTGCCATGGCCCATGGCGTCGATCTGCGGACCACCCTGGGAGCAGCACCGATCCAGCGAGACGTGGTCCGCGTCGAGGGGCCGGAGGCGATCGAGTTCCTCCAGGGGCAGCTCAGCCAGGACGTGGCGGTGCTGGCGCTCGATCGGTCGGCGCCCTCGCTCCTCCTCCAGCCGACCGGGAAGGTGGTCGCCTGGTTGCGGATCACCCGCGTCATGGACGACGCCGTCCTGCTCGACGTCGACGCGGGCTTCGGCGACGCCGTGCTCGCTCGTCTCTCCCGCTTCAAGCTGCGGACCAAGGCCGACCTGTCGCTCGAGCCATGGTCCGGCCTGGCCTTGCGGGGCCCCGGCGCGGAGGCGGTCGACGGGCCGAGTGGCGCGCTCTCGGCCCTGGCCGGCTGGCCGGGGGTGGAGGGCGTCGACCTGCTGTCGAGCGGCGAGCTCGCGCTCGCCGGCGTCCCGCTCGTCGACCCCGCCGCGCTGGAGGCGTTGCGCATCGAGTGCGGTGTCCCGGCCAACGGAGCCGAGCTCACCGAAGCGACCATCCCGGCCGAGGCCGGCCAGTGGCTGATCGATGCCTCGGCGAGCTTCACCAAGGGCTGCTACACGGGGCAGGAGCTCGTCGCCCGCATCGACAGCCGAGGGGGCAACGTGCCGCGGCCGCTCCGTGGCCTCGTCGTGGACGGCGAGCCTGTCGTCCCGGGAGCGACGGTCTGGAACGGTGACGTCGAGGTGGGCACCGTGACCTCGGCCGCCCGTTCGGTCGTGCTCGGCGCCATCGCGCTCGCGCCCCTGGCTCGCTCCGTCGAGGTCGGCCGGGCCGTCGAGCTGCGGTCAGCCGACGGGGGAGTGGCGCCCGCCACGGTGGTCGCCCTGCCGATGCGGTGAACGACCGCGCCGCCGCATGAGCCTCTACGACGTGCTCGGCGTCGCCCCGTCGGCGCCGCCCGCCGAGGTGCGCCAGGCCTATGTCGCCCTCGCGCGCCAGCACCACCCTGACCGCACGGGCGGCGATGCATCGGCCATGCGAGCGGTGAACGAGGCGTGGGCCACCCTGAGCGATCCCGCTCGCAGGGCGGCGTACGACCGGACCTTGCGAGTGCCGCCGGCGGCTCCGGCGGAGGAACGCTCGCCGCGCACCGACGAGGAGGACCTGCTCGCCGACCTCGCCGACGACACCCCGCTCGGCGGCCGCGTCGTGCTCCCGCGCTGGATCTCCCTGCTGCCGGTGACGGTGTTCGTGCTGTCCGTCGCCGCCTTCTGCGCGGGGGTGCTGTTCGCGTCCCAAGCGGCCCTGGGCGCGGCGGCGGCGCTCTTCCTCGTGTCGTGCGCGATGTTCCTGGCCGCTCCGTTCGTCGCCCTCCTCAGCTCCCGGCGGCGTTCCGGCGACGGTGCGTCCGGGACGAGCCGGTAGGGTCGCCGCCCATGTCTGACAAGGTCGCTCTCATCGCACGGATCACCGTTCAACCCGACGCCGCCGCGGACGCCGAGACGGCGCTCCGACGGTTGGTGGACGCAGCCGGAGACGAAGCCGGCACGGTCGAGTACATCCTCAACCGCGAGGGCGACAGCGGGTCGTTCTGGTTCTACGAGGTCTACGCCGACCAGGCCGCCTTCGACGCCCACGGCAAGAACCCGGCCCTCGGGGAGGTGTTCGGCACGCTCGGAGCGCTGCTCGCCGAGCCGCCGGAGATGCACCTGCTGACGCCCGTCCAGGCCAAGCACCTGACCCTCTGAGGAGGCACGCGCCGGTGGCCACCTACCTCGACCGGATCCTCGAGGCCCACCGCGCGGACGCCGCGTCCGACCCCCGGCCCCTCGAGCCCCTCCTCGAGGCGGCGCGCGCGGCCGCACCCGCTCGGGGCTTCGCCACGGCGCTCCGGTGCTGCGGCGGCGACCGAGCTCGCGGTCATCGCCGAGGTGAAGCGACGCTCGCCGTCGAAGGGCGACCTGGCTCCCGACCTCGATCCCTCCGTCCTGGCGGCGGCCTACGAGCGAGGGGGCGCGGCGTGCCTGTCGGTCCTGACGGACGAGGCCTGGTTCGGAGGTTCCCCCGCCGACCTGGTGGCGGCGAGGGCGGCCGTCGCCGTGCCCGTGCTGCGGAAGGACTTCACGATCGACGCGCGGGACGTGTGCGACGCCCGCGCTGATGGGCGCCGATGCCGTGCTCCTCATCGTGGCGGCCCTCGACGACGCCGAGCTCACCGACCTGCACGCGCTCGCGGTCGAGCTCGGTCTTGACGCCCTCGTCGAGATCCACGACGAAGCCGAGCTCGACCGAGCCATGGGTGCGGGGGCCACCGTGATCGGCGTCAACCAACGGGACCTGGTCACCTTCGACGTCGACACCGAGCGGGCGGTCCGCGTGGGCGCGGCGATGTCGGCAGACGTCCTGCGGGTCGCCGAGTCCGGCATCCGGGGACCTGACGACGCGGCCCGCCTGACGGAGGCGGGGTTCCACGCGGTGCTGGTGGGGGAGTCCGTCGTGACGGCGGGGGACCCGGCGCAATCGGTCACCGCCCTCCGTCAACCGCGTCGGTAGCCTCCAGCGCGTGTTCGTGAAGATCTGCGGCATCACCTCCGAGGAAGACGCCCTCCTCGCCGTCGCGATGGGCGCGGACGCGGTCGGCTTCAACTTCGTGCCGTCCTCGCCGCGGTTCCTCGCGGTCTCGCGGGCCGCTGACATCGCCAAGCGCCTGCCGCCGGAGATCCTCACGGTCGGGATCTTCCGCGACAACGCGCCGTCACGAGTCGTCGAGCTCGTGCAGCAAGCCGGCCTGCGCGCCGCACAGCTGCACGGGCACGAGACCGCCGCCGAGACCAAGTGGGTGCGCGAGCGGGTCCCGCTCGTCATCAAGGTCTTCCCCGGCGGAGCGCCGGAGCTGGCTCGCGCCCCGTCGTACGGCGCCGACGTCGTGATGCTCGACTCCGCCAGCCCCGGCTCGGGTCAGGTGTTCGACTGGTCGCTCGCCGAGGGCGCGCCGTCGGGGCTCAGGATCCTGCTGGCCGGAGGGCTCACACCCGACAACGTGGCCGAGGCGATCGGCCGGGTGCGCCCCTGGGGCGTGGACGTGGCGTCGGGCACGGAGTCGGCGCCTGGCGTCAAGGACCCGACGCTCGTGCGGCGCTTCATCCAGGCGGCCAAGGCCGCCGAGCCCGAGGACTACCACGGACGAGAGGACCAGCGACCCTTCGACTGGATGCTCGACGAGTGACGTCGTCGCTCGCGCCGAGCTGGGGTGCTGTCCGGCTCGCGCTGAGCTGCGTCGGTCGGAGCACCCTCGCGCAGGGGCTCGCGAGCTCTGCCCCCGCACCCGCTGGCGCTCCGTCGCCTCATCGCGGCCGATCCTTTCCGTCGTGGCCTCCTCCTCAGCTGTCATGGGCGATCCGGGGTCGTCGGGGCGGTTCGGCTCCTTCGGGGGGCGGTACATCCCGGAGACGCTCGTCATGGCGTGCGCCGAGCTGGACCGAGCCTTTCGGGAGGCGTGGGCCGACACCGCGTTCCGGGCGGAGCTCGACCGGCTGCTGCGCGACTACGCCGGGCGACCCTCGATGCTCTACGAGGCCCGCCGCCTCTCCGAGGAGCTCGGCTGCACCGTGCTCCTCAAGCGGGAGGACCTGAACCACACCGGATCCCACAAGATCAACAACGTGCTGGGCCAGGCCCTGCTCGCGCAGCGCATGGGCAAGCGCCGGCTGGTCGCCGAGACCGGCGCGGGACAGCACGGGGTCGCCAGCGCCACCGCGGCGGCGCTCATGGGGCTCGACTGCGTCGTCTACATGGGCGAGGTCGACATGGAGCGCCAGTCGCTGAACGTCTTCCGCATGCGGCTCCTCGGCGCCGAGGTGCGTCCCGCGTCGTCGGGCAGCCGCACGCTCAAGGACGCCATCAACGAGGCCATGCGCGACTGGGTGGCGACGGTCGAGTCGAGCCACTACCTGCTCGGCTCCGTCATGGGCCCGCACCCGTACCCGTGGATGGTGCGGGAGCTCCACCGCGTGATCGGCGACGAGGCACGCGAGCAGTGCCGAGCGCTCCTCGGGCGCGACCCCGACGTCGTCACGGCGTGCGTCGGGGGCGGGTCGAACGCCATCGGCCTGTTCTCGGGCTTCGCCGAGCTGCCGGCCGTCGAGCTGGTCGGCGTGGAGCCGGCCGGCGGTGCGGCCGTGGGTCACGGCGTGCCCGGGATCGTGCACGGCTCCAAGTCGTACCTCCTGCAGGACGAGCACGGTCAGGTGGTGGAGGCCGAGTCGATCTCGGCCGGCCTCGACTACCCGGGGATCGGACCGGAGCACGCCCACCTGGCCGAGACCGGTCGGGCCCGCTACGAGAAGGTCACCGACGCGGAGGTGCTCGACGCGTTCCAGGTGCTCTCCCGCACCGAGGGCATCATCCCCGCCCTCGAGTCGGCGCACGCGCTGGCCTGGATGCTGCGGGCCCGGGACGAGCTGGCCGGCCGGGTCGTGATCCTCAACCTGTCCGGGCGGGGCGACAAGGACGTCGCCCAGGTCGCCGACATCCTCGGCCACGGCACCGATGGCTGACCTGTCCGCGCTCGAGGTCGACCTGCGGAAGCGTCGGGACGCCGGGCGCAAGCTGCTCGTCCCGTACGTCACCGGCGGGCTTGGGTGACGACTGGACCGAGGTCGTTCGCGCCTTCGCGGCCGCCGGCGCCGACGCCATCGAGGTCGGCATCCCGTTCTCGGATCCCGTCATGGACGGTCCGACCATCCAGGAGGCGTCCGAGGCCGCCCTCGAGCAGGGCGCCAACCTCGGGTCGATCCTGACCGCGCTGCGCGACGTCGACGCCGGCGTCCCGATCGTGTTGATGACCTACGTCAACCTGGTGTTCCACGCCGGGTACGCACGGTTCGCGTCCGAGGCCGTGAGCGCGGGGGTGGCGGGCGTGATCCTGCCCGACCTCCCGATGGAGGAGCTGGGGGAGTGGGAGCCGTTCGCACTCGACGCCGGCTTGGCCACCGTCCAGCTCGCCTCGCCCCTCACCCCGGACGAGCGGCTCGCGCGGTTGTGCGCCCGCTCGCAGGGGTTCGTCTACGGCGTGAACCTGCTCGGCGTGACGGGTGAGCGAGGCGAGCTGGCCGACTCCTCCGCCGTGCTGGCCAAGCGCCTGAAGGCGACGACCGACCTCCCGGTGATCATGGGCTTCGGCATCGCCACGCCCGAGCAGGCGGTCGCCGCCGCGGAGCACGCCGACGGCGTGGTGGTGGCCTCGGCACTGATGCGCCAGCGCCTCGACGGTGCCTCCCCCGAGGACCTCGGCGCCAGCGTCGCGGCCTTCCGCGCCGCCCTGGACCAGACCTGACCGACTGCTTCTGTGGGCGCTGAGCACCGGAATGCGGTGCTGGGCGACCACAGAACGGGTGGTGGTCAGTCCGCCGGGAGGTGCTGGCCGAAGAACGTGAGGGTGCGTTCCCAGGCCAGCGCGGCGGCGGCCTCGTCGTGCTCCGGCCGGTCGGGCTCGGCGAACCAGTGCCGGGTGCCGGGATAGCGGTGGAAGGTCGACCTCGAGACCGTCGAGGTGCAGCTCGGACTCGAGGAGGACCAGGTCGTCCTCGTCGACGAAGTCGTCGGCTTCGGCGTAGTGCCCGAGGAACGCGGAGCGTGCGTCGACCATGTCGATGTCCTGGCCGCCGTAGTAGACGGCGGTCGCGGCGATGGCGTCTGGCACCCGAGCCGCCAGCCACAGCGCCATCGAGGCACCCATCGACCAGCCGAGCAGCCCCACCGCGTCGCCGCTCGTGATCGGCAAGGTGCGCAGGGCGTGGAGGCTGGACCGGGTGAGGTGGGCCAGCTCGTTGGCGTCGGCCGTGGCGAGCAGGCGCTCAGCGTCCGCGGGATCGGCCGTGACGCGACCGGCGAAGAGATCGGGCGCCAGCGCGACGTAGCCATGATCCGCGAGCGCGTCGCAGGCGCCGCGCACGTGGTCCGTCAGGCCCCACCAGGCGTGCAGCACCAGGATGCCGGGCCCCTTCGGGGCGGCGGGCTGGGCCAGGTACCCGGACCCGGCGAACTGTGCGTCCATCGACATCGACGGTAGCGGCGCGATGATTCGCCGATGCCCGACGGCGAGAAGTCCGACGACTGCGACCTCTGTGAGGCGGCGCGGATCACGCACTGGTTCCACGAGGACGACGTGTGCTGGATCGCGGAGTGCGAGATCTGCGACACGCCGATGGTCGTGTGGCGATGGCACGGGATCGACCCGTCACCGGAGGCCCTCGCCCACATGCATGGCGAGCTGGCCCGGGTGAGCGCCGACGTGTTCGACGGCCACTACGTCGACGACAACATGCGCAACATCCCCGACCACTACCACGCGCACGCCCGGCCCCAGGGGGGCTTCTTCGGTCACGGTCGGCGCAAGGACAGGGGCCGGTAGCGTCCTCGGTGTGGGTGATCAGCAGAGCGTGTACGACGCCGTCGGCGGCGAGGCGTTCTTCGTCGAGCTGGTGGACGGCTTCTACCGACGGGTGGCGTCGGACCTGTTGCTGCGTCCCGCTGTACCCCGACGACCTGTCGGGGCCGCGGCGCCACCTCGCGCTGTTCCTGCAGCAGTACTGGGGCGGGCCCGGCACGTACAGCGAGGAGCGGGGCCACCCGCGGCTGCGTCAGCGACACGTGCCGTTCGTGATCAGCGAGGCGGAGCGCGATGCGTGGTTCACCCACATGGCCGCCGCGCTCGACGAGGTGGTGGTCGCCCACGGCGTCGATCCTGGCGTCGAGGCGCAGATGCTGGACTACTTCGCCCAGTCCGCTGACTTCCTGGTGAACGCCCGCTCGCCTCAGTAGAGGATCAGCAGGATGGGCATGGCGAGCAGGACCGCCACGAAGCCCGCCAGGTGGGCGCGACTGGTCAGCGTGAAGCGGGCCCACGCGATCGAGCCGCGGCGCACGAGCGGGTACGCGACGGCGAGGAGCAGGACCGTGAAGGTGGAGACACCGATCACCTCAGCGAGGACGACGCGAACCGCGTCCGGGTTCCCGAGGATGACGGCGGCCACAAGGGTGTCGGCCAGCGTGGTGATGTTGGCCCCCGCGATGTAGGGGATCGTGTCCTCGCGCTTGAGGTAGCCGTTGGCGACGAGGGGCACCAGCAGGGTGAGGGCGACGGAGACCGACAGCGTCAGGAACGCCACGAGGCATCCGAGTCCGAACATCACCCACGGGTTGGTGAGGCGTGACGAGCTGAACCGGTCCGAGCCGACGGTGGGCAGCACTCGGTCGAAGCACGCGAAGGCGCCGAGGAGCACGGCCACCCCGATGGGAAAGAGCGACCAGCCGGGGACGACGTCGCGCAACAGGTCGGGGAGCCAGCCGAACAGCTCGTCGGTGACGGAGACGACTCCCGGGGAGGCCGCGAGATGGATGCCGTCGAGGTGGCCCTGGGTGAGCAGCCACCAGCCGAGCGCGGCCCCCGGCAGGTACGCGACCGCCGTGATGGACAGCGCGTAGACGCCGATGGACAGGGGCGCTCGTCGACCCGCATCCCGGCGCAGCGCGTAGATCACGCCGACCACGAGCACGACGAACGACGCCCCCAGGCGCGAGCCCGTGAGCATGGCGAAGGACTCGGAGCGGTTGATGGCGCCCCCGTCGAGCAGCGTCAACGACGAGGCGGCCACCGGCGACCCCGACAGCAGGATGCAGGCGCCGAGCCAGCCGACCCCGAGGGCGCTCCACGCGTTGTCGGTGAAGATCGACCCCTCGAGCGTGGGGATGAGCGACGTCGCGCCCTGCTTCATCAGGCCGAGGGCGGTGACGAAGGCTCCGAGGCCGATGGCGCCGAGCACCGTCCGCTCCCACCAGGGCCGGCCGGCACCGCCGACCTCCGCCTCCGGCATCGGGACGTGGTGGTACGGCCCGGGCCCGGCGCCCGTGATCCGTGACAGCGGCGGCGCGTCCTCGCCGCGGGGCGGCTCGTGCGGTGGACCCATGTTCTTCGACCGAGACAGTAGAGAATCTCCGGCTGGCCCGGCGCGACGGACCGATCAGCCGGTGTGGGACCAGGTCCGCATCGGCCGCGTGAGCCCGTCGACCACCGCGAGGAGCGCGTTCGCCGACCGCGACCGCGACTTCCGTCGCAGCACGGCACGATCGGGGCTCAGCGTCACCACGGTGACGTCGTCGGCCATCCCCTTCACCTTGACGGGCGCATGCGCCTCCTCCGCGACCCACTCGGGCAGCTCGAGGTCGTCGGTGGCCGCGAGGAGCGAGCCTGGCTCGGCGATGTCGCAGAGCCGCGACGCCAGGTTGACCGCCCGGCCGACGTAGTCGTCGCCCTCCAGCAGGATCACGTCCCCGGACGCCACCCCGCCGCGCAGCTCGAGCTGGCCGGTGCGATGGTGGCGCTGCTCGATGGCGAGCGCGGCCCCGACGAGCGGCTCGGACTCGACGCCGACGAGCATCAGCCCGTCGCCGAGCCACTTCTCGACGCGCACCCCGAAGAGGGGAGCGACCTCCCGGACGGCGGCGCGGAGCGTCTGCAGCTCCGCGACCGCTCCGTGGTCGCCGTGCTCGTCGACGAAGTCGGTGAAGCCGCACAGATCGATGAACGCGAACGTGCGGCGAACTCGGTGATCGGTGGCGATGGCGGCCAGCTCGGCAGTGTCCAACGGGGGGCTCCTGGGTGGGGGTGCCTCCATTGGACGTCGCCGGGACCCCGTTGCGCGCGGATTGTGACAACGTTCACATGCTGTTCACCCGGGAGCGTGGAGATCCAGACCCATCCGGATCGCGGTGCCGTGCTCCAGCGCCACCGGTTCCGTCCCGACGAACCCGACCTCGAGGTAGAACGCCAGCGCGTGCCGGTTGGCGTCGACCTCGACCCGGGAGCAGCCCGCCTGGCGCGCGGCCTCCGCCACATCCTCCACGAGGGCGCGCCCGATGCCCTCCCGCCTCTGATCCGGGTCGACGAACAGGTCCTCGAGCTCGGCGGCCGAGTCGCCCAGCACGGTCGTCGCGAACCCGACCACCCGCCCGCCGAGCTCGGCGAGGCGGGTCCGACCCGCGAGCACGTGCTCGTCGGACATGTCGAGCAGCTCGGGTCTGGCGTGGAGGAAGGCCCGGTCGCCTTCGTTCGACAGCGACGCGCGACGGAAGACGTCCCGCAGGCCGGGGAGGTCAGCCGCCACGGCGGATCGGATGAGGAGCGAGTCGATGCGCCATCGTGCCGCATCGACCCTCGCCGGGGTCACGCCCACCGGGGGTACGGTGCGACCATGGCGCTCTCTCCCGGTGACAAGGCCCCCGCGATCGCGCTGCCCGACCAGTCGGGCAGCACCGTCAAGCTGTCGGATCTCAAGGGCCGCAAGGTCCTCGTGTTCTTCTATCCGAAGGCCGACACGCCCGGGTGCACGACGCAGGCGTGCGGCATGCGCGACATCCTCGGAGACATCGGCGACACCGCGGTGCTCGGCGTCAGCCCCGACAAGCCCGCCAAGCAGGCGAAGTTCGACGAGAAGTACGGCCTGGGGTTCCCGTTGCTCGCCGACGAGGACCATGCGGTCGCCGAGGCCTACGGAGCCTGGGGGGAGAAGTCGATGTACGGGAAGAAGTACATGGGCATCATCCGCTCCGCCTTCCTCATCGACGAGAAGGGCAAGATCCAGGAGGCGTGGCCCAAGATCAGCCCGAAGGACACGCCGTCCAACCTGCTCCGGTCCCTGGAGGGCTAGCGGGCGTGGCGGAGCTCCCCGCACCGGTCGATGTCCTGCCGCACCGGCCGCCGTTCCTCTTCGTGGACGAGCTGGTCGAGGTGGTGCCCGGTGCGTCGGCCCACGGCCGATGGCGCCTGACCGGCGACGAGGCGTTCTTCGCCGGCCACTTCCCGGGGCGACCGACCCTCCCCGGCGTGCTGATGGTGGAGGCGCTGGCTCAGGTCGGCGCCATCGCCGTCCTGCTGGAGCCGAGGTACGCCGGCAAGCTGCCGTTGTTCGGGGGCATCGACGGGGTGCGGTTCCGACGCCAGGTCGAGCCCGGCGAGGTGCTCGACCTGCGGGTGGAGATGGGGCGGCTCTCCGCCCGTGCGGGCAAGGGGCACGGGGTCGCCTCGGTGGGTGACGAGCGGGCGTGCGAGGTCGACCTCCTCTTCGTGATCGTCGACGGGTGATCTCACGCCACGGCGCGCCCGTGCGTTGACCCCGTAGTGAACCTGCCCCCGTTCCAACAGCTGCTCGACGCCCACGGCGCCGACCTCCACCGCTTCTGCGTCGGTCAAGCGGGCCCGCACCAGGGCTCCGATTGCTTCCAGGAGGCGGTGATCTCGGCGTTGCGGGCCTACCCCAGCCTCCGGGACGACCGGAACCTTCGGGGGTGGCTCTTCACGATCGCCCATCGCAAGGTGCTCGATCACCACCGGGCCACCGCCCGGCGACCGGTGCCGGTGCCCGAGCTCCCCGAGCGCGGCGCCACCGCGACGCCGATCGACGGTGACCTGTGGGAGGCGGTGAGCCGACTTCCCGAGAAGCAGCGAGGCGCGGTCGCGCTCCGCTACCTCGGCGATCTCCCCTACGCCGACATCGGCGTCGTGCTCGGCTGCTCAGAGGCCGCGGCACGTCAGAACGTGCGGGCCGGCCTCGCCGCGCTCCGCCAGGAGGTGTCCCCATGAAGACCCACGACCCGATCGAGCAGCGACTGCGTGGCCCGGCCACGGATCCGTCGACGGACCTCGCCGCCGCCCTGGCCCGCGCGGAGGCGGAGGGGCTGGTGGACGTCGCCTACGCCACGACCGACAGCCCGGTCGGCCCCCTCCTCGTGGCCGCGACGACCGCAGGCCTCGTGCGGCTGGCCTTCGCCCGCGAGGACGACGACGAGGTGCTCGGCCAGCTCGCCGAGCGGGTCAGCCCCCGTGTGCTCGAGGCACCCGACCGTCTCGACGAGGTGCGCCGCGAGCTCGACGAGTACTTCGACGGCCGGCGCGAGCACTTCGAGCTGCCCCTCGACTGGCGGCTGTCGGCCGGGTTCCGCAAGACGGTGCTCGAGACGCTCTACGCGGACGTCGACTACGGACGGACGGTGAGCTACCTGGAGCTCGCCACGATGGTCGGGAACCCGAAGGCGAGCCGCGCCGTCGGCACGGCGATGGCGACCAACCCGATCCCGATCGTGGTCCCGTGCCATCGCGTGCTCCGCACCGGTGGCCAGCTCGGCGGCTACGGCGGCGGTCTCCCCGCCAAGGTCAGGCTCCTCGAGCTCGAGTCCGGAGCGCGACGTCCGACGCTCGTTCTGAGCCCGAGCCGGCTAGCTCGGCGAGGAGCCTCCGGTTCCGAGGACGAGGGTGCCGTTGTGGCCCCCGAAGCCGAAGCTGTTCGACAGGGTGGGGCCGGGCTCCCAGGGCCGGGCCTCGCCCATGACGAGATCGATGGGTGGGAGCTCGGGATCGATCTCGGTCGTCACCGCCGTCGGCGGGATGAGGCGGCGTCGCATCGACTCCACGACGGCCACCGCCTCGATGGCCCCGGCGGCGCCGAGCGAGTGCCCCGTGACTCCCTTGATCGACGTCACGGGTGGTCCGGGCGACCCGAAGAGCTTGGCCATCGCCTCGGCCTCCGCAGCATCGTTGAGCGGCGTGGACGTGCCGTGCGCGTTGACCTGCGCGACGTCGCCGGCTGTCAGTCCGGCGGTCGAGAGGGCGATCTCCATGCAGGACAGCGCGCCGCGGCCCCCAGGCGAGGGGGCGGTGATGTGGTGGGCGTCGGCCGTCGAGGCGCCGCCGAGCACCTCGGCGAGGATCGTCGCACCTCTCGCGACCGCGGCGTCCCACGCCTCCAGGATCAGCACGCCAGCGCCTTCGGCGATGACGAAGCCGTCGCGCGTCGCCGCGAACGGCTCGGAGACGCTCCGCGAGGACATCGCGGTCATGTTCGTGAACCCGGCCAGGCTCACCGGCGTCATCGCCGCCTCGCTGCCGCCCGCCGCGACGACGTCGCAGCGGCCCGTGGCCACCCACATGGCTGCGTCGACCAGCGCATGCGTCCCAGCGGCGCACGCGGTGCTGACCGTCTGGCAGGGGCCCTGCCAACCCCATCGCATGGACACGGTGGCGCTCGGCGCGTTCGGCATCATCATCGGCACGAGGAACGGAGACACGCGCCGGGCGCCCTTGTGCACGTAGACGGTGATCTGCTCCTCGACCGTCCCGATCCCGCCGATGCCGGTGGCGATCAGCACGCCTCGCCGGAGCGGGTCGCTGTCGATCTCGCCGGCCTGGTCGAGCGCCTGGGTCGCGGCGGCCAGGGCGAGCTGGGTCACCCGATCGGCTCGCCGGGCCTCCTTGGGGTTGTCGAAGACGGACGTCGGATCGAAGTCGTGGACACGCCGCTCGCCCTCAGGCGGTGGCGCGTTGAGGCCCGCCCAGAAGTCGTCGACGCCCGTTCCGCACGACGACAGGACGCCGACGCCGGTGACCGCCACCCGCCGCAGCTCCATGGCTAGGCAGACGTCCCGAGCTTGGCGGCGACCATGTCGAAGGCCTGGCCGACGGTCTTGATGTCCTCGAGCTCTTCCTCCTCGACCGTGATGTCGAACTCGTCCTCCAGAGCCATCACGAGCTCCGCGAGATCGAGGCTGTCGGCGTCGAGGTCGTCGGCGAAGCTGGCCTCCTTCGTGACCTGGCTGGCCTCGACGGCCAGAACCTGCACGGTCAGGGCCTGGAACCGCTCGAAGGTGTCGCTCATCGGTGTCTCCTGTCGCTTTCGGTTTGGATCAGAAGCCCATCCCCAGGCCGCCGTCCACGGGGACGACGGCACCGGTGATGTAGCCAGCAGGCTCAGAGGCCAGGAACATGACGGCTGCGGCAACCTCATCGACGCTACCGATGCGGCCGACGGGCACCTGGGCACTCATCGAGTCTCGCTTGTCGTCGGGCAAGGCGGCGAGCATGTCGGTGTCGATCGGACCCGGCGCCACCACGTTGGCCGTGATGCCGCGCGGTCCGTACTCGCGGGCGATCGATCGGGCGAGGCCGATCAGCCCCGCCTTCGACGCCGCGTAGTTGGATTGGCCAGGGGCGCCGATGTAGGCCCCGACGGAGGAGACGACGACGATCCGTCCCCACCGGGCCTTCATCATCTTCGGGACGACCCGCTTCGCCATCCGCCAGGTGGCGGTGAGGTTGGTGGCGATGACATCGGTGAAGTCGTCCTCGGACATGCGCACGAGCAGCCCGTCCCGGGTGATGCCGGCGTTGGCCACCAGCACCTCGACGGGCCCGAGCTCCTCCTCGACCTGGTGCACCGCGGCCTCGACCTGCGCCGGATCGGTGATGTCGCACGACACCGTCAGGATCCCGGGCTCGTCGACCGGGGTGGTGGAGGCGGTGACGGCGACCCGATGGCCGACCGCGGCGAAGGCTCGGGCACAGGCCAAGCCGATGCCCCGGCTCCCGCCGGTGACGAGCACCGTGCGCGCGACGACGTCGCTCATACGGCCCATTCGATCACGGCGGAGGCCCAGGACATGCCGGCACCGAAGCCGATGAGGAGCACCGGGTCGCCAGGGGCGAGGCGTCCCGCGTCGGCCGCCTCGGTCAACGCCATCGGGATCGACGCCGCCGAGGTGTTCCCCGTCGTCGCGAGGATGTTCACCGTCCGGGCGTCGTCGATGCCGAGCTTCGCGCAGGCACTCGTGATGATCCGGGTGTTGGCCTGGTGGGGGACGAACAGACGCAGGTCGTCTGCCGTCAGGCCCGCGTGCGCGAGCGCTCGTTCGGCCGACTCGACCATGACGCGCACCGCACGTCGGAACACCTCCGGCCCGTCCATCTCGATCGTGCCGCCGTAGTCCGCGTGCAGGATGTGGCGGAGCGCTCCGTCAGAGCCCAGGTCGAAGCCGAGCACGCCGCCCGGGCCCTCGCCACGCTCGAGCACCACCGCGCCGGCACCGTCGCCGAACAGGATGGCCGTCGAGCGGTCCTCCCAGTCCACGATGCGCGACATCGTCTCCGAACCGATCAGCAGGACGCGGTCCAGCCCCGATCGCAGGAACCCGTCGGCAGCCACCAGGCCGTAGACGAACCCGGAGCAGGCGGCGTTGAGGTCCATCGCCCCGCCGCGGACCTCGAGCGCGTGCTGGATGGCGCTCGCGCCGGCGGGCATGATCTCGTCCGGGGTCGACGTGCACAGCAGCACGAGGTCGATGCCGTCGCCCTGCACGCCCGCCCCCGCCATCGCCTGCTGCGCGGCCTCGATGCCCAGGCCGGTGGTGGTGCCGCCGACGCGCCGTTCACGGATCCCGGTGCGTTCGACGATCCAGGCGTCGCTGGTGTCGAGGCTGTCCTCCAGGTCGACGTTGGTGACGATCTTGTCGGGCAGGGCACTGCCCCAGCCGGTGATGCGGGCGCTGGAGGGAGCCACGGCACTCATCTTGCTGCATCCGGGCGCGCAACGCGTACGGGGCCGGCAGAAGTCACCGCGAGATCACGCGGTGCGCAGCCACGCGATGGGCTGGCTGCGCGTGAGCCGCTCGCCGGCCACGGCGAGGAGGCCCTTCACGGTGCCGTGGAACGGTGAGCGCACCTCGTTGCCCGCCACGTGCCCGACGACCCGGCCGCGCTCGATGTGCTGACCCTCCGCGACGTCACCGGCGGGGGTGAACACCCCGGCCGCGGGGCTGACCACGAGCCGCTCGACCGCGAACAGGTGCTCGCCGTCGTGGTGGTCGACCGCGCCGACGCTGGCGGCGACCTCGACGAGGGCATCCAGGGCCGCGGGCTCGGCGGCGGCTCTCGCGGTCGCGTCCGGTGCCGACCGCTTGGCCATGCCGGTGAGCACGGACCCGGGGCCCAGCTCGAGGAACGCGGTGACGCCGTCGGCGACCATCCGCTCGACGCTCTGGCGCCACAGGACGGGAGAGGTCAGCTGGGCGTCGAGCAGACCGGCCCACTGGTCGGCGTGCTGATGGGGGAGAGCGTCGACGTTGGCCACCACCGGCACGATGGCGTCCGAGAACGTGGTGGCCGCGAGTGCGGCCGCGAGGCGCTCGGCCGCCGGGGCCATGAACGGGGTGTGGAACGCACCGCCCACCGCGAGCGGGAGGACCTTGCGGGCGCCGAGCTCCTTCGCGATGGCGGTGGCCTCGGCGATGGCGTCGGCGTCGCCCGCGATCACGACCTGTCCCGCGCCGTTGCTGTTGGCCACCCACACGTCGCCGGCGGCCTGCTCGCAGGCGGACGCGACGACGTCGTCATCAGCGCCCAGGACCGCGGCCATGGTGCCCGGCCGGCCATCGGCGGCCGCTTGCATCGCCGCCCCGCGCTCGGTGACGAGGCGCACGCCGTCATCGAGGCTCACGGCCCCGACCGCCGTCAGCGCGCTGTACTCGCCGAGGCTGTGGCCGGCCGCGATGGCGCAGCGCACACCGAGCGATCGCAGGGCATCGTGCACGACGAGGCTGAGCACGTAGGTGGCGAGCTGCGCGTTCTCCGTGCGTCGGAGCTCATCCGCGTCGGCGTCGAGCAGGAGGTGGGCGACGTCGCGGCCACTGCCCTGCGTCGCCGCGGCGACGATCGACCAGGAGGGATGGTCGACCCAGGGGCGGCCCATCCCGGGCTGCTGGGACCCCTGGCCGGGGAAGGTGAAGGCGAGCATTGGGCGTCCGACCGGTCGCGCTGGTCCCGGGTTTCACAATCGAGACAAGTTCCCCCCGGGTAATGCCATGCTCGGTCGTGAAGTCCCGGTCCGGAAGCGGGTGACGGTTACGATCACGCCGCGCCCGGATGGTGGAATTGGCAGACACGGCGGTCTCAAACACCGCTGCTCGAAAGGGCTTGCGGGTTCAAATCCCGCTCCGGGCACGGACGGGGTCACGAAACGGGCCCGGACGCGCGCCCCTCGGCCAGGGCCGACAGCGCGCGACGGGCGTCGCCATCGTTCGTGATGTCCTCGACGGGCAGCGGGAGGGCCCGCGACCAGTTCGGTCGCTCGGCGTCCAGCGTGCCGGGGACGTTGGGACGCTCGACCACTCCCAACAGATCCTCGAGGGTGGCCGCCGCGAGCACGGCGGGGCTGGCGCCGATGCGACGGTGGACCGCCTCCGCGACGCGCGCGGCGGGCAGCTGGTCGGGTGCGGTCACCAACCGCTGGAGGCGGTCCCACATCGCCGCGGGGCGGTCGACGCCGAGGCACATCCCCGCCAGGGTCGGCAGGTCGTGGGTGGTCACCATGGCCAGGGCCTGGCGGGGCCACTCCTCCGGTGGCGCATCCTCGAACCAGATGAGCCGCGTCGACAGGATGCCGGTCTCGTGCAGCGCCTCGCGGTAGCCAGGCTCGACCGTGCCGAGATCCTCCCCGACGACCACCGCGGCGGCGCGGGCGCTCTCGAGCGCCACGAGCTCCAGCAGCTCACGGCCGGGAAAGCGGACGTACACCCCATCGGCCGGGGTCCCACCGTCTGGGACCCAGAAGAGCCGGGACAGCCCCATCACGTGGTCGATGCGAAGGCCACCGCCGCTGACCATCGCGGCCCGAAGGATCTCCGCGAGCGGGCGGTACCCGGTGTCGCGGAGCCGGTTCGGCATCCAGGGCGGCAGGCCCCACCGTTGGCCGTCCGGCTCGAACTCATCGGGCGGCGCACCGACGCTGAACCCCGGCGCGAGCAGGTCCTGCCACAGCCAGGCGTCGGCTCCGCCAGGGTCGACGCCGATCGCGAGGTCCTGGATCAACCGGGGACCCGACCGGCTCGCGGCATCGAGCTGCTCGGTGACGAGGAGCTGCAGCCACGCGTGGAAGTCCACTCGATCGCGGAGCGAAGCCACCGCCCGCCCGACGGCTGGATCGTCAGGGTGCCTCAGCTCGGCGGGCCATGAACGCCAGCTGGCCCCGTGCCGCTCGGCGAGGGCGCAGAAGCGCGCCCATCCCTCGAGGGCTGCTCCCTGCTCCGTGCGCCAGGCGGCGAGCCGCTGCCGGTCAGACGGGCCGACGTGAGCCCAGAGGTCTTCGAGCGCCTGGCGCTGCCACCGCCAGCACTCGTCGCGGTCGACGATGGGGTGGGCGAGCCCGGCTCGCGCTCGCGCCGCCAGCGCGGCAACCGCGGCGCTCCGTCCGCCTGGTGCCTCATCGACGCGCAGGAGGAGGGGGCTGCGCCACCGACGGCTCGAGGGGAAGTACGGACTGCTCGCGATCGGGGAGGTCGGCGTCGGTGCATGCAGCGGACTCATGGCGAGGAACCCCGCTCCGAGCTCGTGCAACCACGTCGCCAGGTTGCGCACGTCGGCGAGGTCACCGATGCCCCAGCTGTCGCGCGACCGGGTGGTGGGCACCTGTACGACCACGCCCCAGGCCCGGAGGTCGTCCGGGAGGTGGCACCGGCCCGGTCCGACGAGCAACGTCGTCACCGGGCCACCATCGAGGGGCGCGAGATCGTGGAGCCCGAGGGGAAGATCGGGGGGCAGGCGGTCGACGATGCCGAGGTCCGCTCCGTCCTCCAGCGTCAGGTGACAGCGGCTGTGCAGCACCTCGGCCGCTCCGGGTCGCACGACCCACAGGGGTCGGCTCTCCGCGGTCGGATCGCCCAGGAGCGACCGCACGGCCTCGATGCTCTCCTCCGAGGCGGGCTGCCATCGGCCGGCCGTGTCGACCCACCCGTCGTCGACACCCCACGCATCGGTGGCCACGACCGATCAGCCCTCGGGTCCGTTGCCCACGCGCTCGTCGACGAACGCTTGCAGGGCCACCGCGTCGACGCGCTCGCACGACCGCTTGAAGAGCCAGCCCGTCGCCACGATCGGCGCCGGCAGATCGTCGTTGGGAGCGACGACCACCCGATCGCCGGCCAGCGCCTCGAGGTCGGCGCGAGCCGCGGCGTCGACCTCCGGGCCGTACTGGATCAGCACGTCGCCGCGCTCGAGGACCCCGACCTGCACCGGCCGAGACAGCGGCTCCGTGACGACGCCGGCCACGGCCGGACCCGGCTGGTGGGGGCCGGAGGTGGGGGGATCGGAGAGGTAGTCGAGGCCTTCGTCGTCGTCGAGCACGTGCACGAGGTACGCCGGATCGAGGGACTCCCGCGTCGTCGGGCCGCATGCGCCGTCCGCGTCAGACCCGTCGGAGCAACCGCCGAGGGCTGCGGCGCCCAGGAGCACGACCCCCGAGATCGCACGGCGGCGGGCCTGAGACATCGGAGCATGGTCGCAGATCCGGGCCGTGGCGCCGCCGGGCGTACACTGCGGCGATGTCCCGGTCGCTCGTGGAACGCCGCCTCACCGAGGTCGGCGCGCGCCTCAAGGAGCTCCGCGAGGAGCTCACGGTGTCCGACGAGCAGCTCGCCCACCTCGCGGAGGCCGCCGACGACGCGCGCCTGCGATCGCTCCTGTCGGAGACGCCGCTCGCCGACCGCGAGCACCAAGATGCCCAACGCCATGCCGATGCGATGCAGCGGCACCGCGCCGACGTCATCGACCAGATCAGCCGGCTGGAGCAGACGCAGGACGACCTGCTCGACCGGTTGATGGCCGAGACCCGCTCGTAGAACCAGGAAGGACCACCCACGGTGCCCACCCGCGTCGTCATCGCCGAAGACGAGGCCATCATCCGTCTCGACCTCAAGGAGACCCTCGAGGAGGAGGGCTACGAGGTCGTGGGGGAGACCGGTCGCGGTGACGAAGCCGTGGTGCTCGTCCGCGACCTCCAGCCGGACCTCGCGATCCTGGACATCAAGATGCCGGGTCTCGACGGCCTGGCGGCGGCCCGCGCGATCAGCGCCGACCGAAGCGCAGCCGTGCTCATCCTCACCGCCTTCTCCCAACGCGACCTCATCGAACAGGCCCGCGACGCCGGCGCCCTCGCCTACCTCGTCAAGCCGTTCCAGCGGTCGGAGCTCATCCCCGCCGTCGAGGTGGCGCTGGGTCGGTTCCGAGAGATGCAGGCCCTCTTCGATCAGAACTCGAGCCTCGAAGAGCAGCTCGAGACCCGCAAGGTGGTGGACCGCGCGAAGGGTCTCCTGATGGACGGCCACGGACTGACGGAGGCGGAGGCCTTCTCCTGGATCCAGAAGCGCGCGATGCAGGATCGGCGCACCATGCGTGCGGTGGCCGGCGACGTGATCTCGGGCGACCTCCTCCCCGAGGCCTAGGGGAGCCGTGCCCCGAACCGTCCTCCTGATCGACGGCAACTCCCTCACCTACCGCGCGTTCTTCGCGCTGCCGACCGACCTGGCCACGGCCTCGGGCCAGGTCACCAACGCCGTGTTCGGCTTCACGTCGATGCTGATCAACATCATCCGAGGACCACCCGCACGACGGCATCGCGGTGGCGCTCGACCGGCCCGAGCCCACGTTCCGCCACGAGCGCATCCCCACCTACAAGGGCAACCGCGACTCCGCGCCCGACATCCTGCGCCAGCAGATGGGCCTGGTCCGCCAGGTGATCGAGTCGCTCGGCATCCCGATCTTCGAGGTGGTCGGCGTCGAGGCCGACGACGTCATCGCCACGCTCGCCACGCAGGGGCGGGACGCGGGGGTCGACGTCATCGTCGTCACCGGCGACCGCGACAGCTACCAGCTCGTCGAGGACCCGCACATCAAGGTGCTCTACAACAAGCGCGGCGTGTCCGACTACGCGCTCTACGACGAGGCGGGGATCGCTCGACCGCACCGGCGTCCCGCCCACCCTCTACCCGCAGTACGCCGCGCTCCGTGGCGACCCCTCCGACAACCTGCCGGGCGTTCCCGGGGTGGGGGAGAAGACGGCCGCCAAGCTGATCACCACCTACGGCGGGATCGACGGCATCTTCGAGCACCTCGACGAGCAGACCCCGAAGCTGCGCGAGAACCTCGGCGCCCACGAGGCGAACGTGCGCCAGAACCACGAGGTGATGGTGCTCGTGCGCGACGTCCCGCTCGAGCAGTCGATCGAGGACATCGTCTTCGACCCGACGCGCGATCGACGTCGACGAGGTGCGCCGCCTGTTCGAGTTCCTCGAGTTCAACACGCTGTTCGACCGACTGGCCGAGGCTCTCGACACCGACCTCGGGCCCGTCGGCGGCCGAGGCGGTCGTGCTGGAGGCGGAGGTCGAGGCGCTCGCCACCGCCGACGCCGCCACGAGGCGCTCGCCGAGCTGCACCGCGTCGGCGATGCGCCGCTGGCCCTGGCCGGCCGCGTGGGCCGGCGACGAGGGACGATCGGCCCTCGAGGGCCTGGCCCTGGTCCGGGACGGCGACACCGGCGACGTCGTGTGGCTGCCCGGCGAGCTCCTGGCCGACGCCGAGCGTCCGCGCCGAGCTGGCCGCGCTGGCCGGCCTCGGCGGCCGGCCGCTCGCCGCCCACCAGGCCAAGCCGCTCGTGCGGGCCCTCACCAGCCTCGACGTCGACGTGCGCAGCCTGGCGCTCGACACCGCGCTGGCCGCCTACCTCCTCGACCCGGCCGAGAGCCGCTACCTGCTGGAGGAGCTGGTCGTCCGGTACGCCGGCGCCCGCATCCCCGACGGCGACGTGGCCGCCGAGGGCCAGCTCGACCTCGAGGGCTCGTCCACGCCGAGCTGCCACCATCGACGGCCCGCCGCGCGCTGGCCGTCGACCGGCTGGTGGCGCCCCTCCTCGCCGCCCTCGACGCCCAGGGCCTGCGCGCGCTGAACGACGAGATCGAGGTGCCGCTCGTCGGCGTGCTCGCCCGCATGGAGGACGCCGGCGTCGCGGTCGACCGGGACGAGCTCCAGGCCCTCCGCGACCGGCTCGTCGCCGACGTCGAGCGGCACCGGGCCGCCATCGTCGAGGCCGCCGGCCACGACTTCAACGTCAACTCGACCCTGCAGCTGCGGGAGGTGCTCTTCGACGAGCTCGGCCTCACCCCGCAGAAGAAGACCAAGACCGGGTTCTCGACCGATGCGGCCAGCCTCGAGAAGCTCGCCGGCCAGCACCCGATCATCGAGCACCTGCTGGCCTACCGCGAGGTCGAGAAGCTGCGCTCGACCTACGGCGACGGCCTGCTGCAGGAGATCGGCCCGGACGGTCGCATCCACGCCACCTTCAACCAGACCGTCGCCCGCACCGGCCGGCTCTCGTCGGATCAGCCGAACCTGCACAACATCCCGGTGCGGTCGGAGCTCGGGCGCGAGTTCCGCAAGGCGTTCGTCCCGGCCGCGGGCTGCGAGCTGCTCGTCGCGGACTACAACCAGATCGAGCTGCGGTGCATCGCCCACCTCGCCGAGGATCCGGGGCTGATCGAGAGCTTCGAGTCGGGCCGGGACATCCACACCGAGACCGCGTCGCGGATCTTCGGCGTCGAGGCCGCCGACGTCAGCATCGAGATGCGCTCCAAGGCGAAGATGGTCTCGTACGGGCTGGCCTACGGGATGGAGGCCTACGGGCTCGGGCAGCGCCTCAACATCCCGACCGACGAAGCCAGCGAGATCCTGGACGCCTACTTCGTGGCGTTCCCGGCCGTGCAGGAGTACATGGACCGCACCGTGGCCGAGGCGCGCGAGCGCGGGTACACGGAGACGCTGTTCGGTCGGCGCCGCCAGATCCCCGAGCTCGCCTCGTCGAACTTCCGGATCCGCCAGGCCGGCGAGCGGCAGGCGATGAACGCCGGCATCCAGGGCCTGGCGGCCGACATCTTCAAGGTGGCGCTGGTTCGCCTGGACGAGCGCCTGGTCGTCGATGGCCTCGACAGCCGTCTGATCCTCCAGGTGCACGATGAGGTGCTGCTTGAGGTTCCGCCGGCGGAGGTCGATGGAGCAGGTGAGCTGGTCGTGGAGGTGATGGCGGGCGCCGCCCAGCTCTGCGTCCCGCTCGAGGTCAACCTGGCCGTCGGCACCAGCTGGGCCGCCGCCAAGGGCTGACGAAGGAGGAGCCATGACGCGGAACAAGATGGATCGACGGGGCAGCGGGCCCCTCTGGTTCGTGATCCTCGTCCTCGTCGTGTTCGGGCTCTACTCGGTCACCATCGCGCTGTCGACGGCCGACGACTGCGGCACGTACGGCCGGGAGTGGCAGATCTTCCCGCCCGAGTGGGAGTGCGTCCCGCCGCCCGGCTTCGGGTGAGCGACGAGCCCGCCCACTGGTTCGAGCCCGTCGCGGATCACCTCGGCGAGGCCTACCTCCGCTACTCGTTCACGAAGGGCACGGACCAAGAGGTCGGGTTCCTGCTGGACGCGCTGGGCCTCGAGCCCGGCATGCGGGTGCTCGACGTCGGGTGCGGCCCGGGGCGTCACTCCTACGCGCTCGCCGCGAGGGGCCTCGAGGTCGTCGGCATCGACATCAGCCAGCGGTTCGTCGACCTGGCCGCGGCGGACGCGCCCCCGGGGGCGACCTTCCGACGGGGCGACGCTCGGAACCTGGCCTTCGTGGCCGAGTTCGACGCGGCGCTGTCGCTCTGCCAAGGGGCCTTCGGGCTCGCGGGCGGGCCGGGCGCTCCGCTCGACGGTGATGGCGCCGTGCTGCAGGGGATCGCACGGGCGCTCCGACCCGGGTGGACGGGTCGCCGTCTCGGCGTTCTCGGCCTACTTCCAGCTCCGCTACCTCGAGGAGCAGGACCGGTTCGATGCCGACGCCGGCGTCAACCACGAGCGGACCGAGATCCGCGACCCGGCGGGCACCGTGGCGGAGGCCGACCTGTGGACGACGTGCTTCACGCCGCGTGAGCTGCGGCTGCTCGCGGCCGCGGCGGGGCTGGAGGTGGAGCACATCTGGTCCGTCACCCCCGGCGCGTACGAGGCCGCTCCGCCGCGCATCGACACGCCCGAGCTGCTGCTGGTCGCCCGCCGGCCGTGACCGGGGCAGGGACCCCGGTGTACGCTGCCCGGCGCGCATTTCCTGGCGCCTGCCCGGCGCGCATCCACTGTCCCCTAGCTCCCTGAAGGCCTCCTCCCTTGTCCGACGACACCCTGACCTACGAACCCAACCCTGAAGCCACCGATGCCCCCACGGGGTTCGGCACCTTCGCCGAAGACGGCACCTACACCCCCCGCCAGATCACCGACGACGACCTCGCCGGCGGGTTCGAAGCCGCCATCGACGGCACGCTCGTCTCGGTGGAGGACGGCCAGCTGGTGGAGGGCACCGTGGTCAAGGTCGACCGGGACGAGGTCCTGCTCGACATCGGGTACAAGTCAGAGGGCGTGATCCCCAGCCGTGAGCTGTCGATCCGCAACGACGTCGACCCGAACGAGATCGTGTCGATGGGCGACAAGATCGAGGCCCTCGTCCTCACCAAGGAGGACAAGGAGGGCCGGCTCGTCCTGTCCAAGAAGCGGGCCCAGTACGAGCGGGCGTGGGGCGACATCGAGCGGATCAAGGAAGAAGACGGCGTGGTCACCGGCCCCGTCATCGAGGTCGTCAAGGGCGGCCTGATCCTCGACATCGGCCTGCGCGGCTTCCTCCCGGCCTCCCTGGTGGAGCTCCGTCGGGTGCGTGACCTCCAGCCCTACGTGGGCAAGTCCATCGAGGCCAAGATCATCGAGCTCGACAAGAACCGCAACAACGTCGTGCTGTCGCGCCGGGCCTGGCTCGAGGAGACCCAGAAGGAGCAGCGTGAGGACTTCCTCGCCAACCTGAAGCCCGGTGAGGTCCGCAGTGGCGTGGTGTCGAGCGTCGTCAACTTCGGCGCCTTCGTCGACCTGGGCGGCATGGACGGCCTCATCCACGTGTCCGAGCTGTCGTGGAAGCACGTCGACCACCCCGGCTCGGTCGTGACGGTGGGCGACGAGGTCACCGTGCAGGTGCTCGACGTCGACCTCGACCGGGAGCGCATCTCCCTGTCCCTCAAGGCCACCCAGCAGGACCCGTGGCAGGAGTTCGCCACGTCGCACCGGGTCGGCGAGCTGGTCTACGGCCGGGTCACCAAGCTGGTGCCCTTCGGCTCGTTCGTCCAGGTGGGCGAGGGCATCGAGGGCCTCGTGCACATCTCGGAGATGTCCGCCCACCACGTGGACCTCCCGGAGCAGGTCGTGACCCCGGGCGAGGAGCTCTGGGTCAAGATCATCGACCTCGACCTCCAGCGCCGGCGCATCAGCCTGTCGATCAAGCAGGCGGCCGAGGGCGGGGTCGTGGCGGCCGAGTACCAGGAGCACTTCGGCGAACACCAGTACGACTCCGAGGGGAACTACATCGGCCCGGCCATCGAGCACTCCGAGGAGGCCGAGGCGGCATGGGCCGAGTACTTCGAGGATCCGGCAGAAGGCGCGGCCCCGGCCGTTCCGGAGGAACCAGAATCCCCGGATGACGGCGGATCCGTCGACGAAACCGTCGAAGAATCCTGACCGTATTGGGCTGATCACACACAGCGTTCACGATCTCGGGCTAAAGGTCGGACTAAGGTTCGGCCGACTTGTGCGGAAGGTCCAATCCGAGAAGAGGTGGGTGTGAGCTCTCGTCGAACGCTGATCCTGATCGCGGCTGCGCTTGTGGGCGCCATCGCGGCTTATGCTCTGTTCACGTATGTTGGTGGCATCGAAGATGAGGCCAACGAAAATGCGGAACGGGTCGAGATCTTCAAGATCGTCCAGGACATCCCGAAGGGCACCTTCGGTGATGAAGCCTTCACGCAGGGCCTCATCGAGAGCGATGTCATCGCCAAGGAGTACCGGCCGGCTACCGCGATCACCGATCCGTCGCAGATCGACGGCCTCGTGGCCATCTCCGATCTGCCGGCGAACCAGGTCGTGGTGAGCAACCAGTTCGTCTCCCAGGCCGAGTCGCTGTCCACGTTCTCCAGCCTGCTGAAGAACAACGAGGTCGCGGTCACCATCTCGACCGACCAGATCCGCGGCGTCGCCGGGCTCCTCGTCCCCGGTGACTTCGTGAACCTCCTGGTCACGGTGCCGGCGGCGCGGCGGCCGAGGAGGGCGGCGGAGCCGAGTCGTCCGGGGCCGTCTACAGCCAGCCGGCACGGGTGCTGTTCCAGAAGGTCCAGATCCTGGCCGTGGGCCAGACCCGCAAGCTGGAGCCCGGCGAGACGGCGGAGACCAACCCCGACGGCACGCCGGCCAACGCGACGACCTCGGGCCTGATCACGTTCGTGGTGCCCGCGGCGGCCGCCCAGCAGATCGCCTCGGTCGAGGGGTCGCAGTTCTACCTGACCCTCGTGGCCAAGGACTACCAGCCGACCGCCATCGGGCCGATCGACACGGCCGCCGCCCTTCCGGGCGAGACCGGCTCCCAGCTCACCCCCTACGGCCCCGACGGACGGCCTGAGTCGTAGGTCTCCCCACCACAACCACTACCGAGCCCGTCCACCCGCCCCGTGTTGAGACAAGGACAAGCCCCCATCGCTACCAACCCACTGAACCTCGTGCCGGTGGCCGTCCTCGACGATGACCTGGACCTGCGCGACCGGATGGTGGCCCAGCTCGGGGGCCGCGCCCTGCCGGTCGACTCGCTGTATGCGCTCCAGGAGCGCCTCACCGGCGGGCCCACCGTCCTGATCCTCGGGCCGTCGTGCGCCAGCGCCTCGTCGCTGGCCGAGATCGGCGCCACGCTGCAGTCGCACCGCGAGGTGGGCACGATCCTCGTCACCGACGTGCTGTCCACCGACCTGCTCCAGACCGCGCTGCGCTCAGGGGTGAACGACGTGCTGGCGGCCCCGGTCGACGCAGACCAGCTCGCCACCGCCGTGGCGCGGGTGGCCGAGACGCTCGACATGTCGGGCCTGCCGGGGATCGCCGAAGGCGCCCCGACGGTCCACCACGTCGTGGACGACGCCGACCTCGGCAAGGTCATCACGGTCTTCTCCACCAAGGGCGGAGCCGGCAAGTCGATGCTGGCCGCCAACCTGGCGGTCGTCCTCGCCCGGCGCCGCCCCGAGAAGCCGGTCGTGCTGGTGGACGCCGACCTCCAGTTCGGTGACATCGCGGTCATGCTCAAGCTGGCCCCGCAGCACACCATCGTGGATGCCGTCGGCTCGCTCGACCGGCTCGACCCGACGCTGCTGAACCAGTTCCTGATGCGTCACGAGCCGTCGGGCCTGCTGATCCTCCCGGCGCCGCTCGAGCCGTCGTTCGCCGACCAGATCAGCGCGGCGGAGATGGTGCAGATCGTGCAGCTGCTCCGCACCTACTGCAGCGCGGTGATCATCGACACCCCGGCCTACTTCAACGAGGTGGTGCTGGGGCTGATCGAGGAGAGCGACGAGGTCCTCCTGATCGCGGGCATGGACATCCCGAACATCAAGAACGTGAAGATCGGGCTGCAGACCCTCCGGTTGCTCAACGTCCCCATGACCAAGCTCCACCTCGTCCTGAACCGGGCGAACTCCAAGGTGAAGCTCGACGTGAGCGAGGTCGAGCGCACCCTGCAGATCAAGGCCGAGTCGCTCATCCCGAGCGACGTCGTGGTGCCGCAGTCGGTCAACAAGGGCACTCCGGTCGTCCTGGACTCGCCGAAGTCCGGCGTGGCGAAGTCCATCGAGCAGCTGGCCAACATGTTCGTTGCTGACGACGGCAGTCGTCGGCGGCGTTGACGAGAGTGAAGGGAAGGGCGGATGAGCCTCTACAAGCGCCTACATGAGGTGCAGCAGGGCCCCGCAGGGGCGGCGAGCACCAAGCGTCGGGACCCCGTGCTCGATGAGCTGCGCCAGCGGATCCACCACCACCTCATCGACGAGCTCGGGCCGATCCTCTACGACAAGCGGCTGTCCGAGGACGACCTCCGGCGTCGCGTCCACGAGCAGCTGCACGCCGCCCTCGCGCAGGAGCGGGCCCCGCTCAGCGCCGCGGACAAGGCGCAGCTCATCCAGGACGTCTCCGACGACATCCTCGGCTACGGACCGATCGACCGGCTCCTCAAGGACGACGAGGTGTCCGAGGTCATGGTCAACGGCCCGGAGTCGGTCTACGTGGAGCGGGCCGGGCGCATCGAGCGCACCAACGCCAGCTTCGTCGACGAGACCCACCTCCGCCGGATCATCGACAAGATCGTGAGCCAGGTCGGTCGCCGCATCGACGAGGCCACGCCCATGGTCGACGCCCGCCTCCCCGACGGCTCGCGCGTCAACGCGGTGATCCACCCGCTGGCGATCGGCGGGCCCGTTCCTCACCATCCGAAAGTTCTCCAAGGACCCGTACCAGATCGACGACCTGATCCGGTTCGGCACCCTCAACGCCCACTCGGCCCGCTTCCTGCAGGCCTGCGTGGTCGGGCGGCTGAACGTCATCGTCTCCGGCGGTACGGGCACCGGCAAGACGACCACCCTCAACGTGCTGTCGTCGTTCATCCCGGCCGACGAGCGCATCGTCACCATCGAGGACGCCAAGGAGCTCCAGCTCAACCAGGACCACGTCCTCGCCATGGAGGCCCGCCCGCCGAACATCGAGGGCAAGGGCCTGGTCGCGATCCGCGACCTCGTGCGCAACGCGCTGCGGATGCGGCCCGACCGGGTGGTCGTGGGCGAGTGCCGTGGCGGCGAGGCGCTCGACATGCTCCAGGCCATGAACACCGGCCACGACGGCTCGATCACCACGATCCACTCCAACAGCCCGCGCGACACCCTGTCCCGCATCGAGACGATGACCCTCATGGCGGGCTTCGACCTGCCGGTGCGGGCCATCCGCGAGCAGATGGCCTCCGCGCTCGACCTCATCGTGCACCTCACCCGCCTGCGCGACGGCACCCGCCGCATCACGCACGTCACCGAGGTGCAGGGCATGGAGGGCGACGTCATCACCCTCCAGGACATCTTCCTGTTCGACTTCGGCATGGGCATCGACGAGCACGGCCGCTTCAAGGGCCACCTGAAGGCCACCGGCGTGCGGCCCAAGTTCGCCGAGAAGCTGGCCGATCTCGGCATCCGCCTCGGACCAGAGGTGTTCCAGCCGGAGGCGTTCGCCCGCCGGAACACGGGGACGGCGTGATGCGTCGCTTCGCCCCGCTGGCGATCGCCCTCGGCGCTGCTGCTCGCGCTCGTGGGCGTGGCCCCGGCCGGGGCGCAGGACGACGACGCGCCCCTGGCGATCCGCGAGGTGGACGCCACCGACCAGGCCGCGGTCGACGTCACGTTCTTCTACAGCGGGGAGCGAGCCGACCTGGCGGACATCACCGTCCGTGAGAACGGCGAGCTCATGGAGGCCACCGCCGGCGGTGCCGTTCGACGACCAGCAGACGCTCGGCGTCGTCTGGTCATCGACGCCTCCACCTCCATGGAGGAGGGCGCGCTGATCGAGCGGGTCAAGGACGCCGCCCACCAGTTCGTCGACTCGAAGGCCGCCACCGACCAGATCGCCATCGTGAGCTTCGCCGAGAAGGTCACGGTCGTCCAGGACTTCACCACCGACAAGGCCGCGCTCAACGAGGCGATCGACGACATCGCCCTCGAGTCCAACACGTCGTTGTACGACGCCATCGTGCGGTCGTCGGCGCTCTACCGCGACTCCGAGCTCCAGCCGAACCTCGTCGTCTTCTCCGACGGCGAGGACACGCACCTCGAAGGCCGACCTGGCGACGGCCGAGTCGGCCGTCACGGCCGTCGGCGGCACCCTGTTCGCCGATCGGCGTCGAGAACCCCGGCTTCGACGCCCTCGCCTCCATCGCCGAGGAGACCGGGGGCACGGCCACCGTCGCCGCCGATCCCGCCGGCGTCGGGGCCGTGTTCGAGAGCGTCCAGGAGACGCTGCGCAAGCAGTACATGCTCACCTACGCCTCGGAGGCCGACGGCGGCACCGGTGCCCATCCAGCTCACCGTCGGGAGCGACACCGCGACGGCGGAGTTCGTGGCCGGCAGCTCGCAGGGGGGCGCGGCCGCCCTGCGACCGCAGACGGTCGCGGAGCCGACGGGCCCGGCCTTCTTCCGCTCGTCGGCTGGCCTGATGCTGGCGCTCGCCGTGGTGGCCATCGCGGTGCTGATCGCGGTCTTCCTCATCGGGAGCTCGTTCTTCGCCGGCGAGGGGAACCTCGGCCAGGCCCTCCAGCCGTACTCCGAGGGCTTCGTCGCCGGCCCCGACTCGGAGTTCGACGCGGACGACGGCGGCGACGGCAAGGGGCAGAGCGTCGTGCAGACCCCGCTCCTCCAGCGGGCGGTCGACGCGACCGGAGGCTTCGCCGATCGACGGGGGCTGCTCGTCAAGGTCGAGGGGATGCTGGAGCGGGCCAACCTGCCGCTCCGACCCGCCGAGGCGCTGTTCTTCTACCTCGCCGGCGTGGCCGTCGTCGCGCTCCTCTTCCTCGGGATCGCGTCCAACCTGATCGTGGCCCTCATCGGCATCGTCCTCGTGGCCCTCATCCCGCCGGCGTATCGTGTCGTTCAAGGGCAACCGGCGGCGCAAGCAGTTCAACGGCCTGCTCCCGGACACCCTGCAGCTCCTCGCCAGCACCCTGCGCGCCGGCTACTCCCTGATGCAGGGCGTCGAAGCCGTGTCGCAGGAGGTGTCGGAGCCGATGGGGCGGGAGCTGCGGCGGGTGGTGACCGAGGCCCGTCTCGGCCGACCGCTCGAGGAGTCGATGGAGGGCGTTGCGGAGCGGATGGACTCCGGCGACTTCGCCTGGGCCGTGATGGCCATCCGCATCCAGCGAGAGGTGGGCGGCAACCTGGCCGAGCTCCTCGTCACGGTGGCGGACACGATGACCGAGCGCGAGCGGCTCCGCCGCGACGTGAACGCACTCACCGCCGAGGGCAAGGTCAGCGCCATCGTGCTGGGTCTCCTGCCGATCGGCCTCGGGCTGTTCATCTACACGGCCAACCCGGGCTACATGGACCCGCTGTTCGAGGAGACCATCGGCAAGATCCTCCTGTTCGGTTCGATCCTCCTGGCGTTCGTCGGGTTCTGGTGGATGAAGAAGACGATCGAGATCGACATCTGATGGTCGAACGACGAGGGACGGGGGACCACACATGCTGATGGTCGCGGTGATCTGCATGGGCGCCGCCATCGCGTTGGGGCTGTACGCGGTCCTCAGCCAGGCCGAGGAGAAGGCGGTCGTCCGGTCGTCGTTGCGACAGCTCGACGACTACGAGGTCGAGTCGGTCCGGGAGAAGGAGCTCCTCGCTCCCATCTCCGAGCGCGCCCTCGCACCGTTCATGGCCGGGCTGACCGGCCTGGGCAAGCGGTTCACGCCCACCGGGTACGTCGACAAGGTGCGCGTGAAGCTGATCTCCGCGGGCAAGGCCGACCAGGAGTCGTTCGACCGCTTCATGGCCATCCGGGTCGTGACGGTCGTCCTGGCGCCGATCGGCGGCCTACTTCGCCTGGAAGTACTCGCCCGTCGGCGGCATCGGCCAGCTCGATGCTCGCCGGCGTCGTGCTCGCCGGGTTCCTCATGGGCCCCGACTCCGTCCTGAACCGCAAGGTGGAGGAGCGGCAGTACGCCATCCGCACCAAGCTCCCCGACGTGATGGACCTCCTCGTCATCAGCGTCGAGGCCGGCCTCGGCTTCGAGCAGGCGCTCGACCGCACCGTCGCCGCGGTGCCAGGTCCGCTGACCGATGAGTTCGCCCGGATGCTCGGCGAGGTGCGGGCCGGCTCGAGCCGGGCTGACGCCATGCGTGCCCTCGACGCCCGCACGAACATCCCCGAGATCCGGTCGTTCGTGCTCGCCATCCTGCAGGCCGACACCTTCGGCGTGTCGATCGGTCGGGTGCTCCGAGCCCAGGCGGACGAGATGCGCATCAAGCGGCGGCAGCTGGCGCAGGAGCGGGCCCAGAAGGCACCGGTCAAGATGCTCATCCCGATGGTGTTCTGCATCTTCCCGGCGCTGTTCGTCATCGTCCTGGGCCCGGCCGCGCTGAACATCGTTGACACCTTCAACAACGTCTGAGCCTCACGACGTAGCGTTCCGGTTCCGCCACCCGAGCTGGGGTGGCAGCGTCGGCGCCTTCGTCGTCCTGGCCGGCTGGGTCATCGGCCTCCGCCCGCTCGGCGACAACTCGTTCCTCACCCACCTCGCCACGGGTCGCCTGATCCTCGACACCGGGGCCGTCCCGAGCGCCGACCCCTACACCTTCACGGCCGTCGGGCGAGCCGTGGGTCGTGCAGAGCTGGCTGGTCTCGCTCGCCTACGCCACCGCGGAGCAGGCTGGGCGGACTGGACGGCGTGCGCGTGCTCGTCGGGGCGCTCGCGGCGATCCTGGCCGGGCTGGCGTGGACGCTCCTGCAAGCCCGCCGAACGGCGTGGTGATCCGGCTCCTCCTGGTCGGCTCTGTTCCTGACCATCGGCGCCGGGCTCTGGGCGGAGCGGCCCTTCATGGTGGGGCTCATCGGCCTGGCGCTCCTCTTGCTGGCCATGGAGGGGCGCCTCGATCCGAGGTGGCTGCTCCCCATCGGGTGGGTGTGGGTCAACTCGCACGGCTCGTTCCCGCTTGGGCGTCGCGGTCCTCGTGGTGGCGGCCGTGGGCCAGCGCCTGGACGGCAGCTCGCCGGCCCGCGAGCTCGCCTGCCTCCGCTGGGTCGTGCCCGGCATGCTGCTCGGCGCGGTCGGGCCCGCTCGGGCCACGGGTGCTCCTGTTCCCGGTCGAGCTGCTCAGCGCCAGGAGCTGCTCGCGCCAGGTCATCGAGTGGCGGGCGCCGACGTTCGACACGACCAGTCAGCGCGCTCTTCGTCGTGCAGCTCGTGCTCGCGATCGTGCTGCTCGCCCGCCGGCCCTCCTACCGGTCGGCGCTGCTCGTCGGGGTGTTCAGCGGCGCGGCCCTGCTGGGCGCTGCGCAACCTCACCGTCGCCTCGCTCGTCATGCTCCCGGTCATGGCCGCGAGCCTGACCGACGTCGGCTCGTTGTCGTCGACCGACCGACCTCGCGCCGCCCGGATCGTGGCGCTGGGTGCCGCGGCGGTGGCCGTGCTGCTGACCGTGGCCCGGCTCGATCAGCCCAGCCTCAACCTGGATCGCTACCCGATCGGGTCGTTGGCGTACCTGGAGGAGACGGGCATCGACACCCGGGAGGTCCGCATGGCCGGCGTCGACTACGTGGGCAACCTCGTCGACTACGTGTACGGGCCCGAGCAGCGAACGTTCTACGACGATCGGTTCGACATGTTCCCCGAGGACATCTCCGAGGCCCACCTGGCCTTGGCCCAGGGAGCCCCACGTTCCGGTCCGAGCTCGACCGGCTCGACATCGACCTCGTGACGGCCCTCAGCGCGTCCGGCGCAGGACAGGTCCTCATCGGCGACCCCGCCTGGCGGGTGGCCTACGTCGATGACCAGTGGACGCTGCTCTGCCGGCGAGGGGCCGAGCTGGGCGGCACCGTCGGGACCTGCTGACCCGAGCGCGGTCGGCCGGTCGCAGCGGCGCGAGGCACGGGTGGGCCGAGACGCGAAGAAGGGCGGGCCTTGCGGCCCGCCCTTCTTCAGGTACTCGGTCCAGCTAGTTGTTGGCGCCGCCGATGGCGGAACCGGTCGAGCTGAAGGACTCCGAGGCCTCCTCGCCGAGGAACTGCAGCGCAACGATGCAGATGACGGCGATGAGGGCCACGAGGAGTGCGTACTCCACGAGGGAGGCGCCACGCTCGGTGTCCGAGAAGCGGGCCCGCAGCCAAGTGGCGAGGAACTCGTAGGTGCTGATCATTGGATGGTTGCTCCCTAGGTGATGGTGCTCCCGGTCACCCGGGTGCTGGCTTCCTGTCCAGAGAAGTATCGTCAGCGGCTCTCCAGGACTTGAATAGGCCATGTGGACCATTCCGAAGTCCCTGGTCAGGGCCGGTTCAGGTGAGGTGGACGATGCCCATCCGAACGGCCTGGAGCACCGCCTGGGTGCGGTCCCGGGCGTCCAGCTTCTGGTAGATCGAGGCCAGGTGGTTCTTCACCGTCTTCTGGCTGATGTAGAGCTGCTCGGCGACCTCGGGGGTGGAGCAGCCGTCCGCGATCAGCTGGAGCACCTCTTCCTCCCGCTTGGTGATGACCCGGTCCTCCTCGGAGGTGTCCGGGCACGTCGAGGCGCCGGACCTCGTCGAGCATCGTCGCCGCCAGCTGGGGTGACAGGGCGGTGTCGCCCTGCAGCGCCATCCGGATGGCCTCGGCGATCTCCTCGGTGGAGCAGTCCTTGACGAGGTAGCCGGAGGCGCCGGCGCGGATGGCGTCGGCCAGCACCTCCTGATCGGCGTGCATGGTGAGCATGATCACCAGGGTGTTCGTGACCGAGCCGCCGATGAGGCGCGTGGCCTCGACGCCGTCCATCTCCGGCATCGACACGTCCATCAGCACGACGTCGGGCTGCGAGCTCGGCGACCATCCGCACGGCCTGCTCGCCGTTCTCGGCCTCGCCGACGATCTCGAACCCCTCCTCGGTGAGCGATCGGCGCAGGCCCTCGCGCAGCATCCGGTGGTCGTCTGCCAGCAGGACGCGGATCGGCACGGTGCAACCTCCAGATGGGGCCCAGCTCGCTCAGTGGGCGTCGAGGGTGCAGCGTACCCGCGTGCCCCGGCCAGGCTCGGAGTCGACGACGAGGGTGGCACCGATGCTGGCGGCTCGCTCGCGCATGCCCATCAGGCCGTAGGAGTCGAGGCGGCCGGCCCGGCCCACCGGGAAGCCGATGCCGTCGTCGGCCACCTCCAGCCGTCCTTCGGTGCCGTCGCAGCGCCAGGTGATCGTGATCTGGGAGGCGCGGGCGTGGCGCTCGACGTTGGTGATCGCCTCCTGTGCGATGCGCCACACCTCCCGCTCCTGCAGGATCGGCAGCCGGCCGGTCTCCTGCGCCCGCAGCTGCCCCGTCAGCCCGCTGCGCTCCCTGACGCGGTCGAGGAACGCCTCCAGCGTCGTGGACAGGCTCTGCGCCTCCGTCACGTCGGTGCGCAGGTCGTAGAGCGTGTCGCGCACCTCGCGGATCACGCCGCGCACGTCCGTCCGCAGGTTGTCGAGCGGCGGTCGCGTTGTCGCCTCCGGTCGCCTCGTTCTTGACGATGCGGTCGAGCTCGAAGGCGAGGTACGCGAGGGACTGGCCGATGCGATCGTGGAGGTCGCGGGCGATGCGGGTGCGCTCCTCGTCGGCTCCGACGGTGCGCAGGCGACCGAACCAGCGGGCGTTGTCGATGGCGAGCGCGGCCGGCTCCACGAAGCCGGCCAGGAGGTCGACGTCCCGCGACGTGAAGTGGTGCGAGTCGCCGTGCTCGATCGACAGCAGGCCGATGATCGACCCGCGGGCCGGGAGCACGGCGTAGAGGCCGGAGGCCGAGCTCGGGGAGGTGCCGGGGCCCCCGGCGGCGAGGAGGTTCTGCTCGCTGACGAGGCTGCGGAGCCGCAGCGAGCGGGCCATGGGCGGCGGGAGATCGTCGGTGGTGATGACGGTCGGAGGGCGCGTGCCCTCGCGGCGCAGGGTGTGCCACTGGAGGTCGGTGTCGTCCATGACCAGCAGCGCGACGGCGTCGAAGTCGAAGAGCTCCCGCAGCTGATCCATCGTCGTGTCGAGGACCTCGTCGAGGTCGAGGGAGGCGGGCAGCGTCTGCGTGACCTGGTGCAGCTGGTAGAGCAGGGCGTTGGCGTCGGACAGGCGACCCAGACGGTCGAGGGCCAGGATCTGTCGTTGGTCGGCCTCGCCCGAGATGCGGCGGGCGTAGCCGGCGACGAGGGCCACGAGCAGGACCTCGACCGACCACTGCAGGGACGTGCGGAGCGTCGTCCTCGGTGAAGGTGGGCTGCAGCGCCCACGGCAGGCCCACCGCCACGATCGTGACCGCGGCGATGCGGAGCCCGAAGCCGAACCCTCGAGCGAACCCCGCCACCGCGACCGCCGTCAGCACCGAGAAGGCGAGTGGCGACGCCCAGTAGCCGGTGGCCACGAGGGCGAGGAGCGTGAGACCCACCTCGCGCGAGCACGACGAGCAGGCTGCTCAGGTCGTCCCGGTACCGGAGCGGGCGGACGGTGCGGAAGAGGGTGTAGGCGAGCAGGGCGGCCGACGCGACGATCAGGAGCCCGTCTCCGTCCCGCAGCTCGGGGCTGGCGAGGAGCAGCGAGACGACCGTGGTGCCCCAGCGGATGACGAGGATCGCCTGGGCGAACGGCGCGAGGGTGTCGATCTGCAACGACTCCTGGCGCGACGGGCGTCACGCCTCGGAGTCGTCGTCGGGTTCGAAGCCCTCCTGAGCCGGCGGCCGATGGAGCGGCGGACCGCGAGTCCGGCGCGGGATCGCCGGGGGCGAAGTGGCGGCCGGCCACCCCGACCGGAGCCTCCCCGGCCCGTTGGCCAGGGTCGCCGTCAGCACGAACTTCGATGGCTACGGCACCTCCGTGCGAGTCCCGCGGATCGACACGCAACCCCACCGTGGGGGCTGCGCACACTGCCCGGTCAGCGTACGCGACGGGACACCCGGTGTCGGGGAGGCGACGGCGCCTGTCGCACGAGCGGCGGGCTGAGGCGGGCTACCGTCCCCCCGTGGTCGCTCATCGGTCTCACGGGCGGGATCGGCTCCGGCAAGTCCACGGTCTCGGCGCTCCTCGCGGAGCGAGGTGCCCTCGTCATCGATGCCGATGCGATCACCCGGGAGCTCCAGCAGCCCGGCACCGCCGGTGTTCGCGGCGATGCGGGACCGGTTCGGCGAGGCGATCATCGCCGCCGACGGATCGCTCGACCGGCAGGCGGTCGCCGACATCGTGTTCGCCGACGCGGCGGCGCTCAAGGACCTCGGCGCGATCGTGCACCCGGCCGTCGGCATGGAGATCGCCGCCCGGCTCGAGGCCGCGCAGGGAACGCACGAGGTCGTCATCCTCGACGTGCCGCTGCTCGTGGAGTCGGGTCGTGACGACATGGCCGCGCTCGTGGTGGTGGACGTCGACCCGGAGGTGGCCATCGAGCGTCTCGTGAACCAGCGAGGGATGCGGGAGGACGACGTCCGAGCCCGGATGGCGAACCAGGCGGACCGTGCCGACGCGGCTGGCTCGAGCGGACCACGTGCTCGACAACTCGGGCAGCATCGAAGAGCTCCGTGCCCAGGTCGACGAGCTCTGGGTCCGGCTCCTGGCGCTGGGCGCCGACAGCTAGGTGGCCACCGTTCAACAGCGACAGCCGGAGCACCGATCGTGAGCGCGGCGACGACCATCCCGCGGTGGCCCTCTTCGCGGTCATGTGGGCCCTCGCGGCGCTGTGGCACGTCCTCGGGAACACGTTCGTCGGGTCGGGCTGGTCGCACGCGGCGGTGGTCGTCGCGGTCGGGGCCGTGCTGTGGCGGCCTGGCGCGATGGGTCCGCTGGTCGCCCTGTCGACCGCCAGCCTCATCACGGTCTGGGAGGAGGCGCCGGTCCTGGGGAACCACTGGCTCCTCGTGGGGATGGTGGACCTCGTCATCCTCCTGGCGGCGGCCGTCGCCGCGCTCAGGCGACGCGGGAACGAACCGGCGGAGTTCGCCAACCGCGTCTTCCCGGCTGCTCGGCTGTGCCTGCTCGGGTTCTACGCCTTCGCCTCCTTCGCCAAGCTGAACTCGGCGTTCTTCGACCGCTCCACCAGCTGTGCGGTCTTCTACTTCAACGAGGCGACGGACTCCGTCGGGCTCTCCAGCCTGCAGCTGGACGGAGCAGCCTGGCTGCAGTGGAGCGTGATCGTGGGCACGGCGGCGGTGGAGCTGTCCATCCCGGTGCTCCTGGTGGTGCGGCGGACGCGTCACCTCGGCGTGGTCGTCGGGCTGTTGTTCCACGGCGTGCTCGCGATCGACCGCACCCACCAGTTCTTCGACTTCTCGTCCGTGCTCGCCGCGCTCTTCATCCTGTTCCTGCCGCCATCGGCGGGGGAGTGGGTCGCGGAACGGGTCGGATCGGTGCGCGCCCGGTTGGCGCTGCGCAACGATCGCCTGCCGCACTGGACCCACGTCGCTCTCGTGGCGGTGCCCACGACCGTGGGTCTGCTCGTCGCGCTCGACGCGGTCGACGCGGTCGGTGCGCTGGACCTCGGCTGGTGGCCGTGGCACCTCTATCTCATCGCCTGCCTCGTCGCGACGCTTCGCTATCTGCGCCAGCGACGACCAGAGCCAGAGCGCGGCGCGCTCCGTGTGCACCACGTCGTCTTCCTCCTCGTTCCGCTCCTCGTGGTGGCCAACGGCTTGACCCCCTACCTCGAGCTGAAGACGGCCTACGGCTGGAACATGTACGCGAACCTGCGGACGGTCGACGGCGACTCGAACCACTTCGTCGTCCGCTCCACCCTCCCGCTCACCGACGAGCAAGCCGACCTCGTTCGGATCATCAGCACCGATGACCCGGGCCTGACCCTGTACGCCCAGGACGACTACGCGCTCACCTGGACGCAGCTGCGGAGCTACCTCGTCGGATCGTCCCGGCGTGCGGATCACCTACGCCAGGGGCAACGCGACCGTGGCGTTGGTCCACGCGTCCGACCAGCCTGAGCTCGTCGAGCCCGTCCCCGTCTGGCGGGAGAAGCTGCTGCTCTTCCGGGCCGTCGACCTCGAGTCGCCGGAGCGATGCGTCCCGCTCTTCGGCCCCGCACGCTGACAGGTCCTGTCAGGGACCCTCGGTAGCATCATCCGGTGCCCGACTTCACGATGGTGTCCGACTTCGAACCGGCTGGCGACCAGCCGACCGCCGTCGCGACGCTGACGGAGAGCATCCAGCGGGGTGACCGGTACCAGACGCTGCTCGGGATCACCGGGTCGGGCAAGAGCGCCACCATCGGGTGGACGATCGAGCAGGTGCAGCGGCCCACGCTGGTGCTGGCGCCCAACAAGTCGCTGGCGGCCCAGCTGGCCAACGAGTTCCGGGAGTTCTTCCCCCACAACCGGGTGGAGTACTTCGTCTCCTACTACGACTACTACCAGCCCGAGGCGTACATCGCGTCGAGCGACACGTACATCGAGAAGGACTCGTCGGTGAACGACGAGATCGACCGGCTCCGCCACGCCGCCACCTCGGCGCTCCTCACCCGGCGGGACGTCATCGTGGTGGCGTCGGTGTCGTGCATCTACGGCCTCGGGTCGCCCGAGGAGTACCGCAACAACATGCTCCACCTGCGGGTGGGCACCGAGATCGACCAGCGAGCCACGCTCCGGAAGCTCGTCGACATGCGCTACGAGCGCAACGACATGAACCTCGTCCGCGGCAAGTTCCGGGTGCGCGGCGACACGATCGAGGTGCACCCCGCCTACGACGAGATGGCCGTCCGCATCGAGCTGTTCGGCGACGAGATCGAGCGGATCCAGGTGGTCGACCCGCTCACCGGCGAGCAGGTGACCGTGCTCGACGAGCTGGTCGTCTACCCCGCCACGCACTACGTCACCGGTGACGAGCGCATGCGGGAGGCGATCGTGCGCATCGAGCAGGAGCTCCAGGAGCGCCTCGCCCTCTTCGAGAAGGAGGGGAAGCTCCTCGAGGCCCAGCGCCTCCGGATGCGCACGCAGTACGACCTCGAGATGATGCAGGAGGTCGGCTACTGCAACGGCATCGAGAACTACTCGGCGCCGCTCGACGGGCGGGCGCCGGGGCGTGGCACCGAACACGCTGCTCGACTTCTTCCCCGACGACTTCCTGCTGGTGATCGACGAGAGCCACCAGGCGGTGCCCCAGCTCCACGGCCAGTACGCCGGCGACCGCGCCCGCAAGGACCAGCTCATCGAGCACGGCTTCCGGCTCCCGAGCGCGGCCGACAACCGCCCGCTGCAGTTCGAGGAGGTCCTCGAGCGGGTGAACCAGGTGGTGTTCCTGTCCGCCACCCCCGGACCCTTCGAGCTGCAGGTGTCCACCCAGGTCGCCGAGCAGATCGTCCGCCCCACCGGCCTGGTCGACCCCGAGGTGATCGTGAAGCCCACCAAGGGCCAGATCGACGACCTCATCGAGCAGATCAACGCCCGCATCGCCGAGCGGCGACCGCGTGCTCGTCACCACGCTCACCAAGAAGATGGCCGAGGACCTCACCGACTACCTGCTCGAGCAGGGCCTCCGCGTGCGGTACCTCCACTCGAACGTCGACACCATCCAGCGCATCGAGATCCTCCGCGACCTGCGCCTCGGCGAGTATGACGTGCTGGTGGGCATCAACCTGCTGCGGGAGGGCCTCGACCTGCCCGAGGTCTCGCTGGTGGCGATCCTCGACGCGGACAAGGAGGGCTTCCTGCGGTCGGAGACGTCGCTCATCCAGACGATCGGTCGGGCCGCCCGCCACATCGACGGCCAGGTGATCATGTACGCCGACCAGGTCACCGACTCGATGCGGCGGGCCATCTCGGAGACCCAGCGCCGCCGCCAGCTCCAGCTCCGCCACAACGAGGAGCACGGCATCGACCCGCAGTCGATCCGCAAGGCGGTCACCGACATCCTCTCGATGCTCCGCCCGGCCGAGACCGCTCCGGTGCCGGGCCGCGACCAGCGCTCCCGCCAGCACGACAAGGTGCGCCAGGAGCTGGCCGACATGCCGGGCGACGAGCTCCGGCGGCTCGTGCTCACGCTCGAGGAGGAGATGCACGACGCCTCGGCCGAGCTCCGGTTCGAGTACGCCGCTCGCCTCCGGGACGAGATCAAGGACCTCAAGCGCGAGCTCCGCGAGGTGGGGTGACCGAGCCCACGATCGTGCGGACGCGAGCCGGCTTCCTCATGCGTCCCGTCTCCGCCGGCGTCATCCTGATGGCCGTCGTACGTCGCGCTGTCGTTCGCGATGAGCCCGGGCGGCTACCTCGGCACCGACACCGGGGCCAAGGTCGCCACCCTCGACGTCATGGAGCAGCGCGGCACCGCGCGACCGGGCCTCGGCTACTGGGCCGAGGAGCTCGATCCCGAGGGGACGCTCCACCCGATCTACGACTCCGTGCAACGTCGACGGCGACTGGGTGCACGTCACGACCCTCCCGATGCTGGAGCTCGGGCGCCCGCTCTGGAACCTCGGCGGCTACCGGCTGGCGCTGCTCCTGCCGATGGCCGGGGCCGTCGGCGCGGCGTTCGCGAGCCGCTCGCTGGCCCGCCGGTCAGCCGGGCGAGGCGTCGGGCTGGTGGGCCTTCTGGGTGGTCGGGCTCGCGTCACCGATGGCGATCTACGCCCTCGACTTCTGGGAGCACGCGCCCGGGGTGGCCTGCATCGTGGGCGCGGTGGCGCTGCTCGCGGGCATCGTCGACGGCGCGCCGGTCCCTGCCCGAGCGCTGGGTGCGGGCGCGCTCCTCGGGCTGGCGGCCACCATGCGCACGGAGGCGCTCGTCTACACCCTCGTCGCGGTCGGCGCGGCCGCCGTGGCGCTGCTGCTCCAGCGGCGGCCGTCGGCGGCCGCGCTTCGCCTCGGCGTGCTCGCCGTCGCGGGCTTCGCCGTCCCGTGGGTCGTCGAACCGGCGCGCTGGAGGGGTGGTTGGGCGGCACCTCGCGGGGCGACCGGGCCTCGGGCACGGCCGCCGGCGCGGTCGGCCAGACCGGGGATCGAGGCCGCGAGGCGATCATCACCCTCCTCGCGCTGCGGTCCGGCGACGCGACGTCGAGGCGCTGCTCGCTGGGCGGGCTGGCCGCGCTCGCCGTCGCGGGATCGATCGTGCTCGATCGTCGCGGCGAGCGTCGAGCGGCACGCGTGGCTGCTCGCGGTGGCCGTTCGTGCTCCACCTCAGCGCGCTCGCGGGCGGCCTCGGGTTCGTGCCCGGCCTCTTCTCCGCCGCGCCGGTCGCGGTCGGTGCGCTGGTCGTGCTTCCGACCCGCACGGCGAGCTCGCTACGCGCTCGCGGTCGCGGTCGGTCGCGCTCCCACTGGTGTGGGCGTTCCAGTACCTCGGCGGCGCCAACCCCCAGTGGGCGGGCGCTACGCGCTCGAGCTCCTGCATCATCCTCGTGGCGTTGGGCGTGGCTGCGCTCCAGCAGGTCGGGCAGCACCGTCCGCTGGGGGGTCCTGGCGCTCAGCCGTGCTCGTGACCCTGACCGGGCGTCCTGTGGCTCCGGGAGCGATCGCACTCGTTCGACGATCTGTTCGCCGACGCTCGTGGACCGCCCCGAGGACGTCGTGATCGCCCGGAACGGCTTCTTCATCCGCGAGGGTGGGACGGCCTACTCGCAGCGCCTGTGGTTGACCGCGGTGGAGCGACGACGACCTCGAGCGCGCCGGCCGAGCGTCGTCGACCAGGCCGGTCTCGAGACCTTTGCCGTCGCTCGACGACGACCCGACGGCGCCCGAGCCGACGGTCGGCGACGCCTCGCTGGTCGAGACCGCCGCCCTCGTCCGTGGTCGGGAGTCCTCTCTACCTCCACTCCTATGCGCCTGTGACGAACATGCGTTCGGTACGGTGCCG
Organism: uncultured Microthrixaceae bacterium; assembly: GCA_963721695.1. Taxonomy (GTDB): domain Bacteria; phylum Actinomycetota; class Acidimicrobiia; order Acidimicrobiales; family VFJN01; genus VFJN01. Next base: position 165,081 of record CAVRKU010000030.1, read on the forward strand.
CTCCCGGTAGCCTGGTCGAGATGTCCGATTCGCTGATCGTCCGCGGGGCACGCGAGCACAACCTCAAGAACATCGGCATCGATCTGCCGCGCGACCGGCTCATCGTCTTCACGGGCCTGTCGGGCTCGGGCAAGTCCTCGCTCGCCTTCGACACGATCTACGCCGAGGGCCAGCGGCGCTACGTCGAGTCCCTCTCCTCGTACGCCCGCCAGTTCCTGGGCCAGATGGACAAGCCCGACGTCGACTTCATCGAGGGGCTGTCGCCCGGCCATCTCGATCGACCAGAAGTCGGCCTCGCGCAACCCGCGGTCCACCGTCGGCACCATCACCGAGGTCTACGACTACCTCCGGCTGCTCTACGCCCGGATCGGGGTGCCCCACTGCCCCGAGTGCGGCGCGCAGATCATGCGGCAGACCCCGCAGCAGATCGTCGACCGGATCCTCGAGCTCCCCGAGGGCACGCGCTTCCAGGTGCTCGCCCCGGTGGTGCGCGGTCGCAAGGGCACCTACGAGACCCTGCTCACCGACCTCGCCGCCCAGGGCTACGCCCGCGCCCGCATCGACGGCGAGGTGCACGAGCTCACGGACAAGGTCGACCTGGCGCGCTACGAGCAGCACACCATCGAGGTGATCGTCGATCGGCTCGTGGTGCGGGCCGGTCTCGAGCGACGGCTCACGGACTCGCTCGAGACCGCGCTGCGCCTCGCCGATGGCGTGGCCGAGGTGCAGCTGGTGCGGCGCGACGGCGAGGCCCTGGGCGGGGCGGACGACGGCGAGGCCGACGACACGCTGACCTTCTCGCAGCACCTGGCCTGCCCCAACGGCCATGGCTCGTTCGAGGAGCTCGCGCCCCGCAACTTCTCGTTCAACTCGCCGTACGGCGCGTGCGAGACCTGCGACGGCCTCGGCACGCGCTTCGAGGTCGATCCCGAGCTCATCGTCCCCAACCGCGACCTGTCGCTGGCCGATGGCGCCATCACCCCGTGGGCCAGCGGAAGCAGCCAGTACTTCAAGCGCCTGGTCGAGGCCGTGGCCGAGGAGCTGGGCGCCGACGCCGACGCCCCCTGGTCGAAGCTCACGAAGAAGCAGCAGCAGGCGTTCCTGCAGGGCACCGGCGTGGGCAAGGTGCAGGTCCGCTACAAGAACCGCTACGGCCGCGTGCGCTCGTACACCGCCAACTTCGAGGGGGTCGTGCCCTACCTCCAGCGCCGGCACAGCGAGTCGGAGAGCGACAACCAGCGGGAGCAGATCGAGGGGTACATGCGGGAGGTGCCCTGCCCCGTGTGCGGCGGCGCCCGCCTCGCCCCGCTGCCGCTGGGGGTCACGATCGACGGCCACTCCATCGCCGAGATCTGCGACATGTCGATCGGGGAGGCCGCCAAGACCCTCGAAGGCCTGTCCCTCTCCGAGCGCGACCGCATCATCGCCGAGCGGGTGGTCAAGGAGGTCAACGCCCGCATGGGGTTCCTCCTCGACGTCGGCCTCGACTACCTCAGCCTGTCGCGGTCGGCCGCCACCCTCGCGGGTGGCGAAGCGCAGCGGATCCGCCTGGCCTCGCAGATCGGCTCGGGCCTCGTCGGGGTGCTCTACGTGCTCGACGAGCCGTCGATCGGGCTGCACCAGCGCGACAACCATCGCCTCATCGAGACGCTCGTGCGCCTCCGCGACCTCGGCAACACGGTGATCGTCGTCGAGCACGACGAGGACACGATCTCCGTCGCCGACTACGTGGTCGACATCGGCCCCGGGGCGGGGGAGCACGGCGGCGAGGTGGTGCACGCCGGCACGGTGAAGGCGCTGCTCAAGAACAAGGCGTCGATCACCGGCCAGTACCTGGCCGGCAAGCGCTCGATCCCGGTGCCGACCAAGCGCCGTACCCCAGGCGATGAGCGGCTCGTGGTCCGCGGGGCGCGCGAGCACAACCTCAAGGACCTCACGGTGGAGATCCCGCTCGGGCTCTTCGTCGCGGTCACCGGCGTGTCCGGCTCGGGCAAGTCCACCCTCGTCAACGACATCCTCTACCGCTCGCTGATGCAGCGGATCTACAAGTCGAAGACGCCGCCCGGCCTCCACAAGACCGTCGACGGGCTCGATCACCTCGACAAGGTCATCAACATCGACCAGAGCCCGATCGGTCGCACGCCGCGGTCCAACCCCGCCACCTACACCGGGGTGTGGGACCACGTGCGGAAGCTCTTCGCCGCCACGCAGGAGGCCAAGGTGCGCGGCTACCTCCCGGGTCGCTTCAGCTTCAACGTGGCCGGCGGGCGCTGCGAGGCCTGCGCCGGCGACGGGACCATCAAGATCGAGATGCACTTCCTCCCGGACGTGTACGTGCCGTGCGAGGTCTGCAAGGGCAAGCGCTACAACCGCGACACCCTCGACATCACCTTCAAGGACAAGAACGTCTCCGATGTCCTCGACCTGTCCTGCGAGGAGGCGCTCGAGTTCTTCGGCAACCAGCCCGCCATCGCCCGGCACATGCAGACGCTCGTCGACGTGGGCCTCGGCTACGTGCGCCTCGGCCAGCCGGCCACGACGCTCTCCGGCGGGGAGGCCCAGCGGGTGAAGCTGGCCAGCGAGCTGGCCAAGCGGTCCACCGGCCACACCATCTACATCCTCGACGAGCCCACCACGGGCCTCCACTTCGAGGACATCCGCAAGCTGCTCACCGTGCTCAGCCGCCTGGTCGACCAGGGCAACACGGTGCTGGTGATCGAGCACAACCTCGACGTGATCAAGACGGCCGACTGGCTCATCGATCTCGGCCCCGAGGGCGGCAACGGCGGCGGCACGCTCGTCTGCGAGGGCTCGCCGGAGGAGGTCGCGCAGGTGTCAGCCAGCTGGACGGGCCAGTTCCTCAAGCCGTTGGTGTCCTTGGCGTGACCGGCGGTCGAGCCGTAGCATCGAGCGGTTGTGACACTCCAGGACGAGGCGGCCGCGCGGTACGAGCGGGAGCGGGCGTTCCACGATGAGCGGTACCACGACGATGCCGATCGAGCTCGAGCCGAGAAGTTCTACGAAGCCGGCGACGCGTCCGGCGAGCGCTACCGGTCGCTGCTCGCCCAGGTCGGCACGGATGCGAAGGTGCTTGGAGTACGGGTGCGGGACCGGCAGCGCCGCCTTCGACCTCGCGGCCGAGGCGTCGACGTCGACCGGAATCGACATCTCGCCGGTCGCCATCGAGGCACGCCGAGTCCGAGGCAGCCGCCCGAGGGGTGTCCGAACGAGCCGCTTCGGGGTGATGAACGCCGAGCCGCTCGACCTGCCTGACCGCTCGCTTCGATGTGGTGTGCGGCTCGGGGGTGCTGCACCACCTCGAGCTGCGAGCGCGTCGTCCGAGGTTGCTCGCGTCCTCGCGCCCGGCGGTTGGGCGGCCTTCGTCGAGCCGCTCGGCCACAACCCGTTCATCAACGCCTACCGCCGGCGCACCCCGGAGATGCGGACGCCCGACGAGCACCCGCTCCGTCGTCGCGGACTTCGTCATGGCCGGGAGCATCGCTTCGAGCTGGTCGAGGTCGACTACTTCAACCTGCTCACCCTCCGCGAGCGTCCCGCTGCGGCGGTTCTCGTTCAGTGGCCGATCGAACGAGTCGTTGCACCGCGCCGATCGGTGGCTGTTCGGGCGGGTCCCGCCGCTGCGGCGGCACGCGTGGGTGGTCGTGGTCCGCGCTCGCGGGTGCCAGGTCTGCTTGAGATGAGCATGCAGCAGGCCGATGCTGACCCTGTGGTCCGATCTGAGGCGCTGACATGAGGCGAGCCGCTCGCCCGCTGCTGTACCTGGGCGTGCTTCGGCGTCGTGTTCGGCCTGGCCATGGTCCACGCCGCGCTTCATCGGCGACTACCCCTTCACCGGGTCGAGCCGCTTCGCGTGGACGCGTCGCCTACGCCGGATCCTCTGCGTCGTCGCCTACGGCTTCGGGCTGCCCGACGTGCCCCGGTCCCGCCAGGCCGCGCTGGGTCCGGCGGTCGGCGCCGCCTTCCTCGGCGCCGTCGGCGATCTCGCTCGCTCCAGCTGTTCGTCGGCGACGCCCTGCTGCCCCGGTTCGTCGTGTTCGGCTCGGCGCTCCTGCTGCCGGACTGGTACCGGCTCTGCGTCGGGCTGGCCGTCGGCGGGCGGTCCGCGGCCGAGGCCCGCGACCGCGTGCGTCGTCGTCGCCGACCCCGACGAGGTCGCCGCGCTCGAGCTCGAGCTGCAGGCCTCCCCGGAGCGGCCGGCGTCGATCGTGGCCAGCTGTCACCGTCGACGACGGTCGGCGCCGGCGGCGCGAGCGCCGCTCGCGGAGCGCGCTCGACGGCGATCCGCCCGACCGTGGTCGTGCTCGACCGCGAGCGCCCAGGACGACCCGGCCGTCGTCGCCCAGGCCGCCGTCGCTCCACGAGCAGGGCGTGCGGGTCCGGTCGCTGACGCTGTTCTACGAGGAGTGGCTCGGGCAAGCTGCCGATCTCCGAGCTCGAGCGGGCGTCGCTGCTCTTCGACATCGGCGAGGTGCACCGGCCGCGCTACGGCCGGGCCAAGCGGATCGTCGACGTGCCGCTCGCGCTCGTCGGGCTGCGTCGCTGCTCGCTGTCGTCGTGCCCGTTCGTGTGGCTCGGCAACCTGGTCGGCAACCGGGGGCCGCTGCTCTACCGGCAGGAGCGGGTCGGCAAGGGCGGCGCCAGCTTCACGATCCTGAAGTTCCGCACCATGACGCCGCGGCCGTCGGCGACCTCGCCGAGCGAGTGGACCACCGAGGACGATCCCCGGATCACGCGCTTCGGGCGGCTGCTGCGCCGCACCCACCTCGACGAGCTCCCGCAGGTGGTCAACATCCTGCGGGGCGACCTCGGCGTGGTCGGGCCCGCGGCCCGAGCAGCCCGCACTACGTGGAGGAGCTCGACCGAGAAGCTGCCCTTCTACCCGCTGCGGCACCTCGTGCGGCCCGGGCCTCACCGGGTGGGCGCAGGTGAAGTACGGCTACGCCGGCAACGAGAGCGACGCGCTCGAGAAGCTCCAGTACGAGTTCTGGTACCTGCGCCACCAGAGCCTCCGCACCGACGCCCGGATCATCGGCCGCACGATCCGCTCGGTGTTCGGCAGCGAGGGCAGTGGCCGGTGACGACGACGGGCCCCGATCTCGTCACCGTGCTGATGCCTGCCTACAACGAGGCGGCGGAGATCGAGCACTGCATCGACGCCATTGCCGCTCAGAGCGTCGACGCCGAGCGGATACAGCTCGTGGTCGTCGACGGCGACAGCGACGACGGCACCGCCGCCCTCGCCGCCGCGGGGCGCGCGTCACCCGTTTGTCGAGGTGCTGGTGCTCGACAACCCAGCTCGATCCACCCCGTCCTCGCTGAACCTGGGGCTGGCCGAGGCAAGGGGGCAGGTGCTCTGCCGAGTCGACGCTCGAGCGTTCATCCCGCCGGACTACGTACGGCGGGCGTGGAGCTGTTGGAGGATCCGCGCATCGCCGTCGTTGGGGGAGCGCAGCTGGCGGTGGCAACGCCGGGAGCAGGGGTCGTCGCCCACGGGATCGCGCGGGCCCTCCGGAACCCCTATGCCACGGGTCTGTCTCGCTATCGCCTGCGGCGCAGCTCGGGGCCCGCCGACACCACGTATCTGGGGGCCTTCCGCACTGAGGAGGTTCGGTGGATCGGCGGGTGGGACCTGCGCTTCACGACCAACCAGGACTACGAGCTCGACTCCCGGCTGCGCAGCGGGGGGCTCGTGTGGTTCGCTCACGACCTGGTGGTCGAGTACAGGCCACGGAGCGATCTCTTGTCCTTCGCCCGACAGCACCGGCGCTTCGGGCGGTGGAAGGCCGGAGGATGGACGGAGACGGGCCTCACGCTTCGCCGCGCCACGTAGGGCTCGTGGTCGTCCCTCCGTTGGCCGGTCTCGTGGCGCTCAGCTTGCTCCGCCGGCACCCGTTGGCGGCGTCCCTCGGCGTCCTGATGGCCGCGTTTGGGCTCGATGCGCTGTCCGCGATCCGGCCGACGTCGACGAACGGTGCGTCGCTGTCGTCGCCATGGGCGTCAGCGCGGCACGTGGTGGCTGGGAATCGTAGAGCAGCTCGTTCGTCGCGCCCGTGGCGAGCGCCCCTGGGCGATCCTCAGCCGAGCTGATCGACCACGGTGCCGGCGATGGCCGTGATCGTGTCGGCGTCGAGCCAGGGATGGAGGGGCAACGTCACCAGCGAGTCGGCGGCTGCCTCCGTGGCAGGGAGAGGTCGCTCGGCGATGTCTAGGTAGGCGGCGAAGCGGTGGATGGGGGGTAGTGGAAGGACGACTGGATGCCCTCCGCCGTCGAGCGCGGTGCGCACCGTTCGGCGGGTGCCGGGCGGGAGGACGGCGACGGCGGTGTGGCCGGTGGATGCCTCGCCCGGGGTGTGCACCATCGTGACGGGCGTGCCGGCGAACACGGATTGGTGGCGCTCGAGCGCTCGGCGCCGGGCCTGGTTCTGCCAGCCGAGCTCCGCGAGGCCCAGCGTGGCCCAGAGCCGCAGAGATCTCCTGCGGTCGGAAGTTCCAGCCGGCCTCGACGACGTCGTAGTCGGAGGCATGGCCGCGGTGCCGGTCCCAGGTGCCAGTGGTCATGCCGTGTGACCGGAGGAGGCGAGCCCCCGCGAGGAGCTCCGCGTGGGGTGACGTGAGCATGCCGCCCTCGCCGATGGCCAGGTTCTTGTTGGCAAAGAAGCTGAACACGGTGACGTCGGCCTCCGCCGGGAGCCAGGCGCCGTCGTGGGCCAACGGACCCACCGCGTGTGACGCATCCGCGACAAGCGTGATGCCGTCGTCGCGGAGGACGGTGAGGGGACTGAGCGGCGTGACGAACCCCGCGTAGTGAACGATGATGACGGCCCGGGTTCGGGGGGTGATCGCCCGGAGCACGTCGTCAACGGCGACCGATGGGTGATCGGGTGAGACGACATCGGCGAACACCGGGGTCGCACCGAGCACGCGGCAGGCGTTCGCGTCGGCCACGAAGGTGAGTGACGGCACCACCACCTCGTCACCAGGGCCGACTCCAGCCGCTGGAGAGCCAGGATGTCGCCGTCGCGCTGCTCACGCACAGAGCCTCATCAACCCCGGCTGCCTTTGCGAAGGCATGCTCGAAGGCCTCCGTGCGCGGGCCCATGGACAGCCAGCCGGAGTCCAGCACGTCGTTGACGGCCTGTTTCTGGGCGTCGGTGAGGCGCACGTCGCTCAGCGGAACGGCGAAGGTGATCGCGGTGTCACACGTCGCTCCACTGGTCGCCGTCGAGGTGACCTGCTCGTAGTCGACGAGGTCGGCGACATCGGTCCAGAACTCGTCGATGAGGTGGGCGCGAACACGACGTTGCGGCGTGAGGATGTTGATCAGATCGGGCATGTCGCTGCGGCCCTGTGGGATCACGTCGATGGCCCGACGATCGAGGGCGTACATGCCTGTGGCCACCGGGATGTGAAGGGTGGGCTTCTCCTCGATGCTGACGACGTCGTCGCCATCGAGCTCGAACACGCCGTACGGGAGAGGGACAGCGTGGTGGTGGACCACCACCGTGAGCGATGCCTCGCCAGGAGCGTTGCGATGTCCCTCGAGGACACCAGCGAAGTTGGTCTTGGTGAGGATGTCGCCGTTGATCATGAAGAGGTCCTCGACGTCGGCCGGCAGCATCCGCAGTGCGCCGGCGGTGCCGAGCGGGACCTCCCGCAGGTACTCCACCTGGATGTCGCCGAGCGGAGCCTCGCTGAGGTAGGCGCGGATCAGGTGGCCCTTGTGGCCGAGAGACACAAAGACCCGGTCGAAGCCGCCTCGCCTCAGCTGGCTGATGATGATCTCGATGATCGGACGCTCACCGACGGGTAGCAACGGCTTCGGGAGGGAGAAGGTGAGCGGCTGCAGCCTCGTGCCCAGCCCGCCCGCCATCACCATCGCGTCCACGGCTATACCGCGTGGTCGGCGAGTTGGAACCAGCCGCCCGATCGTTGGAGCCACTCAGCGGTGCGCCGCAGACCGGCCTCGAGGTCGATCTCGGCAGTCCATCCGAGGTGCTCGGCCGCCTCGGACGGATCGCTCAGGAGTCGCATCACCTCGGAGGCAGGCGGCCGGGTGCGCTGGTCCTCCTGGATCACCTCGAGCGGATGGCCCACCACCTTGCCCGCCATCTCCACCACGTCACCGATGGAGACCTCTCTACCGGTGCCGAGGTGGATGACGTCCCCGTCGATGCCAGGGGTGGTGGCGGCCAGTTCAAAGGCGCGGACCGTGTCGTCCACGAAGGTGAAGTCGCACATCAGCACGAGCGAACCAAGGCGCACAGGAGCATCCGCCAGTGCCTGGAGCAGGATCGTGGGGATCACCGCTCGAGGCGACTGCCTCGGACCGTAGGTGTTGAAGGGTCGAAGCGTGACCACCGGCGTGTTGAACGAGCAGTAGAACGCCTCGGCAAGCTTGTCGGCCGCGATCTTCGAGGCGGAGTAGGGCGACTGGCCCCTCAGCGGGTGGTCCTCCGTGATGGCATCGGCTTGGGCCAGGGTGCCGTACACCTCGGACGTGCTCGTGTGCACCACACGGTGGACGTCGTGGCGACGGGCAGCCTCCAGCACGGAGCGTGCCGGAGACGTTGGTGTCGATGACCTCGCGCGGGTTCTTGTACGAGTACGGGATCGCGATGATCGCGGCGAGGTGGAGGACCACCTCGCACCCTTGTGTGGCTGCGTCGACGGCAGAGGCGTCGCGGATGTCGCCGGTGACCACCTCCAGGGCATCGGCAACGTCGCGGTCCACGTGTGCGAGGGCGCCGAGCTGGTCGTGGGACGTGTAGCGGACCATCGCCCGCACGTCCCACCCGGAACAGCGCAGGTGCTCCGCGAGCGTGCTGCCGATGAAGCCTCCGGCGAGCGGGTACGTCGACCCGAGTCATCGAGGCAATGATGCCGCATGGCCGGGCGGCCGAGCGTGACCGGTGGCGTGTGGCACGGTGGCCCGATGCGAATCCTGCTGGTGGGAGATCCCGATCAACCCCACACGCAGCGGTGGGCCGCCGGGCTCGCGGCATCGGGCGCTGATGTTGCCATGGCCGGCCTCGGCGAAGATCCGCGCGTCGGGGTGCCCTTCCACCGGCTCGGGTCTACGGAGATCCCGCGGATGCCGCGCTACCTCATGGCGCTCCCGGCGTTGCGAAAGGCGATCGCCGCCGAGTCGCCCGACGTGATCCACGCACACTTCGTATCAAGCCTATGGGGTGCTCTCGGCGCTCGCCGCCGGTGCCCGACCGGTGCTGCAGTTCGCCTGGGGAAGCGACGTCCTCTGGCACGACCGCCGCTCGGCGTGGCACCGCCGGCTGGTGGGCAAGACGCTCGCACGCGGGCGGCCGTCGTCGTCGATCCGGCCGCGATGTGGGGACGGTGGTCATGAGGCTCCACACGGACGTGCCGATCGAGCTCATCCGCTTCGGGCCGGAGGAGGCCTGGACCACCGCGGCGAGGAGCGAGCGCCGCTCGATCCTCAGCCCGAAGGCAGCTGAAGCCCTTCTACAACGTCGAGAGCGTCGTGCGGGCGTTCGGCACGTCGGGGGTGGCCACTGAGGGGTGGACGCTCGATGTCCTCACCGGTCGGGCGCCGGCCAACCACTTGCTCGCAGTGGCACAGGACCTCGGGATCGACGATCACGTCACGCTCTGGCCGCGCCTGTCCCGCGACGACCTGCAACAGCGCTTTCTCGAGGCGGCGGTGTTCTGCTCGGTGCCCTCGAGCGACGCCACGTCGGTTGCGGTGCTGGAGGACGTGGCAGCGGCAGGCGTGTACCCGATCGTGTCCGATCTGGCCGCGAACCGCGCCCTTGTCACGGACCGCGAGACCGGTCTTGTGGTGCCGCCGGGCGACGTCTCGGCCTGCGCGGAGGCCATCGGCAGGGCGGTCCCACGATCCAGACGGCCACGCCCGGCCGCCGATCGAACCGGGCCTGGATCCGTGGGCACCGCGACCTGGGAGGTCGCCCTCAGCGAGGCGATGGACGCAAGCGAGCGAGCACGGCAGGCACCGAGCCGTCGACGACGAGCATGATGACCGCGACGAGGGCGAGCACCATGCGCAGCAGGGGAGGCGCGCCACCCGCGGGCAGATCGGCCGAGAGCACCACGACGGCCCCGAGGATCGCCCCGCCGACGAGGTGACCGAGCGGGAGCCGGAGCGATGAGCCCCGCCGACTGGTCGCCGTGACGACGAGGCAGGAGATCGCTCCCGCCTACGGCGATCGATCCCATCGCTCCGCTGGCGCCGTAGTGAGAGGCCAGCAACAGGGTCCCGGTGACGGAGACAGCGGCCGCGATCCCGTTCGCGATCCCGACGCCGCCAAGCCGACGGTCGAGCGCCGTGGGCAGCGAGAGGATCTGGGACAGCCCAAAAACATAGCGTAGACGCAGCTCCACCCCACGGCCGGTATGGCGGCGGCGTAGTCGGGCCCGGCGACGATCCGAACTGCTTCCGGGGCGAAGATCCCAACGGTCACTGCCAACGCAACCACGCACATGCCGATCTGCCGGGCCTCTCGGGCGAGCGCATCGTGCGGCAGCAGGGTGGTACGCGGCACGTAACACGTGCGGATAGGCACGCGAACTGGAGGGCGGTCCCCGCGAGGACACCGATGGACCCGAACCTGATGGCGACGGAGAAGTAGGCGACCTGGGTTGCGTTGGTCTCGGTGAGCAGAATCGCTCGGTGGGCGAACTCGGCGCCCAAGCGCGCGATCACGCCCGGGGGCCAGCGGGAGCCCGACGCGTGCGATCTGGCGCATGGCGGCCCCGTCGGGCCCCGATCCCCATTCGGACGACGGTGTGCAGGCCGACCAGGCCGAACGCGACCGACGCGACGGCGAGTCCGGTCATGGCCGCCGTGGCCGACCGCTCCCACACGACGAGCAACGTGATGGTGAGCACTCCGTACAGTCCGAGGAGTCCGATGGTGAGGCTGGTGAAGGTCTTCGGTCGTCCGCGCATGCGGCACACGGTGAGCACGCGAAGTCGTCGGCCGAACCACCACGAACGCCAATGCGGTGAGCGCCACCGCAGTCCCGAAGTGAGTCGTGCCGAACAGCGCCGTGCTGATCGCGTTGCGAGCGACCACGATGACGGTCGCGGCAACGACGGTCGTGGTCGAGAGCAGGGCGAGCCAGGACCCGATGAACCGGGCAGCGGGTCGACTCTGACGCATCATCGAAGAACAGCCGCAGCGTCGAGACGTCGAGACCCAGGAGCAGCGCCGAGACCAACACTGATGTCAGTGTCGAGAGGACGTCGAAGCGGCCAAGGTCGGTCGTGGAGAGCATTCGAGCAAGCACCGGCAGCAGCAAGACCCCGATGAACTTGCCCGCCAGGCCGCCGACCGAGAAGAGCGTGAAGTCGGAGGCCAGCCGCCGGAACCCTGGGACGCTGGCGACGCTGTCCTCCTCGGACAGCTGCTCTTGCGGTGCATGGTTCGGTGTGCGCTCCACGACGAGGCCATCATGGTCGATCGTGGACTTCGACGAGTACTACCGGGTGCAGCATCCGACCGACTCGACCGATCCGACCCATGTGTGGCACTCGAGGCATCCCGTGTGGGTGGCGCATCGCCATCAGATCGAGCCGCGCTCCTCCGCGTGGTCGACGTGGCGGAGGCGGAGGCGAGGACCTCACGCGAGCTCGAGTGGTCGAGGTCGGGTGCGGATCCGGTCGTCACCTCCGGTTCCTCGGCGAGATCGGGGTGGGTGGGCGCGGGTTGGTGGGCATCGACCTGCTTCCACGCGCCTCGTGGACGCCCACCGTGTGAATCCGTCGGTCGGGCTGTTGCAGGGCGATGCCACCTCGTTGCCGTTCGGGGATGGCGCGTTCGACCTGGGGATGCAGCTGGTCTCCTTCTCGTCGGTCCTCGACCACGAGGCGCGGGCATCGGCTCACGCGAGCTACGGCGGGTCGTCCGACCCGGCGGCTGGATCCTCAGCTACGACGTGCTGCGCGCCAACCCGGGAGCGATTCCAGACGGCATGGATCGGGGCGCCGTCCAGGCGTTGTTCCCCGATGTGGGGTGGCGCCTCGTGGAAGGCATCCACGGCCGGCTGCTCACCCGTGCCGCCGGCCGACCCTGGCTGGTCGAGCTCACCGAGCTGCTGCCTCTGCCCAAGACGAACCTCGTGATGCTGGGGCGGGTTCCGTCAAGCGGCGCGCTAGCGCGGGCGGCAGACGTACATCTGCATGTTGGCGCATCCCCACCGGAGCCAGCGCACCAGCCAACCGAACCCGGGCACTGACGCGTCCTCGGCGACCAGCAGCCGTCGGACCAGCGAGACGTCCGCGGCATCGACCGACACGTCGGGGTCAACGCGAGGCCCCTCGGGACCAGAGCTTCGGCGGCGTGCCCCTCGTCGGAGCCACTGCTCGAGGGGCGCACCCAGCTCCACTGCGCCCCTGATGATGCCGTAGCCGAAGTGCGTCGAGACCCGGAGGTGGGCGGCGGCAAGCGACTGATCGAACTGGCGCGGCGAGAAGACGTACTGGAAGAAGGGTCCTGGCCGCGCGGCACCTCGGCTCGGGTGGTCGACACCGCGAACCACCGATCTCGCCGGAACCACCGCAGCATGCGGCGCAACGGCGAGAGGTAGGGGACGCTCACGAGGAGGATCCCGTCCGGGGCGAGCACGCGGTGTGCTTCGGCGAGCGCCGGCTCCGGTCCTCCCTCGAAGTGCTCGACGACCCCGCCCGAGTAGTAGGCGGGAAGCGAGCCGTCGCGGAAGGGCAACGCGTGGACGTCGCCCACGACCAGCGGTAGCTCAGGAGCGAGAGCCCTGAGCGCGAGCAACGGGTCGAGGGCGAAGTCGAGCCCGACCGTCCACACACCGCGTGCTCGCTCGTACACCACGTACTCCCCCTGTCCGCAGCCGCCCTCGAGGAGTCGCGAACCGGACGGCAGGTGGGCGTCGAGAGCGGCGGCAACAGGGTCGGTCGCCAGGCGCCGGACGGCGTGGCCGAGATCGCGGCCCTCCCAGTGGTCCTCCCAGAACCCGCGGTCGGCACCGCCGCTGGACCGCATGTGCCTGACCTTGAGGATGTCGAGGGCCATCGGGTGTCAGACGATCTCGAGCATCCGCTGGAGCGCGACCTTGGCCCACTCGGTGGTGTCGGGGTCGACCGTGATCCGGTTGACGACCTCGCCCTCGACGAGGTTCTCGAGCACCCAGCACAGGTGCGGGGCGTCGATGCGGAACATCGTCGAGCAGGGGCAGATCAAGGGGTCGAGCGAGACGATCGGTCTTGTCCGGGGTCTCGTCGTTCAGCCGGTTCACGAGGTGGATCTCGGTGCCCGACGCCGATCACGGAGCCGGCGGGCGCCTCGTTCACCGTGCGGATGATGAAGTCGGTGGAGCCGACGTGGTCGGCCATCTGGCAGGTGTCGTAGCGGCACTCGGGGTGCGTCACGACGATGCCGTCGGGGTGCTCGGCTCGGAAGGCTTCGACGTGGGCGGGCAGGAACCGCTGGTGCACCGAGCAGTGGCCCTTCCAGAGCAGCAGGGTGGCCTCCTTGCACTCCGCCTCGGTGAGCCCGCCTCGCTCGAGCCGCGGGTTCCACACCCGCATGTCGTCGAGCTCGTAGCCCATCGCCAGCCCGGTGTTGCGGCCCAGGTGCTGGTCGGGGAAGAAGAGCACCTTGTCGCCGCCGCCCGTGGCGCCGACCGACGCCAGGCCCGCGCGCGGCGCCCTTGCCGAGCGCCCAGTCGAGCACGGCCCGGGCGTTGGTGGAGGTGCAGACGGCGCCGCCGTTTCGGCCGACGAACGCCTTCAGCGCGGCCGAGGAGTTCATGTAGGTGATCGGGATGACCCGTTCGATGTCGGTGACCTCGGACAGTGCGTCCCAGGCCTCCTCGACCTCGTCGAGATCGGCCATGTCGGCCATCGAGCACCCGGCGTTGAGGTCGGGGAGGATCACGGTCTGGTGGTCGCCGGTGAGCACGTCGGCCGACTCGGCCATGAAGTGCACGCCGCAGAACACGATGAACTCGGCCTCGTCGTGCTCCTGGGCGAGCACCGAGAGGCGGTAGCTGTCGCCACGGGCGTCGGCCCAGCGGATGACCTCGTCGCGCTGGTAGTGGTGGCCCAGGATGAACGCCCGGGTTCCGAGGGTGCGCTTGGCGGCCTCGATTCGCTGCGGCGAGCTCGTCGGCGCTCGCGGCGGTGTAGTGCTCGTCGAGCTGTCCCTGCAGTCTCAGCATCGGATTTCGTCCTCCACGGTGGGTTCCGGTTGCGGACGGCGGGGACAGCCCGGTCGCCTCTCCCGCGGGGATGTCGTCCCCGGAACTGATATGTCGCCGGATACCGGGCCGGCACGGTCAGCGTAGCCCTGGGATCCGGTCGCACCACGCGTGTGCGTCACGCGGCGCCGGGCGCGAGCCTCATCGCGTCGCCTCGTCGTGCTCGGTGCCGCACCGGTGCAGCGGGATCCGGGCTGCGGGAGCGGGGGAGGCCCAGTGGCCGATCGCGGCGATCCCGAGCGCGAGTGGCTGGGGCGCACACCCGCTGGTAGCCGTGCCACTGGAAGCTGTCCGGGATGTAGAAGGCGGTCGTGGCCAGGAACGCCGACCGCGACCAACCAGAGGACACGGACGTCGCGCCAAGCCGATCGATCGCGCAGGGATACATCGCGAGGCTGAACGCGAGCACGAGCGCGTCGGTCACGCCGAGGTCGGTCACGTGCGAGGAACCCGAGCAGCTGGACCGATCGATCTCGACCGGCGGGGAGCCCGACCTTGGAGCACCGCGTTCCAGACGAGGGCCGGCGCCGAAGGCGATCGGCGCCACGATCAGGCGCCGCGCGCCAGCGGGCCCGCCACAGGAGGTCGAGCACGACGGCGCAGGCCATGACCAGCGCCGTCTCCCTCCCGAGCCCGGCCAGCGCGAGCAACCCGGCGGCCGGGAGCGAGCTGGCCCCGGTCGTAGAGGGCAAGCGCCGCGAACCCCAGCCCGAAGGCCAACGGCTCGTTGGTCCCGATCATCATCGAGAACGCCAGGGCGAGGGTCGCCGCGTAGCCGAGCCGCGGATCGCGGCCGTGGCGCTCGGGCCAGGTCGGCCAGGCCCCAGGCCGCGAGGCCGAGCCCGAGCAGGTTCCACGCCGTGATCAGGATCACCACCGAGTTGCCGGTACCGCCGGGGCGAGGCCGAGCAGCGGAAGCAGCACCCGCCGGAGGCGGAAGTCCGGCCCCGGCACCAGCGCGATCGCGTCGTCGATGTTGGGGAGGGCTCGCGCGGCGAGGTACACGGTCTGGCCGTCGTAGGAGTAGCCGTCCGGGATCTGCGTCGGGGGCGAAGTCGGCGACGACGACGTCGCCGCCCGCTCCGGACCGACCGGGGGCCATGAGCGACACGGTGTCGCAGCGGACCGATGACCGCCGCGGCGATGGAACGCGCCGAAGGCCAGTGCTGAGGTGAGTCCCACGGCCAGCGGCGTGGTGGTGCGGGCCACCGTGCGGAGCCTAGAAGGTCGCGTCGGACCCCTCGGACCTCCCTATCCTCGAATCGATGGTGCAGCGCCCTCCGGCAGGAACGATCCCCGACGCGCCTGGCTCCTACCAGTTCAAGGATCGGGACGGGCGCGTGATCTACGTCGGCAAGGCCCGGTCCCTCCGCCAGCGGCTGAGCAACTACTTCCAGAAGCACCTGCCGCCCCGCACCGCCGCGATGGTGGAGGCCGCCGAGACGGTCGAGTGGATCCAGGTGCGCAACGACGTCGAAGCGCTCATGCTGGAGAACACGCTCATCAAGAGCCACCAGCCTCGCTTCAACGTGCGGCTGCGGGACGACAAGAGCTACCCGTTCCTGGCCGTCACCACCGACGATCCGTGGCCCCGCCCGATGGTGATGCGAGGCCGCAAGCGGAAGGGCGTGCGCTACTTCGGTCCGTACGGCCACGCCTACGCGATCCGGGAGACCCTCGACCTGCTCCTCCGCACGTTCCCGCTGCGCACGTGCTCGGACAACAAGTTCAACCAGCACGAGCGCCTCGGGCGGCCGTGCCTCCTCTTCCACATCGAGAAGTGCTCCGGGCCGTGCGTCGGAGAGGTCTCCAAGGAGGAGTACGACCAGCACGTCGAGGCGCTGCTGCAGTTCCTCGACGGCGACACCGACTCGGTCGTGCAGGAGCTCGAGACCCGGATGCACGAGGCGGCCGGCGAGCTCGAGTTCGAGCAGGCCGCCCGCCTCCGCGACCGCCTGACGAGCGTCCAGAAGGCCATCGAGAAGCAGCAGATGGTGGCCGAGCGATCCGAGGAGCTTCGACGTCCTCGGCATCGCCGACGACGAGCTCGAAGCCGCCGTGCAGGTGTTCTTCGTGCGGAAGGGACGGGTGGTCGGGCGCAAGGGCTTCATCGTCGACAAGGTGGAGGACCTCAGCCCGGCGGAGCTGGCCAGCAGCGTGGTCGAGCGGCTGTACGACGACCCGCCGCAGGGCATCCCGAAGACGGTGTTCGTGCCGGTCGACGTCGATGATCCCGAGCTCTACGAGGAGTGGCTGTCGTCGCTGCGGGGCTCCAAGGTGTCGGTGCGCGTTCCCCAGCGCGGGCAGAAGCGCGAGCTCCAGGAGACGGTGACGAACAACGCCCGCGAGGAGTTCGTGCGCCATCGCCTGCGACGGGCGTCGGACCACAACAGCCGAGCGCGGGCGCTCAACGAGCTGCAGGAGCAGCTCGGCCTGCCCGCGGCGCCGTTGCGGATCGAGTGCTACGACATGAGCCACATCCAGGGGAGCGACTACGTCGGCTCGATGGTGGTGCTGGAGGACGGCCTCCCCAAGAAGTCGGAGTACCGCCGCTTCAAGATCAAGGGCGACCAGGGCAACGACGACTTCGCGGCGATGGAGCAGGTCCTCACCCGCCGGCTCACGGCCTACCTCGCCGAACGCCGTCGTCCCGTCACCGAGACGGCGGGGAAGTTCTCCTACCCGCCGCAGCTGTTGCTCGTCGACGGCGGCAAGGGCCAGCTGTCGGTGGCGGTGCGGGTGCTCGAGGAGCTCGGGCTCGCCGATGAGATCCCGGTGGCGTCGTTGGCGAAGCGGTTCGAGGAGGTCTACGTCCCCGGCGAGGCCGATCCGATCCGCCTGCCCCGTCAGTCGGAGGCGCTCTACCTCCTGCAGCGGATACGCGACGAGGCCCACCGGTTCGCCATCACGTTCCACCGGGAGCTGCGCGGCAAGCGCATGACCACCAGCGTCCTCGACGGGATCAGCGGGCTCGGCGAGGTCCGCCGCAAGCGCCTGGTCAAGGAGCTCGGCGGCATCAAGGCCGTGAAGGCCGCCAGCCGCGAGGACCTCGAGGCGCTCCCGTGGCTCCCGGACGCGGTCGCCCAGGCGGTGTACGGAAAGATCCACGGGCCTTCGTGAACGGGCTCGATCGGGCGCTGGCCCGACCTCCCACCTGGCGCGCGATCGTCGTCCTGGCCATCGCGATCCGCGTCATGTTCGTGATCGCGCCGTTCGACGTCCTCCATCCCGTCGACGCCCACGTGCTCGGGCAGCTCGTCCTGCACGGCGACGTGCCCTACCGCGACTTCGGGCTCGAGTACCCGCCGGGGTCCATCCTGGCCATGCTGCTCCCCGGGCCTCGCGCCGGCCTGGCTGGCCCCGTCGGTGCTCGCGCTCCAGGCCGTGGCGTGCGAGGTGATCGTGTGGTGGGCCCTCGGTGACGATGCCTCTCGGCGCCGCTTCCTCCTGCTGTCGACCTTGGCCTTCCCCGTCCTCAGCGGGGGCTTCGACGCCGTCGCGATGGCCGCGCTCGCGGTGTCCACCGGTCTGCTCACCAAGGGCGACGACCGGGGCTGGTGGGTGGCGGCGTTCGGCGCCACCGTGAAGGTGTTCCCCGGCATCGCCTGGGGTTGGATGCCCCGGTGGGGGCGCACCGGGGTGGCCGCCCTCGCCGTCACGATCGCGATCCTCCTGGCCCCGATGGCCCTCGGGGAGGGGCGCGACGTGTACGTGAACTACCACGCCGAGCGGGGCGTGCAGCAGGAGTCGATCGCGGGGTCGGCCACCCACCTGCGCGAGCGCGTCACCGGGGGCGAGGCGGAGGTGGCGTACCGGTTCCGCGCCCAGGAGATCGTCGGCGCCGAGCGGTGGGGCACCATCTCCCTGGTCGTGTTCGGCGCGATCGCGGTGGCCATCGCCGTCCGCGTCCGCGTCCGCCCCGTCGCCACCGATCCCTGGGTGGTCGCGCTGGCCCTCCTGCTGGTGGTGCTGTGCGGGTCCAAGGTCCTGAGCCCGCAGTTCGTGGTGATGGCCGTTCCCCTCGCGGCTCGCGCCGGGCCGCGTTGGTCCCTCGCCTACCTGCCCATCGTCGCCCTCACCATCGGGGCCTTCATCAACGACAGCAAGGGCACCTCGTTCATGGACGTGGTGCTGCTGCGCAACCTGCTCCTCGTGGCGTTCGCGCTCGTGGCCGCGGCCAAGGTGCTGTGGGCCCCGGCGGCCGACGAGCCTCGTGCAGCCGCGCCGGCCACGGTGGCGTGACGGGGTTGTCTCGGCTCAGCGCGGCCGGTGCGCAAGGGCGAGGATCGACAGCCCCATCGGCACCGTGAGGCGACGCGCCCATCGTCGTTCGACCCCCGCCAGGCCGGCCATGACCTGTGCGACCAGAGGCGACGATGCGCCGACTTCGTCCTGCTGGCCGTGGACGAGGCGCCGCAACGGTGTTCGCCGCAGGACGAAGGCCGGCGGGACGAGGAACGAGTTGAAGTGGGTGGTCCGGTCGACCTCCAGGCCAGCCGCCGTCACGGCGGCGACCAGTGACGCTGTCCGGTACCGCCGTCGATGGGCGGCCCAGTCGTCGTGCTCGCTCCAGAGCGACGGGTACGCGGGCACCGTCAGCAGCAGGCGGCCACCGGGGCGCAGCACGCGCCGGTACTCGCGCAGAGCCGCGACATCGTCGTCCAGGTGCTCGATCACGTCCATGCTCGTGACGACGTCGGCCACGCCGCTCGCCACCGGAAGCTGCTCGGCCACGGCGACGCCGACGCGCGTCCCTCCGCCGGGGCCCATCGGGGCTCTCCGGACCGCGTAGCGCGAGAGCTCGAAACCGATCGACGCGCGACCGGAGAGGCGATCGAACAGCGGGAGGTTGTCTCCCGTACCGCATCCCACGTCGACGATGACGCCCCGCGCCAGACCGCTGAGCACCTCCTGGACGAGGGCGCGTCGCCCCTCGTACCACCAGTGGGAGCGGGCCTGCTCGGCCATCACATCGAAGTAGGCGTCGTCGGGTTGGTGCTCCAGTCCCGTCACGACGGCAACCTAGCCAGCCGTCGGCCGATGGCCGATCAGGAGGTGGTGGGGGTGCAGCCGGCCCTGATCGAGGCGGACCCGCTCCACGTGGAGCCCGGTCCGCTCGAGCGTGGCCGCGATGTCAGCAGGGGGAAGGAAGTCGACCCCGGACCCCTCCGTGATGCGCAGCACGCGGGTCGCAAGCCACTCCTGGACGCGCGCCAGTCGGTACTTCCAGAGCGGGCGCTCGTCGATCTCCTTCACGAGCAGCGTGCCGCCGGGCGCAAGCTCGCCTGCCGCGGCGCACAGCAGTGCGCGGGCTCCCTCGTGACCGAGGAGGTACAGCACGTCGACGATGGTGATGGCATCCCACGGACCCTGCGGCACAGCGTCGCCGGCCGGTTCGAACGTGATGGCCACATCGGCGCTGGTCGCCGCCTCACCTGCGACGACCAGCTTCGCGGCATCGACGTCGGTACCCGTCACCGAGCGGTCGGGCTCAGAGAGGGCGAGCAGGATCGGGAAGAGCCCATGCCCGCAGCCGACGTCGAGGATCCGACCCGAGGTCGGCACGTGTTCCTCGAGCGCGACGAACGGGCAGGTGCGCCAGCGGACCCACACGTGCAGCCGATCGCCCCTCGGCGCCGCCGCGTAGGCGGCCAGCGCTCGACGCCCGGTGGTGGAGCTCGACGTCACGATGGCGGCAGGTCGGCGTAGGTACCGAGCCGGAAGCCGGCCTGCTCCACAGCGGTGCGCGACGTCGGGTCCGTCAGGGCCGCGAGCTCCTGCTCCCATGCGTAGTCCCACTGGTACCGGTGCCGCTCCGCATCATCGTGGCTCGCCGGGGTGCGCGGCCAGCTCGGCCGTGCCGCTCCGGAGCGACCGCGCTCGGCGATGGCGTCGTGCAGACGCTGATGGGTCAGGCCGCCAGCCTCGTCGAGGCCGGTCGCCGTGGCCGTGAACCGGAACCCGCGGGCGCGTGCGGTGGGCTCGAGGGAGCGGCTGAGGCGGCGCACCACCAACCCCACCGGCGTCCGCGCCCGAGACCGGATGATGCGGATCCCGTGCACGCCCAGCGGCCGACGCGACGTCGAGCACGACGGTGCCGATCGATGGCCACAGGTGGACGTGCTGGTGCGTGTCGACGTGGGTGAGGCGCGAGCCCGGCGCCGACCAGGCGCTCGATCTGGGCCGGTGAACTCGCGACGGAGGTCGTCGATGTCGACGCGGCCGGCCGCGACGCGGGCAGGAGCTGCCGCCACGAGCGGGGGAGGTGCCCGGAGGCGTCGACGAGCGTCGGGAGCTCCCGGGCGCTGAGCAGCGGCGGATCCTCACCCACGGCCGCGAGATGGGCCCCGACGCCGAGGTCGGTGCTCGCGCAGGGCAGCCGACCGTGCGATCGAAGGCGGGGGCCACGGCCAGCACCGACGTGCTCGTCACGATCCCGTCGCGTGACAGCGTGAGGATGGCACGCGGACACGCCGACGGTCAGGCCGTAGTCGTCGGCGTTGACGATGAGGAGCCGGCTCAGCCGCGCGGACGCCGAGCGTCACGTCGGGGGGAGCCGCCGCACGCGCGCGGATCTCCGGCACCAGCTGGCGCATCTCGCCGAGCAGCGCCTTGATGACACGAACCGGAGACGACAGCGTCGACACGCCTCGCGTGCCGCGGGAAGTAGTCCACGCCGAACTGCACGATGTGGAAGCCGAGGCGATCTGCCCGCGCCAGGAGCTCCACGTCGATGAACGATCCTTCGCTGGTGAGCCGCACGTGGTCGAGGACACAACGACGAACGAGCTTGAAGGCGAAGTTCACGTCGCGGATGCGCAGGCCGAGCGATGCCTGGACCAGCTGGTTGTAGACGTAGGAGTAGACGAGGCGGCGCGGGCCCTCGCCGGTGCGGTCGAAGCGATACGCACTGACGACGTCGGCGTCGTAGATAGCGAAGGATCCGGATCGCCTTCTCCGTGCTCGGCGCAGGTCGAACGGAAGGTCGGCGTCCGTGTAGAGGACCAGGTCGCCACGGGCCTCCGCGAACCCCGTCTTCAGAGCGCCGCCGAGCTTTCGGTTGACGAGGGTGGTGCACCACCCGGATGCGATCGTCCGAGGCCGCGAGCTCGTCGGCGATCGCGCCGGTCGTGTCGGTCGGAGCAGTCGTCGATGAGGAGGACCTCGTAGTCGCGCGACCTCGGCGAGGGCGATGAGCCGGTCGCCCTCCTCGCACGCGGCGGCGACGGTCGCGCCGGATCGTGTCCTCTTCGTTCCACATCGGAAAGAAGATCGTGAGGAGGTCGAAGCGATGATCCGCCATGTGGGGGGAGGGTACCCTCGCCCGATGGCGGCAGAAGTGACCTGGGGGCGAACCGAACGCGCCATCGCGGCTGGGCTCGTCGCGGCCACGGCGCTGAGCGTGGTGGCGCTGCTCGTCCGCGGCGCCGGCTACGTGCTCGACGACTGGTTCGTGCTCCAGAACGCGGAGTTCCGAGGCATCTGGGCGGCAGCGGGCTCGGAGCAGGGCACGGCGCGGCCCGGCACGTACCGGTCTTCGCCCTCGTCTTCGGGGTGTGCGGCCAGCACCCACTGCCGGGGTTCATCCTGCTGATGGCGATCAACGCGGCGACGGCGGTGGTCACCTACCGCCTCCTGCTCCGCTTCGTCCCTCAGTGGCAGGCGGCGGTCGCCGCTCTGCTGTGGGTGGTCCTCCCGACGCACACGTCGACCGAGCTGTGGCTCACCTGCATCATCATCGCCCTCAGACGACGCTAGAAGGTGCGCCTCGCCCCGCGGTCGAGCGGCGCATCGTCATGCGGCTCGTGTCGGCGGCGTCCTCTTCGTCATGGGCGCATTCGGCGTCGAGCTGCTGGTCGGCGAGCGGTACACCAGGACGTCGAGGTCGACCGCCGGCCGGGCCAGCTCGACCGCAGCGATGGCGGTGAACCTCGCGCTGGTTGCCGCCATGCTCGACGGTGATGCACCGGCGTCGGGCACGACTCGGGCGATGCTTGGCCGGCACGGGGGCTTGTGACTCGGGAGCGACCTGGGAGCGCACGAGCTGTGGGAGAGCCACGCGGCGTGGTGGCAGGACGGCTTCACCGAGGGGGCCGACCCCGAGTACGAGGAGCAGATCCTTCCGCTGGCCGCCGCCCACCTCGCCGGAGCTCGGCGCGTGCTCGACGTCGGCTGCGGCGAGGGGCAGATCGCTCGGCTCGCGCTCCGCGGCGACGCCGAGGTCGCCATCGGTGTGGATCCCACGTGGGGCCAGGTGAAGGTGGCCGCCGAGCGCGGCGGGGGAGCGTCCTTCACCCGCGCCGGAGCGGCGGCGCTGCCGTTCGCGTCCGGTCGCTTCGATGCGGCGGTGGCCTGCCTCGTGTTCGAGCACATCACCGACGTCGACGCCGCCATCGGCGAGGTGGCACGGGTCCTGGCGCCCGGCGGACGGTTCCTCTTCTTCCTGAACCACCCGCTCCTCCAGACGCCCAACAGCGGCTGGATCGACGACCAGATCCTCGATCCGCCCGAGCAGTACTGGCGGATCGGTCCCTACCTGGTCGAGGACGAGACCATCGAGGAGGTGGAGAAGGGCGTCTTCATCCCGTTCATCCACCGTCCCCTGTCCCGGTACGTCAACGCGCTCGCCGACGCCGGACTGGTGCTGCACCGCATGGAGGAGCCCGCCCCTCCACCAGGCTTCCTCGCCCGTGCGGCAGAGTACGAGGCGGCGGCCACCATCCCCCGCCTCCTCTTCCTCCACTGCGAGAAGACCTGACCGACCATGAGCGAGTTCGTGATCATCACCGGGTTGTCGGGCGCCGGGCGCTCACAGGCGGCGGATGCGCTCGAGGACCTCGGTTGGTTCGTCATCGACAACCTGCCCTCTGAGCTCATCCCCAAGGTGGTCGAGCTCGTCCGGTCCCCAGGCTCGGCCACCCCGCGGGTCGCCCTCGTGGTCGGGGCCGGTGCCCACCATGCCGATCTGCTCCCCGGCCTCGGCGCCATGCGCTCGTCGGGGGCCCGCGTCCGGCAGCTGTACCTGGACGCCAGCACCGAGGTGCTCGTGCGTCGCTACGAGAGCACCCGCCGGCGCCATCCGCTGCTCGCCTCTGGGGAGGGCCTGGCCGACGCCATCGAGCGGGAGCGCGCCCTCCTCGAGCCCGTGAAGGCCGAGGCAGACGTCGTCGTCGACACCACGGCCTTCAACGTGCACGAGCTGCACAGTCGCATCCTCGGCCTGTTCGGCGAGGAGCGCACGGACGTGGGCATGCAGACGCGCATCGTCTCCTTCGGGTACAAGCACGGCCTCCCCGTCGACGTCGACGTGGTGCTCGACTGCCGCTTCCTCCCGAACCCGCACTGGGTCGAGGAGCTGCGACCGCTCACCGGACGCGACGAGCCGGTGCGCCGCTACGTCCTCGACCAGGCCGCGACCGCCGCGTTCCTCGAGCACCTCGACGGGCTCCTGGCCCTCCTGCTGCCGGCGTACGTGGCCGAGGGCAAGGCCTACCTCACGTTGGCGTTCGGTTGCACGGGAGGGCGCCACCGCTCGGTGGCGATCGCGGAGGCCGTCGCCGGGCTCCTGCGAGAACGAGGCGTCGAGCCGACCGTGGTGCACCGCGACGTCGACAAGTGACCGACCCGTGAACTGGAACCCGGCGGCCCGATCTGCTCGGATTGCCCCGGCCTCGTACTCAGACCCAAGGAGCAGTCCCTGATGAGCATCCGCGTCGGCATCAACGGGTTCGGTCGCATCGGCCGCAACTTCTTCCGGGCCGCCAAGCAGCGGGGCGCGGACATCGACTTCGTGGCGGCGAACGACCTCGGCTCCAAGGAGCTGATGGCCCACCTCCTCCACTACGACACCGTGCTGGGCACCTGGGACGCCGTCGGTGCGCGCCACCGACGACGGCATCGAGGTGGACGGCGACGAGCTCCAGATCCTCGCCGAGCGCGACCCGAAGGCCCTCCCGTGGGCCGACCTCGGCGTCGACATGGTGATCGAGTCGACCGGCTTCTTCTCCAGCAAGGAGCAGGCGTCGATGCACCTCGAGGCCGGAGCGCCCTTCGTGATCGTGTCGGCCCCGTCCGCCGGTGCCGACGCCACCTTCGTGGTCGGCGTCAACGACGACACCTTCGATCCGGCCCAGCACAAGGTCGTGTCGAACGCCTCCTGCACCACCAACTGCTTCGTCCCGATGATCAAGGTGCTCGACGATGCCTTCGGGATCGTCAACGGCCTCATGACCACGGTGCACGCCTACACGGGCACGCAGTCGCTCGTCGACGGGCCGTCCAAGGACCTGCGCGAGGCACGGGCCGCGGCCGTCAACATCATCCCCAGCTCCACCGGGGCCGCTCGCGCCACCAGCCTGGTGCTCGAGTCGATGAAGGGGAAGCTCGACGGCACCTCGCTCCGCGTGCCGGTGCCCGACGGGTCCATCACCGACTTCACCGGCGTGCTGGCCAAGGAGGCCACCGTCGACGAGGTCAACGCCGCCTTCAAGGCCGCCGCCGAGAGCGGCCCGCTGTCGAAGGTCCTCGTCTACAACGAGGCGCCCATCGTGAGCTCCGACATCGTCGGCTCGCCGGCCTCCTGCACCTTCGACGCCCCGATCACGATGGCCAACGGCAACCTCGTCAAGGTCATGGGTTGGTACGACAACGAGTGGGGCTACTCGAACCGACTGGTCGACCTCATCGAGATCACCGGCGGCAAGCTCAAGGGCTAGGCCTTGGCCGCCCAGGGCGTTCCCACCCTCGAGGACCTGCCGTCCGTCGAGGGCAAGCGCGTGCTGCTGCGCGCGGACTTCAACGTGCCCGTGCACGACGGCGACATCACCGACGACCTGCGGATCCGGGCCGCGCTGCCCACCATCACGTGGCTCCAGGAGCACGGTGCGACCGTGGTCGCGGCGACGCACTTCGGCCGTCCGAAGGGCCATCCCGACGACCGCTACTCCGTGGCGCCCATCCGGGCTCGCCTGCGCGAGCTCGCGCCCGATGTCGAGCTGCTGGAGAACCTGCGGTTCGACCCCGGTGAGGAGGGCAACGATCCGGCGTTCGTCGACCGACTGGTCGAGGGGTTCGACGCCTACGTGAACGACGCCTTCGGGGCGTCCCACCGGGCCCACGGCTCGATCGTCGGCCCGCCCCGCCACCTCCCGAGCGCGGCCGGGCGCCTCCTGGCGCGAGAGGTGGAGGTCCTCGGAGAGCTGCGCGACCACCCGACGCGCCCGTTCGTCGCGGTGCTGGGCGGCTCGAAGGTCAGCGACAAGCTCAAGGTGATCGAGGCACTGCTGCGGGTGGCGGACGAGGTGCTCATCGGTGGCGGCATGTGCTTCACGTTCCTCGCCGCCCAGGGACATCACGTGGGCGCGTCCCTCTGCGAGGAGGACATGGTGGCGACCTGTCGGGCGCTCCTCGACGGGGGAGCGGCGATCCGGCTGCCGTCCGACATCACGGCCCTCGGCCCGGGGGGCGAGATCGGGAACCCGGCGGCCGGCGGCGACGTGCGTCAGCTCGGGGTGGAGCTGCCGGACGGCTGGATGGGCCTCGACATCGGTCCCGGCACGTCGGCCGAGTTCGCCGACGCCGTGCTCGACGCGCGCACCGTGTTCTGGAACGGGCCCATGGGGGTCTTCGAGGATCCCCGGTTCGCCGCGGGCACGCGGACGGTGGCCGAGGCCGTGGCCGAGTCCCACGCGTTCACGGTCGTCGGTGGGGGAGACTCGGCCGCGGCGGTCGCCGAGTTCGGCTTGGCAGACAGGATCGACCACATCAGCACCGGCGGTGGCGCTTCGCTCGAGCTCCTCGAGCAGGGTGACCTCCCCGGGTTGGCCGCACTACGAGAGAGCTGGACGCCTGCATGAGCCCGACCGAGCGCAAGCCGCTGATCAGCGGCAGCTGGAACGACCACCAGCCTGAGCGTCGGCCCAGTCATGCGGCAGCCGCATTCGGCGACGCAGCCATCGCCGAATGGGAGTAGAACATCCATGGCGGGCCTGGTTCGTTTGGGGTCCTGGGATGCAGAAGATCGTCCGGCAGCTCGTCCTGTCCGTCCTGTTGGCAACGCTGGTCCTCGCTTGGCCAAGCGCCCCGACGGCGGAGGCCACCGAGATCTATCCCGGCAATCCGGGGAACCTACAGGTCACGTTCGACAACACCGGGGCACCGCGGCTTCAACACCGGCCCGGCCGCGATGGGGGACGGCGCATTCAGGATGGACACCGGCTCCGGGTCGGGGGCTTCGCTCGGCGGCAAGGTGTTCCTGCACTCCAGCGAGCTCGACGGCGCGTCGGTGACTGCGCTCGAGTCGTTCAGCTACCAGTACTTCATCGACTCGACGAGCCCTGTCTCACTGACGCCCTATCGCGAACCTGCGCGTGAGCAACCCGCTGTTCGGCGGGGCGCGGACCTTGACCAGCTCGCTCGCACCGCCCCCCGGCACGGTCGGAGCGTTCACCACGTTCACGGTGCCCGACGACGACTGGGCGTTCACCGGAGCGCCGGTCACCTGCAGCGGCAACCCCGTTCCTGTCGGCGGGTTCACCTTGGCAGAGCTCAATGGGCTCTGCCCAGGAACGACGATCGTGGCGACGCGCGCTCGGCGCGCTCGGGGGGATCAGCATCGTCACAGGCGTGAGCGACGGCGGCGGTTGGGCCGGTTGGACCGGCGTGATCGACGACGTGAGGATCAACGACAGCCAATACGACCTAGAGCCAGCGCAGGTCACGATCACTCCGGCTTCTCCGGTGACGCTTCCGTCAGGCGATCCCCAGACGGTGACGTTCACGTTGCAGGCGTCGGGCTGGAACAGCTTCCCGGGCACCGACACCAGCGGTCAGGTCCCCGGCTGATCGTCGGCGGCTACGAGATCCAGGTCGGGTTCCGAGCGCTGGGCGCGACGACGGTCGAGGGCCTGGCGGGTGTCGTGCCGGTCGCCACGGAGGTGTCGGAGCTGTCGTCGCCTCCGCCGCCGATCACGTTCACCTTGGACGTGACGGCGGAGATGATCGGCTCGCTGACCACGATCCCGGTCGACTGGGTCGCACCCGGTGCGCAGGTGGCAGGGGTGGCGGTGAACGCCACGACGGTGCCGCCAACGACGGTTCTGCAGCTGCCAGGAGCGGCTCCCGCCGCGCCCGTCGCCGCAGACCCGTCCTTCACTGGCTAGAACGGGCATGACGTACGACGCGTCCAGGTGGACGTCGCCAGCGCGCTCCACTGCTCGAGGGGGCAGTGGGCTCGCCGTTGACTCGGAACCCGGTGAGGTAACGCCCCGTTAGGTTGCCGTGCTGGTGGTCACGTCCTCGAACCCACCGCGTGTCGCGGCGCGTGCACCAACAGATCGGAGGCTTTGTGAGCGACGACGGCGCAGGTAGGAAGCCCCTCATCAGCGGCAACTGGAAGATGCACCACAACCACTTCGAGGCCCTGCAGCTCGTGCAGAAGCTGAGCTACCTCATCACCGATGACGACCACGAGGCGGTCGACGTCTCGGTGCACCCTCCGTTCACCGACCTGCGCACCGTGCAGACCTACTTCATCAGCGAGAAGGAGCCCATCCCGATCGCGCTCGGCGCGCAGAACTGCCACGCCGAGGACAAGGGTGCGTTCACCGGAGAGGTGTCGGCGGCGATGCTGGCGAAGCTGGACGTCCAGTATGTGATCGCCGGCCACTCCGAGCGGCGGGAGCTGTTCGGCGAGACCGACGACCAGGTGAACGCCAAGGTGCACGCCATCCTGCGCTCGGCGATGACGCCGATCCTGTGCTGCGGGGAGACGCTCGAGGAGCGGGAGGCGGGGTCTACGGAGTCGAAGGTGACCGGCCAGGTCCAGGCGGGTCTCGCGGGGCTCAGCGCGGCCCAGGTCGCCGGGCTGGTGGTCGCCTACGAGCCGATCTGGGCGATCGGAACCGGACGCACGGCCAGCGCTGAGGATGCGCAGGCCGTCTGCGCCCTCGTGCGGGCGGTCGTGGCCGGCGCCGCAGGGGCCGACGCGGCCGCCTCGGTGCGGATCCAGTACGGCGGTTCGGTCAAACCGACCAACGCGGCCGAGCTCATGGGCCAGCCCGACATCGACGGGGCCCTGGTGGGCGGGGCGAGCCTCGAGGCCGACGACTTTGCCCGAATCGTCCAATATCGTCGCTGAACCGTCATCATCGGCGAACCACTGGACGTTCCGCTCAACCCCGAATCCTGGGTTGGGCGAACCGCCTAGGGAGGCCCGTCCCCACTGGTCGGATGGGTATGTCGATCTGGTTACCGCCTCACCGGATGACCACCGACGAGGCGATTCTCTGGGCACCTGCGTCGGTGGGTGATGCCCGCGTCGCCGGGATCCTGCTAACGTCATCCGCCGTTCGCCTTTATGCGGTCCATCACGTCCGGATCGAGGCGCACCAGCCTGATGGGGGAGATCCCCGAGGCATCCTGACCATGCTATAGGGAGGTCCACCACGTGAGACTCAAGCGCAAGGGCCTGCAGCTCCTTGCTCTCTTCCTCGGGCTCTCGCTCGTCGCCGCCGCGTGCGGTAGTGACGACGGGGATTCGGGGAGCAGTGACACAACCGGAGGTGAGGCACCAACAGCGGCCGGAGGCGACTTCATCGACCTCGGCACGTTCGTGGGTGATCCGCCGGAGCACATCGACCCGGCGCTCAACTCCACGCTCGACGCCTACCAGGTGATCAACGCGATCTATGACGGTCTCACCGACATCGACGCATCCGATCCCGCCAACCCGCAGATCGTGCCGCACGTTGCCGAGTCCTACGAGGCCAACGACGACGCGTCCGTGTGGACCTTCACGATCCGTGACGGCCAGACGTTCGCTGGGGGCGAGGAGATCCTTCCGAGCACCTTCAAGGCGTCCTGGGAGCGGGCCGCCGCCCTCGCCGGCGACTACAGCTACCTCCTCACCTTCATCGAAGGTGGCGAGGAAGCCCTCGACCCGGCCAGTGACCACACCATCTCCGGTGTCGTCGCGGACGACGACGCCATGACCCTCGAGGTCACGCTCTCCGCCCCGTACTCGAACTTCCCCGCAGTCGCCGGCTTCCAGCTCTTCATGCCGGTGCCCGCCGAAGCGATCGAGGCCGGAGCCGAGTGGGAGAACGGCGTCATGTTCGGCAACGGCCCCTACAAGATGGAGAGGCCCGCACCGACCAGCTCATCAAGCGTCGTGAAGAGCGACGAGTGGACCGGCGACTACAACCAGGACACCTGGGACAGCCGCCTCGACACGATCGAGTTCCGCACGACGGCCGACCCGGACACCTCGTACAACGCGTTCGAGGCCGGCGAGGGCAACAACGCGAACATCCCGCCCGCGCGGGTCGCTGACGCCCAGGCTGCCTACGGGAACACCCTCGACGTCTCCATCCTCGGGTCCTACCACTGGGTGCTCGAACACCGAGGAAGGCCCCCTCGCAGGCGAGGAGAACCTGAAGCTCCGCCAGGCCATCTCGGCGGCCGATCAACCGCGAGGAGATCAACGAGGCTGTGTACAGCAACAGCCGCACGAACTCCACCGGTGTCACCCCCGAGGGCATCCCCGGCTTCCAGGCCGACCTGTGCGAGTACTGCACGTACGACGCGGAGCAGGCGCAGACGTTGTTCGACGAGTGGAAGGCGGAGGGCAACTCGCTCACCGAGCCCATCCCGCTCCAGTTCAACGCTGATGCCGGCCACGAGCCCGTTGCGGCGATCGTGGTCGACAACCTCGCTGCCATCGGCATCGAGGCCGTCGCCCAGCCGATGAACGGAGAGACCTACTTCTCCGATCTCGCGGCTGGTGGCTGCATCGCCATGTGCCGGGCCGGTTGGTTCGCCGACTACCCGACGTACGACAACTTCATGTTCGACTTGTTCCACACCGACTCCATCGGTGGCAACAACCTCGGACCGTTCTCCAACGAGGAGTTCGACAGCCTCGTTGCGGAGGGCAAGGAGACCGTTGACCCCGATGATCAGGCCGCCCTGTTCCAGGATGCGGAGAAGATCCTCCTCAACGAGGACACCGGCGTCGTCCCGATGAACTGGTACCTGGGCGACTACGTCTACAGCGACGACATCGCCAACTTCCCGCAGACCAACTTCGGTCTGATCCTGTGGGAGCAGGTGGCATTCGCCGAGTGACCCACCTTCACTGAGGTGAATATGGTCGGGGGGCGCTGAGGCGCCCCCCGACCGTCCTCCGGAGACAGCTCACATGACCGCATACATCACCCGCCGTGTCCTGCTGATCATCCCGACTGTCTTCTTCGCGCTCTCGTTCCTCTTCATCGCTCTTCTTCACGCTCCCGGGCGACCCGGCGAACCTCATCGCCGGCGGCGCCAACCGGGTCCCCGACCCGATCCAGGTCGAGCAGATCAACGAGCGCTACGGCTTCAACGACCCGTTGATCGTGCAGTTCAAGAACTACTGGTCGTCCGTGCTCCACTGGGACCTCGGCGAGTCGTTCCAGACCGGCCGCAGCGTCAACGACATCCTCAACGAGCGCACCGTGAACAGCCTGCGGCTGGCGTTCTGGGCGATCCTCATCGAGATCGTCGTCGGCATCTCGGTGGGCATCCTGTCCGCCATCCGTCGGTATTCGATGTCCGATCGGCTCACCACGATCGTCACCGCCGCGGCATCGGCGGTGCCCGTCTTCGTGCTGGGCTTCATCCTCCAGTACATCTTCGCGGTCGTCCCCAACAAGCAGGGATGGCCCGAGTGGATGGCCCTGCGGACCTCGCAGCTCGGTCCCGACACCTGGGCCTTCTTCTTCATCCCGACCGGGGAGCAGTGGCGCTACCTGCTGCTGCCGGCGATCACGCTGGCCGCCGTGTCCACCGCTCTCGCCGCTCGCATGACCCGTGGCTCGATGCTCGAGGTGATGCGCGCCGACTACATGCGGACGGCCCGGGCCAAGGGCCTGGGTGAGCGATCGATCGTCACCCGGCACGGGCTTCGCAACGCGATGCTCCCCGTGATCACGCTCATCGGCATCGACTTCGGCACGGTGATCGGTGCCGCGGTGCTCACCGAGACCGTCTTCTCCTGGCCGGGCCTCGGCTCCGCGATCGCCGACTCCGTGATCGACCGGGATCTGCCGATCACCCTCGGCCTCACGCTGGCCGTCGTCATCGCCTACTCCATTATCAACCTCCTGGTCGACCTGTCGTACGCTTGGTTCGACCCGCGCATCCGCCTGGGCCAAGGGAGCGAAGCATGAGCACCCTCACACCGACCGGCGGCGTCGGCCCGGCCAGCGAGCTCGAGGCCCACGAGAACGTCGCCGACGTCGCCGACATCGGTGAGGCTCGCCCCCTCCGGAAGGACATCTGGAAGCGGTTCAAGCGCAACAAGCTGGCGATGGTCGGGCTCGTCCTCCTCGTCATCCTCGTGCTCACGGCGATCTTCGCTCCCCTCATCGCCCCGTACACGATCACCCAGCGCTTCACCGGGGAGTACCGGCAGCCCCCGTCGGCCGATCACTGCTTCGGCACCGACACGATCGGGCGGGATGTGTTCAGCCGGGTGGTCTACGGCGCCCGGGTGTCGCTGCGGATCGGCATCATCGCCACCGCGATCCTGCTCGTCATCGGTCTCATCCTGGGCGCCGTGGCGGGCTTCTTCAGTGGGATCACCGACACCCTCATCATGCGCGTCACCGACGTCTTCCTGGCGATCCCCTACATCGTGCTGGCCGTGGCGATCGCATCCATGCTCGGGCGCAGCGAGAACACCGTGATCGTCGTGCTCGGCCTCACCGGATGGCTCGGGGTGTGCCGCATCGTCCGGTCGAGCTTCCTCGGCCTCAAGCAGCTCGAGTACGTCGAAGCGGCCACCGCGCTCGGCTACTCGCGCATCCGGATCATGTTCCGGCACATCCTGCCGAACGCTCTGCAGCCGATCATCGTCTACGGCACCATCGCCGTCGGCGGCGTGATCCTCTCGGAGGCGGCGCTTTCGTTCCTCGGCGTCGGGCCCACCGATCCCACCCCGGCGTGGGGGCTCATGGTGTCGGAGGGCAAGAGCCTCCTGGCCGTCGCCCCCCACCTGCTCTTCTTCCCCGGCATGGCCATCTTCCTCACCGTCCTCGCCTTCGTCTTCGTCGGCGACGGCCTCCGCGACGCACTGGATCCCAAGCTCAAGTGACCCTCAACACCGTTGGCACCCGCGAGGTGCTCCTCTCCGTCCGCGACCTCGAGGCCAAGTTCACCACCGATGACGGCGTCGTCCGCGCCGTCGACGGCGTGTCGTTCGACGTCCATCGCGGCGAGGTCTTCGCCATCGTCGGCGAGTCGGGCTCCGGGAAGTCCGTCACGGCGATGACGATCCTCGGCCTGATCCCGACGGTCGAGGTCGACAACGGCGAGATCCTCTGGAAGGGCCGCGATCTCGTCACCGCCAGCGAGGACGAGCGCCGCAAGATCCGCGGGGGCGAGATCGCGATGATCTTCCAGGATCCGCTCACGGCGTTGAACCCGGTGCACACCGTCGGCCGTCAGATCGGCGAGATGGCACGGGTCCACGAGGGGCTCAACAAGAAGGACGCCTTCGAGCGCGCCATCGAGATGCTCGATCTGGTGGGCATCCCCGAGGCCCGCAAGCGAGCCAAGATGTACCCGCACGAGTACTCGGGCGGGATGCGCCAGCGGGCGATGATCGCCATGGCGATCACCTGCAAGCCCGACCTCCTCATCGCTGACGAGCCGACCACGGCCCTCGACGTCACCGTGCAGGCCCAGGTGCTCGAGGTGCTGATCGACATCAAGGACGAGATCGACTCCGGGATCATCCTGATCACGCACGACCTCGGCGTGGTGGCCGGCCTCGCCGACCAGGTGATGGTGATGTACGCCGGCCGGCAGGTGGAGATGGGCACCACCGACGAGATCTTCTACGAGTCGCGCCACCCGTACACGCTGGGGCTCCTGGCCAGCCTGCCCCGCCTCGACGACGTGGGCGAGGAGCCGCTGCTGCCCATCGCCGGATCGCCGCCCTCGCTCATCCGCCGCCCCGACGGCTGCGCCTTCCACCCGCGGTGCCGGTTCGCCCGGATCCCGGGCCTGTGCAACACGGAGGTGCCCGAGCTGCGCCTCGTCGCCGGCGACGCGCATCGGTCCGCGTGCCACTACGCCGAGACCCTCGCCGACGTCACCGTGGAGAGCATGCGGGCGCAGGTCGACGAGGCCGAGCTGGTCGTGGCCGACGGCTTCGTCGAACCGCTGAGCACCGAGGACGCCGAGGCGTGACCGACCTCGCCGCCTCCACGGCCGCTCCCGAGATGAACGGCGAGGGTCCGCTGCTGGTCGCGACCGGCCTCGTCAAGGACTTCCCCATCCGCGGCGGCATCCTCGGGCGCACCGTCGGGATCGTGTCCGCCGTGGCGGGCGTGTCCCTCTCCGTCAAGCGGGGCGAGACCCTCGGCGTGGTGGGGGAGTCGGGCTGCGGCAAGTCCACCACCGGCCGGATGCTGCTCGACCTCATCCCCCCGACCGCCGGCGAGGTCCTCTTCGACGGCCAGTCGCTCACCAGGACGTCGGGCAAGGAGCTGTCGCGGATGCGGCGCCGGTTCCAGATCGTGTTCCAGGACCCGTACGCGTCGCTGAACCCGCGCATGACGATCGGCCACACGTTGGGCGAGCCGCTCAAGTTCCACTTCGGCTGGAAGGACGAGGCCATCACCGAGCGGGTGCAGGAGCTGCTGACCATCGTCGGCCTCTCACCCGAGCACGCCAACCGCTTCCCGCACGAGTTCTCCGGCGGCCAGCGGCAGCGGGTGGGGATCGCCCGGGCCCTCGCCCTCGAGCCCGATCTGATCGTGCTCGACGAGCCCGTGTCGGCGCTCGACGTCTCCATCCAGGCCGGCATCGTCAACCTGCTCGAGATGCTCCAGGACCAGCTCGGCCTCGCCTACGTGTTCATCGCCCACGACCTGTCCGTGGTCCGCCACATCGCCGACCGCGTCGCGGTCATGTACCTCGGCAAGGTCGTCGAAGAGGGGACGCGCGACCAGATCTACAACGAGCCGGGGCACCCCTACACGCAGGCCCTGCTGTCCGCCGTGCCCCTCCCGGACCCCCGTCGGGAGCAGGCCCGGGAGCGGATCATCCTCCGCGGCGACGTCCCGTCGCCCGCCGACCCGCCCAGCGGCTGTCGCTTCCGGACGCGGTGCTGGAAGAAGCTCGAGCTCGAGGAGGGCGGGGTCGACACGTCGGCGTGCTCCGAGCAGGAGCCGATCCTCGACTCGAAGGAGGTCGGCCACCCGGTGGCCTGCCACTTCACCACCCTCCGCCAGGTCCTCTGACCCGTCTGGGTCTCGACGCGGGCCCCTGCTAGCGTTTCCAGGCCCGCTGGGCCCATTCCTCGCCAGGAGAACTCGTTGCTCGAAGCAGTCGTCATCGGCATCCACCTCATCGCCTCGTGTGCGCTGATCGGGCTCGTGCTGCTCCACAGCGGCAAGGGCGGCGGCCTCTCCGACATGTTCGGCGGGAGCGTTGGGGCCACCGCGCTCGGTTCGGCGGCGGCTGAACGGAACCTCGACCGGATCACCGTCGTCGTCGCCCTCATCTTCGCCTTCACCACCACCGGCCTCGCCTTCCTGCTCGACTGAGGTCACGGATGCCAGCCGGACGCGGGCGGGGCACCTGGGCGCTCGTCGGCCTCGCGCTGCTCGTCGCGCTCGCGAGCTGCACGAGCGACGACGGCGCCGATGCGGCGACCACCACGACCAGCACCACCACCACGGCTGGGGCCGACGCGCAGACCATGCGGCTCGGGATCGGTGGGGATCTCGTCGTCGACCCTGTCGAGGCGTCGCTCGCCTCTCCTCAGGACATGATGGTGATCGATCTGCTGCACGACGGGCTCACCCGCATGGACGACGCCGGGGTGCCGCAGCCTGCACTCGCCGTCTCGTGGCGGGCGAACGCCGACAACACGGCCTTCCGGTTCGAGCTCGATCGTGAGGGCACGTTCGCCAGCGGCCGTCCGGTGACGTCAGAGGATGTCATCGCGTCGCTCGAGCGGATCATCCTCGAGGGAGACACGTCGCTGGCCGCGCTGTCGCTGGAGGGGATCACTGGCTTCCGGGCCTTCGCCGAGGGCGAGGCCGACCATGTCAGCGGCTTGCAGGCCCTGACCTCCCGCACCGTCCGCTTCGAGCTCGAGACCCCCCTCTCGGTGTTGCCCGAGGTGCTCTCCAGCCCTCTGCTCTCGGTGGTCGATGCGGAGTCCATCGAAGGCGACCTGGGCGAGCTGGACCTGAGCGGCGACTGGGCGGTGGCGTCGAGCGACGACGATGTGCTGACGGTCGAGCGGCGCGAGGGCGCTCCCGACGAGCTGGCGGCCGTGGAGCTGCACAGCTACGACGACGACGAAGCCGCCTACGACGCGTTCGTGGCGACGGACGTCGACTGGGCCGGCGTTCCTTCGGCGCGCTTCCAGGAAGCGGTCGACGACTACGGCGACGGCTCCTTCGCTCCCTTCCAGGCCGAGCTGTTCTTCGGGATGAACCTCAGCAACCCGAACCTCGCCGAGGCACCGTTGCGGGTGGCCATCGTGCGCGCCATCGACCGGGAGGCCATCGTCGACGAGGTGTACTCGGAGCTCGCCGATCCGCTCTCCACGATCGTCCCGGCGGGGATCGTCGGCCATGACGCCGACCGCTGTCCGTCGTGTGCCCACGATCCGGAGGAGGCGGCGCAGATCGTCGACCTCCTGTACCCCGACGGCAAGGTGCCGACCATCGGCATCGACTTCGACGAGTCTGAGGCCCAGCAGGAGATGGCCGAGATGGTCGCGGCGGACCTCGAGGCCGTCGGCATCCCCACCAAGCTCCGGCCGCGACCGCTCGACGAGTACAAGCAGTTCGTGGTGTCCGGTCGGCAGCAGCTCTTCAGCTTCGGCTGGATCGGCGCCTACCAGTCACCCGACGCCTACCTGGCACCGCTGTTCGGTTCGGCCGCCAACGACAACCTCACCCACTACCGATCGCTCCGCGTCGACGGGCGCCTGGCGCTCGCCCGGCTCGGCGCCGACGGGGCCACGAACCTGCAGCGCTGGGCCATCGCCGAGACCGATGTCCTCGAGGCGGCGGTGGTCGTGCCGATCGCCCAGTTCCGCACCCAGGTGGTGGTCGCGGACCGGGTGGAGGGCCTCACCCATGCCGTCGACGGGACGGTCGACTGGACCGTCGTCCACATCGTCGACTGACCTCCGATCGGTTGGCCGCCCCCGTGGGCAGCCGTGTACGGTGACCACTCCCCAGGGGTGACCCGAGGGGCCACGTCGGAGTGGCGGAATTGGCAGACGCGCCAGCTTGAGGGGCTGGTGTCCTCAGGGACGTGGGGGTTCAAGTCCCCCCTCCGACACCACCCAAGGCCGCAGATCCGCTCGCCGATCAGTCAAGCTGCCACCAGTAGTTCACGTCTCCGAGGGCCTTCCGTTCGCCGCTGAGGGACTCGTACAGCGCTTGAGCGGGGAGGTTGTGGCCACCGGTCGACAGCCAGAACCTCGACGAGCCTCGGCGCCGGGCAAGCTCCATCGAGCTCTCGATCAGCCCGGTGGCGATGCGACGCCGGCGGAACTCCTCGCGTACGTCGAGCTCGTGCAGGTAGGTGACCAGCCGGCCGTTGGGATATCGGATCTGCACTCCCCACGCCAGGCCAGCAGGCACATCGTCGACGTACGCCCCGAACCCGAACGAAGCCGGGTCCGCGAGGAAGGTGGACGGCCCGGAACCATCCGCGGCGAGCCTCTCGGAGAACCCGGGCAGGACAGCATCGAACAGCTCGACCAGCGCCACCGGATCGCCCGAACCCAGCTCTCGAACAGTGTGTGTACGAGAGGGACCTCGACGGTGGGGTTCAGCGGTGGGCGTCGCCGAGCCAGGGGTCGCGCTTGAGCTCGGGTTGGCAGGCGCGCAACGGATGACGCTTCGGGTCGAGCCACACGTCGGTGTCCCAGGGCTCGAAGGCGTTGGACACGTTGCCGAGGCCCGTCGCCGCCAGCTCGGGGAGGTGGCGGAGGATGACCGTCTTGAGGCTGGCGTCGTCGACCCACTGCATGCCCTCCTCCGTGTACACCTCCGGGCGGTAGTCGTCGGTGTAGAAGCGGTCGGCCTGGAGGCGACGGCTGGCGTTGAGGATGAAGATCTGGAACATCGTCTCGCCGAAGCCGAAGTTGGTCGGGCGCTGGGTCTCCGCGAGGGTCCCGATCAGGAGGTCGAGGTTCTCGACGTTGTCGCCGTAGACCTCGGCCAGGGTGGCCACCGTGCCCTTGTCGTCGGTGAGATCGGCGAACGAGCGGATCGGGTTCAGGCCGAGCTGGCGACGGAACTCGTTGTAGCGGGGCACGCCGCGCTCCCGGGCCCGCACGAGGTCGACTGCCCCCATGTCGAAGACCGGGTTGCCGGGGATGCTCAGCTCCTGCATGAACCGCGGGTAGTTGTTGAGCACGAGCTGGCCGGGGTGCTGGTTGCCGAACGAGAAGAAGAGGTCGGTCATCCCCACCTGGGCGGTGACCTTCGGCGAGCCGGCCTGCCGGCTGGCGACGAACGGCAGGTCCTCGATGGCGGCGCCGGTGTCGTGGCGGCGCAGGTGGAGCTCCTCTGGAAGGAGCGAGTGCAGCCGGTAGACCTCGACGAACTCCTCGGCCAGCCCGAAGGGCTTGCCGTGCTTGTTGATGTGGTTGCCCACCAGCCCGCCGAGCTCCGGGTTGGCGACGTTGAACTCGGCGACCGTCTTGCGGCGCCCCGGCTTGCGGAACTTGTACGTGAGCATGCCGTACCAGTTGGCGTTGAGCCCGAGCGCCAGGCCGGGGTTCGGGAGGATCGCCGGCGTCCACTCGATGGAGTGGATCTTCGCCATGACCGCGGCGTTGACGAGGCGGGCGACGTTGAAGAGCCGGTTGTCGTCCCAGTCCGGGTAGGAGCGCTTCAGGTGATCGCAGATGGCGTTGTGCTCGCGGGCGAAGAGCGTGTGCAGCATCGCGACGCCGACCCACCAGTTGCGGGTCATCCCGCTGTCCTCGACACCGTTCGTCGCCCGAGCGGGAGGGTGCCGTCGTCGGTGAGGCGGAGGTGGCCGTCGACGCCGCTCCGCAGGCGGTCCTGGGTGGCCTGGTCGCTGCCGTAGAGCTGCGAGCCGTCCCACCAGTGGGTGACCTCGTTGATGTGGGTCACGGGCGTCGGCTCGCCGACCTCTCGACGGGTCGGGTCGGGCTGGGTCCGGCCGATGAACATCCGCTCCTGACCGAAGCGCAGCCGGGCGGGATCGTCCTCCTCGAGGGGGATCTCGATGACCTCCTCCTGGAGCATCTCGCCGTGGGTGATCCAGTCGCTGTTCTGGAACTGGATCCACGACGCCGCGAGGAGGTTCAGGAACGGGACCTCCTGCATGGTCTCGCCCCGGGTGAGCAGCTTCCGGCTGATCAGGCGCGGGTCCGGTGTCAGCACCTCCTCGTCGGTCGGACGCCGGATGGCGGAGCTGGCGACGTTGCGCGGGAAGCGGGTGCCGGCCGCACCTTCCTTCGGGTTGGCCAGGTTGTTCCACGAGCCATCGGCGGTGCGGAAGTGGGTCACGCCCTCCGGCGGCGTGAGGCCCGACGGTGCGAAGCCGACGTTGACGTCCGGGGGATAGGTCGACTTGAGGTTGTGGCGATCGAGGTGCTCCCGCATGTACGCGAGCGTGAGGATGCCGGGGTAGAGCGGCTTGCGGTACCAGCTCGTCCACACGCGACCTCGGTAGCTCCGGCCCACGACGTGCATGAGCGACTCGAACACCGTGCCGCCGAGGTTCCCGACCGCGTGCCCGACCCAGTAGCGGAGCTGGCGCCAATGGGGATCGCCGGGGAGGTTCCGCGGGCTGGGGAGCGTTGGCTGCGGTGGTGGCGCCAGCAGCTCGTCGGCGTCGAAGAAGCGCAGCTCGGGGACGAACACGTCGACCTCGGCGGTGGCGTTGGCCGAGGCCTTGGCGAGGAGATCGGTCAAGTCCGGGTTGCCAGGGTCGAGGGCCAGCGCGCGCTCGAAGTGCTCCGCGGCCTCCGCGTAGCGCTCCTCGCGGAAGAGGGACAGCGCGAGGTCGGCTTCACTCGTGCCTGGCATCGGCGGCGAACGTAGCACCGGGTCTGGGAACTACCGTCGGCGCGGTGATCGGGTTCTTCTGGCGAGTGCGCCGCGCGTTCTGGAACGGCCTCGCCGTCCTCAAGTTCCGGGGCCAGAAGCCGGAGGTGATCCCGCCCGGCGGCGCGGATGCTCGCCCCGTCCGTCTCGTCCCCTTCGTCACCCGGTACCCGGACATCCCTCTCGATGGCACCGTGGTCGCCGACCGCATCCCCACTGACGAGGCCGACACCCCGAAGCGGCTGTTCACCCGCCTGCAGCACAAGCTCGTGCGCTGGTTCTCGCCCATGCAGGACGGCGTGCCACCGATCGCGCCGGACGCGGTCGAAGGCGCTGATGCACGCCTACACGCCGGCCCACCGGGCGTGCTTCCCCACACCCGAGCGGACGCCGGGGCACGACCTCGGCGCCATGGCCGTGGCCAGCCCCTACGCCAGCTACCTCCAGGCCACCGGGGAGGGGGCGTACCGGTGGGACCTGCAGGTCCTGAACGGGTTCGAGTGCCACCCGGGGCTGGTCGAGCTGGGGGCCGTGGTCGACTTCCGCCTCGACGCCGCGACGAGCGCGCTCGCACCCGTGCGCATCGAGACGGCCCTGGGGGTCGAGAAGCCGGACTCGGCCGGGTGGGAGGCCGCGGCGCGGATGGCGATGTGCTCGATCACGTCGCACGCGTCGATGGTCCGCCACTTCAACTGGCTGCACCTCACCGGCGGACCGGTGTTCGAGGCCGTCACCCGCAACCACCTCCCGGCCGACCACCCGGTGCGTCGCCTGGTGTGGGCCCACGTGTTCGGCACGCACGGTGGCAACGACCTCGTCACCGAGATCCTCATGTCGGAGGGCGGCGAGTTCGACGCGATCTTCAGCCTCACGCACCGCGGGAAGTGCCAGCTCTTCGAAGCGACCGCGGGCGACTTCGACCTGGCCGCCATCAACCCGTTGACCGACCTGGTGCGTCGCGGCCTCGCCGGCAGCGGCGTGCCCACCCCGGCTCACGAGAACTGGAGCGGCCTCTACGGCGTGTTCCTCGACCACGCCCATCGGTACCTCGGGCTGTACTACGCGTCCGACGACGACCTCGCGAACGACCAGGCGCTCGGCGCATGGATCGACGACCTCGACGCCCGGCTGCCGCACGGGGTGCGGACCGTCCTGGGCCCGGCCACGACGCTCGACGGGGTGGCCTCGCTCGCTGGCGACGATCGTCTACCTGGCCACCGTCGAGCACGAGATCACCGGCAGTGGGCTCTGGGACTACCAGCTGTGGAGCGACACCTCGCCGGTGCGCGTGTACGAGGACGGCCGCCGTCTCCCGGTCGGACGTGTACCAGCGGCTGGTGAACGCCAACTTCAACCTGAACGTGCCCCGCACGATGCTCCTCGACGACGCGATGCCCGGCCTGGCCGTCGACCCCGCCGGCGCGTGGGCGTTCCAGGAGCTCCAGCAGGACCTCCTGGGGTTCCAGGCCAAGCTCGACACCACCGCGCCGGCGCCGTGGCGCATGGAGCCT
Organism: uncultured Microthrixaceae bacterium; assembly: GCA_963721695.1. Taxonomy (GTDB): domain Bacteria; phylum Actinomycetota; class Acidimicrobiia; order Acidimicrobiales; family VFJN01; genus VFJN01. Next base: position 205,941 of record CAVRKU010000030.1, read on the forward strand.
CGGCGCCTCAAGGCCAACATCAACGCGTAGCGATCGCCCCGAGGTCGGCGAGGAAGCGCAGCGTGCTGATCGACGGACAGAAGAGGTAGGCCGCGCCGACGGTGGTGGTGAACCGGGGGAAGCCGGTGAGGACGACGGGGTCGCCGCCGTCGATCGGGATCTCGAACCGGCTCGTCTCCGGGCGGTTGGCGCCGATGATCGGGTCGTTCGTGCCGGTGACGCGCGGATCCTGCAGCCCGAGGTTCGCCCAGTCGTACATGATCGCCTCGTACTGGGCGATCAGGCTGGCGCACATGAAGCTCCCGAGCAGCCCTCGACGCTCGCCGTCGTGCGGGTGGGCGGGGTCGTAGGGGGGCCCGTACGGCATGCCCCGCCGCACGATCGGCCGGGTGAAGCTGGCGCTGCGCTGCACGATCTGGCTGCCCCGGGGGTTCGTGCGCCGGATGTGGGCGCCGAGGGGGCAGTGGGTGCCGTCGAAGTCGTCGAGGTCCGCCACCTCGTCGATGTAGTCGAAGTCGTTCAGGTAGGCCGGGTCCAAGGGGTCGGGCAGGCCCGGACCGAGGAACCGGTCCCGGCCGGGGTGACCCGGCGTCCAGTGGGACAGCGAGAGCGGCTCGCCGTTGCGCCACCGGCCCATGAGCTTGGCGGCCACCCGCTCCTTGTCCCACACCGGCTCGCCGGGCGCTGGCGCCGCGCCCCTGCGTCGACGGGCGAGCTCCGCGTTGATCTGCTCGGCGCTGGTCTCGAGGAACTCCTCGAAGGCGTGCACGTCCTGCTCGAGCACCCGAAAGGCGTTGAAGCAGCCGTTCACCCCGAGCTCGACGGTCCGGTGCCCGAGGTCCGCCTCCGGCATCTGCCAGCTGACCCCGGGGAACGTGGTGCGGTAGTGCTCGCCCGCGGTCGCCGGGCCGCCGCCCTCGTCGACGCGGCCGAGGAGGACGGCGCCGACCGTGGCGATCGGCTGGGCGTCCATCCGGCCGACGTAGTCGCCGTTCACGACGAAGCGGGGCTGCGAGATGCTGTCGCGGTAGCCGAAGTGGACGGTGTCCCGGTCGTTCGGGTCCGCCGTGTAGGTGTCGAGGGTGGCGCCGTCGAGCCGCGCGGTGATCGAGAAGGCGCCGGACGCTCGCCACGCCGCCTCGATGCGTCCGGCGGCCGCTTCCAGCTGGGCCGTGTCGTCGCGTGCGTAGATCGTCCACATCAGGTGGACCGCATCGGGATCGCCGAGGCCGTCCCGCCAGTGCTCCGGCGCGCTCGCATCGATGTCGCCCACCTTCGGGGCTCGGCGGGCGGCTCCTTCGCGGAACTCCTCGGGGAAGGTGGCGAGCCACTCGTCGCGCAGGCCCAGCGCCCGGAGACCGGTGGCGGTCACGCCCACGTTGAGGCACGTCGGCGGCTTCCCGTCGTCCCACGACTCGGCGGTGGTGAGCGACGGCAGACCATCCGCCCCGGTGAGGACCGCGCCGATGAACGCGCGGGCGGCGGCGGCATCCTCGACCCGCACCACCAGGTGCCGGACGTGGCGCATGTTGTAGCCCCGGAGGATGTTCCCCTGGATGTCGGCGAGGATCGAGCCGTCGGGGTCGTCGATGCCGATGCCCGCGGGCAGGACGGAGGGCTCGGTGGCCGGCTGGCCCATCGACTCCATCGCGCTCACCAACCGATCTTGAACTTGTCGCGGATCTGCGCCACCGAGAAGCCGGGGTAGGCGCGGTACGCGAAGAGCTGGACGTTGCGGGGAGGGTCGGATCGCCGGCACTCGTCGAGGAGCAGGACGAGCCGCCGGGTGACCTTCACCGGGTCGCGGTCGTCGGCGGGGCCGAGCTGGAGCACGGTGTCGGGGAACACCACCTGCAGGGCGTCCCGCTCCATCACCCAGTCGATGAACTCGTCGGGGTGCTCCTCGACGGGCAGGGGCGGCGGGTCCTTCACGTGCGAGAGCAAGCCGTCGAACGCGGCGCCGACGTTGTAGATGAAGTCGCGGATGTAGTTCGAGAAGTCGCCGTCGTAGAAGCTGAACATGCACAGGTTGCCGTCGACGATGGTGAAGCGGCCGAAGTGCACCAGCTGCGTGTTGTCGAGTCCGGCGATCACCTCCTCGACGGCCCCGCCGAGCGTCTGGATCAGGCGGGCGTGGCCGAGGGGCGAGTTGTCGGCCAGCGGCATCACCAGGTTCATGGGCACCTGGACGTTGTCCGACGGGTTCGGCGAGAACGGGCGCGACGGGAGCACCGGCGGGTCCTTCCGACGCCAGATGGCGGTGAGCATCCTGACCAGCAGGCGCTCGCCCATGTCTGTGATCGACATCGCGACCCCTTCGCCCTCGAGCCTGTCCGGCGGCGAACCGTAGCCCGCTCGACCCGCCCGCGGATTCGGTACCGTGCCGCATGGCTGACGACGTCTCGCCCCGGCTGATCGACCAGATCATCGACGGGATGGCGGTCGACTTCCCCGACCACCAGCCGGGCACCCGCCCGATCCACACCAAGGGGATCGCGGTGGCCGGCCAGTTCCGGGCCACGCGCGATGCCAAGGAGTACTGCGTCGCTCCGCAGTTCGACGGGAGCTGGACTCCGGCCATCGTGCGGTTCTCGAACGGCAACGGCCAGCCGGACCCCGACGGACGCCTCCAGCCGCGCGGGATGGCCGTGAAGCTGTACCCCGGCGGCACCCGATCGCCGGGTCCGGGCACGGAGCACCAGGATCAGGCCACCGTCGCCGGGTCGCGGGTGGAGGAGCAGCCGATCGTGCCGGCGACGCCGGGGGGACAGGTCCAGGAGACCGACCTCATCTGCATGTCGGTGCCGGTCTTCATGGCGCAGAGTGCCGAGGGCGTCCTCGAGTTCGAGAAGGCGTACGTGCCCCGCAAGGTGCGGCCGCCCAGCCTTCCTCAAGCGCCTCGGCGCCCTCGCCCGCATGAGCCCGCTCCCGCCTCAGGAGGCGGGGGTCTCGATGTCGGGGAACGAGGGCTTCCTCGAGTGGGCAAGGGGCTTCGAGCCGGCCCAGGGGTTCCTGCTCGAGCTCTCGCTCGAGCGGCTGCCGGCGAGCTACGCGCGCACCGTGTACAACGCGGTGCACGCCTTCGAGGTCGAGGGCGCGGACGGCACCCGTCGCATGGTGCGGTTCACGTTCGAGCCGTCCGACGGCGTCCGCAACGAAGGACCGCCCGAGGCCGCCCAGTCACCGATCGCCTCGTTCCTCAAGCCCCACCCGGTCAACGAGTACGGACAGACGCTCCCTCCCGACTACCTCCAAGATGAGCTCCGCCAGCGCATCAGCTACGCCCCGAGCCGCTTCAACCTCCGCATGCAGATCGCCGATCCCTGGGACGACACCGCTGATCCCACCAAGGCATGGCCCACCACCCGGCGGCGCGTCCTCATGGGCACCCTCTTCCTGTCCCACGTGCTCACCGACCAGGTGGGCGGTTGCGAGGAGCTGAGCTTCAACCCCGGTCGGCTCCTGCCGGGGATGGCGCCGTCCGACGATCCGGTCCTGCGCCAGCGAGTGGCGGTGTACGAGGAGTCGTACCGGCGGCGGATGGAGGCGCGACGTCAGGGCTGCCCGGTCAGCTGACGCCGGGCCAGCGCGATCTCGCCGCGGACGTACTCCATCGCCCCGTCGAACTCCATCGCCGCCCCGGTGGCGGCCCGGCGTTCGAAGGCATCGGCGCCGAGCACGTTGCGGAGGTGCTCCACCACCTCGGGCAGGTTCGCGATCATGCTGACGCCGTGGCGGGTGCTGGTGCCGTAGATCGTCGCGGCGATCTCGGGCCGGTCGATCTGGCTGAACAGCACCGCCACCTGGGCGAGGGTGGTGGCGACGCTGCCGTGGTTGCCGGCTCGGTGGTAGGACGCCACGGCCGAGTCGAACAGCTCGAGGGCTTGCCCCGGGTCGCCGAGGACCGCTTCGAGGGCGGCGATCTCCCGCAGGGTGTTGGCCTCGAAGAACGGGAGACGGTGCTCCCTCGTGTAGTCGAGGACCTCGTCCATGGCGTCCATGGCCAGGCCCGGGTCCTTGTCGGCGTAGGCCCGCGCGTAGGCCTCCAGCGCGAACGCGATCCAGAACGGGTTCTGCCGGGCGCGGGCGGCGGCCACCGCGTCGTCGGCCACCGCGCGGGCCTCCTCCGATCGCCCGACTCCCGGCAGCACCGCGGTCGAGAAGATGAGACCGATGAGGTGGGCCAGCCCCTCCTGGGCCATGAGGACGTCGCAGATCTCGAGCCACCGGTCGAGACGCCCGGCGTAGCGATGCCCGATGGCCTCCCACGCCAGGCTCCAGCCCGCCTCGAAGGAGTCGTACCGGGGATCCGCCTTCGAGGGCCGCCGCCGCCCGGGCGTAGCCGACGGCTTCGTCGGGCCGCCCCGTGAGCGCGCACACGCTGGCCGCCAGGTACACGCGGGGGAGGGCGGTGAGGTCGGCCTCGGTGGCCGCGGGCAGGAGCTCGACCGCCCAGCCGACGGGCTCGAAGCGCTGGAGCACCATGGCGACGAGCGTGGTGTGGGCCGCGATCGACGCCGCCGCCGACAGGTCGTCGTGGTCGGTGGCCCATCGGAAGGCCGCCCGCAGGTCAGCGAACTCCCGCTCCACCCAGTCGAGGGCGACGCGCTGCTCGGGGCCGTTCCACCGCTCCCACGCGGCGGCGGCCTCGGCGGCGAAGTACGACGCGTGCAGGTGCCGCACCTCGTCGGTGATGCCCTGCCGGTCGAGCTGGTCCTCGCCGAAGTGACGGATCGTCTCGAGCAGGCCGTACCGGGTCTGCCCCGAGACCGGCTCCGCGGTGATCAGGGACTTGCGCACCAACGAGTCGAGCAGGTCGAGCACGGCGAGCCGATCCATCCGAGGGTCCGCACAGATGTGCACCGCGGCGGCCACCCCGAACCCGCCGGCGAACACCGCGCACCGGTCGAGCAGGTTCCGCTCGTCGGCCGCGAGCAGGTCGTAGGACCACGACACCGCCGCGAGCAGGGTCTGATGGTGCTGCGGGCCCCGTCCGGTGCCCGAGAGGAGTCGGAAGCGATCACCGAGGTGGTCGAGCACCTCCTGGGCGCTCATCGACACCATGCGGGCGGCGGCCAGCTCGATGGCGAGGGCGATCCCATCGAGGCGCTGGCAGATCTCGGTCACCGCCGCGGCCTCGTCGGGAGCGTCGAGCGAGAACCGGGGTTGCACGGCCTGCGCTCGTTGGAGGAACAGCTCGACCGCGGGCGCGTCGAGCCCGGCTCGTGCGTCGAGGGGCGGAACGGGCCACCGGTGCTCCGCCGCGAGGCCCAGGCCCTCGCGGCTGGTGGCCAGGACCCGGACGGTGGTGGCCTGGCTCAGGATCGCGTCGACGAGGTCCGCGGCCGCGGACAGGACGTGCTCGCAGTTGTCGACCACGACGAGCAGCCGGCGGCCCGAGAGGGCCTCGACGATGCTCTCGGTCACCGTCCCGCCTGGTCCGGCCGTGACCCCGAGGACCGTCGCCATGGCGTCGGGCACGGCCGCGGGATCGCTGATCGTCGCCAGCTCGACCACCCAGACGCCGTCGGTGAACTCGTGGGTCAGCTCGGCGGCGACCTGCACCGAGAGCCGGGTCTTGCCGACCCCGCCCGCACCGGTGAGCGTCACGAGCCGGTGGGCCTTGACGAGCTCGCCGACCTCCTTCACCTCCACCTCACGGCCGACGAAGCTCGTGACCTGCACCGGCAGGTTCCCGGGGGTGGCGTCCAGCGTCCGCAGCGCCGGGAACGTGGTCTCGAGGCCGTCCGCCCGCACCTGGTAGAGGCGGACCGACGCCGCCAGGTCCCGCAGCCGGTGCTCGCCCAGATCGACCAGGTCGACCCCGGTGACCAGCGCGGCCGCTGAGTCGCTCACGACGATCTGGCCGCCGTGCCCGGTGCCCATCACCCGGGCGGCGCGGTTCAGGGCCGGCCCGAAGTAGTCGTCGTCACGCTGCTGCACCTCGCCGCTGGCGACCCCCATCCGCACCGGGAGCTCGAGCCGTCGCTGCGCCGCCACGGCGGCCTCGATCGCATCGCGAGCCGAGTCGAACACGGCGCACACCCCGTCGCCGGTGTGCTTGAACACCTCGCCCCCGTGGGCTTGGACGACCGATCGCATCAGGTCGTCGTGCACTGCGAGCGCCGCTCGCATCCCGTCCGCGTCGGACTCCCACATCCGGGTGGAACCCTGGATGTCGGTGAAGAGGAAGGTCACCGTCCGCACAGGCCGATCAGCCATGCGTCAGGTTCGCACACCTGGTCAGGAGGGCCGGGCTTCGAGCCACTTCTGGGCGGCGGCCCGGCCGTTCTCGAAGAGGTGATCCTGGGCCTCTCGGGTGATGGAGAAGTCGGTCGCCTTGTAGCCGGTGCGTGCGGCCTAGATCGGGTGGGTTGGTGGGCCGGACGCCCAGGAGCCGTCTGGCCGCTTGCAGTATGTGGCGCGGACGGCGCCGGCGGCGACCCGCTCGACGGCGTCGATGACCCGGTCCACGTCGCCGGTGTCGCTGTAGCCACCGAGGCTGATCCGCACCATCCCGTCGACTCCGCCGGTCGCCGCCGCGTCCAGCATCTCCGCCGGGCGGAGCGACAGCAGGTGGGCGACGTAGGGCTGGGCGCAGAAGCACCCGCTCCGCACGCCGATGCCGTGCTCGTGGCCGAGGACGGCGGCGACGTAGCCCGCCGGCCACCCGTCGAGCGGTGAACGGCACGACGCCGACCTTCCGCATGGCGGCGTCGTCGCCGGTCGGTCCGTGGATGGTGAGCCCCGGCACCCGGTCCAGCCGCGCCATGGCGTACCGGGTGAGCGCCTGCTCGTGGGCGGCGATCCGGTCGAGGCCGATGGTCGCCAGCCGGCTCGCCGCCGCGGCCAGGGCCACGGCCCCGACGACGTTGGGGCTGCCGCCCTCCTCTCGATCGGGAAGGTCGGCCCACACCACGTCGTCGACGGTGACCGCCCGCACGGTGCCGCCGCCCGGCTGGTGGGGGTGGGGGACGAACCCGTCGCGCCGGCCGATCAGCGCACCGGTGCCGAGCGGGGCGTACATCTTGTGGCCTGACAGGGCGAGGAAGTCGAGGTGCCCGGGGTCGTCGTGGGGACGCATGTCGACGGGCCGGTGGGCGACGAGCTGGGCGGCGTCGACCAGGATCCGTCCGCCAACTGCGTGCACCCGCTCGGCCAGGTCGTGCACCGGGGGGACCACGCCGGTCACGTTCGACGCCCCGGTGACGGCCAGCAGTCCGACCCGACCGGCGTGGAGGGCGAGCAACCGGTCGAGGTCGTCGAGGTCGAGTGACCCGTCGGGCAGGGCCCGCACGTGCACAACCCGGGTCCGGGCTCGCCACGGCAGGTCGTTCGAATGGTGCTCCAGCATCGTTGTCAGCACGATGTCGTCGGGCCCGAGATGGATCGACCCTGCCAGCAGGTTGATGGCGTCGGTCGTGTGCCGGCCGAACACGACGGTGTCCTGCTCGGGGTCGGCACCGACGAACGCCCCGACGAGCTCCCGGGCCCGCTCGTACGACGCGGTGCTGAACCGTGACTTGGCGCCGGTGCCCCGGTGCACGCTCGAGTAGCTCGGCAGGAACTCGGTCGACCGCCTCCAGCACCGACCGCAGCGCCGGCGTGGTCGCGGCGTTGTCGACGTTGACGTACCTGACCGGCGGCCCGCCGATGACGGGGCTCAGCTCGTCGATGCCGATGACCTCATCGCGCCCGATCGCCGGGCCCGCCAGCGTCTGCTCGTCCGTGCCGCGGGTGATGGTCGACACGGCGTTCACCGCACCGCGACCGCAGACGGCGTGGCCACCGCGGCCCTCGGCGGGCGGAGGCCGACGGCCGGGGTGCGGCCGTAGCGCAGGCTCGCGTGCAACATCCGATCGCCGCCGTAGCGGGAGAGGCGCAGATCGATCGGCTCCACCACCGGGCCGTCGAGGGTGAGCAGTCGGTGGGCGACCGCCAGGTGGTCGTCGGCGAGCGGTCCGAGCCCGGTCCAGCCCCGCCGCACCGTGTCGGCGATGTCCTGCTCGACGCCCAGCTGCAGGTCGCGGAGGTTCGCGGCCGGCAGCCGCTGGGCGACGAGCGCGTCCAGGGCGGCGGCGGCGAGGTCCCCGTAGAACACCCAGTGCCCGCAGGCGCCACGCCAGCGCGACCAGAGGGCGATCAACCCGGCGGTCGCCAGCCCGCCGATCGGCTCGACGGTGGCCTCGATGGACCGTGCCCCTGGAGCCGGCACCCGGTGGATGAAGCGCTGGGACCCGGTCATCCGGGCGTCGATGACGACGCCGAACACCCAGAGCGAGCCGAGGTCCTCTTCGGTGGCGTCCGCTGCATCAGCGAGGGGGTCGGACCAATCGAGGGTGAGGAGGGCCATGGCGGAACCATCCGGCACGGCCGTGAACGGGCTGCAAACCTGGTGGGTCTCAGGAGGCGCCATGGCGACGACGGAGCCCGCTGCGGCCACCGAGGGCGCGACGACGGCGTCGGAACCGCGCGCCCGCGTCGGGGTCGGCGCCGCCGAACGTCGCCGCACGCGGTCGTCCGCTCCGCCCTGCTCGACCGGCTCGAGGGCCGCTGGGACCACCCGGTCACGACCGTCGTGGCCGGTGCCGGCTTCGGCAAGTCGGTGCTGCTCGGCCAGGCCATGCGGGCGAACCGGGCCCGTCCGCGTGGCGTCGAGGCCTACGTGACCTGCCGGGCCGGCTGCGAGAGCGCCGAGCGGCTGGCGGCGTCCATCGAGGCCGCCTTCGGCGCCACCGACGGCGCCCGGGGCGACCCCGCTCGACCGGCTCTACGCCGTGTTCGCCGAGCAGGCGCCGCTGGACGTGTCGCTGCTCCTCGACGACCTCGAGCTGCTGGCCGACGAAGCCGCCGGTGCTGCTCGGCGAGCTGCTGCGCCGGGCGCCGTCGAACCTCCACCTCGTGCTGTGCGGGCGCCGCCTGCCCGGCGCTGGGCCTGGCCCGCCTCCGGGCCGCCGACGACCTCGTCGAGGTCGGGGCCGATGACCTCCGCTTCGACGCCACCGAGGTCGCGGCCCTCACGTCGAGCCTCGGCGCCGCGCCGCTGGAGGCGGACCTCGCCGGTTGGCCGGCGCTGGTCCGCCTCGCGCTCGTGGCCCCACGCCGCACGCGTCGACGACTTCGTGTGGGAGGAGGTCATCCGGTCGCTGGGCGACGATGACCGCACCGCGCTCCTCGCCCTCTGCCTGCTCGGCCCGTCGAGCATCCGGGACGTCGAGGCCGTGACCGGGCGCCCGGTCGACGCCGATGCGTTCTGCGACCGGGTGCCGCTGGTCCACCGGACCGGCGAGCTGCTGGTGGCCCACGACCTCTGGATCCCCTACCTCGACGACCTCGGCGCCGGCCGAGGGGGCGGTCGCCACCGTCGGCCGGCGGGTCGTCGACGCCGTGGCGGCCCGGGGTGACGCCATCGCCACCGGCTCCGTCGCTCGCCGCCTCGGCGACCACCAGGCGCTGGCTCGAGCCGCGGTCGACCTGGTCCGCGCCACCATCGGCAGCCTCCCGCTCTCGATCGCGGACCCGTGGACGGCGGCCCTCCAGGCGGCCCCGGCCGACGGGGCGACCGCGGCCGAGGTCGCCCTCGCGGCGGAGCTGCTCGAGTGCGCCATCGCCAACGCCCGGTCGGCGGCCGAGCCCCCGGCGGACCGGCTCGACCGGCTCGCCGACGCCTTCCACGAGCGCGGCGACGGGGAGGGCGAAGCCGTCGCCCTCGCCATCGCCACGCTGGCCTCCGAGGCCCGGGGCGATCTCGCCCACCTCGTCGGCCTCGCCGCCCGGGCCCGCAGCGCTCGCCGAGGGCCAGGACGAGCTGCGCCTCCAGCTGCTGGTCGCCAGCGTCGACGGTGCCGTCGCCGCCATGAGCGGCGACCTCGACACCGCCCTCGCCATCCTCGGGGAGCCGGTCGGCGGCCTCGCGCCCGGGCACCGGCCGGAGGCGATGGTCCGCCTGCACTGGCACTTCCTGATCCTCGCCGGCCGGGCCGGCGACGCCGCCGAGCTCACCGCGGCGGTCGACCCCGTGCCCGGGCTCGCGGTCCAGCGACGAGCTGCACGCCGTCGCCAGCTTCCTCGACGGGCGCCCGGCCCGGCTCGTCGCCGTCGGCGCCGACATCGGCCCCGGCCGGTACGAGCAGCTCAGCGAGCGGGACCGGTTCGACCAGGCCGCGTTCATCGCCGTCCTCGCCTCCGCCGGCCCCGACCCCGAACCGGTGCGTCGGGCCCTCACCGTGCTGGCGACCTCGCCGTTCGCCGCCGCGTCCGGCCCCGACGGTGCCCTCACCGCCGTCGCCCGCGCCTGCGGGGCCGTCGTCGAGCACGACGATGCCGCGGCCGAGGCGATCATCACCGGCTTCGTCGAGCAGGCGGCGGGATCCGGAGGCGCCTTCGACCCGCTGACCGACGCCCACCTCCGGCGCAGCCTCGCCGTCCCCTACGCCTGCTCGCCCGCCTCCGGGCCCAGTGGGACGCCGCCGACCCTGGGTCCGTCGCACGAGCGGGCCCGTGCCGCCGCCCGCCTCCTCGTCGACGCCCGCGCCGGGAGGGTGCCCGCCGACGGCGACGGTCCCGCTCGACGCCATTGCCACCGCGCTGCCTCTGCGCGTGGTCGGTGGAGCTGGCGGCCCGAGCGGCGGCGGCGAAGGCGGCGTGGGGCACCGACCTCGCCGTCCGGCTCGTCGACCTGTTCCCCGACGGCGTGCTCCAGGAGATCACACGGCGGCTCGACGACCCCGACGACGCGGTCCGCCGGGGCGACGGCCATCGTGCTCGCAGGCGATGCCGGCCCGGCCGCCGGCCACCGTCGCCATCCGGGTGCTCGGCCCGCTGGCGGTCCACCACGACGGCCTCCCGACCGACGCGCCCGAGATGCACCGCACCCGGGTGCGGGAGCTGCTCTGCCTCCTGGTGGTGGAGGGCACCGTCAGCCGCGACCGGGCGATCGATCTCCTGTGGCCCGACCTCGACCCGACCAAGGGCCGGGCCAACCTGCGGGTCACCCTGGGCCACCTGCAGCGGCTGCTCGAACCGGGGCGGTCACAGGGCGGGGCGACCTACTTCGTGCGGGGCGACGTCCAGCAGCTCCAGCTCGCCGAGGTCCCCGGCCTCGAGGTCGACGCGTGGGCGGTCGAGGCCGCCCTCGCCGGCGCCGAGGCCGACCGGCGCCGCGGGGACGCCGCCGGCCGCATCGAGCACCTTCGCATCGCCGTCGCCCACTGGCGGGGGCGGCCCCTCGCCGACCTCGATCGGGTCAGTGAGCTCGACCACGTCGCCCGCGCCTTCGAAGCCCGGCTGGTCGAGGCGGCCGCTGACCCTGGGTGAGCTCGAGCTGGTCGGCGGCGCATCCGCCATCGCCGCCGCCCTCGCCGAACAGGTCCTGGCCGCCGACCCCTACCTCGAGCGGGCGCCACCGCCTGGCGATCGCCGCCCACCTGCAGGGCCGGGACCGGACGGGCACGGCGGCCGCTGTGGGCCGCCTCACCCGAGTCCTCGACGAGCTCGACGCCCACCCCGATCCCGCCACCCAGATCCTCCTGCGCAACGCCGCCCAGTGGCTCGGCCCGGTCGACCTGACCACCGACGTCGACGAGCCGGCATCCCACCTGACCTCGGGCCCCTGACCATCGCTGGCCGCTCTGAGCAGTCCCTCTCAGACGCTCGTCGTCACGAGTTCAGTGCCCCCGCCGACCGGCAGCGGTGGGCTTCAGCCCACCCCGGGCGCTGCGTGGGCGAAGGACGGCCCGTCCTCGACGGTGAAGGCGACCTCGTCGATGTAGCACCACCACCAGTCCTCACCCGGCTCGTAGGACTGGATGATCGGGTGCTGCTCGGCGCGGAAGTGAGCCGTGGCGTGGCGGTTGGGTGAGCTGTCGCAGCAGCCGATGTGCCCGCACGACATGCACATGCGGAGGTGCACCCACCTACCTCCGATCCGAAGGCAGTCCTCGCACCCGTCGCCGCTGGGAGTGACGTCGGATGCCTGGTCGAGATGACCGCAGGAAGCACTCACTGCTGGTACCCCTCGACCACTCCCTCGGGTCGTACCTGTGCGTCGTCCGGGTCCTGTCCGCTCCGCGACGGGCACGGCGCTGGCGGAGCAGATCCCAGCACTGATCGAGCGACACCTCGATCGCTCGCAGGCGAGACAGCTCCTCGTCGGCGAGGCCGGTGCCCGCGTGCGTCCGCTCGAGGCGGTGTTCCTCGTCGGCGAGCTCGTTGATGTGGCGCACGATCTCCTGGTCATCCATGGTGAGCTCCCTCTCTTGGTCGTGGTCTCGTGCTCGCGAACCGTATTCCCACTCGGGTCATGAGAGCCTGGCGATGAGTTTCGGGCCGGGATGGAGTCTCAAGAACCATGCAGACAGCAAACCTTGGTGAAGCCGATGGGCTGCCCACGATCGAGTGGGCCCTCGTCGAGGCACAGCTCGCCGACCTCCAGACGCACGACGACCCGCGCTCGCCGGACCGGCCGACGTTCTGGCTGACGACCCTGAACGCCGATGGAAGCCCGCACGTCACGAGTGTGGGGGCGCTCTGGCACGCGGGCTCGTGCTGGTTCCAGACCGGCGAACGCACCCGCAAGGCGAAGAACGTCGCACGCGACCCGCGCTGCACGATCAGCGTCGCCACGAAGGGCTTCGACGTGATGGTCTCCGGCGAAGCTCGACGCGTGACGGACCCGGCCATCGTGGCCGAGATCGCGGCGCTGTGGGCCAAGGGCGGATGGCCCGCGGAGCCTGACGAGTCGGGAGCCGGCATCACCGCCCCGTTCAACGCGCCGACGCTCGGACCGCCGCCGTGGTTCGTCTACGAGGTCAAGCCGAGCACCGCGACCGCAGTCGGTACCGCCGAGGAGACGCCGGGTTCGACGCGTTGGCGGTTCTGAAGGTCGCGCGTGACGCTCGCCTCCTGACCGGATCGTCGTCCAGTACGGTCGCCGCCATGGCACCGCAGCGAGCGCTCATCACCGGTTGTTCGACGGGGATCGGACGGGCCACGGCCGTCGACCTCCATGCACGCGGCTACGAGGTGATCGCCACGGCCCGGCGACTCGAGACGATCGAGGATCTCGAGGTGGCCGGCAGGATGGCCCTCGACGTCGACTCCGACGAATCGGTCGCGAACGTGGTGGCCGAGGCCGGACCGATCGATGTGCTCGTCAACAACGCCGGGTTCGGTGTCGAGGGCTCGATCGAGACCGTGCCGCTCGATGAGGTGCGGCGGATGTTCGAGACCAACGTCTTCGGGTCGGCCCGGATGATCCAGGCCTTCCTGCCCGGGATGCGGGAGCGCGGCACCGGCACCATCGTGAACGTCACCTCGACGGCGGCCATCGCCGCGCCGCCGCTGGGGGGCTACTACTCGGCCACCAAGTACGCCATGACGGCCATCTCAGAAGCGCTCAAGCTCGAGGCGGGCCACTTCGGCATCCGGGTGTTCGCGATCGAGCCCGGGGTGATCGAGACGAGCTTCGGCGCGAACGCCCTCGACCACCGCGCCGAACCCGGCCCGTACGAGGAGCTCGGCGTGCTGTGGACCAAGGCGCAGGAGATCCTCGGTGGAGGCCAGGCTGCCCCCGGACCGGAGCTCGTCGCCACCGCGATCGCCGCCGCGCTCGAGTCGGACGGCAGCCGGCTCCGCTGGCCCGTCGGACAGGACGCCGAGCTCGTCGCCGCCGCGCGCAACGGAACCGACTACGACGAGTTCGTGGCGGGCATGCGCACCGTCCTCAACCTGGACTGGTAGCGGCGAGGCGAGGAGCTCGGCGTCGCCGCTGAGCGTGCAGCGCTCGCCCTTGGGCTTGTCGGAGAACCCGAACCCAGGGAGGTCGAGCAGGGAGTGCGCGAGACTCGCTCGGTGGTCGAGCAGCCCTCGGGTGAGGTGTGCTTCTTGTTCACCGACGTGCAGGGCTCGACGCGGCTGTGGGCCGAGCACACGTCTGCGATGGAGGTCGCCCTTGCGCGACACGATGAGCTCCTGTGCGCCGCGATCGAGTCCGCGGGCGGGTATGTGTTCTCGACCGCTGGGGACGGTGTCGGAGCGGCCTTTCCAACGGCACATGCCGCGGTCGGGGCGGCGATTGCAGCTCAGACCGAGCTGCACCACGAGCCTTGGGGTGGGCTTCCCGACGGTCTCGACGTGCGCATGGGCCTGCACCTCGGAACCGCGCAAGAACGCGCGCGGAACTACTTCGGGCCCGTGGTGAACCTCGCGGCCCGCGTGATGTCGGCGGCGTGGGGAGGTCAGGTGCTCTGCACGACGGCGGTCGCGGACGCAGTCGACGTCACAACCGATCCACTCGGAGAGCATCGCCTTCGTGACGTGCCGGGCACGACGACCCTCCTCCAGGTCACCGTGCCCGGCCTTCGCAGCGACTTTCCGCACGTCCGCACGCTCGACGCGGCACCCTCGACGATCCCCGCCCAGCGCGCGACCTTCTTCGGTCGTCACGATGACATCGCGGCGGTGCGTCGCGTCCTGCTCGACCAACGCCTCGTCACGCTGACCGGCCCCGGGGGGGTGGGCAAGACACGGTTGGCGATCGAGGTTGCAGGGCGCGAACAGACGCGCCGGTCGGGCGGCGCGTTCTTCGTGGACCTCGCGTCGGTCGACGGCCGCGTGGACATAGCGGCGTACGTTGCCGCCGCCTGTCAGGTGGAGCTGGATGCGAGTCAGCCGCCACTCGACCAGCTGATCGCGGCTCTCATCGGTCGCGAGTGCTTGATCGTCTTCGACAACTGCGAGCACGTGCTCGACGCAAGTGCCGAGGTCGTCGATGAGCTGCTCACGCGCTGCCCCGGTGTCTCAGTGGTGGCGACGAGTCGTGAGGTGCTCGGTCTCGCTGGTGAGCACGTGCACATCGTCGGATCGCTTGACCTGGACACCGGTTCGGAAGCGGGCGCGCTGTTCGTCGAACGGGCGGCAGCCGTAGCCGGTGGGAACTTCGAGGCCGACGATCCGCGCGTGTCGCTGCTGTGCACACGGCTGGACGGGATCCCGCTCGCGATCGAGCTGGCGGCGGCGCGCACGCGCACGTTGCAGCTCGAGGAGATCATCGAGCGTCTGGAGCACGGATTCGACCTCCTCGCCGCGAACGCGGCGCGGGAGCCCTGATCGTCACCAGACGCTGCGCGCCACGATCGAGTGGAGCTACCGCTTGCTCGATGCCGATGAGCGAGCGCTGTTCGACCTGCTCGGCGTGTTCTCAGGGTCGTTCGACCTGGATGCGGTCGGGAACATCTCGGGGAAGGCGGACGTGGCTGATCTCGTCGAGGGCCTGGTTCTCAAGTCCATGGTGGTCACCGAGCCCGATGAGGGGACGACCCGGCGCTACCGGTTGCTCGATTCGCTCCGGGCCTTCGCGATGGAGCAGCTCGCCACGCGTCCTGAGGAGAACGAGCGTGCCCTCGACACCCATGCTCGGCACTACCTCGCGCGTGTCGCAGGCTTGCCGCCGTCACGGTCGATGGCACGCGAGCTTCGTTCCGAGCTCGAACCCGATCTCGGCAACATCCTGGTCGCGAGTGATCGCGCGGTCGCCGACGTGACGGAGCCGCTGGTGTTCCTGCTCACGAACATGGGGCTGTTCGACGAGGCGAGGCGCTCGTGTGACGCGGCGCTGGCGAGCGACATCGACGACCAGCGTCGTGGCCGGCTCCTTGTCGCGCGTGCGTACGTCGAGGCCACGCAGGACGGAACGAGCGACTTTCGACTGCGTGCCGCGGATGCGCTCCGGTACCTGACGCCCGGCGACGGCGTGTGGTCGGCGGCGTTGGGCATGACCTCCGTGGTCGAGCAGATGTTCGCGCCCGACAGGGCAGTACCCGCGTTGCAGGAAGCGATCGCGAGCATCGACGACCAGGTGTCGGCAACGGCTGACCACGATCGGGCCGTGCTGGGCTTCTATCTCGGCGGCGCACTCATGAACCAGCGGGCGTACGAGCTCGCCGCCGAGACCCAGCTGGAGGCGGCGCGGAGGCTCGAGGTCATCGAGCCGACGAGCCTCGTTCGCCTGTGGACTGGCGCCGGTGCCGCGATGAGCTTCACGATGCTCGGCCAGCTGGACGAGGCGTCGGCCGCGATCGACGAGGTGTCTGGTCTCGCGGGCTGGACGGACTGGAGTGCTGACTGGTACTTCGCGCGTGCCGTGCTGCTCGCGGATCGAGGACAGATCGACGAGGGCGCGAGGCGTTGCGAGCGATCGGAGCACGCTTCGACAACGTCAGCTTGGCGCCGATGGTCAGCACGGTGGTTGCCGGGTTTGGCGTGCTGGCCTGCCTCGAGGGCCGTCACGGTCGAGCGACGGAGCTCTTCGATCTGCTCACCGCCACGCGAGCCGCCGCATCGACGGCGGTCATGTACGAAGCCATCGGTGACCTCGAGGGTTGGAGCGACGAGGAGTTCGCGAACCGACGGATCGAGCGGGTCCTCGGAGTCGTCCAGCAACACGGGACGATGGAACGGTCAGCGTTCTTCGCCGCCCTCGGCATCCGGCTGCGCGAGGAGCTGGGCGGTCTCGACCCGGCGGCGCCGCACGCTGGCTGACGCCCCGCCGATACGCCTCAGCCGGCACAGGCGCTCCTCGAAGAGGCGTCAGGGCGTCGTCAGCGCCCGTGCGATGGCGGCCACCGCTGCCGGGCCGTAGCTCATCGACTCCTCGTAGCCGTCCGTGAACGGCACCGGGAGGTAGCCGTGCCACTCGGGCGCGAGGCCGGCAACGAGCACATGCGGGCCGCGGCGCTCGATCTCACGCCCAAGGGCGTGGAAGGCCTCGCCGGGCACCGATACGAGGCGCACCGGACCGATCGCCCACTCGACGAGCTCGATCGACAGGTGCCGCCCCGCCTGCCCTGACGTGAGCAGCGTCTCGCCCATGGTCACGTCGAGGGTGCGCACCCGCTCGACCGTGGGGCCGGTGGTCTCGACGTGCTCTGTGGATGGGAGCGCCGCGTCGATGGCCTCGGCCACGTCGCAGCCGAGCTGGTGGGCCTCCGCGAACCCGTCGCCACGACAGTCGTTGTCCTGGCGGTGGACGTGGTGCGGGTTGACGTCGCCGAGCGCGCCGGACAGCAGCATCGTGGACCCGCCGGCACGCGCCTGGAGCGCCGTGCGAAACGAGCCGACCCAGTCGCTCGACACGGCCAGGCACTCCGGCCCGAGCGCCACCGGGTGGATCGCGACGTTGGCGAGCGTCCCCACGCGCGAACCGTCGGGCGCGATGGCATCGAGGACCGCGAACGTGGGCTCGTACGGCAGGCCGCGCCGGTTGATGGACAGCTCGGCGGGGAGCGGGAACCTCCCGGCGCGGAGCGAGGCGGGAACCGCGGTGGCCGCGGCCGCTCGCGCGGCAGCGGTGCACTGCTCGACGAGCAGCTCGCGGTAGCCCTCCGGCGTCACCCAGCCGAGCGCCTCGCTGCCCGCGATCGTGCTCGGACCAGCGTGCGTGTGCACGCACGACGTCAGGACGGCCCCCAGATCGAGGCCGAGGGCGGCTGCGACCGACTCGCGCACGGGCCGGGCGAAGGAGCGCGACATGCCGAGCAGGTCGCAGACGACCAGGCACACCGCGCCGAGCTGGCCGCGCACGTACATGACGCGCACCTCGAGGTCGTCGTGGACCTCCGTCGCCGGCTGGTCCTCCGCGAACCCCGCGAGCTGGACGGGCGTGGGCGGCGTGATGACCGCGGAGCCGAAGCCGACGTCGAGCATCAGTGGACCTCGGTCAGCTCAGCGGTGGTCGCCGAGCGGTACGCGGCCTCGACCACGGCAACCGCGGCGCGACCGTCGGCCGCGGTGACCGCGGGTGGGCGCTCGCCGTTCACGGCCGCCAGGAACTCGTCGAGGGGCGAGCTCGTGGTGGCGGGCAGCTCGACCCGGCTGCGCTCGCCGGAGGCGGTCACCAGGGTCAGCGGCGTGCGGGAGTCGAGGTGGAGCGTGCCCTCGGTGCCGAACACCGTGAGCTGGTGGTCGGGGCCTGGCCGCGCCGACCAGCTGGCGTGGATCGAGCCGATCGCACCGGCCCGCATGCGAACAAGGAGCTGCGCATCCGTCTCGACATCGCCCGCCTGGCCGTTCAGGACCGCCGAGACGTGGGTGACGTCGTCACCCGTCACGCTCCGCACGAGATCGACAGCGTGCACACCAAGGTCGATCAAGCAGCCGCCGCCCGCCGCGGCGCGCTCGAAGAACCACGTCGCCCGAGGGGCCCACGCCTGCGGACCCGCATGCCCGAAGGCGACCCGGAAGCCCGTGACATCACCGATGGCCCCCTCGCGCACCTGCTGGGCGGCCGCGGCGAACGGTGCCGCGAACCGCGTGTTCTGGAAGGGGACGAGGACGCGCTGGGCTCGTTCGGCGGCGGCGATCATGTCGTCGGCATCGGCGACCGTGCACGCCATCGGCTTGTCGACCAGAACGTGCTTGCCCGCGCTGAGCGCGGCCATCGCGACGGCGGGGTGCTGCGCGTTCGGCGTGGCGATGACGACCGCGTCGACGTCGTCGCGCCCGACGGCGTCCTCCCAGCGAGCCTCGACCGCTCCCGAGCCCCACGCGGCGCAGGTCGCTTCCGATGACGCGAGCGATCGACTCGCGAACACGGTGACCTCTGCCCCCGCCGATCGCAGCGCCGGCAGGTGGATGTGGTTGGCAGCGGTGCCGCAGCCGACGACCGCGAACCGAACGGTCACGAGAGGTGCTGCTCGGCCAGCTTGCGGACGGCTGAACCCACGTGCTCGCAGTCGGCCTCCGAGTACGTGACGCCGACCGGCACGATGAGCGACCGGCCGACGAGCGCTTCGGTCTGCGGGCACAGGCCAGGTCCGTACTCGCGATCGGTGGGGTAGTGGCCGGCAGCCGTCCGGCGCGCCAGCACGGCCGGGTTCAGGTAGACGGGCCGCCCCCGGTACATCTGCGCGGCGGGCACTCCCTCGTCTCGAAGCAGCGCCGCGAACCGCTTGGCGGTGGTGGCGTCGCGCAGGAACCACGTGATGCTCGAGCCGCCGTCGCCGTCGGGATCGGGGAGGCGGCGTCGCACCAGGCCGGGCACCGCGCCGATGGTGTCGAGGATCCGTGCCTTGTTCGACCGCATCCGCTGGAGGATCTCGGGGAGACGCTGCAGCTGCACGCCCGCCACGGCACCGGCGAGCTCGCCCATGCGCAGGTTCTCGCCCGCGAACGGCTCGGTGAGCTCGTCGCCCCGCTCGCTCATGTAGCTGGTGACGAACTGCCCGCCCTGGTCGCTGTAGCGCGTCGCGCGCAGGTAGAGGTGTTCGTCGTCGGTGACGACGAACCCGCCTTCGCCAGCGGTGATGTTCTTGTCCTGCTGGAGCGAGTACGCGCCCAGAGCACCGAACGTGCCGAGCGGTCTTCCGTGGTACGTCGCGCCGAACGCCTGGGCCGTGTCCTCGATCACTGCGATGTCGTGGCGGCCGGCGATCGGCAACAGGGCGTCGAGGTCGGCCGCGACGTTCTCCAGGTGCACGACGATGACCGCCGCGGTGCGCTCGTTGATGTGCCGTTCGAGGTCGGCCGGGTCGAGCCCCAGCGTGTCGTCGACCTCGGCGAACACGGGTACGGCCCCCGCGGCGACCACGGCGTTCACCGTCGCGATGAAGGTGAAGGCGGGGACGATGACCTCGTCGCCATGCCCCACACCGAGGGCCGCGAGAGCACAGCGCAACGCGGCGGTGCCGTTGGCCACCCCGACGCCGAAGGTCGAGCCGAGCACGCGGCACGCGGCGCGCTCAAAGGCGGCGACGGCGCCGGTTTCGTGGCCGCCCTGGTAGCGGAAGAGCGAGCGGCTCGCCACGACTGCCGCGACCGCGTCGGCTTCCTCCCGGCCGAGGAGCGCGGCGCCCTTCGAGAAGTCGAGCGGCACAGCCGGCATCGTATGGCACGGGTACCCGGGCTGTGACGACTGCCACACGCGCAGCACGTATGCAGCAAGCGCAAGCGGGTAGCAAGCGGGCCCCCAACCCCCCGTGGAGTGAACCCGTGCCCGAAGACACCCCTGACACCAGCGGCGGTGTGCTCGACAAGCTGGCCGGCAAGGCCAAGCAGGTCGTCGGCAACATCGTCGGCAACGAGACCCTCGCCGAAGAGGGATCGCTGCAGGAGCGCAAGGCCGCCACCGCCCAGGACGCCACGCGCCTCGCCGCCGAAGCCGAGCAGGCCGAGCGTGAGGCCGACCTCGCGGCGGAGCAAGAGCAGAACCGGCTCGATCAGGCCCGTGTCGAGGCCGAGCTCGCCGAGCAGACCCGCGCCGACCAGATCGAGCGCGAGGAGGCGGCCGAGCGCGCGGCGGTCGCCGCCGAGGCCGCCCGCAAGGAGGCCGCCGCCGCCCAACAGGAGCAGGCGGAGCAGGCCCGCCTCGACCGCAAGCAGGCGGAGGTCGTCGCCGACCGGATCGACGGGACCCAGGAGGCGGCGCAGATCGAGCAGGACGCCCGCCGCGCCGAGGCCACCGCCGAGGCGCTCGACGCCGCCCAGCACGATCTCGACCAGCAGACGAACAGAGGATGACCATGGACATCGCCAAGCTCCGACGTGACACCCTCGCCCTGTGGCTGCAGGGCCTCCGCCTCCCCCTTACGGCGGTCGAAGCCATCCTGAGACCGGGTGAGGACACGGCCAGCTGGCCGCCCGCCATCGCCTTCGAGAAGGTCGAGGCCGCGGTCAAGGAGGCGGTGGGCAACGTTGTGCGTGATGACACGCTCGTCGCCATGGCCCGCCTCCAGCGCGCCGAGGTGTCGAAGCGGGAGGAGGCTCTCACCAAGCGAGCCGACGCCGAGGCCACGCGCGCCGAGGCTCGCGGCACCGCCGAGGCCAAGGCGGCGGACGTCGAGCGTCAGCGCGAGCAGACCGAGCAGGCCGCCGACGAGCGCGGCCAGCGCATCGACGAGGAGCGCCTCAAGGCCGAGCAGCAGGTGGCCCAGAAGGCCGCCCGCAAGAGGGCCGCCACCCGCAAGCAGGCGGCTGCCCGCAAGGCGGCCGTCGAGAAGGCCGCCACCAAGGCCGAGTCCGATCGCCTCCGCAAGGAGGCCGCCACGCTCCGCGCCAAGAAGCGGGCCGTGGCCGCGCAGGGCGAGGTGCGCAAGCTCGACCGCAAGGTCCAGGCCAAGAAGGCGGTCCGCCGAGCGGGCTGATGCCGACTGCACTGCCTCGGCTGGCGGCCCGCGTGTGTCGGGGTACCGTTGGGTCCCGCCAGCCCGAGGAGGACTCGACATGGCCAGCACCATCCGGGCCGCGCTGGTCCAGACGACCTGGACGGGCGACAAGGAGACGATGATCAAGGCCCACGAGGAGTACGCCCGCGAGGCGGCCTCCCAAGGGGCGAAGGTCATCTGCTTCCAGGAGCTCTTCTACGGCCCCTACTTCTGCCAGGTGCAGGAGGCGGAGTACTACGAGTACGCCGAGTCGATCCCCGGCCCCACCACCGAGCGGTTCCAGGCGCTGGCCGCCGAGCTCGAGATGGTGTTCGTCCTGCCGATGTACGAGCAGGAGCAGCCGGGGATGCTCTACAACACCGCCGCGGTCGTCGACGCCGACGGGTCCTACCTCGGCAAGTACCGCAAGCACCACATCCCGCAGGTGAAGGGCTTCTGGGAGAAGTTCTACTTCCGGCCCGGAAACCTCGGGTTCCCCGTGTTCGACACCGCCGTGGGCAAGGTCGGGGTGTACATCTGCTACGACCGGCACTTCCCGGAGGGGTGGCGGGCGCTCGGCCTCAACGGGGCCGAGATCGTGTTCAACCCGTCGGCGACGCACCGCGGCCTGTCGTCGTACCTGTGGAAGCTCGAGCAGCCCGCCTCGGCGGTCGCCAACGAGTACTTCGTCGGCGCCATCAACCGGGTCGGGATCGAGGACCTGGGCGACAACGACTTCTACGGCACGTCCTACTTCGTCGACCCTGAGGGCAAGTTCGTCGGCGAGCCCGCCGATGCCCACGAGCCGGAGCTCGTCGTGCGCGACCTCGACATGGACCTGCTCGCCGAGGTGCGCAACCGCTGGGCCTTCTACCGCGACCGGCGGCCCGAGGAGTACGGGCGCCTCACCGAGCAGTAGGGGAGACCGCCATGGCACGCACGCTCATCACCGGCGGCAAGGTCGTGAACCCCACGGGTGCGATCACCGCCGACGTCCTCGTGGACGGCGAGGTCATCGCCGCGCTCTACGCGCCCGGGGTGGCCGCCGCCACCGGCGTCACGGCCGATCGCACCATCGACGCCACGGGCAAGTACGTGGTGCCGGGTGGGATCGACCCGCACGTGCACATGAACCTGCCGTTCGGCGGCACGTTCTCGTCCGACGACTTCGAGACCGGGACCGCGGCAGCGGCGTGGGGCGGCACCACCACCGTCATCGACTTCGGCCTGCAGACCACCGGTGCGATCGTCCAGGACCAGCTCGCGGCCCGCCACGAGGAGGCGGCCGGGGTGTGTGCCATCGACTACGGGTTCCACATGATCCTCGGCGATGTCACCGATGAGGCCCTCAAGGCCATGGACGAGCTCGTCCACAACGAGGGCGTCACGAGCTTCAAGCTCTTCATGGCCTACCCGGGCGTCTTCTACAGCGACGACGCCCAGATCCTGCGAGCCATGCAGAGCGCGTCGAACAACGGCGCCACGATCATGATGCACGCCGAGAACGGCATCGCCATCGACGTGCTGGCTGCGCAGGCCGTGGAGCGCGGCGAGACCGATCCCGTGCACCACGGCATCGTCCGTCGTTCAGCCCTCGAGGGTGAGGCCACCCACCGGGCGATCGTGCTCGCCGACGTCGCGGGCAACGTCCCGCTCTACATCGTGCACCTCTCCGCGTCCGAGGCGCTCGAACAGGTGGCGGCGGCCCGCAACCTCGGTCGCAACGTGTTCGCCGAGACCTGCCCGCAGTACCTGTACCTCACGCTCGAGGACCAGCTCGGCGCGCCTGGCTTCGAGGGCGCCAAGTGGGTGTGCTCGCCGCCGCTCCGCACCAAGCACGAACACCATCACGCCGACCTCTGGAACGGGCTTGCGCACGAACGACCTCGCGGTCGTGTCCACCGACCACTGCCCCTTCTGCTTCAAGGACCAGAAGGAGCTCGGCGTCGACGACTTCCGGGCCATCCCCAACGGCATGGCCGGGGTCGAGCACCGGATGGACCTCATCTACCAGGGCGTCGTCGACGGCAAGCTGTCCCTCGAGCGGTGGGTCGAGACGTGCTCGACCACGCCGGCGCGGATGTTCGGCCTGTACCCGCGCAAGGGGATCGTCGCCCCCGGCTCGGACGCCGATCTCGTCGTGTACGACCCGGGCCGCCGCCAGACGATCTCGCACGCGACGGCGCACATGAACGTCGACCACTCGTCGTGGGAGGGCTTCGAGATCGAGGGTGGCGTCGACGTCGTCCTCTCCCGGGGCTCGTTCGTCATCGATGCCGGCACGTTCACGGGCCGGGCCGGCCACGGCCAGTTCCTGAAGCGAGCGACGAACGGCTACCTGCAGTGAGCCGCCGCTGATGGACATCGGCGTCGTCCTCCAGACCAACCCGCCCGCGGCGGGCGTCGTCGAGCTGGCCCGCCGGGCCGAGCTCCTCGGCTTCACCCATGCCTGGACGTTCGACTCGCACCTGCTCTGGGAGGAGCCGTTCGTCATCTACAGCCGCATCCTCGCCGAGACGCGCAAGATCGTCGTCGGACCGATGGTGACGAACCCGTCGACCCGCGACTGGACCGTCACCGCCTCGTTGTTCGCCACCCTCAACGAGATGTACGGCAACCGCACGATCTGCGGCATCGGTCGGGGTGACTCCGCCGTCCGGGTCACGAACGGTGCCCCAGCCACCCTGGCCACGCTCCGCGAGGCCGTCCACGTCATCCGCGAGCTCGGCAACGGTCGTGAGGTGGAGTACAAGGGCTCGACCTTGCGCTTCCCGTGGGCCGGCGGCAGCGCCCTCGACGTGTGGATCGCCGCGTACGGCCCCAAGGCGCTGGCGCTCACGGGTGAGGTCGGCGACGGCTTCATCCTCCAGCTCGCCGACCCCGACATCACGGCGTGGACGGTGAAGGCGGTGCGGGACGCGGCGGCGGCCGCAGGGCGCGACCCCGACGCGATCACGATCTGCGTGGCGGCGCCGGCCTACGTGTCCGACGATGTCGCGCACGCTCGCGACCAGTGCCGCTGGTTCGGCGGCATGGTGGGCAACCACGTCGCCGACCTGGTCGCTCGCTACGGCGACGACGTCACCCAGGCGGTGCCAGCGGCCCTCACCTCCTACATCGAGGGCCGGCACGGCTACGACTACAACGAGCACGGCCGAGCGGGGAACACCCACACCGACTTCGTCCCCGACGACGTGATCGACCGGTTCTGCATCGTCGGCCCGATCGACGCCCACGTGGCGCGGTTGCGAGAGCTGCAGGCGCTCGGCGTCGACCAGTTCGCCGTCTACCTCCAGCACGACGCCAAGGAGGCGACCCTCGCGGCGTACGGGGAGCACGTGATCCCGGCGATGCGCGAACAGGTCATCGCCAAGCGCTGAACGGTGCGGCCGCGTCCGTCAGGCGGCGCGGCGTCGGGCGCGCAGCACCACGTCGTCGACGTGGTGCGAGGCGGACGCCGCCCCCGGTGGCCGCGATCGCCGCTCGTGCACCTCGATGTCCCACTGCGTCGAGTCGGCGAGCACCGCGGCGACGTCGGCGACCCGCACGTAGGCATCTGGGTCGAAGGGGCGGCTTTGCTCGTGCGTGTCGAGCGCCGCTCGCATCGGCTCGAGGTCGTGGCCGACCACGAGGAGCGTGCCCCCGGGGGCTACAGCGTCGAGCAGGTTGCGGACGCCGCGGCCGTCGGGAGTGCGGGGGATCGACGCGTACGACGCCGACACGAGCTCGAACGCCCCGCGCTCGAACGCGTGGAGCGCGTTGGCGTCGGCGTGGTGGCACTCGATCCGCAGCCCGCGTCGCTGGGCCTCGGCGGCGACGCGGTCCAGTGCACGCTGCGAGATGTCGCTCGCGGTCACGGTCCATCCCTGTTCGGCCAGCCAGACCGCGTCGCCGCCCTCACCGGAGCCCACGTCGAGGGCGTGGCCCGCAGGCATGCCGTCGATCTCCTTCACGAGCGTGCCGTTCGGGTTGCCGCTCCACATCTGGTCGCCTCCGTAGCGGTGGTCCCAGTCGGTCTCGTTGGCCGACGGTCGCGCGGCGCGCTCGATGTCCTCGTGGGCGAGGCTGAAGCTGATCATGCCGCCGACCCGGCTGCCGTCGGCGGCCGCCTGCAGCACCTGCTGCGTCGGGTCGGCCACGTTGCCGGCGGCGTACAGGCCAGGGCAGGACGTCGCCCCCGTGGCGTCTGTCTCGACGAAGTCCCCGAGTCCGGTCGGGTGCTCCGCCGGCTCGAGGCCGAGCGTTGCGAACGGCTCGGCGCGCACCTTGAACCGGGGACCGATCACGACCGCGTCGGCATCGATGCGGTCGCCGTCGGTCAGCTCGACCGCGGCGACGTGCCCGTCATCGCCCGTGACGATCCGTCGGACGCGCCCGTCGACGACGATCACCCCCGCGGCCCGCAGTGCATCGAGCTCAGGGTCGTCGGCATCGACGCCCGTCGTGGAGCACCAACGTGCACCGGGCACTCAGCTGGCGGAACAACCCGGCGCGGCGGAGGTCCATGGGGTGGGTGACGATCTGGACGATGCGCTGGTCACGGACCTCGAAGCCGTGGCAGAACGGGCAGTGGATGACGTCGCCGCCCCAGTGCTCGGCCAGGCCGTCGATGTCGGGGAGCTCGTCGACCAGCCCGGTGGCGGCGAGCACACGGCGCGCGAACACGGTGTGGCCGCCGGTGAGGTCGACGCGGAAGCGGTCGTCGTCGGTGCGGGTCACGTCGACGACACGTCCGGTGACCACCTCACCGCCATAGCTGCGGACCTCCTCGCGACCGATCGCGGCCAGGTCCGACGGCGGTAGTCCCTCGTGACCCAGGTAGCTGTGCATGTGGGCGGCCGGGGCGTTCCGCGGCTCGCCCGCGTCGACGACGATCACCGAGCGGCGCTGGCGCCCCAGCTGGAGGGCGGCGGCGAGACCGGCGGCCGACCCGCCGACGACGGCGACGTCAGCGTGCCGCTCCACGATGGGTGCGTGCTGTTGGTGGCTCATGGTCCGACGATAGGGTCGACCGTGGCGACTGCAAGGTCTCTTGCGGGATCTGCAAGAGGACGTCGGAGGCAACGCATGGCCGAGCAGAACGAGATCGAGCAGGTCGTCCGCACCCGGCTGCGCAGCCTGCGCAACACCTTGGGCCTGTCGCTCGACGAGCTCGGCGCGCGCGCCAACCTCAGCCCGTCGACCATCAGTCGGATCGAGACCGGCAAGCGGACGATCAGCCTCGACGTCCTGCTCCCGCTCGCCGATGCCCTGCAGATCGGCCTTGACGCGCTGCTCGACGTCCGGAGCGACGACGACGTGGTCATCCGCCCCGTGCCGAGCAGCGCGGGTGGGCGCACGACCTGGATGCTGAGCCAACCGACCGGCAACACGATCGCGATCAAGATGCGGCTCGAACCGACCCGACCGGATGCCTGAGCCACGCGTCCACCCGGGTCACGACTGGTTCTTCGTCACCGAAGGACGGGTGCGCTTGCTGCTCGGCGAGCGCGAGATCCTCGTCGAGGCGGGCGAAGCCGCCGAGTTCGCCACCATGACCCCGCACGCCTTCGCAGCGAGCGACGGCCCCGCTGAGCTCGTCATGATCTTCGACCGCGACGGCCAGCGCGCTCACGTCCACCACGAGCCGCACGACGAGCGCGCCGCGGCCGACTAGATCGTCGAGGAACCGGTGGAGCTCGGCGAGGATCAGCGGTAGCGCTCAGGTCATGAGCCTGGGGCGAGAGGATCCTGGCCCTAGCGCGCGTAGTGCGCGCCCCCTCGTCCGGCGGACCGGGACCGCGACTGGATCACGAGGACGCCTCCGCCCAGAAGGATCAGGACGAGCCCGGCAGCGGTCAGAGGAGCCAGCTCCAAACCGGTCCGCGGAAGGGCCTCAGCGGCCACGGCCTGTGCGGCCACCTCGCGGGGACCCGACGTGGGCGCCGCGCTGGGCAGGGGTCCGCTGGAGGTCCCGGGATCGTCCGGCGGCTCCGTCGCCGGCGGACCAGCCGTCTCGCTTCCGACCACCGGGGTGCACGTGGGGTCGTCGGCGGCGAGCGTGCTGTCGTAGGGCAGGGGTCGGGCTCGGCGGGTGGGGTGCAGGCGGGGTCGTCGGCGGCGAGGGTGTTGTCGTAGGTGCAGGGGTCGGGTTCGGCGGGTGGGGTGCAGGCGGGGTCGTCGGCGGCGAGGGTGTTGTCGTAGGTGCAGGGGTCGGGTTCGACCGGTGGGGTGCAGGCGGGGTCGTCGGCGGCGAGGGTGTTGTCGTAGGTGCAGGGGTCGGGTTCGACGGGTGGGGTGCAGGCGGGGTCGTCGGCGGCGAGGGTGTTGTCGTAGGTGCAGGGGTCGGGTTCGACCGGTGGGGTGCAGGCGGGGTCGTCGGCGGCGAGGGTGTTGTCGTAGGTGCAGGGGTCGGGTTCGACCGGTGGGGTGCAGGCGGGGTCGTCGGCGGCCAGCGCGCTGTCGTAGGTGCACGGCTCGGGTGCCACCGGCGCCGCGCAGCCCGCGGCATGGATGGCCTGGCCCGCGGCGGTCCAGTTGAGCCCGGAGTGCTCGCCCATCGGCGGGATGATGTCGCCCCACCCACTGTTCGAGCTCGGGTTCGTGAAGTCGAACACGCCGCCCGTGTGTCCGCCGTGGCCGTTGTTGCCGTAGACCGCGCTCTCATCCACCGACTGCTCCCGGTAGGGGTTGGAGGTGGCGCTGGTCGCGTGGCAGATGGTCACGTCCGCCGACGGCGCCGCGCCAGCCGGCTGGATCACCGCACCAGAGGCGGCGAGGACGAGCCCCGCCACGAGAGATGCAACACCGGTCGCAGCGATCGCTCGCCGGTTGGCCCGCCTGGTCGTCACTTGAGGAGCTCCTTGGATGGTGGGGCGCCACCAGGCCCGCAAGCGCGAACCGGCAGCACGTGCTGACGTGCTGAAGGGCCGGGTTCGCTGTAGCTCCTCGCCGACAAAGCGACCAGTTCAGTCGGCGGATCAGTGCTTCCCTTCGGGGAGCGAGTATCCCGGTTGCGAGCGGCGCCCCGCATGAGTCGCACGGCCCAAAACGGACGGATCGTGCCGTCACCACCACTGTGGGCGTCTGGAGCGCCGACGGCAGGAACGGGAGCTCAGGTGTGCCTGAGCAGACCGGCCCGGAGCTCGATCTCAGCCAGCTCCTGGCGGGCTTCCTCCAGTGCGGACACCCGCTCGAGGAGGCGGGCCGGCCCGAAGCGGCTCGGCCGGGGAGGCCGGTTCACTCGACAGCGTGGCGAGCCGCCGGGCGACCACCTCGAGCTCCGAGACCCGGGTCGACAGGTCGCGACGCGCCGACCACCCCGCCCGGCGGGTCCGGGCGACGGCGATCACCCGTGGTTCGATCGCGACGGCCTCCGCGACGAGGTCGTCAGCCAGCGGCGCGACTCCCGGGTCGAGGGTCGAGGCGAGCCGCGCCGATGCGGCGACGGTGCACAGTCGGCGGTGCAGCCGGGCCGGGGCGGTAGGCGAGATGATCCACACGGTCGGGGCCTTGGAAGGCACTCGAGGTGCGATGCGCAGACGACGCCGGAGCCGGTGCCGCACCCACGCCGCGGCGAGGACGCAGAGGACCCACACGACCAGACCGGCGATCAGCAGCCCCTCGAGAACGGCGCGCACGAGGCAACGCTACTGCCGTTCGTCCCCAGGATGCGGCGCGGTGTGGGCGAGCTCGGTCATCCCGGCGAGCCCGCGCTCGACGACGTCAGCCAGGCGGGCGAAGGCCGCCTGCACCCCCGGATCGTCGCGCTGCGAGGGCTCGATGCGCGCCGGGTTCAACGAGCAGCCGTTCGTCCAGGCCGCGATGTCCTGCTCGGCGCCGTAGCTGCGCGTCGCCAGGGTCCCGTGCGCCTGCATCCACGCCCAGTCAGCGGCACGGTTGGGGAGGATGTTCGCCGGACACAGCCGATTGCGCTCTCGGTCGTCGTCGCGGGTCGCTTCCACGTACCCCGCCAGCGCCGCGTTGAAGCACGGAAAGCCCGCCCGGATCGTCTGGAGTCGGATCTTGTCCGGTTCCCAGATGGGAACCAAGGGTGGGTACGTCAGGCCGGAGGCGGCGCAGTGCACCACGAGCGAGTCCGGCGGCAGTGGAACGACACCGTCGTCGAGGACGATCTCGCGACCGGTGACGTGCTTGATGTGCCCGAGCCGAACGACGTGCTCGATGGTGCGGAGCAGGTCGAGCTCCCACGTGCCGAGGGTCGGGGTCTTGGCCATCGTGGGCGTGACGTCCCGATCGATCCGAAGCATGACGCCGGCCGCCTCCAGGCGCAGGAAGAGGTCGTCGAGCGACTCGGCGTCGGCGGCTGCGGTCATGGTGTCCGCCGCCAGCCCGAGCGCCACCACCGGATCGGGCTGCACGACGGCGCGGTTGAGCATCCAGGGGTCACGGGGCCGCACCCACACGATCCGCTCAGGCTGCACCCCGTTCGCCAACAGCCACACGATCCCGTCCGTGGCGGTCTTGCCGGAGCCGACGATCACGTAGGTGCTCGGCACCGCGGGCAGCCGGGCGAGGTCGTTGATGGCGATGACCCGTGCGTCGACGGCAACCCCGAACGGCGCAGGGGTCGTCGCGGGGATGGTCGGCGCGAGGTAGGTGGCGTCCACGACCCGGCGTCGCACGTCGACCTCCAGGGTCTCTCCCGACACCAGTGACGTCACGAGATGGGACGCGTCGAGAGCCTGGTACTCGCTGGTCGGGAGGAAGGTGACGCGGCCCGACCCCAGGAAGCGCCGATGCAGGATGTCGTCGTAGTACGCCCGGATCTCCGGTTGACGGGCCCGTTCCTGGAGGCCCGCCTCCGGGCCGGACTCCTGGATCGTGCCGTGACCGAGCACGGTCGACGCGACGCCGTAGAACACCGACGCCTGATGGAGCTGGACGAAGGGATACGCGTCTTGCCAGTGCCCGCCGGCTGCGTGGCGACGGTCGACGAGCGTGACGTGGACGTCCGCATGATCGACCAAGGCGTCCGTGAACGCCATGCCCATGGCACCTGCACCGACGACCAGGTAGTCGGTCTCGATCGATCGGGTGACCATGGTGCTCGGCCTCCAGCCCGCCTCGACGAGGGTCGAGCGGTCGATGGATCTTACGGCTCAGTCAGCGCCTCGCACCGGCGACCCGAGCTGGCCGAGGTCGAACCTAGGATCGCGCGGTGCCACGTAGGGACCAGGCGTCGCGGGTGATCGCGTCGCCGCTCGAGCGGGTCTACGCCGCCCTCGTCGATCCCGAGGCGCTGGTGGCCTGGCTGCCTCCGGACGGGATGCGTGGCCGGTTCGAGCGCTTCGACGCCAGGCCCGGCGGGTCCTACCGGATGGTCCTGACCTACGCCGACGCATCGGCCGCTCCGGGCAAGGCCACCCCGGACTCCGACATCGTCGAAGGCCGGTTCGTCGAGATCGTGCCCGGTGCGCGGGTGGTGCAATCGGTGGACTTCGTCTCCGACGACCCCGCCTACGCCGGCACCATGACCATGACCTGGGAGGTCACCGCGGTCGATGGGGGGACGCGCGTCGACATCCGAGCTGACGATGTCCCGGACGGGATCTCCGCGGACGACCACGCGGCCGGACTCGCCTCGTCGTCTGGCGAACCTCGCCGCCCACCTCGAGTAGCGCGGCGGGCGATCCGGGGTGTCACACGCCGGACGTAGGGTGACCCTGTGTCCGCCCCGACGCAGGAACCGCTGTTCGATCCCCTCGAGCTGGGGGGCGTCACCGTCGACACCACGCTCCTGCCCTCGGTCGAGCTGCATCCGGCCGTCGCGGCCTGGTTCCGGGAGCGGTTCCCGGAGGGGCCGACCCCAGCGCAGGAAGCGGCCTGGCCGCCGATCGCGGCGGGGAGCACACCCTGGTCGCCGCCCCGACGGGGTCCGGCAAGACGCTGGCCGGCTTCCTCATGGCCATCAACCGCCTGTACCTCGCCTACGCGCGCGGCCAACCGGTCAGCGGCACGAGGGTCGTCTACGTCTCGCCGTTGAAGGCCCTGGCGGTCGACATCGCGGAGAACCTCGAACGGCCGCTCGCCGAGATCAGCGCCAAGGCGAGACAGCTCGGCCTGGCCGCGCCCGATCTGTCGGTCGGGGTCCGCACGGGCGACACCACCGCCAGCGAGCGGGCGGCGATGGTCCGGAGCCCGCGCACCTTCGTCGTCACCACGCCCGAGTCGCTCTACCTCCTCGTCACCGCGACGAAGAGCCGCGCCACGCTCGACACCGTCGAGACCGTCATCGTGGACGAGATCCACGCGCTGGCTCGGGACAAGCGGGGGAGCCATCTCTGCCTCACGCTCGAACGGCTCGCCCACGTCTGCGCCGTACCGCCGGCCCGCGTGGGCCTGTCGGCGACGCAGAAGCCGATCGAGGTCGTCGCGGCGCTGCTCGTCGGCGCCCGTACGGATCCTGACGGCCGGCCGGATTGCACGATCATCGACACGGGCCACCGGCGCGCGCTCGACGTCGTCCCTCGAGCTTCCCGACGGCGAGCTCGAGGCGATGGCATCGGCGGCGCAGATGGACAACGTGCTCGATCGGATCGCCGAGCACGTCACCGGTCACCGCACCACCATCGTGTTCGTCAACACCCGCCGGCTCGCGGAGCGGCTGGCCCACGAGCTGGGGGAGCGGCTCGGCGACGACGTGGTCGCCGCCCACCACGGGAGCCTCTCGAAGGACCGCCGACTGCGCGTCGAGACTCGGCTCCGAGCGGGGGAGCTGAAGGCGTTGGTCGCCACCGCGTCGCTGGAGCTGGGGATCGACATCGGTCCGGTGGAGCTCGTGTGCCAGATCGGCTCCCCCCGATCGATCGCAACGTTCCTCCAGCGCGTCGGTCGGTCCAACCACACCCGCACCGGCACGCCGAGGGGCCGCCTCTACCCGCTCACCCGCGACGAGCTCGTCGAGTGCACGGGGCTCCTGGCGGCCGTGCGGGCGGGGCGACTCGACGCCCTCGAGGTCCCCGTGGCCCCGCTCGACATCCTCGCCCAGCAGATCATCGCCGAGACCGCCGCCCAGGAGTGGAAGGTCGACGACCTCTACGCCCTCGTCACCACCGCCCATCCGTACCGCACCCTCACCCGGGAGGTGTTCGACGAGGTGCTGGACCTCGTGAGCAACGGCATCGAGACCGGCCGGGGAACCCGAGCCGCCTACGTCCACCACGACCGGGTCAACGGTGAGCTGCGGGGCCGCAAGGGGGCGCGCCTCGCCTCCCTCACCAGCGGTGGCGCCATCCCCGAGCTCGGCGACTTCCGCGTGATCGCCGAGCCCGACGAGACGTTGATCGGCAGCGTCAACGAGGACTGGGCCACGGAGTCGATGGCCGGCGACGTGTTCATCCTCGGGACGCACCACTGGCAGATCCGGCAGGTCACCGGCGGCGAGGTCCGGGTGGTCGACGCGGGCGACAAGCACCCGACGATCCCCTTCTGGCGCGGCGAAGCCCCCGCCCGCACGATGGAGCTGAGCGAGGAGGTCGCCCGCATCCGGTCCGTGGTGGACCGGGGAGTGGTCGACGACGACCTGGCCCGATCGGTCGACGAGATCGTCGAGCTGGCTGGGGTCGAGCGCGACGCGGCCGCCACCATCGTCACCTACCTGGCGGCGGCTCGGGCCGTCCTCGGCGTCATGCCCACCCAGGACGACCTGGTGATCGAGCGGTTCTTCGACGAGTCGGGCGGGATGCAGCTCGTGGTGCACTCGCCCTACGGCGGCCGGCTCAACCGGGCGATGGGGTACGCGCTGCGGAAGAAGTTCTGCGCCGGGTTCAACTTCGAGCTCCAGGCGAGCGCCAACGACGATGCGATCGTCATCTCCCTCGGGCCCCACCACAGCTTCCCGTTGGCCGACGTGCCCCGCTTCCTCACCTCGGGCTCGATCCGGGCCACGCTGCAGCAGGCCATCCTCGACCAGCCGGTCTTCCAGAGCCGCTGGCGGTGGAACCTGAACCGGGGCCTCGTCGTGCTGCGCTTCCGTGGCGGGCGGAAGGTACCGCCGCCGTTCCAGCGGATGCAGAGCGACGACCTGCTCGCCGTCGTGTTCCCCGGCGCCGCCGCGTGCCAGGAGAACGTCACGGGCCCCATCGAGGTGCCCGACACCCCACTGCCTCGGCAGGCCGTGCACGACTGCCTCACCGAAGCGCTCGACTGCGACGGCCTCATCGAGCTGTGGCGGCGGGTCGAGGCCGGCGAGGTGCGCTTCCACTTCGTCGACTCCACCGAGCCGTCCCTGCTCGCCCATGAGATCCTCAATGCCGCGCCGTACGCGTTCCTCGACGACGGTGAGGCCATCGACCGGCGCTCGCGCACCGTGCCGTTGCGGCGGGGCCTCCCGCTGGCGATCCACGAGATGGGCCGGGTCACCCAGGAGGCCATCGATCGGGTCCGGGCGGAGATCGAGCCGGCGCCCACCACCCCCGACGAGCTCCACGATCTCCTGAGCACGCTCCTGCTGAGTCCCTGCCCGCCGGAGTGGGCCGAGCTCCTCGATGCCCTCCAGGCCCGTGGCCGGGTGGCGTCGATCGTCGGCGACGACGGCTCGCCGCGTTGGCACACCGTCGAGGCGACGGCTGCGGTGCGAGCGCTCGTCGAGGGTGTGGACGTCGACGGGAGCACCGCCGAGCAGGCGGCAGCCCAGGTGCTGCGCGGGCACCTGGAGGTGGCCTCTCCGCTGACGCACGGAGCGCTGGTCGGGCGCACCGGCCTCCCATCGGGCCGTGTCACCGTCGCTCTTGCCACCCTCGAGGCGGAGGGCTTCGCCATCCAGGGGCGCTTCAGCGAGCGGGCGGTCGACGCCGGAGACGACCCGGCCTCGGTCGAGTGGTCGAGCCGTCGCCTCCTCACCCGCATCCACGCCTACTCGCGCGCCCAGCGACGCCGGCGGGTCGAACCGATCACCGCCGAGCAGCTCATGCGCTTCCTGGCGCAGTGGCAGCACGTCACCGGCGCGACCCAGCACCGTGGCGTCGAGGGGGTGGCACGGGTCATCGGGCAGCTGCAGGGCTACGAGACCGCGGTCGGGGCCTGGGAGTCAGAGGTCCTGGCCCGCCGAGTGCGCGACTACGAGCCCGCCTGGCTCGACCGCCTCTGCCACCAGGGGGAGGTCACGTGGCTGCGGCTCCGACCCCCGTCGCCGGACGATCCGGATCGACGCCTCGCGGGCGCCACCCGCACCACCCCGGTGTCGCTCGTGCTCCGCGCCGACCTGCCGTGGCTGCTCGCGGCGCACCGCGGCGAGACGTCTCCGCCGGTGCCGGCCTGCGGGGCGGTGGCCGAGGTGGTCGAGGTGCTCACGGACAAGGGTGCGTGCTTCGCCAGCGAGCTGGCGCGAGCCACCGGCCGCGTCCTGGCGGACGTGGAGGCCGCGCTGTGGGAGGGCATGGCGCGCGGCTTGCTGGTCTCGGACGGGTTCGAGCCCGTACGGGCCATCGCCTCGGGTCGCCGGCATGCGTCGTCCAGCGCACCCCGACGAGCCCGGTTGCGGTCCGGCGGCTTGCGAGCCACGGAGACGGCGGGGAGGTGGTCCCTCGTGCCCGCCGCGGCGACCGACATCGATCGGGAGGAGCTGGCTGAGGCGCTGGCGGACCAGCTCCTGGAGCGATGGGGTGTCGTGTTCTACGACCTCGTGGCCGCCGAACATCCGGCCGTGCGCTGGCGAGACCTCCAGTGGGCGCTGCGCCGCATGGAGGACCGTGGGCTGGTCGCCGGCGGCCGGTTCGTGCGGGGCTTCACCGGCGAGCAGTTCGCGCTGCCGCAGGCGGCCGAGGCCCTGCAGGCCATCCGCCGTGCCGACCCGACGGGGCGCAGCGTGCGCCTGTCCGGCACCGATCCGCTCAACCTCACGGGCGTGGTGCTCCCCGGCGAGCGGGTCCCGGCCCGTTCCACCGAGTGGGTCGACCTACCGGTCTGATCGATCGTGGTGCGAGCGGGGCCCCACCAGGCGGACGAGCGGGGCCCCGCTCTGGGCCCGGGTCCCCCGGGCATTCGGGGATCAACCGGGCTTGAAGCCAACGATAGGCCTGTCCCGCCGGAGGCGCAGCCCGTTCGCGATGGATCGGAGAGGGTTCGTTCGGCCCATCAATCGGGACGCGTCGTCGCGCCGATGGGGTGGTGGGTCCCCTGCCTCCCACCCATCAGGCGGACGGGGCAGGGGGCCCGCCAGCACGCGGTCATGGCCGAGGGTCGGCCTTGACAGGTAGCAGACCGAGGGTCACGTTGGAACGTGGGCTCCTGGTTCGGGGGGAAACATGCGAAACCTGCAACGGTTCGGTGTCCTGACCCTGCATGATCATCGGATCGACGATGGCTGGATCGGCTCCCGCAGGCGCGGCGTCGAACCAGATCTCGGGGGTCGGGGTCTTTGACTTCACGGGTAGCGAGTGCTCCGGCCCTCCTGCGGGGTTCGCCGACTTCGTGAGCTATCCGCCGATCGTGTTGACCGGCAGCCTCGAAGGCTGCTGGTACACCAAGGTCGACACCTTCAAGGACAACGGGGCACCGAGCGGTGTCTACCTCGAGACCGGGCGAGAGGTCTTCGTCGGCAGCCTCAACGGGGGACCGGCCGGTGTGTTCACCACGACCTACAAGTTCGAGTCCAAGTGGGATCCGGACGTCTCCACCGGCCCAGAGGTTCGTGGGCGCTGCCAGCACCCCATCGTGACGGGCAGCGGAACGGGCGGCTTCGCCGGTGCCACCGGGCGCCTCGACTTCAAGGACATCGTGACGGACGGAAGCTA
The DNA here is from genome assembly GCA_963721695.1 of uncultured Microthrixaceae bacterium. Taxonomy (GTDB): domain Bacteria; phylum Actinomycetota; class Acidimicrobiia; order Acidimicrobiales; family VFJN01; genus VFJN01. The sequence goes on from CAVRKU010000030.1 coordinate 241,813, forward strand.
CGTCTATCGAGGGCACATCAAGAGTCCGTGACCTGCAGGAGCATCTCCTGGGCCATGGACGCCACGATCGAACCCTGAGCGTTCCGGATCACACCGCGCAGGGTGCCACGGCCGCCGGCGTTGATCAGCGCCTGCACGTCCTGGAGGAGCCACTCGTCGACCCGGGCGGGCCGGTGGAACCACGCCGCGTGATCGAGGCTGATCATGCCCGTGGTGTCACCCTCCAGGTGGAGGGGCCGTCCACCGATCCCGGTCCAATCGGTCGCGTAGCCGAGCAGCGCGCTGTGCACGCGCGGGTCGTCGTCGAGCGCTCGGGGCATCCGGAACCAATGGCGGTGCGTCGCCTCCCGCGTGCCGTCGGGTCGCACGGCGGTGGGCCCGATCCAACGCGTGTCCCACGGTCCGACGAAGTCGGGGTCGTCAGCGGGTTCCGGCAAGTCCTCGGGCAGAGGCACATCGTCGGGGATCCCTGAGACGTTGTACTCGTACCCGTCGGTGTCGGCCGTGAACGAACAGGTCATGACGATGACCGGCTTCCCGTCTTGTGACGCGGTCACTCGGTGCAGGTTGAACGTCCGGCCGGCCTTCACCACCTCCCGCCCGAAGACGATCTCGCGCCCGCCGAGCACCGGTCGGAGGAAGTGAGCGTGCAGCGAGTGGAGCCGACCGTCCGCCGGAGCGTCGCTGCATGCCGCGCTGATCGTGAGGGCCAGCCCGATGCCACCGAAGACAACCGGGCCGAACCAGTCGGGCGTCTGTCCGACCCACTCGTCGCCGCGCCGCTCGTGCTGGAGCAGATCCAGGAACTCGTCGATCGCAGCCTGCTGCTGCTCGGCCCGATCCATCGCGTCAGCGCCCGCGGAACTCCGGCGTGCGCTTCTCGATGATCGCCTGCACCGCCTCCTGCCCGTCCTCGCTGGCGAGGCCGGCGAGCGCGTTGCGGATCTCATCGGTCACGCGGGCGTCGACGTCGGTGACCAGGGGCGTTCTGGCGACCAGGCGCTTCGTCCGCCGCACTCCCAGGGGGGCCTGAGCGGCGATCGCCTCGCAGAGCTCCAGCAGCCGTGCCTGGAGCTGATCGGACGGGACGACCTCCGACACGAACCCCCGTCGGAAGGCCTCTTCGGCATCCACGAATCGGGACTCCAGCAGGAAGCGCATCGCCGTCTCGTGACCGACCAGCGTCGGAAGGGACCACGTCAGGCCGCCGTCGGGCGACGTGCCTGCGCGCAGGTACCCCGGGTGCAGGCGGGCGGTGTCGGCCGCGAGTCGGATGTCGGCGGCCATCGCCAACGAGAGGCCCGCACCCACGGCCACCCCGTTGATCCCGGCGACGACGGGCTTGTCGGTGTCGAACCGCAGCGCCACGAGGAACCGGCCGACCCATCCCTTCTCGTCGAGCGCCTGTGCCTGGTCGGACAGCCCCGTCTCGACCGGCGTGTCGTCACCGCCCCCCAGGTCGAGGCCGGAGCAGAACGCGTCGCCGTTGCCGGTCAGCGCCACCACCCGGATGTTGTCGTCCGCATCGGCCTCGCCGATCGCACGCACGATGCTCCAGCCGAGTGAGGAGGTGAGGGCGTTCTTCCGTTCGGGACGGTCGAGCTTCAGGATCCTCACGTGCCCGACTGTTTCGGCGATGAGCTGTGGCATCTCCAGAGGCTGCCACGCCTGGCTGCGCTCCGCCGTCGGAGTACGGCGTAGCGAGCGAGTGCCGCTCTAGTCCGCCGGGGCGACGGCGGCGGCGGTCGCGACACCCACCGTCGCGTGCGTGCCGAGGCGCAAGGTGTGCTCGACCAGGCCCACGGTGATCGCGACGCCCATCAACGGCGTGGCGATCTGTTCGAGCGCCGTCGATTCGGCCAGGAGGCTGACGAAGAACCCGACCAGGCCGAGGTTCATCCCCCAGAACACGAAGTCGTCGATCCGTGGCCAGCGCACGTCGGTGAGGGTGGCCAGGGCGAGCATGGCGAAGATGGCGTTGGTGAGGACACCGATGAACATCATGTGATCGAGCGCCAGGAGCTGGTGCTCCGCGACGAGGTCGAAGTCGCCTTCGTTCGCGGCCGCGAGGTAGTTGATGAAGACGATGTTGCCCACGATGGCCATCCCCGCGGCCGCCGCGTAGCGGCCGGGTCCTCGCGTCGTCCAGCTCACTCGACGGACATCGGGGGCCAGCCGGATGACGAAGATGACGACGCCGACCAGCTCGATGAGCGCAGCCAGGGGAGGCAACGGGTCGACGTCCGCCAGCAACCCGATCATGAGGAGCACACCACCGAGGAAGGGGAGGCCGATCTGGGCCCGTCCGAGACGCCCGGCGGGGCGCACCGCGTCGCCGTTGAGGCCCCACTCCACGAGCGCCATCCCCACCGGGATGAGGAAGCCGACGACCATCGTGGCGGGGTGAGCGTCCTCGCCTCCGCTTGGCACGACGTCGCGGCCGGTGGCCACCTCGGTGGCGAGGAGCACGCCGAGCACGCCGCCGACGACGGACGTCGCAACGGCGGCGAGGAAGCCGAGGTGCACGGTGGTGAGCTCGAGGTGCCGGGCCCGTGCGACGGTCCACGTGAAGAAGCCGACGATCGTGGCCAGCGCGCAGGTGCCGAGGATCGCCCGCGGGTCGTCGTAGGTGAACGCGAACGTGAACGCGAACAGGGGAAGGGTCACCATCGCAGCTCGGGCCAGCCAGCGGGCCGTCCGGATCTGGCCGGGTGTCGCCGTCTCGCCGAAGAGCCACAACGTCGCGGCGAAGACGCTGGTGGTGATCCAGCCGAGCGTCCCGGCATGGACGTGGGAGAGCAGGACCTTGCGGCTGAAGTCGACGAGGTCGGTGCCGTTGAGGATGCCGATGGCCACCGTCCACACGAACACGACCATGGCCAGCTGGAGGAGGAGCACGACCTCCCGGCGAAGCGGGTGGGCGGCGTCGCTCGTCGTCATCTCGGTCATCGGTTCCCCCCGGTCCCAGCGAACGGGGCGACGATACGCGCCCCAAGCCGAGCGCGCTCTATGTGCCCCCGTCCAGGACGAAGCGGGCGTCGCGTTCGACGTAGCCGTACCCGCGTTCGGTCGCGATCGGTAGGGCCAGGCCGGCGAGCAGTCGCGCTCGCCTTGCGTCGTCGTGCTGGTTGCGATGAGCGAGTAGGTGCGCGAACGCGACCTGCGTCCACGCCACGAAGAACGGTGCCTCCATCGCTTCGTGGAGCGCGAGCGCCTGCTCGAACCACGCCTCGGCCTCGTCGTGCCGTTCGAGGCAGTGGCTCAGAAGACCGAGGTAGTGCGCAATCCCGCCGTGGACCGAGATGTGGGTGGTTGCGAACTGGTCATGCCAAGGCAAGAGACGGCGATACAAGAGTGATGCTGCCGGTCGATGGCTCGTGCGGGCGGCGGCCTCGGCCCAGAGGGCCTGGGCCGCGAGCCACACCGAGTCAGGGAACATCGGGAAGTCCGCCGCGAGCTCGGCGTCGAGGAGCGGAGCCGCCCGCTCGGGGGAGTCGCCGAGGCTTGTGACGAAGGCAGCCGTCACCCGAAAGATGTCGAGCCCAGGGCCCATCGGCGGTGGCTGGCTCAGCGATCGCGACCGTCCGTTGAGGCGACCTTGCATGTAGCGGAGGCTCATGAGCTGGAAGCGATAGATCGTGAGGGCATCGTCGGGCTGTCCGGCCGCGGTGCCGAGGGCCAGTCCCTCTGTTGCGGCCTGTTGCGCGGCGTCGAGGTCACCCTCGAGCGCTTGTTGCCACGCGCCGTGGTAAGCGATCTGCCACCGGTTCCACGGCTGTCCGATCCGCTCGGAGACCGAGTCGAAGATCGAGCGCGCCTCGTTCATCGTGGCTACATCGCCTGCTTCCAACGCCGCGTACATCCGGTAGTCGTTCGCATGGAGGACGGCAGTCGGGTCGCCGACACCGTCCGCGAGCGGCGCATGCCTCGGCGATCCAGCGACGGCGCCGCTCGAGCGTCTGCGGCATGGTGATCGACTCGTGGCTGTGTCGGATCGCGTCGACGAACGCGGCATCGTCGTGCAGACGCCGAGCGATGTCCACAGCCTCCGTCGCCATGGCCAGACGTTCGTCGAACCCGCACTCCCAGGTGACCTCCACGCACAGGAGCGCGAGCAATCGGGCCCGGTCGGCGCGGTCCGTGTCACCGAGTCGGACGAGGGCGCGCCTGAGCATGAGGACCCGGTCGTGATCGACCCCGCCCACGATGCTGTTCCACCCTCGGTTGTTCCGCAGGGCGGCGCCGACGAGGACATCGATCGCGCCGATCTCGTCGGCGAGCTGTCCTGCCGCGAACAACGTCTCGCGGTGCGCGGGGTCGCCGATCTGGCGCTGCGCATCCCCGAACCCGAGCAGGAGCGCTGCTCGACGCGTCGGGTCGTCGGTGCGCGGACCGGTCCAGCAGCTCGAGCGCATCGCGGTACCACCGCAGCGCGTCGTCAGGGGCGAGCTTCGCGAGCGCTCGATCGCCCGCCCGCTGTGCGTAGGTGACCGCCTGGCTCACGTCCGGTGGCTGGCTGGCGTGCCCCCAGTGGTAGGCGAGCTCCCCGATCCGATCGCCAGGATCGTCGCCACAGATCGCTTCCAGGGCCTCGGCGATCGCCCGGTGGGCGCGCCCCCGCCGAGCGTGCCGAGAGACGGTCGTAGAGCGCGTGCTCGATGAGCGTGTGCCTGAACACGTAGCGCCCCGCCATCTCCCCTTCGGCGAGCAGTGAGGCGAGGACGGCTTGATCGCACAGGTCGCCCAGGTCGTCCTCGTCGATGCCTGCGACCACGGCGAGGAGGCTGGCGTCGAACTCCCGACCGATGACGGCGGCCAGCGACAGCACACCTTCAGTTGGCGCACCCAGGCGAGCGACCCGTTGGCGGATCACGTCGCGGATGCTGACCGGCAGGTCGAGTCAGCGTCAGCTCAGCGCTTGTGACTCCATCGACCGTGCTGGTCCTGACGGATCGTCTGTGTCTCGGCCAGGTGCCGCAGCAGCTCGCCGACGAAGAAGGGATTGCCATCGGTCTCGGCCGACAGCGTGTCCGAAGGGCAAGACCGTTCTCGTGCAGAGGTTTGACCGGAAGACGGTTTCGAGCAGGGTGACGAGCTCCTCATCGCTGAGGCCGCGCAGCGTGAGTCGCTCGATCCCCGGTTCCCGGTGCATCGCCGCGAGCTCTGCCAGCAAGAGGGTGGTCGGGCTCGACGTCGGATTCCCGGAACGTTCCGATCACGAGCAGGCGGAGCGATGCGTCCGTAGACGATGACGTGACGTAGGAGCTGGAGCGTCGGGGGATCGGCCCAATGCAGATCGTCGAGCACGAGGACGAGGGGCGTAAGTACCGAGACCCGCTCCAACAGGTCCACAACTGCGCCGAACAGCAGGTAGCGGTCCGCCTCGGTGTCGACGGACGGACTGCGGTCGGCGGTGACTCGGTGAGCGAGACTGGGGACGAGTCGCGCCAGCTCACTGCCTCGTGCGCCGACGTGCGCGGCGATCACCTCTTGGGGCGCGTGGCCAACGACGTGGGCGAGGGCATCGACCCAGGGCTGATAGGGGATCCCCAGGTCTTCATCGCAGCGTCCGTACAGCACGGCGGCACCTTCGGTCGCCGCCGCGGGCGAAGGCCCCGGCCAGGGACGTCTTGCCGATCCCAGGCTCGCCGAGACAGCAGCACGACACGCCGCTGCCCGGACGCGGCGGCCCTCAGCGACCGCTGGAGGCCGTGGAGCTCAGGCTCTCTCCCGACGAACAACGCCGACGGTGCCTCCCGCATGCGGCGGGGGAGCGGGATCGTGAGCTCGCCAAGGAGCTCGTCGCCTTCGGCGGCCCGAGGGGCCTCGGGTGAATCCAGGATCGGGTCGTTGGCGAGCACGGCAGCCTCGAGCCGGCGCAGCTCCCGGCCTGGCTCCATGCCCAGCTCCCCGACGAGCATCTCGCGTGCTCGCTGAAAGGCGCGCACCGAGTCGGCCTGCCGGCCCGAGCGGTACAGCGCGAGCATCAGGGATGCCCACAGCCGCTCGCGATACGGGTGCTGGGTGAGCAACGACTCGAGCTCGCCGACGGCCGCACCGTGCTGCCCGAGCATCAGGCCAGCGTCGATCCTGTCCTCGACCGTCGAGAGCCGCAGGTCGTCGAGTCGATGCGCCTCGGCACTCGCCCAACCCCCTGCGCGACAGTCGACGAGGGCATCGCCCCGCCAGAGCCCCAGGGCGTCGTTGAGCTCAGCCATCGCCAGCGCGGCATCGCCCGCCGACGAGCGCTTCTCTGCCCGCAGCAGCATGGAGTCTCGAACCTCGCGACATCGGTGCCACCAGGGGGGCTGGACAGCACGTAGCCGGGAGCTCGCGTGGCCAGGACCTCCGCCAGCCCGGCCGCATCGAGGGCCTTCCGCACCCTCGCCACGTAGCCCTGCATCGTCTTCACGGCCGTCGCGGGCGGATCGTCACCCCACAGCGCATCCACCAGCGCGTCGCGTGACACCACCTCGTCGGCGCGCAGGGCGAGGAGGGCCAGCACCAGACGTTCCTTCGCGCCACCGATTCGGACCTGCCCGTTTGGCCCCGTGACGTCCAGCGGGCCCAGGAGGCTGACCTTCACGCGCGCAGCCTAGGTGGGGCCCGCGACCGCCACACCACCGCCGCACCACCGCGCCCGTGCACGCTCACACCGCACGGCTCGCGCCAGATCCGAGAGGGATGTGACCATGTCTGACTCGTACAACATGTCGAGGCGAACGATGCTCGCGGGGGGCGTCGGCATGGCGGCGCTACCTCGCCGGCTGCCGGTCGGGTCCGGAGCTCCGACGTCGGAGCGTGCGGCGACGGAAGGAACGCTGCCGCCGCCGACGGTGCCCAGTCGCCGCCCGTCGCCGAACCCGTACCTGTCCAACAACTACGCGCCCGTCGACACCGAGGTCAGCCGGCTCCGCCTCCCGATCGAGGGGAGCATCCCTTGGCGAGCTCGAGGGCACGCTGCTGCGCAACGGTCCGAACCCGATCGCACCCGATCCCGCGACCTACCACTGGTTCGTTGGTGACGGGATGGTGCACGCGATCGATCTACGCGATGGCGAGGCCAGCTACCGGAACCGCTGGGTTCGCACCGACGACGCAACGGAGCTGCTCCATGAGGAGCCGGATCCCCGCGAGCTCAGCCCGCCGATCAGTCGGCGTTGCCCGAACCGCGCGAACACGAGCATCGTCTCGCACGCGGGCAGGATCCTGGCGCTGAACGAGGTGGCGCTGCCCACCGAGATCGATGTGAAGGCGAAGACGCTCGGCCGCTACGACTTCGCTGGCGCGTTGCGTACGTCCGATGACCGCCCATCCCAAGATCGACCCGGTGACCGGCGAGATGCTGTTCTTCGGGTACGACATCTTCGGACCGCCATTCGTGCGCTTCCACATCGTGGACCGCGGCGGCCACCTCGTCCTCTCGAAGGACATCGCGATCCCTGGCCGATCGATGATGCACGACTTTGCGATCACCGAGCGCCACGTCGTGTTCCTTGACCTGCCGGTCGTCTACGACCTCAGCCCTGAGCGGCACGCGGCCGCTGCTCGCCCTTTGGACACCCGAGTACGGCGCTCGCATCGGGGTCATGCCCCGAGACGGAAGCGTGGACCCACGGTGGTTCGAGGTGGAGCCGTGCTACATCTTCCACACCGTCAACGCCTACGACGACGGCGACACGGTGGTGTTGGACGTCGGTGCGGCACGAGGAGATGTTCTCGGATGATCTCTACGGCGTCGCCGACGGCACCGGAACGCTCGACCGGTGGACGATCGATCTGGGAGCCGGGCGGGTCCGGGAGGAGCGGATCGACGATCGCACCCAGGAGTTCCCCCGCGTAGACCCGCGAATCGTCGGCCGCCGTCATCGGTATGCGTATACGACCGAGGCGCACCTGGACGACTTCACGGCACCACTGGGAACCCTGATGCAGCACGACCTGAGGTCCGGCACCGTCACGGCGGCCAAGCTCGGGGCGGGCAGACAGGCCGGTGAGGGAGTCTTCGTGCCCAGCAGCTCGACGGCCGCCGAGGACGAGGGATGGGTGCTCGCGGTCGTGTACAACGCGGTGGAGGACAGCAGCGATCTGGTGATCTTGGACACCACGAGCTTCGGCGGCGACCCGGTTGCGACGATCCGGCTTCCCCAGCGCGTTCCGTTCGGGTTCCACGGCATCTGGGTGCCGCGCCGGTAGGGCTCCACCCCGCCGGACGCGGCACGGCCCCCGGGGTGTGAACCGGGGGTCCGTGCCAGACGACTCTGACCGACAGGAAGCCAGCAATCGCCCGGGTGCTCCCGGAGCCGTGCGGGGCCACGAGAGTCCTCCCGGCCATCATCGCGCGAGCGGGCGCACGGTGCTCGCGAGGACAGGGCTAGGACGCGGCGGCCATCTGCTTCGAGCGAGATGCGAACCGGGCGGGGGCGCGGTTCGCCACCACCACCCCGATGACGACCAGCACCCCCGCGGCCGCCGCGTCGAGCCAGTAGTGGTTGGCCGTGGCGGTGATGGCGAGCAGGGTGATGACGGGATGGGCGACGAACAACCATCGCCACCACCGGCGCCCCATCTGGACCGCGCCGTAGGCGACGAGCACCGCCCAGCCGAAGTGCATCGATGGCATCGCGGCGTACTGGTTGGCGACGCTCGAGACGTCGGCTCGGTCGTAGATGGAAGGTCCGTAGAGGGCGATCGTGTCCACGAACCCGGGCATCATGCGCGGCGGGGCGAGGGGGTAGACCACGTGCATCGCGAGCCCGAGGCCCGTGACGACGACGAACAGGTATCGGACGTGGCGATAGACGTCGGGTGTGCGGAGGTAGGCAAAGACCAGGAACGCGATGGTGACCGGGAAGTGCGCGCGTGCGTAGAAGTTGTTGAGGACGGTGGTCATCCAGGGGTGCTCGAGCACGAGCCGCTGCACGTCGGCCTCGATGGCGAGCCCGAGCTGCCGCTCCAGGTTGAGGATGGCCGTGGCGTGGTCGAACGCCACGGCGACCTGATCGCGGCTCAGATAGCGGCCGAGCCGGTAGAGCAGCAAGAGCCCGGCGACCAGGCTGGCCTCCACCGCGAGCTCCCGGCCGTGACGACCTCGCCACCACCGGGACATCCACGCCGCCGTTGCGGACGGCGGCCGAGGGACGGCCACGCCTTCGGCGCGGTCACCGTGCGGCACGGTGACCGTGTCCTCCCCGGTCGGAGCCGATCGCCTCTCGAACGTTCTGATCTCCCACAACTACCACCGATGCCATCGTCGAAACCCGCGCGAATCGATCGGCGCCGATCGAACGCTCGGCGCATGCGCGCTAGTGCTTGGCTTGGTCACGTAGGACGCGACGCAGGATCTTGCCCGACGGGGACTTCGGGATCTCATCGACGAACGTGAGCTTGCGGATCTGCTTGTAGCTCGCGACCTGGTCCGCGACGAAGCGTTGGATGTCGGCGGCAGTGGTGTCCTGCCCCGCCTTGCGCACGACGTACGCGGCCGGGATCTCCCCGGCCTCGTCATCGGGGAGGCCGATCACGGCGGCATCCGCGATCTGGGGATGGGTGAGCAGCAGAGCCTCGAGCTCGGCGGGGGGCACCTGGAAGCCCTTGTACTTGATGAGCTCCTTCAGGCGGTCGACCACGAACAGGTGCCCGTCGGCGTCCAGGTGGCCGATGTCACCGGTGTGCAGCCACCCGTCGGCGTCGATCGTGCTCTTCGTCGCGGCCTCGTTGTTCAGGTATCCCTTCATGACCTGTGGCCCCCGGATCCAGACCTCGCCGTCCTGATCGAGGCCGAGCGAGGCCTGCGTCGCGGGGTCGACGATGTTGACCTCTGTGTTCGGCACCGTGACCCCGGCCGAACCGGGCTTGAACTGGCCCGGCGGCGTGGCGTGGCTCACCGGAGACAGCTCGGTCATGCCGTATCCCTGCACCACCTCGCAGCCGAGCCGTTGGCCGCACTCGATCGCGAGCTCGGCGGACAGCGGGGCGGCGCCCGAGAGGATCCACTCCAACGCGGAGAGATCGAACTGGTCGACCAGGGGATGCTTCGCCAGTGCGACGACCATCGGGGGCGCCACGAACGCCCTCGTGAGGCTGTGCTCCTGATGCAGCCGTAGGAACTGCTCGAGATCGAAGCGTGGCATCGTGACGATCGTGGCGCCGGCCCGCAGGCCCAGGTTCATGAGCACCTGCATGCCGTAGATGTGGAAGAACGGCAGCACCGCCACGAAGGCCGCCTCCTCGTTCAACGGGATGGCGGCGAGCGACTGCTCGATGTTCGCGACGAGGTTGCGGTGCGTGAGCATCACGCCCTTGGACAGCCCGGTCGTGCCCGAGGAGTAGGGGAGCACGACGACGTCGTCGAGGTCGACGGGGACCTGGTCCGCGAGCGGCGGGCCCTCAACCGACGAGATCGACGTGTAGCCGTCGGCATCGCCGATGACGAACACCTCCGTCACGGGCGAGTCTGCGATCGCCGCGGTGACCGTCTCGAGGAACATCGGGACGGTGATGAGGCGTGTCGCGCCGGAGTCGACGAGCTGGTGGTGGACCTCGCCCGGCGTGTACGTGGGGTTGACCGTGGTGAGCACACCGCCCGCCAGGGCGACGGCGTGGAAGATGACCCCGTACTCGGGACAGTTGGGCGCCATCACGGCGATGACCTCGCCCTTCGCGAGCCCACGCTCGAGCCAGCCCGCGGCCTGACCGCGGATGGCGGCTTGGAGCTCGCCGTAGGTCATCGTCCGCCCGGTGGCCCCGTCGATGAACGCGGGCCTGGCGGACCGCTGGTCGGCGTGCTCCAGGACGTACGGCGCCAGAGGCAACGTAGGCAGGCTGACCGACGGCAGTGGACTGGCGAACGACAACGTCCCACCCCTCACGATGCTGGCAACCGGACCGGGCGAGTCTGGCCTCTTTCGGCTGCCCGCGCACGCGGCGCTCAGCCGAGGGAGGAGGCGCGCCGGTCCAGCTCCCGAAGGCGGGCGGTCTGGATCAGCAGCAGCCGCTTCGACATGGCTGGCACGTCGTCGAGCAGCTTCTGGAACGCCGTGCGGTAGAGCTCGATCGCCTCGACCTCGGTCTCGGCGATCACCGAGGCCGAGGTCGTGTGGCCGTCGATGATCGACATCTCACCGATCGCATCACCAGCTCGAACGGTGGCGATCGTGCGCCCGTTCCTGACGACCCGCGCCGTCGCCCGACAGCATCGTGACCATCCGCTGGCCGTAGTCGTTCTCCCGGACGATCACGTCGCCTGGCTCGAAGTGCTGCTCGAAGCACGCCTTCGCCACGGCGTTGAGCTGCCGGCGCGTGAGGCCGCGGAACAGCGCGCTCTGCTCGAGCACCGAGATGAGCTCCGATCGAGTCCGGTTGGCCATCGCCCCTCCTCGTCAACGCGCTGAAGACGGCGCCGACCCTACCTTGACCCCTCTCGGTGCCGGCCGTTCGTGGGGCATGGATCGTGCTGGCTAGAGCAGATCGTGAGCCAGCGCGTCGACGGCCACCGTGATGGCGACGACCAGGATCGCTTCGCGCGCGTCGAACACCTCGACGCCGTAGGTGTCGCGCACCCGGAACCACTTCTTCGAGACCTCTGCGACCTTGTCGCCGTCCCGCTCGATCTTGTACTCGTGGTCGACGATGTTTCCCTTGACCTTCATGTCGGGCCCATCCTCGACCTCGACGTGGAAGCGGTCCCGCAGCCCGACCAGCGCCTTCTTCACGGTCGCGGAACGACCGCCATCGAGCTCGATCTTGATCTTGTCGCGGACGGTGAGCTTCTTCTCCTGGATCTTGGCGACCGTGTTGCCGTCTCGGTCCTCCAGCTCCCAGGTGTCGCGGATGCGGGCGGCCTTGCCGTTGACCTTGAAGACCTTGTCGCCCGACTCGTCCTCGATCCAGTAGTCGTCGCCGATCGAGATCATCTTCTCGCGCATCTGGAACCGGACCTGCGGTTCGTCGTCGCGTCCTCGTAGGAGACCCATGGGCTCCTCACTTCCTGTGGGATCGGGGAGGGGACGGGCAGTCTCCACCGTCACGGGCCATGGAGGCCAGGCCACCAGCCAATAGCCTGCCGCCGCATGGACCGTGCGGACGTGCTGGTGGTCGGCGGTGGGATCGTGGGCTTGGCCACCGCTCGAGCCGTCCTGCGCTCGCACCCCGGCCTGGCGCTCACGCTCGTCGAGAAGGAAGCGTCCGTGGGGTTCCATCAGAGCGGCCGCAACTCCGGGGTGATCCACGCGGGCGTCTACTACGCGCCGGGTTCGGCGAAGGCGAGGCTCTGTCACGCCGGGCGGGCGTCGATGATCGAGTACTGCCGGGACAACGAGATCGACCACGTGGTGTGCGGCAAGCTGGTCGTCGCCACTGACGCCCTCGAGCGGGAGCGGCTGGTGGAGCTGGAGCGTCGCTGTGCCGCCAACGGCGTGCGAGCCGAGCTGCTGGCACCCGCGGCGCTGCGGGAGCGCGAGCCCCACGTGGCCGGCGTTGCCGCGCTGCACGTCCTCGACACCGGGATCGTCGACTACGCCGCGGTGTGCCGCTCGCTGGCGGCGGAGATCGAGGCACTGGGGGCCACGATCAGACTCGGGTGCGGGGTCGTGTCGGCGGTGGACGGAGCGACCGGCCTGGTGGTCGAGACGACGAGCGACCCGATCGAAGCCCAGCGGGTCGTGACGTGCGCGGGCCTGCAGGCCGACCAGGTCGCGGAGGCCGTGAGCGGTCCCGGCGGTGCCGGCGGGATGCGGGTGGTGGCCTTCCGAGGCGAGTACCGCGAGCTCGTGCCCGACCGCGCCCACCTCGTGCAGGGGCTCGTCTATCCCGTGCCTGACCCGCAGTACCCGTTCCTCGGCGTCCACCTGACCCGTGGGATCGACGGCCACGTCCACGTCGGCCCCAACGCCGTGCTCGCCTTCGCCCGCGAGGGCTACTCGTGGCGCCAGCTGGACTGGAGACACCTCCGAGACACCGCCACCGCTCCTGGGTTTCGGCACTTCGCGGCGCAGAACTGGCGCTTCGGGCTGAACGAGATGGCGAGGTCGCTGAGCACACGCCGGTTCACGGCTGCCGCGCGGCGATTGCTGCCGGAGCTGGAGCGAGCCGACCTGGCGCCGTCCATGGCCGGAGTGCGGGCCCAGGCGATGACACCGGAGGGCGAGCTGGTCGACGACTTCGTCATCCACTCCGTCGGGCGGGCGGTGCACGTGCTCAACGCTCCCTCGCCGGCCGCGACCGCGTCCCTGGAGATCGGGGAGACCATCGCCGACCGCTTGGGGCTGGACGCCCGCTGATCCGCTAGATCGGCAGGCTCTCGTTCGCCTGGCTGAGGACCTCGATCGAGCGCTCCCACCCGGCCCGCTCCGACTCCATCATCGGCGGCCAGAGGGGCGCACTCGGCCCCTCGTGGCCCAGGACGCACGGAAGGCTCGCGCACACACCCTCGCCGACCCGGACCGACACGGGGATGAGCGCGCCGACCTCATGGGTCAGGGCTTGGACCAAGCCGCTCACGGTGAGGCCGATGCCTTGGACGGCCGAGCCCTTCAGGTCGCGGATCTGGTACGCCGCGCTGCGGACCTCCCGCTCGATCTCGGCCAGGCGGTCGTCGCTCAGGTCGACGCCGCGCTGGCTCGCGAAGGCTCGGACCGGCAGGGTCCCGACGACCGCCGACTCGAGCAGGAACGCACACGAGTCGCCGTGCTCGCCGATCACCCACGCGTGCACGCTCCGGACGTGCACGCCGCACGCTCGGGCGATCGAGTCCGTCAACCGAAGGGTCTCGAGGGCGGTGCCCGAGCCCATCACGGCGACGGGCCGGCCGGCCCATCGGCGCGTGAGGTACTCGGTGAGGACGTCGACGGGGTTGGTCACGACGAGCGCGATCCCGGGAAGCTCGGCGGCCTCGACGGCACTCGCGATCGAGTCCATCACCTTGATGTTCTCGCGCAGCACATCGAGGCGCGTCTGACCCGGCATCGTGTGGTGGCCGGCCGTGATCACCAGGATGTCCTCGCGGTCGATGTCGTCGAGGCTGCGGCCGCGGACCTCGACGCGGGCGAGCAGCGGCCGACCGTTCATGAAGTCGAGCGCCAGGCCGTGGGCGGCGCCGCCGTTCCGGCCGTAGATGGTCACCCGGCCCGCGATGCCCCGCATGATGAGCGCGGACGCGGTGGCCACGCCCACGCCTCCCGTCCCGATGATCCCGACCGCCGCTCCTGCCATGTCGACGCGGCGAGGCTCAGGTGATCGCCGGCGACTCGAGGCCGGCGAGGGCGGCTTCCTTGGCCCAGCGGTAGTCGGGCTTGCCCGAGGGGGACCGGACGGTGGCATCCACGAACACCACGGCACGCGGGACCTTGTACCCCGCGAGATGCCCGCGGCAGTGCTCCTGCAGGTCGGCGAGGTCTGGTGGGGCGTCGGCCATCCCGGGCCGCAGCTCGACCACGGCGGTCACCTGCGCGCCGAATCGCTCGTGCGGGGTGCCGACGACGGTGGCGTCGAACACCGCCGGATGGCTCTTGAGCGCCATCTCGACCTCCTCGGGGAAGATCTTCTCCCCGCCCGAGTTGATCGACACGGACCCGCGGCCGTACACGACGATCGATCCGTCTGCGTGCACCGCGGCGATGTCGCCCGGCACGGCGTAGCGAACGCCGTTCACCACCGGGAACGTGGCTGCCGTCTTGGCGTCGTCCTTGTAGTACCCGAGGGGGATGTGACCGCTGGTCGCGAGCATGCCGGTCCGTCCGTCGCCGGGCTGGCACAGGGTCCCGTCGTCGGCGATGACCACGTTGGTCTCGTCCATCGCGAAGCGGGGTGCGCCGTCCTCGGAGGTGCCGACCAGCCGACCTTGGCCTCCCGTCTCGGACGCGCCGAACCCGTCATGGACGATCGTGTTCGGGAGCACCCGGGCGAGGCCTTCCTTCACCGACGGCGACAGGATCGCGCCTCCCGACCCGTAGATCAGGAGGCGGGAGAGGTCGTACTCCTCGGGATCCGCGTCCGTCAGCAGGTCGACGATCGGCCGCGCGTACGCATCGCCGATGGTCATCACGACGCTGGTCCGCTCCTCGGCCGCGACCCGCATGGCGAAGGCGGGATCGAACCCGATGTCGCGGATCACCACGCCGTAGGTGCCGGAGAAGAGCGCCGAGAAGATCAGCCAGAAGCCGCCACCGTGCATGAGGGGGCAGAGGCTCAGGGTGCCGGGCGATCGGTGAACCCTTGGCCGCTCGGGCTGCGACGTCTCCGAGATCGGTCACGGGCGCGATCCCGAGGGCGGGGTTCCCGCCCCCGCCGATCGCGGACAGGTAGATGTCCTCGTGGCGCCACATCACGCCCTTCGGCATGCCCGTGGTGCCGCCGGTCCAGAGGCCGTAGAGGTCGTCGGGCGATCGTTCGCCGACTGCAGGCGCCGTGTCGGGCTGCGCCGCCAGCAGGTCCTCGTAGCCCGCGTCGGCGACCACCACCGGGCAGTCCCAGCCGAGGGTCGCCGCGGCGCGAGCGGCGCGCTCCTCGAGGTCCGGTTCGGTCACCACCACCTTGAGATCGGCGTTGTCGAACAGGTACGCCAGCTCTTCGTCGACGTAGCGGAAGTTGACGTTGACGGGGACGGCGCGGAGCTTGAACGCGGCCAGGCACGCCTCCACGTACTGGTTGCCGTCATAGAGGTGACAACCGACGTGGTCGCCGGGCCCGATGCCCATGGACGCCAGCGCATGCGCGAGGCGGTTGGCGCGAGCGTCGAGCTCGGCGAACGTGAGACGCACCTCGGGCCCTGCCGTCGCCCGCACCACCAGCGCCTGCCCCTCGGGGACCGTCCGCGCCACGGTCTCGAAGATGTCTGCCATGTTCAGTCCCACAACGCCCCCCGGCGGCTCGGCTTCGCCGCAGCATAAGGGTCGGTGGGGAAGCGGCCGACTGATCGGCATTGCTGCGCTGGCGCGGCCCAATGCGGGCCGCGCCAGCAGCGGTTCACTCGGTGTAGGTGATGTCGCGACCGTGGGCGGTGAGGGCCCAGATGATTGCGATGTCGATGGCGATGATGATGACCGACCCGACCGGGTAGTACGGGAGCCACATGAAGTTGGCAATCGCACTGACCAGGGCGACCAGGACACCGACCGTTCGGGCGAGGACGTTCCCGGAGAAGATGCCAAGACCGGCCAGCACCAGCACGATGCCGATGATCAGGTGGATCCAGCCCCATGACGTGGTGTCGAGCTCCCACGTGTAGTTCGCTCCGATGACGTAGTACTCGTCATCGATGATGGCGACCAGCCCCGCGAGGGCATGGAAGACGCCGATCATGATCAACATCACTCCTGCGAACGCAGCCCATCCGGCTGCCCAACCGCTCGGTTCTACTTGTGGTGCTTCTTGTGCCACGAGACCCTCCATCGTCGTTGTGTGGGACCAGCAGCGGGGGGCAGTATGCGACGCTGTCGCCCGTTGCCATTCGTGCGGGAAGGTACCAGTGCTGGGCCGTGCTTTGGGGGATTGTGGCGCTGGGGATCCGCGCTTGGCAGCGGGCCACGTGTGACGATCATGAGAACTCTCCAGGAGGTTCCAATGATCAAGGGTTTGCTGATTTTCATCCTCGTGCTGCTGATCGCCACGTTCCCGGCGACCTGGTTGCTGATGCTCTTCTTCGGGAACCTCGGGATGGGGCTCAGCTACTGGGGCAGCCTCCCGCTCGGCATCCTCGTCTCCGCCCTGCTCGGCGGCGTGTCCTCCCCCAACTACGACCTGCGCTGAGCGCTGGGCACGGTCGGCCGCGGCCGACCGTGCCCAGGTAGGTTCTCGCCGTGATCGTCTTCGTGCACGGCGTGCCAGAAACAGCCGCCATCTGGGACAAGGTCCGGGGCGGCCATCGACCAGGACTCGGTGGCGCTGGCCCTGCCCGGCTTCGGCAGCCCGCGACCGGACGGGTTCGACGCGTCCAAGGACGCCTACGTGGATTGGCTGCTGGGCGAGCTCGATCGCATCGACGCCCCCATCGACCTCGTGGGCCACGACTGGGGCGCCGGGCTCACCTATCGGGTCGCCACCGCCCACGGGGACCGGCTCCGCTCGTGGGCCGCCGACGTCGGCAACATCGCCCACCCCGACTACGAGTGGCATGACTTCGCCAAGATCTGGCAGACGCCGGGCGAGGGGGAGGCGTTCATCGAGGGTCAGGACGCGCAGACGCCTGAGGAGCGCGCCACCGGGTACGAGCTCCTCGGCGTACCGCATGCCGATGCCCTCGAGATGGCCGCGGCGTCCGACCTGACGATGGGCCACTGCATCCTCGACCTCTACCGCTCCGCGACGCCGAACCCGTACCACCACTGGGGGCCGTGGGCGCCGACCGCCGCCCCAGGGGTGGTGCTGCACCCCACGGAGGACCCCTTCGGGAACGAGGTCCTGGCCCGCGAGGTCGCCGGGCTCCTCGGCGCGGGCTTCGAACCGATCGAGGGCGCCGGCCACTTCTGGCCCTACCAGGCGCCGGATGCCGCGGTGGCGGTCCTGACGTCGTTCTGGGCCGGCCTGGCCCCAGCGCCCTAGCGAGCGCCCTCGCGCCGGGCGCGCAGCGTGTTCTGCCGGTAGGCGAGGAGCATCAGCTCGGCGTCGCTCCAGGTGACCTCCTTGGGCACCATCGAGTTCTCCAGGGCTCGACAGGCGCTCGTGGTCATCGCCAACGTCAGCGGGTCCATGGAGAGCAGGCGCTCGGCGAGCGCTCGCGTCGCCGCCGGGAGCTCGGCATCCGGGTAGACGTGGTTGAGGAACCCCCAGGCGGCCGCTTGGGAGCTCGTGAAGCGCTCACAGGCCATCGCCACCTCCTTGGTGCGGGCGGGCCCGAGCTCGCGCATGAGGCGGGGCAGGGCCTGCCAGGTGAGGGGCAGATCGAGCTCGACCTCGGGGATGCTGAACCAGGCGCTCTCGCCGGCGAGGCGGAGGTCGCAGCAGGACAGCAGCACCGCACCGCCGCCGATCGCCAGTCCGTTGGCGACGCCGATGGTCACCTGGGGCAGGCGATCGAGGAGCTCGCACGTGCGGCCGCCGAGGTGCGCTCGGGCTCGCCGGTCCAGGTCGTTGACCGGGGGCTCCGGACGGCGGTCACCGAGCTCGGCGCCCGCGGAGAACGCGCGGCCGGCCCCGGTGAGGACCACCACACGGACCGTGTGGTCGGTCTCGAGGGAGCCCAGGAGGTCCTGGAGCTCGTCGTGGAGGGCGATGCTCAGGGCGTTCAGCTTCTCGGGGCGGTCGAGCGTGATCGTCATCAGACCGTCGAGCGCAGCGTCGCGGTCGACCTGGAGGTGGTCGTAGCTCGTCATGTCCGACAGTCTCCACCACCGCCCTCCTGTGCATTTCCTGTGGGCATCGTGGTGGACAACCGACCCCGATCTGGGGACAACCAAAAAGGTTCGTGGATAAGCCTGGGGATCTCGCGAAAGTCGTTGACGGGGCCTTGCGGGAGGTCCAACATCTGCTTCACCGCAGCGGAACGGAGCGGGGCGAGAGTGAGAAGTGACCGGAGGCTTCGGCCAACGGAGAACCCTCAGGATCGAACCGAGACCACCGCAGTGGGAGGACGAGAAATCCACCGTCCGCACGACTCGGGAAGCGCAAGCTGATCAGGTCGAGCGGCTCGCCAGGAGGTGGGGGGAACCCCACAGGCCAGCGGGGACGGGTCGCATCGCTTCGGCGACACGGTCCCGGAACGGGCATCGCCCGCCAGAGCTTCGGCTCCGACGGGCGATGTGGGTGATCGACGCCAGGCTAACGCCGGGCAACGGTCGCTTGGTGGATCCTCGGCCGACTGGTGGCCCCGGCGCTGCCGAACCACTTCGGTGGGGAGGCGCCCGGGGTCGCCCCCGTTTTGGGGTCCGGCTGACGCAGGGCGACGGGCTCGGGGCAGGTAGCGTCGGCGCTGATGAGCGATCCGGCGACCACGGGCCCGACGGCCACGAGCGACGTGCTGGCGGGCACGACCTGGCAGATCCGTCGGATCGCGGGCGTCGAGCTCACCGCTCCCGAGGATCACGTGATCGTGGTGACCTTCGGCCACGACGGCCGGGTCAGCGGATCGACCGGGGTCAACCAGCTGACGGCCAGCTACAACGTCACCCCCGAGTACCTCACCTTCGGTCCGATGGCGACCACGCGGCGCGCCGCGTCGGAGGAGCTGATGGCGCAGGAGCACCAGGTGGTCGGGTCGTTGGCGGGGATGTGCCGCTATCAGCTCTCGGCGGCAACGCTCACCTTCGACGGCCCCTACGGTCCCGTGGAGCTGGATCGGCGTGGCGCGCCGCTGCCCGGCGGCGATGGCGACGTCCACGGGGTCGATGCCTGATCCGACGGACGAACCGGGAACGCTGACCGCTGACGAGGACCGAACCGGGCACCCCCGGTTCCGCGCCTTCGTCGAGCTGTTCGCCCTGTGTGGCTTTGCGCTGACGCAGCCGCTGCTGGACGTCTTCGGTCGAGGGGTCGAGCAGTTCGCCTTCCGGGGGGCCTCGCCGGCGCAGATCGTGCTGTTCGGGCTGGCGGTCACGTTCCTGCCCGCGCTGGGCCTGTGGCTCGTGGAGATGGCCGTGCGCCTCGTGCTCGGCGTGCGGCCTGCCGCCTGGGTGCACCTCGTGTTCATCGTGGTGTTGGTGGCGGTGTTCGTCATGCAGGCGGCTCGACCGCTCGGCAACGGCATCCCGCTCGTGGTCGGCGCGGTCCTGCTCGGGGTCGGCGCAGGGGTCGCCTACGCACGGTTTCCCGCTGGTGCACCTGTGGCTGGCCTTCGCGGCCTTGGCTCCGCTCGGCTTCCTGTTCCTGTTCCTGACCTCGTCGTCCACCTCCCGCCTCCTGCGGGCGGAGGAAGCCGTGCCCGCCGTCGAGCGTCGGCACGCCGGCCCCCGTGGTGATGGTCGTGCTCGACGAGCTGCCTCTGGCGCTCGCTGCTGGACAGCGACCGGGGGATCGATCGCGAGCTGTTCCCCAACCTCGCGGCGCTGGCCGACGACTCGCACTGGTTCCGCAACACGACGACGGTGAGCACCAGCACCTGGCACGCGGTGCCCGCCATCATGACGGGGCAGATGCCGCAGGATGACAGCCTGCCGATCTCGGACTCGCACCCCGACTCGCTCTTCAGCCTCCTCGGGTCCTCGTACGACATGCACGTCACCGAGACCAACACGCGCGCTGTGCCCCTCGTCGGTGTGCCCCTATGAGGGGAGTGCCCGCGAGGTGTGGCGGGGCCTCGCCCACGACGTCGCCGGCGTGGCCCGCGACCGGCTGTCGCCCACGCGACGGGCGGAAGACCCCGTCACCGGGTTCGCGGAGCTGAACAACCCCGAGGACGACTGGATCTACGGCTCGCTCGATGCCACCCAACCCGAGCGGTTCCGCTCGCTGATGGACAGCCTCGATGACGACCCCGACGAGGACGAAGCCCTCTACTTCCTGCACATGCTGCTCCCGCACGTGCCCTACCAGTACCTGCCGTCCGGGGTCGTGTACCCGCCGCCTGTTCCTGAGATCAGCGTCATCCCGCAGGAGGATGCTCGGCGATCCGAGGCGGCCCCGGTCGAGACGGGCCGGCAGCGCCATCTCCTCCAGCTGGCCTACGTGGACTCGCTGATCGGTGATCTGGTGCAGGAGCTGAAGGCCCAGGGGATCTACGACGACGCGCTCGTCGTGCTGACGGCCGATCACGGGATCTCCTTCGAGCCCGGCGGCGCGATCCGAGGGATCGAGGGCCAGTCCCTCACGCCCGAGCTGGCGCGCCGACGTGGCGTGGGTGCCCCTCTTCGTCAAGGAGCCCGGGCAGACCGAGGGCGTGGTGAGCGACGCCAACGTCCTGACCGTCGACGTGGTCCCGACCATCGCCGACGTGCTGGACATCGACATCCCGTACCCGGTCGACGGCCGCTCCGCGCTCGGCTCGCCTCGGGCGGGCCAGGCGAAGCCCATCCACCTGAGCGAGGTCACCCCGGAGGGGGTCACCGTGCTGGATGCGGAAGATCTGCCGCCCGGGAGCCACGACCTCATGTACGAGCGCACCACGGCCTCGTTCCTGCCCGCGGTCGGTGATCCGTGGCGCTGGTGGCGACTCGGCCCGGCCCCGGAGCTCGTCGGCCGTCCCGTCGAGGAGCTCGGGGAGGTGCTGGGACCGGTCGACGCCACCCTGCTCGACCCAGCGGCCTACGCCGACGTGGGCGCCGGCGGGATGCTCCCCGCGTTCGTGCGCGGCAGCGTGGGCGTCGAGGCCCAAGCCCCGATCGCGGTCGCCGTGAACGGGGTGGTGGCGGCCACCAGCCGCGCCTACCTGGACGGCGGGACGGACGTGCTGTTCGGCGTCATGGTGGACGAGACGCTGCTACGGCGGGGATCCAACGAGATCACCGTGTACGCCATCCGGCGGGCTACTGGGTGATCTGGTCGAAGGCCGCCGTGTCGCCGGTGGCGGACGACTCGGCGAACTTCTCCAGCCACTCCTTGGCCTGCTCGTTGCCCGAGGCGTCGACCATCTTCCGGGGCATGGCAGGGAACGAGTAGCCCTCGGGAAGGTCCGGAGCGTTGCGCTCCTTCCGCGCCAGCGCCGCCTCGATGATCGGCTCCATGCGCTTCGCCTTGGCACTCACCTGGGCGGCGTCGCGCTCCTTGAACTCCGGCAGCACCTGGGTGCCGAAGAGCTCGATGCGCCTCGCAGATGTGCTCGTGGCGGTTCTTGCCCGGCCTGCATGACGAAGATCAGCTGGTCGACGCCAGCCTCCTCGTAGCGGCTCAGGTACTCGCGGATCTGGTCGGGGGTGCCGGTGGCGCCCCGCAGCCCGGTGGTGTCACCGCTGGCGACCTTGGCGCCGAGGCGCTCCTCCTTGAGGGCCGCCTCGATGTCGGGGGAGTAGCCGTGCTCGGCGCGCTTCTCGATGAACTCCTTCCACACGTCGGTGGTGCCCGGGACGTGGTCGCCGAAGATGTAGTAGTGGCCGAGCGAGTAGCCGAAGAAGTTGCCGCCCTCGAGCCCGCGCTCGATCGCCGTCTGCTCCTCGGGAGCGCACATCATCGGAGTGACGCAGGCGACGTTGGCGTTGACGTGCTGCCCGACGGGGACGCACCGCTCGGCGAGGGTGGCCTCGTAGTCGGAGACCCAGTGGACGGCTTCCTCCGGATCGATGAAGGCGAAGGTGAGCGACCCGATGCCCTTCTCGGCGGCCAGCAGGATCGTCTCCCGGCGAGAGCACGCCACCCACAGCGGCGGGTGCGGCTTCTGCACCGGCTTGGGGACGACGTTGCGGGGCGGCATCGACACGAACTTGCCCTCGACACCGGTGAACGGCGTCTCGGTCATGCAGCGCAGCGCCACCTCGAGGCCTTCGAGCCAGGCCTCGCGCTTGACGACGGGGTCGATCTCGAACCCGGCCAGCTCGGCCTCTGACGAGGACTCACCGGAGCCGAACTCCACCCGCCCGCCGGACACGAGGTCGAGCATGGCCACCCGCTCCGCCGTACGGGCAGGGTGGTTGTACTGGGGCGCGGTCTGGATGATGCCGTGGCCCAGCCGGATGTCCTTGGTGCGCTGGCTGGCGGCGGCGAGGAACACCTCGGGGGCGCTCGAGTGCGAGTACTCCTCGAGGAAGTGGTGCTCGACCTCCCAGACGACGTCGAAGCCGAGCTTGTCGGCCAGCTCGACCTGCTCCAGGGCGTCCTGGATCAGCTTGAGCTCGCTGTCCTCCTCCCACGGACGCGGGAGCTGGTGCTCGTAGAAGATGCCGAACTTCATGGGTCAGGCCGCTTCGGGGTCGGCGAGCGCGTGGAACTCGGCGAGGACGTCGGCGCCGTTGTCGCGCTGGAGGCACCAGTGCTCGACCTCACCGAGGACGGCCTTGCGGGTCTGGGCCCGGCCGGCCCCCAGGGACTGCTCGAGGCCGCGATCCCACAGGGTGCCGATCATCTCGATGCCCTTGTGCTTCTTGCCGTCGGTGCCGACCCAGGTGCGGTCGCGCATCTCCGTGAGGGCCGTCTTGAGGTAGTCGACGTGCGGTGTCTCGTCGGCCCGGATGAAGGACACCAGGTCCGCAGCTCGTCCGTCGCCGCCGACCAGGTCGGTGTCGGACAGCCACTCCTCCGCCCAGGCGAAGGTGTGGAACGCCTGCACCTCGATGAAGAGCACGCGGATCATCAGGTTGGCGATCAGCTCGAGGTTCACGTCGATGTCGTCGGGGAGGGCCCGCTCGACGTCCACGCCGCCGGGGCCACCCGACTGGCCGAAGCCCATGCGAGCGAGCATGGCGTCGATGTCGACCTTCGCGGTGGGGGACTCGAAGGCGACGTCGCGGGCCGCGAACCACATGTCCTTGTGGCCCGCCTCCTCCTCCCAGCCCGCTTCGTCGCGGCCGTGGGCCTCGAACAGGCCCCGGCCGAGGTGGTCGATCGCGGTGCCACGGATGTCCTCGTCGAAGTGCCGCTGCATGTCGCCGGGCTGGAGCAGCCGGATGTTGGCGCCGTAGCCCTCCACCGTGCCGATGCGGGTCAGGGTGGCGATCAGCGGCTCCGGGCACGCCGGCCTTGATCAGGTGGCGGGCCTGGGCGACGTTGGGCATGTGCGCGGGCCACGTGTCGAGCGGCACGTGCAGCACCTGGGTGCCGAACAGCTCGGTGTGCTGCGCCTGCCACGCCTCGATGGCGGGGACGCGGTGCTTGGTGCGCGGCGACACGTAGTCGCCCTGGTCGTCGAAGCCACCGTGGCAGCGCACGCCGCCCTCGATGAGCGGCTCGGCCATCGTGTGGTCCGCGAGCAGCTCTGCCTCGGTGAAGCTCACCTGTGCCGTGGTCATGGCACCCCCTGTTCCCCTGTGTGCGTGCGCTGGACTGTATACTCACCGGTGTACACCCGCAAGCACCACAGCGTGGAGGGAGGTGGGCATGGTCGAGGCCCCGCAGCGCCGGCTCCTGCGCCGGGAGGAGCGCCACGCCGCGATCCTGCACGGCGCCGCCGCCGCCTTCGCCCGCACGGGCTACGCCGCCACCTCGATGGAGGACGTCGCCGACGCCTGCGGCGTCACCAAGCTGATCGTCTACCGGCACTTCGACTCCAAGGAGGAGCTGTACCGGGCGATCCTCCAGCGGGTGTTCGACCGCCAGGCCGAGGAGCTGCTGCGAGGGCTCGAGCACGCCCAGCCGGGCCTGGGCACGCGGACCCTGCTCACCGTGGCCCGGGAGGACCCGGCCGCCTTCACCCTGCTGTGGCGCCACGCCCCCCGGGAGGCCCAGTTCGCGGCCTACGCCCTCGAGCTGCGGTCGATGTCGGTCGCCGCGGTGCGCGAGCTGATGGCGATCTCCAGCGTCGACGCCGCCTTCGATGCGTGGGCGGCCGAGGTCGTGATCGGATGGCTGGTGGAGTCGGTGCTGACCTGGTTGGAGGTGGGCGATCCCGCTCGTGACGACGACGTGGTCCGCTGGACCGGTGAGGCGCTCCGGCGGATGCGTGCCGGTTGGGTCGACGCGGCGGTGCCCTTCTCGCCCTAGGCGGTCCGGTCGACGACGAGGTCGACGGCGTTCAGGTCGGCGCTGTGGCGACCGACGGTGAGCACATAGGTCCCGGGCCGCACCACCCACTCGTGGCGATCGGGATCCCGGACCGCGAGCCGCGACCAGGGGATGCGCAGCTCGACCTCGACGCTGGCTCCCGCGGCGGCCTCGACGCGCGCGAAGGCCACCAGGCGCCGCGCCGGCCGCGAGGAGTCGGCGGGACGACCGGCGTACACCTGCACCACGTCGGCGCCGCCTCGTTCGCCGGTGTTGGTGAGGTGGGCCCGCACGAGGAGGTCATCGCCGTCATCGTCGAGCGTGGTCGGGCCCGGTTGCCATGACGTGTACGACAGGCCGAAGCCGAACGGGAAGGCCGGCTCGTTCCGATCGCGTGCCAGGCGCCAGTAGCCGTGCCAGGCGTCGTAGACGACCTCGGTCGCGTCGCGATCGAACGGAGGGAGGTGGGCGGCGTCCGCGGCGACCGTGAAGGGCAGGCGTCCCGTCGCGTCGACGGCGCCGGTCAGGACATCAGCGATGCCGTGTCCACCCTGCATCCCCGAGTACCAGATCTGGGCGAGGGCGGGGACGCGGTGACGCCACGCCTCGGTCAGCACGGCGCTCCCCGCCACGAGGCAGACGACGGTCCGCGGGTTGGCGGTGGCGACGCTCTCGATCAGCTGCTCGTCGGCGTCGTGGAGCGTGAGGCGCTCGCGGTCGCCGCCGGTGGAGAAGCCGAGCGCGTCGCTGCCGGGGATGGATCCCTCGATCGCCAGACCGATCGCTCGGGAGCCGGGCCTCGAAGGCGGCCACCACGTCGGGCTCGTCGGGACCGGGTAGCAGGGAGCGCAGGTGGGTGGTGCCGCTGTCGCCGATGAACTCGCCCTCGTCGGCTCGGGTGTAGCCGACCACGACGATCGCCACGTCGGCGCTGGCTGCCGAGGCGGCCGCCGCCGCCAGGTCGGAGCCGTCGGCGTGGACGACCTCGGCGTGGGGGAGCGCGGCCCGGAGCCCTTCGAGCACGGTGACGACGGAGGGCGCGTAGACGTCGCTGGAACCCCCGTCACCGAGGTTGCGCTCGTCGGCGAGGCGGCCGAGCACCGCGACCCGTCGCCACGCCAGGGTCGATGGGCAGGACGGCGCGGCCGGCGACGGGCTCGTTCTGGAGGAGCACGACGGCTTTGGCGGCGGCCTCGCGTGCGAGCGCCTGGTGGGCCGGTGCGGCCAGCACCTCCGGACCGACGGGCGACGAGTCGCGCTCGAGCATCGGCGGCGTGCCGGAGCAGCGACGTGATGGTGCGGGTGACGCACGCGTCGATGTCTGCCTCGGTGACGTGCTCGGACTCGAGGGCCGTCGGGGAGGCCGTCGCGTCGGATCATGCGGGCGGGCATCTCGACGTCGAGCCCCGCGGTGATCGACGGTCCGGCGTCGCGGAGGCCGAAGATCCAGTCGCTGATCACGAAGCCGTCGAAGCCCCACTCGTCGCGGAGGATGTCGGTGAGGAGGGTCCGGCTCTGCCCGCACCACTCGCCGTTGACCGAGTTGTAGGCGCTCATCACGCAGGCCACGCCCTCGTCGACGATCCGCTTGAAGTGGGGGAGGTAGACCTCGTGGAGGGCCACCTCGTCGACGGTCACGTCGACGGCGAAGCGGGCGTTCTCCATCGAGTTGCAGGCGAAGTGCTTGAGCGTGGCCATGACGTGGCGTTGGGCGCCCCGGGTGAGGGCGGCCCCCATCTCGCCCAGGTGGTGGGGATCCTCGCCGTACGTCTCCTGAGCACGGCCCCACGCCGGGTGGCGGAGCGCGTTCACGCACACGCCCCCGTAGAGGTCGGCGCCGACGGCGCGCAGCTCGCGGCCGATGGCCTCACCGATGCGCTCCTCCAGGTCGACGTCCCAGGTCGCCCCGCGGGCCATGGTGACCGGGAAGCAGGTGGCGTTGCCGACCACGACGCCGCGCGGCCCGTCGCTGAACGCGAAGCCCGGGATGCCCAGGCGAGGGACCTGCGCGCCGAGGAACGGGCGCTTGTGGTAGCCGCCGCTGCCCATGTCGGCCATGCCGGCCCAGAACGGCAGGTCGCCGTCGAGGCACCCGTGACGCTCCTCGTCGGTCATGAGGTCGACGAGCCCCCGTGCGGCCTCGTCGGGCGGGCGACCGGCTCGCACCGCCGCCACGGCAGCGTCCCACTCGCTCGTCATGCCGGAAGCATGCCCGATCGGGTCCAGACTGGGGCGATGACGAACCGCGACGCCGCCACCCGCCACGTCGGGTGCCACCTCACGTTCGCGGTGGGTGACGGCGGCGCGTCGATGGTGCTGCAGGTGGCGGTCGCCCGACGAGCGGTCCGAGCTCGACACCGAGCAGCTCGTCGTCTCCGCGGCCGGCGGCGCGGTCGAGACGACGGAGGTGGCCATCGACAGCGGGCACGGTGGCCGCTACCACCTCCTGCGAGCGCCGGCCGGGGAGCTCACGGTGCACTACGAAGCGTCGGTGCGCCCCACCTCGGTGGCGCCCCCAACGGTCGACGACCTGCTCGATCCGGAGGTCGTCGCGCAGCTCCGCCCGAGCCGGTACAGCCCGTCCGACACCCTTCTGTCCTTCGCCACCGCGGAGCTCGGGCAGCTCCCCGACGGCCCGGATCGGGCGGCCGCGGTCGCCGGCTGGGTCTTCGAGCGGCTCGCCTACGACATCGACGCGACGGCACCCCTCGACGGCGCCGTGGAGACGCTCCTGTCGGGCCGCGGCGTGTGCCGCGACTTCGCCCACCTCACCGTGGCCTTGTGCCGGGCCCTCGAGATCCCGGCCCGGCTGGTGGCCGTCTACGCGCCCGGCCTCTCGCCGATGGACTTCCATGCGGTCGCCGAGGTGCTCGTGCAGGGGGAGTGGCAGGTGCTCGACGCCACCCGCCTGGCGCCCCGGGGGTCGTTGGTGCGCATCGCGACCGGCCGGGATGCCGCCGACACCGCCTTCGCCACCACGCTGCACGGCCAGGCCGAGCTCCTGAGCAGCGAGGTGTGGGCGATCGTCGACGGGGACCTGCCCCCAGACGACCACGTGGCCCCGATGCGGCTCGCCTGAGCCCACCCCCGTAGGCTGGCCGACCCCCGAACACCCCACAAGGAACCCAGATGGCGATACGCGCCGATCTTCGCAACGTGGCCATCGTGGCCCACGTCGACCACGGCAAGACCACCCTCGTCGACAAGATGCTGTGGCAGTCCGGTGCGTTCCGCGCCAACCAGGACGTCAACGAGCGCGTCATGGACTCGATGGACCTCGAGCGCGAGAAGGGGATCACCATCCTCGCCAAGAACACCTCGGTGGCCTACGGCGACGTGAAGATCAACATCATCGACACCCCCGGCCACGCCGACTTCGGCGGCGAGGTGGAGCGAGGCCTGTCGATGGTCGACGGCGTGCTGCTCCTCGTGGACGCCTCCGAGGGCCCGCTGCCGCAGACCCGCTTCGTGCTCCGCAAGGCCCTCGAGGCCGATCTGCCCGTCGTGCTCGTCGTCAACAAGGTCGACCGTCCGGACGCCCGCATCGCCGAGGTCGTGCACGAGGTCGAGGAGCTCTTCCTCGATCTCGACGCCGACCTCCATCAGCTCGACTTCCCGATCGTGTACTGCGTGTCGCGTGAGGGCAAGGCCTCGCTGGAGCGACCGGCGGACGGCGCCGGCCTGCCCGATGGCGCCACCCTCAAGCCGCTGCTCGACCTGCTGATCGAGCGCATCCCCGCGCCGGAGTTCGACCCCGAGGCACCGTTGCAGGCGCTGGTCACCAACCTCGACTCGTCGCCGTACCTCGGACGGGTGGCGCTGTGCCGAATCGTGAACGGGCACCTGCACAAGGGCGACACCGTCGCCTGGTGCCGGGCGGACGGCACCACCGAGAAGGCGAAGATCTCGGAGCTGTTCATCACCGAGGAGCTCGATCGCGTGGCCGCCGACAAGGTCGGTCCCGGCGAGATCATCGCGATCGCCGGCATCCCCGAGATCACGATCGGCGAGACGCTGACCGATCTCGAGGACCCCCGCCCGCTCCCGGTGATCCACATCGACGACCCGAGCCTCTCGATGACCATCGGGATCAACACGTCCCCGCTGGCCGGCAAGGAGGGCACCGCAGCTCACGGCCCGGCTCGTGAAGGGCCGCCTGGACCGCGAGCTGGTCGGCAACGTCAGCATCCACGTGCTGCCCACCGAGCGTCCCGACACGTGGGAGGTGCAGGGGCGGGGCGAGCTGCAGCTGGCGGTGCTCGTGGAGATCATGCGCCGCGAGGGCTTCGAGCTCACCGTCGGCAAGCCGCAGGTGCTCACCAAGGAGATCGACGGCAAGGTCCACGAGCCGGTCGATCGCCTCACCATCGACGTGCCCGAGGACTACCTCGGCGTGGTCACCCAGCTCCTCGCCCTGCGCAAGGGCCGGATGGAGCAGATCAT
The DNA here is from genome assembly GCA_963721695.1 of uncultured Microthrixaceae bacterium. Taxonomy (GTDB): domain Bacteria; phylum Actinomycetota; class Acidimicrobiia; order Acidimicrobiales; family VFJN01; genus VFJN01. The sequence continues at coordinate 270,751 of CAVRKU010000030.1, forward strand.
CAACCACGGCACCGGTTGGGTCCGGATGGAGTACCTCGTGCCGGCACGAGGGCTGATCGGGTTCCGCACCGAGTTCATCACCGAGACCCGCGGCACCGGCCTCCTGCACCACGTGTTCGAGCGCCATGGAGCCGTGGGCGGGGGAGATCAAGGGCCGGCCCAACGGCTCCCTCGTGGCGGATCGCCTCGGGCCGACCACCGGCTTCGCGCTGACCGCCCTGCAGGACCGCGGCGTGATGTTCGTGGGCCCCGGCGTGCCGGTCTACGAGGGGATGATCGTCGGCGAGAACTCGCGCGCCGACGACATGGACATCAACCCCACCAAGGAGAAGAAGCTCAACAACATCCGGTCGTCCACGGCCGAGGCGTTCGAGAAGCTGATCCCGCCCCGCACGTTGTCGCTCGAGCAGGCGCTCGAGCTCATCGCCGAGGACGAGTGCGTCGAGGTCACCCCCTCGTCGGTGCGCCTGCGCAAGGTCGTCCTCGACCAGACCCAGCGGGCCCGCAGCGCCAAGCGAGCCAAGTCCGCCGACTGACGGCTCAGAAGAGCCAGGGGTAGGGCGACCAGTCGGGCGCGCGCTTCTCGAGGAAGCTGTCGCGGCCCTCGGCCGCCTCGTCGGTCATGTAGGCGAGCCGCGTGGCCTCGCCGGCGAAGAGCTGCTGGCCGACCAGCCCGTCGTCGATGAGGTTGAAGCTGTACTTGAGCATCCGCTGGGCCGTGGGGCTCTTCCCGTTGATCTTGGCGCCCCACTCGAGCGCCACCCGTTCGAGGTCGGCGTGCGCCACCACGGCGTTCACCATCCCCATGCGGTGGGCGTCGTCGGCGGAGTACTCGTCGCCGAGGAAGAAGATCTCGCGAGCGAACTTCTGGCCGACCTGCCGGGCGAGGTAGGCCGATCCGAAGCCGCCGTCGAAGCTGGCCACGTCGGCGTCGGTCTGCTTGAAGCGGGCGTGCTCGCGCGACGCGAGCGTGAGGTCGGAGACGACGTGGAGGCTGTGACCTCCACCGGCCGCCCAGCCAGGCACCACGCAGATGACGACCTTCGGCATGAAGCGGATGAGGCGCTGCACCTCGAGGATGTGGAGGCGTCCGGTCTGGGCGGGATCGATGGTGTCGGCGGTGTCGCCGTCCGCGTAGCGGTACCCGTCCTTGCCTCGGATGCGCTGGTCGCCCCCGGAGCAGAACGCCCAGCCGCCGTCCTTCGGTGAGGGACCGTTGCCGGTGAGGAGCACGCACCCGACGTCGGAGGACTGTCGGGCGTGGTCGAGCACTCGGTAGAGCTCGTCCACCGTCGCCGGCCGGAAGGCGTTGCGCACCTCGGGGCGATCGAACGCGATGCGCACCGTGCCGTGGGCCTTCGCCCGGTGGTACGTGACGTCCATCAGCTCGAACCCCGGAACGAGATCCCAGGCGTCGGCGTCGAAGAGCTCGGAGACCATGGGGCGAGGGTACGGGCACGGGCGCCCGCGGGACTAGAAAGGGCTCGTGCAAGCCGTCGTCATCTTCGAGAGCCTGACCGGCAACACCGCCAAGGCGGGCCGGGCCATCGCCGCCGATCTCACCGCGCAGGGCCTGCCGACGAGAGCGTTCCCGATCACCGGCATCGACTACCAGGCGCTGTCCGACGCCGACCTGGTGATCGTCGGGAGCTGGGTCGACGGGCTGATCGTCGTGGGGCAGCGCCCGGGGCGCGTCGGTCGCATCAAGAAGATGCCCGCGCTCGCGGGCAAGCGGGCGATCGTCTACCTCACCTACGCCATCGACCCGGGCCACGCGCTGCAGAAGATGTCCGATGCCGTCGAGGCACGGGGCGCGGAGGTGCTGGGGGGCCAGCTCATCCGGCGGGACAAGCTGCAGCAGGGCGTGGCCGACTTCGTCGAGCGGGTCCTGGACGTCACCGCGTCCGCCTGAGCTCCGACCGCGGTAGACAGGCGCATGGAGCATCGACGACTGGGCCGATCCGGCCTCAAGGTGAGCGTGCTGTCGTTCGGCTCGTGGGTGTCCTTCGGCCCGCAGCTCGACGTCGGCAAGGCGCGAGATTGCATCGAGGCCGCCCACGACGCGGGGGTGAACTTCTTCGACAACGCCGAGGCCTACGCCGGCGGGGAGTCGGAGCGGATCATGGGGGAGGCGATCCAGCAGCTGGGCTGGGCGCGTGAGAGCTACGTGGTGTCCACCAAGGTGTACTGGGGCCTCACCGAGGGCGTGAACAGCCGCAACACGCTGAACCGCAAGTACCTGCTGCACTCGATCGACGGCTGCCTCGAGCGCTTCGGGCTCGACTTCGTGGATCTCCTCTTCTGCCACCGGCCCGACCCGCAGACCCCCATCGAGGAGACCGTGTGGGCGATGTCGGACATCATCGACCGCGGCCAGGCCCTGTACTGGGGCACGTCGGAGTGGTCGGCCGACGAGATCCGGGCCGCATGGGAGATCGCCGACCGCCACCACCTGCGCAAGCCCGTGATGGAGCAGCCGCAGTACAACATCTTCGAGCGGCGGCGCGTCGAGCGTGAGTACGCCCGCCTCTACGAGGACATCGGGCTCGGGCTCACGACCTGGAGCCCGCTCGCCTCGGGGCTCCTGTCGGGCAAGTACATCGACGGCATCCCGGAGGGGAGCCGCGCCACGCTGCCGGGCTACGAGTGGCTCAAGGACGTCCTCACCGACGAGGCGCGCAACGCCAAGGTGAAGGCGCTCGCGGGGATCGCGGACGAGCTCGACTGCACGCTGTCGCAGCTGGCGCTGGCCTGGTGCGCCAAGAACCCCAACGTGTCGACGGTCATCACCGGGGCCAGCCGGGTCGAGCAGGTGCAGGAGAACATGGGTGCGCTCGACGTGCTCCCCAAGCTCACCGACGACGTCATGGCCCGCATCAAGCAGACCGCTCGCTAGGCGCCGCTCAGCCGGTCCACGGGCCGACGCCGCCGATGCGGTCGGCCGTGATCCGCACGACCGACCCCGGGGGCGGATCGTCCATCGGTGGGAACCGCACATCGGGGCCGAGGTACACGTGCGCGAGCTCCTGGAGCATCTCGGGCGCGCCGCCCGTCACGACCCTCGCCGTGCCCTGGAGCACCAGGTACTCGCGCATCCCCAGGTGGTTCAGCTCGGGTGACTCCACCGAGAGGGCGACGCGCGGGTCGCGCTCGAGGTTGCGCAGCTTCCGCCATGGGCCGAGGGACGCGAACACGACCTCGTCGCCGTCGAGCCCGACCCACACGCAGCTCACCTGCGGCGCCCCGTCGGGATCGATGGTCACGACGTGAGCCAGGTTGGGTCCCTCGAGGACGGGGCGGGCACTGTCCGGGATCGCAACCATCTGAGCAGCGTACGAGGCACCGGACCGATGGCGGTGGGCCACCGCTAGCGTCGACCCACGTGAGCCTGGATCGGTTCTTGGCGGAGACCGAGGAGGCGCTCGGCTCCGATCGGGTGGTCACGGATCCGGACATCGTTCGAACCCATGTCGTCGACTGGACCGGACGCTGGCAGGGGAGCAGCCCGGCGGTCCTTCGGCCCCGTCGCGTCGAGGACGTCGTCGCCCTCGTCCGCGCCGCGCGCCGCCACCAGGTCGCGCTCGGTGCCGCAGGGCGGGAACACGGGGCTGGTCGGTGGGTCCGTGCCCGAGACCGGAGAGGTCGTCGTGGACCTGCGGGGTCTCGACTCGATCGGCGCCGTCGACACCACCGCCGCGCAGGTCACCGTCGGAGCCGGTGCGACGCTCGCGGCCCTCCAGGCCCACGTGCGGTCCGACGGACTCTCGTTCGGCGTCGACCTGTCGGCGCGTGACACCGCGACGATCGGAGGGATGGTGGCGACGAACGCCGGCGGGCTGCACGTCGTGAAGCACGGATCGATGCGCGCCCAGGTGCTCGGCGTTCAGGCGGTGCTCGGCACGGGGGAGCTGGTCGAGGCCAACCTCGCCGGTCTTCTCAAGGACAACACGGGCTACGACCTCCCCGGGCTGCTCTGTGGCAGCGAGGGGACCCTCGGCATCGTGACGGCCGCGCGCCTGCGCCTGGTGCCGACGCCGGACGGGCGCCTGGTGGCCCTGCTCGGCATGGCCTCTGTCGCGGATGCGGTGGCGGCATTGCCGGTCCTGCGGGCGCTGCCCTCCCTCCACGCGGTCGAGCTGCTCCTCGAGTCGGGCCTCGCGGTCGTCGGGGATCACCTGGGCGCGCCCTCGCCCGTCGTCGGAGGGTGCGCGGTGCTGGTGGAGGTGGCGGGGGAGCGGGCCGGGCTCGCCGACGAGCTCGGCGTCGCGCTCGACCGGCTGGGGGATGGGGTGCTGTCGAGCGCGGTGGCGGACGACCCGACGGGAATCGCCCGGTTGTGGCGCTGGCGAGAGGCGCACTCCGAGGCGGCGGCGTCCCTCGGGCTCGTGCACAAGGCGGACGTCACGCTCCCCGTCACGGAGCTGGCCGTGTTCGTGGCTCGGGTCGAGGATGCTGTCTCCGGCGTGGCCCCCGGCTCGACGACGCTCGTCTTCGGCCATCTCGCCGACGGGAACCTCCACGTCAACATCGTCGGACCGCCGCCCGATGACGACCGGCCCGTCGACGCGGTCCTCGACCTCGTGCTCGAGCTCGGAGGCAGCGTGAGCGCCGAGCACGGCATCGGCACGGCCAAGCGCGAGTGGCTCGTCCGTCAACGAGGCGAGTCGGCGGTGGCTGCGATGCGCGCCATCAAGGCGGCGCTCGACCCGGACGGGATCCTGAACCCGCGCGTCCTGTTGCCGAGGTGACGAGTCGCCGGCTCGCCCTCAGGCGGCCGGCGGGGGTGTTCGGCCCTTGCGGCGGTTGTGGAAGGCGCAGAGGCACTGCCCGTTCGTCTGGGTGGTCTCACCCCCCGCCTCGTAGGGGTGGATGTGATCGATCTCGCACCGGTCGAGCGGGGTGTCGCACGAGGGGTGGGTGCACCCGCGATCGCGGACCAGCACCGCCGTGCGGGTGGCGCCGGTGAACAGACGTCGGCGGACACCGACGTCGAGCACCTTGGAGGGTCCGTCGAACACGACTCGCTCGACATCGGCCTGACTCAGGACGGGCACGAGCTGCCCGGGCGTGACCACCTGGCCGTTCGAGAGCTCGCAGATCCGGCTGAGCGACTCCTCGCCGACCAGCGCCTGCAACAGCACACGCGGCTCGGTGGCGTCGGCTGGCTTGGCGGCGGAGCGCTCGGCCATGAGTCGCAGCGCATCCGCACGCCGCTGGCGCCGCGTGCGGCCCAGGTCCTGCTCGCAGGCGCCGTCACCCACCCGAGCCCGAGCGTCCGCCCAGTCGGCCTCCCAGAGCGTCTGCTCCAGGCGCTCCAGCTCGCGCAAGACGATGGCGCCGCCGACCGGATCGAGCAGCGCGTCCACGACCACGACGTCGTCCATCGTCCTCGAGGCGGACAGCTCGCGGGCCTCGAACGCCTCCTGAGCCGTCTGCTCGGTGAGGTCGGGCTCGTGGAGGTGCTTCCAGTAGGCGAGGGCCTTCTCGAACTGGGCCACCCGCAGCCGGGCGGCGGCACCCACGAGGCGGTCCTCGTCGGCCGTGAAGGCCTCTGGAGACAGCTGCTTCGCGTCGACGAGGAGTCGCACGTGCTCGACCGTGATCTGGCCGGCCAGCAAGGCGACCTCCGTGGCTGGCATGGTGCGCAGCTCGCGTGCGCAGCGGAGGAACGTGACCGCTCGACCGCGCTGGATGCGGCAACGCCATTGCAGCCAAGCCGCGGGTGACTTGGCGCCCTCCGGCGCCCACGCCCCCGACGTGTCGAGGGCGCTCGCTGCTCGCACGCACACGCCGTCGGCGAGCGTGCGCAGCCGCTGCGCCGCCTCGTTCAGCTCCAGCACCTCGACATCGGTGAGGCCCGCAAGGTCGACCTGAGCCAGCGCGGCAAGTCCCGTCTCTGCCTGCTCGATGGCGAGGTCGACGGAACCCAACGACATGCTCCAACGCTACGCAGAGGGTGTGACAGTCTCGGCGGCCCGAATCGTGGACGGGTTGTTCGCCTGGCTCCTGTCTCCTCAGGACAACAGCGCCCGGGCATGGCTGCCGATGGGCCCCACCGTGAGCGTCGGAGCGGGCATCATCAACGCGTGAACGCGCAGCCGAGGGATCGTCGCACGGCGAAGCCCTGGCTGCGGGTCGCTGCACCGGTCGTCGGAGTGGCGCTGGGATTCGCCGTGTTCCAGGTGTTCCTCGACGACGAACCTGAGTGCGGAGGGTTCAGCACGCGGACCTACGACGGCACCGTCGTAGCCGGCGGACCTCAGTCGGCCGAGCAAGCACTCTCGGGGTTCCTCGGAAGCGGAGCTGCGGACGACACGCCCGTCGAGGGACTGACGCTGGACGACCTGACGAGCATCGAGACCGGCGACGGATACGTCGTCTTCCAGAAGGGTCATGACGAGGACGAGGTGATCGTCGTCGTCACCAAGCAACGGGCGGGCTGGATGGTCAGCGAGGTCAGCCAATCCTGCTGACTGGTGCCTCGTTGCGGGAGGCGCACGCGGGAGGCAACGTCCACATCTCAAGTGCCCATCCCGGGCAGCAGGGAATCGTCGCTCACGGCCCGACGGATGGCTTCCTTCCGTAGCACTCCGACGCAGTCGTCTTGTTGCACGGCCTTCGGCATCGGACGGCGGCGGACCGGGTAGGTCACGACTTCCAGTGTGACGCGCGGTGTGCGGCAGACCCGCTGTTCATTGCGCCAGTGCTGCGTACTGATTCAGGGTTACGGTCCCCGTCCATGGACATGCTGAAGGGCGAACAGATCGCCGAGGCGAACCTGACCGACTGGCGCAAGCTGGCCCAGGGACTTCATGCGCGCTACGTGATCGACGACTTCGCCACCGGCGCACGGTTCGTCGCCGCGGTGGGCGAGGCGGGCGACCCGCTCGGCCACCACCCGAGCGTGTCCATCGGTAGGGGGTACGTCGACTTCAAGCTGGTCAGCGACGACGCCATCTACCGCGACGAGGAAGGCACCGAACACGTTGTTGAATGGGTGACCCAGCAGGACGTTGACCTCGCGCGCCGGATCACCGAGATCGCCGTCGACCACAAGGTCGACGCTGACCCGTCCTCGGTCAGCGACATCGAGCTCGGCCTCGACACGCCGCGATCCGCGACCATCGCCCCGGTGTGGGCCGCCCTACTGACCGGGAGCGCCGATGCCCAGGGCCGCGGGACCCCCAGCGACGAGATCCGGGATGCCACGGGACGGGTGCCAAACCTGTGGTTCGGGGACGCCGACGAACACGAGGCCCCGGGTCAGCGGTTCCACATCGAGATCTACGTGGCGCCCGAGGTGGCCGAGCAACGGATCGCCGCGGCCGTCGCCGCTGGTGGGAGCGTCTTCGATGACAGCGACGCGCCCTCGCTCACCGTGATCGCCGACCAGGACGGCAACAAGGGAATCGTCTGCGTCGACGCATCCGCTGCGAAGAAGGATTGACCCGGCAAGTCGGTCGACCCATATCTGCCGAACTGATGCCCCAGTAGCCGCCCCAGTTGCCGCTGTGGGCGCCGAAGCCGTTCCTACGCGCAGCGTGCCACAGCACGGCAGGGCTCATCCGCCGGGTATCGCTGTCGGAGTGGGACGTCGTGATCGGACATCGCGGGAGTACGGTCGAGGCATGGAGATGCTGGCGCTGGCGGGCGGGTCGGTCGTCGTGGTGCTCCTGATCGGGTGGGGTGTTCGTCGGTCCCAGCGCTTGGTCGACGAGGTCGACCAGCCTGGGTACCGCCCGCCGCCCATCCACGGTCAAGCCGGCCCTCACTGACCCCTCGCTGGGGCGTGTCGCCGTGAGACGATCGCGCATGGCCGACCTGCTCCTCTTCGCGCGTGCGCACCTCGAAGGCGTGCTGGCTCTTTGTGAGGCTGAGGGCTGGCCGTCGTTCCCGGCGGACCCTGAGCGGGCGATGCGGGTTCTCACGGCACCCGGTGTCACGACGGTCGTGGCGGTGGA
>CAVRKU010000031.1:0-162178 GCA_963721695.1 uncultured Microthrixaceae bacterium
AGACGGCGGGCAGGCAGCCGGCCAGGAGCACAGCAGCGAGGGCGAGGCCGCTCAACAAGAGCCTCGGGTCCTTCAGGCGGGTCACAGAAGCTCCCTTCATCGCTCGGTCACGGGCGGTGGTTCGACCGAGGCGATCTCTGCGTATCGGAGCCCCTGGTGGACGACTTGAGCACGGACAGTGTCAATTTCGTCGAGGGTCGTGACCCCGCACGGAGCGAGCTGGAACGCCCGAGTTCTGGGGACCGTTGCCTACGTATCGCGATGGCTGTCCGCACGAAACGTGGTCAGATGGATTGATACTGGCGGAGGTCACTGTGCGTGAGCAATACTGTGCGCACCAATACGAACCCTTGGAGCGGCAAGTGTCCATCTCGATCTCGTCCACCACCATGCGGCGCATCGCCGCCGCCGGCGCGTTCAGCGCCGTCCTCGCCCTCGGCGTCGGTACGGCCGCCGCTGGCGACCAGCACTCCGGTGGGGTCTCGCCCACCGACATCACGAAGGATCCGGGTGCACCGACCGAGGTGAAGGGCGCCACCGTGAGCCGCGGCGGGCTGCCGGTCACCGGCTCTGACGTCGCTGGCCTCGCGGCCGTCGGTGCCGCGGCCATCGCGGTGGGTTCCGGTGCGGTCGCTGTTTCCAAGCGCCGCACCCGCGTGAGCGCCTGACCACCGGGTCATCGAGCGGTCGCCGTCCGCGGCGCCGTCTGGTCCTGCGCGCCGCCCTGCTCCTGCTAGCGATCTGGGGAGCATGGGCGGCGTGGACCGCGCTCAGCGTGCGGTCCGACGCGTCGGACGCCCGGGATGATCTCCGCGCCGCTACGGACCGAGCTCGACGCGGAGTCGCTCCTCGAGGGCGATGGCATCGAGGAGCTCGAGGCGTCCGCGGCGCGGTTCGACGAGATCGGCGACCGACTCCAGAGCCCGTTGCTGGCCCCGGTGCGCTGGCTGCCGGTCGCCGGCCGTCAGCTCTCCGCGGCCACGCACCAGGCGGACGCGGCCGCCACCGGCCTCCAGGCGGCGGCCGACCTCGGCGGCGAGCTGGAGGTCTTGGTGGACCGGGGCCTCGGTTCCGGCCCGGACCGGGTCGCCACGCTCCGCGAGGTCGCCGCGACCGTCGATCGCAGTCGTCCCACCTTCGCGGATCTCGACCTCGGTCCCGGCGACGCGCTCGTCGCGCCGCTGGCGGATGCCCGCCTCGAGATCGAGGAGGCCCTCACCGAGGTCGTCGACGGGCTGGATCGCACGGTGGCGAGCAGCACGGGCTTCGCCGACTTCTTCGAAGGCCCGAGCGACTACCTGCTGCTGGCCGCCAACAACGCGCAGATGCAGAACGGCCAGGGGATGTTCCTCTCGGCCGGGATCCTGCACGTCGAGGACGGTCGCATGGACCTCGGCCCCATGGAGTCGCTCGAGAAGACACCCGACGGTCGATGCCCCCGGTGCCCCTCGACGCCGACCTCGAGGCGCGCTGGGGGTGGCTCAACCCGAACGACGACCTGCGGCACCTGGGGCTCTCGCATCGGTTCCCCGTCACCGCGGCCACGGCCTCGGAGCTGTGGGCCGCGCTCGGCCACCCGCCGGTCGACGGCGTCGTCGCGGTGGATCCGCACATGCTGAAGGCGATCCTCGAGGCCACCGGTCCGGTCGCCACCGCCGACGGCGAGCGCGGGAGCGACGAGGTCCTGGCCTACCTCCTCCACGACCAGTACCAGGGGTACCTGAGCGGCGGCGCCGACAGCTCCTACACCGTCGAACGTCGCGACGAGCTGGACGACCTCGCCCGCGCCGCGCTCGACGACCTGGAGGGGATCGAGGACATCCAGCCCGAGCTCCTGGACCACTTCCGCGAGGTGGCCGGTGGGCGCCACCTCATGATGTGGTCGGCGGATCCCACCGTCCAGAGCGGGGTCGAAGCCGCAGGGCTGGACGGCCAGATCGGTCCTGACTCGCTCCTGCTCTCGTTGGTCAACCGCAGCGGCGTGAAGCTCGACTGGTTCATGCGCATGTCCGCCGATCTGACGATCGAACCGAAGGGCGACGTCTACGAGGCGACGCTCGACATCGCGGTCACCAACCAGGCCCCGGAGTCCGGGGAGCCCAGGTACGTGGTCGGCCCCTACCCCGGCTCCGGCCTCGAGCGGGGCGAGTACCTCGGCCTCGTCACGCTCAACCTGCCGGCGAACGCCACGGACAGCCGCTTCGACGGTGTCGACCGCCTGGCCGTGGCCGGCGCCGACGGCGAGAACCGCACGATCGCCGCGTGGGTGCACGTGCCCAGGGGCAGCACGACCCACCTCGTGGCTCGGTTCGAGCTCCCCGCGGCGATGGCGGAGCTGATCATCGAGCCGAGTGCTCGCACGCACCCGACGACGTGGTCCTACGACGGCAAGGAGTGGAAGGACCGGCACCGGCGCACGATCGACCTCCCATCGGCGTGAGCACGGAGGCCTGAGGGGTAGGCTCGCCGACCGTCCTTGCGACCAGCAGAGGAGGCGGGCTCGTGCCTGCGACCATCATCGTCGGAACCCAGTGGGGGGACGAGGGCAAGGGTCGGTTCACCGACCTCTTCGCCAAGGAGATGCACCTCGTGGTGCGCTACCAGGGCGGCCACAACGCCGGGCACACGCTCGTCGTGGACGGAGAGACCTTCGCGCTCCAGCTGATCCCGAGCGGCGTGCTCTACGGTCACATCACCCCCGTCATCGGGAACGGTGTGGTCGTCGACCCCCAGGTCCTGCTGGACGAGGTCGCCATGCTCGAGGCTCGCGGGATCGACTGCTCGCGGCTCAAGGTGTCGGGCAACGCCCACCTGATCCTCCCGTACCACCAGCTGATCGACCGGGTGACGGAGCGGCACCTGGGCAAGAACGCCCTCGGCACCACCAAGCGCGGCATCGGACCGGCGTACGCCGACAAGGCATCCCGTGTCGGCATCCGCGTGCAGGACCTCTACGACCCCAAGATCTTCCGCGAGAAGCTCACGCTGGTGCTCAAGGACAAGGCGCCGATGCTCGCCAAGGTCTACAACCAGCTCTCGCCGACCGTCGACGAGATCGCGGCCACCTATCTCGACGACCTGGCGCCCCGGCTGCAGCCGTACGTCGCCGACACGGTCAACCTGGTCCACGAGGCCTTGGAGGCCGGCCAGCACGTCCTCTTCGAGGGGGCGCAGGCCACCTTCCTCGACCTGGACCACGGGACGTATCCGTTCGTGACGTCGTCCAACCCGATCGCGGGCGGCGCGTGTCCCGGGGCAGGCGTGGGACCGCTGCACATCAACCGGGTGGTCGGCGTGGCCAAGGCCTACGTCACCCGAGTCGGTGCCGGGCCCTTCCCGACGGAGCTCACCGATGCGGTCGGCGAGGCGATCGTGGAGCGCGGCCACGAGTTCGGGACCAACACCGGTCGCAAGCGGCGGCCCGGATGGTTCGACGCGGTCATGCTCCGCCACGCCGTGCGACTCAACTCCCTGTCCGAGCTGGCCATCACGAAGCTCGATGTGCTCGACGCGTTCGACGAGGTCAAGGTGTGCGTCGCCTACGAGGTGGACGGGCGGCGGATCACCCACCTCCCGGACAACCAGTCGGTGCTCCATCGGGTCACGCCGGTGTACGAGACCTTCCCCGGCTGGGGTGAGGAGCTCACGGAGGCCACCGAGCCGGGCCACCTGCCCGGCCGGGTGCACGACTACGTCGCCTTCCTGGAGCGCGAGGTCGGCGTCCCGATCCGCCTCCTGGGGGTGGGTCCCGGGCGCGACCAGTACGTGCAGCTCTCGTCGTCGTCGCTCGCCTGACGGCGAGCTCCTGTCGCTGTTCATCGGAAGGCTCTGGTTTGCGGCAGGATGGGCTGGTGCGCGTCGTGGTGGTGGGATCCGGGGGGCGGGAGGCGTGCCTGGCCCATGTGCTGGCTCGTACGGCAGACGTCGTCGTGACGCCGGGGAACCCTGGCATCCCCGGTTCGGTGGCCACGCCGCCGGAGGAGCTCGAGGCGGACCTGTACGTGATCGGACCGGAGCAGCTGCTGGTCGACGGGCTCGCCGACCGCCTGCGGGCGGCGGGGAAGCTCGTCTTCGGGCCGGGGGCCGACGGCGCCCAGGTCGAGGGGTCGAAGGCCTACATGAAGGAGCTGGCCCTCGCGGCCGGCGTCCCCACCGCGCGGCACGGCACCTTTGACGCCGTCGAACCGGCGGTCGACCTCCTGCGCAGCCTGGCGCCACCGTGGGTCGTCAAGACCGACGGCCTGGCCGCCGGGAAGGGCGTGCTCGTCACCTACGACCTCGCCGAGGCCGAGGCCGACGTGCGGGCCAAGCTCTCCGGCTCGTCGTTCGGTGACGCGGGCCGCACGGTGATCATCGAGGAGGGCATGACCGGCCCGGAGGTCTCGATCTTCGCGATCTGCGACGGCCAGCGCGCGGTGGCGCTGGCCCCGGCGCAGGACTTCAAGCGAGTGGGGGACGGGGACACCGGCCCGAACACCGGCGGCATCGGCGCCTACTGCCCGCTGCCGTGGCTCGCCGAGGACTTCGCGGACGACGTGATCGCTCGGTTCGTGCAGCCCACGCTCGACGAGCTGCGACGCCGGGGCATCGACTACCGGGGTGCGCTCTACACGACCGTGATGATCACGCCCGAAGGGGCCGAAGCTGGTCGAGTACAACGTCCGCTTCGGCGACCCGGACAGCCAGGTCGTGCTCCTGCGGTTGACCTCCGACCTGGCCACCCTGCTGGCGGAGGCCGCCGCCGGCTCCCTCACCGGCACCCCGACCTACGACGACGACGCCGCCGTCCTCGTCGTCGCGGCGGCCGAGGGCTACCCGGGCGACGTTCGCACCGGCGACGTGATCGAGGGGCTCGAAGCCGCCCGCCAGGTCGCTGGGGTCACCGTGTTCTGCGCCGGTGTCGCCGACGGCGGCGACGGACGCCTCGTGACCGCCGGGGGTCGGGTGCTCGACGTCGTCGGCCGCGGCCCCGACGTTCCCCAGGCCCGTGCTCGTGCCTACGAGGCGCTCGGCCACCTCAGGTGGCCCGGGGCCTTCCACCGAACCGACATCGCCAACGAGGTGCTCACATGACGTACAAGGTCGCCATCCTGATGGGCTCGCCCAACGACCGGGAGAAGATGCAGCCCGCCGCCGACACGCTGGAGCGCTTCGGCATCGAGGCCGACGTGCGCGTGCACTCGGCGCATCGCACCCCGGCCAAGGTCGCGGAGCTCGCGTCCACCGCCCGCGAGCAGGGCTACAGCGCCTTCATCTGCGGGGCGGGGATGGCCGCCCACCTCGCGGGTGCGGTGGCCGCCCACACCACCCTGCCCGTCGTGGGCGTCCCGCTCTCCAGCGGGGCCCTCAACGGGGTCGATGCGCTCTACGCGACCGTGCAGATGCCCAAGGGCATCCCGGTGGCGACGGTGGCGATCGACGGAGCCCAGAACGCCGCGCTCCTCGTCGTGCAGATGCTCGCGATCACGGACGCCGATCTGGCCCAGCAGCTGGCCGACCACCGCGTGGAGATCGCGGGATAGGTCAGCCGCGTAGGGCTGCGCAGCCTCCAGGCGGAGCTGCCGGGACTTCGCCCACCGGATGGGCGAAGCCGCGGCTGCTCCGCCTGGCGGCTGCGCAGCGTCGCTAGTCCGCGAGGGTTGGCTGGCGGTCCTCCCACCAGGGGGTGGACCAGTCGGTCTGGCGATAGGCCTCCGCCAGCTCCCGCTCGACCTCGGGCGAGGTCTCGGGCTCGGCCGCCGCTTGGGCCTCGGCCTTGGCTTCGGCCTTGGCCTCGCGCCTTGAGGGCCTTCATCTGGGCCTTGAGCTGCTTGCGGGGCATCGCCGGGAGGGACCGCTGAGGTCCGCACTCCACCGGCGACCATCGCACAGCCCATGCAGTACGGGGGCTTCTTGGGTCCGAAGGCGTAGACGAGGCAGGTGCTGCACCAGGCGCCGCCGCACCGTCGGCAGAGGGCGACTCCCCTCTCGTGCGGGTGCTTGTTGCAGCTGTCCAGCATCGCTCGATGGCCCTCCGGTCGCCCGCCCCTGCTGGGCAGTTCACTTGATAACGGTCGCGTGACGAGGGGACTTGAGCCGCGGAGACCGATCGGGGCCGAACGGCCCACGTCGGTCGCGCGGCCACCGCGAGTTGCCGAACCGGAGCGGCTCCGGGTGGGAGACTGCAGGGCATGCCCGGCGCTCACCTGCCCAACGTGCTGGCCGCCCGCTACGCCAGCGGGCCCATGGTCGACATCTGGTCCCTGGAGCACAAGGTGGTGCTCGAACGGCAGCTGTGGGTGGCGGTCATGCGAGCGCAACATGAGCTGGGCGTCGATGTCCCCCTCGAGGTCATCGACGACTACGTGGCGGTGATCGACAAGGTCGATCTGGCGAGCATCGAAGCGCGGGAGCGCGTCACCCGCCACGACGTGAAGGCGCGGATCGAGGAGTTCTCGGCCTTGGCCGGCCATGAGCGCGTCCACGCCGGCATGACCTCACGGGACCTGACGGAGAACGTCGAGCAGCTGCAGGTTCGAGCGGCCTTGACGCTCGTCCGCGACCGCATGGTGGCCGCTCTCGCCCGCCTGGCCGAGCGGGCCGCGGAGCACGCGACGCTCGTGATGGCGGGTCGCAGCCACAACGTCCCCGCGCAGGCCACGACGATGGGCAAGCGGTTCGCCAACGCCGGCGAGGAGCTCCTCCAGGCGCTCCGCCGAGTCGACGAGCTGCTCGACCGCTACCCCCTTCGGGGCATGAAGGGCCCGGTGGGGACGCAGCAGGACATGCTCGACCTCCTCGGCTCGCCCGCAAACGTCGATGCGCTCGAAGCAGCCGTCGCCGCCCACCTCGGCTTCGACGCCATCCTCACCAACGTGGGGCAGGTGTACCCGCGCTCGTTGGATCTCGACGTCGTCGCGGCTCTGGTGCAAGCGGGCGCCGGCCCCGCGAGCCTCGCCACGACGATCCGGCTCATGGCGGGTCTCGAGCTGGCCACGGAAGGGTTCGAGCCGGGTCAGGTCGGGTCCTCCGCCATGCCCCACAAGATGAACAGCCGGTCCTGTGAGCGGATCAACGGCCTCCTCGTGGTGGTGCGGGGCCATCTCTCCATGGTCGGGGAGCTGGCGGGGGACCAGTGGAACGAGGGAGACGTGTCCTGCTCCGTCGTCCGTCGGGTGGCCCTGCCCGACGCCTTCCTCGCCACCGACGGGTTGTTCGAGACGTTCCTCACCGTGCTCGACGGCTTCGGCGCCTACCCCGCCGTGGTGGCTCGGGAGCTCGATCGGTACCTGCCGTTCCTCACCACGACGAAGGTCCTGATGGGAGCGGTTCGCGCCGGCGTCGGACGGGAGACGGCGCACGAGGTCATCAAGGAGCACGCGGTGGCCGTGGCGCTCGCGATGCGTGAGCAGGCCACCAGCGGGAACGACCTGCTCGATCGCCTGGCCGCCGACGCCCGGCTGCCGCTCGATCGCGGGGCGCTCGCGGAGCTGGTCGGCGCGCCGCTCACCTTCGTGGGAACCGCCGAAGCCCAGACGCGAGCCTTCGTCGAGCAGGTCGCGCGGGTGGTGGAGCGACACCCAGACGCCGCGGCCTATCGGCCTGAGCCGCTCCTCTAGCGAACTACCGTCGGGAGCGTGACGCTCCCTCTGCCCCACCTCTACTCCGGCAAGGTCCGGGACATCTACGCCGTCGGCGACGACCAGCTCCTGATGGTCACCTCCGACCGGCTCTCCGCGTTCGATGTCGTGCTCGACGAGCCGATCCTGCACAAGGGCCGCGTGCTGACGGCGATCTCGGCGTTCTGGTTCGAGGTCCTCGGCGACGTCGCCCGCAGCCACCTCGTGTCGACGGATCTGGCCGACCTGCCCGCCGGAGTAGCCGAGGCGGACCCCGACCTCGCCGGGCGCATCATGCTCTGCCGCAAGGCGGAGATGCTCTCGATCGAGTGCATCGTGCGCGGCTACCTGTCGGGGTCAGCGTGGAAGGAGTACCGCACGAGCGGGACGATGCACGGCGAGGCGCTCCCGGACGGACTGCGGGAGAGCGATCAGCTGCCCGAGCCGGTGTTCACGCCGTCCACCAAGAGCGACGTCCACGACGAGAACATCTCCTTCGAGCGCGCGGTCGACCTCGTGGGCGAGGACCTGGCCACCAAGGCGCGCGAGATCTCGCTGAAGCTCTACGCGCGGGGAGCCGAGATGGCGCGCGACCGCGGCATCATCATCGCCGACACGAAGTTCGAGCTGGGGTTGGTCGACGGCGAGCTCGTGCTGTGCGACGAGGTGATGACGCCCGATTCGAGCCGCTTCTGGCCGCTCGACGAGTGGACGCCCGGCAGCACGCCGCCCAGCTTCGACAAGCAGCCCGTGCGCGACTACCTCGAGCACCTCGGCTGGGACAAGAACCCACCCCCGCCGCCCCTTCCCGCCGAGATCGTCGCGGCGACGAGCGGGAGGTACATCGAGGCCTACGAGCGCATCACGGGTCGCTCGTTCTCGTCCTGGCCCGGCGTGGGCTGAGCGCGCTCAGTACCCGACGAAGTCGAGGGTGACCCAGACGGTCCCCCCACTGCGGACGACGCCGATCCCGACCTGCGAGTAGGCGCCCTTCAGGATGTTGGCCCGGTGGCCGGACGAGCCCATGAACATCGCGTGGATGCCGTCGACGCTGCCGCCGTAGCCCACGTTCTCGCCGATGGTCATCCAACCGCCGACCCCCGCCCGAGCGAGATCGCCGCTCAGGTCGGGGTTGTGGGCCAGGCCCGAGCCCGCCATCTGCGCGGACCACGCCCTCGCCACCGATCGAGCCCCGCCGCTCATCTGCAGCGCCGACAGCCCCGCTCCCGCTCGCTCCTGGTTGATCAGCTGCAGCGCGCGCCCCTCGTCGCCGCCGTTCGGGGCGGGCGGGGCCGGCGGAGCCGGCACCGCGGCCTGGGCCACGACGGGGGGAGGGGGCGCGGTGGTGGCGGTCGTCGTGGGGGGCGCGGGGGGTGGGGGCGGAGCCGTGGTCGAGGTCGTGGTGGTCGGGGGTGCGGTCGTCGTGGTCGTGGCCACGACGGGGTCAGGGAGCAGGAGCCGCTCCGCTCGCAGCTCGTCCGTGGACGATCCGGCGTCCGCGATCGCGCGCTCCGGGCTGTCGCCGCCGCAGCCGGCGATCGGTGCGAGGACCAGGATCGCCAGGGCGACGACGGTGAGGGGGGACGGACGGCGCATGGGGACCCGCGGAGCGTAGCGCGACATTGCGATCGCATTGCGATGATGCCGATCGCGTTGCAGTGGAGCGCGGTCCGGAGGCCCCGGGGGCGGGCGCTACGCTGGAGCGATGCGCTTCTCGGTGCTCGTGGAGACCCGCCTGCGGCCCGGGATCGCGGATCCGCAGGGCGCGACGATCGAGCGTTCGCTGCCCGCGCTGGGCTTCGACGGCATCCAGGGCGTCCGGGTGGGCAAGGCCTTCCGGTTCCACCTCGAGGCCGAGGACGAGCCGACCGCCCTGGCCCACGCCGACGAGGTCACCCAGCGGTTCCTCATCAACCCCGTGATCGAGGACGCCGACGTCACGCTCGCGGTCGACGAGCCATCGCGAGCGTCGGGCTGATGCCGACCCGGGTCGGGGTGGTGCTGTTCCCAGGTTCCAACTGCGAGCTCGATGCACTGGAGGCGATCCGGGCGCTCGGGGCCGAGGCGGAGCTGCTGTGGCACGGTGAGAAGTCGACGGGCGCCGTCGACGCCGTCGTGATCCCCGGGGGCTTCGCACACGGTGACTACCTGCGGCCGGGCGCCATCGCCCGCTTCTCACCCGTGATGGACGGGGTGCGAGCGTTCGCCGCGCAAGGCGGACCCGTCGTCGGGATCTGCAACGGCTTCCAGGTGCTCACCGAGGCCGGGCTGCTGCCCGGAGCGCTGCAGAAGAACCGCGGCCTGAAGTTCCTCTGCACGACGACGACGATCCGCGTCGAGACCACGGACTCGCCCCTCACCGCCGAGGCGTCCGAAGGGATGGAGCTGCGCATCCCGATCAACCACTTCGAGGGCAACTACACCTGCGACGCCGAGACGCTCGCCACCCTCCGAGGCGAGGACCGCATCGTGGTGCGCTACGTCGACAACCCGAACGGCTCCGTCGACGACATCGCCGGGATCTGCGACGAGGGTCGCAACGTGGTCGGCTTGATGCCCCATCCGGAGCGGGCGTGCCACCCCCTCGTCGGCTCGAGTGACGGAACCGTCCTCCTGCGCTCGCTCCTCGGCCGGGCCGCGGCCTGAACCCGGACCGTCAGCTCGAGCGACTGACGCCCGCCCGCTTGAGCACGGACGCCTCGACGCCCAGCTCGCGCCACGCGGCGTAGGAGATCCCCTTGCGCTGGCTGTAGTCGGCCGCCGCGCGCACGAACTCGTTCTCCAGCTCGGTGAGGTCGACCTTGGTGTTGGCCTGCTCGAGCTCGTTCTGGAGGTCGAGCCGCTCCTGGATGAGCTGCAGTCGCTTGAGCGGGTCCGCGGTCGGGAGCTCCACCTCGATGCGGGCCAAGCGCTTCTGCATCGAGTCGGTCGTGCGCTTCCGTCCTCGCTTGGGCTTGTGCGCGTCGAGCGCCTCCAAATAGCGGCGAACCGCTCGACCCTGATTGCGGCCTTCTGCGAGCGCCGCCTTGTGCTCATCTGACATGGGAGAGCGTGTTCGCTTTGCAGGCATGTCGCGCACCCTATTCGACCTCTGGCGATCGGTCACCTTTGCCGGTCTCGGACCCCCGAGGCGGTTGCCTAGGCTGCGGGGCATGGCCGTGGACCCCCCGCTCGAGACCGACGTCAGCCTCCATCGGGCGCTCGGGCTCACCGACGACGAGGCGGCGCTGATCGAGCAGCTCCTCGGCCGAACGGCGAACCACCTCGAGCTGGCCATGTACGCGGTGATGTGGTCCGAGCACTGCTCGTACAAGTCATCGCGCCTTCACCTACGGGGTCTTCCGAGCGAGGCACCGCACGTGATGGTCGGCCCCGGTGAGGGCGCGGGGGTGATCGACGTCGGTGACGGCATCGCCGCCGCCTTCCGCATCGAGAGCCACAACCACCCGTCCGCCATCGAGCCCTATGAGGGCGCGGCGACCGGGGTCGGAGGGATCCTGCGGGATGTGTTCTCCGTCGGCGCTCGTCCCATCGCGTTGATGGATCCGCTCCGGTTCGGCCCGTTGGACGATGCTCGGAGCCGCTGGATTGCGGAAGGTGTCATCTCCGGGGTTTCCGGCTATGGGAACTCCGTCGGTGTCCCGACGGTGGGTGGAGAGACCGTCTTCGATCCCACCTATCAGGACAATCCGCTGGTCAACGTGTTCTGTCTTGGCCTGCTTCCGCACGACCGACTCGTCCTGGCCAGGGCCTCCGGACCCGGCAACGTCGCCGTGCTCTTCGGATCCGCGACCGGCCGTGATGGCATCGGGGGCGCGAGCGTCCTGGCCTCGGCCGGGTTCGGTGAGGATGGCGCGGACGAGGACAAGCGACCGAGCGTGCAGGTCGGCGATCCCTTCGAGGAGAAGCGGCTGATCGAGGCGTGCCTGGAGATCCTCGACGCGCGGCTGGTCGTCGGGATCCAGGACCTCGGCGCCGCGGGCATCACCGGGGCCGCGAGCGAGACATCGTCGAAGGGCGGCGTCGGGATGGATGTCCACCTGGACGCGGTCCACGTCCGCGAGGACGGCATGGAGCCCTTCGAGGTGATGACGAGCGAGAGCCAGGAACGGATGCTGGCCATCGTCGAGCCGGAGAAGCTCGAGGACCTCCTGTCCGTGTGCGCGAAGTGGGACATCCGCGCGTCGGTCATCGGGACGGTGACCGGCACGGGCCGCTTCCGCGTGCTCGACCGGGTCGGAGGTGACGTGCTCGCCGACCTCCCCGCCAGCTCGCTCGACGACGACGCCCCGCTGTACGACCGGCCCCGGGAGGAACCGGCGAGCCGGGCCGTCCGCAGCGCCGATCGGACCATGCCGCCGGAACCGCTCGACGTCGGTGCCGATCTGCTGGAGCTGCTCGTCGACCCCACGTGGGTGTTCCGCCAGTACGACCACCAGCTGTTCCTGAACACCGTCGAAGGTCCAGGCGGCGACGCCACCGTCCTGCGGTTGAAGCACCCCACCACGGGCGTGGACACGGGCCGGGGACTCGCCCTCACCTGCGACGGCAACCACCGCTGGTGCGCCCTCGACCCCCGCCGGGGCACGGCGCTCGTGGTGGCCGAGGCGGTCATGAACCTCGCCTGCGTGGGGGCACGGCCGGTCGGGCTCGTGAACTGCCTCAACTTCGGCAGCCCCGAGCACCCCGAGGTCATGTGGCAGCTCGTCGAGGCGATCGCCGGCATGGGCGAGGCGTGCCGTGCCTTCGGGATCCCGGTGGTGGGCGGCAACGTCAGCCTCTACAACGAGAGCCGCGGACAGGACATCGATCCCACCCCCGTCGTGGGGCTCGTGGGCACCGTCGACCGGCTCGATCGTCGCCCCCCGGGCGTCCGTCTCGTCGACGGGGGCACCCTGATCGCCATCGGTCCCGAGCCACGCTCGCTGTCCGGGTCGACCTGGGCCTGGGCCCGCGGGGCGAAGAGCGGCCCCGCGCCGGACCTCGACCTCGAGGTGCACGCCGCGGTGGCCGGCCTGGTGCGCAACCTGGTGGCCGAGGGCCTGCTGTCCGGTGTCCACGACACCGCGGACGGCCTGGGGGTGGCGTTGGGCGAGATGGCCGTGCGGTCCGGCAAGGGGTTCCGGGTCCAGGCCAAGGGCGCCGATCACACCTGGCTGTTCGCGGAGTCCGCCAGCCGCGTCGTCGCGTGCGTCTCGAACGGCCATCGCGAGGACGTCGTGCGGGCCGCGCAGTCAGCCGGCGTTCGGGCCGTGACCCTGGGAACCGTCGGCGGCGACCGGCTCCACGTGGCGGGCGTCCTCGATGTGAGCGTCGAGGACGCGGTCCACGCGTGGCGACGTCACCTGCCCGAGGCCCTCGGGTCCGGGGTGGCCCGCTGACGGTGGAGCCTCGAAGTGGCGGAGCGCGGCGCCCGCCCTGGCAGACTGAGCCCGTGCCTTCCGGCGATGACCTCGAAGACCCGTCCCTCGACGACGGGCCGAAGGAGGCCTGTGGGGTCTTCGGCGTCTACGCCCCTGGTCAGCCCGTCGCCCACCTGACCTACCTCGGCCTGTTCGCCTTGCAGCACCGCGGCCAGGAGTCGGCCGGGATGGCCGTGAGCGACGGCGCCGACGTCACGGTGGTCAAGGATCAGGGCCTGGTCGCGGCCGTGTTCGACGACCGGACGCTCGCCGGACTCGACGGGATCCTCGCGATCGGGCACTGCCGCTACTCGACCACCGGTTCCTCGACGTGGCGCAACGCCCAGCCCGCCTACCGCGGCGCGGGCGCCCGCCACTTCGCGCTCGGGCACAACGGCAACCTGACCAACACGGAGGCCCTCGCCGCCGAGGCGGGCATGCTCCCGGGCACCGTCACCAGCGACACCGACCTCGTCGCCGAGCTGATCGGCAACGAGCTCACGCACCTGCCTGAGGAGGCGAGCGACGACCGTGACCTCGAGCGGGCGCTCGCCAAGGTGCTCCCCCGCCTCGAAGGGGCGTTCTCCCTCGTCTTGATGGACGAGGCCCACGTGATCGGCATCCGCGACCCGAACGGGTTCCGACCGCTGTGCCTCGGCAAGCTCGACCACGGGTGGGTGCTCGCGTCGGAGAGCCCTGCGCTCGACATCGTGGGCGCCCACTTCGTGCGCGAGCTCGATCCCGGCGAGATGGTCGTCATCGACGCGACCGGCCCCCGCTCGTTGCGGCCCTTCCCGGACGAGCGGGTCGACCCTCGGCTCTGCTTGTTCGAGTTCGTGTACTTCGCCCGGCCGGACACCCGGCTCTACAACCAGAGCGTCCACCAGGCTCGGATCCGCATCGGCGAGCAGCTCGCGGATCAGGCGCCGGTCGACGCCGACATGGTGATGGGCGTGCCCGAGTCGGGCGTCCCGGCCGCCGAGGGCTTCGCGCGGCGCAGCGGCATCCCGTTCGGGCAAGGCGTGGTCAAGAACCGCTACATCGGCCGCAGCTTCATCGCGCCGAGCCAGGAGCTCCGCGCTCGAGCGGTGCGCATGAAGCTCAACCCGCTCCGCGAGAACGTCGCGGGGAAGCGCATCGTCGTCGTCGACGACTCCATCGTCCGCGGCACCACGCAGAAGCAGCTCACCAAGATGCTGCGCGAGGCCGGGGCCACGGAGGTGCACCTCCGCATCACCTCGCCGCCGGTGAAGTGGTCGTGCTTCTACGGCATCGACACCGGTGACCGGACCGAGCTCCTCGCCTCGTCGCTCACCGTCGACGAGATCCGCGACTACCTCAACGTCGACACCCTCGCGTACGTCAGCCTCGACCGGCTCGTCGCCTCGACGGGTGCCCCCGGGGCGGGGTTCTGTGACGCCTGCTTCACGGGCGTGTACCCGGTGGCCGTCCCCGTGACCCTGCGGAAGCACATCCTCGAGGAACCGACCGTGCCCCTCCCGGGTGCCCCCGTCCAGACGACGATCGACTAGGCGAGCACGCGTGGGCACGAGCTACGAGGACGCAGGGGTGAGCATCTCCGCCGGAGAAGCCGCCGTCGAGCGGATCAAGTCGAAGGTCCGGTCGACGTTCCGGCCCGAGGTGATCGGCGACATCGGCGGGTTCGGAGGCCTGTTCGAGTTCGCCAGCCACCGCTACAGCCACCCGGTCCTCGTGTCCTCCACCGACGGGGTGGGCACGAAGGCGCTCATCGCACAGGCGACGGGACGCTTCGACACCATCGGCGTCGACCTCGTGGCCATGTGCGTCGACGACATCGTCTGCCAGGGGGCGGAGCCCCTGTTCTTCCTCGACTACATCGCCGTGGGCCACCTCGACCCGGACCACATCGAGCAGCTGGTCGAGGGCGTCGCCCACGGCTGTCGGCAGGCCGGCTGCGCCCTCATCGGCGGGGAGATGGCGGAGCACCCGGGCGCGATGGAGCCGGGCGAGTTCGACCTGGTCGGCTTCGCCGTCGGCGTCGCGGACCGTGATCGCCTCATCACCGGTGAGCACGTCCAGCGGGGCGATGTCCTGGTCGGCCTCCCGTCACCCGGCCTGCGCTCCAACGGGTACTCGCTCGCCCGTCGAGTCCTCCTCGAGAACGCCGGACGCGACCTGCACGAACCGGCCTGGTCGGGGGCGCCGCACACCCTGGCCGACGAGCTGCTCGTGCCCTCGGTCGTCTACGCGCCGGCCATCGCGGCGCTGCTCCGTCACGTCGACGTGCGGGCCGTCGCCCATGTGACCGGTGGAGGCCTTCCGGGCAACCTCGCACGCGTGCTGCCCGACGGCGCGGACGCGCAGCTCGACCCGGGAACCTGGGAGGCGCCGCGGATCTTCGGCGAGATCCAGCGCCTGGGCGAGGTGAGCGACGACGAGATGCGCAAGGTGTTCAACCTGGGCATCGGGATGGTGGTCGTGGTCGCCGCTGACGAGGTGCACCGGACGCTGGACCTGCTGCGCACGGAAGGTCACCGAGCCGTCCAGATCGGGGAGATCGTCAGCGGCCACGGCCAGGTGCGGTTCGGCTCCTCGCGATGACCTCGGCGCACGCCGCTCTCGTCGCCCACCTGCTGGAGCACAGCGTCCGCACGGGGGACTTCACGCTCAAGAGCGGCAAGCGGAGCTCGTGGTTCATCGATGCCAAGCAGACGACGTGCCGGGCCGACGGGATGCTGCTCGTCGCCGACGCCGCGCTCGAGGTGCTCCCCGACGACGTGACGGCGATCGGCGGGCTCACGATGGGCGCCGACGCGGTGGCCTTCGGCATCGCCGCCGTCGCCGCCACGCGGGGGCGGGAGCTGCGCAGCTTCAGCGTGCGCAAGGAGGTCAAGGACCACGGCGGGGGAGGGCGCATCGCCGGCGCGCTGGAGCCAGGGGATCGCGTCGTGATCACCGAGGACGCGGTCACCCGGGGCGTGTCGATGCTCGAAGCCGCCGAGGTGATCCGTGATGAGGGCGGCGCCGTGCCCGTGCTCCTGCTGCCGGTCGTCGACCGCGGCGGCACGGTGGCCGCGATGGCAGCGGAGCGGGGCCTGCCGCTTGCAGGCGCTCGTCACCGCCCTCGACCTCGGCTTCCCCTACGAGGGCTGAGCGCTACTCCCCGAGGCTCGAGCGCATCGCCGCGATGATCTTGGGGGTGTCGATGAACAGCTCGGCCTCGAGGGGTGCGGCGAACGGGTAGCTCGGCACGTCGGCGGTGGCGAGCCGGCGCACGGGGGCATCGAGATCCCAGAAGGCCTCGGCCGCGACGATGGCCGCGACCTCGGCACCCACCCCGAAGCTGACGTTGTCCTCGTGGACGACGAGGCAGCGTCCGGTGCGGCAGACCGAGGCCAGCACGGTGTCGCGATCGAGCGGGCTGATGGTGCGCAGGTCGATGACCTCCACCGAGGCGCCGTCTTCGTCGGCGATGACCTGGGCGGCCTCGAGGCACAGGTGACGGTGCAGGCCATAGGTGACCACGGTCAGGTCGTCACCCGGGCGCGCGACCTCGGCCAGCCCGATGGGCACGAGCCACGAGTCGTCATCGGGCACCGGTCCGCTGATCAGCCGGTAGGTCTTCTTGTGCTCGAGGAACAGGACCGGGTCCGGATCCTCCACGGCGCTCCGGAGCATCCCGCACACGTCGGCCGGGGTCGACGGCACGACCACCTTGAGGCCGGGGATGTGGGCGTAGGTCGCCTCGATCGACTGCGAGTGGTAGAGCGCGCCGTGCACGCCGCCGCCCCACGGGGCGCGGACGACGAGGGGTACGGCGAACGCCCCGTTCGAGCGGTAGTGGATCCGCGCCGCCTCCGAGACGAGCTGATCGAACCCGGAGTGGATGAAGTCGGCGAACTGGATCTCGGCGATGGGCCGCAGGCCGGCGAGGGCCAGGCCGATCCCGATCCCGATGATCGAGCTCTCGGCCAGCGGGGTGTCGACGACGCGCGCGTCGCCGAACTCCGCCGCCAGCCCGTCGGTGGCCCGGAACACGCCGCCTCGCGGGCCCACGTCCTCGCCCAGGATCATCACCCGGTCGTCGGTGGCCATGAGCCGCTGCTGCGTCCACCGGATCGTGTCGACGACGTTTCGATCGGTCGTGGCGGCGGGCATCTCGGGCGCGACGGGAGCCGCGATGGGGGTGGCGTCGGCCGGAGCTCCCGGCGTCGGCCGCAACGGTCGGGCGAACACCTTGCTGTACGCGGTGGCCGGGTCGGGGGCCGCGGACGCCTCGGCGCGCTTGGCGGCGGAGTCCACCTCCGCCTTCACCTCGGACTCGATCCGCTCCTCGTCCGCCTCGGTGAGCAGCCGCTGCTCGATCAGGTACTGGGTGATGCGGCGCAGCGGATCCTTCTTGCGCCAGGCCTCGACCTCCTGCGGGGTGCGGTAGGTGCGGTCGTCGTCATCGGACGTGTGGGCCAGGTACCGGTACGTCTTGCACTCGATGAGGGTGGGGCCGTCGCCGCGACGAGCGTGGCGCACGGCGGAGTGCACGGCCGCGTACACGTCGAGGGCGTCGTTCCCGTCGACGATCACGCCGCCGAAGCCGTAGGAGTGGGCTCGATCGGCGACGTCGTCGACGGCCGACTCGGACGACATCGGCACCGAGATCGCGTAGCCGTTGTTCTCGCAGACGAACACCATCGGGAGCTGGTGGATCCCGGCGAAGTTCAGTGCCTCGTGGAAGTCGCCCTTGGAGGTGGCCCCCTCGCCGAAGTAGCTGACCACGACGCGGTCCTCGCCGCGGACCTTGGCCGCGTAGGCCAACCCGGCGGCGTGCGGCAGCTGGGTGGCGATCGGCGAGGAGCCGGTGATCACGTTGCCCTCGGGCCAACCCCAGTGGTTCGGCATCTGCCGGGCCCCGCTGTTGGGGTCGTCGGCGCGGGCCAGCACGGCCAGCAGGATCTGCTCCACGGTCATGCCCAGCGTGAGCATCACGCCGCTGTCGCGGTAGTAGGGCAGCACGCCGTCGTGCCCCGCCTTCAGCGCCCAGGCGGAACCGACCTGGGCGCCCTCGTGCCCTTGTCCCGACACCACGAAGGCCGCCTTGCCCATGCGGTTGAGGGCCCAGATCTTCTGGTCGAGGACCCGCGCGGTGAGGATCGTGCGGTACATGCCCACGAGGTCCTCGCTCGACAGGCCGAGCTCCGTGTGGCGATCGTGGAGGTGCAGCACCGACAGGTCGTCGGGGGTGAGGGCGTGGCCGCCGGAGGCGGGAGGGGCGGAGGCGGCGTCAGGCACGGACCGAGGCTCGCTCAGCTGCTCGGGGGCCGCTCGCGCGCCGCCGCGATCGTGCGCTCGGCGAGGAGGTCGGCTGCGGCCGCGGTGGTCGTGCCCTCGCCATCGGCGAGATCGAGCACTCTGCGGACGGTGTCACGGATCCCCCTGATGCGCTCATCGGCACTCGACCGATCGTAGCCACCCTTCTCAAAGGCGATGTTGATGACGCCACCGGCGTTGACGACGTAGTCCGGCGCGTAGAGCACCCCAGCGTCGTGGATGCGCTGGGCGTCCTCCTCCGTGGCCAGCTGGTTGTTCGCCGAGCCGACCACGGCGGCGGCCTTGAGCTCCGGGATGGTGGCCGCCGACAGGATCGCACCGAGCGCGCACGGCGAGAAGATGTCGCACTCGACCGTGTGCGCGCGATCGGGAGCCACCACGGTCGCACCGGTGCGGCCGGCCACCGCGGCGACCGCGGCGGGGCTGACGTCGGCGATCGTCAGGCGGCACCCCTCTTCGTGCAGGTGGTCGGCGAGGGCCGACCCGACCTTCCCGACCCCGCTGATGCACACGTGCCGACCCTCGAGGTCGCCGCGGCCCCAGAGGCGCTCGCCCACCGCCTGCATGGCGGCGAGCACGCCCAGGGCGGTGGCCGGGGACGGGTCGCCCGAGCCGCCGGTGCGCTCGCTGGTGCCTCGCACGTGCGGCGTCACCGTGCTGATGAGGTCCATGTCGGCTTGGGTCGTGCCGACGTCCTCGGCCGTGACGTAGCGCCCGGACAGGCCATCCACGAAGCGGCCGTACGCGAGGATCAGCGCGTCCGTGCGCATGGTGGCGGGGTCGCCCAGGATCACCGCCTTGCCGCCCCCCTGCGCCAGCCCGGCCGCCGCGTGCTTGTAGGACATCCCCTTGGCGAGGCGGCACACGTCGATCAACGCCTGCTCCTCGGTCGCGAACGGCCAGAAGCGCGTCCCGCCGAGGGCGGGCCCGAGGACGGTGGAGTGGATGGCCACGATCGCCCGGAGGCCGGTGGCCGCATCGTGGCCGTACGCCACCTGTTCGAAGCCCTCCGGCACCATGAGGGAGAGCGGTCCGACCATCACGGCCCAACCTAGCGAGGGTGGGGCGGCGGGCTGCCGGTGTCAACCATGACTAGTCACAGATGGGCGCGCAGTTGGCCCCGACCGTGCCATTGGAGGCGCGGGGGTCGAGCCGTACCTTGCTCACGAAACGGACATGCCGTCACGTACTGCGTGGCCACCGCTTTTCGACCAGAGAGAGCTCATGACCCAGCCGGACGACCTCAACGCCCCCGAGACCCTCCTCACGCCCAGTGAGGTCGCGGCGCTCTTCCGCGTCAACCCCAAGACCGTCACCCGGTGGGCGCGCTCCGGCAAGCTCCACGCCATCCGCACCCTCGGTGGGCACCGGCGCTTCCGGGCCTCGGAGATCCGTCGTTGCCTCGAGGAGATGTCCCACGAGCCGGGGATGGTCGACGAGGCCTGACCGTCCGGTTTCGAAGCGCACCACGGTGCGCGGGTACCGTTCCCGTCCCGCTCCGCAGGACAGGAAGCTCGATGGCCACGAACACCGCTGCATACTCCATCCGCCTTCGGGTGCGGCTCGACAACCGCCCGGGCACGCTCGGGCACCTCGCGACGGCGATCGGCGACGTCGGGGGCAACATCACCGCCATCGGGGGCTTCGATGTCCGCGGCGCCCACCTCGACGAGGACGTGCTGGTCAACTGCTCGTCCGAGGAGCACATCGAGCGGGTGACGGCGGCGGTGCGCGCCGTCGACGGCGTCGAGGTGGTCGAGGTCGCTGACCGCACGTTCGAGATGCACGAGGGCGGCAAGATCGAGGTCCTCGCTCGCATGCCCATCGCCGACCGCGATGACCTCTCGATGGCCTACACGCCGGGCGTGGCCCGGATCTGCACCGCGATCGAGCGCCAGCCCGCCCTGGCCCACGAGCTCACCATCAAGAAGAACACCGTCGCCATCGTCACCGACGGCACCGCCGTGCTCGGACTCGGCGACATCGGGCCGGCCGGTGCCCTCCCGGTGATGGAGGGCAAAGCGCTCCTCTTCAAGAACTTCGCCGGGGTCGATGCGTTCCCGATCTGCCTGGACGTCACCACCGCCGACGAGATCGTGGAGACCGTGGTGCGCATCGCCCCGGTGTTCGGCGGCATCAACCTGGAGGACATCGCGGCGCCGGCCTGCTTCGAGATCGAGGATCGCCTCAAGGACCTGCTCGACATCCCGGTCTTCCACGATGACCAGCACGGCACCGCGGTCGTCGCTCTGGCGGCGCTGGAGAGCTCGTTGCGCATCGTCGACAAGCCGATGAGCTCGCTCAAGGTGGTCATCGCCGGCGTGGGCGCGGCGGGCGTCGCCATCAGCAAGATCCTGTTGGAGGCCGGGGTGGCCGAGATCATCGGGGTCGATCGCAAGGGTGCGATCTGGGAGGGCCGCGACGACCTGAACGTCGCCAAGCTGTGGTTTGCGGAGCACACCAACGCCGATCGGCGCGAGGGCACCCTGGCCGAGGTGCTCCCCGGCGCGGACGTGTTCGTCGGCGTCTCCGGGCCGGGGCTGATCACGGCCTCGGACCTCCGACGGATGGCACCCGATCCGATCGTGTTCGCCATGGCCAACCCCGATCCCGAGATCCGGCCCGAGGAGGCCGACGGGCTCGCCGCGGTGATCGCGACCGGGCGCAGCGACTACCCCAACCAGATCAACAACGTGCTGGCCTTCCCCGGCATCTTCCGGGGGGCGCTCGACGTGGCGGCCACGTCGATCACCGAAGGCATGAAGCTGGCCGCGGCACGGGCCATCGCCGAGGTGGTCGGCGACGACGTCCGTCCCGACTACATCGTCCCGTCGGTGTTCGACACGAGGGTCGGGCCGCTCGTGGCCAGCTACGTCGCCGAGGCGGCCGTCGCCGAGGGCGTCTGCCGCACCGCGCTCGCCTGACCACCTGGCTGGGGACGCGCCGCGGCCGGCCGCTAGCGTCACCGCCGTGTCCGCCCTCGAAGCCAACGCCCTGACGGCTCCCGCCGCCGGATGGTCGCCGGCGGACCGACGGATGCGGCGCCTCCTGCGCCTGCCGGTCGACGCTCCGAGGGCCACGGAGGCCTCGGCGCGAAAGCTCGTGGAGACATCGCTGCTCATCTCGATGACGCGCTGTCTGCTCACCTACGTCGCCCTCCCGTTCCTGCTCCCGGTGCTGGGCCTCGCGGCGGGCGTGACCCCCGTCGTCGGGATCATCGTCGGCATCGTCGCGATCGTGGCCAACGTGGCGTCGGTCCGTCGCTTCTGGCGGGCGGATCACCGCTACCGCTGGCACTACACCGCCCTCGCGACCGTCATCGTCCTGGCGCTCACCTGGCTGATCGTCGTGGATCTGACCGAGCTCCTCGCGTAGCCGGTCCCGCGACGAGGGCGCCCCACAGGGCGCCCTCGGTCGAGTCCGGCTCGGTTTCACGCGTCGTCGGACGAGCCGTCCCCTTCGCCCCGGGCGGGATGCTCACCGTTCACGCGAGCGGTGATGCGCTCCGTGAGATCCGCGGCGCGCTCGGCGGCCTCCGCCTCGGTCAGCCGTCCGTTCTCGACGGCCTCGTCGAGGTGGGCCGTGGCCTCGGCCACGAGGGCGTCGATCACGGTCTGCACGTCCACGTCGTTCGCGGCTGCCACCTCGGCCAGCGACGAGCCGTCGCGCAGCGCGGTGCGGAGCTCGTCGACGCTGACGCCGATGGCGTCCGCGGCCGCCTCCAGACCCGGGCCGCGCCCACCGAATCCGCCGGGACCCCCGCGACCGCCGCGGTCCGGGAGGCCCTCCCGTTCGACCACCTCGGCCATGCGGTCAGGGAGGCCGTCGATCGCCGCCTCGAGGCGTTCGGTGGCGTCCGCGACGAGGGCGTCGATCACGATCTGCACGTCGACGCCCTCCGCCTCGGCCACCTGCGCGATCGACTGCCCGTCTTCCAGGGCCGTGCGCAGGTCGTCCTCGCTGATGCCGATGGCCTCCGCCGCGGCGGCGAGCGAGTCGCCCCGGTGGCCCAGGAACCCGCCCTCGGGATCGGCAGGTGCCGCGGTCGTCGACGTGTCCTCGGTGCTGTCCTGCGCGCCTGAGGGGTTCGGTGTCCCGAGCACCGCGCCGGCGACCCCGCCGCCCGCGAGGGCGAGGGAGAAGGCGGCGGCCCCCAGGAGCTTGCGGTTGGTCGGCATGTCGTTTGCTCCTTGTTCGATGGTTGCTGGACCTCAACCTGCGCCCTCAACCTCAAGGGAACCTGTGAGCCCACCGGGACCTCGCGTAGTCGTTCCGGTCGCTACCGTGTTCTCGCCCTGTGGTCCACTGCGGAGACCTGCGGATGTTGTCCTTCGTCGACCCCATAGCAGCCAAGCTCGAGCGCCTGGAGTCCAAGCCCTCCCTCGCGCTCGAGTCCGTCGACTTCACGATGCGCGATCGGGATGCGGTCCGAGCGCGCCTGGGTGCTCCGCTCGCGTACTCGCAACGGGTGGAGGCGATGGTCACCGGGCTGAGCATCGAGCTGCTCCTGCCCCGGGTGTCCCAGGGCGACGGCTACATCAACCGCTTCCTCACGATCTGGGAGCCCGACGAGCAAGGCCACGCGCGTGCGCTCGAACGCCTGCTGATCGAGCTGGAGCTCGACCCGTTCCCGCTGCCGGAGGACGAGCCCGTCCCGCTCCACAACCGCCTCGCCGGCTTGCTCGGCGGCGCGTCCAAGCGGGTCCACGAGACGGTGGAGCTGATCTACCACACCATCGGAGCGATGAACGAGAGGCTCGCCTTCTCGGCCTACGAGCGCATGGCGGAGGTGCTCGGGGAGCTCGGGGAGCATGCGCTGGTGGAGACGCTGATGAAGCCCCTTCGCCGCGACGAGTCCGCCCACCTCGGGTACTACCGGACGGCGGCCCGCGATCTGCGCGACCGACTCGACCGGTGGCAGCTGTTCGTGGCCCGCAACGTGATCGCGCACACGTACTCGCCCGTCGGCGCGGGGGCGGCTCGCGACCGGCCGGCGTTCGGCGCCACGATCCGAGCCCTCGGCGACAGCGACGATCTCACCGCCCGGGTCCAGCTGTTGGCGGAGACCCTCCTCTCGGTCGACGAACGTCCGCTCCGGCCCTTCGTGCAGGCCAGCTTCGCGAGGTGCATGGCTGCCTCGGCGGATCAGGCTGAACCGGCTGCGGCGCGGTTGGCGGCCTCGAGGCGCTCCAGCACGGCGAGGCCGAACAGGGCGAACGCCACGCTGTAGGCAGCACCCCCGATGCCGTACACGGCGTACCCGAGCAGCGCGACCACCCACGGGACGGCCAAGCCCGACCTCGATCGAGCGCTGGGCCATGCGCGGCCGCACCACCATCGCGTCGATCAGCTGGACGACGAGCACGACGGCCAGGAGCACGGCCGCCGCGAACAGGGACCGGAAGCCGAGGGTGAGCAGGAGCATCGGGATGGAACCGACCGTGAGCCCGACGTAGGGGAACAGGGAGAGGATCCCCGCCGTGACCCCGAGCGCGGTCGGCGCGGGCAGGTCGAGCAGGGTCGAGAGCGCGCCCACCGCCAAGCCGACCCACAGCGCCTCCGCGATCGCGAAGACGATGGCGGCTCGGGCGCCGCGCACCGCCGGGCCGACGATGGCCGCGATCCGAGCGCGACGCACGAGGTCCCGCTCCTGCAGCAGGGCTGCGTTCGCCATGCGCGGGCCATACGTCATGAGGAACACGGTGAGGATGGCGCACACGAAGTAGACGGGGGCGGTGCCTGCGGTCGAGCGGAGCACGTCGTCGCCACCCGTGACCCGATCGTTGAGCGCGCTGACGCCGTCCCGGATGCGGTCGGTGAGCTCGAAGTCGCGCGCGAGCTCGCCCACTCGGTCGGTGCGGGCCTCGATCGTCTCGGCGGCGTCGGGCGCCACCGTCTCGAGCCGGTCGAGGGCCTGCTCCACCTCGTCGAAGACGAGGTAGGTCATCCCCACGCCGAGCACGGCCAGCCCCGCAAAGGTGATCAGCACCGCGGGCACCCGCCGGATGTGGACCGCGAGACGATCGACGACCGGGTCCAGCAGCACCGCGGCGACCAGCGCGGCCGCCGCCCAGGAGAGCGGCCGGTGGGCCGCCACGAAGACGCGCCGGGCGACGATCAGGCCCACGATGGTGCCCACGATCGTGAGCGCCGCCGCTGGGGTGAGCCGGATCAACCGTCGCTCCACGGTCCCCATCGGGCTGTTCATCCCGCCGTACCGTACCGAGCGTGAGCGTGTCTCTCGGGGAGGGTGACGGCAGCTCGTTGCCCCCGACCCAGCTCGTGGACGTCCATCCGGTGTCGGTGATGGTGTTCTCCTTCGCGGCCGCGTTGGCCGCGTTGATCTGGGCGGTCGTCACGATCGCGCCGGACATGGTGACGGGCATCGCGGTGGGCCTGGTGGTCGGCGTCGCGCTGTCGCCGATCGCCTCCGACGTGCAGCGCCGCCTCGGACGCTCGCGAGCGGCGGCGGCCGCGATCGTGGGCGGGAGCATGGTGGTGTTCTTCGCGGGCGTGATCCTGATCGTCGCCCCGGCGGCCGTCGAGCAGGCGCGCGACTTCAGCGATGAGCTCCCCGCGACCGTCCGGGAGCTCTACAGCTGGCCCATCCTGGGCGACCGGCTGGAGGAGGCGGATGCGGCGGGGCAGGTCGAGGAGACCATCGCGGACCTCCCGGCGCGGATCGACGACCGGACGATCGCCGACGTCGGCGAGCGCCTGCTGGGGGGCGCGCTGTCGGCCGTCGTGGTGGTGATCACCGCGATCGGTGTCCTGGCGGACGGACCCATGATCGTGCGGCGGCTGCGTGGCGTCGTGCCGCCTTCCCGTCAGCCCCGTGCCGACGCCGTCGGACGGATCGTCTACCACTCGTTCGGCAGCTACTTCGCGGGGTCGCTGCTCGTGGCGGTGCTCAACGGCCTCGTCATCCTCACCACCGGACTGCTGCTGGGTGTTCCGCTGGCTCCCATCGCGGCGCTCTGGGCGACGCTGACGAACTTCATCCCGCAGATCGGTGGGTTCCTCGGCGGCGCCTTCTTCGTGCTGCTCGCCCTCACCCAGAGCCCCCTGACCGCCTTCATCGCGCTCGTGGTGTTCCTCGGCTACCAGCAGCTCGAGAACAACGTCATCAGCCCTGCCATCGTGGGCAACGCGGTCAACCTCACCCCGCCCACGACGATGCTGGCAGCCCTCGTCGGCGGCGCGGCGGCCGGGGTGCCTGGGGCCCTGGTGGCCACCCCGCTGCTCGGGGCGGCGAAGGCGCTCTACCTCGACCAGCGCGGCGAGCTGCCCCCGCGGCGGGACGCCACGCTGACCCGGCGGATCAAGGCGCGGATGGCGCGGCTGGCGAGGATCCGGGAGGAGGGGAGCTGACGGCGTCGGGCGTCGGGAGCGCCCCCTCGACCGGCAGCTCCACCCGGATGGTCGTCCCCGCCCCCGGCGCGGTGGTGATCGACGTGCGACCGCCGTGGGCTCGGATCGTCGCCTCCACGATCGAGAGCCCGAGCCCGCTGCCTCCCTGGTGCCGGCTTCGGGAGGCGTCGGCCCGGTAGAAGCGCTCGAAGGCCCGCGCCGCGTCCGCGTCGCCCATGCCCGGGCCCCCGTCCGCCACCTCGATGACGGCCACGGTGCCCTCGGTTCGAGCGCGGATCTCGATCGGAGCGCCCGGCGCGTGCACGAGCGCGTTGCCGACGAGGTTCGCCACGACCTGGTGGAGACGGGCGTGGTCGCCCTGCACGACGACGGCGCCTCGGGTCACCACGTCGATGGTCCGGTCCGGCGCGACCGCCTGGGCGTCCTGCGCCGCGTCCTCCACGAGCGACACGAGGTCGACCGGCGCCCGCTCGAGCGGTCGTCCCTGGTCGAGGCGCGCCAGGTGGAGCAGGTCGTCCACGAGCGAGCCCATCCGAACGGCCTCCTGCTCCGTGCGGCGCATGGCATCGTCGAGCTCTGCCGTCTGCGCAAGGGCCCCGGCGCGGTAGAGCTCGGCGTACCCGCGGATGGTCGCGACGGGAGTCCGGAGCTCGTGCGAGGCATCGGCGACGAACTGCCGGAGGCGGGCCTCGGACTCGGTGCGCTGGTCGAAGGCGTCCTCGATGCGACCGAGCATCCCGTTGAGGGCCACGCCGAGGTCCCCGGCCTCGGTTCCGGGCGTGCCCTCCGGAACGCGCTGCGACAGGTCGCCCGCCGCGATGGCGCTGGCGGTCTCGGTCATCCGCTGCACCGGTCGGACCCCCAGCCGGATCACCCACCACATCACGAGGGCCAGCACGCCCAGCACCGCGAGCACCGCGGCCGCCTCGACGGCGACCAGGCGCCGCACCGCCTCGTCGACGTCGTCGAGCGGGAGCGCGATGACGGTGGTGCGGCCGTCCCGCAGCTCGACGCCCTGCCGCATCCGGTAGTCGACCTTCGGATCGTCGCTCGGGACGGTGACGATCTGCCCGCCCTCGAGCGCATCGATCGCGCCATCGTCGAGGCGCGGCGTGGGGGCCTCCGGGTTGGTCAGCCGGGGGACGGACACGAGCTCGCCGTCCGCCGTCAGGACCCCGACGTAGTAGCGGCTCAGGGGAGGAGCACCCTCGTCGTTCCGGGGATCCCCGAACCCGCCGGGCCGGTCGCCGACCTGCTGCACGCCGCTGCTCAGCTGGGCATCGACCTGGTCGATGAGGTGCGCTCGGGTGGCACGCGTGATGGCGACGGCAGCGACCCCGAGCACGAGCGCGATGAGCGCGGCGCTGAGCAGGAGGCGGGCCCGGAGCGACATGGTCGTCTACGGCGTCGACCGCAGCGTGTAGCCCACGCCCCGGATCGTCTGGATCAGTCGGGGCGTCGAGGTGTCGAGCTTGCGGCGCAGGTAGCCGATGTAGGTCTCGACCACCCCGCCGTCGCCGCCGAAGTCGTAGTCCCAGACGTGATCGAGGATCTGCGCCTTCGACACGACCCGACCCTTGTTCGCGAGCAGGTAGCGGAGGAGGTTGTACTCGGTGGGGGAGAGGCTCACCTCGAGCCCTCCCTTGGTGACGAGGTGGGCGTCATCGTCCATGACCAGGTCCTCGCACCGGAGATCGTCCGCCGCGGGGTCCAGGCCCGACCGCCTCAGCACGGCCGTGATGCGCGCCACGAGCTCCTCGAGGCTGAAGGGCTTCACGAGGTAGTCGTCGCCCCCGAGCGTCAGGCCCCGCACCTTGTCCTCGGTGGCATCGCGGGCGGTGAGGAAGAGCACCGGGGTGCGGTCGCCGCCGCTGCGC
Source organism: uncultured Microthrixaceae bacterium (assembly GCA_963721695.1). Lineage (GTDB taxonomy): Bacteria > Actinomycetota > Acidimicrobiia > Acidimicrobiales > VFJN01 > VFJN01. Next base: position 27,556 of record CAVRKU010000031.1, read on the forward strand.
AGTCGCTTGCACACATCGAACCCGTCGAGGTCCGGCAGCATCACGTCGAGCACGATGAGGTCCGGCCGCACCTCGGGCACGGCGGCGATCGCGTCGCGTCCGTTGGCGACCGGGTGCACCTCGAAGCCGGAGTGCCGAAGGGCGGCCTCGAGCATCGAGCGGAGGTTGTCCTCGTCGTCGACGAGCAGCAGACGCGCGGTGGCCATCGGGCGAGCATGGCACCGCCGCCTGTGGGCTGGCTGTGAGTCGGCTGGGAGGGTTGACAGCCAGCTCCCAGGTCGGCCTGTGATGATCTCGGGATGCTCCGTCGCTACCGCTGGGTGTTCATCGGGCTCGCCGTCCTGGTCGCCGCACCGATCGTCGGGACCTTCCTCTACATCAACGTGTTCCGCGACGACCCGCCCGAGCGCCTGAGCCTCGATGACGTGACGACCACGACCGGTGACACGGGCACCACCGCCCCCGGCGCGGCGGACGGGATCGAGGGCGCATGGACCGTGGGCGACGGGAGCATCGTGGGCTACCGCGTGAACGAGGAGCTCTTCGGCCAGAGCGCCGAGGCCGTCGGCCGGTCGGAGGGCGTGACGGGGTCGCTCACCATCGACGGCACCACGGTGACCGAGGCGACCTTCGAGGTGGACATGACCACCTTCGAGAGCGACCAGTCCCGTCGCGACGGGCAGTTCGAGGGTCGCATCATGGAGGTCGACGAGTTCCCCACCGCCACCTTCGTGCTGACCGAACCGATCGAGCTGGGCGAGGAGCCGGCCGAGGGGGCACGGGTCGAGGTCGAGGCCACTGGCGATCTCACCCTCCACGGCGTCACCCGCGCCGTCACCATCCCGCTCGTCGCACAGCTGGACGGCTCCACCATCGCCGTCGACGGGAGCGTGACGGTGACCTTCGCCGACTACGAGATCGATGATCCCAGTGGCGGGCCTGCATCCGTCGGCAGCGACGGCGAGCTCGAGGTCCTCCTCGTGTTCGCGCGCTAGGCGTCCTGCTCCAGCGCTCAGCGACCCTCCGCCGCGGTGGCGAGCGCGGCCGCGGCGAGCAGGTGGAACACGGCGTGACCCTGCAGCGGACTGCGGCACGAGCACAACGGTCCCCCCGTGCGGCTGAGCGCGTGCAGGGTGACGGCGGCGGTGGCGAGCACCGCCGTCCGCGGGCGCCGCGGAACCGGCCGGCCTTCGCTCGCCAGCGCGAGGCCGAGCGTGGCGGTGAGCGCGACGAGGCCCCAGTCGTGGAGCCGCTTCGAGGCTCGTCCGCCGGGGCCGTGGTAGGCGACGCTTCCGATGCCCTCCACCGCGGTCGCGGCCGCGACGGCGAGCCACATCGGTCGGCGGCGTCGGCGAGCCGCTCGCGCGATCGGGAGCGCGGCCGCGACGAACCCGAGGCTGCTGAGCGTGTTGGCGGGCTGGGCGATCCGGCCCGGGCGGATCTGCTCGCAGTCCGAGATGGCGACGTGCCTGGCGTCGCTCGCCATGGTCATCGGGTCGCCGCCCGTACGGCGTCGATCACGTCGGTGCGGACGCTCAGCGGCAAGCCGAGGGTTCCGATGCGCTCGCGCTGGGCCTGCCACCGCAGCAGCATGACGGCGAGGGCCATGACCCGCTCGATCAGCCACACGGCGGCGAGCGCCCCGATGGCGGCCGTCAGCACCACGAGGGCGCCCGCGGCCGCGCCGTCGGTGGTGAGCACGGCCGCGGTGATCCAGGCGGCCGGGAACGAGACCAACCCGACGAGCACACGGACCGTGCCCTTGGAGACCGGGGTCTTGACCAGGAGGCTCGTGAGGACGACCAGCGCGGCCGGCCACACGTTGATGATGGCGGTCGCAGCCACGACGCTGCCGAGGACCACGACCAGGAGGGCGATGCCGACCGCGGAGCGGATGAGCCGCTCAGGGTTGGTCGGGGCGATGACGTCGCGATCCGTGAGGCGGAGCCCGAGGAGGACGGTGAGGTAGCGACCGATCGCGGTGCGCACGACGGTCTGGTCGCTTGGTGCGCTGCGTCCGAGGCGACGGGCCAGGTCGTACCGGGCCTCGAGCGAGGGATCGGGGTCGGCGGCGCTGCTGAGCGCGACCAGCGCGGCCTGCTCGAGGGCCAGCGCCGTCTCGATGTCGGGGAAGTCCGGGCTGACCTCGCGCAGGCCCTGGTCGATCACGGCGGTGAGCTGGGTGACCGCGTCGGCGTCGGTGTCGTCCGCGGGCGGTGGGCTCACCTCGTCGAGCTCGATCGGGTGTCCGAACTGCACCAGGGCCGAGGACCGCAGCGCCACCTTGTCGGGGAACGAGAGGCCCACCGGCACGATGCGCAACCCGTCGGCTCCCGCCGCCCGCGCGCCGAGCGCGATGCGAGCGGCGCCGGTCTTGATCGGATCGAGGCGCGGCCGGTCGTGCGTGGTCCCCTCGGGGAAGATGGCGACCACGTCGCCGCTGACGAGGGCCCGGTGGCAGGCATCGAAGGCGGTCTCGTTGCCACTCGTGCCGCCCGCGTCGACGCGCCGATGGACGAAGACCACCCCGACACGCCGGAGGAGCCATCCGGCGAGCGGCACCTTCTGCAACGTGGCCTTGGCCACGAAGCGGGGGGTGCGGCCCATGGCCGAGGTGATCAGCACGGGGTCGATGAACCCGTTGAAGTGGTTCGCCACGAGCACCACCGGACGGCCCTTGGGGACGCGCGCCAGCCCGGCGACCTCGACGCGGCGGAACAGCAGGGTGGCGGCGAACCGTCCGACCCAGGCGATCACTCGGCGCACGCGGCCACCTCCATCAGGTCAGTCTCGCGGGGCGCACCACCGAACACGCGGTGCCGGCGACCCAGGCCTACTGTCGAGCCATGCCGACCGGGAACGGTGCGTGACGCAGGACGCACCCGAGGGGGCGGCCGCGGCCGCAGTGACCGCGCCCGGTGGGCACGTCGCGGGTCTCGACGGCGCTCGGGCGCTCGCCACGTTGAGCGTGTTCTTCTTCCATGCGCTCTGGCGCACGCCGGCCCTGGAGCCCCTCCGCCCCCTGCTCGGCCACGCCGACATCGGCGTCGAGGTGTTCTTCATCCTGTCGGGCTTCCTGGTCACCCGACCGCTCGTGGCGCACGCGGTGCGAGGTGCGCGCCCGGTCCGGGCGACCGACTTCTGGCGACGGCGCATCGCGCGGATCTGGCCCGCCTACCTCGTCGCCCTGGTCGGCTCGGTGCTCATCGGCGTCGGCACCATCGACGACCTGTCGGGGTGGATCAAGCACGGGCTGCTCATCGACAGCTGGTTCGACGACGGCGGCGGCACGGGCCTGCGCGTGTCGTGGACCCTCGTGGTCGAGATCGCCTTCTACCTCCTGATCCTGCCGGTCGGGTGGCTCGTGCTCCGGGCCGGCCGCCGCCGGCTCGACGCGTGGATCCTCGCGTGCGTCGCGCTGTTCGCCTACGGGTGTTGGGCGCTCGTGCTCACGACCCAGCACCACACCGATCCGTGGGTGCGGGTCCTGCCCCCGTACCTGCCGGCGTTCGCCGCCGGGATGCTCTTCGCGGTGGCCGAGGCGGGCGATGCGCGCGGCACCTGGCTCGGCGCCATCGTCCGCGCGGTGCGCTGGGTGGCGGCGCGACCGGTGCTCTGCTGGGGGTTGGCGGCGGTGGCCCTCGTCGCCATGGTCGTGCTCCTCGAGCCGAACGAGTCCGCCCCCGCGTTCGTGCTCGGGCCCGGACCGCACGCTGCAGTCCTTCCTCCAGGTGGCGATCGGCGCGCTCCTGCTGGCGCCGATCGCGCTGCGTGGCGCCACGGTGCCGTTCCTCTCGAGCCGCCCGCTGGTGGCCCTGGCCGCGGTGTCGTTCGGCTTCTTCCTCTGGCACATCCAGGCGCTCCGCGTGGTGCGGCCGCTGCTCGACGGCTCCGCGCCAGTGGCCGTCGTCGGACTGGCCCTCGCGCTGGCGCTGTCCTACCTGGCCGGCGCGCTGAGCCGCCGGTTCGTCGAGGTGCCCGCTCGCCGGGTCATCGTCGGGTGAGGACCCACCCGCCTGCCTTGGTGGTCGGGACCGGCGTCGATCCGGTGACCTCGCGCTTTTCAGGCGCGCGCTCTGCCAACTGAGCTACCCGACCTCGATCTTGTGCGGTCCCGACGGGATTTGAACCCGCGACCTCCGGCGTGACAGGCCGGCGTGCACTCCAAGCTGCACCACGGGACCATGGTGACTGACTTCATTGCTGCTGCTGCACCCCCAACGGGATTCGAACCCGTGCTGCCGGCGTGAAAGGCCGGTGTCCTAGGCCGCTAGACGATGGGGGCTCGATCCCCGTTGTGGGTAGGGGCGAGACACTAGCAGCGACCTCGCGAGCCTCACATCTCGGGTTCGGTGGGTGGAGGGAGCTCCTCGGCGAGGGCGTCGACGACGTCGGCGAGCAGCCCGCTGAGGTAGCCGTAGAGCGCCATCATCGGCGCGTCGGGGTCGTCCTCGTCGAAGGCGGCCTGGTCCTCCGCGACGTCGAGGCGGGTGCCCAGCACCAGTCGGAGGTCGTTGAGCGAGGTGAGCCAGGCGGTCAGCTCCTCCTCGTCGACCTCGTCGGCCTGTGCCGTGGCCTCGACGGTGGTCAGGGCGGCGAGACGGCGCTCGAGGAGCTCGTCGCGGACGAGCTGTTGGTACTCGCGGTCACGATCGGGGTCCTCGTGGTAGGCGGTGGGGAACAGCCGCCGGACGCTGGGGTCGTCGGTGGTCACCTCCAGCAGCTCGCGGAGCTGGTCGACGAGGTCGGCGAGCAGCGCGCGCTCCTCGGGCGCCAGCCGCAGGGCGTACGTGCCCTGCCGCGTGGGCCTGACCCGCCGGCGGAAGAACGCGCCCATCAGGTGTCGTGCTGCATGGTCGCCCAGAGCCCGTGCTCGTGCAGCCGGAACACGTGCAGCTCACAGGTCTCCCGGGGTCCGTTCGCCACCACCGCCCGCCCCTCCGTGTGGACCTGGAGCATCAGCCGGTCGGCCTTCTCCTTCGGGTACCCGAAGAGCTTCTGCAGGACGAACGTGACGTACGACATCAGGTTGATCGGGTCGTTCCACACGAGGACGACCCACGGGGAGTCAGGCTCGGTGCGGGTGTCGTCGACCGGCTCGTCGACCTCGACCGGGGAGGGAGCAGGGCCGGCCATCAGGACGGCTGCGCGGCGGCGACGCCGGCGGGAGGGGACGGAGCGGGCTCGCCGGCCGGCGCGGGCTCGGTGAGGGCCAGGTGGAGCTGCAGGACGGCCACCCAGACGAGCACCGAGCCCAGCACGTGCGCGGCCACGAGGGCCTCTGGCACACCAGCCGCGTACTGGACGTACCCCAGGGTGCCCTGGGCGACGATGAGGGCGACGAGCACGCGGCCTCGCGCGACCAGCTCGGGCGCCGCGTCGCCCTTGGTGACCTGGCTCAGGACGACGAGGACAGCGGCCAGGAACACCCAGACCGTCAGGCTGTGGATGCGGGCGACGGTGACGACGGCGAACGGCAGCCGATCGGCGGCGTCGTCCCCGCTGTGGGGTCCGCTCCCGGTCACCAACGTGCCCGTGACCAGCACCAGCCCCGCCAGGCCGACGAGCCCACGGGATCGGTGCAGCAGCTGCGGGGTGGCGAGCGCTCGCCGCGGCCCCGGCGGCTGACCGGCCCGGTGGTGGAGGACGACGGCGTCCGCGACGAGCACGGCGGAGAGGAGGTAGTGACCCGCCACGGCGATCGGTGTCACGTGGAGCACCACCACGAGTCCGCCGAGGAGCGCTTGGGCGACGACGCCGGCCACGAGGCCCCACGCCAGCCGGACGAGATCGGGACGGGGGGGCCGGAGGCGCCGGGCCCCGAGCACGGCCAGCGCCACCGCGACGGACACCACCCCGGTGAACGTGCGGTTCACGAACTCGATCCAGCCGTTGGCGCCCGTGGCTCCGCGCGGGACCAGCGACCCCTCCTCGCACGTGGGCCAGGTCGGGCAGCCCATGCCCGATCCGGTCAGCCGCACGGCCGCTCCGGACACGATGATCGCCCCCAGCGCGACGAGCACGACCGCGGTGAGCCGGCGGTACGTGGTCGCCTCGATGGGCTCGCGCCACAGGCGGCGCAGGCGAGCTCGGAGGCCGGACATCGCCGCCAGGCTACGGACGGGCCCGGTTCGCCAGCCAGCCGGGCTCGGACCTAGCCTCTCCGGGTCGTGTCCGCTGTCGTGCACCCGCCTCGCGCCCGGATCATGGGGTACGTAGCGCTCACCAAGCCGAGGATCATCGAGCTCCTCCTCGTCACGACCGTCCCGACCATGATCGTGGCCGAGCAGGGAATGCCGCCGTTGTGGCTCATCGCCTGCACCGTGCTCGGTGGCACCCTGGCCGCGGGCGGAGCCAACGCCATCAACATGTACGTCGATCGTGACATCGACGCGCTGATGGAGCGCACGAAGGGCCGACCGCTGGTCACCGGCGCCGTCACCCCCCGGGCCGCGCTCACCTTCGCGATCACGCTCGAGGTCATCGCGTTCCTGTTCCTGTGGGCGACGGTGAACCTGCTCAGCGCGGTGCTGGCCGTCACCGCCTGCCTCTTCTACGTGTTCGTGTACACGCTGTGGCTCAAGCGAACGTCCACCCGGAACATCGTCATCGGTGGTGCAGCCGGTGCGGTGCCCACCCTGATCGGATGGAGCTCGGTCACCGGCACCCTGGACTGGGCGCCGGTGGTGCTCTTCGCCATCATCTTCTACTGGACGCCCCCCCACTTCTGGGCCCTGGCGATCCGCTATCGAGACGACTATGCGGCGGCCGACGTGCCGATGCTCCCCGCCGTCGTGAGCGTGCACCGCACCGCCGGTCGCATCCTCGCCTACACCCTGTTGCTGTGGGCGCTCACCGTCGCGTTCTCACCGGTGGCCGGCATGGGTCACCTCTACCTCGGGTCGGCGATCGTCCTGGGCGCCGTCTTCACCTGGTTCGCCCTGCGGCTCCTCCGGATGCCTGATCCAGGGCTCACGCTCAGCGCGTCGGGAGGCGTCGCCGAGCTCGAGATCCGTGCCACCGCGATGCGCCTGTTCAGCTGGTCGATCACCTACATCACGCTGCTCTTCGCGGCCATGGCCATCGATCAGCTGCTGCGGTCAGGCTTGTGACGGATCGCCCCCACGTGGGGTTCGAAGGCGGCCTGTCCACGTGACTAGATTCCCGAGCACCATCCGTCCCGAGTCCCAGGTGCCTGAATGACCGTCACGGAAGACGCTCCCGCCGCCGCGCCGGCGTCCTCAGAGCCCACGGCCCCCGCCCCTGCGGCGACGGGGCTGGCGGCGTTCCTGGGCACGGGCGACCACAAGGTGGTCGGGCGGATCTGGCTGGTCGCGTCGCTGCTGCAGCTCGTGCTGGCCGGTGCCGCCGCGATCTGGGTGTCGGTGCTGCGGATCGACGCCGAACAGCTCGCGCAGGACGCGCCGGACTTCTTCGCCCAGGCCTTCACCTTCCGCGGGATCGCGGGGACCTTCCTGTTCCTCCTGCCGATCACCATCGGCCTGGCCACGGTGGTCGTGCCGCTCCAGGTGGGGGCGGCCACCATCGCCTTCCCCCGTGCGGCCGCGGCGGCCGCCTGGACGTACCTGCTCGGCGGCGGCACTGGTCGTCGCCGCCTACGCCATCGACGGCGGCGCGCTCGGCGACGACACCGACGGCGTCCGCCTGTTCACGCTGGCCTTCCTGCTCGTCCTCGTGGCGCTGGTGGTGGCGTGGATCTGCATCGCGACCACGGTGATCGCGCTCCGTCCCACCGGCATGTCGCTCCGACGCGTGCCCCTGTTCGCGTGGTCGACCCTGGTCGCGGGAACCGTGTGGGTCGTGATGCTGTCGGTCCTGGCCGGTGTCGTGGTGATCTCGTACATCGACCTGCGCTACGGCGGGGCCTCCGGGTTCATCACGGGCGGAGGTGCCGGCACCCTGTACGCCCACATCGCCTGGGTGTTCGGCCAGCCGGCGGTCTACGCCTTCGCCATCCCCGCCCTGGGCTTCATCGCGTCGGTGGTCCCCGTCTTCAGCGCCACCCGTCACCAGCGCCACCGCCTCGCGATGGCCCTCATCGGTGCCTACGGGGCCTTGGCGGTCGGAGCGTGGGCACTGCCCGCGTGGGGCTCGGATCCGATCCCCTGGCTCTACGAGGCGCCGTGGGTGGCGGTCTCGTTCGCCATCCTGGTGCCGCTGCTCGGCCTGTTCGGCCTCTGGGCGCTGACGCTCCGCCAGGGCTCGCCCCGGTTCGCGAGCCCCCTCCTCTACGGCGCCGCGTCGGGTCTGATGCTGCTCGTCGGGCTCCTCATCGGTGCCCTGCAGGCCATCGAGCCGATCAAGACGTTCGTCGACGGTGAAGGCACCTCCCTCTACGGCACCACCGTCACCACATCGGTCGGCGCGTACGTCGTGCTGGCCGCCACCATCGCGGCCTTCGGTGGCCTCGTGTACTGGGCCCCCAAGGTCATCGGCCGCCAGGTGTCAGAGGCCGGCGCCCGCGTCGTCGCCCTGCTCCTCCTCGCCGGCACCGTCGTGTGGGCCTTCCCGGACTTCATCTCGGGCCTGCTGGGCCAGTCGGCCATCCCGGGCGTCGTCCCCACGGACAACCTCGACACCATCAAGGCGCTCGACACCGTCTCCGCCATCGGCGGGGGCGTGCTCGCCCTCGGCGCCATCGCGTTCGTGGCCCTGCTGGCGGGAGCCCTCAGAAGCGACCGTGACCCGGGCGACGATCCGTGGTCGGGGCACACCCTCGAGTGGGCCACCAGCTCACCGCCGCCGCCAGGCAACTTCGCCAGCCTCCCGGTGATCGAGTCGGAGGCCCCGCTCTACGACGCCCGCCGCGAGCCCCAGGAGGCCATCGCCTGATGACCGCTGCCGTGAGCCCGTTGGCCACCGCCCCGCCGCCCGCTCCCCGCCGCCCGCGGGTGCTCTTCACCGGCGCGGCGTTCGGCGCCGCCGGGTCGGCCCTCGTCATCCTGAGCATGCTCGCCGTCTACCTCCAGGTGCGGGGCGACTTCCTGGAGAGCGGCGCCACCAACCTGCCCGACGACGTGCTCCTGCCGCTCACGCCCGGCGGGATGGGCATGGTGACGCTGCCTGATGTCGCTCGTGTCCGTCGCCTGGGCGGTGTGGGCCCTGCGCCGCGACGATCGCGCGCACGCCTACCTCGCCCTCGGGCTCACCCTGCTCCTGGGCATCGCGTTCATCAACTCCACCGTCTACCTGTACCAGCAGCTCGGCCTGCCGCTCACCGCCTCGCCGACGGGCGGGCTCATCTACATCGTCACGGGCGCACACCTCGTGATGGTCGTCGTCGGGCTCGTGTTCATCGCGGTGATGGGGTTCCAGTCCCTCGGTGGGCAGCTCACCGGGCGTGACGCGGAGGGCATGACCGCCGCCGCCCTGTACTGGTACGTCTCCGTCGCCGTCTACAGCGTCATCTACTACGGCATCTACATCACCAAGTAGCGAGGCCTTCTCCTTCGATGTTCACCACCGGATCAAAGTGGTTCTTCGGGCTCGGTGCCGTTTCGTTCGTGCTCGCGGTCCTCTACGGCTACAGCACCGGCGGCGACCGGCTCGGCCCGGTCACCGCGGGCTACTGGGGCGCCGTCGGGGACCACCTCGGCTACACGCTCCTGGTGTCCATCGGCGTGGCCGCCACGTTCCTCGGCATCACCTCGCTGATGAGCCGGGATGCCAACCCGAGGTCCCTGGCCGAGCTGGCCGGCACCGACGAGGCGCCGCCGGCCGTCGCCCCGGCGCACGTGGTCGTACTGGCCGGTGACGGGAGCCTTCGGCTGCGGCCTGGTCGTGCTGGGCCTGGCCATCAGCAACGTGCTCTTCATGGTGGGTTGCTTCCTCCTGCTGGGCGTGGTCGTGGAGTGGATGGTGCTGGCCTGGTCGGATCGGGCCACCGGTGACCCGGAGGTGAACCGGCAGCTCCGACGGCGGATGATGGCGCCCTTCGAGGTGCCCCTGGCCGGGTTCCTCATCGTCGCCGGCTGTGTCATCGCCTTCTCCCGCCTGCTCCTCACGTCGACCGCCTTCGGCGCGGTGTGGGTCGCGGCCGGGCTTGGTGTCATCATCCTCCTGTTGGGTGTCCTCCTCGCCGCCAAGCCGAAGCTGTCCCACAGCGTCGTCGCCGGAGTCCTCACCGTTGCCGCGCTCGGCGGTCATCACCGCCGGCGTCGTGTCGGCGGCCCGCGGCGAGCGAACGATCGAGCCGCACTCGGACGAGCACGGCGAAGAGGAGGGCACCGGCCTCGAACCGAACATCCCGGCCGGCACGAACCCCCAGGTGACCACCACCGTCGCCGAGGGAGAGGGTTGATGGTCGAGCGAACCCCCCGTCGCTGGCGCGCTGCCCTCCTGGTCCCGCTGGGGCTGGCGCTCGCCGCCTGTGCCGATGACGCGCCGCTGGACACGTTCAGCCCCAAGGGTCCCGAGGCGCAGACGATCGACGACCTCGCCGTCCCGGTGTTCATCATCGCCGGGATCGTGTTCGTCCTCGTGCAGGGAGGCGTGCTCTACCTCGCCTGGAGGTACCGCAAGCGCAAGGGCGAGGACGACAGCCTGCCGCCCCAGGTGCACGGCAACACCAAGCTCGAGCTCGGCTGGACGATCCTGCCCGCCCTCCTGCTCGCCGGCGTCGGCGCCGCCTCCGTGCTCACCCTCCTCGACCTCGACGAGACCCCCGAGGACGCCCAGGAGGTCACGGTCATCGGACAGCAGTGGTGGTGGGAGTACCGCTACGACATCGACGGCGACGGCGAGGACGACATCGTCACCGCCAACGACATGGTGATCCCCGCCGGCAAGCCGATCGCGCTCTCCATCAACTCGCGCGACGTCATCCACTCGTTCTGGATCCCCGCGCTCAACGGGAAGAAGGACGCCGTCCCCGGGCGCGTCCCACCCCCTCACGATCGAGGCGGATGAGCCGGGCGTGTTCCGCGGCCAGTGCACCGAGTTCTGTGGCCTCTCCCACTCGTACATGAGCATGCGCGTCATCGCCCTGTCCGAGGCTGACTACGCCGGCGTGGGAGGCGGGGCAGCTCGAGGGGGCGGTGGATCCCGACGACGAGCTGGCCGTACAGGGTCAGGACCTGTTCCGGACGACGTGCTCGGCGTGCCACCTGATCTCAGGCGAGGGCGGCAACGAGGAGGCGCGCGAGGAGGGCGGCATCGACGGGCGCGGCCCTGGTGGCCGGCGCGGCGCCCAACCTCACCCACTTCGCCAGCCGAGGCGTGTTCGCCGGTGGCGTGTTCGATCTCTGGATCGACCAGGACGGCAACGGCGAGGTCGACCCCGACGAGATCGGCGAGGAGCTCAACGTCGCCGCCCTCGAGGCGTGGCTGCGGGATCCGCCGGCCCAGAAGCCGATGGCCCCGGATGAGGCGCGCGGCATGCCCGACCTGAACCTCACCGAGGAGCAGATCGATGCCCTCGTCGCCTACCTAGAGACGCTGGAGTAGCTGTCGAAATGGCGATCGTCGAACGACCCACCGATGTGCTGGCGCTGCCGTCCGGCGGCGAGGTGACCCACAACGCGCTCGGCGTCTTCGCGCGTCCGCGCGCGAAGACCGGGTGGCGGTCGTGGGTGAGCACGGTCGACCACAAGAAGATCGGGATCATGTACGGCGCCTCGTCGCTGTTCTTCCTGGTCATCGGGGGCGTCGAGGCACTGGTCATCCGGTCGCAGCTGGCCGCACCTGGGCAGAAGCTGGTGTCGGCCGACCTCTACAACCAGGTCTTCACGATGCACGGCATCACGATGATCTTCCTGGTGGTCATGCCGATGGGCGCGGCCTTCATGAACTACCTGATCCCGCTGCAGATCGGCGCCCGCGACGTCGCGTTCCCGCGCCTCAACGCCCTGAGCTTCTGGGTGTTCCTGGCCGGCGGCATCTTCCTGAACACGTCGTGGTTCCTCGGGGGCGGCGCCGATGGCGGATGGTTCGCCTACGCCCCCAACTCCGGCATCGTGTTCTCACCCGGCCACGGCATGGACTTCTACGCCATCGGCCTGCAGATCACGGGCATCGCCTCGCTCGTCGGTGGCGTCAACCTCGTGGTGACCTGCCTCAACCTCCGGGCGCCGGGCATGACGCTGATGAAGATGCCGGTGTTCACCTGGATGAGCCTCGTCGTCCAGGTGCTGCTCGTCTTCGCCATGCCGGTCATCTCGGTGGCGCTGTTCCTGCTCACGTTCGACCGGCTGTTCGGCGCCAACTTCTTCAACGTGGAGCAGGGCGCCGATCCCCTCCTGTGGGAGCACCTGTTCTGGATCTTCGGCCATCCAGAGGTGTACATCCTGATCCTGCCCGCGTTCGGCATCGTCTCCGAGATCATCCCGGTGTTCTCGCGCAAGCCGATCTTCGGCTACCCGTTCATGGTGTTCTCGGGCATCGCGATCGGCTTCATGGGCTGGGGCGTGTGGGCGCACCACATGTTCGCATCGGGGCTCGGGCCCATCTCGGTGGCGGCCTTCTCCGTGTCGACGATGTTCATCGCGGTCCCCACCGGCGTGAAGATCCTCAACTGGATGGCCACGATGTGGGGCGGGAAGCTGACGTTCACGTCACCGATGCTCTTCTCGATCGGCCTGGTCGCGATGTTCACGATCGGTGGGCTCTCCGGCGTCACCCACGCCGTCGCCCCGTCCGACACGCAGCAGACCGACACCTACTACATCGTCGCCCACTTCCACTACGTGATCTTCGGTGGCGCGATGTTCGGCTTCCTCGGCGGCTTCTACTTCTGGTGGCCCAAGGTGTTCGGCTGGGTCCTGAACGACCGCCGGGGCCGCCACCAGTTCTGGCTGACGCTGATCGGGTTCAACCTCACCTTCGGTCCCATGCACATCCTCGGGCTGCAGGGCATGAGCCGCCGGATCTTCACGTACCGCGACGGCTACGGCTTCAACTTCTGGAACATGGTCTCGACGATCGGCGCGTTCCTGATCGCCCTCAGCTTCCTGATGTTCTTCATCAACATCGTCCGGTCGAAGCGGGAGGCGAGCGTCGCTCCCGCCCCCTGGCCCCGACCCGTGGGACGCGCGGAGCCTCGAGTGGAGCATCCCGTCGCCCACCCCCGAGCACAACTTCGACGACGACCCGGTCATCACCCAGTTCGATGACTTCTGGCACCGCAAGTACGCGGAGGACGAGCACGGCCGCATGGTGCCCATCGCCACGGCGGAGGAGGTCGCGATGATCGGTGATCCCTCGCGGGCGCACCTCCCCGCGCCCTCGTACTGGCCGTTCGTGCTCGCGCTGTCCTTCCCGCTGATCGGCTACGGGCTGATCTTCAACCTGGTGCTCGCGGCCATCGGATGTGCGGTCCTGCTCGGCGCCATGGTCGGTTGGGCCCTCGAGCCGCCCGACAACGAGGATCTCCCGCCGCACGGCCACGACGACGACCACGGTGACGACGACGGGGAGGCGGCGACCGAGCCAGATGCCTCGGAGCCCGTGCTCGAGGAGGTGACCGCCGGTGACTGACGCCGCCGTCCACACGCCCGCCGCGCCCGGCCACGGCCACCACACCTCGACGGGCCTGTCCAACACCAAGCTCGCGATGTGGGTCTACCTCGGGCTCGGACTGCCTGCTGTTCGGCTCCCTGATCTCCACCTACCTGCTGCTGCGCCATCGCAGTGTCGAAGGCCCGGGCCCCCAGGACGTCTTCGACATCCCGTTCACGTCGGTCAGCTCGTTCGTCCTGCTGATGAGCTCGCTCACCATGGCCCTCGCCGTCGCCTCGATCGCCAGAGGCGACACCCGTCGCAACCGCGTCTGGCTGGGGACCACCGCACTCCTCGGCGCGGTGTTCATCGGCGGGCAGGTCTACGAGTTCACCACCTTCTACCGCGAGGGTCTCGGCTACACGACGAACATCTTCGGCTCGGCCTTCTACACGCTCACCGGGTTCCACGGACTCCACGTGAGCGTTGGCATCGTGATGCTGATGTCGCTCCTCGTGATGTCCCTGCGCGGGAACCTGGAACCACATCGGGCCGAGGCGGTCGAGACCGTCGGCCTGTACTGGCACTTCGTCGACATCGTGTGGATCGTGATCTTCACGGTCGTGTACCTGATCCCATGAGGAAGCTGGGAGCCTGATGAGCCTCACCACCGACGCCGCCCCCGACGTCCCCAACGTCGAGGAAGAAGACCGTCACGACCACCCGAGCGACCTGCAGTACGTGAAGATCGCCGCGCTCCTGGGCGTCATCACCGCGTTGGAGGTCGGCACCTACTTCATCGAGGAGGCCTCCACCACGCTCCTCTTGATCCTGCTCATCCCGATGATGACCGCGAAGTTCCTGATCGTCGCCGGCTACTTCATGCACCTCAAGTACGACAACCACCTGTTCCGGCGGGTCTTCTTCTTCGGGCTCATCCTCGCCGTCGTCGTCTTCCTCATCATGCTGTCGACCTTCGAGTTCTGGGACGACAGCTACTTCAAGTACCTCCTCTGACGTGATCGCTGTCGACACCGCGGGGAGCGTGGACTTCTGGCGGTGGGTGCCGCACCCCGAGGTGTGGGTGCTGATCGGCGGGCTCGTCGCCCTCTACGTGTACGCGGCGCGCGTCATCGGCCCGAAGGTGGTGGCCCCCGGGGAGCCGGCGGTCACCGCGGCGCAGAAGCGATGGTTCGCGTTCGGCATCATCCTGCTGTGGGTCGCCGCCGACTGGCCGGTGCACGACATCGGCGAGCAGTACCTGTACTTCGTGCACATGAGCCAGCACCTCGTGCTGACGCTCGTCGTGCCCCCGGTGATGCTGCTGGCCACGCCCGAGTGGCTGGCCCGGCTGGTGGTGGGGCAGGGGCGGGTCGAGCGCTTCGTCCATCGGATGGCCCGTCCGGTGCCGGCCGCGCTCGCGTTCAACGCGCTGGCGCTGCTGTCGCACTGGCAGGTGGTGGTCAACGGTGCCGCCCAGAACGGCCTCTTCCACTACGGGGTGCACACGCTCCTGGTCACGAGCGCCGTCCTGTTCTGGATCCCGGTCTGCGGCCCGTTCCCCGAGCTCCGGATCTCGCCGCCGGCGCAGATGATCTACCTGTTCGTCACGTCGATCGTGCCGACGGTCCCAGGGGCGTGGTTGACCTTCGCCGATGGCGCGGTCTACTCCGTCTACGACATCCCGGCCCGGTTGTGGGGCGTGTCGGTCACCAGCGACCAACAGGTCGCGGGTGTGCTCATGAAGCTGGTCGGCGGCAGCTACCTCTGGGTGCTCATCACGGTGATCTTCTTCCGGTGGGCCGGCCGTGAGTACACGGATCAGGCCCCGGCGACGACCGCCTCGACGCCGGTGCCGAGTGCCCCGGTCGTCAACGGCCCGCTGACCACAGCGCGTTCCGGATCTCAGACGGTCGCGCCGTCGGCCGCCGCTTCGAGCGCCGCGATGTCGAGCTTCTGCATGCCGAGCATGGCCTGCATGGCGCGGTTGGCGCGGGCCGGGTCGGCGTCGTCGAACATGGCCTCCCAGCCCTCCGGCACGACCTGCCAGGAGAGGCCGAACTTGTCCTTCAGCCACCCGCACTGGCTCTCCTCGCCGCCGTCGGCGGTGAGGGTGTCCCAGTAGAAGTCGATCTCGGCCTGGTCGGCGCAGCTGATCTCGAAGGAGACGGCTTCGTCGAAGGTGAACTGCGGGCCCCCGTTGATGATGGTGAACGGCGTGCCGTCGAGCACGAAGCTGACCGTGAGCACCGAGCCTGGTTCCCCTGGGCCGGCCTCCCCGTAGTGGGTGATGTTGGTGATCTTGGAGTTCGGGAACACCGAGACGTAGAACTCCGCCGCCTCCTTGCCGTTGTCGTCGAACCAGAGGTTGGGGGTGATCCGGGGCATGTCGGTCTCCTTGTCGTGGACGCTCACCTCGTAGGACGCTGCCGCTGCCTCCGAATCATCGCGCCGGTGCGTGCGGGGACGCTGGTGTCGCTACTCGGCGAGCAGCCGGTACAGCTCCTTGCGCGCTCCGGTCACGATCTCCGTCGCCCGCTCGACCACGTCGGTCGAGCCGGTGACGCCGACCTGCTTCGCGGCCATGTGGAGGTCTCGCACGGCCGCCCGCAGCCCGCCCTGCTCGACACCGCCTCGGTCCATCGCATCCCAGGGGAGGCCCTTGGTGGCGATCTGCTCCTCGGCCTGCGCGCGACCGGTGTCGGTGATCGCGAAGGTTCGCTTGCCGTCCTGGTCCGCCGCGGTCACGAGGCCCTCGTCGGCGAGCATCTGCAACGTCGGGTAGACGGATCCAGGGCTGGGGCGCCAGCGCCCGTCGGTCTTGGTCTCGAGCGCCTGGATCAGCTCGTAGCCGTGGCCCGGCCCATCGAGCAGTGCGATCAGGAGGGCCGAGCGCACGTCGCCGCGGCGCATGCGGCCTCGGCCGGGTCGTTGGCCATCGCGTGGCTGGGGTCGGCCTCGCCGGCCGCCTCGGTGGTGTGGTTGTGGTTGTTCGTTCATGACCATCACGATATATCGCGATCGTGTTGCTCACAACCTCACTCCCAGCGGAAGAGGCGGGTGGCCAGGAGGGGGCCGACGATGGCCCAGACGGTGAGCACCGCCCAGGCGCGAGCGGGCACCGCGACCCCCGCGGTCAGGGTGCCCCGCACCACCTCCGTGAGGGCCTCGCTCGGCAGGGCGCGCGCGACGGCCCGCGCGGGTGGAGGCAGCTCGTCGAGCGGGATCACCATGCCCGAGAGCAGCAGCAGCACGAGGTAGAGGCCGTTGGCGGCGGCCAGCGCCACCAGCGCCTTCAGGGTGCCGGCGAGGCACAACCCGAGCCCCGCGAACGCCGCCGTGCCCAGGACCACGGCGAGGACGAAGGCCGGCTCCGGCGCCGGATCCCAACCGAGGGCGACCGCCAGCGCCCACAGCACCGCGATCTGCACGACCTCGACGACCAAGATCGCGAGCGTCTTGCCGGCGAGCAGCCTCGGCCGCCCCAACGGGGTGGCCCCCAACCGCTTGAGCACGCCGTACTCGCGCTCGAAGGCGGTGCCGATGGCGAGGTTGACGAACGCCGTGGAGAGGATGGCCAGCGAGAGCACCCCGGGGGCCAGGAAGTCGATCGGTTCGCCGTCGATGGGCAGGACGTCGACGTTGGCGAAGAACACCAGCAGGAGCGCGGGGATGCCGAGCGTGAGGAGCAGCGACTCACCGTTCCGAGCGAGCAGCGCGAGCTCGAGGCGCAGCTGGGCGAGGAGGGCGGTCACGTCACGGCCGGCCCCGCCGCCGGCGCCGTCCGGGCGGCGTCGGGGCAGCCACGGGATCCGACACGAGTCGCAGGAACACGTCCTCCAGGCGCTGCCGTCCGGCCCGCAGGTCGGCGAGCGGCAGGTCGTGCTCGGCGAGCCACGCGGTCAGGGTCGCCACGAGGGCCGGCGTCCCGGCCCCGCCGACCAGGTACTCCCCTGCCGTGACCTCCGTGACGGGGACACCCAGGCGCGTCGCCAGGGCTGCCGTGTCGAGCCCCGCCGGCGCGCCGAAGCGCACCTCGTCGACGGCCGCCCCGGTCATGAGCGACGCGGGGCTGCCCGCCGCCACGACCGATCCGTGGTCGAGGATCACGACGTGATCGGCGAGCTTCTCGACCTCGTCGAGATCGTGGGTCGTCAACACGACGGTGACGCCGTCGTCGCGCAGGGCGCTCACGACCTCGCGGATGACGAGCCGTCCCTGCGGGTCCACACCGGAGCTGGGTTCGTCGAGGAACGCGACCTGTGGCCGCCCGACGAGCGCCAGGGCGAGGGCGAGCCGGCGCTGCTCGCCCCCGGAGATCTGGCGCCAGGTGCGCCGCTCGGTGCCGGTGAGCCCCACCCGCTCGAGCAGCGCTCCCGGATCCAACGCATCGTCGTAGAGGGCGGCGGCATGGCGGAGCACCTCCAGCACGCGCACCCCCGGCCCCACCCCGCCTGCCTGCAGCATCACGCCCACCCGACGGGTGAGGGCGGCGTGGTCCGCCCGCGGGTCGAGACCGACCACGGCCGTACGACCGGCGTCGGGGCGCCGAAAGCCCTCCAGCACCTCCACGGTCGTGGTCTTGCCCGCCCCGTTCGGACCGAGCACCGCGGTGATCTGGCCCGCCTGGGCCTCGAAGGACACGGCATCGACGGCGACGACCTCGCCGTAGCGCACCGTCAGCCCGTCGACCTCCACGGCAGCCATCGTCGGACGACGCTAACCGGAGCCTCGGTGTCGACTAGCGGGTGGCGGCGAGGGCCTTCGCGAAGGCGTCGAGCGCGGTGTCGACCTCCGCCTCGCTGACCACCAGCGGTGGCATCCACCGGATGGCGTCACCGAAGGTGCCTGCGTTCATGAGGATGAGCCGTCCCTCCTCGAGGCAGTGCCGGAGCAGGCGGGGCACTCGGGCGGCGTCCCCCAGCTGGCACGCCACCATCAGGCCGGGCCCGCGGACGTCGACGATGCCGCCGTCCTCGTCGGCCAGGTTGCGCAAGCCCGCTCGGAGCTGCTCGCCCCGCGCCTGCACGTTGGTGAGGAACTCGGGCTCGGTGAGGACGTCGATGGTGGCGATGGCAGCCGCGCAGCCGATCGGGTTGCCGCCGTAGGTGCCACCGTGGCTCCCGGTGGGCCAGCGGGCCATCAGCTCGGCCGAGGCCCCCACGGCGGAGATCGGGAAGCCGGACGCGAGCCCCTTGGCCATCACGACGACGTCGGGACGGATGCCGTGCTGCTCGACGCAGAACATCGTCCCGGTGCGCCCGAAGCCGGTCTGCACCTCGTCCGCGAGGAAGAGGATGCCGTGCTCGCGGCAGATGCTCTCCAGGCCCTGGAGGAACGCGGTCGGCGCGGGCACGTAGCCGCCCTCACCCAGCACGGGCTCGATGAGCATGGCGGCGGTCTCCGATGGCGCGGTCTGGCTGAGCAGCAGGAGCCGAACGGCGTCCAGGCACTCGTCGACGTCGCCCTCGGTCTTGGGGAACGGCGCGACGAAGACACCGGACGGCAGCGGTGCGTGGCCGGCTCGGTAGACGGTCTTCGACGTCGTCATCGCCATGGCCAGGTGCGTGCGCCCGTGGAAGCTGCCCTGGAACACGATCACGTTCGGGCGACCGGTGGCCTGCTTCGCCAGCTTCACCGCGGACTCGGTGGCCTCCGCGCCAGAGTTGGCGAAGAAGAACGTGTCGACCGGTGGCGGCGCGATGGCGGCCAGGCGCCCGGCCAGCTCACCGAGGCGGGTGTGGCGGTACACGTTGACCTGGGCATGGATGAACCGGGCGGCCTGGGCCTGGATGGCCTCGACCACGTGCGGGTGGCAGTGGCCCGTGCTCGTCACGGCGATGCCGCTCGAGAAGTCGAGGTACTCGATCCCGTCCGTGGTGGTGACCACGCAACCCGACCCGGAGGCCACCTCGAGGTCCGTCACGCGGAACCACACGTCCGACACGCCGTCAGCCACCGTCTGACCTCCTCTGCCTCGATACGCCTCCCAACCTAGCGATGGGGCGCCGCTACCGTCTGGGCCATGCTCGACATCCGCCGCCTCCGCACCGAACCCGACGCTGTGCGCGCCGGGCTCTCCCGGCGCGGTGGCGACGCAGCGGCCAGCGTCGACCGCATCCTCGACCTCGACGTTCGGCAACGGGCGCTCGGCACCGAGCGCGATGACCTGCGCGCGCGGATCAAGGTGCTCTCGAAGGAGGTCGGGCAGCGGCGTGGCCAAGGCGACGCCGATGGCGCTGAGGCCCTGATGGCCGAGAGCCGGGCGCTCGGCGAGCGGGAGCGCGCGCTCGACGCGGAGGTCGAGCTGATCACCGCGGAGGTGCGCGATCTGCTCCTCCGCACCCCGAACGTCCCCTCGCCTGATTGCCCCGACGGCGCGGGCGAGGCGGACAACGTGGTGCTCCGGATCGAAGGCTTCGACCCGGATGCCTACGAGCCGCATCAGCGGGTGCCGCACTGGGACATCGGCACCGAGCTCGGCATCCTCGATGGTGAGCGGGCGGCCAAGATCGCCGGCTCGATGTTCACGATGTACCGAGGCTGGGGAGCCCGGCTCCTGCGAGCCATGGTCCAGCTGAGCCTCGACCGCAACGCCGACGCCTTCGAGGAGATCCGCCCGCCGACGCTGGTGCGCACCGACACGATGATCGCGACCGGCCACCTCCCCAAGTTCGAGGACGAGGCGTACCACATGGAGCGCGACGACCTCTGGGCGATCCCCACCGCCGAGGTGCCGCTGACGTCGATGCATCGCGACGAGGTGCTCGACGACGCCGAGCTGCCCCGCCGCTACACCGCCCACACGTCGTGCTTCCGGCGCGAGGCGGGCGCGGCGGGGCGCGACACCCGCGGGCTGCTGCGAGTGCACGAGTTCGACAAGGTGGAGCTGCTCGCGGTCGCCAACGGGGCCGAGCAGGCCATCGCGTGCCAGGAGGACATCCTTGCTCGCAGCGAGGCGCTCCTCGCCGAGCTCGGGCTGCCGTACCGGATCCTCGATCTCTGCACCGGTGACGTCGGCGCGTCTGCCGGCGCGCACCTGGGACATCGAGGCCTACGCACCGGGCTGCGACCTGTGGCTCGAGGTGAGCTCGGTGTCGTGGTTCACCGACTACCAGGCCCGGCGGGCCAACATCCGCTTCCGCCCCAAGGGCGGCAAGGGCACGGAGGTGTGCCACACCGTGAACGGATCGGCCATGGGCTGGTCGCGCACGCTGGCGGCGTACCTCGAGACGCATCGCCAGCCCGACGGCTCGATCGCGGTGGTGAAGCCGCTGCAGGGCTACCTGGGCGTCGAGGTCATCAGCGGTCGTCGCTGAGCCGCGCCCGCCGGCGCATGGCTAACGTGCGGCGGCACCAGAGATCGGACGGGGGATCGGCATGCAGAAGTACTGGGCCTGGCTCGGCCTGAACCTCGGCAAGCACGCGGGCATCGTGTCGATCGTCGGCTTGCTGATCACGATCACGCTCGGCTTCGGCATCACCAAGCTCGAGTTCGCCACCGGCCAGGACAGCTACCTCAACAAGAACGAGGACGTCTACAAGAACAGCCTCGCCTACCAGGACCTGTTCGGCGGCCAGGCCATGGTCACCCTCGTCACCCTGGGTGAGGGCGAGGAGCTCACCGACCTCTTCACCCCGGAGGCCGTCGCGCAGTGGGAGGCCATCGAGGCCGAGATCAAGGAGAAGGGCGGTGACGACATCTTCGGCGTCGTCACCCCGCTCACCGCCCTGCAGTTCACCAACGACCTCGTGCTGCCCCCATCCGGGAACGTCGTGGAGGGCGTGGCGGCGCAGATCCTCCTCGGCGCCACCGAGCGCGATCCCACGCCCGAGGGCAAGGCCATCCGCACCGAGTCCTCGGCGGAGACGCTCACCCGCGTGAACGAGATCCCGCCCGAAGACCGGGTGATCGGCAACGAGGCGTGGAACGACTTCCTGTTGCACGACAACACGGGCGAGATCCGCAAGTCGCTGTGGCCGTTCTTCCCGAACGAGGGGAACGCGCAGATGGTCGTCCGGCTCCCGGGCAACCTCGACATCGAGACCGAGGGCCAGGCGGCCCAGATCGTGCAGGACGCGGCCTCGGACCTCACCTTTGGTGACGCCACGATCAGCACCACCGGCGCGGCCGTGCTGCTCCGCGATCTCAACGACTACCTCACGAGCGGCATGCTCGTGCTCGGCGCCATCGCCGTCGGCCTGATGGTGATCATCCTGCTGGTCGCCTTCGACGTGCGCTGGCGGCTGCTGCCGCTGGGGATCGTCCTGATCGGCGTCGTCTGGGCCTTCGGCATGGCCGGCTACCTGGGCATCCCGCTCACGGTCGTGACGATCGCCGGCCTCCCGGTGATGCTCGGCGTGGGGATCGACTACGCGATCCAGATGCACGCGCGCATCGAGGAAGAGGTGGTGATCGACTCCGAGGTGCACCCGATCCAGGAGTCCGCGCGCGCCTTGGGGCCCGCGCTGCTCGTGGTCACCTTCGACGCCATCTTCGCGTTCCTGGCCCTGCGGTTCGCCAAGGTGCCGATGATCCGGGACTTCGGCCTGCTGCTGGCGGTCGGCATCGCGATGATCTGCCTGGTCAGCATCGTCGGCCCGCTCGCGGCCCTCGGCATCCGGGAGTACAAGTCACCGACCACCGGCAAGGACTTCCGCACGGGGGTGCTCGGCCGCCTGGTGGTGTGGCTCGGCAACCTCCCGACGAAGATCGCTCCCGTCCTCATCGTCGGCAGCATCCTGATCTTCGTGGGCGGGGTGATCGTGGAGGACAAGCTGACCCTCCAGACCGATCCCATCGAGTGGGTCAACCAGGACTCCCAGGTGATCGAGGACCTCGACCGCCTCCAGGCCGAGACCCAGTCGTCCAGCGAGCTCGGCATGTTCGTGGAGAGCGACGACATCTTCGACGACGAGACCGTCGAGTTCGTCGACCAGTTCGCCAAGGAGCAGCTCGCCGAGTACCCGGAGGAGCTGCTGACGGCGTCGAGCATCGTCACCACCGTGAGCTTCCTGATGGAGATCCCAGGCGCCGGAGACGTGGCCCCCACGGGGGACGAGGTGGCAGCCGCCTTCGACGTGGCCCCCGGGGACATCCAGCTCTCCACCGCCAACGTCGACGAGAACGCGCTCAACCTGATCTTCCGCACAGGGGCCAGCAGCCTCGACGAGCGCGCGGTGGTCGTCCGCGAGATCCGCGACACCGTCGACCCGCCGCCGGGGGTCACCGCCACCCCGTCGGGGCTGGCGGTGGTGGGCGTCGGGCTCCTCGACAACCTCGAGGCGAACCGGATCCTCCTCACCTACCTCGCGATCCTGTTCGTGTTCCTGTTCCTCACGGTGCGGCTGCGCAGCGTCGTGCGGTCCCTCCTGTCGCTGGTGCCGGTGCTGATCGCGGTGGGCGCGGCCTCCCTGGTGGCCTACGCGCTCGGGCTCAAGCTGAGCCCGCTCACGGCCGTGGGCGGTCCACTCGTGGTCGCGGTGTGCACCGAGTTCACGTCGCTGATCCTGCTGCGCTTCGTGGAGGAGCGGCAGCGCGGTCTCAGCCCGAAGGCCGCGGTCGACGTCACCGCGTCCCGCACCGGACGGGCCTTCATCGTCTCGGCCATGACCGCGACGGCCGGTGTCGCGGTCATCGCCACCTCGTCCCTGCCGCTGCTGCGCGACTTCGGGATCATCGTGGCCATGAACGTCGCGGTGGCGCTGATCAGCGCCTTGGTCGTGCTGCCGCCGATGCTGGTGTGGGCTGACGAGCGGCGCTGGGTGACCCGCGGCCTCGTGCCCGACGACGTGCTCGACCGGGCCACGGGCGAGACGGACACCCCCAAGGGGGGCCTCCGCCGCCCGGTGCCCGACCCGGACCCGGTCTGACCCGGACGCGCCGCCGCCCACCTCACTGGGTGGGCGGCGGGCGACGGATCTGGTGGCGTTACAGGAGCCCCTTCTCCTCCAACCAGGCGGTGGCGACGTCGGCCGGCTCCTCCTTGTCGATGTCGGTCGACACGTTCCACGCGATCAGGTCCTCGGTCGTGATGAGGGCGCTGAGCTCGTTGATGGCATCGGCGAGAGCGTCGCCGTACTCCTCGGCCAGGTCGGCCCGGACCACCGGGACGATGTTGTCCGCCGAGAGCAGGCCCTCGTCGTCCTCGAGCTCCACGAAGTCGCCGGACGCCAGCTGCGGGGCGGTGGTCTGGTACTGGGCCACCTGCACCTCGTCGGCCTGGAGTGCCTCCGTCAGCGGCGGGCCGTACTCGAGCGCGACGAACTCGGAGAAGTCGAGCCCGTAGACGTCCTGGTAGCCGAGCAGGCAGTCCGTCCGCTCCCGGCAGTCCTCCGCCGCGCCGAGCTTGACGTCGTCGATGTCGGCCAGGTCCGAGATGGTGGTGACGTCGTTGTCCTCGGCCCACGACGCGAGGGCCACGAGCGCGTTGGCATCCTCGGCCTCGGCGTAGTCGTAGGCGACGAGCTCATTGGTCTCGAGGACCGCCGTCAACGCCTCGTAGGTCTCCGCGGAGTCGGCCGATGGCGGGGCCTCCGGGTCGAGGAAGCGGGTCGCGCTGCCCGTGTAGTCGATGATGATGTCGAGGTCGTCGTTCTCCAGTCCGGGGTAGACCTGGTCGCGGAACCCGCTGGCGGGCTGTACCTCGACGTCGAAGCCCTGCGCCTCGAGGTACTGGGCGTAGACCTCGGTGAGGGTCTTGCTCTCGGCGAAGTCCTGTGGTGCGAACCGGATGGTCGAACCTTCGATGGCCTCGCTTGCTTCTGTGGTGTCCGAGCTGGAGTCGCTGTCGTCGCTGCCGCATGCAGCGGCGGTGAGTCCAAGGGCCAGGACGAGTGCCAAGGGCACCTTCCATCGGGGGGTGGTCATGTTGGTTCCTCGCTGGTTGTTGGTTGGTTGGTTGAGAAGGTCATGGGTTCAGCCGGGGCGGACCCGCGGCGACGCCGTTCGGCCCGGGCGGAAGCGGCCGTGGAGTCGGAGGCCCTTGGGCACGAGGGCGCGCCCGGTCGCCATCAGGACGAGCTCGGTGGCGATGGCGACTCCGGCCACCAGCAGGGCGCCGGCCTGCACGGTCACGAAGTCACGCCGGCTGAGTCCGGCCCGGAGGTAGGCGCCCAGGCCCTCGGAGCCGAAGAACGCGGCCAGCGGCTCCGTGGCGACGATCTGGATGGCGGCGGTGCGGACGCCCACCATGAGCACCGGCACGGCGAGGGCCACCTCGACGCGCTGCATGACCTGCCGATGGGTGAGGCCCATCGCGCGCGCGGCGCCGACGGCACCCGCGTCGGCGCCCCGGACCCCGGCGTAGGTGTTGGTGAAGACCGGGGGGAGCCCGAGGAGCACGAGCGCGATGATGATCGGCCACGGCTCGAGGCCGAAGCCGTTGCGGAGGGACACGATCACCAGCAGGCCCAGGATCGTGACGGTGGGGATGGCCCGGCCGACGTTGATGATCCAGGCCGCCGCCAGCTCGCCCTTGCGGTGGTGAGCGAGGACGATCGCCAGCGGCACGGCGATCACGAGCACCACCGCCAGAGCGACCGCGGAGTGCCAGACGGTGAGCCACAGCTGCTCCGGGATGGGGCGCAGCCCGTCTCGGGCCTCGAGGTCGGTGAACCACTCGATCACGTTCGTCGGCCGGTCCGGCGTGCCCCGCGCGATCATGCGGCCGCCCGCCCCCGGGCCCACGGCGTCAGCGCCACCTCGAGGCGGTGGAAGCCGAAGTCGAGCACCACCGCGAGCGCGATCGACAGCGCGGATCCCACGACGATCTTCGTGTAGTACTGCGTGCCGTAGCCATCGAAGATGAGCTGGCCGAGGCCGCCGAGCTGGATGATGGCGGTGATCCCGACGAGCCCGACCGTGGTGACGGTGGCGATCCGGATCCCCGCGACGATCACCGGGAGGGCCAGCGGCAGCTCCACCGTGAGGAGGCGACGCGTGCGGGTCAGGCCGAGGCCGTCCGCGGCGTCGGTCACCGACGCCGGCACGCCCTCGATGCCGGCCACCATGTTCCGAACCAGCACGAGCAGCGTGTAGCTGACCAGGGCGACCTCGGCCGCCGCGAAGCTGCCGTACCGCGAGCGCAGCACGCCGAAGAGGGCCACGCTCGGGATGGTGTAGAGGAAGCCGGTGACGGCGGTGATCGGCGTGAGCGTCCACCGAAGGCGCAGTGCGATCGCGGCGAGCACCGCCGAGAGGATGATGCCCACGCCCACCGCGGTGAAGGTGAGCTTGAGGTGCTGCAGGGTCGCGTCCCAGAGCTCGGTGCGGGTGTCCTCCCGCAGGAACACCCACTCCCAGCGGACGATCGGGTTGGTGGCCTGGGTCTCCATGGACAGCCCGTCGATGCGCACCTTGGCCCAGACCGCGAACGCCCCGAGGCCTACGAGCACGGCGACGCGCGCCGGCTCGTCGGCGGCTCACCCGGCCAGCCCCCGCCGGATGGCCTCCAGCTCCACAAGACCGGAGAAGCAGCCCGTCGTCGTCCTCGACGACGGACGCGGCGCTGTGCGAGGTCAGGATGATCTCGAGCGCTTCGCGCAGGGTGCTGTCCGGGTGGACCCGGGCGGCCGGAGGCGCGGGCTCGAGATCGTCGAGCGAGGTGACCTTGGCGAGGTCGTCGTCACTGACCCACCCGGCGAACCGCCCGTCGCGCACGAGGCCGAGCCACCCGGCTGGGCTGTGGGACATCGCCGTGCGCACGCCCTCGAGCCCGAGAGCGGCGTCGGCCCACATGTCCTCGGTGAGGTCGAGGTCCCGCACCCTGGTCAGCGCCAGGCGCTTGATGCTGCGCTCGGCACCGAGGAAGGAGGCGACGAAGTCGTTGGCGGGCGCCGCCAGCAGCGCATCGGGGGTGTCGTACTGCTCGAGCACGCCGCCGACGTTGAGCACCGCGACCTTGTCGCCCAGCGCGACCGCCTCGTCGATGTCGTGGGTCACCAGGACGATCGTCTTGCGCACCTTCTCCTGCAGGTCGAGCAGCTCGCGCTGGAGCCGGGCCCGCACGATGGGGTCGACGGCCCCGAAGGGCTCGTCCATCAGGAGCACCGGGGGGTCAGCGGCCAGGGCGCGGGCCACTCCCACCCGCTGCTGCTGACCGCCGGAGAGCTCGGCGGGGTACCGAGGCAGCAGGGAGCGATCGAGGCCCACGAGGTCGACGAGCTCCTCGACCCGGGCGGAGATCCGGCTCCGATCCCACCCCAGCACCTTCGGGACCGTGGCCACGTTCTGCGCGATCGTGCGGTGCGGGAAGAGGCCGACCTGTTGGATCACGTACCCGATGTCGCGCCGCAGGTCGGTGACCGAGCGGTTGCGGATGTCGTCCCCACCGATGGTGATCGTGCCGGCCGTGGGCTCGATGAGCCGGTTGATCATGCGGAGGGTGGTGGTCTTGCCGCACCCGGAGGGCCCGATCAGGATCACGATCGAACCGCCGGCGACCCCGAGGTCGAGCGGTTCGACGGCCGCCCGATCGCTGCCATCGAACGTCTTCGTGACGCCGGTGAGGACGATGGCGCTCCCGTCGGTCATGGTCGCACGCCGGACGCGTCGCGCGTGAGAAGCACAGGCTCCTCGATTGCGGATCCACCCCGCACGACGCGGTGTCCGGATGTCCGCCGTGAGCGCCCGAAGCGGGGGACGCGCATCTGGGTCTTGATCCGGTGCACCCTATCGCCGATGGTTCCGGGCCCCTGCGGGCGAGTGCGCGCCGCGAGGGGGCGGCGCGGGGTTACGCTCGGAGGGAGGAGGAGAGCACCGCATGGCTACGTCCATCGTCCTGGCTGACGACGACGACCGATTCCGCTCCATCGTGCGCACCGCGCTGGAGCACGACGGCTACGCGGTCGTCGCCGAGGCCGGCAACGCCGGCGAGGCCCGTGCCATGGCCGAGCTCCACCAGCCGGACGTCATCGTGATCGACCTCGTCATGGAGGGGTCCGAGGGGCTGAGCACCGCCGAGGAGCTCCTCGCCGACGACCCCGACCGTCCCGTGCTGGTGATGTCCAGCCTGTTCGATCCCGTCGTGGAGCAGCAGGCGGTGCGCCTCGGCGCGTGGTACCTGGAGAAGGTCGAGGGCGTCGAGGCGCTCGAGCACCTCATCGACGACGCCGTCTCCGTCGCCCACCGGCGCTGACCTGGCAGCATCGAGGCATGGACCTCGATGCCCTCCGGGAGCGAGTACCAGCGCGAGGGCTTGGACGTCGGCGACGTCGATCCCGACCCGATCATCCAGGTGCGGCGGTGGCTGGACGAGTGGGCGGCCGTGGCGCCCAACGAGCCGGACGCCGTGGTGCTCGCGACGGCCGACGGCGACGGGCGGCCATCGGTGCGCACCGTGCTGATGCGCGGCTTCGACGAACGAGGCTGCACGGTGTTCACGAGCTACGACAGCCGCAAGGGGAGCGACCTCGCCGCCAACCCGCACGGCGCGATCGTGTGCAGCTGGGTGCCCGTGCTGCGGCAGGTGAACCTGCGCGGCCCGATGGCGAAGATCTCCCGGGGTGAGAGCGAGGCGTACTTCGCCGGGAGGCCCCGAGGAAGCCAGCTGGCGGCCTGGGCCTCGGAGCAGTCGAGCGTGCTCGCCGACCGGCACGAGCTGGAGGCCCGCTTCCAGGAGGCCAGCGACCGGTTCGGTGACGGCGAGGTGCCGTGCCCGCCGACCTGGGGTGGCTACCGGCTGGTCCCGCTCGAGATCGAGCTGTGGCAGGGCCGCCCCAGCCGGATGCACGACCGGCTGCGCTACGAGCGGGACGACACGACCTCGACCGTGTGGCGGATCGCCCGGCTCAGCCCGTAGAGCGGTTCAGGACCAGCTGGTCGCGGCCGCGGCCAGGGCGCCGATGAGCGACACCTGGTGCGGGATCGGGTCGTCCGGCGGGAGGTCGGCCCACATCGGGACGGTGCGCGACCGGGTGCGAGGGGGAGCTCGAGCTGGACCCCGCCGTGGCGAGGCAGGTTCACGGGGTTGCGACCGTGCACGCCCCGGAGGTCGGTGGGGATGCCCTCCAGCTGGTCGACCACCTCGTAGCCCGGCATGGCGTCGCGGAGGTGGGACGCGAGGTGCGTCGCGAGGCCCCGATGCCGGCCGCCGAGCAGCAGCGACGTCCACAGGCCGTCCCGCCCGTAGCCGTGGACCGCGACCGCGACGTCCACGTGGGCGAGGAAGGCGGCCAGCGCGGGGGAGTCATCGGGCCCCACCTCGATGGAGGGCACGTGCCATCGCAACGTGGGCGGCTGACGCACCGCGTAGAGGGAGGCGCCGGCCTGCACGGCTGCCGATGCCGCGACGACGTCGGTGCCCTCCTCGAGGTTCCCGCCGTGGAAGGCCATGAAGCCGAAGGTCGAACGGAGCTCGAGGTCTTCCTCGACTCCGTCGTGCGCGAGCAGGTCCGCGAAGCGCCCCACTACTCGTGGCGTCGGGTTCGGAGGCCGAAGGTGGCGGTCAGCACGGCGGCGAGGCCGAGGGCCAGGAGCAGGCCGAGCCACTTGGGTCCGAAGTCGTTGACCCACTCGCTGATCGCCGACGACCAGTCGGTGACCAGGTCGACGGCGGGGGAGCCATCGCCGACCTCGCCGGCTCGCACGCGGCGCTCGTACCAGCCGTAGTGCGCCAGGTAGGCACCGGCGATCACGAGCAGCACCCCTGACGCGCGCGTCACGAAGGGCAGGGCTCGGCGCAACCGCGTCAGGAGCCCCTGCCGGGCCATCCCGAGGCTGACGGTGAGGCACACGAGGATGAGCGTCATCCCGAGCGAGTAGGCGACGAACACGGCGACGCTCGTCAGCGCGTCGTCGCGGCGGAAGGCGCCGACGACCGTGCCCGCGAACAAGGGAAAGGCGCAGCTGATGGAGGCGATGGCGTACGAGATGCCGAAGACGAACATCGAGCGACCGTCGCGGGTGCGACCACCCCGGTTGAGCTTGGGGAGGTTCACCATCGGCTCGAACCCGCGGAACATCGCCACGCCCAGCACCACCAGCACCACGCCGATCACGATCGTGGCCCACGGCGTGAACGCGTCGACGGAGGCCGAGAGGTGGTAGGTCGCCAACCCCACGAGGCTGAAGACGACGAGGAAGCCGGCCGACACCGACAGCGCCACGCTCAGCGACCGGCTCACGCTCGTCTTGACGTCCCGGTCGGCCCCCTCCAGCCCGAGGAAGAAGCCCAGGTAGGCCGGGAGCATGGCGAAGCCGCACGGGTTGACGGTCGCCAGCATCCCGGCGGCGAGCGCCAGCGCGAGCGTTCGCTCGTTCACGCGGAGATGCCCAGCTCGTCGGCGATCATCGAGCGCAGCTCGTCGGCGTCGATCTCGCCGTGCCTGGTGGCGAGGATCTCCCCGTCCGCGCCGAGGAGCACCGTGGTGGGCAGGACGCTGCCGCCCAGCGCGGTGATCACGGCCGCGTCGGGATCCTGCGCGGTGGGATAGGTGACCCCGGTCTGCTCGACGAGGGCCAGGGCGTCGTCGGCGCGGTCGGTGACGGCGAGGCCGAGGAAGGCGAGCGGCTCGCCCGCGAGCTCCTGGTGCACCTCCTCGAAGGCCGGCATCTCGGTGATGCACGGCGTGCAGGTGGAGGCGAAGAAGTTCACGACCGTGGGCGTGCCGTCGAGGCTGGTGAGCGGTACCTCCTGATCATCGAAGGTCAGGTAGCTGACGTCGTCCGCGGACGGCGCCTCCTCGTCCGGCGTCAGCTCGATGCTGCCGGCGGGCTCGTCGCCCGTGGTCACCGCCTCGTCGTCATCCGACAGCACGACGACGGTGAACGTCGCCGCGGCCAACGCCAGCGCGGTGGACAGGGCGACGGTGCGCCACGGCAGTCGTGAGGACTCCGGCACGGCGACGACGGTATGCCGCGCCTTGGCCACCACAGCGGGCTGCTGCGCAGCCGCCAGGCGGAGCAGCCGGAGGGTGACCCCGGATGGGCGAAGCCCGGCGCCCCGAGAGGGGCGCCCGCCGCGGGCAGGCCGAGGGTCGGTCGTCGACGACTCGCGCGGCGGGGGGACGTCCGAACGAGGCGGCGGCCGTTGCCCCGGCCTGCCCATGGCGGTGACCTCGCCTCCGGGGGCTGCCCATGCCGCAGCCCCCGGAGGGTGATCTCGGGTGGTCTCGCTGGTCAGGCGATCTTGTAGACCACTCGGTCCTGGAGGTGCACGGGGATCGGGATCTCCGGCAGCTGGTCCTCGGGGCGGGCGACCTTGGGTGGCCGTCCGCGGCGACGCTTGCTCTGCAGCACCTTGCCGTTGAGCAGCAGCTGACCACCCCAGACGCCCCACGGCTCGCGCCGCTCGAGGGCCCCCTCGAGGCACTCGGACATCACCGGGCAGAGCGCGCAGATCTGCTTCGCCTTGGAGATGTCCTGCAGCTCCTCGCTGAAGAACAGGCCGCTCATGGTGCCGGCCAGGTCGTTGCAGCGGGCCTGCGCCCACCAATCTCGGTTGTCAGCGGGCTCGGGCCCGCTGGGACTCTGGAACTCGTACTCGTATCGCTCGGGCAACATCGCCCTGCCCCCTTGGTCTCGGGATGTCGTGGTGGGTGGTCGTCGTGGATGGGTGGGTGGTGGTCGGGATCCGGGGCCGGAGAACGAGAAAGGCCGCCGGGCTGATCCCGGCGGCCTCTCGGAGAAGCTCTGCGTCTCGCTGGCGGTTGCCTATGGCGAGAGCTCCGAGAGGGGCCGGGTCGGGCGGTTCTTGCGGTCGAACACCATGAAGGTGGCCGGCTTGGCAATGGCGCCCTGGGTCCAGGTGGAGAACAGGTGGTTGCCGGACCCCTGGTGCACCGACGTCGCGCCATACATCGGCGCAAGGGTGGTGCCAGCGGGGCACTCCGCAAGGGTGACGGCGCCGAGGCGC
Organism: uncultured Microthrixaceae bacterium; assembly: GCA_963721695.1. Taxonomy (GTDB): domain Bacteria; phylum Actinomycetota; class Acidimicrobiia; order Acidimicrobiales; family VFJN01; genus VFJN01. The sequence goes on from CAVRKU010000031.1 coordinate 58,866, forward strand.
GCGACACCGGGGGAAGCCAGCAGGCCTGCCGTGGTGTGCGTCTCGGTGGTCATCGTCACGGGCTCCTTCGAGCGGGTCGTGCCCAGGTCGGCGACTTGGGTGCAGGCATCGCACCACGCGACCGGGGGCGAGTCAACTGCATTTCCAAACTTTCTCGCCCGTTAGGTTGCCGGGCGATGACTGACCTCGTGAGGCGGCCCAGCGCCGGTCGGGTGTTCGAGGGGGCGCGCCGGGTGCGGCTGGCCGACGTCAGCCCGGCGGGCCGGCTGCGCCTCGATGCGGCGGCCCGGTTCCTGCAGGACGTCTCCGCCGACGACACCGCGGACTCCGGCCTGCCGGATGCCGAGGCCTGGGTCGTGCGGAAGACGACCATCGAGGTGGCCGAGTTCCCTCGCTACCTCGAGCCGATCGAGCTGGCCACGTGGTGCTCGGGCACGGGGAGCCACTGGGCCGAGCGACGCATCTCGATCATCGGCGCCCAGGGCGGCGCGGTGGAGGCCGCCACCACGTGGGTGCACTTCGACACCGAGTCGGGTCGTCCGAGCCGGATCCCGGTGGGCTTCGACGCGATCTACGGCGAGGCCACCGGCGGCCGGCGGGTGAAGGCCCGACTCGACCACCCCGACCTGCCCCCGGATGCGCGGGAGGGGTTCCCGTGGCCGCTTCGGTTCACGGACTTCGACGTCCTCGGCCACGTCAACAACGCCGCGTGCTGGCAGATCGTCGAGGAAGCGCTGGCGGCCCGACGCGACCTCCGCGCGCCGCTCCGCGCGGAGGTGCAGCACCGGACGGCCATCGAACGAGGTGCGACCGTGGAGGTCACGGTGGCCGACGATGACGGCGCGCTGTCGCTGTGGGCCCGGGCCGACGGCGGCGTCGCGATGTCGGCCGTGGTCGCGCCGCGCTAGCGGCTCGACCGCGCGTCGCGTCGAGCTACTCGACGGGCGCGTAGTACAGCGTGCCGTGGTCGTCGCGGCTCGTGACCTCGCCGGTCTCGCGGAGGTGCTCGAGGTGCGCGTAGGTCTCGCTCTCGGCCATCTGGCCCCACGATCGTGGCTTGAAGAGCTTGTGGCTGTAGTCCTCCACCGTCGCGTCGCCGAGCTCGGCCGCGGCCGTCCGGAGGGTGTCGAGGCGCTCGGTGTGGTGGTCACGGATCTCGTGGGCTCTGCCGCGGAGGTCCTCGAACGGGTGCCCGTGGGCCGGCAGCGTGAGGGTGACGCCCTCCAGGCCGGCGACCTTGTCGAGGGAGGCGAAGAACTCGGCGAGCGGGTCGGCGCCGGCGACCAGGCCGGAGATGTGGGGCGTGATCGTGGGGAGGACGTGGTCGCCCGACAGCACGATCCCGTTGGCGGCGTCGAAGAGGCACAGGTGGTCGTTCGTGTGCCCCGGCGTGTGCAGGGCGACCCACTCGCGCCGGGCGAGGGTGATGACCTCCGCGTCGTCGACGCGCCGGGTGGGGGTCGGCGTGCGCATGAACCGCTTCAGGGCGTGGCGGTAGAGCCCGTACTTGAGCCGCCGGCTGACCGGCGGCCGGAAGGTGGCGTCGGTGCGCCAGGGCATCTGCCGGCCCCAGGGGGCGGCGGCCGGGGCGGGTTCGCCCGCCGCGTCCCCCTCGGCGGGTCCCTCCGGGAGGGCTTCGTCCTCGCTGGGGTCGAACCAGGTGCGGAAGCTCTGGTGGGAGATGACCTCGGCGCCGTAGGTGTCGCGCATCCGCCCCGCTCCTCCGAAGTGGTCGGGGTGGGAGTGCGTGACGATGACCGTGTGGACGTTCTTGGGCTTGTACCCGGCCTGCTTCAGCCGATCGACGAGCGCTCGCCACGACGAGGGGCCAGGGAGGCCGGGGTCGACGATGGCCACGCCCCGCTCGTCCTCGAGGAAGTAGCAGTTGACGTGCCCGAGTCCGGGCAGCGAGATGGGCAGCTGGGACCGGAGGATGCCCGGCGCCATCTCGGTGATCTCCGCGCTGGCGGGCTCCTGCTCCTGACGGCGCGGCCGCTCGGTGGTCGGTGCTGCCATCTGCCGGAACCTACTTGACCGGTTGGTCAAGTGCCTCGGCGGGCTTGAACACGTTGGCGCGGTACCACCGCAGCTCGTCGATCGACTCCCGGATGTCGTCGAGCGCGCGGTGGGCGGTCGCCTTGCGGGGCACGCCGTCGAGCGCGCCGGGATACCACCGACGCGTGAGCTCCTTGATGGTGGAGACGTCGACCGATCGGTAGTGGAGGTGCTCCTCGATCTCCGGCAGGTACGCCGCCAGGAACCGGCGGTCGGTGCCGATCGAGTTGCCGCACAAGGGCACCGTCCGCGCCTCGGGCACGTGCTCCCGGATGAACGCGAGCGTGGCCTCGCCAGCGGCCTCCAGCGTGATGGTGGACGCGGCGATCGCCGTGAGGAGCCCGCTCGAGGTGTGCATGTCGACCACGACGGGCTCCATGCCGACGAGCGCCTCGGGGGGCTGGTGCACGACGAGGTCGGGCCCTTCGGCCACGATCTCGAGCTCGTCGTCGGTGACGATCGTGGCGATCTCGACGATGACGTCCTTCGCCGGATCGAGGCCGGTCATCTCGAGGTCCATCCAGACGAGCACCGGCGCAGGCTACCGGTCGCCGTGTGACAGCCATCTACCGTGGCGCCATGCCGCACGGTCTCGTGGTGCCCGTGGTCCGCCTCGACCCCGAGCTGCCCCTGCCGACCTACGCCCGGGTGGGTGACGCCGGACTCGACCTCCTGGCCCGCGAGGACGCCACGCTCGCCGCGGGCGGCGGGCGGGCCCTGATCCCGACCGGCATCGCGCTGGCCATCCCCGATGGGTACGCCGGCTTCGTGCAGCCGCGGAGCGGGCTGGCCCTCCGCCATGGGGTCACCTGCCTCAACACGCCCGGGCTGATCGATGCCGGCTACCGCGACGAGCTGAAGGTGCTCCTGGTGAACACCGATCCGATCGAGCCCTTCGAGGTGCGCCGGGGCGAGCGCATCGCGCAGCTGGTCGTGCAGGCCGTCGCTCGGATCGAGTGGTCACCGGTCGCCGAGCTCGAGGGCGAGAACCGGGGCGGCGGCTTCGGGTCCACCGGTCGCTGATCGACGACGGCCGTCACGCTGGCAAGATCGCGGGATGCCGGACCCACTGGTCACGACCGACCGGATCCTGCTCCTCTCGCTGACGGCTGAGGACGAGCCCGAGTTCCTCGCGTCGGTCGCCGCGAGCCGGGAGCTGCACCACCCCTGGATCGACGCGGCCGACACCCCCGCGCGCTTCGCTCAGCTGCTGGAGCGGGCCACCCAGCCCGAGTTCGAGCCCTTCGTCGTGCGTGGTCGCGAGGACGGCGCGTTGAGCGGTGCGATCAACATCAGCAACATCATCCGCGGGCCGTTCCAGTCCGCCTTCGTCGGGTACTGGGCCTTCGCGGGCCGAGAGGGTCGAGGACACCTGTCCGACGGGCTGCGGGCGGTCGTGCGCCACGCGTTCACGACCCTCGGCCTGCATCGCCTGGAGGCCAACATCCAACCCGCCAACACCGGGTCGATCGCCTTGGCGGAGCGGTGCGGGTTCCGCTTCGAGGGGTTCTCGCCGAGCTATCTCCAGGTGTTCGGAGACTGGCGGGACCACAACCGCTACGCCATCACCCAGGAGGTGTGGGAGGCGCCGGGATCGTGACCGACCGCTGGACGGTGCCGGCTCGGACATGGACGTCGAGCTGCTGCTCGACCACCTCGATCTCGATGTCGATCTGGTCGCGACCGGCCGCCTCGGCGACCTCCGCCAGGCAGCCGCGGACCGCTTGCCGCGCCGCCTTCACCGCTTCGTCGGGGCGACCAGACCGGCGGACGAGCGCCGCCACGGCCACCTCGGCCACGGGGCGTAGATCCGCATCGGGCGGGATCGTGAGGCGGACGACCTCCGACGCGCCGGCATCAGGCATCCTTCGTCACCTCCGCGGCGGGCTTGTCGGTTCGCAGCCCGAGGTAGCTGGGGTGCCGTAGGCGGTCGTCGGTGGTCCACTCGCCGAACTCGAGCTCCGCCACCAGCTCGGGGCGGAGCCAGCGGGGCCCGCGCCGGATCTCCGCGCGGGGCGGCGCCGGGTCGAAGGGGCACTCGTCGGTGGCCAGGTCCTCGAACAGCTGGCCGAGGCGCGTGAGCTCGGCGTCCTTGAAGCCCGTCCCGACCCGTCCCGCGAAGCGCAGCACGCCGTCGCCGGCCTCGGCGTGGTAGCCGACGAGCAGCGCGCCGAGACGGCCGGTGCGGTTGCCCTCTCCGGGCAGCCACCCGCCCACCACCATCTCCTGGCGGAGCCGCACCTTCACCTTGAGCCACGTGCGGGTGCGCTTGCCCGGTTCGTAGCGGGAGCCGAGGCGCTTGGCGACGACGCCCTCGAGGCCTCGCTCCTTCGTGGCGTCGAGCAGGGCGACGCCGTCGTCGTGGAGCGGTGAGCAGCGCCAGCGGGGACCGGGATCCAGGACCTGGTCGAGCAAGCCGCGACGGTCGGTCAGGGGGAGCCCGGTGAGGTCGTGGCCGTCGAGGTGCAGCAGGTCGAACGCCACGTAGCTCACCGGCACCTCCGCCGATCGTCGGCCCACCTCGGCGGGGTCGGTGAGGTGCATGCGCTGCTGCAGCAGCCCGAAGCTCGGACGACCGTCGCCGTCGGTCGCGACCAGCTCGCCGTCGAGCAGCGCGGTGGCGGCCGGGAGCGCATCGGGCAGGCCGGCCAGGTCCGGCCACGACACGGTGACGTCTCGCTCGTTGTACGACTGCACGCGCAGGTGATCGCCGTCGACGAAGCACAGCGCCCGCATGCCGTCCCACTTCACCTCGTAGGTCCAGTCCTCGCCAACCGGGAGGTCACCGGTGGTGGCCTTCATCGGGATGAGCGTGCGTGGCAGCGGAACGGTCCCCACGGCTGCGAGGCTACGGCGATGACCGAGGTGCAGGTCGCGGTGTGGCGTGTCCACGACTCAGGCCTCGTCGCCGTGCCCAGTCGCTTCCGCCGCCTCGGGGGCCTCGTCCGCCATCTCCAGGGGCACGGGGACAGCTGGCCGAGCTCGCTCACGTTGGCGCTCGTCGACGGCGAGCTGCGGGCGGCCGGCGCGGATGGCGCGCTGGGGGCCTGGCCGGTCGGTGACGTGTCCGTCAGCCTCGTCGCGGCTGGCCCACCCGTGTCGTTCGTCCTCGAGGTCCCGGGGTCGACCCACCTCCTCGCGGCCGCGTCCGACGCCGCCACCGAATCGCTGCTCGCTGCGCTCTCCTAGGGTTGGCCGCTCCAACGACCTCGGGGGGATGACATGGCAGACCTGGTGCTCGCCGGTACGGCGGCGCTGATCACGGGCGGCGGGAGCGGGATCGGTCTGGCGGCCGCGCGGCACCTCGTGCGCGACGGCGCGTCGGTGACGATCGCCGGCCGCAGCCAGGAGCGCCTCGACGCCGCGGTCGCCGAGCTGAAGGCCGACGCGCCCGCCGGCGCGGAGGTTCGAGGGATCGCCTGCGACGTCGCCGACGAAGACGACGTCGCCAAGGCGGTGGCCGCCGCGTCGGAGGCGACCGGCGGCCTCCAGCACTGCGTGGCATCCGCCGGGACCGGGACGGTCGCCCCCGTCGTCGCCATGCCGGTGGCGGAGTGGGATCGCGTGATGGACATCAACCTCAAGGGCGCCTTCTTCACCCTCAAGCACAGCGCGGCCGCGATGGCGCGCTCCGGCGGCGGGGCCTTCGTGGGCCTCTCCTCGATCGCGGGACCGCTGACGCATCCGTTCATGTCGGCGTACTGCGTGTCGAAGGCGGGCCTCGAGGCGCTCGTCCGCAACGCCGCCGACGAGCTCGGGCGCGCCAACGTGCGGGTCAACGCGGTCCGTCCGAGCATCGTGCCGACCGAGCTGGCGGCTCCGCTCGAACAGGATCCGGCCGTGCTCGCGGACTACCTGGCGAACATGCCGATCAGCCGCACCGGCACCGTGGACGACGTCGCCCACCTGATCCGCTTCCTGTGCGGCCCGGAGTCCGCGTGGATCACGGGCCAGTGCATCGCCGTCGACGGTGGCCACACGCTGCGCCGAGGCCCGAACATCGAGCACTGGGCCCAGGCGATCTACGGCGACGACGCCATCGCCGGCACGCCATAGGGCCTGACCAGGGCGTTCTGCCCGATCTCGGGCGATGGCTTCCCTCCCTACCGACCGTTAGGTAGGCTGGGACCCATGACGTCTGCCGACGCCCTCCTCGCCGAGCTGGAGCCCACTGCGGCCGCCCTGCTCGACCGCCACCTCGCCACCACCAAGGAGTGGTTCCCGCACGAGATCGTGCCGTGGACCCAGGGCCGGGACTTCGAGCCTGGCTACGAGTGGTCTCCCGAGGAGGCCCAGCTGTCGGACGAAGTGCGCAGCGCCCTCTTCGTGAACCTCCTCACCGAGGACAACCTGCCCTACTACTTCCGCACCATCGAGCGGATGTTCGGCGCCGATTCCGCCTGGGGCACCTGGGCCCGTCGCTGGACCGCCGAAGAGGGCCGCCACTCCATCGTGATCCGCGACTACCTCACCGTGACGCGGGCCATCGACCCGGTGCAGCTCGAGCGGGCGCGCATGGCGCAGGTCGAGTGCGGCGAGGTCCCGGAGCCCGCGACCCCGCTCGACGGGTTCGCCTACGTGGCCCTCCAGGAGCTGGCGACCCGGATCTCGCACTACAACACCGGCAAGCTCCTCGAGGACAAGGCCGGGTACGAGGTCATGAAGAAGGTGGCCAGCGATGAGAACCGCCACTACCTCTTCTACCGAGACCTCGTGACCGCGGCGCTCGAGATCGACCCCTCCGGCGCGGTCATGGCCATCGAGCGACAGGTGCGCACCTTCGAGATGCCCGGCACCGGCATCCTCGACTTCGAGGTGCACGCCAAGGCGATCGCCAACGCCGGCATCTACGACTTCGCGGTCCACCACGACCAGATCCTGGTTCCCGTCGTGCTCCGCCACTGGAACATCGAGGCCCTCGAGGGGCTGACGCCGGAGGCGGAGCAGGCTCGAGCGGCCCTGGTGAAGCGGATCGGCCGCATCGGCAAGGCCGGGAAGCGCTTCGCCGCCCGACGCGAGGAAGCGCGGGAGCTGGCCTCGGTCTGAGGCGCTACTCGGCGGCCGCCAACGACACCACCAGGGTGTGCTCGTCGGTCCCGCGGAGGAGCACCACGCTGAGCTCGTCCGTCGTCCGAGCCGTCTCCATCGCCCGATGGAGGTCGTCGACGCTTCGCAGCGGGATGTCGGCCGCTCGGATGAGCAGGTCACCCATCTTGATCCCCGCCACGGCGGCGGGGCTGTCGTCGCTCACCGTGCGCACCAGGAGGCCCTCGCGGTCCGGCAGGCCCACCGACGCGCGCAGCTGCCGGGCGACATCGCCGGGGGCGAGGCCCACGCCGAGCACGAGCCGGCGAGTCGACTCGCCGCGCACCAGGGCGTCGACGCGCTGGCGCAGCGCGCCATCGGTCGGCAACGCGAGGTAGAAGCCGTCGGCCAGGCGGGCGGTGTTGAGGCCGACGACGAGGCCATGCTCATCGACGAGTGGTGAGCCGGACGACCCGCGTGCGAGGGGCGCGGTGTGCTCCACGCTCCCCGCGATCTGGCGGCCGCGCGGGCCGCGGAAGGACCGCTCGACCCCGCTCACGAGCCCGTAGGTGAGACGAGCCCCGCCGTCGGCAGCGCGGCCGACGGCGAAGACGACGTCACCGAGCTCGGTGGTCGTCTCGGACCACGCCAGCGGTGGGGCGTCGCCGGTGTCGACCGCGAGCACGACGAGGTCGCCGTCGGGGTCGACGCCGACGACCTCGGCCTGCACGGCGCGGCCGTCCGCGAAGGACACCTCGGTGGTGCGGTCGCGCAGGTTGTGGGCGTTGGTCAGCACGAAGCCCTCGCCCACGACCACCCCGCACCCCCGGCCGGGGGCCCGGCCGATGCGAACGACGGAGCGATCGGTGGCGGCCAGGGCGACGCGAGCCGCGTCCCGCAGTGTGCTGGTGCTGGTCATGGGTACCCTCCGGACGTAACTTGTGATCTGCAAGTGACTGTAGGAAGGATCCGGACCGATGCCAACCCCCCGGCGAAATCCTCCGGTCAGCGCGCTCGACGCGGCGCTGCACCGGGTGGGCGATCGATGGAGCCTCCTGCTCGTGGAGGCGCTCCTGCCCGGACCCCGCCGCTTCAACGAGCTCCTCGAGGGGCTCGACGGGCTCGCGCCGAACATCCTCTCCGCGCGGCTCAAGGCGCTGGAGGCGGAGGGGATCCTGGCCGTCCGGCCGTACTCCCAGCGCCCCTATCGAGTCGCGTACGTGCTCACGGCACGCGGGGCCGAGCTCGCCGGCGCGCTGCGCCTGCTCGCGCACTGGGGTGCCCAGCGGTCCTCGTCGCGAGCGCGGGGTGCTGCCCCCTTGCACCACGCCACGTGCGGCACCGCGGTCGAGGCCCGCTGGTGGTGTCCGACCTGCAGCCGCATCGTCGCCGACGACGAGGCCCCTGATCTCGACTACGTGTAGCTACACGTCCTCGACGAGCGAGATGTGCGGGTGGCCGTCGTGGCGCCGGCGCTTGTGGTCGTACAGGCGTCGGTCGGCCGCCTCGACCAGCGCATCGGCTGACCACCCGTCATCCGGGGCCCGGGCCGTGCCGTAGCTGGCCCGGACGTCGCCCATCGCGGGAGCGTCCGTGTCGAGGGTGGTGGTGATCCGATCGAGGATGGCGGCCGCGTCGCCGGCGTCCGCGCCGACCAGGATCAGCGCGAACTCGTCGCCTCCCACGCGTCCCACCGCATCCGAGGTGCGGACGTTCCGCTCGAGGATCCTCGTGAACGTGCGCAGGGCCGCGTCGCCGGCCGGGTGCCCGTGAGCGTCGTTGAGGGCCTTGAACTGGTCGAGGTCGTACATCACCACGGTGACGGCCGTGTTGCTGCGGCGGGCCCGCTGCAGCTCGAGCTCGAGCTGCTCGAGGAAGGCACGCCGGTTGAGCGCCCCCGTGAGACCGTCGAGCTGCGCCAGCGCCTTCAGCTGGTCGACGTGCGCGGCGTCGCTCACCGCGGCCAGGGCCTGGTTGGCGAAGGTCCGCAGGATCCGCAGCTTCGCCGGGGTGGGCAGCAGGTGGTCCGACGGGTCGTCGGGCCAGATCCAACCGCCGATGCGCCCGTCGGCGTGGACGAGGGGCACCATCAGCCAGTGGTGGTCCCACGCCAGCGGGCCGTGGCCGTTGCGCTGGGACTCGTAGCGCCGCTTGCTCGCGCCGATGCGCTCCATGGCTTCGTCGGCGGGCCAGAGGTAGCAGCCCTCGACCTCGAAGGCGGGGTCGCAGAGGCGCGCGACGTCGTCGAGCGAGTTCACACCCTCGGGCGGGCCCTCGTCCCAGCCCACCGAGGCGCGGAGGCGAAGCTGGTCGGAGTCGGCGTCCGCGATCTCGATGATCACCCGCTCGAACCCGAGGGCGCGGCTGATCCCGCCACAGCAGTCGAGGAGCACCTGGTCGATGTCCTCGTTGCTGGTCAGGGACGCCGACAGCTCGAGCAGGTGCTCGAGGGCCTCGCGGTTGCTGCGTGCCTCGAGGGCGCTCTGCGCGCCCTGCACCGCGGCCGCGGCGGCTTCGGTGACGGCGATCGCGATCGCGATCTCGCGCGGCCCCGGGCGGAGGCCGGACGTCGGCTCGTCGATCGAGACGAAGCCGATCAGCTGGCCGTCGTTCGCGCGGATCGGGATCAGGAGCTCGTCGTCCTCCTCCCAGCGGTCCGGGTGGTCCGGGCGGTCGTCCCGCGGGATCACCGCGCTGACGCCGCCGAGGTCCGATTCATCGATCGCGCCGGCCGGGATGAAGTAGGCCCCGCCCAGGTCGAAGGCCGGATCGAGGAGCGTCTCGACGGTGGAGCGCGGCACCTTGCCCCCCTGCAGCGCGTCGATGATCTCCGGCGGCGCATGGATGGCCACGATCTCGAAGTCATCCCACGCCGGCCGGTGGAGGTTGATGGCGACGGCCCGAACGTCGAGCACCCTCGCCAGCTGCTCGACGACCTCCTGCAGGGCACCCGGGAGATCCTCGTCCAGGGCGCGCGTCTGGACCTCGATCAGGCCGCGCAGGGCGCGCAAGACGGTGCCCGCTTGGATCGCCACGACCGTCAGTGTCCCATCCCGGGCCCCGCGGCGCACTAGAGGGCCAGAAGTCCTATGCGGGAGCGACAACGGGCCGGAAGGAGATCGGAGCGGGCGTAGGTCTACCCCGAAGCGGGCCGGTGGGCTACGAGTAGCGCTGCCGAACGGCCTTGACGATCGCGTCGGCCTGCAGGTTCGGGAGACCCGCTCCTCCGTCCACGATGAGGTTCTGGCCCGTGAGGTAGGAGGCCGCGTCCGAGCACAGGAAGGCGATCACCCCTGCCACCTCCTCGGCGCGTCCGATGCGCTGGAGCGGTGTCCCCGCCTCGGCGATGGCCGTGAAGTCGGCGTCACCGGTGATGACCGACGTGAGGTCGGTGGCGATCATCCCCGGCGACACGCAGTTCGCTCGGATCGTGGGTGCGTACTCGAGCGCGGCGGTCGCCGTGAGGTTGACGACCCCCGCCTTGGCCGCGCTGTAGGGGGCCTCGCCCTGGAGCGGCCGCGTCGCGTTCAGCGTGGCCACGGTGACGATGTTCCCGCGGCCGGCCTCCAAGAGGATCGGGATGGCCGCTCGCAGCGTGTGGAAGGTGCCGTCGAGGTTGACGCCCACGACCAGGCGCCACTCCTTGTCCGAGTAGAGGTGCAGGGGCTTGTTGAGCCCGAACCCGGCGTTGGCGACGACGTCCGAGAGCCCGCCCATCGCGTCCGCCGCGCCCAGGACCGCCGCCTGCACGCCGTCCGGGTCCGCCACGTCGACGGTGAAGGCGTGCCCACCGACCTCGGCGGCCACGGAGGCCGCGGCGTCGCCGGCCCGGTCGAGCACGGCGACCCGAGCGCCGAGACCGGCCAGCGCGCGGACGGTGGCGGCGCCGATGCCGGCGCCCCCACCGGTGACGATGACCCGGTGCCCCTCGAGCTCGCTCACCGCGGGTCCAGCGTGAGCGGGGCGGCCTTGATGCCCGAGATGACCGAGGAGCCGCTGTGCACCACGGGACCGGCCACCGAGAGGCGTCGCCAGCGGGCGACGACGCCTTCGAGCACGACCGAGAGCTCGAGCCGGGCCAGGGCCGCGCCGAGGCAGAAGTGGGGACCGTGCCCGAGCGCAACGTGGTGGTTGGGCGATCGATCGACCCGGAAGGTCCCGGCGCTGGGCCCGAACTCGGCCTCATCGCGGTTGGCGGCGGCGTAGATCAAGAGCACCGGGTCTCCCGCCGCGATGGCGGTGCCGCCGAGCTCGGTGTCCGTCACGGCGGTGCGCAGGAACGAGGTGACCGGGGTGGTCCAGCGCAGGACCTCCTCTACCGCGGTGGGGATCAGTGAGGGGTCGGCCGCGAGCTGATCGAGCTGGTCGGGATGCTCGGCGAGGGCGACGAGCGCGCCGGAGATGGCGTTCCGTGTGGTCTCGTTGCCGGCCACGAGGAGCTGGATCAGGAACATGCCCAGCTCGTCGTCGGACAGGGCCTCGCCGTCCTCCTCGTAGGTCGCCAGCATCGAGACGACGTCGTCGCGAGGCTCCGCCCGTCTGGCCGCGGCGAGGGCGAGGAGCTCGACGGTCATCTCCCCGAGCAGGGCCATGCGGTCGTCCTCCGACCAGTCGGTGGCGCCGGGGATGGCGGCCTCCGACCAGCGGAAGAGCCGCTCCTCGTCGCCCGCGGGCAGCCCGAGCAGCTGAGCGATGAGCTGGATGGGGAGCGGGACCGCCAGCTCGGCGGTGATGTCCACGACCGCGCCGCCCTCCGCCTTGGCGGCCAGCGCGTCGAGGGCGGTACCCGTGCGCTCGCGGACGAGCACCTCGAGCTCGCGCACGACCTGGTTCGTGAACCCGGGTCGCGCCAGCTTGCGGTAGCGGGTGTGCTCAGGCGGGTCGGCGTGCATCATCGTCGGCGGGGAGTCGTAGGTGACGCCGATCTCGTCGACGAGGATCCCGCGAGACGAGCAGAAGCGGGCGGGATCGCTCGACGCCTCACTCACGTCCGCGTGGCGGGTGACGGCCCAGAAGCCCTTGGTGCCGTTCCACGCCAGCGGCGCCTCGGCGCGCAGACGGTCCAGCACGGCGTGGAGGTCGCCGGCGTAGGTGGCGGGGTCGAGCAGAGCGTCGGTGAGGGGGTGGTGCGGGCCGGGCACGGCCGCGAAACCTACGGCATGAGGTAGACCCCGGGGATGGCGAACCCTGAACGGATGGTGGAGCTGGGCTGCTACGGCCTGGCCGGACACGTCGACGATCCGCGCGTGCTGCTGGACGAGGTCCGCGACGCCGAGCGCATCGGGCTCGGCTCGGTGTTCCTGTCGGAGCGGTTCAACGTCAAGGAGGCGGCGACCCTGTGCGGGGCGGCGGCGGCGGTGAGCGAGGAGGTGGGGATCGCCACGGGCGTCACGAACACGCCGACGCGCCATCCGCTCGTGACCGCGGCGTGGTGCACCACGATGCACCGCCTGACCCGAGGGCGGTTCGCGCTCGGGATCGGTCGAGGGATCGGGCCGCTGCTCGACATCATGGGGATCCCGCGCATCACGATGGCGCAGATGGAGGACTCGGTCGGGCTCTACCGGCGCCTCTGGCGAGGGGAGGCCATCTTCGGGCACGACGGCCCGGCGGGCTCCTACCCGCTGCTCTCGCTCGGGTCGGACTTCGACGAGGACATCCCGATCATGGCGGCCTGCCTCGGCTTCAAGACCATGCGCTGGGCGGGCGGGCTGGTCGACGGCGTGATCCTGCACACCTTCGTGACCGACGAGGCCCTCGCTCGCTGCGTGGCCGAGGTCCGAGCGGGGGCCGCCGAGGCCGGACGCGATCCCGCCGACGTGAAGGTCTGGTCCGTCCTCGCGACGCTCCACGAACCGGACCACGAACGGCTCCTCCGGGGCGTCACGGGTCGGATGGCCACCTACCTCCAGGTCTACGGGGACGCGCTGGTGGCGATGAACGGCTGGGACCCGGCGCCGCTCGAGCGGTTCCGGGCCGACGAGGTCGTGCGCTCCGTGCCGGGCGCCATCGATGCGGTCGGCACGATCGAGCAGCTCGAGCACATCCGCACGCTGATCCCTGAGGAGTGGTTGCCGGCCGCGGTCGGATCGGCGGAGGAGTGCGCATCTCGCGTGCTCGACCAGTTCGCGGCTGGGGCCGACGGCGTCATCCTCCACGGCTCGGCCCCCGCCGAGCTCGAGCCGGTCGTCCAGGCCTACGCCGGGGTCCGCCCCGCGGCGGCCTTCGATGGCCGGCACGCCAACCCCGCCCGTTGACCGCCACCTCGCGGGGGGTGTCGGAGATCTGGGTCGGCTGACGATGATGGGGTCGTGAGCCAGGCGTCGAGCACCGCGGACCAGGGCCCCGCGCTGCTCGCGCTCTACGACGCGGCGCTACCCGAGGTGTACGGCTACCTCCTCCGGCGGTGCGACGGACCCACCGTGGCCGAGGACCTGACGGCGGAGACCTTCCTCGCCGCCGTGGCTGCCGTGCAGAAGGGCACCGTCCCCACGATGACGACCGCGTGGTTGGTGGGCGTGGCCCGGCACAAGCTCGTGGACCACTGGCGCAAGCGGGCGCGCGACGAGAGGAACCTGCAAGCGGTCGCGGACGAGCCCACCGAGCAGGACGATCCGTGGGACGCGCACCTCGATGCGGCCGTCGCCCACGAGGTGCTCGGGCGACTCGGAGCACACCATCGTGCGGCCCTGACGCTCCGCTATCTGGACGGGCTCCCGGTTGCCGAGGTCGCCGAGCACCTCGGTCGCACCCTGCACGCGACCGAGGCGCTGCTCGTCCGGGCGCGGCTCGCCTTTCGGCGCGCGTACGAAGGGAGAGACGGTGGCTGACCCGTTCGACGCCCTGCGCCAGCTGGCGACTCCGGTGGCCCCCAACCCCGCGTTCGCCGCGCAGCTGCGACGCCGCCTCGCCGACCTGCTCGACCCCACCCCACCAGGAGGATCCATGACCATCACCGAACCTGCTGCGCGCACGGGGCTGCGCCTTCGTCCGTACCTCGTCGTCGACGGCGCCGATGCCGCCATCGCGTTCTACGGCGAGGTCTTCGGCGCCCGCGTGGTCGGCGACCTCATCCGGGGCGACGACGGTCGGATCGGGCACAGCGAGCTCGAGATCGACGGCGGCTCCTTCTTCCTGGCCGACGCCTATCCCGAGTACGGCATCGACGCGCCCGATCCCGCGGTCGGCGTCGCGCTCCACCTCGAGGTCGCGGACGCCGACGCCACCGTCGCCCGAGCGTCGGCGCTCGGCGCCACGGTGCTGCAGCCGGTGGACGATCGCTTCTACGGCTCTCGCTCCGGCACCCTGCGCGACCCGTTCGGCCACCAGTGGCAGATCGACGCGCCCGGCACGGTCAGCACCACCCAGGAGGATCGCGACCGGGAGATGGCCGACGGGGGCTACCACTACGAGACCGTCGACCTCGGCGAACGGGCCTCGTCCGAACCACCCACCCGCACGGAGCTGGCGGCCGCGAGGGCGAACGCGCCGGGCGTCGGCTACTTCACGGTCAACGCACCCGACCCCGACCGAGCGGCGGCGTTCTTCGGGGCGCTCTTCGGCTGGGAGGCGCGCCCGAGCGGCGAGGGGTTCCACATCGAGAACGTCTCGCCCCCGGGTGGCATCGACGGCTCGGCCACCGAGCCGGGCGTCACGCTGTTCATCCGGGTGACCGACGTGGCCGCCGCCGCTGCCCGCGTGCGCGAGCTCGGCGGCACCGTGCTCGACGAGGCGGTCCACCCGTCCGGAGGCAACGCCCGTTGCCTGGACGACCAGGGCGTGCCCTTCCAGCTCTGGCAGCCCGCGCCCGGCTATTGATCCACATCGTGTCCGGTCATCGCGGTCGAAGAACGGCGCACGACACTGCCATCGGGGTCGCTGACACCGCGCACCCGTAGTCTGGTGGTCTTGCCGCCGATGGCGTCAGGGCCGCTAGCTCAACTGGTAGAGCAGCCGCCTTTTAAGCGGAAGGTTTTCTGGGTTCGAGTCCCAGGCGGCCCACTCGATCGACCTGGCTCTTGTACCACCCGGCCCGCTGCGACGTCCGGCGGCGATGACAGTTCGCACAGACCACCTCGCACTTGTCGATCTCCTCCTGGATGCGCCGGATCTCGGCGGTCTCGATGTTCTAGCTCACGTTTGCCTTCATGTCGCGAAGGTGGTCGAACTCCGGACGACGATGTCCACCTCGCTGCAGCGTCTTCGGCGGCGTGGGTTGCGGCGGGTGCTGCCGTCCGCACGCTGCACGACTCTCCGCTGCCGCCGTGGCCCAGCAGCCAATGTCAGCAGCAGCCCGCTCTCAGCAGTCGGGGCACGGTCGAGTTTCCGCCATTGCTCGACTCGGAGTGTGGGTGGCTCGTCGCCAACGATGTCGTGTCCGCCGACGTTGTCAGGCGCAATCGTCAGGTCGCGGAGGCGGCGCTGCGGCCATGGACACCGGTGTTCATCCACGGCGACCTGCAGATCGTTCATGTGTTCGTCGACGGTGACGAGGTGAGCGGCGTCGTGGACTGGTCCGAGGGCGGCCAAGGCGATGCGATGTATGACCTCGCCACTCTGACGCTCGCACACGAGGAGCACCTCGACGATGTCGTCGCGGGCTATGGCGGCGACATCGAGCTCGACGTGATTCGCGGCGTACTGGTCGTTGCGAAGTCTTGATGGTGATCCGGTGGCTGGTTGAGCACGGCTACGGCGCGCCGGCAACAGACGCTCGTCCATGAGGTTCCTCGCAGGTGACGCAGCGGCCGTGCGAGCGCGAAGGCTCTCAGATGCGTAACGCCTACCGGCACGAACTGACGTTCGTTGCTCTGCTGACGCATCCCGGCGACCTAGCCTCCTGGCCATGGAGCCTGAGACCGTGAGCACGACCGACGCCGCGCCGGACCTCGCGGTGCTGGAGACGATCGAGGGAGAGCTGTTCGCGGTCGAGCGAGCGCTCGAGCAGATCGACGAGGGCGTGTACGAGGGGTTCGCCGGGCTCGGGGATCAGGCGCCGTAGTCGTCGACGTCGTCGTCGGTCAGCTGCATGGCGAGCAGGAAGCCGTGGGCCCGCTCCTGCTTCGGGTAGCGATCGGCCAGGAGGTGGAAGGCGGGGCTGTGGTTGGCCTCCACGAGGTGGGCGAGCTCGTGCACGATCACCGCGTCGAGCACCCAGCCCGGGAACGTGGCGATGCGATCGCTGATGCGGATCTCGCGGGTGGCCGGTGAGCACGATCCCCAGCGGCTGGCCTGGTTGCTGACGAAGCGGATCGAGCGCGGTGTCGGCAGCTGGTAGCGGCGAGCCAGCTCGGCGGCGCGAGCGGTGAGGTCGACGGTCGTGGCGGTGTGCTGGCGAACGAGCTTGGCCACCATCGCCTCGACGTACTCGGCCTCCTGCGCCTTGGTCATCCACTGCGGCATCCGCACGACGATGCGCCCGTCGACGACGCGAGCGGACACCGACTTGCGGCGCTTGGCGGAGCGGATGACCTCGACCTCCATCCCCGCGACGCTGGCCGCCGTGGGCTCGGGGCGGGCGAGGGTGGGGGCGGCGGCGGGCTCGCCGTGCTCCCACTCCTCCGTCGACCACAAGGTGTCCACGGCTCCGACCCTACCGAGGGGGGTGTGACGGTCCGGCGGACTCAGATCTGCGACGGGATGGTGAGCTCGTCGGGATCGACGAGCACGACCCGGTCGCCGAGGCGGCGCACCTCGCCACCGGCCCCGAGCTCGATCCACCGGCCCCCCAGGTTGGCGAGGCGCTCGAACGGTGACCCCAACATCCCCTCCAGGGCGTAGATGACGCCACCGTGGGTGACGGCGATCACCTCGCCGTCCGGCGCGAGGTCGTGGAGGCGCGCCAGTGACCCGAGCACCCGGTCCAAGAGGACGTCGTCGGGCTCCCAGCTCGGCGGTCGCCGACGCTCGGCCTTCGGTTGCGTGGCCCCGTCCGAGGCGGGCGCGTTCCCAAAGCTGGCGTGCCGATCCGCGGGCGGGGGATCGAGGTAGCCGGGCCAGTCGCGCTCGATCTCCGCGCGCGTGAGCCCGGACCACTCGCCCGCGTCCCGCTCCCGGAGGCCGGGCTCCAGCACGAGCGGCCCGACCCCCAGCTCGCCGGCGATGATGAGTGCTGTCTCGGTGGCCCGCTGCAGATCCGACGCGACGATGGCGTCGACGACACCCAGGTTCCGGCTCGCGTGCAGCGCCTGGTGACGCCCCAGGTCGGTGAGGGGCGGGTCGGCTTGGCCCTGCCAACGTCCGTCAGCGTTCCACTCCGACTGCCCGTGGCGGATGAGGAGCGCGCGGGTCATGGCGCCGCGAACCTATCCAATGGTCCGGTTGGGTCCGTTCGAAGCCCGCGTCGCTACGCTCGGGCGCGCTGCTGAGGACTCCGAGGAGGTGGTGGCGTGGCCGTGCTGCGACTGTTCGCGGGGGCTCGTGATGCGGCGGGCACGGGCCACGACGTGGTTCCCGGCGCGACCGTCGCGGAGGTGCTCGACGCGGCGCGGACGCGCTACGGGGCCGACTTCACCGCCGTGCTCGAGCACTGCCAGATCTGGCGCAACGGCGAGCCGTGCGCGCTCGACGAGGCCGTCGTCGACGGCGACGAGGTCGCGGTTCTGCCGCCGGTCTCGGGCGGAGCCGGCTGATGGCGACGCGCCAAGCGGGGCGGTCACGGCCCCGTCCCGACGGTGACGCGAGCGCGTCCCGCGGTCGGGCCAAGCGGACCTCCCCGCCGTCGCGGGGCCGGCGCTTCCGGCGCCGCTACGCCGTGGTGTACGACATCGAAGGTCCCCGCGTCCGCCTCGGGATGCTCTGGTTCGTCGTGGCCGCGGTCGCGCTCGCCATCGGGCCCTTCTCGACCTCGCTGGTCTACGGCGTCACCGCGGCCATCGCGGCGGCGCAGGTCGCCCGCGTGTGGCGGCGGCTTCGGCTCCGACCGAACGAGATCGTCGCGGCCGCGATGGCGGGCGCGATGACGGTCGGGGCGTGCCTCGGCGCGGGCGGCGCCGGCATCGGTGTGCTCGGGGGCGTGGTCGCCGCGATGCTCGTGGCCACCGGCGACAGGAAGTCACCGCACCGGTCGGTGGCCGACGCCGGGTGGACCATCCAATGCGCGCTGTTCCCAGGACTGGCCGCGATGTCGATGGTGCTGCTGTCACGACTCGATCAGGGGTCGGCGATCGCGCTGCTGCTGCTCGTCTCGGCCTACGAGACCGGCGACTACATCGTGGGCTCGGGAGCCCGGAACCCCTTCGAGGGGCCCGCCGCCGGCCTGGCCGCCATCGTCGTGGTCACCTTCATGGTGTCGACGTTGCCGATCTCGACGCTCAGCTTCGGCGAAGCCTGGCTCTTCGGCGGCATCGTCGCCGTGCTCGCCCCCGCGGGTCAGCTGTTCGCGAGCGCGCTCCTCCCCACGGCGGGCTCGCCCGCGTCCGCGCTCCGCCGCCTCGACTCCCTCCTCCTCGCCGCCCCCGTCTGGTGCATCGGCGTTGGGATCGTGTGTCGATCCTCGTCCGCTACAGGCTCGCCGCAGGCGACGAGAGGTTCTTGGCGACGAAGCTCCAGTCGACGAGGTGGTCGAGGAAGGCGGTGAGGTAGGCGGGCCGCTGGTTCTTGTAGTCGACGTAGTAGGCGTGCTCCCACACGTCGATCGTCAACAGGGCCTGCTGGCTGTGCGCGAGGGGCAGGTCGGCGTCGTGGGTGCTCGTGACGAGGAGCTTGGAGCCGTCGTGCACCAGCCACGCCCAACCCGAGCCGAAGTGCGTCGCACCGGCTTCGTGGAGCTTCTTCGTGAAGTCCTCGAAGGACCCGAAGTCGCGTGCGATGGCCTCCGCCAGCTCGCCCTCGGGCTTTCCGCCACCGCCCGGAGCCATGCACCGCCAGTAGAAGGAGTGGTTCCAGTGCTGGGCCGCGTTGTTGAAGACCGGTCCCGCATCCGCCTCGCGGATCACGGCCTCCAGATCGTCGTTCGACTTGCCATCGACGAGGTCGTTGAGCTTGTCGACGTAGCTCTGGTGGTGCTTTCCGTGGTGGAGGCCGAGCGTCTCGCTGCTCAGGTGCGGGCTCAGCGCGTCGCTCGAATACGGCAGGTCGGGGAGTGTGAAGGCCATGGGTCGACCGTACCCACGCGCCTTGCGAGTCGAAACACGCCCGGCGCTAGTCGGCGACCTGGAACACCTCGTACACCGTCCACCCGTCGGTCTCGCTGTAGTTCATCCGGAAGCCGGTGGAGCCGCCCTCGAACCGGTACGAGCAGAGCGTGTGGGGATCGGGGACGTCCTGCTCCGCACATCCCTCGAAGGTCCACCCTTCGCCCGCACCGGGGATCGCGAAGAGCTGGTCGACGGCGGTGGCGGTGGCGAGGTTCCCGGCGCACGATCGGTCGCCGAGCGTGAACGCCTCGTAGACGATCTCCGCCGTCGGCTCCGGCTCGTCGGGTCCGGACGAGACGCACAGGGCCGGGTCCACGGTGGGCGGCGGCGCGGCGGTGGTCGTCGTGGACTCCGACGTGGTCGTCGTCGACTGCGTCGTGGTGGTGGTCGACTCCGTGGTGGTGGTCGATTCGGTCGTGGTGGTCGTCGCGCTGTCGTCGTCGTCATCGTCGGCGAGCAGGAGGGCCAGCCCGACGAGCGCGATCAGCACGACGATCGCGGCGATGATCCACGGCCTCCAGTCGCGCGGCGGCGGTGGCTCGTCGGTCGGCGGCGGTGGCTCGTCGACGGGAGGCGCGCCGGCCGCCGCGGGCATCGCCATCGTCGGGTCGCCGACGGGGGTGTCGACCCGTGTGGGCTCGTCGTGGGTCCCGTTGTCCGACATCGGCACCACCGTATTCGAGGATGGTTGAGCAGGCCCTCGCGCGTCAGTAGGTTGCCGAGCGTCCGCCGCTACGACGAGGTGAGCACGTGGAGATCTTCGAGAACTTTGCCGATCCGAGCGGCCCGCTGTCGTTCCTCACCCGGTTCGCGCACGTGCTCGCCGGCGTCACGTGGATCGGACTCCTGTACTTCTTCAACTTCGTGCAGGTCCCGGCCTACGCCGAGCTGTCCGATGGCGCCCGGTCCGAGGCCCTCCGCAAGCTGACGTTCCGTGCGCTCTGGTGGTTCCGCTACGCGGCGCTGCTCACCTTCCTGTTCGGTCTCCTGCTGCTCACCCTCCAGGGCGACGGCGAGAACATGGACGTCTACCTCTCGGGGATCGGCGGGACCGCGATCCTCACCGGCATGCTGTTCGGGATCACCATGTTCCTGAACGTGTGGGGCGTGATCTGGCGCAACCAGAAGATCGTCATCGGGAACGCCGAGAACGTCGCCAACGGCGGCGAGGCCAACCCCGAGGCGCCGGCCGCGGCCAAGAGGGCCGCCCGGGCCTCTCGCTGCAACACCCTGTTCTCCATCACGATGCTCTTCTTCATGGTGTTCGCGGCGCACGGCGCCGTCTGGTTCGATGCCATCGGTGGCACGGCCGTCTACTGGCTGCTCGTGCTCGTGCTGTGGGCCTTCATCGAGGCGTCCGCGCTGGGGCTGGTCGGGGGCATCGACAGCGCCTTCAACAAGGCGGCCTTCGACAAGCACACGAACACCATCTGGTTCGGCTTCGGCCTGCTGGCCATCATCTACTTCGTGGGCTGGGAGCTCCTGCTGCCCGCCTGAGCTCGGCTCAGGTGACGACGAGCTCGGCTTCCATGCCGGCCGCCTCGTGGCCGGCGATGTCACAGAACAGCACGTAGCTGCCCGCCGGGAGGTCGACGGTGCCGCTGTCGGTGTCGCCCACGGCGAGCTTGAAGCCCGACTTCTCCTTGATCAGCAGCGTGTGATCGATGCTCCCGTCGTTCGTGTAGGTCACATCGATGCAGCCCGCGTCGGCCTCGTAGCCCTCGGCGTCGAACGTGAGGTCGTCGTTCGCGCCGACCTCGAGCTCGCCCGTCGGCGGCGTGCAGCCGCTGGCGGCGTCGTCGTCGCCTCCACACGCAGCGAGGGGCGCGAACAGGACGGCACTGACGGCGAGGGACAACAGCGTGCGGCGCATGCGGGCACGATATTCGGCGAGCGTTCTGGGGTTGTAACCCGCGGGTACGCTCATCGCATGTCGTCCGACCTCGCCGCGCTCCTCGATCCGGACTACCTGGGCGACCTCACGGGCCGGCCGATGGAGGAGGTGCGCTCGATGCGCACCGAGTGCCAGGAGGTCGAGACCGGTCTCTCGCTGCTGCGCCGCATGGTGCAGGGGCGTCTCGACATCGTCGGCGTGGAGCTCACCCGCCGCGCGGGTGGCGGCGATCCTGCCGATCTCCCCGATCTGATCGCGCTGCTCCCCGAGGTCCTCTCCGAGCACACCCGGTCCCCCGGGGTCGGTCGGCTGCCGCAGATCATGGCGCCCGGCGACCTGCCGGCCGAGCTCGAAGCGGAGCTCGACGCCATCGTCGGCGCCGGCCACCTCGCCGATCTGCCGTCCGTCGACGACGACCACCTGCGCTCGATGGCGGACGCCCTGGCCGCGCTCGAGGTGAAGGTCTCCGGCTACCGCCATGACCTCTTCGAGCGCATCGATGCGCTCCAGGCCGAGATCACCCGGCGGTACAAGACGGGTGAGGCCACCGTCGACTCGCTGCTCCAGTAGTTCGCGGCCGACTAACAGATGCTCGCGGGAGTCGCGTAGCCTGACGCCTCGTGAAAGAGGACCTCGAGCATCGCTGGAGCGACCTGGGCGAGTTCATCCGCGACCAGCGGCGCGTCGGGCACCTCTCGCTGCGCAAGCTCTCCGAGCTGGCGGGGATCTCGAACCCGTACCTGAGCCAGATCGAGCGCGGGCTGCGGAAGCCCTCCGCCGAGATCCTCCAGCAGATCGCCCGGGCCCTGGAGATCTCCTCCGAGACCCTCTACGTGCGGGCGGGCATCCTCGAGGAGCGCGAGGGCGCTGATCTCGTGGGCGAGATCCGCCGCGACCCGCACCTCTCTGAGGAGCAGAAGAAGACCCTGATCCGCATCTACACCTCGTTCCGCCACGAGAACGAGGGGCCGACCGGACCAGGTGAGGAAGAACTGGTCGACGCCGAGCGTTGACCTCCGGCGGTACCCATCATGCGTCGCCTCGCCGTCCTCTCACTGCACACGTCCCCGCTCGCCCAGCCCGGTCAGGGCGACAGCGGCGGCATGAACGTCTACGTGCGCGAGCTGGTGTCCTCCCTCGCCCAGGCTGGCGTCGCCGCCGACGTGTTCACGCGCCGGTGGGACGACGCCACGCCCGAGCTCGTGGAGGTGGAGCCAGGGTTCCGGGTGATCCACGTCGAGGCGGGAGCCCCTGACCTCGCCAAGGAAGAGCTGCCCGACGTCGTCGACGTGTTCGCTGACGCCGTTCGCACCCACGTGCTGGCCGTCGGGGACGTCGATGCGCTCCACGCCAACTACTGGCTGTCGGGAGTCGCCGGTCACCGTCTGAAGCACGAGCTGGACCTCCCGCTGGTGTCCACCTTCCACACCCTGGCGCGCGTCAAGGCGGAGACGGGTGATCCGGAGCCGGAGCGTCGGGTGCGCGCCGAGACCGAGGTGATCGCCTGCTCCGACGCCATCCTCGCGTCCTGCCAGGCCGAGGCCGACCAGCTGGAGCGGCTGTACGGCGCCGACCCCGCGCGGATCGAGCTGGTGGCCCCCGGTGTCGATCACGCCTTCTTCTCGCCCGGCGATCGGCGCGGGCGCGCGCACGGCGCTGCAGCACCTCGACCTGGGCACCGGCCCGGTGCTCCTGTTCGTCGGCCGCATCCAGCCCCTCAAGGGCCTCGATGTCGCGGTCCGGGCCCTCGCGGCGCTGCGCCGCCCCGACGCGCGGCTCGTCGTGGTCGGAGGAGCCAGCGGCGCCGAGGGCGCGCAGGAGGTGGAGCGGATCGGCAAGCTCGTCGCCGAGCTGGGCGTCGCGGACCAGCTGCGCATGGTCGCCCCCGTCCCTCACCACCTCCTCTCCACCTACTACCGGGCCGCCGATGTCGTGCTGGTGCCCAGTCGATCGGAGTCGTTCGGGCTCGTCGCCCTCGAGGCGGCGGCGTGCGGCACCCCCGTCGTGGCGGCCGCGGTCGGGGGCCTTCGCACCCTCGTCGAGCACGGCCGCACGGGGTTCCTGGTGGAACGCCGCGATCCGGCCGCCTTCGCGTCGTACGCGCAGGAGATCCTCGACTCGCCGTTGCTCGCCGCCGAGCTGTCGCGGCAGGCGGCCCACCGCGCCCGTGACTACACCTGGTCGACGGCCGCCGGTCGGCTGCGTCGCGTGTACGGCGACATCACGGCGCGGTCGCTGGTCGACTGCAGCTGATCGGGTCGTGTCCGCGCCCACCGAGCCGCCGGAGCTCGACGCGCTCGAGGCGCGCATCGATGCATGGCTGGCCGAGCAGCTGGCCGCCAACCCGGTGGTCGCCGCCGTCGACCGCGACCGCGAGTCGGGCGAACGCCGCTGGTTCGTGCGCGTCACGGGCGACCAGAAGGACGTCTTCACCATCTGGTTCCACCTCCGCCAGCGCACGCTGCACTACGAGACCTACGTCATGCCGGCGCCGGAGGAGAACCACGCCGCGTTCTACGAGCACCTCCTGCGCCGCAACCTGAAGCTCTACGGGGGCGCCTTCGCCGTCGGGGACGAAGACGCCATCTTCCTCGTCGGTCAGCTCGACAACTCGTCGGTGGACGAGGACGAGCTCGACCGTGTCCTCGGGTCCCTGTACGCCTGGGTCGAGCAGTGCTTCCGTCCTGCCCTCCGGATCGGGTTCGCCTCGCGCTTCCAGGGTTGATCCCCATTGCTTCTCATGCCTTCTCGATCTAGCCTGGGCCATCGCGGTGGGGGATGCCCTGACAGCACCCGATCGGGGAAGGGGTGACCCAGGCCAGCCCCCCGCCGCTCCCGCTGATCTTCTCGGTCACGATCACCGGGATCCTCGCCAACACGCTCGTGGGCCCGGCCATCCCCGACATCCTCGAGGCCTTCGGCCAGCCCGACTCGCGTGCCGGTGTCTTCGTGGCCGCCGGCACGCTCCCGGGCATCGTGATGGCGCCGGTGATCGGCGTGCTGGCCGATCGGTTCGGCCGGCGGGCCGTGCTCGTGCCCTGCCTCACCGCCTTCGGTGTCTTCGGGCTGCTGTCGGCCCTGGCACCGAACTTCCACACACTCCTCATCCTGCGGCTCCTGCAGGGGCTGGGCTCGGCGGGGCTCATCAACCTGGCCGTGGTGCTCATCGGTGACCACTGGACGGGGCTCGAGCGGGCTCGGCTGGTGGGCCAGAACGCGGCGGTGCTGACGGTGTCGCTGGCGGTCTTCCCGCCCCTCGGTGGGCTGCTGACCGAGCTCGGAGGATGGCGTTGGTCGTTCGCGCCGTACGCGCTCGGGCTCGCCACCGCCGTGCTCATCTACCGCCGGCTCGACGCCAACCGCCCGGCCGGCGGGGTGACGCTGCGCGAGCAGCTCAGCGGCGCCGGTGAGGCGGTCCGCCAGCGGGACGTGCTCGGCTCCATCGTGATCGGGATGGTGATCTTCATGCTGATCTTCGGGCTCTTCCTCACGGCCCTGCCGGTGTACCTCGAGCGCGACTTCGGGCTGGGCGCAGGACAGCGCGGGCTGGTCATCGCCGCCCCCGCGATCACGTCGACGATCGCGGCCCTCCGCCTCGGGTGGCTGCGGGCACGCGTGGGGGTGGTGCGGCTGCTCTGCGGCGCGTCGGTGCTGTTCACCATCGCCTTCGTGGGGATCGGGCTCGCGCCGACGATCCCACTGCTCCTGGTGGGCACCCTGCTCTACGGCTTCGGCGAGGGCGTCTTCATCCCGACCCTGCAGGACGTCGTGGCCGGGTCGGCCTCGATCGCCCAGCGGGGGGCCGTGGTGGCGGTGTGGGTGGGCGCGGCGCGAGCCGGCCAGACCATCGGACCCCTCCTCGCGTCGGGTGTCTACGCCGCGGTCGGCACCTCGGCCACGTTCGTCCTGGGCGGGGTGGTCGCCGCCGGGCTCGTTGCCTTCGAGGCGGTCGGTCGCTTCGGTGGAGCGGCCCGTGCGCGCGCGTGATCGGCAACTAGCGTCGTCCCCATGGGCATGCTGCAGGTGATCGGCGGGGGCCGGATGGGCGAGGCCCTGGTCGGCGGCCTGCTGAAGGCAGGCGGGCACCGCCTCGACGGGATCCGCGTCGTCGAGCCCGATGCGGCACGACGCGAGGCCCTGGGCGCGGCGTTCCCCGGCGTCGACGTGGTGGACGAGCCCGGCGCGGCCGAGGACAACATCGTGGCCGTGAAGCCGGCCGACGTGGCGCCCGTGTGCCAGGCCCTCGCCGCCCACGGTCCGAGCCGCGTGCTGTCCATCGCCGCCGGCGTCACCATCGCCACCCTCGAGGCCGACCTGGCCCCGGGATCTCGCGTCGTGCGTGCGATGCCGAACACGCCGGCGCTCATCGGCGCCGGTGCGGCGGCCATCGCCGGGGGCACCGCCGCCACCGACGACGACCTGGCGTGGGCCGAGGAGCTGCTCGGCGCGGTCGGCATCGTCGTGCGCGTCAAGGAGCCGCTCCTCGACGCGGTCACGGGCCTCTCGGGCTCCGGGCCCGCCTACGTCTTCCTCGTGGCCGAGGCGCTCATCGAGGCGGGCGTGCTCGCCGGGCTCCCGCGGGACGTGAGCCAGGCCCTCTCCGTCCAGACCCTGCTCGGCGCGGCCACGCTCCTCGCCGAGGGCGTCGATGGACCTGAGGCGCTCCGGGCGGCGGTCACGTCCCCCGGCGGCACCACCGCCGCGGGGCTCCAGGTGCTCGAGCAGCGAGGGCTCCGGGCCGCCTTCCTCGACGCGGTGGTCGCCGCCACCGCACGATCACGGGAGCTGGGCGGGTAGCGCACCCTCCTGTCTCGCGGCCCCCTCTAGCCACACCAGCCACAGGCACGTACGCTTCCGCCACACCTTTGGAGAGGGGTGCCTTCCCTTGGCAGCAACACCATCGCGGCCGCGTCTGCTCACGCCGACCGAGGTCGCCGAACAGCTTCGAGTCTCGACGATGACCGTGTACCGGCTCATCAAGGCCGGAGACCTCCGAGCGGCGCGGATCGGCAAGTCGTTCCGCATCGCCGAAGACGACGTCGACACCTACCTGGCCTCCCGCTTCAGCGACGCCGGGTAGGCGTTCGCCAAGGGTCCACCGGTACCCTCGCCAGGGCCATGGGCGCCCCGTTCGACACGATCACGTTCCTCTCTGACTACGGAACCGACGACGAGTTCGTCGGTGTCGTGAAGTCCGTCATCCGCTCGATCGCTCCCCACGTCACGGTGATCGACCTCACGCACGAGATCCCCCCCTACGACGTCCGGGCGGGCGGTCTCACCCTCGGGCGGGCGGCCCAGTACCTGTGTCCGGGCGTGGTCCTCGCCGTCGTCGACCCCGGTGTGGGCACCGCGCGCCGCGGGATCGCCGTCGAGGTCGGCGGCGGTCAGAGCTACCTCGTCGGCCCCGACAACGGGTTGCTCGCCGGGGCGGTCGCGATGAGCGGGGGCGCGACCGCGGCCGTCGAGCTGACCAGCCTCGACCACCAGCTGCTGGCCCCCGGGCCGACCTTCGCCGGACGCGACGTGTTCGCCCCCGCGGCGGCCCATCTGTGCTCCGGCGTGGCGCTCACGGACCTGGGGACGTCCATCGACCCGCTGTCCCTCCTCCCCGGGCTCGTGCCCCTCACCCGCGACGAGGACGACACCCTCGTCGCCGAGGTGCTCTGGGTCGATCGGTACGGCAACTGCCAGCTCAACGTCGACCCCGCCGATGTCACCGCGTTCGGGCCCCGCGTGCAGATGCGCTGGGGCACCGACGTCCGCACGGCCGATCGAGCGACGACCTATGAGGGCATCCCCGCGGGCCAGGTCGGTCTGGTGACGGACAGCTACGGCATGCTCGCGGTCTGCCTCGGCCGGCGCTCCGCCGCCGCGGAGCTCGCCATGCCGGTGGGCACCGAGGTGACCCTGTCGGCGCCCACCGAGGACGGTCCTTCGACGACGTCGATGCCCGTCAGCTTCACCTCGCGGAGCGCCCCGTGAGACCCGGCACCACCCTCGTCCTCGCCATCCTCCTCGGCCTGATCCTCATCGCCGGAGCGCTCCAGCTGTTCTTCTGGTAGTCCTCGTCGTCGCCTGCGGCGACTCCTCGAGCGGGGCGCGGCCTGCGGTCCGACCCTGCTCTCGGCCCGGATCGCCCGCGGGTGTGGCGCTGGCGAGGCTCCGCAGCCCCCCCTGCGAGGGCGGTCCGCCGACCAGCGCGCAGCGCGGCCGCAGGCGCGTCGCGCCGCAGGCGAGCGACGACGACTACACCCTGGCGGCCAGCTGGTCGCGGGTGAAGCGCTTGGCGCCGCCTTGGACGAGGATGAACGCGACGATCCAGATGACCGCGCCGATGGCGATGGCGACGGGGAGGGGCACGAGGAGCAGGCCCGATGACTGGCCGACGGCCAGGAAGATGAGGGGCAGGATGACGGCACCACCGAGCTGGTTGGCCTCTTGGCTCGTGCGGGCGCGCGCGGAGACCCGCACCATCACCGCCAGGCCGAGCGAGGCCACGGCGGGCGCCACCCAGAGGATCATGGCGAACCACAGGCGCGTCGGTACGAAGATCCGGTGCAGGACCGGCCAGGCGACGACGTTGGAGACGATGCAGAAGCACACGAACCCGACCCAGGACACGACCATGGCGGGGATGAAGGCCGTGAGGAGCTTGGCGTAGAAGAGCTCGCGGGCCTTGATGGGCAGGTGCAGCAGGGACTCGAGGGTCTTGCGCTCCTTCTCCCCGGCGAAGGCGTCGGCCGCGAGCACGGCGGACACCATCAGCGGGACGATGAGGAACAGCGGCGCGAGCAGGTAGCCGTTCACGAGCACGATCAGCTGCTCCTCCTTGGGGAGCTCGAGGATCGGGCGGGCGATGTCGCCGGGAACGTTGCCGAGGATGCGGCTGATGTCCGAGCGGCCCGAGTTCCGCGACGCAAGGCCGATCGCCAGCGGGAGCAGGATCATGAGGATCGCCGGCACCGCGAGCATCGGGATCACCACGGCCTTGGAGCGGCGCACCGCGGTCACGTCCTTGGCGATGATCGCCCGCATCACCGCCCAGTTCACGACGCCACCTCCTCGGGAACGGGCAGGTTGGAGAGGCTGCTCGTGAGCGGGCTCGGGGTGCGACCCTCACCCGCGGCGATGCGAGCCTCGATCGCGAAGTAGACGTCTTCCAGTGTCGGGGGGTTGGCACTGGCGCCGTAGACGGACAGCCCGCGCTCGACGAGCAGCTGCACCAGGCGCGGGACCACCGCTCGGTCGGCGACGCGCACGACCGCGCCCGACGGCGAGGGGACCACCATGACCACGCCTGGTGCGGCACGGAGCGCGTCGGACGTGGCCGCGTCGACGGGGCCACCGAGGTCGAGCTCGGCATCGAGGCCATGCCAGAGGTCGGCCGCGATCTCCTCCGGTCGGCCGAACGCGTGGAGCCGCCCGCGGTGGAGGATCGCCATCCGATCGGCGAGGCGGCCCGCTTCGCCGAGGAAGTGGGTGGCGAGCACCACGGTGCGCCCGTGGTGCGGTCGCGAGGGAGCCGATCAGGTCGATGACATCGCGGGTCGCGGTCGGGTCGAGGCCCGAGGTCGGCTCGTCGAGGAAGAGGACCTCGGGGTCGTGGAGGAGCGCCCGGGCCAAGGCCAGGCGCTTGCGCTGCCCGGTCGACGTCCCCTGGACCTGCTGGTCGGCCCGGTCGGCCATCCCGAACTGCTCGAGGAGCTCGTCGGCCCGTCGCGCCACCCACGCGCGATCGAGGCCGCGCATGCGTCCCGTCAGCGTGAGGTTCTCGCGGGCGGTGAGGCGCTCATCGAGCCCCGCGTGCTCCGTGAGCACACCGGTCCGTCGGCGCACCTCATCGCCGTGCGTCGCCGGATCGAGCCCCAGCACGCTGGCGCGCCCGCGGTCGGGGGTGAGGATGCCGTTGAGCAGCCGGACGGTCGTGGTCTTCCCGGCGCCGTTGGGGCCGAGCAGGGCGAGGACCTCGCCGGGCTTCACGTCGATCGTGAGCCCGTCGAGGGCGACGCCGCTCGGGAACGAGCGGGTCAGGTCATGGGTCTCGATGACGGGCATCAGCTGGCAGTCTGGCCGGGTCAGCCCGCCTCGAGCGATCGAAGGGGGTCGAGCACCGCGGTCACGCGCTCCGGGGTCGGGTGCGGCTCCGGCGGGGGCGGCGGAGGCGGCGGAGGGGCCGTGGTCGTCGTCGTCGGAGGCGGGGTCGGCGCCGAGGCGGGCGCCGATGGTGCGGAGGCGGGCGCCGCGGGCGCCGGGGACGTCGCCGCGCCCCCGCTCAGGGCCATGAAGTTGTGGGTCGTGTACATCCGCCCGTCGGCGGCGAAGGTCACGCCGACGCCGACGTGGGTCCACGCGGGATCGACCAGGTTGGCGTAGTGGGCGGGGCTGTTGATGAACGCCTGCATCAGGCCGGACACGTCGTACCCGACGCCGACGTTCTCGCCCATCTTCGTCCAGGGCCCGCCGATCTCGCTGCCCAGGTTCGGGTTGTGGGAGATCTGACCGGCGCCGACCATCCGGTCGGTCCAGCGCCGGGCCATGCCCACGAGGTCCCCGGACACCTGGAGCTGGTTGAGGCCCTTGGAGGCCCGCAGGCTGTTGATCGCGGCTGACGAACTGGGACTCCGTGCCGGCGTCGGCGACGACCACCTCGGCGGCGGCGGGGCCGGCCGGTTGCGCGAGCGCGGCGGGGGCGGCCACCCCTGCCAGCAGAAGGCAGGGCGCGATCAGCACGGGCATCCAGCGGCGGATTCGCATCCCCATGGTGATCGGGAGGTACCCGTCGCGGCCTTGAGGCCAGCCGTCCGAGTCCGGCTCGGCGCCAGGCAGTCGGGCTGTGGTGGACTGCAGGCCGTGAACCTGGCGACGATCATCGATCCCCACCCTGACGAGGCCGTCGCCGTGATCTCGCGGGGCAGTCCACGACCTACGGCGAGCTGCGGGAGCAGGTGAGCCGCCTGCGCGGCGGTCTGGTGGGCCTGGGGCTCGATCCGGGCGACCGGGTGGCGATCATCGCCGCCAACAACTGGTACTTCGTGGTCTCGTACCTGGCGGTGCTGGGAGCCGGCGGGGTGGCCGTGCCGGTGAACCCGATGAGCCCCGTCCCGGAGGTCCAGCGGGAGCTGGCCGCCATCGGCGCCCGGATCGTGATCGCGGGCCCCACCGCCAGAGCGACGGTGGCCGGGCTCGACCGCTCAGCCCTGCCCGCCCTCGAGTCGGTGGTCCTCTCGAGCGAGGGGGCGGAGGTGCCGGGCGGGGTGTCGCTCGATGACCTCCTCGCCGCGGACCCGGTCCCGCTCGTCGATCGCGCCGCCGACGACCTCGCCGTGCTGATCTTCACGAGCGGGACGGCCGGCTCTCCCAAGGCCGCCATGCTCACGCACGGAAACCTCCTGACGAACCTCGAGCAGTGCCAAGCCCACCCGGGCCGTTCGCAGGGCACCGACGACGTCGTGTTCGGCGTCCTGCCCCTCTTCCACATCTTCGGGCTGAACGTCGTCCTCGGGCTCTCCTTCATGGCGGGCGCGACGGTGTTGCTGGTCGAGCGCTTCGACCCGCAGTCGGCCATCGAGTCGATCGTCAACCACGGCGTCACCGTCGTGAGCGGTGCTCCCACCATGTGGGCGGCGTTGGCTGCGCTCCCCGGAACGCGGCCGGGTGACCTGGCCACGGTACGGCTGGCCACCTCGGGCGCCGCCAAGCTGGACCCGCAGGTGCAGCGCGCCATCGCCGACCGCTTCGGCGTCGGCATCGTCGAGGGCTACGGCCTCACCGAGGCATCGCCCGTCGTCACCTCCGGCACCGGCCTGGCGGCCCCGGAGGGGAGCATCGGCGTGCCGCTGCCCGGCCTGCACGTGCGGCTCGTGGACGCCGACGGTCAGGACTCGCTGGTGGGCGATGCCGGTGAGCTGTGGGTGAAGGGCCCCAACGTGTTCGCCGGCTACTGGAACGATGCGGAGGCCACCAGCGGCGCGCTCACGCCGGACGGCTGGCTCCGCACCGGCGACGTGGCGGTCGTCGACGACGACGGGTTCTTGTTCCTGGTCGACCGGGTCAAGGACCTCATCATCGTGTCGGGCTTCAACGTCTACCCCGCGGAGGTCGAAGAGGTCATCGCGTCGCACCCCGGCGTCGCGCGAGGTCGCGGTGATCGGCGTGCCGCACCCGCACTCGGGCGAGGCCGTCAAGGCCTACGTGGTCGTGGAGGCGGGGGCGAGCGTCGAGGAGGACGACATCATCCACCACTGCGAGGCGCACCTGGCCCGCTACAAGTGCCCGCAGAAGGTGATGTTCGTCACCGAGATCCCCCAGGGCGCCACCGGGAAGGTCCTCCGCACGGCGCTCCGCGCGGGCACGCCCGGGTGACAAGTGAACATGTGAACAAGGGCGGTACGCTGGCCCGGCATGGCCTCGACCAACCGCCGCACGATCCCTGAGGCCACGGTCGCCCGGCTGCCGCTCTACCTGCGGAGCCTCGTCGAGGGTCAGCACGCGGGGCTCACGACGATCTCGTCGGAGCGGCTCGCCGAGCTGGCCGGGCGTGAACGCCGCCAAGGTGCGCAAGGACCTCTCGTACCTGGGGTCCTACGGCACGCGGGGGGTCGGGTACGACGTCGAGTACCTCCTGTTCCAGATGAGTCGCGAGCTCGGGCTCACCCAGGACTGGCCGGTCGCCATCGTCGGGCTGGGCAACCTCGGCCAGGCCCTCGCGAACTACGGCGGGTTCGGTGATCGGGGGTTCCCGGTGGCGGCCCTCTTCGACGCCGACCCTCGAGTCATCGGCACCGAGGTGCACGGCACGGTGGTGCGCTCGATCGAGGAGCTCCCCACCGCCGCGGCCGCGCTCAGCATCGCGATCGCGATCATCGCCACGCCCGCCTCAGCCGCGCAGGACGTCGCGGATCGGCTCGTCGCCGCCGGCGTGCCCTCCATCCTCAACTTCGCGCCCACGGTCATCTCGGTCCCCGAGGACGTGTCGCTGCGCAAGGTCGACCTCGCCGTCGAGCTGCAGATCCTCAGCTTCTACCAGCAGCGCAAGGCCGGCGGTCCCCCGTTGGCCGTCGCTGACTAGCAGCGTGCCCGTCGACGTTCCTCCGTACCCCGTGAACCTCCTCGTGGCGGGCCGGCGGGTGCTGGTCGTCGGTGGCGGCGCGGTGGCCGCCGAGAAGGCTCGCGGCCTGCTCGCCGCCGGCGCGATCGTGCACGTCGTGGCGACCGAGGTCCTCCCCGTGGTGCGCTCCCTCGACGTGACCTGGGAGGAGCGGCCGTACGCGCCCGGCGATGTCGTCGGGTATCGCCTCGCCGTCGCGTGCACCGATGATCCGGCGGCCAACCAGGCGGTGTTCGACGACGGCGAGTCGGCAGGCGTCTGGGTCAACGCGGCGGACGATCCCGCGCGGTGCTCCTACACGCTCCCGGCCCGGCTCGATCGCGGTCGGCTCCTGGTGACGGTGTCGACCTCTGGGCACAGCCCGGCGCTGGCGTCGTGGCTCCGCGACCAGCTCGCCGAGCAGCTCGGAACCGAGTACGACGTCCTCGTCGACCTGCTCGCGGAGGCGCGATCCGAGCTGGTGGCGGCCGGTCGCGCCACCCTCGGCGCCGATTGGCGATCCGCCCTCGATTCGGGGATGCTGGACCTCGTCCGGGCCGGTCGCCTCGACGAGGCCAGGGAGCTCCTCCGGGCTTCCCTCGCCACCGCCGATCCGCCCCTCCCGGGTTCCCTTCGCTAGGAGACCGTCGAGTGTCCGTCGTCGTCATCGGGATGAACCACCGGAGCACACCGCTCGACCTGCTCGAGCGGGTGACCATCGGTGACGCGGCGCTGCCGAAGGCGCTGCACGACGTCGTGCAGCGGGAGGACGTCTCGGAGGCCGTCATCCTGTCGACGTGCAACCGCACCGAGATCTACGCGGTGGCCGAGCGGTTCCACGGTGCCTTCCAGGACATCCGTGACTTCCTCGCCGAGGTCGCGTTCCTCGCCCCCGAGGACTTCAGCGACCACCTCTACGTCCACTACGACGCCCCGGCCGTGGCCCACCTCTTCGGCGTCGCCGCCGGGCTCGACTCGGCCGTCCTCGGCGAGAGCGAGATCCTCGGCCAGGTCAAGGTGGCGTGGGACCGTGCTCGCCAGGAGGGCACCGCGGGCCCGGCCCTCAACCTGCTGTTCCGGCACGCCCTCGAGGCCGGCAAGCGGGCGCGCACGGAGACCGGCATCGCTCGCAACGTCACGTCGGTGTCGCAGGCGGCGGTGGCGATGGCCGCCGACCGCCTCGGTGACCTCCGGGGGCGGCGCGGGCTCGTGCTGGGTGCCGGCGACATGGGCCAGGCGATGGCGCTGGGGCTGGCGAAGGCCGGCACGGAGCTCATCATCGCCAACCGCACCTGGGACACCGCGGCCGCGCTCGCGGACCGCGTCCAGGGCCGACCCGTGAAGCTGGCCGATGTCCCCGCCAGCCTCGTCGATGTCGACGTGCTCCTCACCTCCACCGGCGCGGCCATGCCGCTCCTCGAGGCGGAGGACATCGATGCGGTGGTCGAGGCGCGCGGCGGACGCCCGTTGCTCATCGTCGACATCGCCATGCCCCGCGACATCGATCCGGCCGTCGGCGGGCTTCCGGGTGTCACGCTCCTCGACATGGACGACCTGCGCGCCTTTGCGGCCGTCGGCACGAAGGCGCGTGAGGACGAGGTCGCCGTCGTGCGGGGGTTGCTCGACGAGGAGCTCGAGCGGTACCTCGGCGCGACCTCGGCGCGCGAGGTGGCGCCGATGATCGTCGCGCTGCGAGACCGGGCCGAGGAGGTCCGCCTGGCTGAGGTGGAGCGCTACCGCGTCCGGCTCGGCGCGCTCGACGAGGGCCAGCTCGACACCGTCGACGCGCTCACGAGGGGCATCATCGGCAAGCTGCTCCACGATCCGTCGGTCGCGCTGAAGGATGCGGCCGGCTCGATCCGTGGCGACCGCCTCATCGCGGCGCTGCGCGAGCTGTTCGCGCTCGACGACGACGACACCGCTCCCTCCTAGGCCGGTGCCGACGCTCCGGGCGGCAACGCGCGGGAGTCCCCTCGCCCTCTGGCAGACCGAGCACGTCGCGTCGTTGCTGCGCGCGCTCGATCCCGATCTCGACGTCGAGGCCGTCGTGGTGGACACCCAGGGTGACCGCCGCCTCGACGTGCCGATCTGGGAGCTCGGCGGCAAGGGCGTCTTCGCCAAGGAGGTCCAGGCCGCCGTGCTCGACGGTCGCGCTGACCTGGCGGTGCACAGCGCGAAGGACCTCCCCTCCCTCTCGGTGCCTGGCCTCGTCCTCGCCTCCGTCCCGGAGCGGGGTGATCCACGCGACGCCCTCGTCGGGTCCTCGCTCGCGGCGTTGCCCGAAGGCGCGGAGGTGGCCACGGGGTCCCTGCGCCGCCAGGCCGAGCTCCGGCGCCACCGCCCGGATCTGCGCTTCGTGAGCCTGCGCGGGAACATGCAGACGCGGCTGGCCCAGGTCGGTGCGCACGACGCCATCGTGGTCGCGGCCACCGCGCTGGATCGCCTCGGCCTGGCCCACCACATCGCGGAGCGACTCGAGGTCGACACGATGCTGCCGCAGGTCGCCCAGGGCGCGCTCGCGGTCGAGTGCCGCGAGGACGACGCAGCGCTGGTGTCGCTCCTCACGGCCATCCAGCACGAACCTTCCCGCCGATGCGTCGACGCGGAGCGGGCGTTCCTCGCCGCGCTCGGCGGCGACTGCTCGCTCCCCGCCGGTGCGCACGCCGTGGCCGCGGGATCGGGGCTGCGCCTCGAGGCCTTCGTGGCCGCGGTCGACGGTCCGTCGATGCTCCGGGAGGCGCAGGAAGGACCCGACCCCACCGTGGGAGCCCTGGTGGCGCGCCGCCTCCTCGAACGGGGCGGGGACGGCCTGCTCGGCCGCTGATCTCTACGCTCGCCGGATGGTCATCGTCACCGGCAGCGTGCAAGCCCGTCCCGAGCACCTCGACGAGGTGCTCGCGCTCAGCCTCGCGCACGTCCACCGCTCCCGCGCCGAGCCAGGCTGCCTGCTCCACTCCGTGCACCAGGACGTCGAGGACGCCAACCGGGTCGTCTTCGTCGAGCACTGGGCGGACCTGGACGCGCTGCGCACCCACTTCGCCGTCCCCGCCTCCGGCGGCTTCGTCGAGGCGCTCACCCCGCTGGTCGACGGCTCGCCGACCCTGGAGATCTACGAGGCCGCGCCCACCCGGGTCTGAGCGGAGGGCGTCTACCGTGCTCGTCGTGCAGCTGACCCCCGAGACCGCCACCGGCTACGTGCGCCGGGCGTTCGAGGAGCTGCTCGCGGTGGCCGAACGGCTCGGCGACGAGCGGGTGAACGAGCGACCGCTCGGACCGACGACCAACGCGGTCGCCGCGCTCATCGTCCACTGCTGCGGCGTCGCCGAGTTCTGGCTCGGCCACGTGGGACTCGGACGCGACAGCCATCGAGAGCGCGAGGCGGAGTTCTCGCGCACGGCCAGCCTCGCGGAGCTGCGGGCCATGGCCGACGCGACCTGCCGCCAGGTCGAGGCCGACCTCCGGGCCCTCGAGGCCGGTGCGCACTCGCCGCACTCCGGGGGCCGGACGTTCCTCGAGGTGGACGACACCGATGCGTCGCTCGTCCTCCACGTGATCGAGGAGCTGTTCCAGCACCTCGGCCACGCCGAGCTGGCCGCGGACGCGCTGCTGCAGTGACCGTCTACCTGGTGGGGGCGGGCCCGGGTGACCCGGGTCTGCTCACCGTGCGGGCCGACCAGGTGCTGCGACGGGCCGACGTCGTGGTCTACGACCGGCTCTCGGTGGAGGCGCTCCTCGATCTGGCGCCTGCTGGCGCCGAGCGCATCAGCGTCGGCAAGGCCCCCGGGCAGGTCACGATGGTCCAGGACGAGATCAACGCGCTGCTGGTCGACCTGGCGGCGCGGCACGAGACGGTCGTCCGGCTCAAGGGCGGTGACCCGTTCGTGTTCGCTCGGGGCGGCGAGGAGGCGGCGGCCCTGGCGACGGCTGGGGTCCCGTTCGAGGTCGTCCCCGGCATCACGTCCGCGATCGCCGTGCCCGCCTACGCGGGCATCCCGGTCACGCTGCGCCACTCGTCGACGTCGTTCACCGTCGTCACGGGGCACGAGGACCCGGCGGCCGGTGACGAGGGCAGCGTCGACTGGCGCGCCGTCGCGCGGGTCGGAGGCACGATCGTCATCCTCATGGGCGTCGCCCGCATCGGTCGGATCGCCGCCGAGCTCGTGGCGGGGGGCTTGCCGTCGGACACCCCGGTCGCCGCCGTGCGGTGGGGCACCCGCCCGGAGCAGACGACCGTCCGGGCGACGCTCGCCACGATCGCGGATCAGTCCCTCGCCACGCCCTCGGTGATCGTGGTCGGCGAGGTGGCCGGCGTCGACCTGGCGTGGTTCGAGCGCCGAGCGATGTTCGGTCGGCGCGTCGTGGTGACCCGCACGCGCCAGCAGGCGTCCGAGCTCTCGGTGGCCCTGCGGGAGGTCGGCGCGGAGGTCATCGAGGTCCCGGTGATCGAGATCGCGGCACCGGCCGGCGGGGACGCTGAGCTCGCCGCGGCCGCTGGTCGCCTCGGTGACTACGACTGGGTCGTGCTGACGTCGCCGAACGGCGCCGAGCGGCTGCTCGCCGCCATCCCGGACGCGCGGGCCTTCGGAGGCGCCAAGGTCGCCGCCATCGGCCCCGGCACGGCCGCGGCGCTCGCGAGGGGGAACGTCCGGGCCGATCTCGTGCCCGAGCGGTTCGTCGCCGAGGCGCTCGTCGCCGCGATGCCTGACGGGCCCGGCAAGGTGCTGCTGGCGCGAGCCGAGGTGGCCCGCGACGTCCTCCCGGATGGGCTGCGCGCTCGAGGCTGGGAGGTCGACGTCGTCGACGTCTACCGGACCCTGCCCGCCGCCGTCACCGACGACCAGCGGCGCCAGGTCGCGACCGCGGACTGGATCACCTTCACGTCCAGCTCCACGGTGGAGCACTCGCTCGCCGCCTTCGGGCCCGACGGTCTTCCGCCGTCGATCGCGTGCATCGGACCGATCACGGCCGCGACGGCCCGCGCCCACGGCCTGACCGTCACCGTCGAGGCCACGGTCCACACCATCGCCGGCCTGGTCGGCGCGCTCGTCGAAGCGGCCACACCGTGACCCTCGAGGCGGTGGTGTTCGACTTCGACGGGCTGATCATCGACAGCGAATGGGTGATCTACGAGAGCGCGCGCGCCGCGTTCGCCGTGCACGGCCACGACCTCACCGTGGCCGCCTGGGCGACCATCGTCGGCCTCGGCGACGATGACGACGAGCTCATGTGGGCCACGCTGGTCGGGGCGATGGGCATCGAAGGCTTCGAGATGGCGACCTTCGGGCCGACCTATCGCGAGCAGGATCGCTCCGGCCGCGACTCGCTCCCGATGCTCCCGGGCGTGGAGGTGCTGGTCGACAGCCTCGTGGCGGCGGGCGTGCCGATCGGGGTCGCCTCGTCGTCGTCGGTCGAGTGGCTGGAACGCCATCTCGGACGACTCGGTCTCCTGCATCGGTTCGGCACGCTCGTGGGGGCTGACGTCGTGGGCGGGGTGGGCAAGCCGGCGCCCGACGTGTACCTGCGAGCGTGTGCTGACCTCGGGGCCGATCCCACCCGCAGCGTGGCGCTGGAGGACTCCGGTCACGGCATCACCGCGGCCAAGGCCGCGGGGATGGCCGCCGTGGCCGTTCCCAGCCGCATCACCCGCCACAACGACCTCTCCCGCGCCGACCTCGTCGTCGAGTCCCTGGAAGACGTCTCCCTCGCCGACCTCGAGGCGATCGCGGGCTGACGGATCGCCGGCGCCCATCGCGGGTACTGAGGCAACATCGATCCCATCGTCGCTGGGAGGCCGCCCCATGCTCCTCGCCGCCTGCACTCGCCTTGACACCGGGATGACCCTCCGGCTCGAACCGGCGGTGGCGGATTCAGAGGAGTGGATGCGTCGGCGGCGGCGGTGGCTCGCCGGGGTGGCGCTGGGTGCCTCCGTCCTCGACCTGGTGCTGACCCAGACGATCCTCACGCTCGTCGCCACCCGGAGCGGGGTCCAGCCGGCCGAGGCCAACCCGTTCATGGCGGGGATCGTCATGACCTGGTGGGCGTGGCCCTTCCGGGTGGGGATCCCCGCCATCGCCGTGGCCCGGGACCTCCGCCGCGGCAACTACGGCCTCATCACCCTCGCCGCGGGGCTCTACGGCCTCGTGGTGGTGTGGAACCTCTTCATGTGGCTCCGGCTCTAGCCGTCGGGGGGCACCGGTAGCCTGCTCGCGATGGCCTTCCCCGAGCGCCGGCTCCGCCGGCTGCGCCGCACGCCGGCCCTGCGACGGCTCGTGGCCGAGACCCGGATCAGCGTCGACGACCTCGTGGCCCCGCTGTTCGTGCGGGAGGGCATCAGCGAGCCGCAACCCATCGCCAGCTTGCCCGGCGTCGTGCAGCACACCCGCGAGTCGTTGCGCAAGGAGGTCAGCGAGCTCGCTGGTCTCGGCGTCCCGGCCGTCCTGCTGTTCGGCGTGCCGACCCACAAGGACGCGGAGGGGTCGGGGGCCTGGGATCCCGAGGGCATCGTGCAGCTCGCGCTGCAGGACCTCCGGGCCGAGGTGGGCGACGAGGTCGTGCTGATCGCGGACCTCTGCGTCGACGAGTACACCGACCACGGGCACTGCGGGATCGTCGGACCCGACGGGTCGGTCGACAACGACGCCACCCTGCGGCTCTACCAGCAGGCCGCCGTCGCCCAGGCCGACGCGGGGGCTGACATCACCGCCCCGAGCGGGATGATGGACGGCCAGGTCGCGGCGATCCGGCGCGCCCTCGACGGCGCCGACCACCCGGACACCGCGATCCTCGCCTACGCCGCCAAGTACGCCTCTGCGCTCTACGGACCGTTCCGTGACGCCGTCGACGTCACCATCTCCGACGGAGGCGACCGCAAGGGCTACCAGCAGGACCCGCGCAACGGCCGCGAGGCACTGGCCGAGATCCGCGCCGACATCGCCGAGGGCGCGGACCTCGTGATGGTGAAGCCCGCCCTCGCCTACCTCGACGTGATCGCGGCCGCCCGGGCCGACACCGACCTGCCCGTCGCGGCGTACCACGTCTCGGGGGAGTACTCGATGATCAAGGCCGCCGCCGAGCGAGGCTGGATCGACGGCGACGCCGTCGCCATCGAGCACCTCACCGCCATCAAGCGAGCCGGCGCCGACGTCATCCTCACCTACCTGGCTCGTGAGATGGCCGAGCGGCTCTCGAGCGAGCGATGACCAACGACGAGCTGTTCGCCCGCGCACAGCGGGTCATCCCCGGCGGCGTGAACAGCCCGGTCCGAGCGTTCCAGAGCGTCGGTGGCACGCCGTACTTCGTGACCCGCGCCGACGGGCCGTACGTGTGGGATGTCGAGGGGCGGCGCTACATCGACCTCGTGCAGTCCTACGGCGCGGTGATCGCCGGTCACGCCCACCCGGCGATCGTGGAGGCCGTGCAGCGAGCCGCGGTCGACGGCACGTCGTACGGCGCGCCGACCGAGCGCGAAGTGCTCCTCGCCGAGTCGATCTGCGAGCGCGTGCCCTCGGTCGAGCTCGTCCGGCTGGTGTCCTCGGGGACCGAGGCCACGATGTCCGCGGTGCGAGTCGCACGCGGCCACACGGGCCGACCCAAGGTCGTGAAGTTCGCGGGGAACTACCACGGGCACGGCGACCTGCTGCTCGCCGAGGCCGGCAGCGGGCTCGCGGCCCTCGGCCTGCCGGGGTCGGCCGGCGTCACGGAGGCCGCGGTGGCCGACACGATCGTCGCTCCCTACAACCAGGTGCCCGAGCTCGACACCGACACCGCGTGCGTGATCGTCGAGCCCGTCGCCGCCAACATGGGGCTGGTAGCCCCCGAGGACGGGTTCCTGAAGGGCCTTCGGGCGGAGTGCGATCGAGTGGGCGCGCTGCTGATCTTCGACGAGGTGATCACCGGCTTCCGGGTCGCCTACGGCGGTGCCCAGGCGGCGGCCGACATCACGCCCGACCTCACCACGTTCGGCAAGGTGATCGGCGGCGGGCTCAACATCGGCGCCTACGGCGGCCGTCGCGACGTGATGCAGCAGGTCGCCCCACTGGGGCCCGTGTACCAGGCCGGCACCCTGTCGGGTAACCCGCTCGCCACCGCCGCCGGGCTGGCCGCGCTGTCACTGCTCGACGAGGGCTCCTACGTGGCGCTCCGCGCGACCGCCGACCGCCTGGCCCGCCACCTCCGCGCCGCGTTCGCGGCGGCCGGCATCGAGGCCGTCGTGCCCGACGTCCACTCGCTCGTCGGCATCCACTTCGGCGCCGAGGCACCCGTCGACTACCCGAGTGCACAACGCACGGACACCGCCCGCTACGCCGCCTTCTTCCACGCCATGCTCGACCGCGGCGTGGCGTTGGCGCCCGGGGCCTACGAGGTCATGTTCCCCGGGCTCGCCCACTCGGACGCGGTGATCGACGAGATCGGGGCCATCGCGAGGGACGCCGCCGCGTCGCTGGACCCATGAGCGAACAGCGGCTGGGTAGGCAGGCAGCATGACGCTGTTCGAGGAGGCCCGCGAGGGCGTCGTCGCCGACCTGGTGGCGCGCGATGCGGTCCGCCGGTTGTTCGAGGCCGATCACACGCTCTGGCGCGACGATCCGACCGAGGTCGCTGATCGGCTGGGGTGGATCCCGGTCGTGCGGGAGGTGTTCGTCGAGCTGTCGGCGCTGCGGGCGCGCTGCGATGAGCTGGTCGACGACATCGACGACGTGCTCCTGATGGGCATGGGTGGGTCGAGCCTGTTCCCTGAGGTCCTCGCCCGCACCCTGGAGCCGGCCCCTGGCCGTCCCCGCCTGCACGTGCTCGACACCACGGATCCGGCGGGCATCGCTCGGATCGCCGCGATGTGCCAGCCGGAGCGAACGCTGCACCTCGCGTCGTCCAAGTCGGGATCCACGATCGAGACGCGGAGCCACCTGGACTGGGCCTGGGAGCGGGCCGCCGGCGCCGGTCGGTTCGCGGTCATCACCGATCCCGGGTCGGAGCTGGCGCGGCTGGCGCGCGACCGCGGGTTCGCGGACGTGTTCGAGAACCGGCCTGACATCGGCGGTCGCTACTCGGCCCTGTCCCTCTTCGGCATCGTCCCGGGGCTCCTCATGGGCGCGGACGCGGCGGCCCTCCTCCAGGGCGGACTCGATGCGCTGGAGCACAGCTCGCCCGACGTCGATCCGGCGCGGAACCCTGCCCTGCAGCTCGCCTCCACGCTCGCAGGAGGCGTGCGCTCCGGTCACGACAAGGCCACCTTCGTCCTTGCCCCGGAGCTGGAGACGATGGGGCTCTGGGTGGAGCAGCTCATCGCCGAGTCGCTGGGCAAGGACGGCACCGGAGCCGTGCCCATCGTGGGCGAGGCGCTCGGTGACCCGGAGGTGTACGGCTCGGACCGCGTGTTCCTCGCCCAGGTGCCGATCGACGCCCTCGAAGCCGCTGGACACCCCGCCCTGGTGGGCGGATCGGATGCGAGCCCGCACGGGCTCGGGCACATGGTCGTGACCTTCGAGCTCGCCACGGCGCTCACGGGGGCCGCCCTCGGCGTGCAGCCCTTCGACCAGCCCGACGTCGCCGCGGCCAAGGCGGCCACCACCGAGGTGCTCGACGAGGGCGGCGCCGACGTCCCGCCGCAGCCCCTCGGCGACCTCCTGGACCTCGTCCGGCCCGGCGACCACCTCGCCCTCCAGGTCTTCGGGGATCCGGGCGACCACGAGGCCCACGTGCTCGAAGCCGCTCGCGTGGCGCTGCGCGACCGGCTGCACGTGGCCGTGAGCCTCGGGTTCGGTCCGCGGTTCCTCCACTCGACGGGCCAGCTCCACAAGGGGGGACCTCCCTCGATCGTGTGCGTCCAGGCCGTCGGGTCCGACCCGCACGAGATCCCGATCCCTGGCCAGGGCTTCGGCTTCGGGCACCTGAAGCGGGCCCAGGCCGCCGGTGACCTCCGCACGCTCCAGGCGCGCGGCATCCGGTCCGGCCGCGTCGACCTCCACGAGCTCCTCGAGGAGGCACCGTGAGGCTGCGGAGCCGCCAGGCGGAGCAGCTGGTCGGCGGGACCCGGATGGGCGAAGCCCAGCGACCCGAAGAGGGTCGCTCATGAAGCTGGGCATGGTGGGCCTGGGGCGGATGGGCGGCAACATGGCCGAACGCCTGCGCGCCCACGGTCACGAGGTCGTGGGCTTCGACACGTCCAGCGAGACCCGCGACGTCTCCACGCTGGAGGCGTGCGTCGAGGCCCTCGCCACCCCCCGGATCCTGTGGGTGATGGTCCCCGCCGGCGATCCCACGGAGCACACGATCGAGGCCCTCTCGTCCCTGCTCGCGCCCGGCGACGTCGTGATCGAGGGCGGCAACTCGAACTGGCGGGACAGCGTGCGGCGGGCGGCCCGGCCTGGCGGAGCTGGGCATCGGGTTCATCGACGCGGGTACGAGCGGCGGGGTGTGGGGGCGCACCGAGGGCTACTGCCTCATGGTGGGCGGTGAGGCCGAGCACGTGGCCTTCGCCCAGCCGGTGTTCGACGCGCTCGGCGCCCGAGGGCGGGTTCGTGCACACGGGCGCCGCCGGCACCGGCCACTTCACGAAGATGGTCCACAACGGGATCGAGTACGGCCTCATGCAGGCGTACGCGGAGGGCTACGAGCTGCTGGCCCGCTCGGGCCTCGAGATCGATGCGAAGGGCGCGCTGAGCGCGTGGCGGCAGGGGAGCGTGGTGCGGTCGTGGCTCCTCGACCTCCTGGTGCGCGCGCTCGACCAGCGTCCCGGCCTCGACGGGCTGGCGCCGGTGGCGCAGGACTCGGGGGAGGGCCGCTGGACCGTGCAGGAGGCCATCGAGCGCGGCGTGGCCACTCCGGTGATCAGCGCGGCGCTGTACGCCCGCTTCGTCAGCCAGGACCAGGAGGGGGTCGCGATGCGGGCCATCGCCGCCCTCCGCGAGCAGTTCGGCGGCCACGCCGTCCTGCCCGAGGACGCGCCCGGCGAGGCCGCCCCACCCGTCGCTCCCGCCGATCCGGCCGCCACATGAGCCCCGAGGCCCCGCCGTCGGACGCGCTGGTGCTCTTCGGCGCCACCGGCGACCTGGCCAAGAAGAAGATCTTCCCCGCCGTCTACGAGATGACGAGGATCGACCACGACCACGTGCCGGTGATCGGCTTCGCGTCGTCCGAGTGGGACGACGACGCACCTCCGGCAGCACGCCCGCGAGGCCATCGAGGCCAAGGGGCCCGTGGACGAGGACGTGTGGGACGACATCGCCAAGCGGACGACCTACGTGCGCGGCGACTACCGAGATCCCGCGTCCTTCGCGCTGCTCGCGGATCGACTGCGGGAGGTCGGGGCGGAGCGGCCGCTGTTCTACCTGGCCGTCCCGCCGGAGCTCTTCGATGACGTCATCATCGGCCTCGAGAGCCAGCAGCTCCACGAGGGCGCACGCGTCGTGGTCGAGAAGCCCTTCGGACGCGACCGGAGCTCGGCCCAGGAGCTCAACCAGATCCTCCACCGCGCCTTCCCGGAGACGGCGGTCTTCCGCATCGACCACTTCCTCGGCAAGGAGTCGGTCGAGAACCTGCTCGTGTTCCGGTTCGCCAACTCGATGCTCGAGCCGGTCTGGAACCGGAGCTTCATCTCCAGCGTGCAGATCACGATGTCCGAGGCCTTCGGCGTGGAGGAGCGGGGCCGGTTCTACGAGTCGGTGGGCGCCCTCCGTGACGTCGTCCAGAACCACCTCCTCCAGGTGGTGGCGTTGCTCGCCATGGAGCCGCCCGCCGGGGCCGACGCCGGCGCGCTCCGCGACGAGCGCTACAAGCTGTTCCGCCAGATCCGGACCGTGGAGGCGGCGTCCGTCGTCCGGGGCCAGTACCGCGGGTATCGCGAGGAGCCGGGCGTCGACCCCGCGTCCGACGTCGAGACCTTCGTCGCTCTCCGGATGGAGATCGACTCGTGGCGCTGGGCGGGCGTTCCGTGGCTCATCCGCACCGGCAAGCACCTGCCCGTCACCGCCACGGAAGCCGTCGTCGAGTTCAACGCCCCGCCCCGGCTGCTGTTCTCGCCGCCCGGGTCGCCCGCGCCGCACCCCAACCACCTCCGCTTCCGGCTCGGCCGGGACGACGGCGTGATGCTCCACCTCCAGACGAAGGTGCCGGGCGACGAGCTCGTCACCCGACCGGTCGACCTCGAGGTCTCCTTCGACGACGTCTTCGGCGAGCGCCAAGAGGCGTACCAGCGGCTCCTCGAGGACGCCATGGTCGGCGACACGCGCCGGTTCGGGCGCGCCGACGCCCTCGACGAGCAGTGGCGGATCTTCGAACCCGCCCTCGCCAACCCCCACCCGGTGAGCCTGTACCACCGCGGCACGTGGGGTCCGAGCGTGGCGGAGGTGCTCGCGGCCGATCGCGGCGGCTGGCACGAGCCGCTCTGCAGCGCGGCAACCATGGCGCTGATGCTCGCGGCGATCCCCTACACGACGTTCCCCACCATCGACCTGGGGTTCGTGTCGCTGCGGACGTTCGGCCTGGTCGTCGCGTTCGGGGTCCTGATCGGGGCGTGGCTCGCCGCTCGCTACGGCGAGGAGTTCCACATCCCCCGCGACGTCACCTACGGCCTCGCGATGCGCATGGTGGTCGCTGGGGTCATCGGCTCGCGCCTCACCTGGGTCGTGACCCACTGGGACGAGCTCGAGTCGCCCCTCGAGGCCTTCGCCATCTGGCAGGGCGGCCTGCAGTTCTCCGGCGGCTTCGTCATCGCGGTGATCGCGGGCTATCCCATCTACCACCACTGGAACCGGCT
Organism: uncultured Microthrixaceae bacterium; assembly: GCA_963721695.1. Lineage (GTDB taxonomy): Bacteria > Actinomycetota > Acidimicrobiia > Acidimicrobiales > VFJN01 > VFJN01. The sequence continues at coordinate 103,820 of CAVRKU010000031.1, forward strand.
CACCCGCTGGCACAGCCTCGACGGCTACGCCTACGGCCTCGCCATCGGCCTCGGCATCGGTCGCATCGCCTGCTACGCCGTCGGCGAGCACTTCGGGGGGCAGACGAGCTTCCCGCTGGCCGTGCGGTTCGACGGCGGATCCGTGCGCGAGCCGTTCCTCGGCACCACCAGGCTCGAGCCCGGGATGGTGTTCCACCAGACCGCCCTCTACGAGTTCCTCTACATGGTGGGGCTGTTCCTCCTCCTCACCTACGTGCTCTACGGCCGCAAGCAGCGGCCGGGGCCGGGCACCGCCGTGGCGATCTTCTGCGCCTACTACGGGGTCGCCCGCTTCGCCTCCGACCTGCTCCGGGTCAACGACGAGACCGTGCTCGGGCTCACCGGCGCGCAGTACCTCTGCCTCGCCATGCTGCCGGCGAGCGCCTGGATCTGGTTCCGGGTCCGCAAGCAGCTGGAGGGCGACATCGAGGCCGGCATGCCGGTGGGGGTGGACCCGGCGGAACCGGAGAATGCGGAAGCCGACCTACCGTAGGTAGCACTCTCCGTGACCATGCTTGCGCGGTGCGTCGGGTAGCCGTACGGTCAGCGGGATGGCCGAAGGCGAAGGAGGGCTACGTCGACGACGGACGGCGGCATTGCTCGCGCCCCTGAACCTCCCGGCGTTCCGGCGCCTGTGGGCGGCCGACATGATCTCCCTGCTCGGCGACTGGGCCGGGCGCCTCGCCCTCACCGTCCTCGTGCTCGAGCGCACCGGTTCGCCGGCCTGGGCCGCGGCCGTCACCGCGGTCTCCCTCGCGGGCTTCGTCGGCATCGGCCAGGTGCTGGCCACGTTCGCGGACCGCTACGGGCGCATCACCGTGATGCTCGCGGCGGACGTCGCTCGGGCCGGGCTGTTCCTGGCCATGCTGCTCGACGTCCCCGTCGGGGTGCTGCTCGTCCTCGCCTTCCTCGCGGGTCTCGCCACGCCTCCGTTCGAGGCGGCCCGGTCCGCCGCGCTGCCCGACCTGGTCCCGGAGGACCGCTACCGGGACTCGCTCGCGCTCTCCGGCATGTCGGTGCAGTTCTCCCTGGTGCTGGGCTACGCCCTCGGTGGCCTCCTCCTCACGGTCGTGGATCCCGAGTCGGCCCTGGCCATCAACGCCTGCAGCTTCCTCGTGTCCGCCGCGCTGCTCCTCGGCCTTCGCAACAGCGCGGCCGCCCGTCCGGCATCGGTTCGCTCGACGGTCGTGCGCTCGCTCGGCGATGGTGCGGCCATGTTGTTCGGCGACCGGATGGTGCGCCGTGCCCTCGTCTTCGTGTCGGTGACCGGGGCACTGGGCACGGTCGACGAAGCGCTCGTGGTGCCCTACTCGGACCACATCGGTCTCCCCGACGGCCTCCTCGGCCTCCTCGCCGCGTCGATCCCCGTGGGCACGTTGGTGGCGACCGCGATCATCGCGGGCGGCCGGCGCGACCACCACTCGCTCCTGCGCACCGCCGCCTGGTGCGGGGCGATCACCTCCGCCCTCGCGGCCCCGCTGTTCTGGTTCGAGGCGAGCGGCACCCTCGCCTTCGTCGCCTTCGCCATCTCGGGCGGCATGTTCGCGGTGTCGATCCCCACCAACGCCGTGATCGGGCTGCGCCTCACGCGTGACACGCGGGCGTCGGCCATGGGGATCGCGGTCGGCGTGCTCATGGGCAGCCAGGCCCTCGGCGCCGCCCTCGGCGGCATCGCCGCGAGCGTGGTGGGCTCCCCGCACGCGATCGGTGGGGCGCTGGCCGCGGCGGCGGTCTACAGCCTGTGGGCCGTGGCCACGACCCCCGTGGACGCCAAGCACCTCGCGGTCGGCCGTCGGCCCGCGCCGGCTCGTGGTCCGATCGTGGCCGTGGAGCCCCTCCCGGCGCCCGACATGGTCGTCGACCTCGTGGCGATGGAGACGGTGAAGCATCCCGCCGAGCAGCCGGCGGCCGGGCTCCGGTGAACCATCGGGCCGGGGCGTGCGTATCCCCGGCCATGACGACTCCCGCCCGATTGCTCCGGCCGCCCCTCCTCGCGATGCTGGGCGCGGTGCTCCTCCTCACGGCTGCCGCGTGCGGGTCGGATGACTCGCAGGACACCAGCTCCGAGGGCACCACGACGACCGGCAACCCCACCGACGATCCCTACGGCTCCACCGACGGCGACACGGCCGGAACCGGCGAGTCCGGCACGATCGTGGCGGTGGACTTCTCGTTGAGCGATCTCACCGTCGCGCCGGGCGAGGAGATCGTGCTGCAGAACGACGGGTCGGCCTCCCACACCGCCACGGCCGATGAGGGCGCCTTCGACCTCGAGGCCGACGGGGGCACGACGTCCGAGCCGGCGGCGGCTCCGGACGAGCCGGGCACGTACCCCTTCCACTGCGAGATCCACGCTGACATGACGGCCACGCTCACCGTCGAGGAGTAGGGCCGCGTTGGCGCAGCCGCTGGCCGACGAGGCGCTGCGCGCTGTCTACGAGGCGCATGGCCCCGAGCTGTACCGGTTCGCGCGGCGCTCGCTCGGCGATCCCGGGTTGGCGGAGGAGGCCGTCCAGGAGGCCTTCGTGCGAGCGTGGCGGGCCTCTGTCGAGCTACGACCCGGCGCGGTCGTCGCAGCGCACCTGGCTCTTCGCGATCCTGCGCAACGTGGTCATCGACCTGGCTCGCGCGCGCCGGGTGCGTCCCCCGCTCGCCAACGGGGCCGCGCACGGGGTGGCGAGCAGCGACGATGACATCGATCGCGTGCTGACCACGTGGCAGGTGGAGGCGGCGCTCGCGCTGCTGGACGTCGACCATCGGCGCGTGCTGGTCGAGGTGCACTGGCGCGGGCGGCCCTACGCCGAGGTCGCCCACGACCTCGGCGTGCCCACCGGCACGGTGAAGAGCCGCGTCTACTACGGCCTGCGCGCGCTCCGAGGCGCGCTGGAGGCCCAGGGGTGGCGCGATGAGTGACATCCAGCCGGCCTGCGCCGAGTGGCGTGAGCACCTCGCCGCCTGGTTGGTGGCCCAGGTGGGTCCGGACGACGAAGCCGCGCTGGTCGAGCACCTGTCCGTCTGCGACAGGTGCTCGGCGGAGGCGTCCAGCCTCCTCGTGGTCGCGGCGATCTCGCTCGGCGCGGACCCGGGGGGTGAGCCCTGGCGGCCGGCCACCGACGCCGCGCCCCCGGCCGACCTCGCCGACCGCATCGTCGCCCGCGTCGCCACGGAGCGCCGGGGCCGCCGCTTTCGCCGGGCGGCGCTGGCGCTGATGGCGACGGCCGCCGCGGCGGCGGTGCTCGGCGTCGTCGTGACGCGCGATGACCAGCAGCCCCTGGATGGTGAGGTCGTGTCGTTCGTCCGCCTGGCCCAGGGGGTGGAAGCGGAGGCGACCGTGGCGCCCGACGGCGGCGGCTCGCTCGTGGCCCTGACGGCGGAGGGCCTCGACCCCGACGTCCACCTACGCCCTCTGGCTGACGCCACCCGGTGGCGGCTACCGCGAGCGCGTCGCGGCGGGGACGTTCCGCCCGGACAGCGACGGACGCGTCGACGTGAGGCTGCGGAGCGCCCTCCCCGCCGAGGAGATGGGCCGCGTCTGGGTCACGACGCCCGAGGGTGACATCGCGATGGACACCGCCAGCCTGAAGCGCAACGAGCGCCTCGCCGGACGGCTCCCCCTGAGGGCCGTGGCCCGGTGAGGACGGGGCGGGGGGTCATGCGAAGGGGGGCGGAGCCCCCTGACGCGCCTACGCGGGGACGCGCTCGGGGACGATGCGGGCGATCTTGGCGACCGCCCGGTAGGCGGCTTCGGCGGGGCCGAGCTCGTCCGGTCGGAGCAGGTTGGCCATGATCCGCAGCACCCACTCCATGAGCGACTGCGACTGCATCCCCACCCTCGTCAGCTGCTGCATGAGCTCCGGCTGCCCGATCACGTGCGCAAACGCGCGCGCCACGCGGAAGTACAGGCCGTACTCGGCCTCGAGGAGGTCGGGATAGCGAGCGAGCGGCATCGCCGATCCCGTTTCGATCGCTTCGTCGATGAGCCCGGCCGCCATGCGAGCGGTCTCGTAGGCGTAGTCGATGCCTTCGCCGTTGAACGGGTTGATCGAACCGGCCGCGTCGCCGATCACGATCCAGGTGGGCCCTGACTTCGGGTTGACGGATCCGGCCATCGGCAGGCGGCCGCCGGTGGGCTCGCCGAGCATCGCGTCGGGATCGATCCCCCAGTGCGCCGGCGCCGTCGCCGCCCACTCCGTCATGAGGTGCGACGTGTTGATGTCCCGCCAGCCACGGAAGGTGGAGAGGAGCCCGATGCCGACGTTGATGGTGCCGTCGCCACACGGGAAGATCCATCCGTAGCCCGGCATGGCATCACCGCTGCGGTCGCGGACGTCGAGCGCCGATTCGATCCACGGTTCGGCGTGGAGCGGGCTCTCGAAGTAGCCGCGGATGGCCATGCCCTGCGGGAGCCGCTTGTCCCGCTGGTTGCCCAAGGCCCGGCCGAACCGGGAGAGCGACCCGTCGGCGATCACCACGTAGCGGGCGTGGAGCTCGCGCTCCTCCCCGCTGTGCTTGTCCTTGACGACGGCCCCGGTGAGCAGCCCATCGCGAAGGATCGGCCGCAGCGCCTCCGTGCCCTCCAGGAGCGTGGCCCCTCGCGCGACGGCCTCGGCGGCGACCATCGTGTCGAGGTCGCGCCGTCGCACCACGTAGCCGTGGCTCGGATGCACGGGGTGCTGCGGCCAGGGCATCTCGAGGGTGATGCCGTGGGCGATGCACCGCAGGCCGTCGTAGCGATGGTGGTTGGCCGCGATCTTCTCCTCGAGGCCCATCGCACGCAGCTGGGTGACGGCTCGCGGGGTGAGACCGTCGCCGCAGGTCTTCTCACGCGGGAAGGTCTTCTTCTCCACGACCACGACGTCGCGACCGGCCCGTGCGAGCCAGTGCCCGGCCGCGGCGCCCGCGGGCCCGCCGCCGATGACGAGGACGTCGTGGCGGTGCGGCGCGGTCACAGGGTCAGTCTGCCGGTCGGCGAGACCGGACCGGCAATCGGACGGTCAGCCCGCCGCGAGCTGGTCCTCGGCGATGGAGATGGCCTCGGACTGGGGCCCGAGCCCCGCGTCGGCGAAGGTCAGATCCCCTTCGGCGATGGCGAGCAGCTGCTCGTACTCCTCGCCGGACTCCTCCATGCCGCCGAACTCGACTCGCTCGTAGAGCACGACCTCCGCCAGCTCCTGATCGGAGAGCGCCGGGTGCGCGGGCATGGTGCCGTTGTTGGTCGGCGTGTCGTTGGCGCCGTACACCTGCTCGCCCGACTGCTCGAGCCACGCCCCGTTGCCGAGCCGCACCCACATCATGTGGTCGCGGTAGTCCGGCCAGGTCTCCAGCACGCCTTCGAACCCGGGGACGCTGGCGCTGCCCCCGCCGTTCGCCTGGTGGCAGCCCTGGCACGCCGCCGACACGTAGACGGCGCGGCCCGCCTCGAGCGGCGTGAGCTCGCCGGTGGGGGCCGGCTCGAGGGTGGCCTGGTACACGTAGGCCCAGAGGGGCAGGGCAGCCAGGACCGGGATGGCCCAGTAGGGGATCTTGCGCCGGCTGAGCGCCGCGGCGACCTCCGGTCGAACGGGCTCGGGCACCGGTGCCGGCTCGGGCACAGCGGCTGCCGCCGCGACCGGAGCCACCGGGGCCGCCGCCGGTGCCGCTTCGACCTCACCCGCCGGTGCGCCCTCCTCAGCGGGGGAGTCGCCGCCACCGATGGCCGAACGCCGTTCCTTGGAGCGCTTGAGCAGGTGCTCGGGGATCTCTGTCACGCGGTTGGGTCCTCCAACGAGCGGGGCGTGGTCGGGCTGAACCTAGGCGAGTTGACCACCCCCTTCCAAGCCATGAACCACGGGGATCTTCGGCCCCTCCACCGATGTGATGCACGGTGGAGCGCCGTGCTAGACCGGAACCGTCCGACCGGGCCCGATCCGTCGCACCCGGTGTCAATGTGAGCGAATTCACGAGGGAGCCGCCACGAGTGCTCGCGTTCGTCACTGCTGTGATCATCGCCCTCTTGTTGGACCTCGCCGTCGTGCTCTACAGCAAGCGTCGGGCTCCCGGCCGCTACCTCACCTGGGGCGAGGCGATGCTCGCCTCCGTGTTCGCCTTCGTGCTCTTCAACCTCTGGTACGGCGTGATCCCCCACCAGTGGATCACCCTGGCTGACAACGAGTGGGGCTGGCGCTCGGATCGGATCGTGGCCGGCCCGTTCGGGCTGCTCGAGCCGAACCGCTACCTGCCGATGACGATCAGCTACCAGGTGATGCGCGACCTCATCGTGCTCCTCATCTACGGCGTGGGGCTGAGCCTGCACATCTTCCACTGGGCCCAGTGGCAGGACCGCACGAAGCCGAAGGCCGAGGTCGTGCCCACCACCACCTACGGCCGTCCCCTGGCGCGGAAGGCCTAGACCGACGATGGCCCGCACCGACGCCAACCCGCCGATGCCCGAGTTCCGACAGGACTACGTCCTGCAGGAGGTCGACGCCGCCTGGCTCGGCAAGGCCGTCAAGCCGAAGCAGTTCATCCACATCGACCAGTCCGAGTGCATCATGTGCGAGGGCTGCGTCGACATCTGCCCGTGGAAGTGCATCCACATGGTGACCACCGACGCGGTGGATGAAGCCCTCGGCGTCGACCAGCCCGGCCTCGACCCCAGCGACCACGTGGTGTTCCTGATCGACGACGACGTCTGCACCCGCTGTGCCCTCTGCGTCGACCGCTGCCCGACGGGCGTGATCATCATGGGCAAGGTGGGCGACCCTGCTCCCGGCGGCGACCACCACCAGCGCACCAACACCCACGGCTACGGCTACGGCATGAGGCTCGGGTAGGAGAGGCACCGTGGCAGACACGATGGACGGCAAGAGCACCGGCGAGAAGGTCGCCGACTCGCTCAAGAAGGTTCCCGAGACGGTGCAGGGGAGCCAGGCGTGGAACTCGATCTTCCGCCCCGGCTCGATCTTCCGGAACGGCTACACCGACTCCCCGCGCAACCGCTCCTACGTCATCATGAACTCGGTGCTGTACCACCTGCACCCGGTGAAGGTGAAGCGCCACGCCGTGAAGGTGAGCTACACGCTCTGCCTCGGCGGGTTGTCCTTCTTCCTCTTCATCCTGCTCACGGTCACCGGCATCTTCCTGATGTTCTTCTACCGGCCCACCGCCGCGCAGGCCTGGGACGACATCTACACCCTGCAGACGTCGGTCACCTTCGGGCTGCTCGTGCGGAACATGCACCGATGGGGTGCGCACCTCATGGTGCTGTCCGTGTTCCTGCACATGGCGCGGGTCTTCTACCACGGCGCCTACAAGCCCCCCCGGGAGTTCAACTGGGTGATCGGCGTCGTGCTGCTGCTGCTCACGCTGCTGCTGTCCTTCACCGGCTACCTGCTCCCGTGGGACCAGCTCGCCCTCTGGGCGGTCACGGTGGGCACGAACATGATGGGCTACACCCCGGTCTTCGGAAACCAGGTGCGCTTCGTGCTCCTGGGCGGCGCGGAGATCGGCACCGACACACTCCTACGCTGGTACGTGCTCCACGTCCTGATGCTCCCGTTCGTGATCGTCATCTTCATGGCGATCCACTTCTGGCGGGTGCGCAAGGACGGCGGCATCTCCGGACCGCTGTGATCGAGGGAGGCGAAGCGACATGACCGAGATCCCGGAGCACCTCCGCAAGCGAGCGGAAGAGGCACGCGCCAAGGCGGCGGCGGCGCCAGCCAGCAGCCGAAGGCGCAGGCGGAGCAGCGCCCGGAGACGCCAGCAGTGCTGCAGACAGCAAGATCCCCGCGCACCTCCTCGAGCGATCCAAGGCCGCCAAGGCGAAGGCGGAGGGCGGCGGCGACGCCTCCACGGAGGTCGCCACGGCTGCGGGTGGAGGGGTCGCGACGGCCGCGCCGCCCGTGGCGGCACCACTGGCCACGGGCCCCGGCGGGCACACCCAGCGCCTCCTGACGGTGGTGAAGTCAGGATCGATCCAGGACGTGAAGGCCCTGCCGCAGGACAAGGTCCACGTGTGGCCTCACCTGCTCGTCGTCGAGTTCGCGGCCGCGCTGGCGTGCACCGCGTTCGTGCTCGTGTTCTCGGTCTTCGTCAACGCCCCCCTCCTCGAGCTCGCCAACGTCAACCAGACGCCGAACCCCTCGAAGGCGCCGTGGTACTTCCTCGGGCTGCAGGAGCTCCTCAAGTGGTTCCACCCGATGGTGGCCGGCGTGCTCCTGCCGGGCATGGCCCTCGTCGGGCTGATCCTCGCCCCGTACACAGATCGAAACCCCAGCAACAAGCCCGAGGACCGGAAGTTCGCCATCTCGTTGATGACGATGTTCCTCATGTACTGGGCCGTGCTGGTGATGATGGGAACGTTCTTCCGGGGGCAGGGGTTCCAGTTCATCTTCCCCTGGAACGACGGACTCTACGTGGAGCTCTGAGGCAACCATGGAACCGACCACCGCCCTGCTCATCGCCATCCCCGTCCTCGTCGTCCTGGCCGGCGTCCTCCTCTTCGCCACCGCCCGCCGACGCGACACCGGCGAGGCCATCGGCGCGCTGGCGCGCGAGACGAAGAAGCGCGACCGCGGGTCGGTCGCGGTGCTCGAGGGCGACGAGGCCCCTCCGGCCACGGGCAAGGAGGTCGAGCGCGCCGCCGTCATCGAGCGCCGCGAGGCCTCGCAGGCGCTCGCCACGGTGGGGGCCACCGCCCCCGTCCCGTGGGTGCCGCCCGACCCGGAGGTCCTCGGGGTCACCCGCCGCCAGTTCTTCAACCGCGGGATCGTCACGTTCTTCGGACTCGGCCTGGCCGGGTTCGGCGCGGCGTGCCTCGCCTTCCTCTGGCCCCAGCTCGGTGAGGGCTTCGGCGGGATCATCAAGCTGGGCAGCACCGCCGACGTGGACACCAAGATCGCCGCCGGCGGCGGGTTCGCCTACTACCCCGAGGGGCGCATGTGGGTGACCCACTACCCGGCCGTCCGCACTGGCCGCCGGCGCGCTCCGTGTACTCACCGCCCGAGATCATCAGCATGGAGGCGGGCTACACGGCGCTCTACCAGAAGTGCGTCCACCTCGGCTGCCGGGTGCCGGAGTGCAAGACGTCTCAGTGGTTCGAGTGCCAGTGCCACGGCTCGCAGTACAACCGCAACGGCGAGAAGAAGGGCGGGCCCGCGCCGCGTGGCCTCGACCGCTTCCCGCTGGTCGTCGAGAGCGGCAACGTGAGCGTCGACACCGCACCGGCGAAGATCATCACCGGCCCGCCCATCGGCACCAACACCACCGGTCAGGAAGCCGAAGGCCCGCACTGCGTCGGCAGCGGGGAGGGTCACTGAGTTGATCCTTCTCCTCTCTGCCGTGCTGGCGGCCAGCACGGTGAAGGCAGTCGGCGTGGTGATCGCGGTGATCACCGGGATCGGCTTCGTCACCTACGTCATCATCAACATCCGCGCCGGTCGGGCCGAGATCTCGTCCGAGATCGAGCTGGCGGCCAACCGCAAGCCCTACTACGACGACGAGACGCTCGAGGGTCCACGGCTCACCCGTGCCCTCGGCACCGGGCTCGTCCTGATGGCGATCACGGCGATCGGCCTCCCGCTCTACTGGCTCAACGAACCCGGGCGGCAGACCGGCGCCGTCGAGAACTTCGATCAGACCTTCATCAACCGAGGCGCCAAGCTCTTCGCCCCGACGGGCGACGGTGGGTACAACTGCGCCGGCTGCCACGGGTCCGAGGGCGTCGGCGGCCAGGCGCCCCCGTTCACGCTCACCGACGCCGACGGCGAGTTCGTCGCCACGGTCACCTGGCGGGCCCCGGCGTTGAACACGGTGCTGCTCCGGTTCAGCGAGGAGGAGCTGCGGCAGATCCTCATCTACGGCCGCCCGGGCACGCCGATGCCCGCCTGGGGCTCCGAGGGTGGCGGCCCGCTCACGACCCAGCAGATCGACGAGCTGATCGCCTACCTCGGTTCGATCCAGCTGACGACCGATGAGACCCGGGAGCAGGTGGCGGCGGCGGTGCGGACGGAGCTCGGGCTCGGCGAGGACGAGGAGATCGACTGGGGCGACCCCGTCGTCGGCGAGACCCTCTTCAACCTCGGCATCGAGTCGGGCGAGGCCGGGGCGGCCTACTCCTGCGCGCGGTGCCACACGAAGGGGGCCTCGTACCTCTACGGCGCCGTCGAGCCCGCCGACGCCGTCCTGAACAAGTACGCCGGCTACCCCGACGGCACGGGCGCCTTCGGCCCTGCCCTCACCAGCGGGGTCGTGCCGCGGCAGTTCCTCAACTCCGACGCCCTCAAGGGCTTCCTCGTGTCGGGCACGGAGTACGGCGTGCTCTACGGCCAGCGTGGCCAAGGCACCGGTCGCATGCCCGGCTTCGGCGACAACCCCAACACCGACGAGCCCGAGGACGGGATGTTCACCGAGGAGATGCTCGACGCCATCACCCGGTACGAGCGCAGCCTCGGTGGCTTCGCCCAGGGCACGGGCACGCCCCCCGCCACCACGACCACCACCACCGAGGAGCCCTGAGCGATGCTGCACCTGGTCGCGGGCATCGCGTGGGACCCCCAGCTGCGCGGCTTCCTGGCCGTCCTGGTCGGGGTCGTGGTCCTGATGGGCTCCGTCTACCTCATCCTCGGCACGAACCTCGGCTCGCGGCTCGGGTTCCTCGTGGCGATCAGCGCCCTGTTCGGCTGGTGCACCCTGATGGGTCTCACCTGGTGGATCTACGGCACCATCGGGATGCTGGGCGAGGCCCCCAAGTGGGAGGTGAAGGAGGTCGTCTACGCGAGCGGCTCCACCGACGACTCCGGGCTCTCCGATGCCGCGCTCGAAGCCGCCCGCGACCTCGACACCTCCGCCCTTCCGCCGCCCGCGGAGATCCAAGAGCTCGACGAGGCCGATCTCGACGCGCTGCTCGAGGAGGTCGAGCCGACCCTCGGCGGTTGGACGTTCCTGCCGGAGTCGAACCCGAGCTTCGGCGAGGCGAAGGCCACCGTCGACGAGCACTTCGTCGCGTTCCCGGACGAGGAGCTCGGGCTCGAGAGCGCGGCGGACTACGTGACCGTCTACTCGTTCGAGAAGGGTGGCAAGGAGGGCCTGCCGGAGGACCCCTCTCGCCTCGATCGCATCAGGACGAAGCTCAGGACGACGTTCTGGGAGGTGCAGCACCCCACGCACTACGCCATCATCCAGATCCAACCGGTGATCGAGCAGGAGGCGGAGCCGGGCCAGGCGCCCCCCACCCCGGAGGCTGACCCGACCCAGCCCGTGGTGAGCGTGATCATGGAGCGCAACCTGGGCGACGTCCGCTTCCCGGGCGCGATGCTCACCGTCTTCTCCGGGCTGATGTTCGCCGCGAGCGCGCTGATGCTCCACCGTCGCGACCTCATCGCCGCCGAGGCGCGGGGGATCTCCCTCGCCATCCCGGAGCCGTAGGGAAGATGGGCCAGTACCTCCCCGTCGTGGCCCTGGCAGTCCTCGCGATCGTGTTCGCGGCCCTGAGTCGGGTGGCCTCGCAGCTCCTCGCGCCGAGCGCCACCACCATCGCCAAGCGTTCGCCGTACGAGTGCGGGATCGTGCCGGGGCGGGAAGCGCCGGAGCGGTTCCCCGTGCGCTTCTACCTGATCGCGATGATCTTCATCGTGTTCGACATCGAGATCATCTTCCTCTACCCCTGGGCGGTCATCTACCGGAACCTCGGCGCGCTCGGGCTGGTCGAGGTGCTCATGTTCACCGTCGCCGTGCTGGTCTCCTTCGTCTACCTCCTGAGCAACGGCGCCCTCGACTGGGGCCCGGTCAAGCAGCTCCGCCGGCTCTCACCGATGGTCTCCGCTGACCGCACCACGACGACCACGATCAAGCGGGTCGGGCTCGAGGGCCGCGACGACCCGGAGGTGGCGGCCTGATGCATTGGGACATGAGCAAGGGACTCGAGGGGCTCGATCACAACTTCGCCACGGGGAAGCTCGAGGACCTCGTCAAGTGGGCCCGCCGCATGTCGGTGATGCCCGCCACCTTCGGCCTGGCCTGCTGCGCGATCGAGATGATGGGCGCCGGGGGCGCGCACTACGACATCTCCCGGTTCGGCATGGAGACGTTCCGCGCCTCGCCCCGACAAGCCGACCTCATGATCGTCGCCGGCCGGGTCAGCCAGAAGATGGCGCCGGTGCTCCGTCAGATCTACGACCAGATGATGGAGCCCAAGTGGGTCATCAGCATGGGCGTGTGCGCGAGCAGCGGCGGGATGTTCAACAACTACGCGCTCGTGCAGGGTGTGGATCAGATCGTTCCGGTCGATGTCTACGCACCGGGCTGCCCACCCGGGCCGGAGACGCTCATCCACGCCATCAACACCCTGCACGAGAAGATCCGCGACGGTGAGCTCACCCGCCGTGCCCCGGGCACCGGCCTGGGCCTCCACGTCGACCAGCAGGACGGCCAACCCGAACCGCAGGTCGTGGCGCTGAGCACCCGAGGCTGACGTGGCCGACGACTCCACCGCCGCCGACCTCCCCACCGAGGACGAACCCGCCGCCCCCGAGCCCGAGCTCGTGCACGGCGTGCCGGTCACCCACAGCGCGGGCCAGCGCGTGCTGCACCCCGGTCGCGAGGGGGCGGTGGAGCTGGTGCGCAGCTTGCGCGACGACGACGGGTACAACATGTGCCTCGACGTCACCGGCGGTCGACTACCTCACCTACGAAGCCGATCGGGGGCTGCCCGACGGCGTCGATCCCGAGCGGTTCGAGGTCGTGGTCACGCTCATGTCGCACACGGAGCGAGAGCGGGTGCGGCTTCGCATCCAGGTACCGGAGGTCGAGCCGTCGGTTCCGTCGCTGTTCGACGTGCACCCTGGGTCCGAGGCCATGGAGCGCGAGGTGTTCGACCTGTACGGCATCCGCTTCGACGGGCATCCCGACCTGACGCGGATCCTCATGCCGGAGGACTGGGTGGGGCATCCGTTGCGCAAGGACGAAGCGATCGGGCGGATCCCCGTCCAGTTCAAGGGGACGGCGGACGCGCGATGACCGACGTCGACCACCGCAGCTCGGGGATCGACACCTCCGAGGGCGCGCAGGAGATGACGGCGCGCTCGTCGGCCGGCGCCGCGGAGCTGCTCCGCGAGCTGGGCGCGACCCTCCGGCTCTCGGAGGCCGAGGCCCAGGACCTCGTGGGGGAGGGCCCCGCCGAGGACCAGACGATGATCATCAACATGGGGCCGCAGCACCCCAGCACCCACGGCGTGCTGCGCCTCATGCTCGAGCTCGAGGGCGAGACGGTGCTCCGCACCAAGCCCATCGTCGGCTACCTCCACACCGGCATGGAGAAGACGGGCGAGGACCTCACCTACCTCCAGGGCCCCACCAACGTCACCCGCATGGACTACGCCGCGCCGCTGTTCAACGAGCTGGTGTTCAGCCTCACCACGGAGAAGCTGCTCGGGATCGACGAGGACATCCCGGCTCGGGCCCAGTGGATCCGCATGCTCCTCACGGAGATCAACCGGATCACGAGCAACCTGCTCTTCCTCGCCACCAACGGCATGGACATCGGCGCCGTCTCGATGATGCTCTACGGGTGGCGGGACCGGGAGGAGGGCCTCCGGGTCCTGGAGATGATCACGGGCCTCCGGATGAACCACAACTACATCCGCCCCGGCGGCGTGGCCGCCGACCTGCCGGACGGCTGGCGCGACGCGATCCTCGGGTTCATCGATGCGCTGCCGGCGAGCCTCGACGAGTACGACGTCCTCCTGACGGGGCAGCCGATCTATCGCGAGCGCCTCCAGGGCGTCGGGGTCATCACGGCCCAGGAGGCCATCGCCCTCGGCGCGACCGGGCCGATCCTGCGGTCCACGGGTGTGCCCTGGGACCTCCGCCGCGACATGCCCTACCTCTTCTACGAGCAGGTCGACTTCGACGTCGTCGTCGGCAGCTACGGCGACTGCTTCGACCGCTACGCGATCAGGATCAACGAGATCCGCGAGTCGATCAAGATCATCCGCCAGGTGCTCGACCTGCTCCCGCCCGGTGACTACCGCATCCAGGACAAGAAGGTCACGCCGCCGCCTCGAGCCCGCATCGACGAGTCGATGGAGGCGTTGATCCACCACTTCAAGATCTTCACCGAGGGCTTCAAGGTGCCCGCCGGCGAGGCGTACGTGGGGATCGAGTCGCCTCGCGGGGAGCTCGGTTGCTACATCGTGAGCGACGGGTCAGCGAAGCCCTATCGGATGCACATCCGCGGTCCGAGCTTCGTGAACCTGCAGACCCTTCCCCACATGATGCGCGGCGGCCTGATCGCTGACGCGGTCGCCGTCATCTCGTCGGTCGACCCCATCATGGGCGAGGTCGACCGCTAGGGCAGCCCCGCCCCCGGGCTGGTTCGGCTCGGGGCCGAGGTGACCGCTAAGTTCGCTCCGTTCGTGCCCTGACCCGCCCGGGGTCCGCCCCCGTGTGCATGTGCAAGGATTCACAACGATGGCCCGGTTCACCGCCGAGAACACGATCCTGGCGCGCGAGATCATCGCCCGGTACCCGCGCGCCAAGTCGGCGTTGATCCCTCTCCTGCACCTCGCGCAGGAACAGGATGGCTACGTCGCCGCCGATGCGATGGAGCACATCGCCGAGCTCATCGGCGTCACCCCCGCCGAGGTGCTCGGCACCTGCTCGTTCTACGAGATGTTCAAGCGCGAGCCGGTGGGGGAGTACCTCGTCAACGTCTGCACGAACATCGCCTGCATGCTGCTCGGCGGCGAGGAGCTCCTGCACCACCTCGAGGACCGCCTCGGGATCACGTCGGGGAGCACCACCGCCGACGGGCGCTTCACCCTCGAGGACGTCGAGTGCATCGCGGCGTGCACGGAGGCGCCATGCCTCCAGGTGAACTACCGCTACTTCAACAAGGTGACGCCTGACGACGCTGACGCCTTGATCGACGACCTGCAGCACGGTCGCCGGGCCCATGAGGTGCCCCGGCACGGGATCCTCGCCCGCACGCGGCAGACCCTCCCGGTCGACCGGCGCGCCGGCAACGCGGTGCCCGGCGTGGCCGAGGAGCCCGTGTGGCTCCGCACCCCGGAAGAGGCCACGTGACCGACCCCATCGTGAGCACCCGGTTCGACCTCGACGATGGCCACACCCTCGAGCGCTATCTCGCGACCGGTGGCTACGAGGGCCTCAAGGCGGCCCTCGCCAAGCCCCCGACCGCCGTCGCCGACGAGGTGAAGAGCGCCAGCCTCCTCGGCCGCGGTGGCGCCGGCTTCCCGGCCGGGACGAAGTGGGGCTTCTGCCCACCCGGGGTGTGGCCGCGCTACCTCGTCGTCAACGGGGACGAGTCAGAGCCGGGCACGTACAAGGACCGCCTCCTCATGGAGAAGGACCCGCACCAGCTGATCGAGGGCGTCCTCATCGCCTGCTACGCGATCGGCGCCGCGCAGGCCTTCCTGTACGTGCGCGGGGAGATGGCACTCGCGCAGGAGCGCATCGCGCAGGCCCTCAACGACGCGTACGCGGCGGGCTACATCGGCAAGGACATCCTCGGGACGAGCTTCTCGGTGGACGTCGTGCTGCACTGGGGCGCGGGCGCCTACATCGTCGGCGAGGAGACGGCCCTGATCGAGTCGCTCGAGGGCAACCGAGGCATGCCGCGCCTCAAGCCGCCGTTCTTCCCCGCCGCCAAGGGGCTCTACCTCCAGCCCACGGTCGTCAACAACGTCGAGACGCTCGCCAACCTGCCCTGGATCATCACGAACGGCGGCGCCGCCTTCACGAGGCTCGGCACCGAGAAGGCACCGGGGACGCGGCTCTTCGCCATCTCTGGGCACGTCAAGAACCCGGGCGTGTTCGAGGTGGAGTACGGCGTCACCACGTTCCGCGACCTCATCTACTCGCCCGCCTACTGCGGGGGGATGCGCGACGGCCACGAGCTGAAGGCCTTCATCCCCGGCGGAGGCTCGGCGCCCTGGTTCCTCCCCGAGCACGTCGACATGCCCCTCGACCCGAGCGTGGTGGGCCCGAGCGGCTCGATGCTCGGCTCCGGAGCCATCGTCGTGATGGACGACACGACGGACATGGTGAAGGCGTGCTGGCGGCTCGTGCGCTTCTACGCCCGTGAGTCGTGCGGCAAGTGCACGCCGTGCCGGGAGGGCACCAGCTGGCTCGAGAAGATCCTCGCCCGGCTGCTGGCCGGCGAGGGGCGACCGGCCGACCTCGACCTCCTGCTCGATGTCGTCGACAACATCTCCCCCGCGCCCTTCCCCAAGGCCAAGACCGAAGCCGGTGACTGGGACGCCGTCCCGTTCCCCTACAAGAAGACGACGATCTGCGACCTGGGGCCGTCCGTCGGCTCGCCGATCGTGTCGGCGCTGCTCCACTTCCGCTCCGAGTTCGAGGCCTATGTCACCCGAGACGTCCCCGTCGAGGTGGCTCGTGTCTGAGACCCAGGCACCGGCAGAGACCGTGATCGTGACGGTCAACGGCAAGGAGATCGAGGCCAAGCCGGGCGAGCTCGTCATCGAGGCCGCGGAGCGCAACGGCACCTACATCCCTCGCTTCTGCTACCACCCGCGGATGGAGCCGGTCGGGATGTGCCGCATGTGCATCGTCGAGATCGACACCGGTCGCGGCCCGGCGCTCCAACCGGCCTGCATGATCCCCGTGGCGCCGGACATGGTGGTCGACACGGAGAGCGAGGTCACGAAGAAGGCCCAGGATGGCGTCCTCGAGTTCCTCCTGATCAACCACCCGCTGGACTGTCCCGTGTGCGACAAGGGCGGCGAGTGCCCCCTGCAGGACCAGACCCTCTCCTACGGACCCGGCGAGAGCCGCTTCGTCGAGGAGAAGCGCCACTTCGAGAAGCCGATCATGATCAGCGACCTGGTGGCGCTCGACCGGGAGCGATGCATCCTCTGCGACCGCTGCACGCGGTTCGCGGACGACGTCGCCGGCGACACCCTCATCCACTTCCAGGACCGCGGGAACCAGACCCAGGTCAACACCTTCCCCGATCACCCCTTCGCCAGCTACTTCAGCGGCAACACGGTCCAGATCTGCCCCGTGGGCGCGCTCACCGCCACGCCCTACCGGTTCAAGGCCCGCCCCTGGGACCTGGAGCAGGTCGAGAGCACGTGCACGAGCTGCTCGGTCGGGTGCCGCACCCTCGTCCAGTCCAGCCGCAACGAGATCCTTCGGTACCAGGGCGTGGACGTCGACCCGGTCAACTGGGGCTGGCTGTGCGACAAGGGCCGGTTCGGCTTCGGGTCCGTCAACAGCGAGGACCGGCTCGGCCGCCCCCTGGCCCGCCGCGGGGACGCGCTCGTCGAGGTGCCCTGGGGCGAGGCGCTGTCGACGGCTGCTGACGCACTGCGCGCGGCAAGCGCCGAGAAGGTCGCCGTCCTGGGTGGTGCTCGGCTCACGAACGAGAGCGCCTACGCGTGGGCCAAGCTGGCCAAGGGCGTGATCGGAACAGATCACGTCGACGCGCAGCTCGGCGACGGGCTCCCGGCCGAGGTCGTGCTGGGCCTGCCGCGCGCCACGATCGACGAGGTGTGCGCCCCGGGCGGCACCGTGCTCCTGCTCGCTCCCGATCTCAAGGAGGAGCTGCCCGTCCTCTTCCTGCGCCTCCGCCACGCCGTGGTGCGCGACGGCGTCACGGTGATCGAGCTCGCGTCGCAGCGGACGCCGATGTCCGCCCTCGCCGCCGCCACGCTGCTCCACCGCCCCGGTGCCGCGGGGGAGGTGGCCCGGGCGTTGCTCTCGGACTCGTCGACGCAAGACGTCGGGGGCGTCGACCGGGCGGCCATCGAGGCCGCGGCCGGCCTGCTGGCCAACGGGCCGGTGACGGTCGTCCTCGGTCGGCCGAACGTCGCGGAGTCTGCGGACGGCATCGTGGCCGCCGCGTCAGCGATCCACGTGACCCACCCCGAGGTCCGCTTCCTGAGCGCGCTGCGGCGGGCCAACGTCCACGGCGCCCTCGACATGGGGCTCGCGCCGGGGCTGCTCCCGGGCCGCACCACCCTGGAGGCCGGGGCCGGGTGGCTCCGCGACCGGGGCTGGGCCCGGGTGCCCACCGCACGGGGCCTCGACGCCACCGGGATCCTCGAGGCGGCCGCCGAGGGACGGATCGACGTGCTCGTGCTCCTGGGCGCCGATCCGCTGGCCGACTTCCCCGATCTCGACCTGGCCTCGCGTGGGCTCGCGGGAGCGCGGACGGTGATCGCGGTCGACCGCTTCCTCACCGAATCCGCACAGCACGCCGACGTCGTGCTCGCGGCGGCGGGCCCGGCGGAGGTCGACGGCACGACCACCAACATCGAGGGTCGGGTCAGCACGGTCACGCAGAAGATCACCCCTCCCGGCACGGCACGTGACGACTGGATGCTCGCCGCTGAGCTCAGCCGGCTGCTCGGCACGGATCTCGGTCTCGAGTCCGCCGCCCAGATCCTCGAGGAGATCGCGGCGAACGCCCCGAGCCACGCCGGGCTCACGCTGGCGAGGCTGCACGCCGAGGGGGGTCGTGATGGTCTGGTCCCCGGGGCGGCCCCGGACCCCGTCGAGTCCTCCGCGCCGTCGTCTGAGGTCGACCCCGACGCGGGTGAGGCCGCGGTCGCCGCGGCCGCGGCGGACACCGACGAGGAGCGGCAGGCGGCGGAGGCGGAGGCCACGCGATCGCAGGCCGACGCCGAGACGCCCCCCACGGCCGAACCGGAGATCCCGCGGCCGGCGCCGGTCGCCTTCGACGTGTCGGTCACGTCGGAGGCCCCCGCCGTGGACGCCTACTCGCTGCGGCTCGTGGCCACCCGCAAGCTCTACGACCTCGGCACGGACGTCCAGCACGCTCGCGGGCTGGCCGGACTCACCTCGGAGACCACCCTCCGGCTCCATCCGCACGACTTCGATCGCCTCGGCGTCGACGCGGGCGCCATCGTCACGGTGACGGCGGCGACAGGGTCGGCCACGCTGCCCGTGGTGCCCGACGCGACCGTCGGGCGGGGCGCGGCCGCCGTGGTCCTGCACCAGCCGGGCCCGCAGGTGCGGTCGCTGATCGATGCGACCGCCACGGTCACCGAGGTCCGGGTGGTGAAGGCCTGATGTTCGCCCTCGATCCTCTCCTCGCCGGCGACATCGGACTGGAAGAGGTGCTGATCGTCCTGCTGAAGGTCGGCGTGACCTTCGCCCTGCTGCTGGTCTCCGTGCTCTTCATGATCTGGTTCGAGCGCAAGCTGCACGCGGACATGAGCAACCGGCTCGGCCCGAACCGCGCCGGACCGTTCGGGATCCTGCAGACGCTCGCCGACGGCATCAAGTTCTTCTTCAAGGAGGACCTGCTCCCGGACCGCGCCGACAAGCGGGTCTTCATCCTGGCGCCGTTCCTGTCGCTCGTTCCCGCCTTCCTCGTCTTCTCGGTGATCCCGATCGGCGGGGTGTTCACCGACGAGCAGCAGGGCACCGTCGAGCTCTTCGGGCACGACACGTACCTGCAGCTGGCCGATCCCCCCATCGGTGTCCTGCTGATCCTCGCCTGCTCGTCGATCGCGGTCTACGGCGTGATGCTCGCCGGCTGGTCGTCCGGCTCCAAGTACCCGCTGCTGGGCTCGGTCCGAGCGTCGGCCCAGATGGTCTCCTACGAGGCCGCCCTCGGCCTCTCCGTGGTGGCCGTGGTGCTGCTCGCCGGTTCCCTCTCGACCCATGACATCGTGATGAGCCAGGCGGCGGACGGCTTCGGGGGGATCATCCCGAGGTGGAACGTCGTCGCCACGGGGGTGGTCCCGTTCATCATCTTCGTCATCGCCGGGACGGCGGAGCTGAACCGACCACCGTTCGACCTCGTGGAGGCCGAGCAGGAGCTGGTGGGTGGCTTCCACACCGAGTACTCGTCGATCCGGTTCGCGCTGTTCTTCCTCGCGGAGTTCATGAACACCGTGACGATGTCGGCGATCATCGTCACCCTGTTCCTCGGCGGCCCTGCCGGGCCCACCTTCTTCGGCCCGGACTGGATCTGGGGGCCGCTGTGGTTCCTGGCCAAGCTGTTCCTGTTCCTCTTCATGTTCGTGTGGCTGCGCGCCACGCTGCCTCGCTTCCGCTACGACCAGCTCATGGACCTGGGGTGGAAGGTGCTCATCCCCCTCGCCTTGGGGTGGATGCTCCTGCTCGCGACCCTGAACATCGCCCGCGACGAGGACTGGAACGTGGGGCTCGTGCTGGGGGCGGGGCTGGTCGCCATGGCGGTGGCGTACGTGCTGCTCGCCGGCGCCATCCGCGCCGCTCGCCATCGCCGGGCCGAGGCTGAGGCTGAGGCAGAACCTGAGCCCGAGGTGACGCGCTGATGGGCTACCTCGAGGGCTTCAAGGTCACCTTCGCCAAGCTCTTCAAGGGCACGGAGACCGGGCGCACGGTCACGGTTCCCTACGTCAAGGACGCGGGCCCGAAGCGCGTGAAGCCCGAGCGGATCCACGGCCGCCACGTCCTGAACCGCTACGAGGACGGCATGGAGAAGTGCATCGGCTGCGAGCTGTGCGCAGGCGTGTGCCCCGCTCGGTGCATCTACGTCCGCGGTGCCGACAACCCTCCCGCGGACCCCGTGTCCCCGGGGGAGCGGTTCGGCTTCGTCTACGAGATCAACTACCTGCGCTGCATCCACTGCGACCTCTGCGTGGAGGCGTGCCCCACCGAGGCGATCACCGAGTCGAAGCTCTTCGAGTTCTCGTTCACCAACCGGCAGGACGCGATCTACACGAAGGCCGAGCTGGTCGTCGACGACGACGGGCTCCCGCAGCAGATGCCGTGGGAGGACTGGTCCGATCTCGACGACGTGGCCGCCAGCTCCTCGGCGTGGGTGCGGGCCACGGCGGCGTCCGGGGATGCCGACTACGTCGGCGTGGTGGCGTGGTCCGGTGAGCTGGGGTTCGGCGTGAAGCCGGCCGAGCTCCGCCAGGACGCAACCGAGCCCGCCCCGGACGTCGACGATGATGCCGACGACGATCACCACGGTGGAGGGCACCACTGATGGAGCTCTTCGTCTTCCTCGTCGCGGGTGCCGCGTGCATCGCGGGCGCGCTCGGGGTGGTGCTCAACAGCAACCCCGTGCACGCCGCGCTGTCGCTGGTCGGCACCTTGTTCGGCATCGCGGTGCTGTTCGTGGCCCAGGAGGCGAGCTTCCTGGCTGCCGTCCAGGTCATCGTCTACGCCGGCGCCATCGTGGTGCTGTTCCTCTTCGTGCTGATGCTCCTCGGCGTCGATCAGTCCGAGGATCTCTCGATCGAACCCCTCGGCGGCGGCCAGCGGATCGCCGCCGTGGTCGTCGGGCTCGCCGTGTTCGCCCTCCCCGTGCTGGCCGTGTGGTCCACCGAGGGTGAGGCGACCGGTGCCCGTCCCCAACCCGGAGACGCCAACGCCCTCGACCGCCTCGTCCCCGACATCAACCAGCTCGGCGAGTCCCTGTACACGACCTACCTCTTCGCCTTCGAGGCGACGAGCGTGCTGCTCGTGATCGCAGTGGTGGGAGCGGTCGTGATGGCGAGAAAGGTGAAGCGCGCCGATCTGGTGGACGATCCCTTGGTCGACGCGGCTGCCGCCGAGCCGCAGGCGTCGGCCGGATGCGAGGCCGAGCCGAGCGAGGAGCAGAGACGTGATGCTGGCGGTCGCGGAGGTCACGCCGGCCTGGTACCTGGTGCTGGGTTCGATCCTGTTCGCGATCGGCGCGGTCGGGTTGCTCGTGCGCCGGAACCCGCTGGTGATGTTCATGTGCGTGGAGCTGATGCTCAACGCCGTCACCCTCACCTTCGTCACGTTCGCCCGCATGCTCCGTGACGTCGACGGTCAGACCGTGGTCGTCTTCGTCCTCGTGGTCGCCGCCGCTGAGGTCGTGATCGGGCTCGGGATCATCGTGGCGCTCCTCCGCAAGCAGCCCGAGGCCACCGCCGACGACATCAACGTGCTGAGGGGCTGAGTTGGAGACACTCGATCTCGTCTGGCTCGTCCCCGCCATCCCCCTGGCCGGCTTCCTGCTGCTCCTCGTGCTCGGCCGCCGTCTCGGCGAGCCCGCCGCGGGCTGGGTGGCCACGGTGGCCTGCGGCGCGGCCTTCCTCGTCACGGCGGGGCTCTTCCTGACGATGCTCGGCGAGGACGAGCACAGCCGCAGCCACGTCTACAACCTCTTCGACTGGATCCACGTCGGCGGCTTCGACGTCAAGGTCGGCTTCCTTCTCGACCCGCTCTCGATCGCCATGGCGCTGTTCATCACCGGGATCGGCACCCTGATCCACCTGTACTCGATCGGCTACATGCACGGAGACCCGAAGTTCTCCAAGTTCTTCGTGTACATGAACCTCTTCGTCTTCTCGATGCTGATGCTGGTGCTCGGCAGCAACATGCTCATCACCTTCCTCGGCTGGGAGGGCGTCGGTGCCTGCTCCTACTTCCTGATCGCGTTCTGGTTCTCGAACGAAGCCAACGCGTCGGCCGGCAAGAAGGCCTTCGTCACCAACCGGATCGGTGACTGGGGCTTCATGACGGCGATGTTCCTCGCGTTCGCCACCGTGGGCTCGCTCGACTACTCGATCGTCCTCGAGCAGGCCCCTGCGATCGCACCGGTCACGGCGACGGCCATCGCGCTCCTGCTCTTCCTCGGGCGCATGCGGCAAGTCGGCCCAGCTGCCCCTCTTCGTCTGGCTCCCGGACGCGATGGCCGGACCCACCCCGGTCTCGGCCCTGATCCACGCCGCCACCATGGTCACCGCGGGCGTCTACCTCATGACCCGCGTGAACCCGATCCTCGCCCAGAGCTACGACTGGGCCCCCGAGCTGATCGCGTGGGTGGGGGTGCTCACCGCCCTCTTCGCCGCCACGATCGCGGTGGCCCAGAACGACATCAAGAAGGTGCTGGCCTACTCCACCATCAGCCAGCTGGGGTTCATGTTCCTCGCCATCGGCAGCGGCGCCTACGTGGCCGCCATCTTCCACATGATCACGCACGCGTTCTTCAAGGCGCTGCTCTTCCTCGGTGCCGGCTCAGTGATCCACGGGATGCACGGCGAGCAGGACATGCGGCGCATGGGCGGACTCCGGCTGGTGATGCCGATCACCGCCGCGACCTTCATCGTCGGCTGGCTGGCCATCGCCGGCGTGCCGCCCTTCGCCGGCTTCTGGTCCAAGGACGAGATCCTGCTCTACGCCTACGACAACAGCCCCGCGCTCTGGGCCGTCGGCCTGGTGACGGCGGTCATCACCGCCTTCTACATGAGCCGTCAGGTCTTCATGGTCTTCTTCGGGGACCGGCACTGGGACGACGCCACCGAGGGCACGGAGTCGGAGGGCGCCGACCACCACGGCGTCGAGCCCCACGAGTCGCCATGGCTGATGACGTTCCCGCTCGTCGTGCTGGCCGGCCTCGCGATCGTCGGTGGCCTCATCAACCTGTCGCTGACCAGCCACACCCAGATCCTCGAGCACTGGCTCGAGCCCGTCCTCGAGGGCAACGAGCGGGTGCTCGACGTCGCCACCGGCGGCAAGGTGGCGATGGCGGTCATCGCCATCCTCGCCTCGCTGGTCGGCATCGCCCTGGCCGTGCGGGTCTACCTGCAGAAGCGGACGAAGCCGGTCGAACCCGAGATCCTCGCCGAGGCCTGGCGGTACGACAGCACGATCTCCGCCTTCGTCGGCGGGCCTGGTGAGCAGGCCTTCGAGGCGATCGCGACGTTCGACGGCTCGGTCATCGACGGAGCGGTCAACGGCGTCGGCGGCGCCGTGCGCAGCGGGGGCAGGGGCCTCCGCGTGTTCCAGACCGGGTTCGTGCGCAGCTACGCCCTCGGGGTGGCCGTCGGCGCGGTCGCCCTCCTCGTCTACTTCCTCACCCGGTCGGGGTTCTAGTGCCCTTCTCGATCCTTGCTGCGGAGAGCGCCCACACCGTCGCGACCTCACCGTTGACGGCGGCCATCATCCTGCCGTTCGTCGGCGCGCTCGTCGTCGCGCTCGTCCCGCGCGGCCGCGTCGAGCTGCCCCGCCTCGTGGCCCTCCTGTTCGCCACCGCGACCGGAGCCATCACGCTCTGGGTCCTCGCGGCCTTCGAGCCCAGTGATGCCGGCTTCCAGTTCGAGGTGAAGCGCACGTGGATCACCGAGTTCGGGATCTCGTGGCACCTGGGGATCGACGGCGTGTCGCTGTTCCTGGTCGTGCTGACCGGTCTGCTCTTCCCGTTGGCCATCGTGGCCGTCGCGCCACAGCACGATCCCAAGCCGTACTACGCCTGGCTCCTCGTCCTGCAGGGCGGCTGCATCGGGGTGTTCTGCGCGCTCGACCTGTTCCTGTTCTTCGTGATGTTCGAGATCGTGCTCGTGCCCATGTACTTCCTGATCGGCGGTTGGGGCTACGCGGAGCGCGTCTACGCGGCGCTGAAGTTCTTCATCTTCACGATGCTGGGCTCGGCGCTGATGCTCGTGGGGATCGTCAGCCTCGCCTTCTTGCACCAGGACGGCGTCGCCGCCGACAACGAGGCCGACGCGGTGGTCAGCGAGCAGGCCGCGGTCCAGGCTCAGCAGGACGCGGCCGACGCCGGTGGGGTCGACGCCGCCACGCAAGCGCTGATCGACGAGAACCTCGCCAAGGCCGAGGAGCTGCGGAACCCGCCGCTCGACTTCGACCTCGTGGAGATCGCGGAGTCGCAGCACATCACCGACACCTCGACCAGCTCGAACCCGATGGACTGGTCGGCCGTCCGGTGGATCTTCCTGGCCTTCGCGGTCGCGTTCGCGGTGAAGGTCCCCCTCTTCCCCCTGCACACCTGGTTGCCGGACGCGCACACGCAGGCGCCGACCGCGGGGTCCGTCATCCTGGCCGGGGTGATGCTGAAGCTCGGCACGTACGGGTTCGTGCGGTTCGGCCTCTACCTGTTCCCTGAAGCATCCGTCTGGTTCGCGCCCGCGCTCGTCGCGCTGGGGGTCGTGGGCGTCATCTACGGCGCGGTCGTCGCGACGATGCAGCGCGACCTCAAGCGGCTCGTCGCGTACTCCTCGGTCGCCCACCTCGGGTTCATCATCCTGGGCACGTTCGCGCTGACCACCCAGGGCATCGAGGGTGGCGTCGTGCAGATGGTGAACCACGGGATCTCCACCGGGGCCCTGTTCCTCCTGGTCGGCATGATCTACGAACGCCGGCACACCCGCGAGATCTCCGCGCTCAAGGGCCTGCAGAAGTCGGCCCCGATCCTCGCGGGCGTGTTCACCGTCGTGATGCTGAGCTCGATCGGCCTCCCTGGCCTCAACGGGTTCAACGGCGAGTTCCTGATCCTCGTCGGGTCGTTCCTCACCCGGCGCTGGTTCGCGGTGATCGCGGCCCTCGGCGTGATCCTCGCCGCCCTGTACCTGCTCTGGGCCTACCAACGGGTGTTCCACGGCGAGCCGGACGACGAGAACGCGGCGGTGGCCGACCTCACCTGGCGCGAGGGCTTGGTGATGGCGCCGTTGCTGGGGCTCATCGTCTTCCTCGGCGTCTACCCGCAACCGATGCTCGACCGCATCGAGCCTGCGGTGGCTCGTCTCGTCGCCCACATCGAGCACAACTCCGACTACGTCGAGCCCGAGGTGGCCACCGTCGGGCCGACCGAGGACGCCGGCGACGAGGAGCACGAGGGGGCGGCCGCACCGTGAGCCTCTTCGCGCTCCTGTCCCAGCCCGTCGACCAGTCGCCGACCTCCGTCGGCGGGGTGGACGTCGCCTGGTCGGCGGCCGCCCCCGTCCTCGTCCTCGTCGGCGGGGCGTTGCTGCTGCTCGCGGCCGGCGCGCTGTCTCGTCGGCCGCCGATCTCGGGCGCCTACGCGCTGTTCACGGTCACCACGGCCGGGTTCGCGGCCGTGGCGGCGGTCCCGCTCTGGCAGCGCGTCCAGGACGCGGACCGAGGTCCGTTCTCCACGCTGGCTCACTCGGTGGGGGTGGACGGGTTCTCGGTGTTCGTGACGTTCACGATCTGTGCCGCGGTGATCCTGTCGTCGCTCCTCCTCGATGGATGGCTCCGGCGCGAGGGGATGGAGGGGACCGAGCCCTACGTGCTGGTGCTGCTGTCCGCCTCGGGCGGCGTGATGATGGCGTCGGCCAACGACCTGATCGTGATGTTCCTCGGCCTCGAGATCCTGTCGCTCGCGGTGTACGTGCTCGCCGCGATGCACCTGCGCAAGGTCACGTCGCAGGAAGCCGGCGTGAAGTACTTCGTCCTCGGTGCGTTCTCCTCCGCCTTCTTCCTCTACGGCATCGCGCTGACCTATGGCGCCACCGGGTCCACCAACCTCGTGGAGATCTCGGCGTTCCTGTCCACCACCGTGCTGGCCAACAGCGGGTTGCTCCTCGCCGGCATGGCGCTGCTCCTCGTGGGCTTCGGGTTCAAGGTCGCGGCCGTCCCGTTCCACTTCTGGACCCCCGACGTGTACCAGGCCGCGCCCACGCCCAGCGTGGCGTGGATGGCCTCGGGCGTGAAGGTCGCGGGCTTCGCCGGCCTGCTGCGCGTCTTCTACCTGGCGTTCGGCACCTACAGCGTCGACTGGCAGCCGATCATCTACGCCCTCGCCGCGCTCACGCTGATCGTGGGTTCTGCGCTGGCCATCGTGCAGACCGACGTGAAGCGGATGCTGGCCTACTCGTCGATCAACCACGCGGGCTTCGTCCTCGTGGCCGTGCAGGCCGCGACGGCCCAGGGGGTCGAGGCGGCGCTGTTCTACCTGGCCGCCTACACGTTCATGGTCGCCGGCAGCTTCGGCATCATCGCCGTCGTCAGCCGCAAGGGCGACATCGGCAACAGCCTGGATGACTACCGGGGCCTCTCGCGAGACCGGCCGGTGCTCGCCCTGGCGTTCGCGCTGCTCCTCTTCGCCCAGGCGGGCGTGCCGCTCACGTCCGGGTTCTTCGCCAAGTTCTACGTGATCACCGCCGCGGTGGAAGCGGGGTCCACCGGCCTGGCGGTCATCGCCATGCTCACGGCCGTCGTCGCCGCGTTCCTGTACCTGCGGATCATCGTGTCGATGTACATGTCGGTCGAGGACGCCGGCGAGCCCCGCGCCATCCCGGTGCCGTTCGCCGCGGGCCTGGCGTTGGTCATCGCGGTCGGGTTCACCCTGTGCGTCGGGATCTTCCCCGGGCTGCTCTCCCGCGCGGCGGAAGACGCGACCCCGGTGCTCGTGCTCGAACCCGTCGAGGCCGAGCTCACCGACCCCTCCGCCCTCGCCCCGTAGCGGTCGCCGCCGAATCCGGTTGCAAGGATTTGCGGCCGGCGAGCGTTGTAGGGACGTGATCGTCACTGCTGCTCCGCCGAACGCACGCGAACGTGCGACCCGACGGAGCCGGCCCCTAGCATCGCGTGCGTTCCGGCCGCTCCGTGGCGCCGCTCCCGGCGCCTCGTGGCCTCGCTGCACCACCTTCTCGATGGCTCCTCCTTCCACCGCGCTCCCCGATGTCGAGCTGGTCGAGCTGGCCCGCTCGGGCGACCGGACGGCCTTCGACGAGCTGCTGCGTCGGCACGACGTGCGCATGCGGGGACTGGCCTACCGCCTGATGGCCGATCGCCATCGCATGGACGATGCGCTCCAAGAGGCCTACCTCAAGGCCTTCAAGGCCCTCCCGAGGTTCCGGGCCGGCAGCGACTTCGGGACGTGGCTCTACCGCATCACCTACAACGCGTGCATCGACGAGCTCCGCAAGCGCAAGCGCTCCCCCCTCTCCACGGAGGATCCGATCGACCCCGAATCCGGCCGCCCGGGGCCGGAGCGGATCGTCAGTGCCTCGGAGACCGTCCGGCACGCCTTGGCCACCCTGCCCGACGACCAGCGCGTGACCGTCGTGCTCGTCGACGGCGAGGGCTTCGACCACCGCGAAGCCGCGGACATCCTGGGGGTCGCCCCCGGCACCGTGGCCTCCCGCCTCCACCGTGCCCGCGCGGCGCTGCGCCAGGTGCTCGGCGAGGAGGTGCGATGAGCGAGCTCGAGGTCACGCCCGACCCCGTCGTGCGCACCGCGCTCCAGCGGCTGCCCGGTCCCGCCGCACGAGGAGGGGTTCTGGACGCGCCTCGACGAGGCCCTGGTCGACGCGGGGGCGTCGCCCGGCCCCGCCCGGTACGACGATCGCAAGCTCGTCGTCGTACCCGAGGTCTCAGCCGGCGCCCCGGCGCCAGAGGGCTCCCCGGCCTCGGCCTCGGAGGGGCCTGATCCCGCGCTCGCGCTCGTGCCCCCGGCCTTGCGACGCACGTCGAACGGCATCTTGCTCGCCGTCGCCGCCGCCGCGGCGGCGGTCGTGCTCCTGGCCGGGGTCACCCTCATGGATGACCGGGATGGTTCCGAGCCGGCGTCCTCTGACGAGCTGGCGGGGCCGACGATCAGCTCCCTCGTCGACGACGCCCAGACCCAGGACGACGTTCCCACCCCGATGTCGGCCGCCAGCGAGGACGCGTCCACCGACGCCGTGCTCGCGTGGGTCGACGACGTCGGCGCGGGCGAGACGGCCAGCGCCTGGGATGCCATGGGTCCCACGTCCCAGGCTCACTTCGCCTCGCAGGCCGAGTTCGAGTCGGAGCTGAGCTCCATCGCCCCGGCCTACCGCGCGTGGGCGGCGTCGGAGCCCGAGGACGTCATCGTCACCACGGTGGAGTCCAGTGACGACGAGACCCTTGCCGTGGTGACGCTCGTCGGCGTCGTGGACGAGGACGCCGGCCCGCACCGCCTGGCCGAGGCGTTCCCCGTTCGGCTCGTCGCTGGCCACGTGGTCCTGGAACCGTTCGCGCTGGCAGGCTCGCTCGAGGTGGTGGTCCCGGCCACCGATCCCGTCGAGGGCGACGCGGAGCCGGTGCCGTCGGGCGAAGAGCTGGTCATCGTCGTGCCGACCGGCGTCGCGGCGCCGCTCCTGCGCCTCGACGAGGGCGAGACCGTGGTGTGCGGGGCGTCCGAGGGCACCGAGCTCACCGTCCTCGAGGGCTCGCCCGGTCAACGTTGTGCGTACCTCCCACCCGACGGGATGGCGGCCGGCGAGCACACCCTGACGATGGCCTTCATGGGGTCCGACGGCGACTCGATCTCCGCCGAATCCGTGCTGTTCGAAGCCGCCTAGGGGCGAAGAGGCCCGAAACGACGGTCATCTTGGACCCTCGCGCGAGCCTTCACTAGGCTCCCCCGTCGTGTCCGGGACATTCTCCGATCTCCTCCGCGACTACCTCACGGTGGGCATCTTCGGGCTCCTCGGTGCGGCGCTCGTGGGCCTCCTCCTCGGGGTCGGAAGCCTCCTGCGACCCACCCGGCCACAGGCCGAGAAGTACATCAACTACGAGTCAGGCGTCGACCCGGTCGGCTCCGGGTGGGGCCAGAGCCAGGTCCGGTACTACATCTTCGCCCTGCTCTTCGTCATGTTCGACGTCGAGGCCGTGTTCATCTTCCCCTTCGCCACGCGCGTCGACGCCTACGGGTGGTTCGGCGTGGTCGAGATGGCCGTCTTCATCGCCATCCTCGCCCTCGGTCTGCTCTACGCATGGAAGAAGAAGGTCCTGCGATGGGCATAGCGCCGAGCGTGGACGCCTGATGGGCCTCGTCGAGAGCGGGAAGATGCCCAAGCCGCTCACCAAGCTCCTCAACCTCAGCCGCAAGTACTCCATCTGGGCCTACCAGTGGGGCCTGGCCTGCTGCGCCATCGAGATGGGTGCCGCCTTCGCGTCGCCGCGCTACGACGTCATGCGCCTTGGTGTCATCCCCTTCCCGGCCAGCCCCCGTCAGGCCGATCTGGTCGTCATCTCGGGGACCGTCACCGACAAGATCGTCCCGGCCATCAAGCGGCTCTACGAGCAGATGCCCGACCCGAAGTACGTCATCTCGATGGGCAGCTGCACCAACTGCGGGGGCCCGTACTGGGACAGCTACTCGGTGACGAAGGGCGTCGACCAGATCGTCCCGGTCGATGTCTACGTGCCCGGCTGTCCCCCGCGCCCCGAGGCGCTGCTCGAGGGCATCGTGCTGCTGCAGGAGCGCATCCACAACGAGGACATGGCCGAGCGCTGGCGCGGCGATCAAGACCGGCAGGAGCCGATCGTCGTTGGCTGATGACGTGACCGCCACCGAGGAGGCACCCGAGGTCGCCACCGACGACCGGCGCGAGGCGCTGCTCGCGGTCTTCACGGAGGAGCTCGGCGAGGCCGTGGTCGGCTCCCACGTCAAGCCGGGGCAGGGCCTCTGGATCCGGGTGGCCACCGCGGCCTGGGCGCAGGCGGCCGAGGTGGCGCGCGACAAGGCCGGGCTCCGGTTCTTCGACTTCCTGTCGGCGATCGACTGGCTCCCTTCGCCCTACGGGCGCTACGAGGACAGCTCGGTCGATGTCCCGTTCCCGCCTCCCATGCCCGATCGGTCCGCCGCCGTGCCGGGCTACACCGGGGGCGACACCCGCCTCCAGGTGCTGGCGTCGGTGGCCAAGCCGGGCACCGACGAGCGGGTGCTCCTCAAGGCCGACGTGCCCGACGACGACCCGCGCGTCGCCACCTGGATCCGCAGCTACGCGGGCGCCGCCTGGCATGAGCGCGAGGCGCACGAGATGTTCGGGATCCGCTTCGACGGGAACGCCGACCTGCGCAACATCTACCTCCCGACGGAGTTCGAAGGGCACCCGCTGCGCAAGGAGTTCCCCCTCCTCGCTCGCGTCGTGAAGCCGTGGCCCGGCATCGTCGACGTCGAGCCCATGCCCGGCGGGGACGACGAGGAAGAAGAGCCCACCGAGGAGGCGGCCGCGCAGCGGACGAGCCGATAGACGCTCACCGAGGCGCAGCAGCTCTCCTACAGCAACGCCCAAGCCGCCGACGGCCGGATCAACGTCGAGCTCGAGACGGACGACGGCATGGTCCTGAACATGGGCCCCCAGCACCCGGCCACCCACGGCACCCTGCGCCTCGTCGCCCACCTCGACGGCGAGCAGGTCACGTCGGCGGACGTCATGTGCGGCTACATGCACCGCGGCTACGAGAAGCTCTGCGAGGTCCGCTCCTACCCGCAGGTCACCACCCTCATCAACCGCATCGACTGGCTCGGCAGCTTCGCCAACGAGGTGCCCTTCATCCTCGCCGCCGAGCAGCTGATGGAGGTCGAGGCGCCACCGCGGGCCATGTGGATCCGCACCATCCTGTTCGAGCTCAGCCGCATCGCCAACGTCAGCCTGTTCATCGGCGATCTGGCCCTCCAGCTCGGTGCCCAGACGCCGGCGTTCTACGCGTTCCGCGACCGCGAGTTCGTGCTCAACCAGATCGAGTCGGTCACCGGCGGACGGTTCCACCCGAACTTCGATCGCATCGGCGGCCTCAAGGACGACCTGCCCAAGGGCTGGATCGCAGAGACCAAGGCCGCCATGGTGCGGTTGCGCGCCTTCTGCGACGAGATGGAGGGCCTCGTCTACGGCAACGAGATCTTCCAGAGCCGCACGCGTGGCATCGGCATCGTCCCCGGCCACATCGCGCAGTCGTACGGGCTCTCGGGCGCGAACCTCCGCGGCTCCGGGGTGGACTGGGACCTGCGGCGCGACGCCAACGTCGGTCTGGCCTACGACCAGCTCGACTGGAAGGTGTGGACCCACCCGGACGGTGACAGCTACTCGCGGTGCTGGGTGCGCCTCCAAGAGGTGCGCGAGGCGACCAAGATCGTCGACCAGCTCTGCGACGGGTTGCCGGCCGGCCCGATCATGGCCAAGGTCCCGCGCATCATCAAGGTGCCCGAGGGCGAGGCCTACGTCGCCACCGAGAACCCGCTCGGGGCCATGGGCTACTACGTGGTCTCCAAGGGCGACACCGGGCCCTTCCGGGTGAAGATCCGCTCGGCCAGCTTCAACAACATCTCGATCGCCTCCTGGCTGCTGCGGGGCGTCTACGTGCCCGACATCATCACGATCCTCGCCAGCCTCTACTTCATCCTGGGGGACATCGACCGCTGATGGCAGGTGTCCTCTTCGGCCTCGAGATGTCCTACTGGCAGTCATCGATCGCGCGCGCGCTCGGCGTGCTCGTCGCCGTGATCCTGCCGGCGGGCGCCTTCGTCTACGTCTTCCTCTTCAAGATGATGAGCTTCATGCAGAGCCGGCTCGGCCCCATGGAGGCCGGACCGTACGGCTCGATCCAGCTGCTGGCCGAGGTCGGCAAGTTCCTCCAGAAGGAGGACATCGTCCCCGACCGGGCCGACCGGCGGCTCTTCTTCCTGGCCCCGTACATCGTGCTCGCGTCGACGTTCCTGATCTTCGTCGTGATGCCGTTCGGGCCGGACGCGTACTTCACGAACCTCGACACCGGGATCTTCCTGGCCCTCGGCCTGTCCTCCGTGTCGGTGATCGGGATCCTGATCGCGGGCTGGGCGTCGGCCAACAAGTACTCGCTCATCGGTGGCCTCCGGGCGGCGGGCCAGCTGATCGCCTACGAGCTGCCGATGGTCTTGGCCGTCGTCGGCGTGGTCATCCAGGCCGGCACCCTGAACCTCCAGGGGATCGTGGCGGTGCAGCACCAGGGCGCGGTCTTCGGCATCGACTGGATCGGCAACCCGTTCGTGATCACCCAGATCGTGGGCTTCACCGTGTTCCTGATCGCCACCCAGGCCGAGCTCACCCAGACGCCCTTCGACATGCCCGTCGCCGAGTCGGAGATCGTCACCGGCTACATCACCGAGTACTCGGGCCTGCGCTTCCTCCTCTTCTTCATCGGCGAGTTCGCCACCGCCGGTGCCTTCGCCGCCATCGCCGCCACCCTGTTCCTCGGGGGGTGGGCGCTCCCGTTCGTCGACCTCGACGACGACATCATGAACGTCGTCGGGCCGCTCGTCCTGTTCACCAAGATGATGCTCGTCGGCTTCCTCATCTTCTGGGTGCGGTTCACGTTCCCCCGCTTCCGCGAGGATCAGCTCCAGGCGTTCGCGTGGAAGTACCTGATCCCGATCTCCCTGGTCAACATCATGGTGACGATGGTCCTGAAGGTGGCGTTCTGATGCCGAAGATCCCCGGGCTCTTCACCGGTCTCCGCATCACCTTCGGCGAGCTGGTGAAGACCATGTTCCCGAGGCGGGGGATCAAGACGCTCATCCCTGCCCCCGTGAAGCACGGGGCGGTCACGGTCCAGTACCCGCACGAGAGCGAGGCCCCCGCGCCGCGAGCGCGAGGCGTCATCGCCCTCAAGGAGGAGAACTGCACCGTCTGCATGCTGTGCTCGCGCAGCTGCCCGGACTGGTGCATCTACATCGAGGGCCACAAGACCAAGGCTCCGCCCCGTCGACCGGGGGGCAAGGAGCGCACGGTGAGCGCGCTCGACCGGTTCGACATCGACTACGCCCTCTGCATGTACTGCGGGATCTGCGTGGAGGTCTGTCCGTTCGACGCGCTCTTCTGGAGCCCGGAGTACGAGTACTCGGAGCCGCGCCTCGCCGATCTGCTCCACGACATGGATCGCCTCGCCGAGTGGATGGAGACCGTCCCAGACTTCGAGCCCTACGAAGGCGGCGCCGAGGTCAAGGTCCGCAAGGTGCCGCGCTGATGGTCGCCCAGAACATCTTCTTCTACGCCATCGCCGCGGTGATCGTGTACAGCGCCTTCCGGGTCGTGACGACGAACAACGTCGTCCACGCCGCGCTGTACCTCGTCGCCGTGCTGGCGAGCGTGGCGGCCCAGTACATCCTCATGGCCGCGGAGTTCGTCGCCGCGACCCAGGTCCTCGTCTACATCGGCGCCATCGTGGTGCTCTTCCTCTTCGGCATCATGCTCACCCGCGCCAAGCTGGGCGCCGACCAGGACCTCACCCACAAGCACTGGCTGGGGGGCGCGGCCACGGCCGTCGTCCTGTTCGGCGTCATGGCCTACGCGCTGATCGACGAGTACGGCTGGTCCCGCACGCCCATGCCCCCCGACCCGCAGATCACCACCGTCAACGGCTCCAACACCGCCACGGTGAGCGACTCGATCTTCTCGAGCTACCTGGTCCCGTTCGAGGTCGTCTCCGTGCTCCTGCTCGCCGCCCTCGTGGGCGCCATCGTCCTGGCGCGGAAGGACTGACCGTGGACGACCTGCTCCTCAACCAGTTCCTCATGCTCGGCGCCGTGCTCTTCTGCCTGGGCGTCTACGGGGTGCTCGCCCGGCGCAACGCGGTCCTCGTGCTGATGTCGATCGAGCTCATCCTCAACGCGGTCAACATCAACCTCATCGCCTTCGGCGCGATCCACGGATCGATCGCCGGGTCGGTGTTCGCGCTGTTCGTGATCGCGATCGCGGCGGCCGAGGTCGGCGTCGGTCTGGCGATCGTCCTGCTCATCTACCGCAACCGGGGCAGCGTCGACCTCGACGACATGGCCGAGATGAAGGGCTGATGTTCCTCCTCGACCACGCCTACGTCATCCCGCTGATCCCTGCGGCCTCCTTCTTCCTGATCCTCTTCTTCGGCAAGCGGATGCCGAAGAAGGGCGCGGAGATCGGCATCAGCGCCCTCGCGATCTGCTTCGTGCTGGCGCTGGCCACGAACGTCCAATGGCGCACCCACGTCAACGACGCCGAGCACCGGGCCGAGGAGCAGCACGAGGTCGAGGGCGGGGTCGAGGAGGGAGGGGAGGAGCACGCGCTGGCCGCCGGAGGCGTCGGCCTCGCTGGCGGCTCCGTCGGCGGACGAAGCTGAGGCACATACAGAGTTCGAGGTCGAACCGGTCGTGAAGACGTGGACCTGGTGGTCCAACGGCGACGTCAACTTCACCGTCGGCATGCTGCTCGACGGTCCCGGCGTGATGATGCTCTTCGTCGTCACGCTGATCTCGCTGCTCGTGCACGTCTACAGCACGGACTACGTCGGCGGCGATCGCCGGTACACCCACTACTTCGCCTTCCTCTCGCTCTTCAGCGCGTCGATGCTCGGCCTGATCATGAGCCAGAGCACGGTGCAGCTCCTCACCTGCTGGGAGCTGGTCGGCCTGTGCTCCTTCGCGCTCATCGGGCACTGGTGGGAGGAGAAGCCCAACTCCGACGCCGCCCTCAAGGCGTTCCTCACCAACCGCGTCGGTGACATCGGGCTGATCTGCGGCGTGATCATCCTGTTCTTCGGTGCCGGCCAGACCTTCGACATCGTCACCATCAACGAACGGGCCCTGAACGGCGAGATGAGCCATCTCGTGCTCCTCGTGGGCGCCTGCTCCCTGATGGCGGCGGTCATGTCCAAGTCGGGCCAGTTCATCCTGCACACCTGGCTGCCCGACGCGATGGCCGGTCCGACGCCTGTCTCCGCCCTCATCCACGCCGCCACCATGGTCGTGGCCGGCATCTTCATGGTGGCGCGGCTCTACGGCGTGTTCTTCCAGGGCATGTCGATCGGCATCTCGAACGTGAACCTGCTCGCGGTCATCGGGGGCCTCACGGTCATCGGCGGGGCGGGGTTGGCGTTCGTGCAGAACGACATCAAGAAGGTGCTCGCCTACTCCACCGTCTCGCAGCTCGGGTACATGGCCATGGCCCTCGGCGTCGGGGCGTGGACGGCCGCCATGTTCCACCTCTTCACCCACGCCATGTTCAAGGCCGGCCTCTTCCTCGGCTCCGGTTCGGTCGCCCACTCGGTGCACTCCTTCGACATGAAGGAGCACATGGGCGGGATGAAGCGGTTCATGCCCAAGACCTACGTCACCTTCCTGATCTGCACCGCGGCGCTCATCGGGCTGTTCCCGCTGTCCGGCTTCTGGTCGAAGGACGAGATCCTCGCCGGCACGCAGCAGCTGGGCGGTGGCTACGGCGCCTTCACCGTCGTCGGGGTGATCGGCGCGTTCATGACCGCCGCCTACATGACCCGGTGCGTCTACCTCACCTTCCACGGGGAGCCCCGCGGCCATGCCGCCGACGTGGAGCACCCGCCCCACGAGTCCGGTCCGCGCATCCTGTACCCGCTGTACATCCTCAGCTTCATGGCCGTGGTCGCCGGCTTCGCGAACCTCCCGGCGTTCTCGTGGCTGCCGAGCGGCTGGGAGCTGCGCTTCGAGCACTACTACGAGCCCAAGGGGCCGTACTTCCCCACCGACCTCAACGGCTTCAGCCATCCGGAGTTCAACATCTGGATCGCCCTGGCCGCGGGCGTCTGCGGGCTCATCGGCATCGGCCTGGCGTACGCGTGGTACTTCCGAGACCTCGGGCCGCACGGGATCACGCAGCGGAACCGGGTCGCCCGCGCCGGTCACACCGCCCTCGTCCAGAAGTACTACCTCGACTGGCTCTACACGGACGTCATCGTGGCGGCCGTGAAGGGCCCCATCGCCCGCGGCGCCTACTGGTTCAACCAGAAGGTCATCGACGGCGCGGTCGACGGCGTCGGAGCGGGGGCCGTCCGGAGCGGCCAGTTCGTCTACGACAAGATCGACCAGGGCATCGTCGACACCCTCGTCGACGGCTCTGGTGCCGCCGCCGAGGGCAGCGGTCAGGTGCTCCGCTTCATGCAGACCGGGCGCGTGCAGCAGTACGCCGCTCTCCTCTTCGCCGCCACCGCCGTGCTGGCCGCCATCTTCATCATCGTCATCTAAGGAACCAGGACCGAACGGGACCATGGACAACAACGACATTCCTCACCGGCTGGGGCCTCAGCCTGATGGTGTTCCTGCCGCTGGCGGGGGCCCTCGTGATGATGCTCATCCCCAAGGCGGATGAGCAGCTCATCAAGGTGGTGGCGCTCGGAGCGAGCTTGGCCTCCGCCGCCTTCGGTGTCGCCGTGATCGCTGACTTCAACTACGACCGGGCGGGCGACCTCCAGTTCATCGTGGACCACAAGTGGATCGAGGCCATCCACGCGAACTACCTCATCGGGATCGATGGGTTGTCGATCCCCCTCGTGGCGCTCACGCTGCTGGTCACGCCCCTCGTCATCATCTACAGCTGGAACCACTTCCCGGAGCCCCACAACCCGAAGGCCTTCCTCATCCTGATCCTCGTGCTCCACACGGGGATGCTCGGGACCTTCGTGGCCCAGGACCTCATCCTGTTCTTCGTCTTCTTCGAGGTCGTGCTCCTGCCGATGTACTTCATGATCGGTGTGTGGGGTGGCGAGCAGCGCCAGTACGCCTCGATCAAGTTCTTCCTGTACACCCTCTTCGGCTCGGCCCTCATGATCGTGAGCTTCGTGGCCGTCTTCTTCGTGGCCGGTGGCGAGAGCTTCTCGATGGCCGCGATCGCGGAGGGCGTCGCCGAGCGGAACGTGGCCGGCACCCTGGCGCTGAGCACGCAGGTCCTCATCTTCGCCGGCATGTTCATGGGCTTCGGCATCAAGGTGCCGATGTTCCCCTTCCACACGTGGCTGCCCGACGCCCACACCCAGGCGCCCACCCAGGGCTCGGTGATCCTGGCGGCCGTCCTGCTGAAGCTCGGCACGTACGGCTTCATCCGGGTGGCGCTCTTCATCCTGCCGGAGGCCGCGGTGGAGTGGGCACCGTTCATCGGCGGGCTGGCCGTCGTCGGCATCATCTACGGCGCGCTCGGCTGCCTCGCCCAGACGGACATGAAGCGGCTCATCGCCTTCTCGTCGGTGGCCCACATGGGCTTCGTCATGCTCGGGATCGCCACCCTCACCGACTTCGGGCTCAACGCGGCCGTCTTCGGCATGGTCGCCCACGGCCTCATCACCGGCATGTTGTTCTTCATCGCCGGCTCGGTGAAGGAGCGGTTCCACACGCTCGAGATCAAGCGCCTCGGTGGCCTCCTCCTGCAGGCGCCCCGGATGGGCTGGATGCTCGGCTTCTGCGTCATGGCTTCGCTGGGGCTGCCGGGCCTGGCGGGCTTCTGGGGTGAGTTCCCCGCCATCCTGTCCGCGTACAACCCGGCGCCGGCCCTCTCCGAACCGCTGTTCCGGACCTACATGGTGATCGCGGCGGTCGGGACGGTGCTGGCCGCGGGCTACCTGCTCTGGCTGTACCAGCGCTCCTCGTTCGGCACGCCCACGGAGGAGTTCGCCGACGAGCACATCCACGACGTGCACCTGACCGAGTACCTCGCCTGGGTCCCGATGCTCGTGCTGATCCTGGTGCTCGGCATCTTCCCGAACATCATCTTCCACGTCACCGACCCCGCGATGACCGCGATGGGCGAGACCTTCCAGGCGTTGGGCAAGTAGCTGACCGTGCTCGCGTCGCTCCTGCAGGGGATGCCGTTCGACAGCCCGAGCGTCGACTTCCACGCGCTCGCGCCCGAGCTGGTCCTCACAGGCGCCATCGTCGCGGTGCTCCTCGCCGACCTGTTCACGCCCGAGGGCTCGCGGGGGATCGTCCCGTCCATCGCGGGCATCGGTCTCCTCGCCGCCCTGGTGCCCGTGCTCACGCTCGCCCTCGACGGTGCCGACCGGGTGATGTTCGGCGGGGGGTACACGGTCGACAACTTCTCGCTCGTGCTCAAGGCGATGTTCTTGCTGTCGGGCTACGTCGTCGTGCTGCTCTCGACCAACTACATCGCCGAGGGTGACTACGCCGAGGGTGAGTACTACTTCCTCCTGCTGTCGTCGCTCCTCGGCATGGTCGTGATGGCGTCCTCGCGCGATCTCGTGTCGATCTTCGTCGCCCTCGAGCTCCTGTCGATCCCGGCCTACATGCTCGCGGGCTGGCGCAAGCGCGACCTGCACGGCAACGAAGCGGGGGTGAAGTACTACCTGATGGGCGTCTTCGCCTCCGCCGTGATGCTCTACGGCATGTCCCTGCTCTACGGCTTCTCGGGCAGCACGCTCCTGGCGGACATCGGCTCGAGCCTGGCCGACGGCGATGGGTTCGGTGGCACGACGCCCTTCATCACGTTGGGCATCGTCTTCGTCGTCGTCGGCTTCGCCTTCAAGGTCTCCGCGGTGCCGTTCCACACGTGGGCCCCCGACACCTACGAAGGCGCGCCCACCCCCATCACCGCGTTCCTCGCCGTCCTGTCCAAGGGGGCCGGCTTCGTCGCTCTGCTCGAGCTGATCCTCATCGCGTTCGCGGCCCGCTCCGACGTGGTCGAGCCGCTCATGTGGGTGCTGGCGGCGATCACCATGACGGTCGGCAACCTGATCGCCCTGCGCCAGACGAACATCATCCGCATGCTCGCCTACTCGGGTGTCGCCCAGGCGGGGTTCATGCTCGCGCCGCTCGCGGTCGTCGGCGACAACCCGCTGGGCGCGGGCCGGGCCGTCGTCACCTACCTGCTCATCTACGCGGCGATGAACCTCGGCGCCTTCGCGGTGGTGCTCGCCGTCTCGCGCAAGACGCGCAGTGCTGAGATCAGCGCCTGGGGCGGCCTGTTCGAGTACGCCCCCGGCCTCACGGTGCTGATGACCGTGTTCCTCTTCAGCCTGGCCGGCATCCCGCCCCTGGGCGGGTGGTTGGCGAAGTTCGTCGTGTTCCAGGCCCTGCTCGAACCCAACACGGTGGGCGGCACCACCCTGGCCGTGGTCGTCGGCGTCAACTCGGTCATCGCGCTCTACTACTACGCCAACGTGGCCAAGGAGATGTGGATGAAGCCGGCGCCCGACGGTGATGTCACGCCGGTCCGCGTCCCGTTCTCGCTGGCCGCCGCGCTCGCCCTGACCGTGGTGGTCACGATCGCCTTCGGCGTCAGCAACCTGGCCACCCGCTTCGGCGATCTCGCGCTCTTCGTCCCGCAGTGATGCGTCTGTGTGCGCTGATCACCGGGTGCCGGTGGTGAGCGCCCACAGAAGCGGGTCCGAGGACCCCGCGTGACCGCGGCCGAAGACGCCCTCCGGGCGGAGATCGCGCGCCGGGGGCCGATCCCCTTCGCCGAGGTGGTGGAGCTCGCGCTGTACGACGAGCGGCGGCGGCTTCTACGCGACCGGCGGCCAGGCGGGCCGGCGCGGCGGACTTCATCACCAGCCCCGAGGTCGGGCCGCTCTTCGGCGCCGTGGTGGCGCGCGCGCTCGACGCCTGGTGGTCCGAGGCGGGCCGCCCCGAGGTGTGGACCGTCGTCGAGGCGGGAGCGGGTCCGGGCACGCTGGCTCGGACGGTGCTGGCGGCGTCCCCCGCGTGCAGCCCCGCGCTGCGCTACGTCCTCGTCGAGCGCTCGGACGTCGCAGCGGCGCCAGCACGCCCGACCATCTGCCCCTCGAGGACCCGGCCTCGGCCTTCGCCGGTGCTCCGCTGGACGACGGAGGACGAGGCGCGCCGCCGTCGGACCCGCCGACCGGGCCGATCGTGGTGAGCCTCGGTGACCTGCCCGCGCGTGGCTGGTCCGTGCGTCGTGCTCGCCAACGAGCTGCTCGACAACCTGCCCTTCGGCCTGCTCGAGCGCACGGCGACGGGATGGGCCGAGGTGCACGTCGGCGCTGGACGGCGACCAGCTCGTCGAGGTCCTGGTGCCGTCGTCGGCGTCCCGGCGCGTCGACGCCGCCCGTCGGCGCGCGGGTCCCGCGGCAGGACGCCGCCGCCGACTGGGTGCGGGATGCCATCGACCTGGCTGGACGGGGGGCCGGGTCGTCGCCTTCGACTACGCATCGACCACCGACGAGCTGGCGAGCGACCGTGGCCGGAGTGGGTGCGCACCTACCGCGGTCACGCACGGGGCGGTCCGCCCCTCGACGGCCTGGGCACGCAGGACATCACCTGCGAGGTCGCCGTCGACCAGCTCCCGCCGCCCTCAGCCGACCGCTCCCAGGCCGACGTGGCTGCGTGCCCACGGCATCGACGACCTGCGTGGAGGAGGGCGCGCCGGATCTGGCAGGAGCGCGCCGCCATCGGCGACCTGGCCGCGCGTGCGCGGCCCGCAGCCGGGTGGCCGAGGCGGAGGCGCTCCTCGACCCCACGGGACTCGGCGCGCTTCCGGGCGCTCGAGTGGGTGGGCTGATCAGGCTCCGGGAACATGCCTCGTCGAGGTTCGTCCGTGTAGGCGGGGTCGCGACCGGCGTCGAAGGCGCGGATCGCCTCCGGCAGGTTCTCGGTGAACCCCAGCATCAGCTGGTTGCGGTCCTCCAGCTCCACCGCCGCCTCGAGGCTGGCCACCTCCAGGTTCGCCCACAGCACGTCCTTCGTCATCGAGAGGCCGTACGGGCTGTAGCGCGCCATCGCGCCCGCCACCTCGAGGCAGGCGTCGAGCAGCTCGTCGTCGGGCAGCACCCGCGACACGAGACCCATCGCCAGCGCCTCGGCGGCGTCGACGACCCGGCCGGTGAGGAGGAGGTCGTTCGACCGCGCCACGCCGATCAGCCGGGGCAGCAGCCAGGACACCCCGAGCTCGGTCGACGTGAGCCCGTTCACGATGCCGGTGCTGTTGAAGGTGGCGGACTCGGCCGCGAACCGCAGGTCGGCCCCCAGCGCCAGGCACATCCCGCCGCCGTAGGCCGGTCCGTTCACCGCCGCGATCACCGGCTGCGGCATGCGCCGCATCCTCGGCACCAGCCGGGAGTAGTGCCGCATGGCCTTCTGGGCGATGCGGCCGACCTGGAGACCGTCGATGTTCGGGACGATGCCGTGGTCCTTGAGGTCGAGGCCCGAGCTGAACGCCCGGCCCGATCCCGTGAGGATCACGACCCACGTGTCGTTCTCCTCGGCGATGGCGTCGAGGGCGTCGTGGAGCTCCGACACGAGCTCGATCGACATCGCGTTGAGCCGATCCGGGCGGTGCATCCGCACCGTCGCGACGTGCGGGGACGGGTGCTCCACGAGCACGAAGGGAGGGGCATCCGCCATGGCCCGGGACCGTAGCGGCCCGCATAGGGTGGGCTCGCACCGCAGCGGAGACAGGAGCAAAGCGACGCTCGGAGCGCCAGCAGTACCGCCGATCCGCACACAGGGGGACCAGCACATGGCCGACGAGCCGCAGTCGGGCGCCACGATCGAGGACTACCTCCTCGAGGACCGCACCTTCCCGCCGTCGGAGGAGTTCAAGAAGCAGACGCTCGTCGCGTCACCGTTCCTCTACGACGAGGCCAACGAGGACTGGCAGGGCTTCTGGGCCAAGCAGGCCATCGAGCTGCTCGACTGGGACGAGGAGTGGCACACGATCCTCGAGTGGGACCTGCCGTTCGCGAAGTGGTTCGTCGGCGGGAAGCTCAACGTGTGCCACAACGCCGTCGACCGCCACGTCCTCGCGGGCCGCGGTGACAGGGTCGCCTACCACTGGGAGGGCGAACCCGGCGACACCCGCACCATCACCTACGCCGATCTGCACGCCGACGTCCAACGCTTCGCCAACGTGCTCAAGGGGCTCGGCGTGGCCAAGGGCGACCGCATCTGCATCTACATGCCGATGATCCCGGAGCTCCCGGTGGCGATGCTGGCCTGCGCCCGCATCGGTGCCCCGCACTCGGTGGTGTTCGGCGGCTTCAGCCCCGACTCCCTGATCGACCGCATCAACGACGCCGAGTGCAAGGTGGTGATCACCGCCGACGGTGGCTTCCGACGTGGGGCGCCGGCGCTGCTGAAGCCGAACATCGACGAAGCCCTGGCGTCCACGCCCACCATCGAGCACGCCGTCGTGGTGAAGCGGGTCGACGAGCCGATCGGCATGCAGGAGGGTCGCGACCACTGGTGGCACGACCTCATGGAGGCGGCCGACGCCGAGTGCCCGTGCGAGCCGATGGACAGCGAAGACCTCCTCTACCTGCTGTACACCTCCGGCACGACGGCCAAGCCCAAGGGGATCATGCACACCACGGGCGGCTACCTCACCCAGGTGGCGTTCACCCACAAGTACGTGTTCGACCTCCACCCCGACACCGACACCTACTGGTGCGCCGCCGACATCGGCTGGGTCACCGGCCACAGCTACATCGTCTACGGCCCGCTCACGAACGGCGCGACGTCGGTGATCTACGAGGGCACACCCGACACGCCCTCGCGCGACCGCCTGTGGGACATCGCCGAGCGCTATGGGGTGACGATCCTCTACACGGCGCCGACGGCGATCCGCACCTTCATGAAGTGGGGCCAACAGGAGCCGGAGAAGCACGACCTGTCGAAGCTGCGGCTGCTCGGCAGCGTCGGCGAGCCGATCAACCCCGAAGCGTGGATGTGGTACCACCAGAACATCGGCGGCGGTCGCTGTCCGATCGTGGACACGTGGTGGCAGACCGAGACCGGCGCCATCATGATCAGCCCCCTGCCCGGGGCCACCGTCACCAAGCCGGGGTCGGCCACGTTCCCGCTGCCGGGCATCGAGGCCGAGGTGGTCGACGACGTCGGCAACCGGGTCGAGCGGGGCGGGGGCTACCTCACCCTCACCCGGCCGTGGCCGTCGATGCTGCGCGGGATCTACGGCGATCCCGAGCGGTACCAGGAGACGTACTGGTCGAGGTACCCCGGCCGGTACTTCGCCGGCGACGGCTGCAAGCTCGATGACGAGGGCTACCTGTGGCTGCTCGGCCGGGTCGACGACGTGATGAACGTGTCCGGCCACCGCATCTCCACCACCGAGGTGGAGAGCGCGCTGGTGGACCACCCGGCCGTCGCCGAAGCCGCGGTGGTCGGCGCGAACGACGCCGTCACCGGTCAGGCGATCATGGCCTACGTCATCGCGCGGGGCACCCACACCGCCAGCGACGAGCTGGGGGAGGAGGTGCGCCAGCACGTGGCCAAGAAGCTCGGCGCCATCGCCCGACCCAAGACGGTGATCTTCACCGACGAGCTGCCGAAGACCCGCTCCGGCAAGATCATGCGCCGACTGCTGCGCGACGTCGCCGAGGGCCGGCAGCTGGGCGACACCACCACGCTCGCCGACCCGAACGTGGTGGAGGAGATCAAGCGCCGCGCGGTCGAATCACCGACCGAAGAGTGAACGACTTCGTCCACTGGCACTGGCGGTCGGGCGAGGTCGAACCGGGCCCGGCGGTGGTGTTCGACATGGACGGCGTCCTGTCTGACGCACGGGGGCGCCAGCACCACCTGGAGCGCCCCTGGCGCGACTGGGACGCGTTCTTCGACGCCGTCGGCGAGGACGCCCTCATCACGGAGGTGGCCCGCCTCCTCGACGTGATCGATCCCGAGCTGCACATCGTCCTGCTCACGGCCCGCCCCATGAGCGTCCAGCGGCAGACGCTGGCGTGGCTCGCCCAGCACGAGCTCCGGTGGGACCTGCTCGTCATGCGCGACTGGGGTGACTACGGCGCCGCGCGTGACTTCAAGCGTGACGCCGTGCACGATCTGCGGACCCACGGCTTCGACCTGCGCCTCGCGTTCGAGGACGACCGGCGCAACGTCGAGATGTTCCACCGCGAGGGCATCCCCTGCGTCTACATCCACTCCGGCTACTACGACTGATCGATCACGGGAGGAAGTCAGATGGCGATCGCACGCAACGGCGAGGTCGAGCTGTACTACGAGACCTTCGGCTCGCCCGAGGATCCGACCTTGCTGCTGGTGAACGGCCTCGGGTCGCAGTGCATCAACTACGAGGTGCCGTGGTGCGAGCGCTTCGTGGCCGAGGGCTTCCGCGTCGTGCGCTTCGACAACCGCGACGTCGGCCTGTCCTCGAAGGTGGCGGGCGAGCCCTACGCGCTGGCCGACATGGCGCTCGACGCCGTCGCCGTCCTGGATGCGCTCGACGTGGAGCGGGCCCACGTGATGGGGCTCTCCATGGGCGGGATGATCGTGCAACGACTGGCGATCGACCACCCGGATCGTCTCCTCACGATGACGTCGGTGATGTCGAGGACGGGGGAGTCCGGCTTCGGGGAGAGCGATCCCGACGCGCTGGCCGTGCTCACCGCGCCGCCCGCCGGATCACGGGACGAGTACATCGACGGCCACGTGGCCGGCATCGCCATCTACGGGTCCACGCCCGACTGGATCGTGGAGGCGGACCTCCGGGCCCGAGCGGCCGCGGCCTATGACCGGTGCTTCTGCCCGGAGGGTGTCGGACGGCAGCTGCAAGCCGTCCTCGCCGACGGCTCGCGGAGCGAAGCCCTCCGCGAGGTCCGGGTCCCCACGCTGGTGATCCACGGCAGCCGCGATCGGCTCATCGACGCCAGCGGAGGGCGACAGACCGCGGAGGTGATCCCAGGCGCCCGCTACGTGGAGATCGAAGAGATGGGCCACGA
Organism: uncultured Microthrixaceae bacterium; assembly: GCA_963721695.1. Taxonomy (GTDB): domain Bacteria; phylum Actinomycetota; class Acidimicrobiia; order Acidimicrobiales; family VFJN01; genus VFJN01. The sequence goes on from CAVRKU010000031.1 coordinate 148,805, forward strand.
CTACCCGCCGGCGGTCTGGCCGCGCTGGGTCGAGGAGTGGGCTGGCTTCGTGCGGTCGGTGGGCGTCAGTCCCTGAAGTTGGTGAACTGCAGGGGGATGCCGAAGTCGTGGTCCTTGAGGGCGGCGATGACGGCCTGCAGGTCGTCCCGCTTCTTGCCGGTGACCCGCAGCTGCTCACCCTGCACCTGTGACTGCACGCCCTTCAGGCTGAGCCCCTTGATGTGCTTGTTCAGCTCGGTGGCCTTCTCCTTGGAGATGCCCGCCACCAGCTTCACCACCTGACGGGCGGTGGCGCCCGAGGCCTCCTCCACCTTCTGGTAGTCGAGGGCCTTCAGGGAGACCTTCCGCTTCACGAGCTTCTCCTCCAGCACCTGCCGAAGCGCCGTGAGCCGGTCCTCGCTCGCCGAGTGGAGCTTGATCTCCGTGGGCTGCAGCTCGATGGTGGTGTCCGTGCCCTTGAAGTCGTAGCGGGTGGAGACCTCCCGGGCCACCTGGTCCACCGCGTTGCGGATCTCCTGCTGATCGATCTCGGAAACCACGTCGAAGCTCGGCATGACCGCGCAGGCTACCCACCGCTATCGTTCGAGGCCCTGGGTCCGTGCCCGAGTGGCCAAAGGGAACTGGCTGTAAACCAGTCGGCATTGCCTACGGAGGTTCAAATCCTTCCGGGCCCACGCGAGATGCCCCGCTCCGGCGGGGCATCGTCGCGCGGTCGTCGCTCGCTCAGTCCAGGGACAGGGCCTGGCGGAGGAAGGCGAGCTGGAACAGGAGCAGGTTCTCGGCCACGTCCTCCTGGTTGGCCATGTGGGTCACGCCCGTGAGGGGGAGCACCTGGTGCGGGCGGCCGGCCGACAGGAGCGCGGACGAGAGCTGGAGGGTGTGGGCGCTGACGACGTTGTCGTCCGCCAACCCGTGGATCAGCAGGAGCGGGCGCTCCAGCGCTGGAGCGTCAGGGAGCAGGGAGGTCGCCTCGTAGACGTCCGCATCGGCCACCGGATCTCCGAGGTAGCGCTCCGTGTAGAAGGTGTCGTAGAGGCGCCAGTCCGTGACCGGGGCGCCGGCGACGGCGGCATGGAAGACGTCCGGGCGGCGCAGGACCGCGAGCGCGGCGAGGTAGCCGCCGAAGCTCCAGCCGCGGATCGCCACCCGAGACAGGTCGAGGCGAGGATCCTCCTCGGCCAGCGCCAGCAGCCCATCGATCTGGTCTTCGAGGACCGGTCCGGCCACGTTGCGGTGGATGCCGCGCTCCCACGCCGAGCCGCGTCCGGGAGTGCCCCGGCCATCGATGACGACGACCGCGAAGCCCTGGTCCGCGAACCACTGCGAAGAGAGGTACGCGCTGCGTGCTTGCACCACCCGTTGGGCGTGGGGCCCTCCGTAGGGGTCGAGCAGCACCGGGAGGGGCACATCGTGGTCGGACCCGTGGGGGAGCAGGAGCGCAGTGGCCAGGCGACGCGTGCCGACGTGCCGGATCGTGACGTTCGGCGTGACGAGCGGGGTCGCGACCGACGATGCGATCGTCGGGCCGTCGACCACGGAGACCGAGGGCGCGTGGTCGTCGAGGCTGACGCGCCGCACCACGATGGTGTCGCCCCCGACGACGGCAGAGTGGACGCCGTCGTCGGCCGTCAGCTGCTCGAGGCGCGCGTCCGTCCACCGCCACACCGAGGTGCCCGTGGCGTCGTCGATCGGGTTGGCGGTGAAGACGATGACGTCGGGGCCGACGTGGGCCACGTCGCGGACGTGGAGGTCGTCGGGGGTCACGGGCGTGCCACCCACCACGAGCCGTCGTCGATCGTCCTGGTCCGAGCAGACGACCACGCGTCCGTCCGCCAGCCGCGCGGGCGTCCCCGACGCGCGCTCGACCCATGCCTCGTCGCGGTCGGTCCACAGCGCCTCGGTCGCACCGGACGTGGTGTCGGCCCCGCGCACCTCGATGCGGCGCTGGTCCCGGGGATGCAGGGCGAGGAGCGGCCCGTGGTCGTCCCACGCGGCCTCCGCCAGGTAGGGGAGGTCGTCGCGATCCCAGCCCAGCTCCGTCCGCGAGCCGTCGAGCCGAAGGATCCAGGCCGTGACCTCGGCGTTCGGGGTGCCCGCGGCGGGGTAGGCGACCTTGGTGGGCTCCTGGTCGGGATGCGCCGGATCCGCGATCCACCAGCGCTGGACGGGTGTGTCGTCGACCCGCGTGGCGAGGAGGGCCGAGCCGTCCGGCGCCCACCAGAACCCGCGGAACCGGTTCATCTCCTCGGCGGCCGCGAACTCGGCCACCCCCCAGCGCACCTCCGGGTCGGCTTCCTCGATGAGCACGCGAGCGGACTCGGGGTCGTCCAGCTCGACCAGCCACAGGCGGCGCCCGTCGGTCCATGCCACCCGGGTGCCGGTGGGGTCGGGACGGGGATCGATGACTGCGCTCGGGACAGGGACGATCGAGGACGCGCCGGTGACGAGGTCTGCGACCACCAGCTGCCCGGCGAGCGCCGCCGCCACCACGACGTGGGAGGCGTCCGTGGCATAGCCCGTGATGCCCGCCGCGCTCTCTCTGGCCCGCTCCCTCCGCACCCGTTCCTCCGGGGGCAGGTCGGACGGGTCGCCGGCGAGCAGCGCGGAGGGATCCGCCACCACCGTCTCCACTCCCGAGGAGGCGTCCATGACCCACAGCGACGTGAGGGCGTCTTCGGGGCCGGCGGCGCGGAGGAAGGCGACCCGAGACCCGTCCGGCGCGACGGTGATGTTCCGTGGTGCTCCGAGGGTGAAGCGTTGGGTCCGGGCCTGCTGGCGGGGGAAGGAGTCGGTCATCGCACGGCAGCGTAGGAGCGCCGTGCCGCCATGGGACCGTGCGGCCAGGCGCGGCCTGCGTGGCCGGGGAACGCTAGGTGAGCAGTCGCTCCATGAGCACGACGTCGAGCCACTGGCCGAACTTCCGTCCGACCTCCCGCTCGGTGCCGACGATCTCGAACCCGCATGCGGCGTGCAACGCGATGGATGCATCGTGGCCCCCGACGATCCGGGCCATGCAGGCGTGGAACCCATGGGCGGTGGCGATGGTGAGCAGCTCCTCGAGCAGCGCCCGCCCGACGCCTTGTCCCTGGTGGGCGCGGTGCACGTAGACGGAGTCCTCGACCGTGGTCGCGTAGGCGGGTCGATCGCGCCACGGCGACAGCGATGCGAAGCCGCCCACGGTGCCGCCGACGAGCGCCACGACCACGGCGCGAGCGCCGGCGCGCTCGGCCTGCCATGCCCGCTGCTCTTCGAGCGACCGCGGCACGAGGTCGAAGGTCGCGGTCGAGGTCGTCACCTCGAGGTTGTAGATCTCCCGGAGCGCCTCGGCGTCATCGAGGGTCGCCAGCCGCAGCTCCATCGCGGCAACCTAGCGACACGAGCGGTGGCGCGGGCTTACAGGTGGATGGACTCGTTCATGGCCCGCGCGTCGTGGGCCGGAGCGGGCTCGATCAGGGCAACCTCACCGGTGAGCGCCTCGAGGCGGGCCCAGGCCGCGACGTCTTCGTCCTCGGTGAGGAACACGATCTGCGGTTCGCCGGCCGACCGGCCCAGGAGCTCGAGCAGGAGCGGCTTGACCGACGGATCGAGCTGCTGGAACGGGTCATCGAGCAGCAGGGGCATGCCTTCGCCGGCCAGGGCCCGCGCCTCGGCCAGGCGGGTGACCAGCACGCGGGCGAGCTCGCCGGTGACGTCGCTGGGCAGGTTGGGGACGGTCGATGAGATCGACCCGAGCACGTCCACCTCGCGACGGAGGCGCGAGGCCTCCTGGATCTCGTCGCGGTTGGCGATGGCCCAGTCGACCGGGATGTCGCCGGCGAGCTGCTGCCACTCGGCCAGCGCCTGCCGGCGAGCGCCGGCGACGTCCATGAGCGTCTTGCGGGTGATGTCGTTGGCAAGGAGGCCGTTCACACGCTGGAGCTGGAAGCCCAGGTAGCTGGTGGCGCCCGCTTCTGACAGCGCTCGCTCTTCGGCCTTCGCCGCGCGTCCGACCCGAGCGCGTGCCATGAGCGACGCGCCGACGCTGACGGCGGCGATCACGATGAGGAGGAGCCCGACGGCGCCCGCCGCGATGACCGCGGGGATGGTGGCCAGGGCGCGCCCCACCGCCGATCCAGAACGTGCGCTTGCGCGTCGACTCGAACCGATCCGCGGCCTGCTCGACCGCGTTGTGACGGGCCTCGACCTCCTCGATCATGGCCGCATCCTCAGGCGCGGATCCGATCGCCTCTGCCTCTGAGGTGAGGTACCACTCGGCGCTCCGGAGCCCGTCGGCGGCGCTCCACACTCGTCGTTGGTCGAGGGCCGCCAGCACGTCGACGGCTTGGCTTCGGTTGCTGCTCGTCGCCAGGTCCGCGGCGCCGAAGCGCATCACGCGGCGGGCGCCCTGCGAGTCGAGGCCGAGGTGGGTGAGCAGGCTGCAGTCGCCGTCGTCGCCCGCGAACTCAGCCGTGACGTCCAGCGCCCGGTCGACGTCCACGATCCGCGGCCGACCGGCTCGTCGGGCGGAACACGGCGAGGTGCCGGCCGCTGCGCTCCTCCAGCTCGAGGTGCAACCCCGGACGGCTGCCGCCCAGCGCTCCGATGAGCTCGCCGATCAGGCCTTCGCGCTCGACGCGCCCGATGCCCCCCACGACGGTGAGCCGAGGGTGCAGATCGAGGGTCAGGGTGTTCTCGCCGGCCTCGATCACAAGTCGTTCCACGCGCATGCGGAAGGATCGGCGCCCAGACGCCGACCCTGAAGCAAAACATGGGCCAAACGACCCAGCACGAAACGGACGAAGGGCGCGAGAGAGTCGGCCAGCAGCCCGGACGCACGGGTGGCAGCGCGGGTGGGCAGCGGGGTGTCGGGCAGAGGGTGCGGTGGCGGCGGGGGGTGCGGGGGGCAGAGGCTCCGCCGGAGCCCCCCGCCCGGGAGGCGGTCCGGCTCCGCCGGTCGCCGACCAGCAGGCGTTCAGCGCGCCCGCAGGGCGCACGAGCGAGAAGCTCGGAGGAACTCGCCGCAGGCGAGTGACGACGACTACCCTCGCGTCTCCGCAGTGCGCCCTCTTAGCTCAGTGGTAGAGCACTTCCATGGTAAGGAAGGGGTCGTGGGTTCAATCCCCACAGAGGGCTCGGTCCGCGCCCCCGAGGCGGCGTAGCTCAGTTGGTTAGAGCACTCGGCTCATAATCGAGTTGTCCCCGGTTCGAGTCCGGGCGCCGCCACCACCAGCGCACCGTGCCCAGTCACCATCGCGAAAGAAGAGAGCAAGGTCATGGCCAAGGAGAAGTTCGATCGGAACAAGCCGCATCTGAATGTCGGCACCATGGGTCACATCGATCATGGGAAGACGACGTTGACGGCGGCGATCACGCGTGTGTTGGCGGAGAAGAACGGCAACGTGCAGGTGATGGCCTTCGATGAGATCGACAAGGCCCCGGAGGAGAAGCAGCGGGGGATCACGATCAACATCTCGCATGTGGAGTACGAGACGGAGAACCGTCACTACGCGCATGTGGACATGCCGGGTCATGCTGACTACATCAAGAACATGATCACCGGGGCGGCGCAGGTGGATGGGGCGATCCTGGTGGTGGCGGCCACGGATGGTCCGATGCCGCAGACCCGTGAGCATGTGCTGTTGGCTCGCCAGGTGGGGGTGCCGTCGATCGTGGTGGCGCTCAACAAGGTCGACCAGGTCGATGATGAGGAGCTGTTGGAGCTGGTGGAGCTCGAGGTGCGGGAGCTGCTCAACGAGTACGAGTTCCCGGGTGATGACACCCCGATCGTGCGGGTCTCGGCGTTGAACGCGCTGGAGGGCGACGCGGACGCGGCGGCGGGGGTGCTGGCGTTGATGGAGGCGGTCGACTCGTTCGTGCCGGAGCCGACTCGTGATCTGGACAAGCCGTTCTTGATGCCGATCGAGGACGTGTTCTCGATCACCGGGCGCGGCACGGTGGTCACGGGCAAGGTGGAGCAGGGTGTGGTCCACACGGGTGATGAGATCGAGATCGTGGGGATCCGTCCGACCCAGAAGACCACCTGCACCGGGGTGGAGATGTTCCGCAAGCTGTTGGACCAGGGCCAGGCCGGTGACAACATCGGGGCGCTGTTGCGGGGCACGAAGAAGGAAGAGGTGGAGCGGGGCCAGGTGCTCTGCAAGCCGGGCAGCATCACGCCGCACAGCGAGTTCGAGGGCCAGGTGTACGTCCTGACCCAGTCCGAGGGTGGGCGGCACAAGCCGTTCTTCTCGAACTACCGGCCCCAGTTCTTCTTCCGGACCACCGACATCACCGGGACCGTGGTCCTCCCCGAGGGCACCGAGATGTGCATGCCGGGTGACAACACCCTCATGCACGTCGAGCTGATCCACCCCATCGCCATGGAAGAAGGCCTGCGCTTCGCCATCCGCGAAGGCGGCCGCACCGTCGGCTCCGGCCGCGTCACCAAGATCATCAAGTAGCGAAGAAGGACAGGAACCAAGATGGCCAAGGCCAACGAGAAGCGCATCGCCGTCACCCTCGAGTGCACGACGTGCAAGCGCCGCAACTACATCACCACGAAGAACAAGGTGAACGATCGCGAGCGCATCGAGATGAAGAAGTACTGCCGTTGGGACCGTGAGCACACGGTGCACAAGGAGACCCGATAGCTCGTCGGCGTTCTGACGCCGAATCGTCACGTAACCGCGCTCCCGTGAGGAGGGTCGAAGCTCCGATGCCACACGATGTGGCCCATCTGGTCACCGCCGCTCGCGACGGTGACCGAGCGGCATTCGACGAGCTGGTGCGCGTGACCTACGCGGAGACCTTCACACTCGCGCTTCGGCTGACCGGGAACGAGGAGGACGCGCGGGACGTGGTGCAGGAGGCCTACATCCGAGCCTTTCGGGGCCTCAGCCGGTTCCGCGGCGACGCGCAGTTCTCGACGTGGATGTACCGGATCACCGCCAACTGCGCGAACACGCACCTCGTCAAGCGCAGCAAGCACCGCCACGAGGTCCTCGACGACGCCAACCCGATCGCCGACGATCGGCCCTCCGCCAGCCCCGAGCTCCAGGCCGACGCTTCGGCGCTGCGAGATCGAGTCACGGTCGCCCTGGAGGACCTTCCCCCCAAGCTCCGCCAGGTGGTGGTGCTGCGAGACATCTACGACCTGCCCCACGAGGCGATCGCAGCCGAGCTCGGGATCTCCGAGACGGCGGCCAAGGTGCGTCTCCACCGGGCGCGCAAGAAGCTGCGGGAGGACCTGTTCCCCCGCCGTCTGGAGGAGGCCGCGGATGCGGTGTGAAGTGCTCTCCGAGGATCTGGCGGCCGCCGCCGACGGATCCGTGCTGCTGGGGCGCAACGAGCGCCGCCACGTCGAACGCTGCCTGCGGTGCCAGGCCGAGCTCGTGCAGTACCGCAGGGTCCTGCGAGCGATGCGAGCCATGCGCACCGAGGTGCTCGAGCCGGCCCCCGGGCTGCTGTCGGACATCCTGGCGAACCTCGAAGCGGCCGGCGAACGTCGTGCCATCCGATCGATGATCCAGGGTCATCGGGCCGCCTACCTCGGTGGTCTGGCCGCCGCGACCGCGGCGGGCGCCGCTGGCGCCATCGTCTACGCCAACCGGGCCCGCCGGGTCCGCACCGCGTCGTAGCCGGTCCCGGCCGCGCTGCGGCGCGGTTCGCTCTAACCTCCTCCGGTCCGCGACCGAGCGCGTCACGGGCAGGGGGAGCAGGACATGGGTGGGATCCCGACCTCGATCGAGCAGATCACCCGGCGTGGCTGGCCGAGTCGCTCGGGCTCGCCGTCCAGAGCGCTGACATCGAGCAGATCGGCGTCGGCATCGGGGTGATGCAGCGCGCTGTACCGCGTCAGCTCACCGGATCCGGGTGTCCCGAAGACCGTGGTCGTGAAGCTCCCCGCCCTCGACGAGGAGCGGTGTTCACCTCGACGATGCTGCGCATGTACCCCGCGAGGCGGCTTCTTCACGCGAGCTCGCGCGACCGGGCGCCGATGCGGGTCCCCGCGTGCCACCACTCCACCGTCGACCACGAGAGGAGCCAGTTCGTCCTGGTGATGGAGGACATCGGGCACCTGCGAGTGCGTCGATCAGGTGAGGGCATGGCAGTCGCCGACGCGGAGCGGGCCGTCGACGGCCTGGCCGCGTGGCACGCCACCTGGTGGGGCCAGGCCGCTGGAGCTCGCCGAGCGGGGCGTCACCGTCAGCCTCGGCGATCCGATCTACAAGGCCGTGCTGCCGATGGTGTTCGGCGAGGGGTGGGAGAAGCTCGGCAAGGAGCTCGACGATCCCGGCGGCGATCCAGGAGGTCGGACCCGGTGGACCGCCGTCGATGCCCGGCCTGCTCGACGATCTCGCCACCGAGCCGACCACGATGGTCCACGGCGATTGGCGGGCCGACAACCTGTTCTTCGAGCCCGACGGCTCGGTCGCCGCCGTCGACTTCCAGCTCATCGGCACCGGCCGAGGCGCGTACGACCTGGCCTACTTCATCACCCAGAGCCTCGACCCCGCCGATGCCTCCGCAGCACGAGCGGGCGCTCTTCGACCGCTGGCGGTCGGCCGTCGAGGCGGCCGGCGTCCCAGCCGGCGGACAACGCGACCGCCTGGGAGGACTACCGCAAGGCCGCCCTCTTCTGCCTCGTGTACCCCGTCGTCGCGTGGCGCGGGATGGATGCCGGCGACCCCCGCCAGGTCGACCTCGCCCCCACGATGCTCGAGCGGTTCGACCGGGCGGTGGCGGAGCTCGACCTCGCCGAGCTGCTCTGAGGCGCCTGGCGGATCCGACGGGCGCTGGCGTACGCTGGCCAACCGCAACCAGCACCGCGCCGCCCTTAACCCTGCGGCAGTACAACCCGATCAATCCGCACCACCTCCAAGGGCAGTAGCTCAACTGGCAGAGCAGCGGTCTCCAAAACCGCAGGTTGGGGGTTCGAGTCCCTCCTGCCCTGCACTTTCCCCTCCACAGGAACCTCCACGTCCATGGCGATGAACCGACAGCAGAAGCGCATGCTCCAGCGGCAAGGCCAGCTGGGCGAGGACGGCGAACCCGCCGCCCGCAAGCGCTCCGCGCCCCCTGCCCCCAAGCCCAAGGACGAGCGCACCTCGGCGCCCCAGTTCCTGCGCGAGGTGCGCGGTGAGCTGCGCAAGGTCGCCTGGCCCACCCGTGCCGAGGTCACCAACTACTCGATCATCGTGCTCGTCGCGATCGTCCTCCTGACCGCCTACGTCGCCTTCCTCGACTACGGGTTCGGCGACCTCCTACTGAGGTTGTTCTCACGATGAGCGCCTACATCACTGATCCCATCGCGCCTGCCGACGCGCCGAGCCGGAGCGACGATGCCCCCGACGTCGTGCGAGGCGGGCGAGCCCCGGCCGATGCGACGACGTGAGGACCTCCTCGAGGAGGAGGCCCGCCCCAAGCCGGAGTCGCCGTTCAACCGCCCCGGCCGTTGGTACGTCGTGCACACGCAGTCGGGCTACGAGAAGAAGGTCAAGCAGAACCTCGAGGCGCGCACGTCGTCCATGAACATGGAGGAGCGCATCCACGAGGTCGTCATCCCGATGGAGGACGTCGTCGAGTTCAAGGGCGGCAAGAAGGTCGTCGTCCAGAAGAAGATGTTCCCCGGGTACCTCCTGGTGCGGTGCGAGCTCGACGACGACAGCTGGTACGTCATCCGCAACACGCCCGGTGTCACCGGCTTCGTCGGCCAGGGCGCCAAGCCCTCCCCGCTGCCCCGCAAGGACGTCGAGAGCTTCCTGTCCGTCTCCACCGAGACGCCCGAAGAGGTGGCGCAGCGGGCCAAGCCTCGGTCGCAGTACGAGATGGGCGAGACCGTCCGCGTCAAGGAGGGTCCGTTCGCCGACTTCTCCGGCGAGGTGATCGAGATCAACGAGGACCAGCTCAAGGTCAAGGTGCTCGTGAACATCTTCGGGCGGGAGACGCCCGTCGAGCTCGACTTCTCTCAGGTCGCCAAGCTGTAGCAGACTGTCCAACCCCCTCGTTCGCTTTCACAAGGAGTCGGCCTCATGGCCAAGAAGAAGGTCCTGGCTGTCGTCAAGATCCAGATCCCGGCCGGTCAGGCCACCCCCGCGCCCCCCGTCGGCACCGCCCTCGGACCCCACGGCGTGGCGATCATGGACTTCTGCAAGGCCTACAACGCCGCCACCGAGGCGCAGCGGGGCACGATCGTGCCCGTCGACATCACCGTCTTCGAGGACCGTTCGTTCACGTTCGTCCTCAAGACCCCGCCGACGCCCGTCCTGATCCGCCAGGCCGCCGGCCTCGACAAGGCCGCCACCAACCCCGGGCGCGAGACCGCCGGCTCGATCACCGACGCACAGGTGACCGAGATCGCGCAGATCAAGCTGCCCGACCTCAACGCCAACGACCTCGACGCCGCCAAGCTCCAGGTCGCCGGCACCGCCCGCAGCATGGGCATCACCGTCAAGTAAGTCACATCCACGTCTCGGCCGGGAGGACCTCGCCCGGCGGACCTACCAGAGAGGGAGCCATCACATGGCGAAGGGCAAGAAGTACACCGACGCAGCGAAGCGGTTCGATCGCGACCAGCTGTTCACCCCGGTGGAGGCGCTCGACCTCGTGAAGGGGCTGGGAACCGCCACCTTCGACGAGTCGATCGAGCTCTCGGTCCGCTTGGGGGTCGATCCTCGCAAGGCCGACCAGATCGTGCGAGGCACGGTCGCGCTGCCGTCCGGCACCGGCAAGGACGTCCGCGTGGCCGTCTTCGCCAACGGTGAGGCGGCCGACGCCGCCCGAGCAGCCGGAGCCGACCACGTCGGCGGCGACGACCTGGCCGCCCAGGTCGAGGGCGGCATGCTCGACTTCGACGTTGCCATCGCCACGCCCGACCTCATGCCGCTCGTCGGCAAGCTCGGCCGGGTGCTGGGCCCGCGTGGGCTCATGCCCAACCCCAAGACCGGCACGGTGACCACCGACGTCGGCAAGGCGGTCGAGGAGTTCAAGGGCGGCAAGGTCGAGTACCGCACCGACCGCTACGGCAACGTCCACGTGCCGATCGGCAAGGTGAGCTTCGCCCCCGACGCGCTGAAGGCCAACTTCACCGCGGTGCTCGACGAGATCCAGCGGGCGAAGCCCGCCTCGTCGAAGGGTCGCTACATCAAGAAGATCTCGCTCTCGCCCACCATGGGGCCGAGCGTGCGGATCGACACCAACCGCCTCAAGGGCCGTCGACGCCGACGCCTGAGCCGTCGATCAGGCGTCGTGTGGCACGGACGCCGGTGACGGCGTGGGCGAGCGGCGTGCACGAGGCTCGGCGACGTGGCCGCTGCACCCGACGCGCCGGGTCGGTGGTGGAGACCCGCTGGCGATGTGGTGCCGCCGGCGTGGCCGTGCTCGAGCGTCGCTGGATGCGCTGCGTGGCGAGCGGTGCCGTGTCCGCGGTAGTCGCCGCGTGACGGCCGCCGGGCGGACGCGGCGGTGCAGCTCGGTAGAGCGTCACCTCGTGCACGTGCCGCCTCGACGTCCGTGCGATCGTGCGTCACCGAGTAGGCACCGGTCGGCGGCCTGACGGCCGGCCTGGTGAGGCGCGGTGGTCGCCGCACGGCGACCGTGTCGCTCAGGTCGCTCGGCGTGCATGATCCGTCGCATCAGGTGCGGCGGCGGAGCCGTCGCACGAGCTCGGGTGCTGCCGACGCAGAACGTCTGCACGCTGGGTGCCGGCGCGGATGTGTCGCGCTCGAGTACTGCCGCCGCGGACCGGCCGCAGGCGCACCGGTCGTCGATTGGTGGCGTAGCCGCCGTCGCCGGCCGAGAAGGCGTCCTCGCTCGGACGCCGACCCCGATCGGCGAACGATGCTCCGGTGCCACGGGATGTCCGGTGCGCCGAGCGTGCGGCAGGCGCCGCAGCGGGCCGGTCGACGTCACGGTGCAGTGCTCGGTCGAGGCCGGTGGAGCTCCGGCGTCGCCGGTGGCGATCCATCGATGCGCGTCGATAGTCCACGTGAGTGGCTGCCGGTGCCGCCGAGAGCCCGGGCGCGGTGCTCGACGTGGTCCGTCCCCGACCCACCGAGCCGGTGGGCTCGACCACCGGATGCGTCGGCACCGTGGTGACCGTGGCGTGGCCGCTGGATCCGGCGGACGAAGCCAGCCGACCGCCGGCCCGACGGGCTGTGCACGCGTGTCGCACGGCTGAACGCCCGACCGCGCCGGTGACGCCGAACCGTGGCCGACCGGGCTCGGAGCGGCCGCCATCTGGTCGTCACGGCGCCGAACACGCGACCGGCGTGCGCTGGGCCGGGTCCGCGACCGCGTGCCGTTGGCCATCGTTGGCGCCGGTCCATCGAAGCAGGCTGGTCGCCTGCTCCGACGCGCGTGCGTCACCACGCCGCGCTGGCGTCGATCGTGGCGAGGAGCTCGATGGCCGCTGATGCCTGCCGCGGGCACCTGGCTCGTACCCCACTCCACGGTCACGAGGGCATCAGCGCCCGGTGTCAGCCCGGTGGCACGCGACGCCCGCGACGGCGTCGTCGGCGCCCGGCGCTGCGCACGGCGTCGCTGGTCGCCGGCAGGCCACGGTCGGTCCCGCTCACGCAGCCCCTGCAGCCGGCACCGCGGACCGTGTGTCGAGCATGTCAGCCACCTGCGACGCTGTCCGCCCGAGTGGTACGCGATCGGTGAGCTCGCCACAGGCGGTCGGCCTCCTCGGGGTGGATCGCTCGGTGCGCTCGCTGGCGGCCCGTTCGCACGGTACCGCATCCGGCGACCCAAGAACAGATTGCTCGCCATAGACATCCGGTGCCCTCGAGGGCTCAAAGGGACCTCGGTCCCGCCTGACGAGGCGGACACCTCGAGGACTCACTCGTCGTGCCCGCGCCTGGCGCGAGCCCCGAGACAACGAGAGGAGGTGTCGATGGAGAACCCGAGACCGGAGAAGGTCGCGGTGGTCGACGAGGTGCGCGAGCGCCTCGACGCCGCCAGCGCAGCCCTGCTCACCGAGTACCGAGGGCTCGACGTGGCCGCGATCAGCGAGCTGCGCCGGGCGCTGCGGGCGGTCGGCGGCGACTACAAGATCTACAAGAACACGCTCGTCCGCTTCGCCGCCCGTGACCTCGGCCTCGAGCTGGAGGACCTGCTCACCGGCCCGACCGCGCATCGCCTTCATCACCGAGCGGCCCGACGGCTCGCCCGGCGATGCGGTCGACGTGGCCAAGGCCCTGCGCGACTTCGCCGCGGACCAACCCGAGCCTCGTGGTGAAGGGCGGCGTGCTGGGCACGAGGCCCCTCACCGCCGACGAGGCCCAGGCCCTGGCCGACGTGGAGCCCCGCGAGGTCGCTGCTCGCCAAGCTCGCCGGCGCTGCTGGCTGCACCGATGGTGCAGTTCGCCGGCCTGCTCGAGGCGCTGCCCCGCA
>CAVRKU010000032.1:0-104662 GCA_963721695.1 uncultured Microthrixaceae bacterium
GAAATCGCCGCGCTGGCGAAACTCGCGACGCCGGATGTCGCCATTGTGACCAACGTCGGCATCGCGCACATCGAATTCATGGGCAGCCGCGAAGCGATTGCCACGGAAAAGGGTATCGCTGGCGGAAGCGGTCGGCCGGAGCGGCACCGTAATCCTGAATGCGGATGATCCTTTTAGCCAGGGAATCCCGCCCGCACGCCGCGCCAACGTCCTGGCCGGAATCGAGAATGGCTCGGTGCGTGCATCGACGGTCGACGGCAGAGCGCCAACCGGATCCCAGTCCACATCCTGGAAGGCGCGCACGGCCGTGCGCAACTGCCGGTTCCGGGCCTGCACATGGTGCAGAATGCGATGCTGGCCGTCGCGGCGGGGCGCCTTCGGGCTTTCGTCGAAGAGATCGCGGCCGGCCTGGCCTCGGCGCCGCTCACGAAGGCGCGGCTGCAAGTCCGGAGATCAACGGCATTCAATTCATCGATGACAGCTACAATGCGAATCCCGATTCGATGAAGGCGGCGCTGCGCACCCTGCATGAGTTTGACTGCGGACGGCCGGCGCGTCGCCGTGCTCGGGCGAGATGGGCGAGCTGGGCGACGAATCCGAGCGCGGCCACCGCGAGGTCGGCGAACCGCCGCCGAGTCAACGTCGAGAATCGATCGCGGTGCGTGCACCTGGGCGCAGAGATCGCGCACGCGGCCGGCGGAGCCGGCTTGGAGAAGAGCAACGCGTCGAAGTCTCGCCGGACAACCGCCGAGCTTCTCGGAAGACTGCGCTCATGCCGGGGGATTTGATTCTGGTCAAGGGCAGCCGCTCCGCCCGGATGGAACGCGTGCTGGAAGCGTTCGCGAACAGCGGCACGCACCGGAGGAAGTGCGCCATGATGTACTACCTCCATCTCCTGAGCGAACAGGTTAAGGGCTTCAACGTCTTTAGTTACGTCACGTTCCGCGCGGTCGCGGCCGCGTCACGGCTTTCGTGCTTTCGCTCGCCTTCGGCAATCTCGTCATCCGAAAATTGATCTCGCTCAAAGTGGGCCAGCCGATCCGGACCGCGGAGGAAGTCCATCAGCTCGCCGAATTGCACGGCGCCAAACAAGGCGTGCCCACGATGGGCGGCGTGCTCGTCATCGGCAGCGGTCGTTGCTCTCGAGCCTGATCTGGGCGCGGCCGGACAATCGTTTCGTCTGGCTCGCCCTCTTCAGCATGGTCTATCTCGGCGCGCTCGGTTTCGTGGACGATTATCTGAAGGTCACGAAGAAAAAATCCGACGGCATCAGCGGCCGGATCAAACTGGTTGTCCAGCTCGCTCTCGCCGGCATCGTCACCGCGGTATTTCCTGACCAATCCGCTGATCGAAGTGCAGGCGCGCTCGCTTTACCTGCCGTTCTTCAAGACGCCGGTCATCGCGGACATGGGCTCGTTCACGTTCGTCTTTTTCGCCCTCGTCATCATCGGCGCGTCCAACGCGGTGAATCTCACCGACGGCCTCGATGGCCTCGCCATCGGCTGCACGATCACGGTCGCGTTCGCCTACGCGCTGCTCACCTACGCCGCCGGAAATTTCCGGATCGCGGAGTATCTCCAGGTCCCATTTTATCCGTTCGCCGGCGAGCTGGCGGTCGTCTGCATGGCGCTGGTCGGCGCCGGCCTTGGCTTTCTCTGGTTCAATTGCCATCCCGCGAAAGTGTTCATGGGCGACACCGGCTCGCTCGCCATCGGCGGCATGATCGGCGTCGTCGCGATCTGCTGCAAACAGGAGCTGCTGCTCGTGGTCGTGGGCGGCGTTTTCGTGATCGAAGCGGTCTCGGTGATCCTGCAGGTGGTCAGGTTCAAGCTGACCGGGAAGACGGCATCTTCGCTGATGTCGCCGATTCATCACCATTTCGAACTGAAGGGCTGGAAGGAAAACACCGTGATCGTCCGCTTTTGGATTCTGTCGATCATCTTCGCGCTGCTCGGCTTGGCCACACTGAAGCTGAGGTAAAAGTTGCGATACACGGATCAAAAAAGTCGCGGTGCTTGGAGCGGGCTTGAGCGGGACCGCCGCGGCGCTGTTGCTCGCAGCGAAGGCGCCGGGGTCACGGTGCTCGACAGCGCCGAAGAGAAAACCTGCTCAAGATCGACGCTCGAAAATCTGCGGGCACAAGGAGTGACGGTGATCTGCGGCCCGCGGCGGAGCGAGGATTCATCCGCACTTACGATTTCGTCGTCCTCAGCCCGGGCATCGATCCGGCCTCGCCACTGGCGCAAAATTTTTCCTCGCGCAAGATCGACGATGATCGGCGAGCTGGAGCTCGGCTGGCGATCCTGCGACATTCCGGTCATCGCGATCACCGGCACCAACGGCAAGACGACGACGACCGAATTGCTCGCGCAGATGCTGAATGCGTGCGGGCAGCGAACGATCGCCTGCGGCAACATCGGCAAGCCGCTTTCGCGAAGTCGGCGCGCGAAGAACGTGACCATCGACGTGCTCACGGTCGAAGTGAGCTCGTTTCAGCTCGAAACCATTCGGACCTTTCGTCCGGCGATCAGCGTCTGGCTGAATTTCGCGCCCGACCATCTCGACCGCTACCGCTCGGTGGCGGAATATCGCGCGGCCAAGCTGCGGATTTTCGAAAATCAAACCGCGGAAGACGTCGCGGTGTTAACGCGGTTGAGAAAATCCCGGGATTCGCCGCGCGCACGCGTCACGTTCAGCGCCTACACGGATCAAGCGGATTTTCGCCTCTCCGGGGCGCGATCATTTACCATGGACAAGCCGGTGCTGCGCCTGTCGGACACGAAACTGCGCGGCTCGCACAACATCGAGAATTTGATGGCGACGCTCGCCGTGGGACTGGCGCGCGGCTTGTCGTTCGAGCAAATGGTGCCGCCGCTCTGCAGCTATCGAGCCGCACCCGCACCGCTGCGAATTTGTGCGCGAAGTCGGCGGCGTCGAGTTACATCAACGATTCAAAGGCGACAAACCTCGATGCAGTCGAAAAGGCGCTTCGATCGCGCAGACAAAGCCGATCATGCTGATCGCTGGAGGCAAGGACAAAGGTTTCACATTTGAGACCCTCCGGCCGCTGGTGACGGAAAAGGTTCGCGTCGCGATTCTGATCGGCGAAATGGCCGACGAGCATCTGCGCAGGATTGGAACGAGCCGTGCCATGCGAGATCGCGAACTCACTCGCGGATGCGGTGGAGCGCGCCCACGCGATCGCGAAAGCCAGGCGAAGTCGTCCTCTTTTCTCCCCGGCACGTCATCCTTCGACATGTTCAAGAGCTACGCCGATCGCGGCGATCAATTTCGTGCCCTCGTGCAGGCGCTGCCCAAGTGAAACCATGAAATTCCCTACCCTTCTCAGCCGCAAAAAACTGCGCGCCACAACCGCGCGGGTCTCTACGGGCGCCCGACGGAATGGACTACGAAGAGATGTCGGAGCCGAACATGAAGCTGTCGCGCGCGCTGCTCATCGTGCTCGTGCTTCACGTCGTGGCTGTCGCCGGAATTATTGCCTTCAACACGATCAAGAGCCGGCAGGGATCGATGCCGGCGTCGGTTGACACGAAACCCCAGTTCGAACCAGCCAGTCCCGACCAAATCCCAAGCGCCGAGTGTCGCCTCGACTGAAGCCACGGCCCCTTCGGCTCCCGTGATCAAACCTGTCGCGAAAGAGGAGCGCAAGGCGATTCCCGTAAAGCCCGCGCCCGAGAGCACGGTCGCGAAATCGGAGAGCAGGAAAACCTACGTGGTCGCGAAAGGGGACAACCCGGTTTCGATCGCGCGCAAATTCAAGATTTCTTCCGACGACCTGCTGGCAGCGAACAAGATCGAAGATCCCACAAACTGAAGATCGGACAAAAACTGATCATCCCAGCGAAAGCGACCAAACCAAAGAAAGGCGACTAATGAAATATCGAATGAACCCAGAGGCGCTCGCCGGGGCGGGCGCTTGTCGCACGTACGGGCAGGAGTTATGTCCCCGGGTGCCGCCTCCACCGAAAACCTGAATGCACCGCAAGAGCGCTTACTTTTTGTGCCTGGCTGTTTTGGGGATGCTGGTCATCGGCATCGTCATGCTTTCTAGCACGAGCGCTTTTGCGAAGGACAGCCACGGTGACATGTATGTTTTCGTAAAACGCCAGGCGGTCTGGCTGGGGGTGGGATTCCTGGTCTGCGCCGTGGGTGCGCTGGTCGATTACCAGCAATACGTGCTCCGTTGGCGAGCCGTATTGCTGAGCGTGCCGCCAGCGAACGAGTCCGGCGAGGAGCAGAGCAGTCGAGAGGCCGATGGCACCAAAGACCACCCGACTCATGTCGTCCAGCCAATCCTCGCAGCCCGAGTGGTAGGCGGTGACGAACCAGACGCTCCCGCACTCCACTCCGCCCTGGCCCATCGTTCCCTCGGAGTGGGTGACCAGCCCGAGGCTCACACCCGCGCAGGCGACGACGACCGCCACGAGGACCAGCCGGCTGGTACCGGCGGATCGCGGCGCCGGCGTCCAAATCCGTCGACTGTCGAGACATGCTCCGGCCCCCTCGTCTTCCGGGCCGACGCTGTAACGCCCTGCTTCGCCGTTCAGTTCACCCGGGCGTCCGGCAATGTTGCCGCAAGTCTCAGCAGATCGAGTCGATGAGCGTCGTGCGCAGACCACTGGCGACGCGCCGACCGACGACACCCAGGTCAGGAGGGGTTCGCCGGCTAGCCGCCTTGGCCCGGGACGACGCGGTACGCCTCGTAGACGCTGTCGATGCTCTTGAGGGTGGTGAGCAGGGAGTCGAGGTGGCCGGGGTCGGCCAGCTCGAACTCGAAGCGCATCTTGGAGACGCGGTCGGAGCCGGTGTGGGTGGTGGAGCTGAGGATGTTCACGTGGTGGTCGCTCATCGACGCCGCCACGTCGCGGAGCAGCCGGCCCCGGTCGAGCGCCTTCACCTCGATGGCGGCGACGAAGGTGCCATCGTGCGCTTCGTCCCACTCGACGTCGATGAGGCGGTCCTTCTGGCCGGCCGCCAGCGAGACCGCGTTGGCGCAGTCAGCGCGATGGACGGACACCCCGCGGCCCCGCGTCACGAACCCGAGGATCTCGTCGCCGGGGACAGGGGTGCAGCACCGCGAGAGGCGCACCATGAGGTCGTCGAGTCCCTCGACGTGGACCCCCGCGGGGGGTCGCTTGGCGGACCCCGGTCGGCGGGGCTGGCGGACGGTGGTGGGCAGCACCTCGTCGTCCTCGTTGGACGGGTCGACCTCGCGCAGCTTCCTGGCGATGCGTGCCGCGATCGCCTTGCCGGAGACGTGGCTCTCGCCCACCGCGGCGTACAGCGCGTCGAGATCGACGTAGTTCAGCTCCTTGGCCGTGTCGGCGAGGAACGTGCCCTGGGCCAGCTTCTGCACGGGGAGCCCCTCACGGCGGAGCGACTTGACCAGCTCCTCCCGGCCCATCTCGACGGCGTCCTCACGACGCTCGCGGGAGAACCACTGCCGGATCTTGGCGGCGGCACGGGGCGTGGCGACGATCTGCTGCCAGTCGCGGGATGGCCCGGCGCCCTCGACCTTCGACGTGAAGATCTCCACCGCATCGCCCGACGAGAGCTTCGAGTCGAGCGGGACGAGGCGCCCGTTCACCCGGGCGCCGATGCACGCGTGGCCGACCTCGGTGTGGATGGCGTAGGCGAAGTCGATGGGCGTGGCCCCGGCGGCGAGGGTGACGACCTTGCCCTTCGGGGTGAAGACGAAGACCTCGTCCTGCTCGAGGTCGATCTTCAGGTTGTTCATGAACTCGTCGGGGTCCTGGGTCTCCGACTGCCAGTCGATGATGCGGTTCAGCCACGCGACGTCAGCGGACGCGTTGGCGCCGTTGACGTCCTTGTACTGCCAGTGCGCCGCCACGCCCTGCTCGGCGCGAGCGTGCATCTCCCAGGTGCGGATCTGCACCTCGAGGGGCTTGCCCTGGGGGCCCACGACCGTGGTGTGGAGGCTCTGGTACAGGTTGAACTTGGGCATCGCCACGTAGTCCTTGAACCGGCCCTGCACCGGCTTCCACGTGGCGTGGATGGATCCGAGGGCGGCGTAGCAGTCCTTCACCGAGTCGACGATCACCCGGATCCCCACGAGGTCGAAGATGTCGTCGAACTCCCGGCCCTTGACGACCATCTTCTCGTAGATGGAGTAGAGGTGCTTCGGCCGGCCCGTGACCTCGGCGTTGATCCGCAGCTCGGCCAAGCGCTCCCGCACCTGCTCGAGCACCTGGGTCAGGTAGAGGTCGCGCTCGGGGCTCCGGGTGGAGACCATGTGGTCGATCTCGGCGTAGCGCTTCGGGTGCATCGCCGCGAAGGACAGGTCCTCGAGCTCCTGCCGCACCTCCTGCATCCCGAGCCGGTGCGCGAGCGGGGCGTAGATGTCGAGGGTCTCGCGCGCCGTCCGCTCCTGCTTGAACTCCGGCATGGCCGCGATCGTGCGCATGTTGTGGAGCCGGTCCGAGAGCTTGATGATCAGGACCCGGAGGTCCTTGGCCATGGCGACCAGCATCTTGCGCATCGACGCGGCCTGCTGGGCCTCCTTGGTGTCGAACTTGATGCGATCGAGCTTCGTGACGCCGTCGACGATCGCGGTGATGTCGCTGCCGAAGTCGCCCTCGAGGTCGTCGAGGGTGATGCCGGTGTCCTCGACGGCGTCGTGCAGCAGGGCGGCGGCGACGGTGACGTCGTCGAGCCCGAGGTCGGCGACGATCCGGGCGACCGCGAGGGGGTGCTGGATGTAGGGCTCGCCCGACCGCCGGTACTGCCCGCGGTGGGCCTCCGCGGAGGTCAGGTAGGCGCGGGCGATCCGCGTGGTGGGTGCCTTCGGGTGCCGGGCCCGGAAGGCGGCCAGCAAGGGCGCGACCTCGTCCGCCGGGGGACGCTCGCTGCGCCTCCAGGGCAGGACCCGGTCGACCGTGGGCATGGCACTCCTCTAGACCTCGGCGAGCACCGACCGCTCGCCGCGCTCCCAGCCTACGACCGTCGCTAGCGCTTCTTGCCCTTCTTGCGGGGCCGCGGGGGGATCGGTCGGCCCGACAACGCCGGCACCTCCGCCTCCACCAGATCGCCCGAGCTGGTGACGTCCTCGTCGGTGACCTTCGGGGCAGGGGTCGATCGAGTCGACGGCTTCCGCTCCGCGATCCGACGACTGATCTCGCGGTAGCGGGGCTCGCGCTCCTTGAGGAGGGCCAGCATGGGTGAGGCGATGAAGATCGACGAGTAGGCGCCGGCGAACAGGCCGATGAGCAGCGCGAGCGCGAAGTCCTGCAGCGTGGTGGCGCCCAGGATGAACGAGCCCACCACGAGGAGCGAGGCCACGGGGATCAGGGCGGTGATGGAGGTGTTCAGGGACCGCATCAGCACCTGGTTCAGCGAGAGGTCGACCATGTCGCTGTAGGTCATCGAGTTGCTGACGCCGACGAGCGGCGTGTTCTCCTCGACCTTGTCGAACACGACGATGCCGTCATAGATCGAGTAGCCGAGGATGGTGAGCAGGGCGATCACGGTCGCGGGGGTGACCTCGAACCCCGCGATCGAGTACACGCTGAGGGTGATCAGGACGTCGTGGATCAACGCGACGAGGGTGGGGACCGCCATGCGGAACTCGAACCGCAGCGTGATGTAGAGGGTGATCGCGATCAGGAAGAACACGAGGGCCCGCAAGGCCTTGCGGCTGATCTCCTCGCCCCAGGACGGACCCACCGCGTTGAGGCTCACCTCGTCGACGTCGGAGCCGGTCATCTCCGCCAGCTGGGCGCTGATCTCCTGGGCGGCCGCGGTGTCCTCCAGCGGCTCGGCCTCGACGCGGAGCTGCACCTCGCCCTCGGCGGTGAGGCTCTGCACCGTGACCCCTTCGAGCCCGGCGTCCGTCATCGCCTCCTGGGCCTCCGCGACCGACACGTCGCCCGCGGGCACCTCCCAGACCACCCCGCCCTCGAAGTCGATGCCGAGGTTGAGGCCGCGCTGCCAGAGCGACAGGAGCCCGATGCCGATGATGACGCCGCTGATCAGGACCGAGCGCCAGAACATGCGCGACGAACTTGATGTCCGTCTCCCCGTAGTAGAGGCGCGTCCAGATCGAGCGCCGCGCGGGCTCCACCGGAGCCGTCACCGACCCGCTCCGGTGGGCGCGGTGATCGGAGCCGGCTGGTCCAGGCCCCGGGCCACCCCGAGCCGCGAGTTGGTGAAGAAGTCCTTCGAGGCGAGGAACCCCACCATCGGCCGGGTGAAGAACCAGGAGACGACGACGTCGAGGATGGTCGAGAGGCCCAGGAAGAAGGCGAAGCCCCGCACCGGACCCACGGTCAGCACGAACAGCAGGGCGGCGCCGATGAAGCTGGAGATGTCGGCGGCCAGGATCGTGCGGAACGCCCGCTTGAAGGCCCGCTCGGTGGAGCTCCGCAACGTTCGACCGGCCCGCACCTCGTCCTTGAGCCGCTCGAAGTACACGACATAGCTGTCCACCGTCACGCCGACGGACACGACGATGCCGGTGACGCCGGCCAGGCTCAGCGCCACCCCGATCCTGGAGATGACCGCGTACAGCAGGGATGCCCAGATCATGAGCCCGAGCACGACGACGAAGCCGAGGGCCCGGTAGTAGAAGATCATGTAGAGGCAGACGAGCGCGAGGCCGAGGAGCCCGGCGGCCAGCCCGGCGCGCAGCGAGTCCTCGCCGAGGGTGGGTGACACGGTCTGCACCGTCTGCGGCTCGAGGACGATCGGGAGCGATCCGTAGCGGAGCACCAGCGCCAGGTCCTTCGCCTCGGACTCGCTGAAGTCACCCGAGATCTGGATCTCGTCGGCGGCGAAGCTCGGCTGCTGGATCACCGGCGCCGACTTGACCACCGAGTCGAGGACGATGGCCAGCTGCCCGGTGGGGCAGGTCTGCGAGGGCGGGTTGCACTGCGCGGCGATGGCGTTGAACTGATCGATCCCGTCCTCGCCGCCGTGCATCTCGAGGGAGACGCTCCAGGTGCCGGTGGATCCCAGCTCGGGCGCTGGCGGTCTTCACGATCGTGCCGGTGGCCTGCGAGGGCCCGAGCAGGTAGGTGGCGGTCGGCTCGCCTTCGTCGTTCTGCTCGGCGAGGACGACCGTGGCGTCGGGGAGGTCCTCCTCGCGGGGCGTCAGCTCGAAGTCGGCATCCTCCCCTGGCACCGTGGTGGTGGTCGAACCGTCCGCGGCCGTCGTGGTCGTCGACCCGTCGGCCGCCGTGGTGGTGGTCGTCTCGGCGGTGGTGGTCGTCGTCTCGGCCGTGGTCGTGGTGGTCGACCCATCGGCCGCGGTGGTCGTCGACCCGTCGGCGGCCGTCGTCGTGGTCGAATCGTCGGCGGCCACCAGCGCGTCGTAGTCACCGAGGTCCTGGAGCACGGGCCGGAAGCGCAGCTCCGCGGTGGTGGCGACCAGGTCCAACAGCTCCTGCTGGTTGTCCGCGCCGGGCAGCTGCACGACCACGGCGTTGCCCTGGCGGGTGATCTCCGGTTCGGCGACCCCCTTGGCATCGACGCGGCTGCGGATGATCTCGATCGTCTGCGAGAGGGCCTCGTCGCTCGCCTCCTCGGTGGGCTGGAGCACCACGGACGCTCCGCCCTGGAGGTCGAGACCCAGGTGCGGGGAGGTGTCGGTGATCAGCACGGCTCCCAGGGAGACGGCGGCCACGAGGACGATGAAGATGAGGGGGGCGAGCTTCTTGCGGCGCATGAGGTGGGGCCTAGACGACCCGTCGAGGGTCGCTTGGGCGCCGGAGGAGGTTAGCCATAGGCCGCCGCGATTCGCGAACGCACCCCCTCGAGGGAGCCTGCCTCCACGGCGGTCCGCACCTCGGCCACGAGCGCCAGGGTCCACCACACGTTGTGCAGGGTGAGGAGCCGGGGGGCCGTGGGCTCGTCCACGGTCAGCAGGTGGCGCAGGTAGGCCCGGGACCAGCGGGCACAGACCGGGCAGCCACAGGCCGCATCGAGCGGAGCATCTGCCGCGATGTTCTCGGACCGCTTGAGGTTGTACCGGCCCTGGCTGGACAGGATCGTGCCGTGCCGGGCGAACCGAGTCGGCAGCACGCAGTCGAAGAGGTCGATCCCCAGCGCCACCGACTCGACGATGCCGATCGGATCGCCGAGCCCCATCAGGTACCGCGGTTGGTCCGGGGGGAGGAGCGGGAGCACCTCCGCCAGGGTGTCCAGCATGGCGGACCGCGACTCCCCGACCGACAGCCCGCCGATGGCATACCCGTCGAAGCCGACCGCGAGGGTGCGTTCGACGCTCTCGATGCGCAGGGGCACGTTCGTGCCCCCCTGCACGATGCCGAACTGGCTCAGCTCCGGTCGGTCCTGGGCGAGGAACGTCGCGCGGGCGCGCGACGCCCACAGGGCGGTCCGGTCGACCGCCGCCTGGAGGACCGCGGGCGGCGACGGGAGCGGCGCGCAGACGTCCAGGACCATCTGGATGTCGGCCCCGAGCTGCGTCTGGATGGCGACCGCCGACTCGGGCGTGAGGCGGTGCGTGCCCCCGTCATAGGTGGACTTGAAGGTGACCCCCTCGTCGTCCAGGGCCACGTTGCCGCCGGGTTCGAGGGAGAACACCTGGTAGCCGCCGGAGTCGGTCAGGACGTGGCCAGGCCAGTCGGCGAAGCCGTGCAGCCCCCCGAGGCGCTCGACCACGTCGGCGCCGGGCTTCAGCATGAGGTGGTACGTGTTGCCGAGCACGATCTGCACGCCCAGGTCCGAGAGATCGGCGGAGGACAGGGTCCGTACCGCTCCTCGGGTGCCCACGGGCATGAAGCAGGGCGTGCGGATCTCGCCGCGGGCCGTCCTGATGAGGCCGGCGCGCGCCGGGCCCGCGGTGGCGGTGACCTCCATGGCGAGGGTCATCCGCGCTCGCCCCGCAGGAACATGGCGTCGCCGAAGCTGAGGAACCGGTAGCCCGCGCCGAGCGCGTCGTCGTACAGGGAACGCCAGCGGGGACCCACGAACGCCTCGACGAGCACGAGCAGGGAGGATCGGGGTTGGTGGAAGTTCGTCAGCAAGGCCCCGACGAGCGCGAACGGTCGGTCGCCGTGGATGAACAGCTCGGTGCGGCCGGTGAGCGCACCCGTGGCCGCCGCGGACTCGAGCGCCCGCACCGTCGTGGTGCCGATGGCCACGACGCGCGTCGGCGCTCTCGCACGCGGCCATGGTCGCCTCCGGCACGGCGTACCGCTCGCCGTGCATGTGGTGGTCTTCGACCTGATCCGTTGCGATCGGGCGGAAGGTGCCCAGCCCGACGTCGAGCTCCACGGGCCGGACCTGGGCGCCGGTGGCGCGCACCGCGTCCAGGAGCTGAGGCGTGAGGTGCAGGCCGGCGGTGGGGGCCGCCACGGACGCGGGCCGGTCCGCATAGGTCGTCTGATAGCGCTCGGGGTCGGCCAGCGCCGTCGTGATGTAGGGCGGCAGGGGGATCGTGCCGTGGCGCTCGAGCATCGCCAGGACGTCGACACCGTCCGGCACCTCCACGTCCACGAGTCGCCGTCCATCGCCGAGGTCCTCGCCGACCACCACGGTGAGGTCAGCTGCGATGGGCAACCTCGTCCCGGGGGGCAGCTTGCGGCTGGGCCGGGCGAGCGCCTCCCAGTGGACGTGCGCTTCGTCGCGGGGCTCCAGGAGGAGGACCTCCGCCGCGCCGCCGGTGGATCGCCGAGCCGCGAGGCGGGCCGGGAGCACCCGGGTGGTGTTGACCACGACGACGTCCCCGGCCCCACCAGCCCGACGAGGTCGGGGATGTGGCCGTGCCGGGGCGGCACGACCCGGCCCCTCGTCGATCAGCAGGCGCGCCGCGTCCCGCGGCTCCACGGGGACCTGGGCGATGGCCTCCGGCGGGAGGTCGTAGTCGACGGCGGCGGTGTCCATGGGGGCACCAGTGTCCCGAGCGCGGCGGGACGAGGCGAATCAGCTGAGAGCGAGGATCACCCGAAGAGGCCGGGAGGCGCGGCCTGGCCCTGCACGTGGCGGGGGGCGGCGACGCCGAGGTGGGCGAAGGCCGCCGCCGTGGCGCACGCGTCCCCGGGGCGTGCGCATCAGCAGGCCGCCCTGGATGAGGAACGGCTCGTAGACGTCCTCCACGGTCTCGGTCTGCTCCCCCACGCTGATGGCCAGCGTCGACAACCCGACCGGCCCGCCGCCGAAGCGCTCGCAGATCGCGGACAGGATCGCCCGGTCGACCTTGTCGAGCCCGAGCTCGTCGACACCGAACGTCGCCAGACCGGCCGACGCGGTGGGCAGGTCCACGGTGCCATCGCCCTTCACCTCGGCGAAGTCACGGACGCGCCGCAGCAGGCGGTTGGCGATCCGGGGCGTGCCCCGCGCCCGCCCGGCGATCTCGCGGGCTCCGTCCGCGTCGACCCGCACACCGAGGATCCCGGCGGCGCGGGTGACGATGGCCTCGAGCTCGCTGGGCTCGTAGTAGTCGAGGCGAGCGACCAGTCCGAAGCGATCACGGAGGGGACCGGTGATGGAGCCGGTGCGCGTGGTGGCGCCGACCAGGGTGAAGCGGGGCAGATCCAGGCGGATGGACCGGGCCGCCGGGCCCTTGCCGAGCACGATGTCGATCTGGAAGTCCTCCATGGCGGGGTAGAGGACCTCCTCCACGACCCGCGGGAGCCGGTGGATCTCGTCGATGAACAGCACGTCGCCCTCACCCAGCTGGGAGAGCATGGCGGCGAGGTCGCCGGCGCGCTCGATCGCCGGGCCAGACGTGACGTTGATGGCCACGCCCATCTCGGCGGCGATGATGCCCGCCAGGCTCGTCTTCCCCAGGCCGGGTGGGCCCGCGAGCAGGACGTGGTCGACGGCCTGTCCCCGACGGCGGGCGGCCTCCAGGATGATCTCGAGGTGGGCCTTGAGCTCGCGCTGGCCGACGAACTCCGCGAGGGATCGGGGCCGCAGGCTGACGTCGGCCAGGATCTCGGCATCGTCGGCCGGTTCGGCCTCGGGTCGCAGGAGCTCCTCGCGCACGGTGCCTTCCTATCGCCTGGCCGCGCCGAGGCGCTGCAGGGCGTCGCGGAGCAGCGCGCCGGCGTCGCCGTCGTCGGGCAGGTCGGCCATGACGTCGCGGACCTCCGCGTCGGTGTAGCCGAGCCCGGCCAGCGCGTCGCGGACGTCGGCGCGGGCGGTGGCCGGGCCGTCGGTCGTGGGCGCGGTGCCCGGCGCCGGGCCGTCGCCGAGGTCGGGGATGGAGAGGCGCGACTTGAGGTCGATGAGCAGTCGCTGGGCGGTCTTCTTGCCGACGCCGGGCACGAGGCACAGCGCGCCGACGTCGTCCTCGGCGACGACCCGCGCCAGGGCGATCGGCGAGTGCACCGACAGGATCGCCAGCGCGAGGGCCGGACCGACCCCGTGCGCGCCCAGGAGCGCCTCGAAGCTCGATCGCTCGTCCTTGCTCGCGAACCCGTACAGCGTGACGGCGTCCTCGCGCTGGTGGTGGTGGATCCAGCAGAACACCTCCTGCCCGACCTCCCCGAGGGAGACCGTCGTCGTGGGCGTGACGACCACGCGGTAGCCCACGCCCGCCACCTCGACGGTCACGTCGCCCTCACCCCGATCGAGCAACGAGCCCCGGAGCGTGCCGATCATCGGGCCACCGCCTGGGCCACGCGTCCCCGCATGGGCGCGTGGGCCAGGTGGCACAGCGCCAGCGCGACGGCATCGGCGGCGTCGACGGGACGGAGGGGCTGGGCGATCCCGAGCAGCGTCTGCACCATGCGCTCCATCTGGTCCTTGGAGGCGCCGCCCACGCCGGCGACCGCCTGCTTGACCTGGTTCGGGGAGTACTCGACGACCTCGCAGCCGGCGGTGACGGCTTCGGCCATCGCGATCCCGGCGGCCTGGGCCACCGGGATGGCCGTGCGGACGTTCACCTGGAAGAGCACGCGCTCGATGGCGACCACCTGCGGCCGGTGCTCCTCCAGCAGCGCCCGGAGGTCGCTCTGCAGCTCCGCCAGGCGTTGGGCGGTCGGGAGGGTGGGGGCCGTGCGCAGCACGCCGACCGCGGTGGCGCGCACACCAGCGGCCTGCTGGTGCACGATGCCGTAGCCGCAGCGGGACAGCCCGGGGTCGATGCCGAGGACGTACACGCGTTCGACCGTATCGTCTGGGCCTCCGTGGCGCGCGGATCTCAAGGGGGGCCGGGACGCGGGCCGACACCACGTGCGTGACCACGATCACGAGCGACCCCAGCAGTACCGTCGCCCCGATGCCTCCGCCCCCGCCCGTCATCGTCCTCGAGGGGGTGGTGAAGACCTTCGGCGCGAACCGGGCCCTCGACGATCTGCGCCTGTCCGTCCCGGGCGGGCGCATCACGGTGCTCCTCGGACCGAACGGGGCCGGCAAGACGACGGCCATCCGCACCATCACCGGGGCCTTCTCACCCGATGCGGGGACGGTCCGCGTGTTCGGCCTCGACCCGTCCGTCGACGGCGACGAGGTCCGGGCTCGGTGTGGGGTCGTGTCCGCCAAGCCCGCCCTCTACGACCGCCTGTCCGGCTTGGACAACCTCCGGTACTCGGCCGAGCTGTACGGCGTCGGCCGGGGCGCGCCGGTCGACGACCGGATCCGCGAGGCGGCGGCCCGGTTCGGCATCGAGGGAGCGCTGGATGACCAGGTCGGCGGCTACTCCACGGGCATGAAGACCCGGCTCGCCCTGGCCCGGAGCGTGCTCCACCGACCCGAGCTCCTCCTCTACGACGAGCCGACCTCCGGTCTCGACCCGGAGTCCTCGCACGCCGTCCTCGAGCTCATCCACGAGATGACCAAGGACGGTTCGACCGTGGTGATGTGCACCCACCTGCTCCTCGAGGCCGAGGGCCTGGCCGACCAGGTGGTCGTCCTCCAGGACGGGGCCAACCTCGTGGACGGCTCGCCCGACGAGCTCACCAAGCGCTACTGGCCGCACGCCATGGTGCGCCTCGGCGCCGACGACGCGGCCGCCCTCGACGCGCTCCAGCAGGCGCCTGGCGTCGTCGGCTACGAACGCGCTGACCTCACCGCGGTGGTTCGCATGGATGCGGTCGAGCGAGTCCCCGACCTCGTGTTCGCGCTCACCGCCGCGGGCGCGCGGGTGACCCGGGTGGAGCCCCACGAGCCGACGCTCGAGGATCTGTACTTCGCCGTCCGGCAGATGTCTGGTCGCAGCCGGCTGGGCATGGTCGACGGGAGCGCCGTCTGATGGCCGCGACCACCGTGACCCCGAACAAGGGCGTGCGCACCCTGCACTGGGGGCACGTCTGGACCGTGGCGCGCACCGACCTCAAGCAGCTCGCGCAGGCGCGTGACTACTGGATCCCGATGTTGATCCTCGGCGGGATCTTCTTCGTCTTCGTACCGACCGTGCTCCTCTTCACGATCACGCAGCTGGGCAACGTCGACGCCGTGAGCCAGCTCTCGCAAGCCCTCGAGGTGCTCCCCGAGCGGGCCCAAGCGGCCATCCAGGGCGACACCGAGCAGGCCCGAGCCGGCTACGCCCTCGCCGTCTACCTGTTCGCCCCCGTCGCGGTCGTGGTGCCCATCACCATCTCGACGGCCGTCGGGGCCGCCACGATCGTCGGCGAGCGGGAGCGGGGCACGGGCGAGTTCCTGGCTCACTCCCCCGCCGGGATCCGGGAGATCTTCCTCGGGAAGCTGGCCGCCAGCCTGGTCCCGGGCTACGCCACGACGATCGTCGGGTTCGGCATCTACGCGCTCATCGTGAACACGATCGTCGGTCCTGACGTGGGCGGCTGGTTCTTCCCCACCAGCCAGTGGTGGGTGCTCATGCTGTGGGTCGTGCCCCCGTTCCTCGCGCTGACCCTCTCCCTGGTCCTGCGGCTGTCGGCCAAGGTCAAGTCGACCGCCGCCGCGCAGCAGGCGTCCGCTCTCGTGAGCCTGCCGCTCATCATGGTCGCCTACAGCCAGGCCACCGGCAGCCTCTACGGCGGGAACGCGCTCGCCTGGTACATCGGCGCCATCGCCTGGGTGCTCGCCGCCATCGCCCTCTGGCGCGGCATCCGAGTCGTCACCCGCGGGCGCCTCCTCGGCGTCGCCGACGAGCAGTAGCGCCCCTACCGGGCGAGCTTGACGGCCTCGACCAGCTCGTCCGTGGAACGGAACGTGAGCCCGGCGACCGCCTTGTGCGCGTACCGCACGATGCCCTCCGCATCGATCACGAACGCGGAGCGCCGGTAGAAGCCGAGCGGCCCGAGGATCCCGTAGGCCTCGCCCACGGCCTTGTCCGTGTCGGCGAGGAGCGGGAAGGCGAACCCGCCCTGCTTGCAGGAGAAGTCGTCGTGGCTCTGCACGGACTGCGGGCTCACCGCCAGCACCTGGGCCCCGGCGTCGGTGAAGGAGTCGATGTCCTCGGTGTAGGCGTTGAGCTGGCGGGTGCACACGGGCGTGCTGTCGCCCGGGTAGAACACCAGCACGACCACCTGCCCGCGGTACTCCTCGAGCGAGTAGTCGCGCCGACCCTCGTCCGTGTTGTCACTGCCCGCCAGGGTGAAGGCGGGCGCTGGCTTGCCGACCTCCGCGCCCATCAGGCGTCGATCCCCTCGAGGATGGCATCAGGGATGTCGAAGTTGGCGTAGACGTCCTGCACGTCGTCGTTCTCCTCGAGGGCGTCGATCAAGCGGATCACCTTCTTGGCCGCCTCACTGGTGTCGAGCTCGATGGTGGCGGTGGGCAACATGGTCAGCTCAGAGGATCCCACCTTTACGCCGCCCTCCTCCAGGGCGGTTCGCACGGCGTGCAGCTCGGTGGGCGGGGTGGTGATCCGCCAGGCCTCCCCGTCGTCGGCCAGGTCCTCGGCCCCGGCGTCCAGGGCCAGCAGCATCAGCTCGTCCTCGTCCACGCCGCGGTCGGCCAGGACGGTGCCCTTGCGCTCGAACTGCCAGGCCACGGCCCCCGGCTCCGCCATCGACCCGCCGAACTTCGAGAACACGCTGCGCACCTCCGCACCCGTGCGGTTGCGGTTGTCCGTCAGCACGTCGATCAGCACCGCGACGCCGCCCGGGGCGTAGCCCTCGTAGGTGATCGACTCGTAGATCACGCCCTCGAGGTCACCGGTGCCGCGCTTGATGGCCCGTTCGATGGTGTCGAGCGGCACCGACGAGTCGCGCGCCTTCTGGTACATCGTCCGCAGGGTGGGGTTCATGTCGGGGTCGCCACCACCCTCGCGGGCCGCCACCTCGACCTGCCGGATGAGCTTGGCGAAGAGCTTGCCGCGCGCCGCGTCGGCCGCTCCCTTCTTGTGCTTGATGGTTGCCCACTTGGAATGACCGGACATCAGATGCTCCTGAGGAAGTGATCGTGGAGGCGCAGGTCGTGCGACAGCTCGGGGTGGAAGGCCGCGACGGTGACCGCGCCCTGGCGGCAGAGAACGGGGTGTCCGTCGACGGTAGCGAGCACCTCGACGTCGGGTCCTGCCCGCTCGACGAACGGGGCCCGGATGAAGATGGCCCGGAACGGCTCGTCGCCGAGGGCTTCGAGCGGGAGATCGGCTTCGAAGGAGTCGACCTGGCGACCGAAGGCGTTGCGACGCACCGAGATGTCGACGGCGCCGAAGCACCGCTGATCGGCCCGTCCGTCGAGGATCTCGGCGCCGAGCAGGATCATGCCGGCGCACGTGCCGAGGGTCGGCAACCCGTCCCGCAACCGCTCGCCCAGCGGTGCGAAGAGGTCGGCGGAGTCCAGGAGCATCGACATCGTCGTCGACTCGCCGCCGGGCAGGACCATGGCGTCGACCTCGTCGAGCTCAGCCGGCGTGCGAACCTCGCGCGGCTCAGCGCCGAGGGCCCGCAGGCACGAGGCGTGCGCGGCGAAGGCGCCCTGCAGGGCGAGCACACCGACCTTCACCTGGGGGCCTCGCTGAGAACATCGCTACCAGCCGCGCTCGGCGAGCTTGGTCTCGAGCGTGCTGATCTCCAGACCCGGCATGGCCGGTCCGAGCCCTCGTGACACCTTGGCGATGATGCCGGGATCGTTGAAGTGGGTGGTGGCCTCGACGATGGCCTTGGCCCGTCGGGCGGGGTCGTCGCTCTTGAAGATGCCCGAGCCCACGAACACGGCTTGCGCGCCCGAGCTGCATCACGAGGGCGGCGTCGGCGGGGGTGGCGAGGCCGCCGGCACAGAACAGCGGCACGGGCAGCTCGCCGGTGTCAGCGAGCTCCTGCACGAGGCCCACGGGCGCCTGGAGCCGCTTGGCCCAGTCGTAGAGCTCGGCCGAGTCGGCCTGGGTGATCTTGCGCACGTCGCCGAGGATCGACCGCAGGTGGCGCACGGCCTCGACCACGTTGCCCGTGCCGGCCTCGCCCTTGGAGCGGAGCATCGCCGCGCCCTCGCTGATGCGCCGCAGCGCCTCACCGAGGTTGGTGGCGCCGCACACGAACGGGACCGTGAACGCCCACTTGTCGATGTGGTGGGCCTCGTCGGCAGGGGTGAGCACCTCGGACTCGTCGACGTAGTCGACGCCCAGGGACTCGAGCACCTGCGCCTCCACGAAGTGGCCGATGCGGGCCTTCGCCATGACGGGGACGGTGACGACGGCCTTGATGCCCTCGATCATCTCGGGGTCGGACATGCGAGCGACGCCACCATCGCGGCGGATGTCGGACGGCACCCGTTCGAGGGCCATCACGGCGACGGCACCGGCGTCTTCGGCGATCTTGGCCTGCTCCGGATCGACGACGTCCATGATGACGCCGCCCTTGAGCATCTCGGCCAGACCCCGCTTCACACGCGTGGTTCCGGTGTCGTGGGTCAGCGGTCGGGGGGCGGCGTCGGCCATGGTCCGATCGTACCGTCCGCCCGTTCGGATCCCGAAGACGGAATGGGCGACCTAGAACCTCGTGGCACCGCCCGGCGAGGGAAGCACCACCCACGTGCGGCCGGGCCGCAGCAGGATCGGCTTCCCATCCGCGTCGGTGTAGGTGGTGACGGCCTCGAGCGAGGTCTTCTTCCAATGGCCCTGCACGAGACCGGGAGGGCTGGTGCCTCCGCCGGTGAGCACCCAGACGTCGCCTTCGCCGACGAGCTGGGCTTCCGGGATCGGGACGCCGAACTGGTCCGAGACGTCACTGGGCTTGTACTGCACGAACTGGATGATCACGTTGGCGGGCGCGACCTGGATGCCGGCCCCGTCGACGTGCGGCGTCCCCTTCTGGCTGCGAGCCCAGCCATCGCCGTTCCACCGCCACTCCGTCGGCGCGCTCCCGCCGCTCTGCCCGAAGACCACGGTGGCGCCGGCGGCCGGCTCCAGGTGGGCGACCGGCTCCCCCCGCTTCCGGTACTGGAACAGCGGCGGTGGGGGCGCCGACCCCTCGTTGGGAAGGCCGAAGATCGTGGCCGTCGACTTGAGCATCAGGTTGCTGGGCGCCGACCGGCTCTGCTCCCGGTAGTACTCGCTCGGGAGGGCGTCGTAGCCGACGTCCTTCACCGCCGCGCCCCGGATGCGCCGGGCGAAGGTGGGGTTGGCGCCGCTCCACGCGAAGTACGGGTGGTTGAGCGGCGTGAAGATGGCGATGTCAGACGTGCGGGCGGAGCGGACGGGGCCGACCGGAGCCGAGTCGTTGGAGTGGAAGATCGCCAGGAGCCGGGTGACGCTGCCCTCGACCCGCTCCTCGTAGACGACGTCGGCCTGGTTGATGCCGTACTGCGGCCGTGCCTTCGGCTCCCCGTTGTCGATCTTCACCACCAGTGCGGTGCGATCGAGCCGGGTGCCGTAGTTGCCGGCCAGCCCGGTGAGCGGCGCCACCAGCGGAGGCTCCGTGGTGGTCGTGGTCTCGGGGACGGTGGTCGTCGTGGTGGTGGTGGTCGTCGGCGGCGGGGCGGCACTGCCGCCGCCGCTGAAGGCCAGCGCCACGCCTCCGAGGACCAGGAACGCGCCGTCGCGCTCCCAGCGATGATCCGTTGCTTCATGGTGTTCAGCACGATGTCTGTTGTGCTCCCGCGATCGGTCTAGAGCTCCCGTAGTAGCGCGATGCGCTCCTCGAGCGGTGGATGGGTGTCGAACATGCGGTTGATCCGGGAGATGCGACCTTCGTCCTCCTGCACCGCCTGCGGCTGCTCGATCCACAGGTGCGCCGTGGCGTGGGACGACGACCCGACGACCGTGTAGTCGTCGCGCAGCTTCTCGAGCGCCGAGATCAGTCCCGGCGGGTAGCGCGTGAGCTCGACCCCGGACATGTCAGCGAGCGTCTCGCGACGGCGGCTGACGGCGGCCTGCATGGCCCGCCCGATCAACGGCGAGAGGATCAGCAGCGCGAACCCGAACACCGCGAGGATCGCGCCGATGCCGCCGCCCCCGCTGTCGTTGTCGTTGTTGCGGCTCCGCCCCATGCCGAACCACATGAAGCGCACGCCGATGTCGGCGGCGATTGCGATGACGCCCACCATCGTCACCGCCAGCGTGGAGACGAGGATGTCGTAGTTCTTGATGTGGCTCAGCTCGTGGGCGAGCACCCCCTCGAGCTCGACCCGGTTCATCTTCTCGAGCAGCCCCGTGGTGACCGCCACCGCGGCGTGCTTCGGATCGCGGCCGGTCGCGAAGGCGTTCGGCGACGGGTCGTCGACGATGTACAGGCGGGGCTTGGGCAGCCCACCGGCGATGCAGAGGCCCTCCACGATGTTGTGCAGACGGCCGTACTCCTCGACGGATGCCGGTCGAGCCCGACTGACGCGCAGTGCGATGGCGTCCGCCTTCCAGTACGACACGGCCGCGGTCCCGCCCGCGAGGACGAGCGCGAAGAGCATGAAGAACGGGCCGCCGCCGACGACGAGGTCGAACGCGAACGCGACCGCCAGCACGAGGCCGACGAAGGCGAGCAGCAGGAGTAGGGATCGGCGCTTGTTCTGAGCGACCTGGTCGTACACGCGGGGGTCAGCGTCCTTGGGGGGTCAGACGGGCGGCGGGGTGGGTGCGGGCGGGGGCGCGCCGTCGCCGTCGCTGAGATCGACGGCCGGAGCCGCGGTGAAGTCCACCTCGACGTTGCCGCGGGCGGCGTCATCGACCTCGAAGTACTCCCGCTCGGCGAAGCTGAACTGGTTGGCCACGACGTTCGAGGGCACCGACTGGATCTTGGTGTTGTACTTGAAAACGCTGTCGTTGTAGAACTGCCGCGCGTAGGCGATCCGGCCCTCGGTGCCGGTGAGCTCCTCCTGCAGGTTGAGGAAGTTCTGGTTCGCCTTGAGGTCGGGGTAGGCCTCCGACAGCGCGAACACGCTCTTCAGCGCCCCCGTGATCATGTTCTCGGCGGCGGCTTGGTCCTGCGGGCCCTGGGCGTTCATGGCCATGTTGCGAGCCTGGACGACTGCTTCGAGGGTGCCGCGCTCGTGGGCCGCATACCCCTTGACGGTCTCGACCAGGTTGGGGATGAGGTCGTACCGGCGCTTGAGCTGCACGTCGATCTGGGCCCACGCGTTCTCGATGCGGTTGCGCATCGACACCAGCCCGTTGTAGGTGATCAGCACGTAGATGGCGGCCAAGACGACGATCGCCACGATGATCCACACGAAGAGCACGACTGCTCACTCCTTGCCGAAGGTGGTGTCCACCCTAGCGACGCGCCTCCGGCCCCTAGTGGCACCCCGCGATGGCCCGCTCGTAGATCCCGACGTAGTGCTCGGCCAGGTTCGTCATCGAGAGGTCATCGGCCCGGCGGCGGCCTCCCGCCACCAGCTCCGCCCGCAGGACGTCGTCGTCGAGCACCCGCTGCAGGGCCTTGGCCAGCGCGGCCGCGTCGCTGACCGGGGCGAGCAGGGCGTCGACGCCGTCGGTGGCGACGTTGCGATGGCCGGCGAGGTCGGAGGCCACCAGGGCGCATCCTGACGCCATGGCCTCCAGCAGCACCATGCCGAAGGACTCCCCTCGCACGGACGGTGAGCAGTACACGGTGCAGCCCCGCATGCGGGCGGCGCGCTCATCGTCGCTGATGCGGCCGAGCCACTCGATGCGGCCGTCGTGGCCGAAGCGCTGGCGCAGCTCCTCGGACTGCGGTCCGTCGCCGCCCACCCAGACGTGCACGTCCGGGGGCAGCTCCTTCAGCGCCGTGAGGAGCACCTCGAGGCCCTTGCGGGGCTCGTGCCGGCCGAGGAAGAAGATCGTGGGGCCGGACGTGGGATGCGCCGGCCCCTCGGCGAACCGCTCGACCTCGACCCCGTTGTAGAGGAGCTCGTACTCCCCGCCGAGGGCCCCCTGGGCGAGGGCCATCGCATCCGGTGACACCGCGACCCGATGCGCGAGCCGTGCGGCCGTGCGACGCATGGCCCAGCCCATGACGCGATACCCAGCGCTCTCGCCCGCGGCGTGGAAGGTGCCCACCTTGGGTGCATCGGAGAAGAGGGTGGCCGTCATGCACGGACCGGGCGCGAGCGGTTCGTGGAGGTGGACGACCTCGAACCCCTCATCGCGCAGGGCGCGGATCGTGCGCAGCTGGGCGGACGGGTCAGGGGCCAGTGGAGCAACCGAGCCGTTGGCCGCCGTCGGCACGCTACGGCCGAGCGGGGTCACGCCGGCGTCCGGGGGCGGGCCGTCGCAGGGGGCGAGCACGCGCGCCTCGTGGCCGAGCGCACGCAACGAGCGGGCGAGCCCCAGCACCTGGCCCTGGACGCCACCGGGGATGGTCAGGGAGTACGGACAGATGACCCCGATGCGCACCGCCGGAGGCTAGTGCCGGACCTCAGACGAACCCCGAAGGCCGCCGATCACGAAGTCACGACCGATCGGACGGCCAGTTGGGCTGGAGGAGGTGCCACTGCTCCGGGGCTCGGCTGATCAGGTCCTCGAGGGCGTGGGCCAGGTCCTGGGTCACCCGCTGGACGTCGTCCCGCAGGCGCCCTTGCCGGGTGGCGTCGAGGGCCGGCATCACGATGCTGCGCCGCAGGTCCGGTCCGTCGAAGTAGACGGCGGTGGGGAAGATCGGTGCTCCCGTGCGCAGGGCGAGCGTGGCGGGCCCGCCGGGGAGCGTCGTGCGCTCACCGAAGAAGGTGACCTCGGGGCCGGTGCCGGTGAGGTCCCGATCGCAGAGCAGCGCCAAGGTGTGGTTGGCCTTGAGCGCCTTCGCCGTGGCCGGGCCGGCACCGGGGCCGAGGGCGACGACCTCGAAGCCGAAGGAGCGGCGCAGGTCGGCGAACCACTCGAACAGCTCGGGCGGGTCGAGGCGCTCGACCACAGCGGTCACGGCACGGTGCTGCACCTGCGTGACCCAGAACCCCGACCACTCCCACCCACCGAGGTGGGGCAGCGCCATGATCGCCCCGGTGCCCTGCTCGAGGGCGGCGTCGAGCCGGTGCCAGCCGTCGGCCTGGAACCCGGCGTCGAGGTCGGCGGCGCTGGTGCCGGGGAGCCGGAAGGACTCCTCGTAGTAGCGCGGCATAGCTCTCGAAGGTCTGGTCCACGAGCCGCTGGAGCGCCGGACCTTGCAGCGTGGGATCGACCCGGCGCAGGTTCCGCTCGACCTGAGCCCGGCGATCGCGCGCCAGGTGACCGGCGAGTCGCCCGAGCCCTCGCGCACCGGTGGCCGCGACGGGTGCCGGGAGCAGCCGCGCCAGGCGGGCGGCGGTCTTGTAGGCGGGAGTGACGAGGTCGACCACGGAGGCCGGGGGCGCCGCGGCCTACGCCACTACCGGCGGGTGGTGCGCTGCTGGCGGCGCCAGGCGCGCTCGGTGGGGCGGGCGGCCCGCCGGGCCCGCCAACGGCTCGGCGGCGGGGTGGGTCGGGTGACGCTGGCCTGCCGCCACACCTTGACGAACCGCTGCCCGGCGGTGATCAGCGTGAGCACGAGCATGACCCAGAGGACGCCGATGAGGAGCGAGTCGAACAGCAGGCCCACACCGAGGAGGATGATGCGCTCGGCCCGCTCCATGAGCCCGCCGCGGGCGTCGAACCCCAGCGAATCGGCCTTGGCCCGCTCGTAGGAGATCAGCATCGAGGCGGCGAGGACGGCCATCGGGAGCACGGAGATCCGCCCGGGGTGGGTGGACGCGAGGTACCAGGCGACACCGCCGAGGAGCAGCGCGTCCGTGACGCGATCCGACACCGAGTCGAAGAACGCACCCCGGGGGCCGGCGGTGCCGGACGCCTTGGCGACGGCCCCGTCGAGCAGGTCGGGCAGGGCACAGAGCACCAGGAGCAGGAGCCCGCCACGGAGGGCACCGTTGGCGATGGCCACCGATGCGGCCGCCGCCAGCACGACCCCGGTGGCGGTGAGGTGGTCGGCCGTGATGCCGGTGCGGCGGAGGTTGGCGCCGACGGGCTTGAGACCTTCCTCGAAGCTCTGCCGCCAGCGACCATCGAACATGGCCGACAGGGTATCGGGCGACCCGCTCAGATCCCCGCATCGCGCTGGACGGCCCGCAGGAGGCCCCGCCACCGGGGGAACAGCAGGTGGTGACCGGCCTCGGGAGACACGTCGAGCACGGCATTGGGGAGCCGGGACACCAGCCAGGCGCCCACCTCGGGCGGGGAGGTCGGGTCCTCCGCACCGTGGAAGGTCCGCACGGGAGCCGTCACCGACGAGAGGTCGACCCCGGGTTCGAGCTGGCGCGCCACGTCGTCGACCAACCCCTGGCGGCCGCGGAGCACGCTCGCCTCCAGCCCCTGGACGAGGGCCTCGACGGCCCCCGGCACCTGGCCGAGCTCGCGGCGACCGACGTCACCGGCGGACTCCAGGACGTGCTCTCGCGCGACGGCAGGGGTCAACGGATCGGGGACCAGGTAGGGCGCCACCTCGGCGGCCAGCTCGCCTGGGGGCACCTCCCGGGCGAGCTCGGCGAACGCTCGCCGCCCGGTCCCGAGCGACGCGACGAGCGCGGCATCCTCGTAGGCCTCCACCGGCGGGATCGTGGCGATCGAGTCCGATCCCCGCCACCCGCTCGCCGAGCGCGGTCGCCGCCGCGAGCGCGCACAGCCCGCCCGCCGACCAGCCCACGAGCAGGACGCGGCGCTGGTCGAGGTGATCGAGCAGCGCTCGCAGATCGGCCCCCAGCGCGGCCAGGCCGGCGCCGGGCGCGAGGTCGCTGTCCCCTGCCCCCGGGCGGTCGACGGCGAGGAGCCGCACGCCTGCCTCCCTCGTGATGGCGTCGGGCGGACGAGCGAGGCGGGAGTCGGGTGTTCCGTGCAGGTAGACGACCGTCGGGCCGGCGGGATCGCCGACGTCGTCGTAGGCCAGGAGGCGCCCATCGGGCAGGCGCAGCGTGCTCGGACCCACAAGCGAAGCGTAAGGGCTCTGGCTACCCTGCCCAGCACTCGCAGCTGTCGACCGCAGGGGGAGCCGCGTGCAGCCCTTTTCGTCCGAGAAGATCCGCAACGTCGCCCTCGTCGGGCACGGCGGAGCCGGGAAGACGACGCTCGCCGAGGCGCTCCTGCACCGAGCCGGCGCCATCAACCGCCTCGGACGCGTCGAGGACGGCAGCACGGTCAGCGACCACGACCCCGAGGAGCAGCGTCGGGGGATCTCGCTCTCGCTCGCCGTCACGCCGTTCGAGTGGAAGGGCCACAAGGTCAACCTGGTCGACACGCCTGGCTACGCCGACTTCCTCGGCGACGTGCGCGCCGCGCTGCGCGCCGTCGACCTGGCCGTGTTCGTGGTGAGCGCGGTGGACGGCGTCGAGGTGCAGACCGAGGCGATCTGGCGCGAGGCCAGCCGACTCGGTGTGCCGAGGATGATCTTCATCAACAAGCTCGACCGCGAACGCGCGAGCTTCGAACGCACGCTCGACCAGCTCCGCGATCGGCTCGGCGCGGGGGTGGCCCCGCTCGAGCTCCCCATCGGCGCCGAGGCGGAGTTCAAGGGCATCGCCGACCTCCTCACCGACACCGCCCACCTCTACGAGGGAGGCGTCCCGCACACCGAGCCGATCCCCGACGAGATGGAGGCCCTCGAGCACCAGGTGCACGACAACCTCGTCGAGGGCATCGTGGTGGCCGACGACGACCTGCTCGAGCGGTACCTCGACGGCGAGGTGCCCGGCCTCGAGGAGCTCGAGCACGCCCTCACCCTCGGCATCGAGACGGCCAGCGTGTTCCCCGTGGTGTGCGGCTCGGCCACGGCCGAGGTCGGCATCGATCGGCTCGCGGATCTGCTCGTGGAGATCGGTCCCCCGCCCGCCGACCGACCCACCACCGTCCGGGCCGGCGACACCGAGGTCGAGGTGCCGGCCGATCCGGCCGGGCAACCGCTCGCCGTCGTGTTCAAGACCATCGCCGACCCGTTCGTGGGCCAGGTCTCCCTGCTCAAGGTGCTCTCCGGGCACGATCCGCAACGACGACCACCTCGTGAACAGCCGCTCCGGCACGGACGAGCGCCTCCACGGCCTGTTCATGGTCCGGGGCAAGGAGCACGAACCGGTCGACCTGCTCGCCGCCGGCGACATCGGCGGCGTCGCCAAGCTGTCGGGCACCGCGACCGGCGACACGCTCGCCCCCAAGGGGCAGCCGGTGCACGTCGCCCCGATCGAGCAGCCGGCGCCGGTGCTCGCCACCGCGGTGGTGGCGAAGACGCAGGCCGACGACGACAAGCTGGCCAGTGCGCTGCACCGCCTCCAGGACGAGGATCCGGCCCTCGTCGTCGACCGCGACGAGGAGACCCACCAGACCGTCCTCCGGGGCACCGGGGAGACGCATCTGGCCATCACCCTCGAGCGCCTCGAGCGGAAGTTCGGCGTCAACCTCACCACCGAGGACGTGAAGGTCCGCTATCGCGAGACGATCATGCAGGCGGCCGACGCCGAGGGGCGGCACAAGAAGCAGTCCGGAGGCCATGGCCAGTTCGCCGTCGCCACGATCCGGCTGGAGCCCCTCGAGCGAGGCGAGGGGTTCGAGTTCGTGGACAAGATCGTCGGCGGCGCGGTGAGCCGGGCCTACATCCCCGCCGTGGCGAAGGGCATCGAGGAGGCGATGGGCCGCGGCGGCGTCAACGGCTACCCGGTGGTCGACGTGCGGGCGACGCT
This sequence comes from uncultured Microthrixaceae bacterium, assembly GCA_963721695.1. Classification (GTDB taxonomy): domain Bacteria; phylum Actinomycetota; class Acidimicrobiia; order Acidimicrobiales; family VFJN01; genus VFJN01. The sequence goes on from CAVRKU010000032.1 coordinate 26,947, forward strand.
GGTCGACGGCAAGGAGCACAGCGTCGACAGCTCGGAGATGGCGTTCCGGGCCGCCGGCCGGTTGGCCTTCCGAGAGGCCATGGGCAAGGCCGAGCCCGTGGTGCTGGAGCCGATCGCGCGCCTCGACGTCACCGTGCCGAACGACCTGCTGGGCGACGTCATGGGCGACCTCAACTCCCGACGGGGCAAGGTGCAGGGCACCGAACCGGGCGACACCGGTGAGCAGGTCGTCTACGCCCTCGCCCCGCAGAGCGAGCTGCTTCGCTACGCCGTCGACCTCCGGTCGCTCACCGGCGGGCGGGGCCGCTTCTCCATCGCCCACGACCACTACGACGTGCTGCCCGAGCCACCTCGTCGACCGTGTCCGGCGAGACCTCCACGACGCGGACTGAGCATGGCGACCCGTCCACCCAGCGATGCCGTCGTCGCGCTGCGCTCCCTCGGCCGGCGGTGGGGGGCGTTGTTCGCCGGTCTCGGCGAGGACGAGTCGGTCGACGCCCTCGCGCACCGGCCCGGCGCCGACGGGCGATCGGCCCTCGACCACGCCGTCCGTGCGACCCGCACGCTGTCGCTGCTCGGCCGGGCGGTGGACCAGGCCCTCGTCGACGACGACGCGGTGCTCCACCCCGCGGTCGGGGACCCGGCGCAGCGGGTGTGGGACGAGCAGGCCGCGGCGGATGTCGACGACGCCATCGCCGAGCTCGCCCACGAGGCCCAGCGGCTGGCCGATCGGATCGAGCACGTCCCAGCCGGCGAGTGGCAGCGGCGGGCCCGGGTCGCCGGTCAGGACGCCGACGTCGGTGCGCTCGAGGTCGTCTGGGACGCCGTGGACTCGGCGCTCGCCGACCTCAAGGCGGCGGAGGCCACCCTCCGCGAGGTCCGCGGCCGACCCTGACGGGGGCGCACTCCCGTATCGCGCGAGGTGGCGGCGACGCTTCAGAGAGGTGACGACCGAAACGTCGTCGTGGCGCGGGCCAAGAGGGGCCACGCCGCTCAGCTGGAGGGGAACTCGATGAAGAAGATCCTGGTAGGTGTTGCTGTCAGCGCGTCTCTGCTGCTCGGAACGGCGGGCTCGGCGTTCGCAGGCGAGATCACGGGCAACGGAAAGGCCACCGCGGCGTCAACGCACTCGCGCTCCCTGTGCGCGTTCTCCGGTCTCGAGGACTTCGACGACCTCGCGCCCGTCGATCCCGGCGTGGTGCAGAACTGGGGGCACACCAAGAAGGCGTTCGGCCTCACGGGCGGCGCCAACTCCGTGCAGACGCCGTTCGGCGAAGAGGGCTGCAACGCCAGCCTGTACCCGAACAAGTAGCCGAGGCTGCCGCCGGCCGGCTCCGGCCCTCCGTTCAGAGGGTGGCGATGGGGTTGACCGGCGACGCGGTGCCGCCGCGGAGGATGAGCGGAGCAACCGTGAGGAGGAACGCGGCGCGTTCCTCCTCACGGCATGCATCCGCGAGCGCATCGAGGTCGAGGTTGTCGAGGAGGTGGAGGCCCATCGCCACGATGCCGACGGTGTGGATCGGGAGGCGCACGTCGACGACGTGCGACGGGTGGACATCGGACACGCCGTCGCTGCCGAGCAGCGCGACCTCGCGCTCGTGCAGCCAGGGCAGGCACGACGCGTGCAGTCCGGCCAGCTGCTCGCGGGGGTCCCACGGCCCGTGCTGCTCGCGCCAACGCCACCGGCCGGTGCGCACGAGGAGCACGTCACCGGTGCCGACCCGCACGTCGGCTCGGGCCTCGGCGACCTCGAGGTCCTCCACCGTGATCGCCGTGCCGGGCTCGAGGGCGTCAACGCCGAGCGCGGCGGGGATGTCGAGCAGGACGCCACGGGCCACGATCCCGTCGCGGAGCGTGTGGACGCCGAGCTTCGTGGCGCCGTGCGCGGTCACCACGTCGGCGGGGCGCCCGCCGTACACCTGGCCGTCCCAGAAGATGTGGCAGAGCGCGTCGAGGTGGCTCGTGGCGTAGCCGTGCGGGGCGATGCCGAACCAGTCGGCGCCGTAGCCCTCGGTGACGGTGCCGGTCATGTGGTGCTCGACGGGGCGCTGGTTGTCGATCGCCGGCTCGGTCGGCAAGGTCCGCGCGCACGACACGGACCGGCCGCGGCGGACGAGCGCGGCCGCCGCCGCGGTGTGCTCAGGTCGCAGGTGGTTGAGGCAGCCCCGCTCGTCGTCGTCGCCCCAGCGGCCCCAGTTGGAGAGCGAGCTCCGATAGGCGTCGACATCAGCAGCGGTCAGGAGCGGCGGAGTACCCATGACGGGATCGTCGCACGCGACTGCCCGCGTCGGTCTTGTGACTCCCACGTTGGCCGCGGCACCACCACTGGGGAGCACTCCACCCGCCGCAATCGCCAGCTGAGCGGCGATCGCCGTGTGCTGCAGTGCAACGAGGCTGTGAAGGTTCAATTCGTCCTGCTGGTTGCTGTCAACGAGCACGTCGGGGGTGTCCACCTCGAGGATTCGTTGGCCGTACCGACGCGGGAGGAAGGACGAAAGCCGATCCATTCGACCGGGCCGTCTTCGCGAGTCCAGTCGAGGGGTAGCCACTCAGGTCCCGCCAGGGCGGCCCCGACCACGCAGCAGAACCCCGTCGCCCACCACCGCGCGGTCCTCGATTCGCCCACATGGACACTTCGCCCTGATGGACCGCGGGCCGCAGGCGTTGCGGGTTCGCTCGCAGGGTCCGAGGGTCGTCCGCTCGGGAGAAAGTTGCATCCGTTGGGCGTGCCACCCACGAAGGGGGTGTGTGAACCCCGACGGACTCCCGTCGGACCCAACGTCCCACCAGGGAGGATCCGCAATGATTCGAAAGCTTGGAACCGCTGTCGCCGCGTGCTCCCTTGCGCTCGCCGCATCCACGTCTGTGGTGTCCGCGGCACCGCCCGCTGGTGCCGGCGACGGTGGCAAGCCCGCCGGCGTCGCTTGCCAGCAGGCCGGCATCTCGACCCTTCAGTCCCTCGGTCTGCTCTCGGCGGTCGCCAAGGGGGGCATCGAGGTCGTGGGCGTCGGGATGGTGCCGTTCAAGGACGTGCTGGACCTGCACCGAACCATGCCGGAGCTGTTCCAGACCGGCGGGGTCACCGTCGTGGTCCCGGGCGTGGGTGACGTTCCCGCCACCTGGTGCAACCCCTAGACCGCCTGCGCACTCGCGAGGAGGGGTCCCTTCGGGGGCCCCTCCGACGCGTTCGCACGCGGCTATCGGTTGAGGGCGGTCTGGTCCCGTGCTCTCACCGAGAGGGCGGTTCTTGCTGGAGGGCTGTGCCTGGTCCTATGGCTCCTGACCTGCGGAGTCGTCGGTGACGAGATCCGACCAGTCCTCCGGGTTGTCCTCGACGAAGTGGGCGACGATCTCGCCGTCGACCCCGTCGACGAGGACGAGGCCGCGCTTGAGCGGCGGCTCCTCGGCTGAGTACACGAGGATCTTCCACGTCGGGCGGCTGCGGAGGCCCCGCCAGCCGAGCTGCGCCGACGCGTGGCCCACCGCGAAGCCGACCTCCCGCGTGGCGGCCACGAGGGCATCACGTTCGTCCACGTCGAGGTTCCAGCCCGCCACCAGGTGGTAGGCGCCCAGGAGCACGAGCAGCAGGCCGGCGGCGAGGAAGCCGCCGTTGATCAGGACGCCGTCCGGTCCCGCGATCGCCCAGCCGGCGATGCAGGCGGCGCCCAGCGCCAGGTACAGGTAGCCGGGCACGCGCCGACGGTTGTTGTTCGGGAACACGTACGGGCCGACGTACTCGGCTGCGTTGAGGTCCTCCGGCAGGACGTCGGTGACGTCCTCGTCCCTCGTGGTGTCGTCGGCCATCGCGGCCTCGACGGTACCGGCGCTCCCCTCAGGCAGGCCAGGCGGCGCGGATGCGGCGGCCGGCCTCGTCGAGGCCGATGGGCAGCACGCGGGTGTCCGCCGCCACCGCGATGAAGTTGGCGTCGCCCGTCCAGCGAGGCACGCAGTGCACGTGGAGGTGGTCCGAGAGCGAGCCGCCCGCCGCCGCGCCCAGGTTCAGGCCGACGTTCACCGCATCGCACCGCAGCCCGCCTTTGACCGCGACCACCGCGTCACGGACCCCTGCCCACAGCTCGGTGTGCTCGTCGACGGTCAGGTCCTCCAGGTCGGCCACCGCCCGCTGGGGCATCACCATCAGGTGCCCGGCGGTGTACGGGTAGAGGTTCAGCAGCGCGAAGCACGTGGCGCTGCGCCACACCACACCGGCTGCCTCGTCCCCTTCCTCGTCCGCGCCGGCCAGGATGCGCTCGAACAGCGTCCGGCCCGCCGCGTCCTCGGCGCTGGGGAGCACCCGCGTGTCGACGACCTGCCCCACGTAGGCCGACCGCCATGTCGCCCACAGGTGCTCAAGCGGCACGAGCCCCCCACCCGCTTCTGTGTGCGCCGAACACCGGATGCGGTGTCACGACACAGAAGTGGTCATACCTTGGCCGCGACCTCGGCGGCGAGGCGATCGGCGAAGGCATCGACGTGGACGTCGCGCTCGGGGTGGTCGGAGCCACGAGCGTTGACGCCGACGGTGCCCGCCTCGACGTCGGAGTCCCCCACCACGAGGATGTACGGGAGCTTCTCCAGCTTGGCCTTGCGGATCCGAGCGCCGAGCGGCTCGTCCGCCTCGACGAGCGACGCACGGAAGCCATCGGCGACCAGCCGATCGGCCACCCGCGAGGCGTAGGCGTGGTGATCGCTGCGGACCGGGAGGACGCGCGCCTGCTCCGGAGCCAGCCAGGCCGGGAAGGCGCCGGCGTAGTGCTCCACGAGCACGCCGAAGAAGCGCTCGATGGACCCGAACAGCGCCCGGTGGATCATGATCGGGCGGTGGCGCTCGTTGTCGGCGCCGATGTACTCCATCTCGAACCGCTGGGGCAGCTGGAAGTCGACCTGGATGGTGGACAGCTGCCAGGTGCGGCCGATGGCGTCGCGGGCCTGCACGGAGATCTTGGGGCCGTAGAACGCGCCGCCGCCCTCGTCGAGCACCAGCTCGAGGTCCTTCTTGGACGCGACCGCGCGGAGCGCCTCGGTGGCCTCGTCCCACTCCTCGTCCGTGCCCACCCCCTTGCCCGGCGGCTTCGTGGACAGCTCGAGGTAGAACTCGCTCAGGCCGTAGTCGGCGAGGAGCCCCAGCACGAAGTCGAGCAGGGAGGCCAGCTCCTCCTCCATGTTCTCCTTGGTCGTGAAGATGTGGGCGTCGTCCTGCGTCATCCCTCGCACCCGGGTCAGGCCGTGGACCACGCCGCTCTTCTCGTACCGGTACACCGTGCCGAACTCGAACATCCGCAACGGGAGCTCGCGGTAGCTCCGCAACCGCGACTTGAAGATCAGGATGTGGAACGGGCAGTTCATGGGCTTGAGGTAGTAGTCCTGCCCGGCCTCTCCCCCCTCGTCGTCGAAGTGGATCGGAGGGAACATCCCGTCGGCGAACCAGTCCAGGTGCCCGGACGTCTCGAAGAGCGTGGCCTTGGTGATGTGGGGCGAGTTGACGAACTCGTAGCCCGCCTCCTCGTGGCGCTGCCGCGAGTAGTCCTCCATCAGCCGGCGCACGAGCCCACCCTTGGGGTGGAAGACCGCCAGGCCGCTCCCGAGCTCCTCGGGGAAGCTGAAGAGGTCGAGCTCCAGGCCGAGCTTGCGGTGGTCGCGCTTGGCGGCCTCCTCGAGCCGGTGGAGGTGCTCCGCCAGCGCCTGCTTCGAGGCCCACGCCGTGCCGTAGATGCGCTGGAGCTGCGGGTTCTTCTCGTCGCCGCGCCAGTACGCGCCGGCGACGCGCATGAGCTTGAAGTGGCCGAGGTGGTTACCCGTCGTGGGGACGTGCGGACCCCGACACAGGTCGATGAACCCGGGGTAGCCCGCGAACGGCGGCGCCGCCTTGGGCTCCGCGGGCGGGTTCTCGTACGTGCGGACGGACTCCGACGCGGACGTGGCTGACATCGGATCGGTGCTGGCGTCGTCGATGATCTCGAGCTTGAAGCGGTGGCCCGCGAACACCTCGCGCGCCTTGTCCGCGGGCATCTCGTCGCGGACGAACGGCTGGGACTCCGCGATGATCTCGCGCATGCGCGCGTCGACGCGCTCGAGGTCGTCCTCCACGAACGCCTCGCCCCCGGGCAGCTCGAAGTCGTAGTAGAAGCCGTCCTCCACCGGGGGGCCGATGCCGAACGTCGCGCCCGGGAAGAGATCGAGCACGGCCTGGGCGAGCACGTGGGCCGTCGAGTGGCGGATCGTGAACAGCCCCTCGGCGCTGTCACCCGTGACGATCGCCACCTCGTCGCCGTCGGCGAGCGGCGTCGCCAGGTCTCGCTCCTCGCCGTTCACGACCGCGATCACGGCCGCCTTGGCCAGGCGAGACCCGATGTCCCGCGCCAGGTCCGACGGCAGTGGTGCCGGAGGCCAACGCACGCGTCGAACCATCGGGCAACCGGATCGTGATCTCGTCGGACATGGAGCCCGACGGTACCGGAGCCCCCTGATCGACCGGGAACCGGTTGTGGACGCTCGCTAGGCCGGCGGAGCCAGGACCTCGGCGCTGGACCGACGCGGCGGCGCCTCATCGCCGGCGCCCTGCCCGTTGCCGGTGGGCGCGCCGAGCTCCACCACATGGGCGGTCTCCGCCGACGGGAACGTCTCGGACTTCTTGGTGGCGTACTCGTCGACGTAGTCCTGGCCGGTCAGCTCGCGGATCTCGAACATCACCTCGTCGATGATCTGCCTGAGCACCATGCGGTCATCCGCTCGGTCGGCGTAGCGCTGCACGTCGATCGGCTTGCCGAAGCGCACCTCGGCGCGCTTGAAGGGCTTGGGCAGCTTGGCATCGGGCGGCTGGATCTCGCGCGTGCCGACGATGCCCACCGGCACGATCGGCGCCCCCGTGCGCACGGCCAGCCGCGCCGGTCCGGTGTGCCCCCGGTGGAGCCGGCCATCGCGGGCCCGTGTGCCTTCGGGGTAGATCCCGAAGAACTCGCCGGACTCGATCACCCGCGCGGCGGTGTTCAACGCCCGCTCGGCGGCGTTGCCCCCACTGCGGTCGATGGGGATCATGCCGATCGCCGGGAAGATGTGCTTGGTCTTCCACGAGTCCATGTACTCGGCCTTGCCCACGAACGTGATGCGCCGCGGCAGCACCAGGGGCAGGAAGAACGAGTCGATCACCGACGTGTGGTTCGGGCAGAAGATGGCGCCGCCTGTCCGGGGCACCCGATCGAGGCCGACCGTCTTGATGCGCCACAACGCCTTGAAGACCGGGGACATGACGGCCCGCGCGACGGGGTAGAGCTTCCCGTACTCGCGCTCGGACTCCGATTCCCCCACGAGCGGGAGTCTTGCACGCTGTCGTGCTGAGCGCGGGCCCGTCAGGCGTCGATGCCGAGGAGCGCCGCGGCGGCGCTGACCCCGTGTCCATGCGCGGCTGCGTCGTCGATGGCGGCGATGGCGGCGGGCACGTCGAGGTCGTCATCGAGGGCCGCACGAGCGTCCTCGAGCGCCGCCTCGCCGGGCCCGGCGGCGCGCCATCGCTCGAGCCGCTCGGCGGCGCGGGGCATCCGCGATTCATCCCACTCCCACGCCGTGCGGTAGTGGTTCTCGACGATCATCAGGCGGATCGCCATCGCCTCCCACTCCTTGCGGAGCTCGGAGACGAAGACGAGGTTGCCCAGGGACTTGGACATCTTCTCGCCGTCCATCCGGACCATGGCCTGGTGCATCCAGTGGCGGACGAACGGCTCACCGGTCGCGGCCTCCGACTGGGCCCGCTCGCACTCGTGGTGGGGGAAGATCAGGTCGGCGCCCCCACCGTGCAGGTCGATCGTGGTCCCGAGCTCACGCAGCGCCAGCGCGGAGCACTCGATGTGCCAGCCCGGCCGGCCGGGACCCCACAGCGTGTCCCAGGACGGCTCATCGGGGAGCGACGGCTGCCACAGCACGAAGTCGAGCGGATCGCGCTTGTGCGGGTCGTCGACGTTCCCGCCCCGCTCGGCCGCGAAGGCGAGCATCTCGTCACGCGAGTAGCCCGACACCGTCCCGAAGGCGGGGAAGCTGGAGACGTCGAAGTACACGGCCCCACCGGCCTGGTAGGCGTGGCCGCGGTCCAGCACCATCCCGATGAACCCGCGGATGTCCGCGATCGCCGAGGTGGCGCGCGGCTCGCTCCACGAGGGCAGCAGGTTGAGCGCGACCATGTCGTCTTCGAAGCGAGCGGTCTCCGCGGCGGCAAGATCGAGGTAGTGCACCCCCAGCTCGCGGGCCTTGCCGAGGATCGAGTCGTCGACGTCGGTGATGTTGCGGACGCACCGGGTCTCGTGCCCGAGGTCCCGCAACCGGCGTTGGAGCACGTCGTAGCCGACGTACACCGCGGCGTGACCGAGGTGGGTGGCGTCGTAGGGCGTGATGCCGCACGTGTACATCGTGACGACCGGCCCCGGCTCGAACGGCACGACCTCGCGCCGGGCGGTGCACCACAGCCGCATCGTCACTCCGGGATGCTCGTGAACTTCACCGCGACGCGGGTCTTGTAGCGGACGTTGAGCTGCAGGAGCACGGCGGTGAAGGACTCGATGGGCGTGGCGAGGGACAGCTCACCGCAGTCGAGGGGCCGCATGTGGGGGATCTTGGCCACCAGGTCCGCCGTGGCCTCGCTGGCCTCGGGGTGATCGGAGCAGATCAGGACGTCGCTCTCGATGGGGTGGTCGAGGTCACCGAGCTCCTTGGCGGGCACATGGTGGAAGCCCGCCGCCACGAGGCTCTGCGGCAGGGCCGCCTGGACGCTCGCCGCCACGGAGCCCCGGGGCGGGACGAGCGGCTGGAACTCCTTGCCGATCCGCGTGAGGGCGTTGGCCATCGAGATCACGACCTTCCCCCGCAGGTGCCCCTCGACCTGCCGGGCGGTCTGGGTGGCGCCATCCCACGGGGTCGCGATCACGATCAGATCCGCGTCGGCCGCGCCCTCGTTGTCGGCCGCCGTGATGGTGAGCTCGCGGCCGGCCCACTGCGCCTTGAGGCCGTCGACGATCTCCAGGGCGCGGTACCGCGACCGCGATCCGATCACCGTCTCGAACCCGACCGACGCCAGGCGGGCCGCCAATGCGCTGCCCGCTGGACCAGTGCCACCAAGGATCCCGATGCGCATCGGCGACACCCTATTGCGTGGTCGCGCCTCTTCGGCACTCCCGCGGCTCCGGTAACAGGCGCCTCGACATGGCAGTCTCAGGGCCATGTCTCTCCTCGACGGCAAGCGCATCCTCATCACAGGCGTCCTCACGGACGCCTCGCTCGCGTTCGGGGTCGCCCGCCACGCGCAGGAGCAGGGCGCCGAGGTCATCCTCACCGGCGCCGGGCGGGGGCTGTCGCTCACCCAGCGCACGGCGCGCAAGCTCCCCGTCGAAGCCGCCGTCCTCGAGCTCGACGTCACGGATCCGTCGCACGTCGCCGCCGTCCGCGACGAGCTCGGCGAGCGCTGGGGCCGCGTCGACGGGGCCCTCCACGCCATCGGCTTCGCACCCCCGTCGTGCCTCGGGGGTGAGTTCCTCGACGCACCGTGGGAGGACGTGGCGGTGGCGCTCCAGGTGTCGACCTACTCCCTCAAGACGCTGGCGGACGTCGTCGTCCCGCACATGGCGGGCGGCGGGTCGATCGTCGGGCTCGACTTCGACAACAGCACCCAGGCCTGGCCCGCCTACGACTGGATGGGGGTCGCCAAGGCGGCCCTCGAGAGCACGTCGCGCTACCTCGCCCGTGACCTCGGTCCGCAGGGCATCCGGGTGAACCTCGTCGCCGCCGGACCCATCAAGACGCTGGCGGCCAAGTCGATCCCCGGCTTCTCCCGCTTCGAGGACGTGTGGGACGAACGGAGCCCGCTCGGCTGGGACGTCAAGGCCGACGCCGACTCCGTCGCCCGCTCGTGCGTGGCCCTCCTGTCGGACTGGTTCCCCAAGACGACCGGCGAGATCATCCACGTCGACGGCGGATTCCACGCGGTAGCCACCTAGCGCAGGGCTGGGGGGACTAGCCCTCGGCCAACCAGCCCGGGTTGGCCACCAGGAGCTTGTCGTGCACGCTCTCGGCCACGAGCGTGCGCACCTCGTCGGCCCGCGCGTCCAGCTCGCCGCTGCGGATGCGGGCGGCGAGCTCCCGATCGTCCGCACAGCCGAGCCGCGCGAGGCGCTCGCCGTGCGCCCGTGTGAGCTCCGGCTCGAGGGCCAGCTCGCGCTCGACCGTTCGGAGCGCGTTGGCCGCCACCCGCGCGTGGAACGAGAGACGACCCTCGGTGCCGGCCCGCACGTCGTCGTCCACCCACTCGCGCACGGCCTCCACCAGCTCCGCCAGCGTCGGTCGATCGTGCAGGGCCGCGCCAGGCTCGGGCGGCGGTGGGTCGCGGCGCGGTAGCGCGTCCCCAGGCAGCAGCCCGAGCAGATCCCACTCGTTCTCGCACACCCGCCGGCCGATCGTCGCCAGCTCCATGGATCGTGACGCCCCGCTCAGGTGCGCCCACGCCTGCATCATGCAGATCACGCCCCACTTGAGCGTCCCCAGCACCTCCCACCAGCGGAGCACCAGCGGATCCACGTGGCGGCCGGACGCTTGCTCGTAGGCGCCCACGAGCGTCTCTCGCGTCGCCACGCCACCAGCGGGCAACGGCGACCCGAAGCGCCACGCACGAACGCAGAACCACCCGAGGTCCTCGAGCGGGTCCCCGATGTGGGCGAGCTCCCAGTCGAGCACCGCGCGCAACCCCTCCCCGTCGACGAGCAGGTTGCCCATCCGCAGGTCGCCGTGGACCACGCACGGCGCGTTCTCGGGCGGCCGGTTCGCCTCCAGCCATCGGAAGCCCAGCTCGAAGGCCGGGTGCGGCTCCGACAGCCCGTCGAGCACCGTCCGGTACTGCGTGACCTGGTCGGCCGGCTGCAGTCCCTTCACCGCCTCGACGGGGATGGCGTGGATCGCCGCCGTGGCCGCGCCGACCTGCGCACCGAGGCGCTCGCGCGCCACCGACCACTCCTCATCGCGCAGCAGCTTGCGCGCGATGGTCTCCCCCGCCAGCCGCTCCACCACCATCCCCGCGCTGCCGAGCACGCCACCGTCGTCGCTGGCCACCACGCGGGCGACGGGAACGCCATGCTCCGCGGCGGCTCGAAGCAGGGCCGCCTCCGTCTCCACGCCCACCCCGCTGCTGCTCGCGGCGGTTCCCGGCCGGAGCCGCTGCAGGATCAGCTCCTGCTTCCGTCCCCCGTCGACGAGGTCGAAGGCCCACGTCTCTCGCGACGCGCCGCCCGAGAGTCGCCGCAACCCCTCGATCGCCGCGTCCCCGTCTGGCGCGAGCAGGGCCCGGAGGGCGAGCGGCAGCTGGTCGGTCCCCACGAGACGGGCACCGTAGGCGAGCGGCCGGATCCGGTGCCGCTCGGCGTCCGCGTCGCTAGCAGGCGGCCGCTACGTACGGGTACGGGTTGACGGCTGCGCCACCGCCGGGGTGCACCTCGAAGTGGAGGTGGGGGGTGCCGCGGGCGTTGCCGCTGTCGCCGACGTAGCCGATGACCGTGCCGGCCGCGACGTGACCGGCCCCCTGGTTGGCGTACGACGACAGGTGGGTGCCGTAGTAGTAGTTGCCGTCGTCACCGTTGAGGTGCCAGGACAGCCCGCCGATGCCGTTCCCCCGGTGCGACACGGTGCCGCTCACCGGAGCCACGGTGGGAGTGCCCATGGGCGACAGCATGTCGACGCCCTTGTGCGCGCGTCCGCCGGAGCGGGACGCGCCCCAGGTGTCGCTGAAGGCCACGGGGCCTTGCACGGGGCAGATGATCCCGCCCACCGGTGCGGACACGATCGGGGTGCTGGGCGCGTCGCGCTCCGTGGAGCCAGTGGACGAGGACCCGCTGGTGGTCGACGTCGCCGCCGCCGCGGCCGCTGCCGCACGGCGCTTGCGCTCGGCCTCTTGGCGCTCCTTCTCCAGCTCCTCGAGCCGCTCGAACTCGCGCTCGAGCTGCTCACGCCGCTCGGCCAGCTGGTCGATCGCCGCCGCCTGGGCCTCGCGCTTGTCCGACAGCGCGGCCTGGGCCACCTCGAGGTCCTCCGTGGCGGCCGTGAACTCGTCGATGGCGTCCTGGTTGCCCTGGGTGGCGTACTCCGAGAGCGCCTCCGCCCGGGCCTGGGTGTTGAGATCGGGATCGGTGTACGTGTACCGGGTGGCGTCATCGTTGATGAACCGCTGGACGACGACGCTCCGCACCGCATCGCGCAGCGAGTCGACCTTCGCCTGCGCGGCGGCCTCCTGCGCCTCGAGCGACTGGATGTCCGCGTCGAGCTCGCCGAGCTCGGTCTCCGCCTCCGCGAGGTCGGCCGCGGCTTGGTTCGCCCGCGCCCGGGCGGACTCGAGGTCATCCGCCCCCGCGCGCGGCGCGACGGCCAGAAGGCCCAACAGCACGGTCAGGCCGAGCAGGGAACGTAGGGATCGAGTCATCACGGCGCGGCACGAGGGTAGCGCCTACGTGACGGTTGTTGCATTTCCGTGACGAAACGGGACCCCCGTCAGCGGTCCGATTCGTCCCGTATGTCCCCTACCAGCGCCTCGATCACGTCCTCGAGGGTGGCGATCCCCATGCGTGCGGCCCTCGTCGTCGGTCACCACCGCAACGTGGAGGCGGTCGCGCTGCATGGCCAGGAGCGCGTCGTCGAGCGACGTCGCCGCGCCGAGCACGAGCATGCGGCGGACGCGCCCGAGCGGGAGGGGCCGGTTCCGCGCGCCGACCCGACAGCGCGAGCAGGTCCTTGGCGTGCACGAAGCCCATGACGTCGTCGACCTCCTCGCCGGCGACGAGCAGGCGGGTGTGCCCAGACGCCACCACCACGGCCTCTGCTTCGGCCGGCGTGGCCGAGCGAGGCAGCCACACCACGGCCTCGCGCGGCACCATCACCGTGGTGATCCGCCGATCACCGAGGTCGAGCGCCCCGGTGAGCAGCTGGTGCGCCACCTCCTCGATGAGCCCCTCGTCACGCGACGCGCCCAGCATCACGGCGAGCTCGTCCGCCGAGGCCGCGGTCGCCAGCTCGTCACGCGGCTCGATGCCGAGGAGGCGGACGACCGCCGCCGAGATCCCGTTGAGCACTCGCAGCACCGGCCCGAACAGCGTGACGTAGGCCCGGTTCGGCACCGCGAGGGCGAGGAGGGTGCGCTCGGGGTCGGCGATGGCCACGTTCTTGGGCACCATCTCGCCGATCACCATGTGGAGGAACGCCACGATGGTGAGCGCGACGACGAAGCCGAGGGTGTGCACCAGTCGTTCGGGCAGGTCGACGACCTGGCCGATGCTGTCCTCGATGAGACGGGCGATGGTGGGCTCGGCCACGAACCCGAGCAGGAGCGACGCCATCGTGATGCCGAGCTGTGCCCCCGCGAGCTGCACGTTCAGGTGTCGCATCGATCGCACCGCGATCCGGGCCCGCGCGCTGCCCTGCTCCGCCATCGCCTCGAGCTTCGTGCGACGGCTGGCGATCAGCGCGAACTCGACCGCCACGAAGAACCCGTTGGCGACCAGCAGGGCCAGCACCACCAGGAGGTCCCGGACGATCACGGTGCCGCACCGCCACGATCGGCGCCCTCGGCGCGGCGGAGCCGCACGGTGGCGACCCGTCGCCCGTCGAGCTCCACGACCTCCACGCGCCAGCCGTCGTGATCGAAGCCGTCGTCGACCACCGGGATCCGGCCGAGCACCGCCAGCACGAAGCCGGCCAGGGTCTCGTAGTCACCCTCCGGGACGACGAAGCCGCACGCGTCGAACACCTCGTCTGGGTGCAGGGTGCCCGCGAGGAGCCACTCCCCCGCCCGCTGGACGCGGGTGAGCCGGCGGGTCGGGCGGTCGTGCTCGTCGTCGATCTCCCCGACGATCTCCTCGAGGATGTCCTCGAGCGTGATGATCCCGGCGGTGCCCCCGTGCTCGTCCACGACGATCGCGAGGTGGCTCCCCTCCCGGCGCAGGTCGGCGAGGAGGTCCGCGAGGTCACGCGTCTCCGGCACCACGAACGCCGGGGCCATCAGCTGCGCGACGGGGCGGGTGCCGCGCTCGTCGTAGGGCACCCGGTACACGTCCTTCACGTGCACCACGCCCCGCACGTCGTCGAGGTCGGCGCCGATCACCGGAAAGCGCGAGTGCCCGGTGGCGACCGCGGTGGCGGCCAGCGTCGACACCACGTCGTCGATCGACAGGCTGTCGACGGAGAGCCGCGGGATCAGCGCGTCGGCGGCGTCCTTCTCCCCGAAGCGGATCGATCGCGTCAGGAGGGTGAGGGCCTCAGGCTCCAGGGTGCCCTCCTCGCCCGACGAGCGGATGAGGAGCTCCAGCTCCTCCAGGGAGCGGACCGAGGTCAGCTCCTCCTGCGGTTCGATGCCGAACCGACGGACCGTCCAGTTGGCGGCCCCGTTCAAGAAGGCGATCAGCGGGCCGAGCACCCGGGTGATCACGAGCATCGGCGCCGCCAGGGCGTAGGCCGTGGGCCGCGGCCGCGCGATGGCGATCGACTTGGGGACGAGCTCGCCGAGCACCATCGTGACGAAGGTCGCCAGCACGAGGCCGAGGAAGATCGCGGTGCCGGAGGCACGGTCGGCCCCCACGATCGGCTCGACCAGGGGCTCCAGCGCCGCGCCCAGCGTGGGCTCGGCGATGAACCCGATGACGAGCGAGGTGACGGTGATGCCGAGCTGGGCCCCGGACAGGTTGAAGGACAGGCGTCCCAGGGCCGCGGTCGTCGCCCGCGCGCGCCGGCTCCCGGCCGCCGCGTCCACGCCCACCCGGTCGCGATCCACGGCGACGAGCGCGAACTCGACCGCGACGAAGAACCCGGTGGCGAGGATCAGCAGGAGTACGGCCAGCAGGCCGAGTGCGGTGTCGATGGGGGCCGTCCGGTAGGCGTGGACCAGGCCCGAACCAATCTACGGGTCGCCGGTAGGGTGCCCCGTCATGGTGCTCGGACGCGACGTGCTGCTCGAGGTGCTCCGCACCGAGGGGGTCACCCACGTCTTCGGCAACCCTGGCAGCACCGAGCTCCCGCTCATCGATGCCCTCGCGGAGGCGGACGACCTCCAGTACGTGCTCGGCCTGCAGGAGGCCACCGTCGTCGGCATGGCCGATGGGTACGCCCAGGCGACCGGGCGGCCGGCGTTCCTCAACCTCCACACCTCGGCCGGCCTCGGGAACGCCGTCGGCAACCTCACGAACGCGCGTGCCAACCGCACCCCGCTCGTGGTGACGGCGGGGCAGCAGGACTACCGCCACATCGCCACCGACCCGCTCCTGTCGGGCCCGCTCGTGGAGCTGTCCTCCGGGGCCGTGAAGTGGGGCCACGAGGTGCGCACCGCGGGCGAGCTCGGCACGATCATGCGCCGCGCGTTCCAGGACGCCGCCCACCCGCCGGGGGGCCCGGTGTTCGCGTCGCTGCCGATGGACCTCCTCGACGCTGACGCGGGTTCCGGTGCGCCACCGCCGTCGACCATCGAGCGCGCATCCGTGGCGCGGGAGCCTGGAGGAGCTGGCCGATCTCCTCACGGGCCCTGCCGTGGGCAAGGTCGCGATCGTCGTGGGCGACACGGTCGCATCGTCGGGTGCCGTGGCCGCCACGGTCGCGATCGCCGAAGCCCTCGGCGCACCGGTGTACGGCGCGCCGCTCTACGGGCGCGGCGTGTTCCCGCCCCTCCATCCGCTGTGGAAGGGGATGCTCAACCCGGCCGCGGTTGCGATCGCGCCGGTCCTCGCGGCCTACGACGCGTGTCTTCCTCGTCGCGGAGCAGGCGTTCATGGTGTACCCCTACACGCCGGGGCCCGTCGTGCCGCCCGAGGTCGAGCTGCTCCACCTCTCGCCTGACGCCGCCCAGGTCGGTCGGGCGTGGCCGGTCCGGCTCGGCGTCGTCGGTCACCCTCGCGCCACCCTCGAGGCCCTGCTGCCGCTGGTGCAGTCCCGCGCGGACGGTGAGGCCGTCGCCGATGCGCTCGGCGCGGCGAGGACCGCTCGCGCCGCGGAGGTCCAGGGGCTGGAGGACACGGCCCTCGCTCGCTACGGGCCGACCCCGATGGACCCGATGGCCGCCGCCCACGCCCTCGTGCGCGCGCTGCCGCCCGACAGCCTCGTCGTCGACGAAGCCATCACCACCGGCGTCTACGTGCGGGGGTTCCACCACTGGACCGAGCCCGGCCGCTACTTCTTCTGCACGGGCGGCGGTCTCGGCTGGGGCATGCCCGCCGCGTGCGGCGTGTCGCTCGGCCACGGCAAGGCGCCCGTGCTGTGCGTGGTCGGCGACGGCTCGGCGATGTACTCGCCCCAGGCGCTGTGGACGGCCGCCGCCCATCAGCTGCCGGTGGTGTTCGCGGTGGTCAACAACCGTGAGTACAAGATCCTGAAGGGCTACCTCCGCGGCATGGGCGGAGCGTCGGCGCGCACGGGGACCTTCGTCGGGATGGACCTCGACCAGCCGCCGATCGACTTCACGGCCCTGGCCCGTTCGATGGGCGGTGGACGCCACCGCGATCGACAGCACCGGCGACGTCGGGGATGCCGTACGAGCGGCGTTGGCCACGGGGCGCCCGCACGTGCTGGAGCTCCCGATCAGCGCGTAGGCAGCGCGGGCGTCAGCCCGTCAAGCGCTCGAGCAACCGGGGTCGCGAACGCTCGATCTCGTCGGCGAGCAGGCGGTCGAGGGCCGGGATCCAGAGCCGCCCTCCGTAGTGGAGGCGCATGGTGAGGACGCTGCCGCCCTCGATGCTGGAGATGGCGGCGTCCAGCACCCAGGGCGGATGGTCACGACCGTCGTGCTCGACGCGCTCGAAGCGGACATGGTGGTCCGGCTCGTGCGCCGTGCGAACCATGCGGAGGCGCTTGGCTCGCGCGAAGGGCCCGAGCCGGCCGCGCAGGTCGACGGACCAGGCCGGACCGGGATCGCCCGCGTGGGCGTCCACCACCTCCGCGCGCGGCACGATGTCGAGCCACTCGGGGTACTCCGCCAGGTCGTCGACGTACGGGAACAGTGCCGCCGGCTCGCAGGGAGCCTCGAGCGAGGCGACGACCTCCACGGCTACCGCTCGCGTGCCTTCGCCTGTTGGCTGAGCTCGTCGACGACCTGGAGCAGGGCGTAGGGGTTGACCGCCATGCCGCCGTCGGGATGGATCTCGAAGTGCAGGTGCGGCGCACCGCCCTTCGCGTTGCCGGTGTCGCCCACGAGCCCGATGACGTCGCCGGCCTCGACCAGCGTCCCTTCGGTGAGGCCCTCGGCGAAGGCGCTGAGGTGGGCGTAGTAGTAGTACGTGCCGCTCTCGCCCTTGAGCCAGAGCTTCGTGCCACCGAGCACGTCGTTGCCCATCTCGGTGACGATGCCGCGCTCACAGGCCAGGAGCGGCGTGCCGAACGGCGCCATGATGTCCGTGCCCTGGTGAGCGTGCTCGTAGCCCGTCCCCATCATCCGAGGGGCACCGAAGGAGTCCCAGAAGCTGTGCGGGTCACCGACCGGGAACACGAACCCGCGGATGACGATCTCCGACCCGGCGGCGAACACGGCGAGGTCGAACTGAGCGGCCACCGTGGCGCGACGGGACTCGACCAGTCGGGTGCGTGCGTCCTCCAGCTCCAGGCGGGCATCGACCAGCCGCTCCGCCACGCCGACGAGATAGGAGCTCACCTGCGCCCTTGCGTCGAGGTAGTCGCGCACCGCCTGGTCGTCCGCATCGAGCACCGACCCGAGGAGCGTCTGCGCGATGGCGACGTCGTTGGGGTCGTCGGTGGCGATGAGCGCGCTCACGTCCTCGGACCGGCCGCGGACGACGGCCGACGCGGTCCGCGCTTCGAACCTGCGCCGCGCCGCCTCGACGCGCCGCACGGCGGCCCGGTCGGTGTCGGCCAGCTCGGTGATGGCCCCCTCCAGGCCGTCGAGCTCGGCCTCGAGCTCGACCACCTGCTGCTTGGTCTTCTTGTAGGTCGTCTCCAGAGCGATCGCGTCGGCCTGGGCCACGTGGAGCTGCTGGCGGATCACGCGCCCGGCTTGCTCGGCGTACACACCGGGCTCCACCTCCCGCGGCGGAACCGTGTCGGGCACCACCGGTACCGGCTCCTCGGGCAGCTCCTCCCCCACGCCCGGATCAGGGAGGGTGGTGGTGGTCTCACCGGGCGGCTCCGTGACGGGCGGCGCGGTGGTCGTCGTGGTGGTGGTGTCGGGCGGCGGGTCCTCCTGCGCGAGCGCGGGCGCGACGCACACCGCCAGGCCGGCCAGGACCGCGACGGCGAGAGCGGTGAGGTGGCGGCGGGGCACGGAAGAAGTGGTCGGCATCTGAGGTCGCAGACTGGAGTGGAGCCCGGCGCATCGTAGGTGCCGCCTGGCGACCGCCTGGACCCACCCCCATGGTGAGCGCCGGGTCCGAGATCAGCTCGGCAGCGCCCGCACGGCCTCAGGGGCGACCCGGACACGGATCGCGGCCCCGAGGGCAGGGATCGCCACCTCGCTGTCCGGGACCTCCAGGTCGAGGTCGGGCGCGTCGGCGACGGCGACCCGAAGGCGCGTGTGCGAGCCCGCGAAGGACCGTCCGACCACGGTGCCCTCGATGGGACCGCGGGGGTCCGGCCGCACGCCGTCCGGTCGCACGAGCACGGCGCCGGCCGGCGCGGGGGCCGGACCCAGGTCGCCCCAGGGTGTCAGCAACCGGCCGGCGGCGACACGGGCGGGGGCGATGTTGGTGAACCCGAGCAGCCGGGCCACCGCGCTCGTGCGCGGCTCGCCCCAGACCTCGGCGGGGGTACCGGTCTGGAGGATGCGACCGGCATCGATCACCACCAGCCGGTCGGCGAGCGCGAACGCCTCCCGCTGATCGTGGGTGACCGCCACGACCGTCAGGTCGAGGCGCGCGAACAGGCCGCTCAGCTCGTCGACCAGCCGTTCACGCAGCGGCCGGTCGAGCGCTCCCAGCGGCTCGTCGAGGAGCAACACGCTCGGCGCGGGCGCCAGCGAGCGCGCCAGCGCCACGCGCTGCTGCTCGCCGCCGGAGAGCGATTGGATGGTTCGCGCCTCGGTGCCGGGCAGGCCGACGAGGGTGAGCAGCTCTGCCACGCGCGGGCGCGTCGCGCTCGTCGCGAGGCCCTGCATGCGCAGACCGAACGCGACGTTGGCGCCCACGTCGAGGTGTGGGAACAGCACGTGGTCCTGGAACATGAGCCCGACGCCCCGGCGGTGCGGCGGGGTGGTCGTCCGGTCGACTCCGTCGAGGGCCACGGTGCCGGCGTCGAGCGGTTGCAGGCCGGCGATGACGCGCAGGAGGGTCGACTTGCCGCTGCCGCTCGGGCCGAGGATGGCGACGATCTGGCCGGGCGGAACCTCGAGGTCGACATCGGTGAGCGCCGCGGTCTCGCCGAACCGAACCGTCACGCCGGCCAGGGTCACCCGGGCGGTCACACCCAGCTCCCTCGAGCACCCGGGCGAGGTCGCCAGCGGTCCACGAGGAGCACGGCGCTCGCCGTCAGCACCATCAGGACGGTGCTCAACGCGAAGGCCTGTCCGGTGTTCAGCGGGCCCGGGCGACCCAGCAGCCGTGCGATGGTCACGGGCACCGTCGGCGCGTCCGCCCGGGCGATCACCGTGGTGGCCCCGAACTCCCCGAGCGAGATCGCGAACGCGAACCCGGCGGCCACCAGCACGGCCCGCCGCACGAGGGGGAGGTCGATGGCCAGCCACGTGCGCGCCGGAGAGGCGCCGAGCACCGCAGCCGCGTCGTGGAGGCGCGGATCGATCGAGCGGAGCACCGGCGTCATCGTGTACACGACGAACGGGAGCGCGATCACGGCCTGGGCGATCGGGACGAGCCACGGGCTGGCGCGCAGGTCCACGGGTTCATCGAGCGCGATGAGGAAGCCGAAGCCGACCGTGACGGCGGAGGTCCCCAGCGGGATCAGCAGCACGCCGTCGACGAACCGCGCGACCCGCCCCTCGGAGCGGGCCAGCGCCGCCGCGGCCATCCCACCGAGCACCACCGCGATGACCGTGGCCACGGCGGCGAAGCGGATCGAGTTGGCGACGGCCTCGAGGGGGGAGACGAAGAGCCGCGAGCCAGGATCGACCCCCGCCAGCGCCCTCCATGCCGACAGGCCGTGTCCGTCGCCGGTCCGGAAGGAGCGCTCGACCAGCGTGGCGAGCGGGAGCCCGAGGAACAGCGCCAGGGCAACGAGGTTGGCGCCGACCCACAGCCGTTCGCCTCGACCAGTCGCGCGACGGCGACCGCCCGGCGCGAGGGAGACGGCGGTGGTGGCGCGCCGGCGTTCGAGGCGGGCCTGCACGGCGAGCATGGCGCCCACGGCGGCCAGCTGGAGGAGTGCGAGCACCGACGCGACCGGCAGGTTGAGCAGGTCGGCGGTCTGCCGGTAGATCTCGACCTCCAGCGTCGTGCGGGTACCGCCGCCGAGGAGGCGGACGACCCCGAACGAGGTGAAGGTGAACAGGAAGGTGATGACCGCCGCCGACGCGATGGCCGGGCGCAGCGCGGGCCGGGTCACCTCCCAGAAGGCCCGCCACCTCGACGCTCCCAACGTGCGAGCGGCCTCCTCGGTGCGGGGATCGAGCCCCTCCCAGAGCCCCCCCACCACCCGCACGACCACGGCGAAGTTGAAGAAGGCGTGGGCGAGCAGGATGGCCCACGCGCTCCCCTGGAGGTCCAGCCCGATGGGGCTCTGCGGGCCGAGGAGCGCCACGAACGCCGCCCCGACCACGACGGTGGGGAGCACGAACGGCACGATGACGGCCGCCTGGACGAAGCGACGGCCCCGGAACTCGTAGCGGGCCAGCACCTGGGCCGCGGGAAGGGCGAGCACCAAGGTGAGCACCGTCGAGGCCGCCGCCTGCCAGAGGGTGAACCAGGCCACCTGACGCAGCTGCGGGTCCCCGAGGACGTCACCGACCCCGGACAGGTCCCACCCCTCGTCGCCCCGCAGCCCCTCGCCGACGATGTTGAGCACGGGCCACAGGAAGAACACGGCCAGGAAGGCCGCCGGCGCGGCCAGCAGCGCCGCGGCCGAGCGGCGGCGGATCAGCGGAGCACGAGATCGGTCCACTGGTCGATCCACTCCTCGCGGTGCGCGCCGATGTCCGCCGCGGGCATCTCGTACACGTCCTCGGGCGTCGCCGCGTGCTCGACGAACAGCTCCGGCAGCTCGACGTCGGCGCGCACCGGGAAGACGAACATCGAGAGCGGCACATCGGCCTGCACCTCTTCGCCGAGCAAGAAGTCGATCAGCAGCCGCGCCCCCGGCTCGTTCTTCGCGCCCGTGAGGATGCCGGCGCCCTCGACCTGCCGATAGCAGCTCGCGTCGATCACGCCCACGGGCGACTCGGTGATCGGCGGGTCGGCGTAGAGCACCTCGGCGGGCGGGCTCGAGGCATAGGACACCACGAGGGGGCGGTCGCCCTCGCTCGCCCCGCCGCCGGAGAACGCCGTGTTGTAGGCCTCCTCCCAGCCGTCGGTGACCTGCACGCCGTTGGCGCGCAGGTCGCTCCACCACGCCTCCCAACCGTCCTCGCCGAACTCCTCGATGCTCGCCAGGAGGAACGCCAGGCCCGGGGACGAGGTCGCCGGGTTCTCGACCACGAGGCGGTCCTCGTAGACGGGGCTGACGAGGTCGGCCAGGCTGGTCGGCACGGGCACGCCCTGCTCGGCGAACCAGGCCTTGTCGTAGTTCAGGCACACGTCGCCGTAGGTGATCGGCGTCACCCGGTGGTCGGGGTCGAGGCGGAGCGACTCGTCGACCTGGTCGAGGCCCTCCGCTTCGTAGGGCACGAAGAGGTCGGCGTCGAGGGCCCGGGACAGGAACGTCGAGTCGATGCCGAAGAGCACGTCGGCCTGTGGGTTGCCGTTGGTGAGGATGGCCTGGTTCACGACCTGGCCGGCGTCGCCCCCCTGGATGAGCTCGACCTCGATGCCCGTCGTCTCGGTGAACTGGTCGAGGATCCCGTCGCTGAGGAGGAAGGAGTCATGGGTCAGCAGGCGCACGGTCCCTGACCCGGTCGTCGTCGCCCCGCTGTCGGTGTCGTCACCGCACCCCACGAGGGGCAGGAGCGCGAGCGCGCTGATCATGAGCAGAGCGCGGCGCGGGAACGTGGTCATCGGAGGTGCTCCTCGTGGTGGGTTCCGAGGGAACCGGGCTGGATGGCCACGAGCACGCCGTGCTCGATGCTGACGCGGCCCGGTGGGCGGGTGAGCTCGTTGCTGATGCCCCGGGTCGACCCGGGGTGCAGATCTTCGTGATCGAGGGGGTACAGCAGGCCGCTCGTCGTCACCCCGAGCGCGGGCCCGTGGACGGGCACCAGGCTCACCAGGTCGCCCACGGGACCAGGCAGCTCGACCGCGCTCCGCACGACGGAGAGGCGCGCGGGGCCCATCTGGGCCGTGATCGCGGCGGACGCCCACGCGGGGGCGGCGAGCACGAGGGCGTTGGCCAGGAGGTGGTCCAGGCGCCCCCCGTGCCCACCGAGCACGTGGATGCGGCCCGGCCGTCTGCTGATGGCGGCGTCGAGGGCCAGCTCGAGGTCGGTGGCGTCCTTGGCGGCCGGGTGGCGCTCGATCCGGGTGCCCGTGGCCGTGGCCGTGGCCAGCGCCGCCGGCGTCACGGAGTCGAAGTCGCCGACGGCGAGGTCGATCCGCAGACCCAGGGCCTGCGCGTGGTCGATGCCGGAGTCGGCCGCGATCACGAAGGCGTCGTCGGTGACCGCCTCGAGGTGCGCGGGATCGACGACATCGCCGCCCGTGATCACCACCACCAACTCGCTCGCGCTTGGCGCTGCCATGTGCCGATTCCCTCCGCCGGCATTACCCGGTTCAGGTTCTTCGGGTCGATGGCGTGCCGTCGCCGGCGGGCCACCCTCTCAGCCCGGCTACCCCGAGCTCCCCTTCGTGCACCCGCCAGGGTAGCGGGTCACCCCAACGGCAGGTACCAGGCTTGGAAGCGCTGCACCGGCGCGAAGCCGAGGGCGCGGTTGATCCGCAGCATCGGCTCGTTGCTGTTCGCGTTCCACGTCTGCACGATCTCGACCTCGGGGCACTCGTCGCGCAGCCGGAGGTGGTTGACCGCCTTCATCCACGCGCCCAGCCCATGGCCTCGGTGCGCCTGGTCCACGCCGGTGTCGCCCTGGAAGACGATCCAGGGCCGCTTGGTCGGGAGGTACATCTCGCTGATGCCGACCAGCTCCCCCGTCGCATCGTGACGCACGCCGACGTTCCACCACCGCTGGTGGGCGGCGACGCTGGCGGCCTCGACCTCGAACAGCTCCTCGACGGTGTAGGTCGCCTCGGCTTCGCCCTCGTAGCGGGGGGCGTCGTTCATCACATGACGGGCGTGGATGAAGTCGCGGGCCAGCTCGTCGGACGGGCAGGGCACGTCGTAGGCCACCAGGGAGTAGCCGTCGGCCTGCTCACCCGCGGACCGCCACTGATCAAGGAGCGCATCGGGGATCGTGCGCGGATCACAGCGGTTCAGCTCGATGACCAGATCCGGGCGGAAGCCGGCGGCCTCGGCGATGGTCGCCTCGGTGCTGCCGAGGGCCACCTCGAGCGTGAGGCTCGTGCGGCCATCGGCCCGCGCCGCTTGGACCAGCTCACGTCCGATCGCCCGCCCGACGCCCCGTCCGCGGGCCGCCTGGTCGACGAACACCCGCAGGGTGCACCCGCCGGGCTCATCGCGCCAGAACGCGTGACCGTGGCCGACGACGGCTCCCTCGTCGTCGCGCGCGAGCCGTCGCGTCATCCGCTCCGGGGGGGCCGTGAAGCGGTCGGAGTCCACATAGGCGCCGTCGCTGAACGGCCGCTCCCCCGCGACCCACTCCTGCCAGGCTTCGTTGTAGATGCGGGTGACCGCCGCCAGGTCGGCCGGAGCCAGATCGCTCGCCCACGCGTAGGTCTCGATGTTGACGGCCACGGGGAGAGCCTCGCCCCTGCCTGTCGTCGGGAGCCACCGCGTTACGGTCGCCGCCATGGAGCGCACGCTGTTCGACGCCGACCACGAGCTGTTCCGTACCTCCGTTCGGGGCTTCATCGGCGCCGAGCTCGCCCCTCACCACGAGGAGTGGGAGCGCGCCGGCATCGTCGACCGGGAGGTGTTCCGCAAGGCGGGCGCGCTCGGGTTCCTGGGGATGGCGGCCCCCGAGGAGCACGGCGGGGGCGGTGTGGCCGACTTCCGGTACAACGTCGTCATCGCGGAGGAGATCCAGCGGGCCGGGGTCAACGCGGCCGGGCTGGGCTGGACGTTGCACAACGACATCTGCCTGCCGTACTTCCTCACGCTCTGCAACGACGAGCAGAAGGCCCGCTGGCTGCCGGGCATCTGCTCGGGTGACCTGATCACCGCGATCGCGATGACCGAGCCGGGCATCGGATCCGACCTCGCGTCGATGACGACCAGCGCGGCCCTCGACGGCGATCACTACGTCGTCAACGGCTCCAAGACCTTCATCACGAACGGCATCAACGCCGACCTCGTGATCACGGCGGTGAAGACGGACCCCACCCAGCGCCACGCGGGGATGAGCCTGATCGTGCTCGAGCGCGGCATGGCGGGGTTCGAGCGCGGTCGCAACCTCGAGAAGATCGGCATGCACGCCCAGGACACGGCGGAGCTCTTCTTCACCGACGTCGCCGTGCCGGTCGCGAACCGACTCGGCGACGAGGGCAGCGGGTTCCGGTCGTTGGTGACCAAGCTTCCGCAGGAGCGCCTCTCGATCGGGGTCACCGGGGTGGCGGCGGCGCGGCAGGCGCTCGACGTCACCCTTGCCTACGTCAAGGAGCGCACGGCCTTCGGGCAGCCGATCGGGTCGTTCCAGAACAGCCGGTTCCGGCTGGCCGAGATGGCCACCGAGGTCGAGATCGCGCAGACGTTCGTCGACCGGTGCGTGCTCGCCCTCAACGAGGGGGCGCTCACCGCCGAGGAGGCGGCCATGGCGAAGTGGTGGTGCACGGAGCTGCAGAAGCGGGTGATCGACACGTGCCTCCAGCTGCACGGTGGCTACGGCTACATGACCGAGTACCCCATCGCCCGCGCCTACGCCGATGCCCGCATCACCACGATCTACGGGGGCACCACCGAGATCATGAAGGAGATCATCGGCAGGTCCCTCGGCGTCTGAGGGACGATCGGCGCAGCGACACGCGATCGCAACATAGGCTCAGGCCGCAGCCGAGAACTGCCGAAGCACGAAGCTGGGCCCAGGGGCGGGCGCACGAGCCACGTCGCTTCGGCCTCTCGCTCGATCCACCATGCGCCGCCACACCACCGCCGTCATCCTGAGCATCGCTCTCTTCGCGCCGATGCTGCCCGGCCCCGCCGACGCGGCGCCCGCGGCCGCGGCCGTCGTGAAGCCGATCGCCTTCCCGGTGGACGGCCCGGTGCGGTACACCGCCGACTTCGGGGCGCCTCGCTCAGGCCACACCCACGAGGGCAACGACATCATGGGCCGGAAGCTCCTTCCCGAGCTCGCGGCCGTCGACGGCACCGTCCTCCGCGTGAAGTTCGACAACCTGTCCGCGGGAGGCAACTCCGTCACCATCAAGGGCGCGGACGGGTGGACCTACCACTACATCCACGTCAACAACGACCGGCCGGGCACGGACGACGGCCAGGCCACGCGGGCCCAGGCCTTCCCCGCCGCCATCGTCGAGGGCGCGACGGTCAAGAAGGGCCAGGTCGTCGCGTACATGGGCGACTCTGGGAACGCCGAGGGCACCGCCCCTCACCTCCACTTCGAGATCCGCCAACCGGCGGCAGCGGGTCAGTACCAGGGCGTGGCCGTCGACCCGTACGAGTCGCTCCAGCGCGCGCCCCGCCTCCCAGGCTCGCAGCGCTGGTGGCTGCGCCGTGGCCCCTCCGGCGGGCAGGTGGAGGACCTGTTCGCCTTCGGCACCATGGCCGGCGACATCGCCCTCCTCTGCGACTGGGACGGTGACGCGATCGACGAGCCGGTCATCGTCCGCGGCACCACCTGGTACCTGCGCTCGGCCCTCGCGGGGGGCACCACCGTGCGGTCCTTCGAGTTCGGGGCCGCCGGCGCGACACCGCTGTGCGGCGACCTGGATGGCGACGGCACCGACGAGCCCATCTCGGTCCTCCGGGCCAGCTGGAGCGTTCGCACCGGGTTCGCGGCCGCCGACCTGCTCGAGCTCAAGATCGGCTACGGCCGCCCCACCGACGTCCCCCAGGTCGGCGACTGGGACGGCGATGGTGCCGACGACCTGGCGGTGTTCCGCCGCGCCCTCCTGGTACCTGCGCACCACCGGCCGGCCGAGCGGCACCACGGGCACCAGCTTCGTGTACGGCCAGCAGCCGGGCGACCGACCGGTCGCGGGCGACTGGAACGGCAACGGCATCGACGAACCCGGCATCTACCGCTCAGGTGAGTGGCGCCTCCGCCAGTCCTCCGCACCGGTGGCACCGACCGCCAAGGTCATCCAGCTCGGGGCGGCTGGCGAACAGCCCGCTCGCCGGTCGAGCCACCGCGGCGACCGGCCCGACAGCCGGTCGGCCTGTTCCGTCCGAAGGCCTACGGCTGAGGCTTGACGGCTGCCGCGGGGTCAGCGGCGGAGCAGGTCCTTGGCGATGTGGGTGATCTGGATCTCGTCGGTGCCGGCGTAGATCTGGAGGACCTTGGCATCCCGGGCGAGCTGCTCGACCTGGAACTCGGCCATGTAGCCGTTGCCGCCGTGCAGCTGGACGGCCTCCATCGCCACCTCGGTGGCCGCGCGAGCTGAGTACAGCTTCATCGCGGACGCCTCGGCCAGGCTGAGCCCGCGGCCGGCCGCCGACATCTCGATGTAGCGGAACACGAGGTTCTGGACGTTCAGCCTCGCGACCTCCATCAGGGCGAGCTTCTCCTGGATGAGCTGGAACTCGCCGATCGGCTGGCCGAACTGCACGCGGTCCTTGGCGTACTGCGTGCACAGCTCGAGGCAGCGCTCGATGATGCCGAGCGACATGGCCGCCACGCCGGAGCGCTCCATGGAGAAGGTGTCCTTGGCCCCCTCGCGGCCGCCGGCCGGGACGTCCTCGGTCTCACCGATGAGCCGGTCGCGCCCGACGCGCACGTCGTCGAGGAAGAGCTCTCCCGTGGGCGAGGAGTGCATGCCCATCTTGCGAAGGGGCTTGGACTGCTCGAACCCAGGCATGCCGCGGTCGAGCACGAAGGAGAGGATCTTGCGCTCCGACGGCTCGTTCCCCTCGTCGAGCTTGCAGATGAACACGGTGGTGTCGGCGTACGGGCCGTTCGTGATGAACGTCTTCGAGCCGTTGAGCAGGTACTCGTCGCCGTCGCGGCGGGCGGTCGACTTCATCGACCCGAACGCGTCGGAACCGGATCCCGGCTCGGTGATCGCCCAGGCCCCGATCTTGTCGAGGGTCTGCAGGTCGAGCGCCCACCGCTCCTTCTGCGCGATCGTGCCGCGCGACATGATCGCGGCGCTGGTGAGGCCCATGCTCACGCCCATCGCCGTCACCATGCCCGGTGAGTGCCGGCAGATCTCGATGATCGGCAGCATCGTCATCGCGATGGCGTTCGGGTCGCCGCCACCGCGGCGCTCGCCCTTGACCGCCGGCTCTTCCTCGCCGGCGGCGATCCGCTTCTCCCGTTCGATCTGGGCCTTGAAGCGCTCGCGCGCCATGACGTCCATGCCAAAGGTGGCGAACAGCTTGCGAAGGATGTCGTACGGCGGGAGGTCGCCGTGCTCGAGGGCCTCGCGCTGGGGCGCGATCTCGGCCTGCACGAACTGGCGAACCGCATCGCGGATCATGAGCTGCTCTTCGGACCACTCGAACATGGGTGCGAAGGCTAGGAGTGCTCGGGCGGGCTGTCAGGTTCGCTCCGCCACGGATCCTGCACGTGCTCCTCGACCACGTTGCCGTCGAGGTCGTACTCCGGCCGGCCGTCCTCGGCGTCGTCCGCCTGGGGCCGAGGCCTGGACCACGGGCTGCCCTCCTCCTGTTCGGCGAGGGCCACGGCGAGCCCGTAGGCCTCGTCGCCGGCCGACAGCGGGTGTCCTTGGTCGTCACGGAACGGGCTGGGCCACAGCTCGTACACCACACGCGGGACGTGCTCGACGAAGGTCTCCGCGACCCGCATCAGCGCGGGGACGAGCGGCGGCCGGACCGGATCGCTCACCAGGAGCACCCAGCGCCCCTTCACGAAGAAGGCGAAGCGGGCCTCCGTGGAGAGCAGGAAGTCGATCATCTGCGCATCGACCAGGGTGACGGCGAACCGCCGATCAGGCGACCGCAGCGCGAACCGACGGTTGAAGGCCTCCGACTCGAGCTCGATGTCACCGAGACCGACCAGGTCGAGCGCCCGCTCGATGATGCCTTCGCGGGTGATCGACACCTCGGGCCACGCGCCGTCGACCTGGGCCATCACGCACGTGAAGTGGGTGTGCGTGCGGTGCACCTGCTCGAAGTCGTCCTTGGTCTCGACGTAGTAGCTGAAGTCGAAGGCGCGGGTGGTGAGGCCGTCGGCCCGCTCGTGCCACACCACGTCCTCGGCCACCCGGCCATCCCCCTTGCGGAACAGGGGGAAGGCCACCCGAGTGCACCCGAACGGGTCCCCGGCGCTGTGCTGCAGGCCGTTCCGGGCCGCGACCGACGCGATCGACTCGCCCCGCGCTCGCGCAGCGCCCACGGGACGATCACCATGGCGATCACCAGGCACGCTGCGACCGCGACCAAAAGCTCCGCCATGGGTGCCATGATCGCCGATCCGCGCGAAGCATCGGCGGAATGTGGTGATCGGGCCCCGAGGTGGCATCCTTGTGGGCCCCCAATGCGCTAGCAGGAGAGAACGAGTGCCCTTCAAGGTCGGTGACAAGGTCGTGTACCCCCACCACGGTGCCGCGGTGATCGAGGGGACAGACACGATCACCATGCCCGATGGGGGCAAGAACAAGTACTTCGTCCTGCGGATGACCCACGGGGACCTCACCTTGAAGGTCCCGACGGACCGGGCCGAGGAGATCGGCATGCGCTACCCGATCTCCAAGGAGGACGTCGAGGACGTCTTCGAGGTGCTCGCCAAGAAGGACGTCCGCGAGCCCACCAACTGGTCGCGGCGGTTCAAGAACCACCAGGAGAAGCTCAAGTCCGGCGACGTCTACCAGGTCGCCGAGGTCGTACGTAACCTCGCGCTCCGCGACGCCGACAAGGGCCTGTCCGCGGGCGAGAAGTCCATGTTCGTGAAGGCCCGCCAGGTGCTCGTCAGCGAGCTGGCGTTCGCGCTCAACATCTCCGAGGACACGGCGCTCGACCGCCTCAACAAGACGCTCAGCTAGTGCGCTGGCGTGGCCGTGGCGCCGCCGCGCTCCTCGTCGTCGCCGTCGCGTGCGCCTGCAGCAGCGATGACGCGCCGACGGCCGCCACCAGCACCACCGTCCCTGTGAGCACCACCACCACCGCCCCCACCACCACCGCTCCCCCGCTCACGGGCGAGCCGCTCGTCGTCGTCGACCGAGGCGTGTCGACCTTCCCCGATCCCTTCGATCCTCGAGCCACCCTCGGCGGCTACGGCGTCGTGATCGAGAACCCGAACCCGGACGTGATGGCCACGGGCGTGCGGGTCGTCACCCGTCTCCTCGATGACGCCGGGACGGAGCTCCTCGTCGACAGCGCCCTGCTGAACGCCATCCTCCCTGAACAGCGGATGGCGGTCGGCCGCACGCTGGTGGAGCCCATCGAAGGACCGACACAGCTCGAGGTCGCGATCGAGGTGAGCGAGTGGTTGGAGCCCGCCTCGACCGAGGGACGCCTCGCCGCCACGGCCGTCGTCACGGAGCCGGAGGAAGCGGGTGGGTCGGTGACCCGCTTCAACGTGATCTCCACCTGGCCCGACGAGGAGGAGGGCGTGGACGTCACGGCCATCTACCGAGCGGCGGACGGGCGCATCCTCGGTGCTGACTACACCTCGATCGCCAAGGTGACCCCCGGCGAACCCGTTCCCGGCCAGATCCGACTGCTCTCCCCCATCCCCGACCTCGCCACCACCGAGGTCTTCGTCGGTCGGGGCTTTGCTGCCCTGACCACCGGTTGAACCCCCCAGGAGCCCCCATGCGCCGCATCCTTGCCCTCGTCGTCTGCTTCGCCTTCCTCGGCGCGGCCTGTGGCGACGAGGAACCCGTTCGCGAGACCACCCCGGACACGAGCGAGCTGGACGCGGTGGAGGTGACCGCGGGAGAGGACGGCGCGGCGCCCACCCTGACCTTCGAGGAGCCGTTCTCGGTCGACGAGACCACCCGAAAGGTGATCACCGAGGGCGACGGCGCGACCATCGTCCCCAACGCGGTGGTCACCTTCGACTTCCTGTTCGTGAACGGCCGCGACGGGACGGAGATCGACAGCTCGTACGACGGGGAGCCCGCTGAGATCGTGTTCGAGGAGGCACTGCTTCCCGGCGTCCGCGACGGGCTCGACGGCCTGAAGGCCGGCAGCGAGGTGCTGATCGCGATCGCCCCCGCCGACGGGGGTGGGCCTGACCCGGAGGCAGGCGTCGAGGAGGGGGACACCATCCTCTTCTACGCGGAGATCCTCGAGGTGAGGGAGGTCCCGGCGCGCGCGGAGGGCGAGGCGGTTCCGCCCGTGGACGGCCTCCCCACCGTGGAGCTGGCCGAGGACGGCGCGCCCACCATCACCGTGCCGGAGGGCGAGCCGCCCACCGAGCTCATCGTCCAACCGCTCATCGAGGGCACCGGCGCCCCGGTCGAGTCGGGCCAGACCGTCACGGTCCACTACACCGGCGCGCTCTGGAAGGACGGCACCGTCTTCGACTCCTCGTGGGAGAACGGCGCGCCCTTCACGTTCGTGATCGGCACCCAGCAGGTCATCGCCGGCTGGGACGAAGGGCTGGTCGGCCAGACCGTGGGATCGCAGGTCCTCCTCGTGGTGCCGCCCGCCAAGGGCTACCCGGAGGGCTCCGGGGCCATCTCCGCCACCGACACGTTGGTGTTCGTGATCGACATCCTCGATGCCCAGTGATCTAGGCCGGGCAGCCGACCTCGGCGACGCGTGAGAGCGCGGCGTCGAGGCGGCGGTCCGGGATGCGCCCGAGGTTGACCGCCTCCTCCAGCCGATCGAGCACCGGCTCCACATCCGTCGGCTGGGACAGCAGGATCACGTCGGCCCCCGCCGCCAGCGCTCGTTCCGCGGCCTCCGGCACCTCGAACCGCGACCGCACCGCCTGCATGCCGACGAGGTCGTCGGTCACGATCATCCCGTCGAACTCGTAGCCGGCGCGCAGCAGGCCGATCGCCGCCGGGGAGAGCGACGCCGGCACCCCGGCTTCGGTGAGGCCGGGCACGTCGAGGTGGCCCACCATGACCCCGTTGGGCCCTGCCGCGAGGATGGCGTCGTACGGCACCAGGTCGCTGCTGCGGAGCAGCTCCAGCGACGGTGTGGTCGACGGGCTCTCGTGGGTGTCCGCATCGGCGTGCCCCTGCCCGGGGAAGTGCTTCAGCACCGGCAGCACCCCCGCTGACCGCAGACCGGCGGCGTAGGCCCCCGCCTTGGAGGTGACCACGTCGGAGGTCTCGCCGAAGGAGCGATCCCCGATCCCGCCGGCGCTCCCCACGTCGAGGACGGGCGCGAACACCATGTTGATCCCCAGCGCCCGCAGCTCGGCGCCCCGATCGGCCGCCAGCGACGTCAGCCCCTCGGGTGACTCCTCGGCGAGGGACGCCGCGCTGGGCAGCTCGTCCAGCACCCCCTCCATCGGCTGCACCGAGCCGCCCTCGTCGTCGACGGCCACGAGCAGCGGCAACCCGTCACCGCGTGGCTCCGCCAGGGACTGGTCGTCCCAGATCGCCGACCCACCCCGCACGAACAGCCCGCCCGGCCGCGTCGCGCTGTCGAGCAGCGCCACGGCGTCGGCAGGTGCATCTCCGTCGACGCCGATCATGAGCGTCATCGCCAGCCGCGCCCGCAGCGGCAGGTCGGCCGTTGCGGACGCGCACGTTGCTGGTGTCACCTCCGCGATCGCTTCGTCCGTCCCGGCGTCACCCCCACCGCGGGTGACGCACCAGGGCACGAGGAGGATCAGCCCCAGCACGCCGGCCACCGTGATCCGGCGTCGGCGGTACACCGCCCGCCCCCGACGCCGCGGCGCCAGGGCGCCCACCGCGACGCGACGAGGCTGCCGCTGAGACCGCCCAGATCCCTCCACGGGCGGAGAGTCTGCCCGCGCGCTCGGCCTCGGGTGGGATCGGGGCCCTCGACGCGGTCGAGATCGGCGTGCTCAGGCGGGCCGAAGCCCCGCCGCCCAGTCCCACCCGCGCTCGTTGGCCGCGTTGACGGCCGCGGCGACGTCCTCCGGGCGGCGGTCGTCGTGCTCGAGGAACCACGCGACCGCGGCGACGACCTGGGCGGCGCGCAGCTTC
This sequence comes from uncultured Microthrixaceae bacterium, assembly GCA_963721695.1. Lineage (GTDB taxonomy): Bacteria > Actinomycetota > Acidimicrobiia > Acidimicrobiales > VFJN01 > VFJN01. The sequence continues at coordinate 59,328 of CAVRKU010000032.1, forward strand.
GTGATGAGCGTCGGGTCGAGGCGAGGTGCGCCACCGCTCTGCTCGAGCTTGACGGTCAGGTCCGCGGCGATCACCTCCTCCACCCGCTCGGTGAAGCGGCGGAGCGGACCACCGTCGCCCTCGCCGCGCACGATGATGCCCAGCACGTCGCGGTACTCCCGGGCCTGTACGAGGAGGACCTGCAGGCGTCCGGCCGGATGATCGGCCGCCTCGTCCTCGCCGAGCGCCGCGATCACGTCGTCGGCGAAGGCGTCGACGACCGCCGTGAGCAGGGCCGCCTTGCTGGGGTAGTGGGCGTAGAACGTCGCCCGGGTGACGTCGGCACGGCTGGCGATGGCGTCGATGGAGATCGCCTCGTAGCCCTGCTCGATGACGAGCTCGATCATCGCTTGCTGCAGCGCGGCCTTCGTCTTGCGGACGCGGCGGTCCTCGACGACCGCTGTCACGACGCCGGGACGTCGAAGCGCACCTCGCAGCTGCGAGGTCCGTGGACCTGGCCACCGGCCCAGGTCACGGCGCCGGGATCCACCAGCTCGAACTCGGGGATGCGCTCGAGGAACACCTGGAGCGACGCACGCATCTCCAGCCGGGCCAGGTTGGACCCCGCGCACCGGTGGATGCCCGAGCCGAAGGCGAGGTGCCGATTGCCCTCGCGGTCCAGCCGGACCTCGTCGGGGTCCTCGAACACGGCGGGGTCGCGGTTGGCGGCCGGGAACGGCATGAGCACCCGGTCGCCTGCCTTCATCGGGCAGCCGGCGTACTCGGTGTCCTCGGCCACGATGCGGGCCATCGTCACCGGTGAGTAGGCCCGGAGCAGCTCCTCGATGGCGCTCGGCCACAGATCCGGGTCGTCGCGGAGCTGCTGGCGGTGCTCGGGGTGCTGCGCGAAGTGCCACAGCGCCGACCCGATCCCGGACCAGGTCGTGTCGATGCCGGCCACCAGCATCAGGTTGCAGGTGCCGAGGATGTGCACGTCCGAAACGGGTTCGCCGTCGACCTCGGCCTGCACCAGCTGGGTGATCAGGTCGTCCTCCCGCGGGTTCACGCGGCGATCGGCGACCTGCTCGGCGAAGAAGTCGAGCAAGGCGGTGCGAGCCGCGAGGCGGCCGGCTGGGTCGAAGTGCCCCTGCTCGAGGATGGCGCGGACCCAGCCCACGAACTCATCGGACCGCGTGTCGTCGACGCCGAGCATGGCGGCGATGACGCGCACGGGGATCTGCTGGGCGTAGTCAGCGGCGACGTCGGCCCGACCGGTGCCGATGAAGCCATCGATCAGGCGGTGGCACAGCGCGCGCGTGCCGTCCTCGTAGGGGCGGACGGCACCAGGCGAGAAGAACGGCAGCACGAGCTTGCGGGCCCACTTGTGCACCGGCGGATCCGACGAGATCGGTGGCGCTTCGACGTCGTGGTACGGGATGGCGTCGCTCATCGGCGGCCGCGCGAACACGAGGACGTCGCTCGAGCTGAACGAGTCGACGTCGTGGGCGATGTCGTGCAGGGCCTCGTACGTCGTGGGCATCCACGAGCCTTCGTGGCGCTCGGTGCGGGCCACCGGGCAGCGCGACCGGATGGCCTCGAACGTCGGGTACGGATCAGCCACGAAGTCCGGGGCGAAGATGTCGTAGTCGGTCGTCAGGTCGGCGATGGGTTCGGTGGTGCTCATCTCAGTCCTCCACGATCACGGCGCGCTCGGGGCAGGCGGCCGCGGCTTGCCGGGCGGTGTCCTCCAGGTCGGCCGGGACGTCGCCGTCGATCAGCACGATGCCGTAGCCCTCGTCGTCGGCGCCGAACAGCTCCGGCCCTCGGATGGCACACATCTGGTGGCCCTGGCACTGCTCCGCATCGATGCGCACGCGCACGGTTCCCCCCGATTGACGGTCTGCCTGTTACTGAACAACCTGTCTGATAACCGGGCGGCTGTCAAGAGGCGACGGCGTCCCCGGCGACGGTCGGCTCCCCGTGCCGGGGGGCGGCGGACCGTACGCTGCACCCCGATGGGTCCGGAGCCGCACTCGGCAACCGATCGCGGCTCGACCACCGCGGCTCGTGTGCTCGCCGCCGCGACGCCCGAGCGCTGGGGGCCGTCGTACTTCGGCGTCATCCCGGAGGGCGGCGTGCGACGGCGGGCCAGCGATGCCGTGCAGCTGGTCCTCGCCAGCCTGCTGATCGCGATCTGCGCCGTGGTCACCCAGGGGTTCGCGGCCCGTGACGATGGCTTCTACGAGTGGCTCAGCGAGCTCCCCAGCTGGTCCGACGCCCTCGGCACGGGTCTGTTCCTGTCCTGCACGATCGGCGCGGTGACGGTGGTGGTGCTGGCGCTGCTGCTCTCGCGGAACCTCCGGCTCGTCCTCACCCTGGTCGTGGTCGGGGTGCTCACGGCCCTGCTCGCCGGCCCCCTGTCCAACCTCATCGACCTGGACGCGCTCCTGCGTGCCGCCGGAGTCGACACGAGCTCCCTGTCCGCCGAGTCGGTGGTGTGGCTGGCGGTGGCCACCGCGGTGCTGCTCACCGTCGCGCCCTACCTCGTCCGTCCGGCGCGCCGGTTCGTGCACGCGGTGCAGCTCCTCGCGCTGCTCGGTGCGGTGCTCGCGGCGGTGGCGCCCGTCGCCACGATCCTGGCTGCGGTCGGGCTCGGGTGGTGGATCTCGGCCCTCGTGAGCCTCGTCATCGGCACGCCCAAGGCCACCCCGACGCTGCACTCGGTCGTCCAGGCCCTGTCGGCGCTCGGGATCTCGGTCGATCAGCTCGCCCTCGCCGACCTGCAGACGTGGGGCGAGACGCGCTTCGTGGGTCGCGCCCCCGACGGTGCGTCCGCCACCATCGTGGTGATCGGACGCGACGGGGCCGATGCCCGATTCGTCAGCAAGCTCTGGCGGTCACTCCTCTACCGGGATGCCGGTCCGAGCATCGCGGTCACCCGCTCGGCCCAGCTCGAGCACCGCGCCTACATGCTCCTCATGGCCGCCAAGGTGGGCGTGCCGGTGAGCGAGGTCGTGATCGCCACCTCGGGCGGGCGCGCGGACACCGCCCTCCTCGTCCTGCTGGACCCCGACGGGCGACCGCTCTCGGAGCTCGACGCCGACCTCCTCGGTGACGCCACGCTCGACGACGCGTGGGACAACCTCATCCGGCTGCACGACGCCCGGCTGAGCCACGGTCAGCTCGGTGCCGTCAACGTCCTCGTCCTCCCCGACGGGTCGACGGCGTTCGTCGACTTCTCGCAGGGTTCCGCGGGGGCGCCCGAGGAGCGGTGCCTGCGCGATCGGGTCAACCTGCTCGCCAGCACCGCCGCGCTCGTCGGCGACGAGCGTGCCCTCCACGCCGCGATGCGTGCCGTCGGGGCCGACGGGATCGAGGCCGTGCTGCCGATGATGGAGACCGCGGCGCTCGCGCCCGTCGCCAAGCGCGCCATCCCCGAGCCCAAGAAGCAGCTCAAGAGCCTCCGCGAGGCCGGGGCGGCCGAGGCGGGCTGCGACGTTCCCGAGCTCACGGAGCTGCGACGGGTGTCGCCCGGGAGCGTCATCATGGCCGCGGCGACGTTCCTCGGCTTCTACCTGATCGTCGCCCAGTTCGCCGGGGTCGATCTCCGCGCGACGCTCGCCGAGGCCGACTGGACCTGGGTCGTCGTCGCCTTTGCGATCTCCTTCGTGCCCCAGTTCTCCGGATCGGTCGCGCTCATGGGCGCGGTGAGCCGGCCGTTGCCGTTCGGGCCGGTGCTCGCCGAGCAGTTCGCCAACAACTTCACCGGGCTCATCGGCGGCACGATGGCCACCACCGCGCTGGTCATCCGGTTCTTCCAGAAGCAGGGCCTCACGGTCGCGATCGCGGCCAGCTCCGGCGTCATGAACGCGCTGGCCGGCGGGATCGTGCAGATCGTGCTGGTCACGATCGGGCTGCTCACCACGAGCACCCAGTTCGTGCCGTCGTCGGATCAGCGGCGGCGGCGTCCCGCGGCTCATCGTCATCGGGATCATCGTCATCGGGGTCGCCATCACGATCGCCCTGCTCGTGCCCAAGCTCCGAAGGGCGCTGCGCCAGAAGGTCGGTCCCCAGGTCGCGGTCGCACGCGACAACCTCAAGGCGATCCTGTCGAACCCGCGCAAGTCCCTCATGATCTTCGGCGGCAACCTGTGCTCGCAGATCGCCTACGCGCTCGTGATCGACGCCGCCCTGCACGCGTACGGTGCCTCGCTACCGCTCGTCGACATCATCGTCATCAACTCGCTCGCGTCGCTGGTGGGCGGCATGGCGCCGGTGCCGGGCGGCATGGGCGTGATCGAGGCCGGGCTCATCGCCGGCATGACCGCCGCGGGCGTTCCGCAGTCAGAGGCGGTCGCGGCCACCTTCACCGCTCGGCTGTTCACCGCCTACCTGCCGCCCATCTGGGGCTGGGCGGCACTGCAGTGGCTCCGCCGCCGCGACTACGTGTAGCGCCCCGCGCTCAACCTTCTCCGCCGATCTGCCGATGACATCCCCCTTCGGCCTCTTTGGGAGGGGTGCATCACGATGGAGTCCAACGGTTTCGTGAGGTCCAGGCTGGGCATGTGGGCTCGGCTGGTTGCGTGGGCCGTGGTCCTTGGCCTGGCCACCGGGACGCTCGTGTTCAAGATGGGCGGCCGCGGCTCCGGTCTCCTGATCGCGGCCGCGTGCGCCATCCTCCTGTGGCGGATGGTCGTCGAGATGGGTCCGCTCCTCCCCCAGCGCGCGGAGCGAGTCGACTCGACGGACGCCCCTGCGCCCGAGTCGACGCTCGTCCACCAGCTCTAGGCAACCGCCGGTCGCCGGCGCCGTCAACGGGCGGCGTGGGCGAGGTCCAGGTGCGCGTAGAGGAAGTTGCGCGTCTGGTCGAGGATCTCCGTGCGGTGCTTCGGTGTACGGGACGTGGCCGTCGCCCTGCCAGGACGTCAGGACCGCCCGAACGCCTGCATCGGTGGCCGCCTTCACCGTGTTCTGCGCCCACGCGTAGGGCACGATCGAGTCGGCGGTCCCGTGGAGCAGCAGCAAGGGCGCGTCGCCCGCGTTCGGCACCGTGAGGAGGTGGGCTCCCGAGAGCGACACCGCGGCCCGGACGGCGGTCGTGGGCGAGTCCGTGCTGCTGAAGGCCACGTTGGCGGCGGTGATGGCGCCGGCGGAGGTGCCGGCGATGGCGATCCGGCCGCGATCGATGCCGTACGTGGTCGCCTGGGATCGGAGGAAGGCCACGGCCGCCTGTGCGTCCTCCCTGGCCTGCGTGATCGCGGTCAAGCACTCGGGGGTCGCACCCGACGCGGAGCACCCGCCCGGTGTGAGTCGGTAGCTGATCGACGCGGTGACGTAGCCCTGGCGAGCGAGCGTCGTCGCCTCGTCCACGATCTCTGCCGAGGTGCGGCTCCCGCCCGAGAAGCCGCCCCCGTGGACGAAGACCACGACGGGCCGCTGGGCGACGGCATCGCCCGCCGGGCGGTAGACGTCGAGCTGGAGGGTCACGGGGACGCCCTGCTGGTTGACCGCGGTGCGGTAGGTGATGCCGCTGGTCTTCACCACCTCGGTGAAGATCTGGTCGCGGTACCGCAGCGGCGCGTCGCCGCTGGGCACGATGAGCTGCTCGCAGCCACCCGCGGCCAGCGCGACGACGGCGAGACAAACGAGTACGGCGCGGCGGATCATGGCGCTCCTCGGCAACGGCTGACCTCGACGGATCTGGTGGGCGCGAAGGGACTCGAACCCCTGGCCTCTGCCGTGTGAAGGCAGCGCTCTAACCAGCTGAGCTACGCGCCCCGGGTGGGGATCGGGAACGGTACCAGCGCGGGTCAGATCGGGGCGAGCCGATCGATCGCCAGCGCGTCCTCCAGGACCGCCAGCGCCCGCAGCACCGCCACATCGGCGTGCTGTGGGCCGACGACCTGGAGTCCGACGGGCAGGCCGCCCTCCGTGAACCCGACGCACACGGTGCCCGCCGGCGATCGCGTCATGTTGAACGGGTAGGTGAAGGCCACCCACGACGGGGTCTCCTGCCCGTCGACGGTGCCCTGGGCTCCGGGGGCGCCCACCTGACCGGCCACGGTCGGCGTGAGCAGCATCGGAACCTGGTGGAACAGCTCGACGAGCCGGACGTTGGCCGTGTGGCAGGCGTCGAAGGCGGCGAGCACGTCGACTCCCGTGGGCTTGGCCCCGAACGAGTCGATGAGAGCGACGTGACCCGGGTCGAGCTGCGCCCAGGCGTCCGTGCCGCGGAGGTGTCCCAGCGCGCGTTCGTTGCCGGCCATCGCCAGCGTGAGCCAGGGGATCACGGGGTCATGGTCGAACACCGGGTCGACATCGACGACCTCCGTACCCAGCCCCTCCAGCGTGCGCAGCGCGGCCTCGCAGATCGCACGCACCTCCGCGTCGACCGCCGCGTACCCGAGGGTGAGCGACCAGCCGACCTTGCGCGGGGCGTGCAGCTCGGCGAGCGAGCGGGTCCAGCTCGAATCGGGCATCGGCAGCGCTCGGAGGTCGGTGGGCTCTGGTCCGACGACCGCGTCGAGGGCCAGCGTGATGTCGCGCACGGTGCGAGCCATCGGCCCCTTCGTCGACAGGTCTCCCCAGCCCGGCGGCTTCGGCCCGCCGGAGGGAACGCGTCCCAGCGACGCCTTCATCCCGGAGATCCCACAGACCGCCGACGGGATCCGGATCGAGCCGCCGCCGTCGGAGCCCGTGCACAGCGGCACGAGACCGGCGGCGATCGCCGCCGCCGGACCCGCCGGAGGACCCTCCGGCGCTGCGGGTCAGGTCCCAGGGGTTGCACGTGGCGCCGAAGAGCGGGTTCACCGTGTCGCCCTTGTGGCCCAGCTCCGGCGTGTTGGTCTTGCCGACCACGATGCAGCCGGCCGCCTTCAGGCGCTCCACGAGGGCGGAGTCGGTGGTGGCGACAGGGCTGTCGCCGTACACGACCGACCCCTGGGTCGTGCGGAACCCGGCCGCGTCCTCGAGGTCCTTGACCCCGATCGGGATGCCCGCGAGCGGGCCGACGTCGTCACCCGCCGCGACCCGTGCGTCGAGCGAGGCGGCCTCGGACAGGGCCTGCTCGCCCTCGAGGGCGACGAACGCGTTCACCCTCGGGTCGATCTCCTCGATGCGGTCGAGCGCGGCGCTCACGAGCTCGCGAGCGGAGATGCGCTTGGCACTCACATCGGCAGCGAGGGCAGCGATGGTGGTGGTGCGGAAGTCCATGTCGGTCGACGCTACGACGGCGAGCCTGGCTCTGCTGTCGTGGTCAGTAGCCGGCGGCAGGGTCCACGAGCCCGAGGAGGGCCTCCCCCGCGATGCGCCGTCGGACGTTCTCCCGCACGCGCTCGCTCAGCAGGGGGATCGCCATGTCGAGGGTGTTCGCGGTGTGCGGCGTGATGATGCACCGCGGCTCCGACCAGAGCGGATGATCGTCGGGCAGGGGCTCGGGATCGGTGACGTCGAGCGCGGCGCCGCCGATGCGACCCTCAGCGAGCACCGCCGTCAGGTCCTCGGTGACGATGTGGGATCCCCGCGCCACGTTGACCACCCACGCGTCGGCGGCCAGGAGCTCGAGCCGGCGCCGGTCGAGGATGCCGGTCGTCTCCGGCGTGAGGGCCAGGGCGAGCACCACCAGCGTCGCCCCGTCGAGGGCCTGGTCGAGCTCGTCCTCCCCCACCACCCGGGTCGCCCCGTCCATCGGCTGCGGCGAGCGACGGACGACCGTCACGTCACAGGCGAACGGACCCAACAGGCGCAGCAGGCTCTCGGTGATCCCACCGCCGCCCAGGATCGTCACCCGTGCTCCGAGCAGGTTGACCCCGGTGCCTCGCGACCACCCGGCGGTCCGGGCGTAGCGCCCCACCTGCCGGAGGCCCGCGAGCGCCAGGGCGAGCGCATGCTCGGCCACCGGCTCCGCGTACACGCCCTTCCCGCACGTCCACGTACGACTCGGCGTGGGCCCGCACGACGTCGACGTAGGGCTCGATGCCGGCCCACGGCAGCTGCACCCAGTCGATCTGGGGATGGCCATCGAGCACGTCGCCCAGGCCCTCGGGGTCCGAGACCGCCGTCCACACGAGGCCGTTCGCCTCGCCGGGCTCCACGATCGTGGCGCCGCCCGCCTCCACTGCCTCGCCCAGCCAGTCCCGCGTGCCCTCAGGCGCCGAGCGCGATGCAGCTCAGGTCGGGCACCGCGGGATCCTACGAGCCGGGTGGGATCGCTTCGATCCGCTGCTAGATTTAGTTAGCAATCGGGCCTGCTGTGCTGTCTCTGTCGCCGGCGCCCTCACCCCAGAGCCCCTCTCCTCCTCTTCGGACGCGCCCATGCCTGAGATCACCCTCGACCTGACCCTGTTCGCCACGGCCTTCGTGACCGTGCTCGTGATCATGGACCCCATCGGGAACATCCCGATCTTCCTCAGCCTCACCAAGGGCCAGGACGTGCCCACTCGCCGGCGCTCGGCCCTCCTCGCCTCGAGCGTCGCGGGCGTCGTGATCCTGGCGTTCGCCCTCGGCGGCCAACAGGTGCTCCAGCTCCTCGGGATCTCGCTCGAGGCGCTCCAGGTCGCGGGCGGCCTGCTGCTGCTGGTGATCGCACTCGAGCTGCTCCGACCCGCCGGCGGCGGCTCGGCGTCCCTGGCCTCGGGCGACACGAACATCGCGCTCGTGCCCTTGGGCACGCCGCTGCTCGCCGGTCCTGGCGCCATCGCCGCCACGATGCTCTACAGCCGCCAGGCCCACGACGTCGGCGGCACGCTCTCGGTCGTCCTGGCCATCGCCGCCGTCCTCACCGTCATCTACCTCTCGATGCGCTACGCGTCGCTGTTCGCCAAGGTGCTCCGCGACAACGGCATCGAGCTCCTCTCCCGGGTGATGGGCCTCCTCGTCGCCGCCATCGCCGTCCAGCTCGTCGCCCGAGCCATCGAAGCCTGGGTCACCAACGGCGTCGCGTAGCGTCGTCGCTCGCCGCTCAGCGCCTGCCGCAGGCGAGCCGAGCGACGAAACTAGTCACAGCACGAATCGCGCCAGCCGCAGCGGCAGCGGAAGTGGGCGTGCTCGGGGCTGGAGCTCGCCGCCGCACAGGGGGCAGCACGCAAAGGTCCCCCGCGGATCGCGCGTGACACGCACGTCGGCGGTGAGCGCCGCCACCTCGTCGAACGGAAGCTCCAGCTCCTCGAACTCGATCGCCACGGCCGCTGAGGGTACGGGCTCGCCCGGCGTCGGCCGTGGATGCGATGCTGCGAATCGAATGACGACCGTGTCCCCCGAGCCGCCCACCGATGACTCCTGCGTCGAGGACGTCGTCGACGCGCTGGAGGACGGCGACCGGACCATACGGACGGGCTCCGCCATGGCCGCCCTCCGGCACAAGGTCTTCCGGCGGGTGTTCATCGGGGCGTTCCTGTCGAACATCGGCAGCTGGATGCAGAACGTCGTGCTCGGCGCGCTGGCCTACGACCTGACCGGCTCACCGGCGTTCGTGGGCGTGCTCCTCTTCGCACAGCTCGGCCCGCTGATGCTGTTCTCGCTGATCGGCGGGCTCCTCGCCGACGTCTTCGACCGCCGTTGGCTCCTCATCATCGTGTCGGTCCTGCAGGGCGTGCTCTCGATCGCCCTGGCCGTGGTCGTGTCGGCGGAGGACCCGTCTCGCGTCGCGATGGTGGGCATCGTCTTCCTCATCGGCATGGGCCAGGCGGTGTTCGGCCCGACCTATGCGGCCGTGCTCCCGGCGCTGGTCGGCCCCGAGGACCTCCCGGGTGCCATCTCGCTGAACTCCGCGCAGATGAACGGCTCACGCGTCATCGGTCCGATCATCGGTGCCGCCGTGTTCGCCGAGGTCGGCGCGTCGTGGGTGTTCGTGATCAACGCGCTGTCGTACCTGCTCGTGATCTGGTCGCTGCTGAGCGTCCGACTCCCCCCGCCGGTTCCGGACACCAGCGGGCTGCGGGGCATGCGTCGGCTGCTGTCCGGGTTCCAGGTCGCGCGGGACAACCGCGTCGTCGGCCAGTGCCTCATCATCATCTTCACGCTGTCGCTGCTGTCGCTGCCCTTCATCGGTCAGATGCCCACGCTGGCCGACCGGAACCTCGGCATCGCGGCCAAGAGCACCCAGTACGGACTGCTCTATGCCTGCTTCGGCGTCGGCGCCCTCCTCGGCGCGCTCTCCATCGGAACGGTGCTCGCCAACCGCAAGCTCGAGCGCGTGGTGCGCGTGGGCCTGCTCGTGTTCGCGGTGTTCCTGGCCGTCTTCTCGCTGCTGCGCTCCCCCGCGCTCGCGTACCCCGCCATCCTCCTGGTGGGGCTGGCCTACTTCGCGGTGATCACGTCGTTGTCCACCGTCCTGCAGCAACGCCTCGACGACGGCAACCGGGGCCGGGTCATGGCGCTCTGGATCATGGGCTTCGGCGGCACGGTCCCCATCGGCAACCTGATCGCGGGCCCGATCATCGAGGCCACCTCGGTGACCCCGGTCGTCTTCGGCGGAGCCATCGTCGCCGTCGCGCTTGGCGGGCTACGCCGACCTCGAACCCACCGGGTCCACGCCCGCCGACGACCCCGCCGTGGCGCCCGCCGACTGAGCGCTGCCACCGCGCCGTCGGGCCGCCCGGGACCTCAGCCCGCGAGGAGGATCTCCGCGAGACGCTCGAGGCCGGCGACACGGCTGCCCTTCACGAGGACGGCGTCGCCGTCGGCGAGATCCCCGAGGGCAGCGACGGCATCGGCGATCGACGCGACCTCCTCACCGCCGTAGCCGGGCGCGTCGATCGCGACGACGCGGATGCCGAGCTCCCTGGCGCGCGTCCCGATGGCGGCGTGCTCGGCCGCGCTGTCAGGTCCGAGCTCCGCCATCACGCCCAGCACCGCGACCCGCCGCTGGGCGGGCAGGGCGGCCAGCGCCTCCAGCGCCGCGACCATCGACGTGGGGTTGGCGTTGTAGGCGTCGTTGAGGACGCGTGCCCCGCCCGGCGACGTGCCGAGCTCCATCCGCCAGGGCGACAGCCCCGCCGCGCCGAGCCCCGCGGCGACGTCTGCGAGGTCGACGTCGACGACCAGGGCGGCGGCCGCGGCGGCCAGCGCGTTCTCCACGTGGTGCCGACCGCGTACGGCCAGCTCGATCGGCGCACTCCCCCACGGTGACTGCAGTCGGAACCGAGCGCAGAGCTCGTCGTCCACGGTGATGTCCTCCGCCACGACGTCGCCGCCGACCCCGAACGACACGACGCGTGCCGACGTGCGACTCGCCATCGCGAGCACCCGCTCGTCGGCGGCGTTGAGCACCGCCGTTCCCGACGCGGGGAGCGCCTCCACGAGCTCTCCCTTCGCGCGCGCCACCGCGTCGATGTTCCCGAAGACCTCCGTGTGCACCGCCGCGACTCGAGTCACGACCCCGACGGTGGGCGCCGCGATGGCGCAGAGCTCGGCGATGTGGCCCACCCCGCGGGCTCCCATCTCCACGACCACCGCGTCGGTGCCCCCAGGAGCGTTCAGCAACGTGAGCGGCACGCCCAGCTCGTTGTTGAACGAGCGCAGGCTGGCCGCCGTCGTCCACCGGCGGGCCAGGACAGCGGCCAGCAGATCCTTCACACTCGTCTTGCCGACCGAACCGGTGACGCCGACGACCCGCTCGGGTAGGTGGGAACGGGCGAGCCGACCGGCGGCCTGCAGCGCGGCGGCCGTGTCGGGCACGACGATCGCGGTGGCCCCGTGGATCGGGTCCGTGCGTCAGGTAGGCGGAGGCGCCGTTGGCGAGCGCGGCGGCGATGAACTCGTGACCATCGCGCTCGGCCACGATCGGCACGAACAGCTGGCCCTGAGCGATGGCCCGCGAGTCCTGGGTGGCGCCGTCGACCACGACGTCCGGACCCTCGAGACGACCCCCGGCCGCGGCGGCCAGCTCAGCGGTGCGCAGCTCCATGCGGTCCGAGTCTCGCAGGCCGCCCTCGTACACTCGGCCCATGCCCCGGCCTGACCGAGTTCGCCTCGTCGTGCTGTTCGGTGGCCAGTCGGCCGAACACGAGGTGTCGTGCGTCTCGGCGTACCACGTGCTGCGAGCCGTCGACGAGGACCGCTACGACCTCGAAGCCATCGGCATCACGCGCGACGGCGACTGGGTCCGCGCCGACGAGGCCATCGCCGCCCTCCATCGCGGGGCCGGTGAGCTCCCGGCGCCCACGAGTGGCATCGCCCGCCTGGAGGCCACGGGCACCGCGGTCGAGCCGCTTCCCGCCGTCACCCCCGCGGTCGGCGACGACGTGCCGGTGGTCGTGCTGCCGCTGCTGCACGGCACCCGCGGCGAGGACGGCACCGTGCAGGGGATGCTCGAGCTGGCCAACATCCCGTTCGTGGGAGCCGGCGTGCTCGGATCGGCCCTCTGCATGGACAAGCTCAAGGCCAAGGACGTCCTCGCCGCCCACGGACTCCCCCAGGTCCCGTGGATCGGGGTCCGCGACACGGAGGCTGCCGACGTCACCAGGCTCGTCGACGAGGCGGGCCTGCGGTACCCGCTCTTCGTCAAGCCGGCCAACCTCGGCTCGTCCGTCGGCGTCAGTCGCGCGGTCGACGAGGCGGCGCTCGTCGACGCCGTGGCGCTGGCCGCCACCTACGACGAGTGGATCGTGGTCGAGGAGGCTGCCCACGGTCGCGAGATCGAGGTGGCCGTGCTCGGCAACGCTTCGCCCCGCGCGTCGGTCCCGGGCGAGATCATCCCTGGCCACGAGTTCTACGACTACGAGGACAAGTACCTCGACGGTGCCGCCGACCTCGTCATCCCCGCCGACCTGCCGACGTCGGTCACCGAGGAGATCCAGCGCCTCGCCGTGGAGGCCTTCACGTTGCTCCGCTGTGACGGCATGGCCCGCGTCGACTTCTTCTACGAGGAAGACGATCGAGGACTGCTCCTCAACGAGGTGAACACGATCCCCGGCTTCACCCCGATCTCGATGTACCCGAAGCTGTGGGCCGCGTCGGGCCTCCCCTACGACCAGCTCATCGACGAGCTCGTCGAGCTGGCGCTGGAGCGCCACGACCGCCGGAGCCGCTTCTCCACCAAGCGGTGACGACCGGCCGAAGGCACCGGTCAACCTCACCCCGTCACGTCGGGCAGAGTGTGCGCATGGACAACGCCGCGAGCACACCGACGTGACCTACTGCCTCGCGCTCCGCCTCGACGAGGGGCTGATCTTCCTCGCCGACACGCGGACGAACGCCGGGGTCGACAACGTCGGCAGCTACCGCAAGCTGCACATCCTGCGCCCGGGCGAGGACCGGGTGTTCGTGCTGCAGTCGGCGGGCTCGCTCGCCACGACCCACGAGGTCCTCGACCGCATCGGCACGGACCTCGCCGCCTCGGGCGACCACGAGAGCCTGGCCACCGTGTCGTCTCTCTACGAAGCGGCGATCTACATCGGGAGGCTCAACCGTGAGGTCACCCAACGACACTGGGCCGTCACTGGGTGAGTCCGCGACCGCCACGTTCATCCTCGGCGGCCAGATCACCGGTGAGCGTCCCGATCTCATGCTGCTCTATCCCGAGGGCAACTACATCCACGTCTCTGATGAACGCCCGTTCTTTCAGATCGGCGAGAGCAAGTACGGCAAGTTCATGCTCGAGCTCGCCGTGCACGCCAAGGTCGACATGGACACGGCCATCAAGATCGCGTTGAGCTCGATGATCAGCACGGCCCACGCCAACCTCTCGGTCGGCCCGCCGTACGACCTCGGTGTCTACCGAAACGGTTCGCTCGAGGTCGTCGAAGCGCGAGTCGAGGCCGACTCGCCGTACCTGGCCAAGCTCCAGGGCGTGTGGATGGCGCACTTCCTCGACGCCATCCACCAGCTGCCGGCCCTGACACCCGACTGAGGTTCACCAGGGGGCAAGCAGAGGCGGCCCACCGGCACCGATCGAACGCACCAGCAGGTCTGTGGGTTCTGTCGGATCGTCCATCCACTCGATGCGTCGCCACCAGTGGAACCCGACCTTGTCGGCCACGCCCCGGGAGGCGTGGTTGTCCGGGGCGATGAGACAGAGCATCTCACCGTCGTCGTGTCGGTCGGCCACGGCGAGCAGTGCGCTCGCCGCCTCGGTGGCGTAGCCCCGACCCCTCGCTTCGGGAACGAGCCGCCAGCCCCACTCGAGCCGATCGATCCCATCGAGGACGACTGAATCGGCGCCCGTGTAGCCGACGATGGTGCCCGATTCGCGCACGATCACCGGCTGCTTGGCGTAGGGGATGGCGTCCGCCGTGAGCAGCATGTGGTCGAAGCGGGCGTTGGCCGACTCGACATCGTGCGGGCCGTCGGCGAAGACGGTGAACGCAGCATCAGTGAACAGCTCGACGAAGCGAGCGCGGTCGGCCTCGACGGGAAGTCGGAGGGTGAGCCGGTCGGTCTCGATCTGCGGCACCGGCGAAGGCTATGTCTCCCGTGCCCCCGATCGAACGGCTAGCAGGCGGGCGGGCGCCGTACCGGCTCCCACCGTTCGATGCTGCCATCGATGTCGAGCACGATCAGCTCGGCGGCCTTGCGTGCCGCCTGGGCGCGTGCCGCGGCCTCCGCGGCCACCTTGTCCCTGAACCGCCTCGCGGCGGGGGGCTTGTCCAGCTCCTGGACGGCCCAGGCGTCGTCGTGCGCCTCGACGTAGATCTGCGGCGTCCTTCTCATCATGGACCGACCATTCCCCCGAGACGTCCGGGCCATACCGATCCTCTCGGCCGGCTCGGATGGGCGGAGGCCCCAGTCCTCCGCCCACCAAGCCCGCCGACGCTACGTCAGCTGGCGGTGCCTCCTCCCCGATGCAGCCGTCGGAGATCGTCAGCAGCGCGTTGCGGCCGAGGGTCCCGGTCGACCTCCGCAGAGGCCATCGCCGGGGTCCTCGCTCCCGTGGGTGAAGAAGTGCCAGCGCACCGTTGCCAGACTGCGTTCCGGTGACGGTCTCACCCTCGAACGTCAGCGTCGCTGCCGTCACGGTGTAACCGCCGCCGGGGGTCAGGATCCAGTGGAATACGTCAGCCTCACCTGGAGCGCATGCGCCGATGCTGTCGAGGCCGCGCACGCCGTTCCACGCCACGGTCGCCGCCGAGGCCTGTCCTGCCATCGCTGCGGTGAGACCCACCACGAGGGCGAGCGCCGCCGCCGCCTTGCCGAGCTTCTTGATCGCCATTGAACTTCCCTTTCTTGGCCCCAGTGGGGCCCAGGTTGGTTCGCGGCCGGTTTCGCCATTCGCTCCCCGGAGGCCAGGCGACCATGTACGGCCCTCGGATCAACGCACCCGCGTCATTTGCATTGGTATGCCCGCTCTCTAAGCGTCAGGCGAGCCACCGGGGATACGGGACGGCCGCGCTCTGTCACGGTTCGAGCGCGGCCCGTAGCAGCGACAGGAGCTCGTCCCGGCGATGCAGCAGCGATGGGAGCGTGGGCTCCTCGCCGAAGGCGCGAAGGACATCCACCTCCGTGGCCATGCCCGTGACCATCGAGTAGGCGGCCAGGAGCAGCAGGCGCGGATCGTGCCGACGCATCCGGCCCGCGAGCATCTCCGCCTCGAGGAACGCTGACGCGCGGTCGATGAGCGGCTCCAGACGGCCGAGCAGGCGGGTGGAGGCCGGCGGACCCCGGCGCGTGACCTCGCGGAGGAAGCCGAGCATCGCGGGATGGCGCGCCGCGAGGCGGAACATCGCTCGCACCATCGCCTCCACCCGACCGAACCCGTCCCCGGCGCCCTCGAGGGCCTCCACGAGGCGCCGCGTCACCTCGTCGGCACACCGATCGACCACCGCCGTCAGCAGCGCCTCCTTCGACGGGAACCAGTAGAGGATCGTCTGCTTGCGGATCCCCAGCTCGCTGGCCAGGTCGTCGAGGGACGTGCCGTCGTAGCCGCGCGTGCCGAAGGCGTTCATCGCGGCGACCAGGATCCGCTCGTCGGTGGCTTCCTTCATCCCGCCCTCCAGCATGCTTGTCTACCAAATGGTAGACAAGGGGTGATGATCCCGGACCGGCTGGACGGCACGCGCATCGCGATCACGGGTGGCACGGGGTTCCTCGGCACCGCCCTGATCGAGCGGCTCCTCCGGTGCGTCCCCGGCTGCCATCTCGTGCTCCTCATCCGGCCCGGCCGCCGGTCGACGGTCGAGCAGCGCGCCAAGCGCGAGATCTTCAGCAACAACGCCTTCGACCGCCTGCGCGAGGAGCTCGGCAAGGACGGCTTCGCCGCGATGGTGGCCGAGCGCGTCACCCCGATCGCCGGGAACGTCGGCACGGATGGACTCGCGCTCGACGACGACGGGCGGGACGCGCTGGCGGCGTGCACCGTGCTCATCCACTCCGCCGCCACGGTGTCGTTCGACTCGCCGCTCGACGCCGCGGTCGAGGTGAACCTCCTCGGACCGACCCGGATCGTGCAGACCCTCCATGCGCTCGGCGTCACGCCCCACCTCGTGTCGGTGTCCACCTGCTACGTCGCCGGCAACCGCCGGGGAGCAGCACCCGAGATCCCCGTGCACGAGAGCCCGTTCTTCATCGACGTCGACTGGCGCGGCGAGGTCGACGGCGCCCGCCGGGCGCGCACGGATGCCGAGGCCGACAGTCGACGACCCGATGCGCTCGCGCGCTTCCGCAAGGAAGCACGCCACGAGATCGGGGCCGCGGGTGTCCCTGCGCTGGCCGGCAAGACCGAGCAGCGCCGGAGCGCCTGGGTGAAGGAGCAGATGGTGGAGGCGGGTCGGGCGCGGGCCGCCTCTCTCGGCTGGCCCGATGCGTACGCCTACACGAAGGCGCTCGGTGAGCGGGCCCTCCTGCAGAACCGCGGCGACGTCCCCGTGTCGATCGTGCGCCCCTCGATCATCGAATCGTCGCTCCATGAGCCCTTCCCGGGATGGATACGCGGGTTCCGGATGGCCGAGCCCGTGATCATCTCCTACGCCCGCGGGCTGCTGAAGGAGTTCCCCGGTGTGCCCGAGGGCACGATCGACGTGATCCCGGTCGACCTCGTCGTCGCCGCCATCATCGACGCCGCCGCCGGTCCCGTCCCCGACGAGCCGACCATCACCCAGGTGGCCTCCGGCTCGGTCAACCCGCTGCGCTACCGGCACCTCGTCGACATGGTGAGCACGTTCTTCACCGACCACCCGATCTACGACGTCGAGGGCCAGCCCATCCTCGTTCCCGACTGGTCGTTCCCAGGCCGCGGTCGCGTGCAGCGCCAGCTCGAGCGCGCGAAGGGCGCCATCGACCGCGGTGAGCGGGCGTTGCAGGCGTTGCCACTCCGTGGCAAGCAGGCCGCATGGGCCGCGGCCCTCGAGAGCAAGCGGGAGGAGGTCGAGCGAGCGCTCGCCTACGTCGAGCTCTACGGCGCCTACGCCGAGTGCGAGGCGATCTACGGGGTGGACCGCCTCCTCGCCCGTTGGGAGCAGCTCGCGCCCGAGGACCAGGCCACGTTCTGCTTCGACCCCCGCGTCATCGACTGGGACCACTACGCCCCCAAGGTCCACCTGCCGTCGGTGGTCGAGCACGCCCGGGTGCGTACGACGCCGGGCGGACGGGTCGGGGAGAAGCGAGAAGACCGGCTGCGTCGCCAGATCCTGGACCCCGCCCGCCACTTCGCCGCCTTCGACCTCGAGAACACCCTGATCGCGTCGAACGTGGTCGCGTCGTACTCCTGGTTGGCGACCCGCCGGCTCCCGTCCGAGGACCGGATCCGGTTCGTGCTGAAGACCCTCCGCGAGGCGCCGGCCCTCCTCGCCCTCGACAAGCGCGATCGCAGCGACTTCCTGCGCCACTTCTACCGCCGGTACGACGGCGCCGACGTCGCCCAGCTCGAGGCCGACGCGTTGGAGATGTTCAGCGAGCTCATCCTGATGAAGTCGTTCCCGGCCGCCATCCGTCGGGTGCGCGAGCACCGCGCCCTCGGTCACCGCACGGTCCTGATCACGGGAGCCCTCGATCTCGCCATCGAGCCGCTGCGACCGCTCTTCGACGACATCGTGGCACCGTCGCTCGCCCGACGAGCCGACGGCACCTATCGCGGCGAGCTGACCGACGTTCCCCCCACGGGCGAGGCGCGGGCCCAGGCCCTCTTCGACTACGCCGACGAGCACGGCTTCGACGTGGGCGAGGGCGTCGCCTACGCCGACTCCACGTCCGACCTCCCGATGCTCGAGGCCGTCGGCTTCCCCGTGGCGGTCAACCCCGAGACCCGGCTGGCCGCGCTGGCGCGCAAGCGGGGCTGGCTCGTCGAGCACTTCGACAAGTCGGCGGGGGCGGCCCCTCCCCTGCTCCCCATCGGCCCGGAGTG
Source organism: uncultured Microthrixaceae bacterium (assembly GCA_963721695.1). Taxonomy (GTDB): domain Bacteria; phylum Actinomycetota; class Acidimicrobiia; order Acidimicrobiales; family VFJN01; genus VFJN01. The sequence continues at coordinate 77,581 of CAVRKU010000032.1, forward strand.
GGGCCGTCCTCGCCGCCGACGGGTCGGCAAGGTCGAGACCACCGGACGCACCCGATGAAGGCGCTCGTCTTCTCGCGGCAGCCGGCCAAGTTCGCGGCCGCCATGGTGGCGGGTCGGCTCTCGCCCGGCGGCGGCGCCCGGGTCGGTCCCCTCGCCTTGCGCGACGTCGATCCCCCCGAGCTGCCCGGCCCCGAGTGGGTGCGGGTGCGTCCGCGGCTCGCGGGCATCTGCGGGTCCGACCTCGCGACGATCGACGGCACCTCCTCGCGCTGGTTCGAACCGATCGTGTCCTTCCCGTTCACCCCCGGGCACGAGGTCGTGGGAGAGCTCGACGACGGCACCCGGGTCGCGATCGTGCCCGTCCTCAGCTGCGTCGCCCGGGGCATCGCACCCGTCTGCGACGCGTGCGCGGCGGGGCGCATCAACCACTGTGAGCGCATCGGCTACGGCGACCTGGAGCCCGGGCTGCAGTGCGGGTTCTGCGAGAGCACCGGTGGGGGGTGGTCCACCCTCATGGTCGCCCACACCTCCCAGCTGGTGACCGTGCCCGACGACATGGACGACGAGGCCGCGGTGCTGATCGAGCCGGCCGCCTGTGCGGTGCACGCGGCCTCGCTCGTGCAGACCACCCAGATCGCGCTGATCGGGAGCGGAACGCTCGGCCTCCTCACGCTGGCGGCGCTGCGGCGCGCCCGACCCACGGCCGAGATCCTCGCCACCGCGAAGCATCCCCTGCAGCGAGACCTGGCCCGCGAGCTCGGGGCCGACGTCGTCGTGGCTCCCAGCGAGCTCGAGCGGCTCGTTCGGGCGCGCACCGGGTCGATGCGACTCGACAACGGACAGCTCGGCGGGGGCGTCGCGGCCGTCGTCGACTGCGTCGGATCGCCGGAGTCCATCGCACAGGCCCTGCGGATCGCGGGTCCTGGCGGCACCATCCACGCCGTCGGGATGCCGGGCGTCACCACGGTCGACCTCACGCCGCTCTGGCAGCGGGAGGTCTCCCTCAGGGGTGCCTACGCCTACGAGCGGGCGGACTTCGACACCGCCATCGAGCTGATCCGGGATCTGGACCTCGGACGGCTGGTGAGCGCCACCTACCCCCTGCGCCGCTACGAGGACGCCGTCGCCCACGCCGCATCGGCGGGCTCCCGCGGCGCCGTCAAGATCGCCTTCGACCTCCGGTCGGAACGAGAGAGAGATTCCATCTGATGCCTCGTCCTGGGTTCGTCCTCGAGGTGGACCGCTCCACGCCTCCGATCCTCTTCCACCACGGCGAATCGCTCCGCCTGGAGAAGCTGCCCGCGGGCCGCAGCCGGGTCCTGTACCCGGCCGAGCCGCTGGCCGCCCTCGATGACCCCGACGCGGCCATCCGGGCGCGCGCTCGAGCACCCCCTCGGCGACTCCGCTCCTCTGCGAGCGCTCCTGAAGCCGGGGATGAAGCTCACCATCGCCTTCGACGACATCAGCCTCCCGCTCCCGCCCATGCGCCGCCCCGACGTGCGCCAGCGCGTCATCGAGGCCGTGCTCGACGTCGCCGCGGAGGCCGGCGTCGACGATGTCCACCTCATCGCCGCCCTCGCCCTGCATCGCCGCATGACCGAGGCCGAGCTCCGGCACGCGGTCGGCGACCGCGTGTACGACGCCTTCGCTCCCCATGGCCTGCTCTACAACCACGACGCCGAGGATCCGGACGGCATGGCGTTCATCGGCACCACCGCCAAGGGCGAGGAGGTGGAGATCAACAAGCGGGCCGCCACCAGCGACCTGATCGTGTACGTGAACATCAACCTCGTGTCGATGGACGGAGGCTGGAAGTCCACGGCCACGGGCTTGGCCTCGTACAAGTCACTCCGCCACCACCACAACGTCGAGACGATGCGGCACTCCCGCAGCTTCATGGACCGCCACAAGAGCGAGCTCCACTCGTCCAACTGGCGGATGGGCGAGGTGCTGAAGAGCAGCGGCATCAAGGTCTTCCAGATCGAGACGACCTTGAACAACGACACCTTCGGCACCTCGGGCCCGATGTCCGTGTTGCAGAAGCGCGAGTGGGAGTGGACGGCGCGCGACCGAGCTTCGTTCATCGGGATGAAGGCGGCCCTCGACCGCCTGCCGATGAAGGCTCGCCGGAAGATCTTCAACTCCTGGCTCGCGCCCTACGGCATCACCTCCGTGCAGGCCGGTGAGGTCGAGGCCGTGCACGAGGTCACCACGGAGAACGTCTTCAAGCAGCAGCTCGTGGCCATCGAGGGACAGACCGACATCCTCACGATGGGGCTGCCGTACATCTGTCCCTACAACGTGAACTCGATCATGAACCCGATCCTGGTCATGTGCCTCGGGCTCGGCTACTTCTTCAACATGTACCGCGGCCAGCCGCTCGTGCGCGAGGGCGGCGTGCTCATCATGAGCCACCCCACCCCGTGGGAGTTCCACCCCGTGCACCACCCGAGCTACATCGACTTCTTCGAGCAGGTGCTCGCCGACACCACCGACCCCGCGGAGATCGAACAGCGCTACGAGAAGCAGTACGCCGAGGACGAGTGGTACCGGCACCTCTACCGCACCAGCTACGCCTACCACGGCGTCCACCCGTTCTACATGTGGTACTGGGGCAGCCACGGCCTCGCCCATCTCGGCAAGGTGATCATCGTCGGCGGCGAGGCTCGCTCGGTGCGGAGGCTCGGGTTCACCCCGGCCTCGACGCTGAACGACGCGCTCGAGATGGCCGCCGACGTCGTGGGGCGCGACGCGTCGATCACCCACCTCCACAACCCCCCGATCGTGATGGCCGACGTCACGTGAGGATCCCCCGGGTCGCGAGGCTCCCGTTCCCGTTCTCGGCGCCCACGGTGCCCGGCAGCGTGGAACCGCTCGCGCCCAAGCGCAACCTCGGCGCCGACTACGACTCGGACTGGGCGCGCCGGTTCCCGGCCCGGTTCGCGCGCACGGTGCTCCTCGAGACGCTGGTGCGACCAGCGGTCGCCGCCCTCGGTGCGCCGGAGCGCGACGGCATCGACCGCCTCGCCGGGCTCGGTGAGGGCCCCGTGATCTTCGCTGGGAACCACCACAGCCACCTCGACACGCCGGTCGTGCTGACGTCGATCCCGGAGCCGTGGCGCTACAAGGTGTTCGTCGGTGCCGCCGCGGACTACTTCTTCCGCACCCGGCTCACGTCGGCCGCCTCCGCGCTGGTGATCGGTGCCATCCCGATCGAGCGCTCGAAGGTCACCCGTCGGTCGGCCGACCAGGCGGCGGCGCTCATCGCGGACGGCTGGTCGATGCTCATCTTCCCGGAGGGCGGACGGTCGCCCGACGGCTGGGGCCAGCCCTTCCGCGGAGGGGCCGCCTACCTCTCCAGCCGGTGCGACGTGCCCGTGGTGCCACTGCACATCGAGGGCACCGCGAAGATCCTGCGCAAGGGCGCCAAGCGGCCGACGCCGGCGGCCGTTCGCGTCACGTACGGCACCCCCCTGCATCCCGAGGCCGACGAGTCCGCCTCCCGCTACGCGGAGCGGATCGAGCGCTCCGTCGCCGAGCTCGCTGACGAAGCCACCACCGACTGGTGGCAGGCCCGGCAGCGCGCGGCGGCGGGCACCACCCCGCCCCTCACCGGACCGAACGCGCCGGCGTGGCGGCGAGCCTGGGCCCTCGGCGACCGCTCCCGGAAGCGGCGGCGGCAGAGCCGCGCCTGGCCCAAGCTCTGATGGGGCGGTGGTCGCGGGCCGCTCTGGCGGTGATCGTGATCGCGTTGTTCGTCGCCGGCATCGCGCTGGTCGTCACAGAGGTGCGTGCGTCCGACGCCGACGACGGGCCGAGTGCCAGCCGCCTGGCCGCGGATCGAGAGTGCGTGGAGACCGACGCCCCGTCGTTGGCGCGGCTGCCCACCGCCAAGCTGAGCCTCACCGAGGTGGGGACCGCCGTCGAGCCGACCTCCGCCGTGTTCGCGCCGGACGGGTCCGGCGACGGCCTGCTCAGCGAGCGCAACGGCCGAGTGCTGCGCATCGAGGGCGGGACGATCACCGACGAGGTGGTCCTCGATCTCACCGATGACACCATGCAGGAGGGCGACGGGGGCCTGCTGGCGCTCGCCTACGACGCGGGCGCCGAGTGGCTCTACGCGTATCGCGCTGATGCCTCCGGCGACGACGTGCTGACCGCCTATCCCCTGGACGACGCTGGCGCGCCACTCGGCGAGCGCGGCCGCGTGATCCTGGCGGTCGACCACCCCGACTCGGTGCAGCACCACGGCGGCGCGCTCGTCGTCGGGCCCGATGAGCTCCTCTACCTCGGGCTGGGCGACGGCGGCGGTCTGGGCGATCCCCACGGCAACGCGCAGGATGGGACGACCCTGCTGGGCAAGGTGGTCCGGATCGTCCCCACCCCGGAGGAGCCTGAGCCGTACCGCATCCCGCCCGACAACCCCTTCGTCGACGAGCCCGGCGTGGCCCCCGAGATCTGGGTGATGGGCGTCCGCAACCCGTTCCGCATGAGCACCGACGCGGACACGGGCGACCTCTGGCTGGGCGATGTCGGCCAGTCGTGCTGGGAGGAGCTGGACCGCCTGCCCACCGGCGCGGACGACGCGGGCGGCGCGAACCTCGGGTGGGATCACGTCGAGGGGTCGCACCCCTTCGAGGGAGGGACCGTCCCCGGTCGCGAGCTCGGCCCCGTGCAGGAGCACCCCCATGGCGACGGGTGGTGCGGGATCGTGGCCGGCTACGTGCTCCGATCCTCGGCCGTGCCGACCCTGGACGGTTGGCTCCTCTACTCGGACTACTGCAAGGGCGACCTGGTCGCGCTGGCCGTCGACGGGAGCACGAGCGGACCCCGCCAGCTCGACACGGGCCTCGAGGTCGAGAACCCGATCGCCGTCGTGCCCGGCCCGACCGGGAACCCGTGGATCCTCACCCTCGGTGGTGCGGTCCTCGAGCTGGGGACCGAGGGCGGTCCCTAGTCGACGAGGCGAAGGCCGCTCGGGGCGATGCTCGGCTCGGCGAGCGGAAGGTCGACCACGAACTCGGTGCGATGCGCCGGGAACACGTGCTCGGACATGAGCACCGGGCGTCCCTCCCGATCCGAGGTGACGCGCTCACAACGCAGCACCGGCGATCCGGCGGGCACCTCGAGCAGCGCGGCGTCACGTCCGTCGACCACGGCCGCGCCGATCGTCTGCACCGCGCCTCCGAGCGGCACATCGAGCAGCTCGTAGAAGGGCGCCCGCTCCACCTCCACGCGTGACAGGTGGGCACCGAGGTCCTCGGGACACCAGACCGTGACACGAGCGAACGGCTCACCATCGGCCAGGTTCAGGCGCCGGACCTCGAGCACCGTCGCCGCGCCGAGCACCGTGCGCACCCGCGCCGGGGCGGCCACGAAGCGGAAGTCGAGGATGCGTCGCTCGGACCGCACGCCCGAGGCCGCGAGCTGCGACTCGATCGTGCCGAGCCGTCCCAGCGACTGGCGGAGCGGGTCCACGGCCGCGAACCAGCCGAAGCCCTGGCGCGCGTCCACGAGCCCCTCGTCGCGCAGGAGCTCCAGCGCCTTGCGGATGGTCACGCGACTCGCCTCGTAGGATCCCGACAGCTCTGACTCGCTGGGCAAGGTGCGCCCCGCGGCGAACTCCCCTTCGCCGACCCGACGGCGGAGGTCGTCGGCTATGGCCCGGTAGCGGATCTCGCGCACTTGTCCTATACTTGTATCAAACGAAGGACGACGCAAGGGGATCGACCATGTCCACCGCCGGCAGCGATGTCACCGCCACCACCCCCATCGAGCTCGTGGACGAGGTCTACGGAACGCTCGGCGAGCGGGTGGCGCTCGGGCGCGACCGTCTCGGACGGGGGCTGACGCTCGCCGAGAAGATCCTCATCAACCACCTCCGCGACGCCAGCCAGGACGTCGAGCGGGGCCGCACGTACAACGACTTCGATCCCGACCGGGTGGCGATGCAGGACGCGACCGCCCAGATGGCGCTGCTGCAGTTCATGACCGCAGGTCTCGCACGGGTGGCCGTGCCCTCGACGGTGCACTGCGACCACCTGATCCAGGCCAAGGCCGGCGCCGAGATCGACCTGAAGTTCGCGCTCGACACCAACAGCGAGGTGTTCGAGTTCCTCCGGACGGTGTCGGCCAAGTACGGCATCGGCTTCTGGAAGCCGGGCAGCGGGATCATCCACCAGGTCGTGCTCGAGAACTACGCCTTCCCTGGCGGGATGATGATCGGCACCGACAGCCACACGCCCAACGCGGGTGGGCTGGGCATGGTCGCCATCGGGGTCGGCGGGGCCGACGCCGTCGACGTGATGACCGGCTTCCCCTTCAACGTGCGCTGGCCCAAGCTGATCGGGGTCCACCTCACGGGCACCCTGTCGGGTTGGTCGAGCCCCAAGGACATCATCCTGAAGGTCGCTGAGATCCTCACGGTCAAGGGCGGAACCGGCGCCATCATCGAGTACTTCGGACCAGGCGCCGACAGCATCACGGCCACCGGCAAGGCCACCGTCTGCAACATGGGAGCCGAGATCGGTGCCACGACCTCGCTCTTCCCCTACGACGCCAACATGGCCAGCTACCTCCGCGCCACCGGTCGAGCCGCCATCGCCGATGCCGCCGACGCGGTCGCCGAGCACCTGCGTCCCGACGCCGACGTGGAGTCGAACCCGGGCACGTACTTCGACCAGGTGATCGAGATCGACCTCGATCAGCTCGGGCCGATGATCAACGGGCCGCACTCGCCTGACCGGGCCCACCAGCTCGCGGCCGTCGGCGACGCGGCACGCGCCGAGGGCTGGCCCCTGGAGATCTCCTCAGCGCTGATCGGCTCGTGCACCAACAGCTCCTACGAGGACATCACCCGCGCCGCGTCGATCGCCCGTCAGGCATCGGCCAAGGGGCTGCGCACCAAGACGCAGCTCCTGATCACGCCCGGATCCGAGCAGACGCGCGCCACCATCGAGCGCGACGGGCTCCTCGCCGACCTCGAGGCCATCGGTGGCACCGTGCTCGCCAACGCCTGCGGTCCCTGCATCGGGCAGTGGGACCGCACCGATCTCGACACGTCGAAGCTGAACACGATCGTGAACAGCTACAACCGCAACTTCCCCAAGCGCAACGACGGCAACGCCAACACGCTCAGCTTCGTCACCAGCCCGGACACGGTCATCGCGCTGGCGCTGGCGGGCACGCTCGACTTCGACCCCCGCACCGACACGCTCACCAACGACGCCGGCGAGGAGGTGCGCCTCGACCCGCCCGTCGGCCAGGCGCTCCCCGACGCCGGGTTCGACCCGGGCGAGGAGACGTTCCAGGCCGCCCCCGCCGACGGATCGACCGTCGAGGTCGTGGTCCACCCGGACAGCGACCGGCTCCAGCTCCTCGAGGCCTTCGAGCCCTGGGACGGCCAGGACTACGTCGAGCTGCCGATCCTGCTCAAGGCGCAGGGCAAGTGCACCACCGATCACATCTCGGCGGCGGGCCCCTGGCTCAAGTACCGCGGCCACCTCGAGAACATCTCCGGGAACCTGTACCTCGGCGCCATCAACGCGTACACCGGCGAGGCCGGCACCGGGAAGGACCCCATCGACGGAGAGACCCGTCCCTTCCCCGAGATCGCCAAGCGGCTCCACGAGGCTGGCATCGGTTGGGTGGCCATCGGCGACGAGAACATGGGCGAGGGCAGCTCGCGCGAGCACGCCGCCATGGAGCCCCGGTTCCGCAACGCCAAGGTCATCCTGTCCCGCAGCTTCGCCCGCATCCACGAGACGAACCTGAAGAAGCAGGGCCTGCTCCCCCTCACCTTCGCCGACCCCGCCACCTACGACGTGATCGGCGAGGACGACAAGATCAGCGTGCACGGCCTCGCCGCCCTCGCCCCGGACACGCCCGTGCGGGCCACGATCCACAAGCCCGACGGCAGCACGATCGACTTCGAGGCCAACCACACGTTCAGCCCGGAGCAGATCGACTGGTTCAGGGCCGGCGGCGCCCTCAACATCATCCGCCAGAAGCAGCTGGGTTGAGCATCAGCGCACGGGCTCGAGGTCGCCGGCCAGCTCGATCGCGGCGTCTCGACTCAAGCGCGACTCGAGGCGGAAGGTGACGCCATCCTGCTCCCACAGCAGGGTGTTGGCCGCCAAGCGCGTCGTGTCAGGCCTCGTTCGCCCGTACTGGTCCACGTAGAGCAGCTCGTGCTGGCCCCCGGCGATCCAGTACGCCGGGGCGTCACCCACGGTCGTCGTCTCGAACGTGGTGTCCGGTCCCAGCCGCTTCTCGATGAGCTCGCGGTTGGTGGATCCCGGCATCTCGGTGAGCAGCACGCCGACACCCGTCGACGCGTCCCCGGGCACGTCCGGCCCCTCGCCCCACAGCAGCGTGACGGAGTCGGCGGATGGCTCGCCCATGTAGATGGCGGACGGCGCCTCCATCGTCGCGGGGCCGAGGATCGTGAACGGCGCGCGGTCGCTGGCCTCCTCGAGGGAGACCTCGCGGCCGAGCCGGAGCACGGAGCCGGTGCCGGCAGGGACGTCGCCGGTGCGGACGACGCGGACCGCGCCGATGCCCAGCCAGTCGGCCACCGCGTGCCTGGGGGCGGGCCACGCGAGCAGGACGACCACGAGCAAGGCCGCCGCGAGCGCGACCCGCGGCCGGCGCGAGCGTGGCGGTGCAGGGGCCGCCGTGAGTCGCGCCACCACCACGACGGACAGGTCAGCCGTCTGCGGGTGATCGATGTGGACCGCGAGGTCGCGGAGCGCAGCCTCGATGGCCGCCACCGGAGGGAGTCGGCGCTCAGCCATCGACGGCCTCCTCGGTGCTCACGTCGGTGAGCATCGTGCGCAGGCGTCCGAGCCCGCGAGCGAGGCGGGACTTGACGGTGCCGCCGGCCAGCCCCAGCACCACCGCGGTCTCCGCCTCCGAGAGGGCCAGCAGGTAGCGACACGCGACGACGTCGCGCTGGCGGGTCGGGAGCGCCGAGACGGCCGCGAGGAGCTGACGGCGGGCCTCGTTGGCGAGGACCGCGGCCTCGGGCGAGGGGGCCGCCTCGCCCGAGGCGCGGTCGTCGACCATGGCGAGCTCGTAGCGGGTGCGCCGCCCGGACGAACGCCGGCGGTTCCTCGCCTCGTTGGCCACGATGGCGAGCACCCACGGGCGGAAGGGCGTCCCCTCGCGATGGCCGCCCAGCGCTCGGTGCGCCTTCACGAACGCGTCCTGCACGGCATCCTCCGCATCACTCGGCCCTCCGCAGATCACGTGCGCGACCCGGATGGCGATGGGTTGGTACGCGCGCACCAGCGACGCGTAGGCATCCATGTCACCCTCCTTCGCGCGGCGGGTGAGATCGACGTCATCGAGTGGACGGCCCTCCACCGACAGATCCTGGCTCAGGTCGATCCGACCCGCACCCGCCGGCTCGACAGCACCCGAGCAGCGATGGCGGCGAGGCCGCACAGCCCCACCACCGCCGCCACGCCAACACCGGGCCAGGGCGACGACGCCCCCGCGGCACCCCGCGTCGATTGGGCGGCGACCGGCTCGGAACCCGCTGTCGCGGCCCCCTCGAGCGTGGTGCGGGCGGGCAGATCGAAGGCCTCCCATCCCGGCTGGAGGGCCGGCGGGGTCCGGAACCAACCACCCGTGGTGCGGTCGCCGTCCATGACGGGCTGGTCCGGCGCGGTGTAGGTCAGCGGCCCGCCCTCCGCGTACAGGTAGAGCTCCTGCTGGATGGAGCTGGGCGAGGGCCCGCCGTCCGGCAGCCGCCACGTGATCACCAGCTTGGGACCCAGCGCCTCATCGGGAGCCGCCGCGAGCATCGGATCCGGCTGCTGCCCGAACAGGGCGGGGAAGAGCCCGGCGAGCTCCACGAGCGCGGCGAGGTCGTCGTCCTGGCCCTCCACCCCGGCGATGGCGATCGGCGCGGCCATCCCCGCCCCGTCGATCGTGGCCAGGTCTGGGCCCTTCGCGTGCGCCACCCCAGGGGCGAGCAGCACCGCGATGACCAACGCAAGGAACACACGAGCACGCATCGGAGTCGGTCCTTCCTGGCAAGCCGGTGCTCACCACGACTCGATGTACACCGCTCCCCCCGATGGGGTTCCCTGGCCCGGCTGCGCAGCTCAGTCGCGTGCCGGGTCTCCTGGCGTCCTCGTCGGTGTCCTTGATCTTGCCGCCCGGGTAGGTGCGGGCCAGCTCCTCTCGGGTGGGCGTGCGCTTCTTGCGCGCCTCGGGAGGCAGGAGCTTCGTGATGGCCGTCATGATCTTCTTCGTGTCCCCGTCGGGGGACGTGCCCGTGAGCCCCACCACCGCCTTCCCCACCCGGATCGTGATGGTCGGAGGGTTCCGGAGGGCCAGCATGTTGGGGAGCCGCTCGCTGCGCGGCCAGACCTTCTCGGTGCCCCACAACCCGACCGGGATCACCGGCGCACCCGTCATGGCCGCCAGGCGCGCCGCGCCCCAGCGACCCTTGAGGATCGGATCGAAGAAGGCCGGTCCTCGCGGGATGGTGCCCTCGGGCATCATCGCCACCAGCTCCCCGGCCTCGAGGGCGAGGGCGGCCGCCGCCAGGGGCTCGTCCGACCCGGTGCCTCGCTCGACGCGGATGCCACCCATGGCCTTGGCCAGCTGGCCGACGATCGGCGCGTCGAACACCTCCTTCTTGCCGAGGAAGCGGACCGGCCGACCGCGCTTGGCCAACGCGAGGGCCATCGCCATGGGGTCGAAGTAGCTGCGGTGGTTGCCCACCACGATCGCCGCGCCTTCCTTCGGGATGTGCTCCACGCCGGTGATGTCGAAGCGGGCGTAGGGGATGAGCTCGGGGCGGGCGAGCTGCAGGAGGGCCTGCTGGGGCTCGATGCCGACCACCGGGAGCTTGGGCACGCCGGATGGTACGTCGAGGTGCACCACCGGCCATCGGCGCACGAGCGCGACGACCACGAGGCGGGGGTCCGGGTTCACGACCACCGGGTGCTTGACCGCGGCCAGCATCGGGATGTCGTAGTAGCTGTCCGAGTAGGCCCAGCTGTCCCCGAGGGACACGGCGTTCTCCATCGCCCACTCCGCGATCGCGCGCAGCTTGCCCTGGCCCCACACGAACTCGCCCTCGAGCGTGCCGTCGTACACACCGTCGCGCTCGCCGTAGCGAGTGGCCACGACGTCATCGAAGCCCAGCGCGTCGGCGAGCGGCTTCACGAGGTCGTAGGGCGTGGTGGTGGCCAGCACGAGCGGTCGCCCGGCGGCGCGGTGCTCCGCGAACAGCGGGCGGGCGAACGGCTGCAGGCTCGCGGCCAGCGCCTCCGCGGCGACCTCCCCGGCTTCCTGCACCTGCGACTGCACCCATCCCGACGCGAACCGGACCGCGCGGCGGGTGACCTCCATGCTGGGACGGTTCTCGCCGAACAGGTCGTACGCCCGATAGATGAGCTGTTGGCCGGGGATCGACCGATCGGTGACGCCCGCCGTCTTGAGGGCCTCCCCGATGATCGGACCCGACGCCCCGCGCAAGAGGGTCCGGTCCAGATCGAAGAACGCCGCACCGTCACCCATCTCGGCGACCGTAGCGCTCCGCGAACGGACGTGACCGCCCCAAAACGGAAACACCGGCCCGGGGGGAGGGCCGGTGTTCCGTATCTTGCGAGGGGCTGGAGGGGGATCCTGCCTCACCTCGCTGAGGAGCCTTCTGGGGGGAGAAGGTGCTTCCTCTTGTGAGCACCACCGTACGATCGAGCAAGCAATCCGTCAAACAGTTGTTGATGATGGGTACCATCACCGTCAGCGATGGACCTCCGACAGCTCACCGTGCTCGTCGCGGTCGCCGAAGCGGGCAGCTTCTCGGCGGCGGCTCGAGCGATGCACACCGTGCAGTCGAACGTGTCCACCCACGTGGCTCGCCTCGAGCGGGAGCTGGGTGTCGCCCTCGTCGATCGAGGCAGCGGCGTCCTCACCGAGGAGGGCGAGGCCGTCGTCAGCCGCGCTCGGCACATCCATGCGGAGCTCGACGCGATCGTCGCGGACGTGGCCGCGCTCCGCGACGAGGTCACCGGCACGGTGCGCCTGGGCTGCATCGGCACGTCGGCGCGCTGGCTGGTTCCACTCGTGCTCGAGGCCGTCACGCGCCAGCACCCGAAGGTCCACGTGATCGTGGTCGACGCGACGACGACCTCGTTGGTGCCCCGCCTCCTCGCGGATGAGCTCGACCTCGCCGTCGTCAACCTCCCCGTCACCCACCCGGAGGTGGTCACGGAGCCCCTCTTCGACGAGGACCGGATCCTCATCGCCCCGCGGGGACACCCCCTCGCCGACGCAGGCGCGCGTCTCGTTCGCCGAGCTCGCGGGCCACGAGCTCCTGCTCGAGCCGAGCGGCACCGCGTTCCGCGACGAGCTCGACCGCGAGGCCAGCGCGGCAGGCATCGAGCTCCGAGCCAAAGCGGAGGTGGACGGGCTCCGCCTCATCGCGTCACTTGCGTTCGAGGGGTTCGGCGCGGCCATCGTGCCGGCCACCGCCGCGCCCGCATGGCTCACCGGCGACTGGAGCCGGGTGCTGATCGACGGCTTGGAACGTCGCTCGGTCGGGCTGGCGCGACGCCAGCGGGGGCTCCTCTCCGCCCCGGGGCGCGCCCTCCACGACGCCGTCACCTCCGTCGTCGCCGCCGATGGCGAGGGCTTCGCCGGCGTGCACCGAGCCGACACGTAACGGATGGCCCTCGCCCCGGGTCGCAGCCCGAACATGGTCTTCGTTCCTGTCGCCTCCGACCATCCGGGCTCGCTCTCCGCCCAGATCACGTCGGTGGCCGGGCGAGAGATCGTGCTGGTCGAGGTCTCCGGCGAGCACCGGCGGGGGGCGATCTCCGAGGCCGACGGGCACACGTTCGCGGCCGCCGCGGAGCACGCGCTGGCCGCCGGCCTTCCGCTGCTGGCCACCATCGCGTCGAGCGGAGCGGACGTGAACGACGGCGTGGCCGCCCTCCACGGGTGGGGCACGGCGGCCCGCATGCTGGCCCGCTGCTCCGGCCGCGTGCCGGTGCTCATCGCCGCCACCGGACCCGTCGTGTCGGGTCCGGCGCTGCTCCTGGGCCTGGCCGACCAGGTCGTGATGACCGAGGACGCCTACGCCTTCGTGAGCGGCCCGCGGATGGTCGAGACCTTCACCGGCGAGGCGGTCGAGGCGATGGAGCTCGGAGGGGCCGGCATCCACGCCTCCATGACCGGCGTCGCGGCCCTGGTCGTCGCCGACATCGCTGACGCCAAGCAGGCGCTCTTCGACCTGCTGGCGTACCTGCCCTCGGTCATCGACGAGGAGCCGCCGAGGTGGTGGACCGACGATCCCGTCGACCGGCCGACGCCTGAGGCCGGCGCCTGCATCCCCGCGTCCCCCACCGGTGCCTACGACGTGCGCGAGGTCGCGGCCAGCATCGTGGACGACGGCGACCTGTTGGAGCTGCGCCCCCACTGGGCGCCGAACCTCGTCACCGCCTTGGCCACGATCGGCGGCCGACCGGTGGGGATCGTCGCCAACCAGCCGATGTCGATCGCGGGCACGCTCGACATCCCGGCCTCGCAGAAGGGCGCCCGGTTCGTGGCCTTCTGCGACGCCTTCGGGCTCCCGCTTGCTCACCCTCGTCGACACGCCCGGCTTCTACCCCGGCAAGGACCTCGAGTGGCGGGGGATGATCCGCCACGGCGCGCAGCTCGCCTTCGCGTACGCGCGTGCCTCGGTGCCGCGGGTGGCGGTCGTGCTCCGCAAGGCCTACGGGGGCGCGTACATCGTCATGGACTGCCGCAGCATGGGCAGTGACCTCTACCTGGCGTGGCCGTCAGCGGAGATCGCGGTGATGGGCGCCAAGGGCGCGGTCGAGATCCTGCACCGCAGTGAGACCCCCGAGCGACGGGAAGAGCTCGAGGCGGAGTACGAGGAGCGCTTCCTGAACCCGTACGTGGCCGCCGATCGTGGCTTCGTCGACGCCGTGATCGACCCGGCCGACACCAGGCGCGAGGTCGCGGCCGCCTTCGACCTGCTGGCCACCAAGCGCGAGAGCCTCGGGAACCGCAAGCACGACAACACTCCTCTGTGATCTCTCCCGGCAGGGGCTGGGTACGATCGCAGGCGTGGCCGACAGCATCACGATCACCGACAACCGCACCGGCGAGTCGATCGAGGTGCCGATCCTCGACGGAGGTGTCGACAGCACAGAGTGGCGCAAGCTGCTCCCGGGGATCTGGTTCTACGACCCCGCGCTGATGACGACGGCCGTCGCGTCCAGCTCGATCACCGATCTGGACGGGGAGAACGGGATCCTCCGCTACCGGGGGTACCCGATCGAGCAGCTGGCCGAGCAGTCCACCTACCTCGAGGTCGCGTACCTCCTCATCCACGGCGAGCTGCCCACCGCGGAGCAGTTCGCCCCCTGGAAGCACGACATCACGTACCACACGTTCATCCACGAGAACGTGCGGAAGCGCTTCCTCGAGGGGTTCCACTACGACGCGCATCCCATGGGGATGCTCGTGTCCGCGATCGCCGCGCTCTCGACCTTCTACCCCGATGCGGGTGAGATCCACGACCCGGCCAACCGCTACAAGCAGATCGTGCGGCTCATCGCGAAGATGCCCACGTTGGCGGCCGCGTGCCATCGGTTCTCCGTGGGCATGCCGTTCGTCTACCCGGACAACTCCCTCAGCTTCACGGAGAACTTCCTGTCGATGCTGTGGAAGGTCGCCGAGCCGCGCTACGACGCCAACCCCGCTCTCGCCCGCGCTCTGGACGTGCTCTTCATCCTCCACGCCGACCACGAGCAGAACTGCGGCACCACCGCGATGCGCACCGTGGGCTCGGCGCACGCCGACCCCTTCGTGAGCACGGCCTCGGCCGCGGCCGCCCTCTACGGGCCTCGCCACGGCGGCGCCAACGAAGACGTGATCCACATGCTCACCGAGATCGGTTCGATCGACCAGATCCCGGCGTTCATCGAGTCGGTCAAGAACGGCAAGCGCCGCATGCCGGGGTTCGGGCACCGGGTCTACAAGAGCTACGACCCGCGGGCCGCCATCATCAAGCAGACGGCCGACGAGGTGTTCGCCATCACCGGCAAGAACCCGCTCCTCGACGTGGCCCTCGCGCTCGAGGACGTCGCCCTCTCCGACGACTACTTCGTCTCGCGCAAGCTCTACCCGAACGTCGACTTCTACTCGGGGCTGATCTACCAGGCCATGGGGTTCCCCATGGAGATGTTCACCGTGCTGTTCGCCATCCCGCGCGCCGCCGGCTGGCTGGCCCACTGGGTGGAGCTCCTCGAACAGGACCAGAGGATCGCCCGACCGCGGCAGCTGTACGTCGGGCCCGGGGTGAGGGACTACGTCGCCATCGACCAGCGCGGCTGATCCGCATGCACGCGGTGACGATCGTCGACGGTGCCCTCGAGTGGCGCGAGCACGCCGAGCCGGAGCCGGCCGCCGGGGAGGTCCTGGTGGCCGTGCGCGCCGCCGGTCTCAACGGCGCCGACCGGCTCCAGGTGGCCGGCTTCTACCCCGCGCCACCTGGGTCGCCCCCCGACATCCCCGGGATGGAGCTCGCGGGCGAGGTGCTCGCGCTCGGTCCCGGCACGAGCCGGTTCGCCACGGGCGACCGGGTCATGGCGGTGGTCGGGGGCGGGGCCCAGGCACAGCGGGCGGTGGTGCACGAGCGACACCTGCTGCCAGTTCCTGACGGGATGGCATGGCCCGAGGCCGGCGGCTTCCCCGAGGTGTACACGACCGCGTTCGATGCCCTCTTCACCCAGTGCGGACTCGGAGTCGGCGAGTCGGTGCTCGTCCACGGCGCGGCGGGCGGCGTGGGCATGGCCGGCGTGCAGCTGGCCGTGGCCGCCGGCGCGCGGGTCGTCGCCACGGTGCGCAACCCGGAACGACGCGAGGAGGTGGCCGCGCTGACCGGCGCGGTCGCGATCGATCCGGCGGACTTCGAAGCCCACGGTCCCTTCGACGTCGTGCTGGAGCTCGTCGGTGCTCCCAACCTCGCCGCCAACCTCCGGTCGCTCGCCACCGGCGGCCGCATCTCGGTCATCGGGGTCGGCGCCGGCGCCCAGGCCGACGTGAACCTCCTCGAGCTCATGGGCAAGCGGGCCCGCATCCACGGTTCGACCCTTCGCGCCCGGTCGCTCGAGGAGAAGGCCACGGTCGCGCGGGCGATGGAGCGCCATGTGCTCCCGTTGCTGGCCGCCGGCACCATCCGCGTGCCTGTGCACGCCACCTTGCCCATGGCGGATGCCCGCGAGGCCTACGCCCAGTTCGCCGCCGGGGGCAAGCTGGGCAAGATCGTCCTCATCAGCTGAGCGGGAGCACATACCCGAGCAGGTGCACCCCCGGCTCTGGCTCCCAGTCCAACCCCGGATCGCGCTCGAAGCCGAGCCGCTCGTAGAGCCGGTGGGCGGCGACCATCGCCGGCGTGGAGTGGAGGATCACGCGGTGTCGGTCGCCGGCCCGGGCCCGATCGATGCAGGCCACGGTCAGCGCCTCCCCGACCCCTCGGCGCCGCGCCGGCTCGGCGACCGCCAGCATCCGCACACCCGCCGCGTGCGGATCCGTGAACTCGGCCATCGCGGAGCCCGCGTCCGGCACATAGGTGACGCCGCCGAGGACCTCGTCGCCGTCGAGGGCGATCAACACCTCCGCGGCGGCCACCCGCCCGGCGACGTCGCGGAGCTCCGCGTCGTACCCGTTCTCGACGATGTCCGGTTCGAGCTGCACGTAGGCCGCCACGGTGATGGCACCGAGGGCCTCCTGCAGCCCGGTCTCGTCAGGCCCGAGGGGACGCACCAGCACGGCGGCGAAGCGTACCGTCGACCACCGGACGCCCAGTAGGTTCGCTGGCGATGGACTTCGCCCTGCCTCCCGAGCTGTTGGCCCTCCAAGCCGAGGCCCTCGACGTGGGACGGGCCGCGGCCGAGCAGTCGGAGCTCACCGAGGACACGTGGATCGCGATGCCCGACCGCACGTTCTCGATGGAGCTGGGCAAGCGCGGCTGGCTCGGCATGACCTGGCCGGTCGAGGCCGGCGGCGGGGGCCGGTCCCCGCTCGAGCGGTTCGTCGTGTTCGAGGCCCTCATCGGTGCCGGGGCCCCGCTCGCCACCTCGTGGTTCGCCGATCGCCAGATGGGGCCCACCCTCCTCCAGTTCGGTACGCCCGAGCAGCAGCAAGCCCACCTCCCCGCCATCCTCGACGGCACGTCGGCGTGGAGCATCGGGATGTCCGAACCCGACGCCGGGTCCGACGTGGCGTCGATCCGCACCCGGGCCGTCCGCGACGGCGACGACTTCGTGATCACCGGCCAGAAGATCTGGAACTCCGGGGCCGCCACCGCGGACTGGATCTACCTGATCGCCCGCACGGATCCGGACGCCCCGCCCCACGCGGGCCTGTCCGAGCTGATCGTCGACATGCGCTCCCCCGGCATCACGATCACGCCCATCCGCGACATGACCGGCAACGACCACTTCTGCGAGGTCTTCCTCGAGGAGGTGCGGG
The DNA here is from genome assembly GCA_963721695.1 of uncultured Microthrixaceae bacterium. GTDB lineage: Bacteria > Actinomycetota > Acidimicrobiia > Acidimicrobiales > VFJN01 > VFJN01. The sequence continues at coordinate 95,089 of CAVRKU010000032.1, forward strand.
TGCCCGCCACCAACCTCGTCGGCGAGCTGAACGGGAGCTTCCGCCAGGTGATGCGGCAGATGGAGCACGAGCGCGGCGGCATCGATCGGCTGCTGAGCAACCGCAAGCTGTACGTCGACGTCCTCCCCCACGCCGACACCACCGATCCGCGGGTCCGCCAGGAGATCGCCAGCATCGAGAGCGGCTACCGGATCGGCCGGCTCCTCGTGCTCCGCGAGGTCCTGGGTCAGGCGCCCAAGCAGTTCTCCGCCGCCACGAAGACGTTCTGCACGGAGCTCGAGCAGCGCATCGCCGCGTTCTGCGTCTCGGTGCTCGGGCCGGCGGCCATGCTCGCGGAGCCGGGCCTCCCGCAGCGGGTGAGCCGCAACGTCGCCTACGCGCCGGCGTACACGATCATGGGCGGCACGACCCAGATCCTGCGCAACATCCTCGGTGAGCGGGTCCTGGGGCTCCCGCGCTGACCACTAGACCCGCCGCACCGGCGGCCGGGTATCTGGCTCGATGCGGGCCACCGTGGCCAGGGCCTGCGTGATGATCGACGTGCCGTCGTGGACGATCAAGGGGTTGACGACGAGCTCCCCGATCTCCGGGACCTCGTCCACCAGGGCGGCGACCCGCAGGAGCGCCGCTTCGAGGGCCAGCCGAGCCGTCTCGTCGAGCAAGGGAGCGAGGCGCGAGTCGGCGACGAGCCGGGCGGCGTCGAGGTCGGTGAGCGGGAGCACCCGCACGTCGGCCGCCGTGTCCAGCGCCGACGCCGCGCCGCCGGGCCCGAGCGAGATGACCGGGCCGACGGATGGGTGGTCCTGCACCCGAACCGACACGTCGACGCCGGGGCCCACCATGGGCTGCACGAGCGCCGGCGTGAGCCGGTCGCCGAGGCTCTCCGCCATGCGCTCCCACGCGAGGCGCAGCGGGTCCGGGCCCTCGAGGTCGATGGCGAACCCCGCCGCCGCCGTCTTGGCCATCCGGTCCCGCCCTGCGGCCTTCAGCACCACGGGGTAGCCCATCGACGCCGCCGCGCGCAGGGCCTCGTCGACGGTGCGCACCACCTCGGTGGGCAGGGTGACCAGCCCGATGGCATCGAGCACAGCCATGGCGGAGGGCTCGTCGAGCGACGCGCTGGCGTCGACCCGCAGGTGGTCCTGCACGAGGCTGCGCGCGGCGCCCGCCGACGCCTCGGACAGCGGCTCGGCCTCGCCTTCCTCCAGCGCGAGCCAGCCGGCGTAGCGCGGCGGCCCGGCCCAGAGCGCGCGCCGCCGCCTCCACGGCGTCGAACACGGGCACCGGGCCCGGGCCGGCGGCGGCCGGGACCGGACCGTAGAAGCACGCGACGACCGGTACGGCCGGGCGGGCCTGGCGGCCGACCTCGAGAGCGACCTCCGCCTCGGCTGGGGTCGCGCCGAGTGACGGTGAGTAGAGCGCGAGCACGCTGTCCACGCCTGGGTCGACGACCAGTGATGCGACAGCACGCTCGATGTCGTCGCCCTGCGCTTTCAGACCGATGTCGATCACGCCGAGCGCACCGACCGAGTGAGTGGCGAGCTCGGACAGCGCCTCCTGGGTCGCAGGGGCGAGCTCGCTCAAGACCAACCCCGCCTCGACCACCGCGTCCGCGGCGATGGCGAGCGACCCTCCCGCGTTGCCGACGATCGCCACGTGCCGTCCCGGCGGGAGGGGCTGGCTCGTGAGCACGCGCGCCGTGTCGAGCATGGCGGCGAGCGTGGGCACGTGGATGACCCCCGTCTGCTCCAGGAGGGCGGCCTCGGTCTCGTCGCGCCCGACCGACGCCATCGAGGTCGGCAGCCGGCCGGCCTTCACGGTCACGACCGGCTTGGCGCGGCTGAGACGCCGGGCCAGACGGCTGAAGTGGCGCGGGTTCCCGAGGCTCTCGATGTACATGCACACGACGTCGGTGCTCTCGTCGCTCGTCCAGTACTGGAGCAGGTCGTTGCTGGACACGTCGGCACGGTTGCCGAGGGCGACGAAGGACGAGATGCCGATCCCCCGTTCGCGGGCCTGTCCGATGATCGCGGCGCCCACCATCCCGGACTCGGAGAGCAGCGACACGCGCCCCCGTCGGGGGACGACGTTGGCAAAGGTGGCGTGCAAGCGCACGTCCGGGTCGGTGTTGATGATCCCGAGGCAGTTCGGACCCACCACGCGCACGCCCCAGGAGCGGGCGACACGCAGCACGTCGGCCTCGAGGGCCGTCCCCTCCGCCCCGAGCTCGCTGAACCCCGCCGAGAGGATCACGACGCCGTACACCTGCTTGCGCCCGCACTCCTCCACGACGGCGGCGACGGAGTCGGCCGGCACCGCGATCACCGCCAGATCCACGTCGTCGGGGATGTCGAGGATGCTGGGTGCGGCGCGGACCGTGGCGACGTGGTGCGCGTTGGGGTTCACGGGCCACACGGGTCCCGCGAAGCCAGCGCGCTGGAGGTTCTGGACCACGGCGTGGCCGACGCTGCTCGCGTCACGTCCCGCCCCGATGACGGCGACGCTGCGCGGGGAGAGCAACCTCCGCACCGCCACCGCGGCCGCGGTACGGGCGCGCTCGTCGATGGCCGCCTCGGCCGCCGGCGTCGGCTGCAGGCCCAAGCGCACCTCGACGACCCCGTCGGCGAAGCGGGTGGCCGTCTCGAACCCGGCCTGCGTGAAGACCCCGATCATCTTCCGGTTGTCGGGCAGCACCGAGGCGGTGAAGGCGGTGAGCCCCACCTCCCGGGCCCGCGCCGCCAGGTGCTCGAGGAGCACGGTGGCGAGACCGCGCCCGTGGTTGGCGTCGTCCACGAAGAAGGCCACCTCGGCCTCCGAGCGGTGCCGCCAGCGGTCGTAGCGGGCCACCCCGATCAGCTCGTCAGCACGTAGCGCCACCAAGGCGAAGCGGTCCACGTGATCGACATGGGTGAGGTGCTCGACCTCGCGCTCCGACAGCCGGGGCCGCGGGCTGAAGTAGCGGTAGTAGATGCTCTGCGGCGACTGCCGGGCGTGGAAGTCGAGGAGGAGCTGACCGTCGTCGACTCGGATCGGCCGGACGTGCGCGGTCGCACCGTCGGCGAGCACGACATCCGTTTCGAAGGCAGCCGGGTAACCTTGCTGCGCCTCCCCCGGCCCCTTCCCTCCTGCCGGGTCCATGGTCGGAATCTACCGGGCCGCCGCCGAGGCATCGCTGCCCCCGAGAGGACTCCCCCCGTTGCGCCGCATCTCCTCCATCGTCGTCGGCCTGCTGCTCACCGGCGCGCTGCTCGCCGCGGGATGTGCCACGGAGAGCGACGGTGACCTCGGGCTCTCCTTCAGCGGGGCCCGGAACGGCGCCGTCGACGAGGGGTCGACGAGCGACGAGGTGGTCGAGAACGCGCTCGACGATGTCGAGGCGTTCTGGAGCCGCACCTACGAGGGGCTGTACGGCGAGCCGTACGAGCCGATCCAGGGCGGCTTCTGGCCCTACGGGCCGAACACGGAGCAGCCTCCGTGCGGGAACCCCGTGCCGTCCTACAACGAGATCGCCGGCAACGCCTTCTACTGCCCCTCCTCGGACCTGATCGCCTGGGACAACGTCAACCTCGTCCCGGGCCTGTACGACGAGTTCGGTGCCTTCACGCTCGGCATCGTCTTCGCCCACGAGTTCGCCCACGCCGTGCAACGGCGCTCGGGCACCCTGGATGCCTCGATCAGGAGCGAGCTGCAGGCCGACTGCTTCGCCGGCGCCTGGACGGCCGACGTCGAAGCGGGCAACGCGGAGCACTTCGAGGTGTCGATCGAGGACCTCGATCAGGCCGTGGCCGGCTTCCTCGCGCTGCGCGACACCGTCGGGATCGACCAGTCGGCAGAGGCCGCCCACGGCACGGGGTTCGACCGCATCGGCGCCTTCGCGGAAGGGTTCGAGCAGGGCGCCGAGCGGTGCGTGGAGTACCCCGCCGAGTACGACGCGGGCGAGCTGGTCATCGTCGAGCTGCCGTTCACCGACCAAGCCGACTTCGACCGCGGGGGCAACCTGCCCATCGACGAGCTCGGGCCGATCCTGCTCGCTGACCTCGAGAACTTCTGGACGCTGCACTTCGCGGCGCAGCGATGAGACGTGGACGCCGGTCACCGACGTGGTGACCTTCGACCCCGCCGTCGACGAGGTCGAGTGCGGAGACGACACCTACCGCGGCGACGACCTCGTCGGCGTGTCCTTCTACTGCGTGGACAGCGACACCATCTTCCTCGATGGGGCCAACCTCCTTCCCGCGCTCAACCAGATCGGCGACTACGCGGTCGCCACGGAGATCGCTCGCCAGTACGCGTTCGCGGCGCAAGCTCGACTCGGTGACCTCGAGAACACCACGGCGAGCAACCTCCAGGCCGACTGCCTGGCCGGCGTCTTCGCCCGCAGCGGCTTCACCGGCGACCGGGAAGACCGAGGGCAGGAGCTCTTCCTGTCGCCGGGCGACCTCGACGAGGCCGTGATCGCGTTCCTGAGCCACCAAGCCGCGGGCCAGACGGTCGGCGACGACGAGGAGTCGGTGGCGAGTGCGTTCGACCGCTTCGACGCCTACCGGGACGGCTTCATGGAGGGCGCGGCGGCCTGTGACGCCCTCGGCTAGGGCCTAGGGCTCGGGCCGGGCTCGACGCGACTGGTGCACGACCCACAGGACGGCACCGCCGATGGCGACCACCAGCAGGGCGAGGAGCCCGATCTGCAGTGCCCCGCCCCGGTCACCGGCCTCCTGGGGGGCCGACCCCGAGTTGGGACGCGGCACGATGTCCTGGCTGGGCACGGCCACGGTGGTGCTCGTCGGCGTGCCGTCCTGGGCCGCCGCGGGAACGGTCAGCGCGAGAGCGAAGACGACCGATCCGAGCACCGCGAGGAGTCGACGGATCGTCACCGGGTCCGGCGCCGCCGGCGACTCGGCGGAAGGGGCGGGCCGACCTGGGTGGAGTCGAGCGTGCGCGTCGCGTCGAGGTCCCACAGCCACCGGCCACCATCGTTGCGCAGCCGGCCCAACGACACGTCCGGGATGGCGCGATCCGTGAACGCCACCACCTCGTAGCCCTGCGCGCGGGCCTTCGCGGCAGCTCGGGCCAGGAAGCCTGCGGTGCCATCGAGGGCCCCGGCGGGTGCGCACACGATGGCGCCGGCGATGATGTCGCCCTCGAACATCGCCCCCTCCGACGGTCGGCACGTCCCACTTCAGGGCGGGATCGCCCAGCACGGCCACGGCGGCATCAGGGTGTTGTCGGTGCAGGTGGACGAGGGACTGGTGGAGCTGGCCCAGGGACGGCTTGGCCAGCCGGAACCCAGCGGCCATGCCGGCATCGACGAGCACGAAGGTCCGGTCAGCCATGGTCCATGGACGCTACCTTCAGCCGGTGGACGATTCGTCCGAACGGGATCCGAGCCTCGTGGCCCGGACCCGCGCGCGTGCCGAGGACACCGTCCACCACGCCAACGTGTGGCTCGAGGAGCGCAAGGCGATCAGCGTCCCGGTCAACGTCGGGGTGAAGCTGTTCGAGCGCGATCGCGACGCCTTCGGTTCGGTGCTGGGCAGCGCGATCGCGCTGCGGCTGTTCCTCTTCTTCACCGCGCTCACGGTCGCGGTGGTCACCGGCTTGGCCGTGTTCCTCGGCAGCGACACGCTCGACTCGGTCATCTCGAACGCGGGCATCGCCGGTCAGATGGCCAGCGAGGTCGAGCACGCCGCGACCGAGTCGAAGGCCCGCAGCTTCTGGCTGTTCCTGGTCGGGCTGTTCCTCTGCCTGAGCGCCGGCCGGAGCCTCACGCGCGTCCTGGCGGCGTGCAGTGCGGGCGCCTCGGGGATGGAAGCGCGCAACGCGAAGGCCTCGATGCGGGTCGCGGGCCGCGTCACCGCGCTCGATCTCCCTGCTCATCATGGCGGGGATCCTGCTGACCCGGCTCCGCGAGGCGTACGGGCCGGCCGTGGCGGCCAGCTCCCTCGCCGCCAACGCCGTGGTGCTCTCCGGGACCTGGTTCTTCGTGTGCCTCGCGCTTGCCGCGGGCGACCCGTGACCCGGGGGCGGCGCTCCCCGGAGCGGTCGTGTTCGGCCTCTCGCTCACCGCGCTCCAGTGGTTCATGCACTTCTACCTGCCGAACAAGATCGAGAACGCCTCAGAGGTGATGGGCTCGCTCGGGGTCACCTTCGCCACCCTGGGCTACCTGTTCTTCATCGGCCGGATCATGGCCGGCACGCTGGTGCTCAACGCCGTGCTCTTCGAGCAGCTGGGGAGCATCAGCGAGCTCGTCTTCGAGCTGCCGCTGATCCGGCGGATACCGGCCCGCTTCCCGAAGGTCGCCGCCTTCTTCGACCTGCCGTCCGCCGCGCGCGACGCTACGGACGCTTCGGACGCCGCCGAGTAACCCTGGTCTTGTCGCCGTTCTTGCGCGATCCTCGGGGGATTGGACGCATCCGCCTGATGGCGAAGCGAAGCTGGGTCCGGCGGACCACGACGCAAGGAGCTCCCCATGACATCCACCGCGACACCGGTCAACAACGGGGTCAACGTCGAAGCGCTACTCGGTGCCCGCGAGGCGCTGACCGAGGCACCCGAAGCGGCGCAGTTCCAATGGCGCGCCACGTGTGACTGGCAGAACGGCACCCACAGCACCTCCAACGTGGAGGGCTTCTTCGGCCTCGGCGAGGAGCAGAGCCACCGCACGACCTACTCCTTCGACATGGACCACCCCGAGATCTTCGCCTCCGAGGACAACGGCGCCACCCCGGTGGAGTACGTCCTCGTGGGCCTGGCCGGCTGCCTCACCGCCGGTGTCGCCGCGGTGGCGCAGAACCGCGAGATCCAGCTGAAGAGCGTCTCGGCCACGCTCGAGGGGGCCATGGACGTGCGCGGCATCCTCGGCATCGACTCCGACGTGCGCAACGGGTTCAGCGGCATCAAGGTGACCTACCGCATCGACGCCGACGCGTCGCCCGATGAGATCAAGGCCATCGTGGCGCAGTCGCAGAAGCGCTCGGCCGTCTACGACATCATCACGAACCCCACCGACGTCAGCGTCGAGGTCGTCTGACCTCACTTCCAACACGAGGAAGGGCGGCCTCCGTGCGCACGACCACCGTGGTCATCGGGGCCGGCCAGGCGGGGCTGGCGATGAGTCGCTGCCTCTCCGAGCGCTCGATCGACCACGTGGTCCTCGAGCGGCACGAGGTCGCCAACTCGTGGCGGACAGAGCGCTGGGACTCGCTTCGGCTGCTCACGCCGAACTGGCAGTGCCGGCTGCCCGGTGCGTCGTACCAAGGCGACGATCCGGACGGCTTCATGACGATGCCGGAGGTCGTGGACTTCATGACCGGCTACGCCGACGAGATCCGCGCGCCGGTGCAGACGGGAACGACCGTGACCTCGGTCCGCCAGGGTGAAGGCGGCTACGTCGTGACGACCGATCAGGGCGAGTGGCACGCCCCGACGGTGGTGTTGGCCACCGGCGCCTTCAACGCGCCACGCGTCCCCGAGCTGGCGAGCGCGATCCCGACGTGGGTGCGATCCGTCACCCCGATGACCTACCGCAACCCTCACGAGCTCGACGAGGGTGGGGTGCTGGTCGTGGGCGCCTCAGCGAGCGGGGTGCAGATCGCCCACGAGATCCAGCAGTCGGGGCGGGCGGTGACCCTCGCCGTCGGCGAGCACGTGCGGGGTCCCCGCACCTACCGAGGGCGAGACATCCAGTGGTGGATGGAAGCGGCCGGCGTGCTCGACGAGCGGTACGACGAGGTCGACGACATCGTGCGGGCGCGCCGGGTGCCGTCGATGCAGCTGGCCGGCTCCCCCGAACGCGCGACCTTCGACCTCAACGCGCTCACCGACATCGGCGTGGAGCTGGTCGGTCGCCTGGCCGGCGTGCGGGACTTGAAGCTCCAGTTCTCCGGCTCGTTGCGGAACAAGTGTGAGCTGGCCGACCTGAAGCTCGGTCGGCTCCTCGACACGATCGATGAGTGGGCGATGGCCGATGGCATCGACGACTCGGTGCCTCCGCCCCATCGCTTCGAGCCGACGCGCGTCCCGGAGCCGCCCCCGCTCGGCTTGGATCTCAGCCGGGGGGCGATCCGGACGATCGTGTGGGCCACGGGCTACCGCCCGGACTACTCCTGGCTGGACATCGACGTCCTCGATGCCAAGGGCCAGGTCCGACACGACGGCGGGGTCCTCGACGCACCCGGGATGTACCTCATCGGCACGCCCTTCCTGCGCCGGCGCAAGTCGAGCTTCATCGACGGTGCCCGCGACGATGCCGAGGATCTCATCCTCGAGCTCGCCGGGTTCCTCGATCGTCAGGCGTCGGTGGCCCGGGGCTGAGCGCCGAGGACGACCGGCAGGGCGTCGAGCCCTCGGAGGACGAGACCGTCGCCACGGGACCAGCTGAGGTCGCGTCGGTCGACGGCCAGGCGGAGGTGGGGGAAGCGGCGGAGCAGCGTCGTGAACGCGACCCTGGCCTCCAGCCGGGCGAGCGGCGCCCCGAGGCAGAAGTGGATGCCGTGCCCGAACGCGAGGTGCGGGCGGGGCGTCCGTCCGAGGTCGAGGGTGTCCGGGTCGGGGTGGACCTCGGGATCCCGGTTGGCGGCGGCGAGGCACACGATGACCTGCTGCCGCGCGGGGACGTCGGTGGTGCCGATCGGAAGGGGCTCGGCGGTCATGCGGAACGTGGCGTGCGGGACGGGGGCGTCATAGCGCAGGAGCTCTTCGACGGCCGCGGGCATCTGATCGAGGTCGGCGAGCAGCGCATCGAGCTGGTCGGGGTGGTCGAGGAGCGCCACGACCGAGTTCCCGATGTGGGCCGTGGTCGTGTCGTGCCCGGCGACGATCAGCTGGAACAGGCTCGACAGCACCTCTTGGTCGCTGAGCCGATCGTCGGCGCTGGCGTCCACCAGCACGCTCACCAGATCGTCACCGGGTGACTGCCGCTTGGCCGCCACCAGCTCGGCGAGGTACCCGACGATGCCATCGGACGCGCGCACTGCCTCCGGGGGCGGGCTGTCGCCCCACGGGCGGAGCAGGACGCGGAACCAGTCGTGGAGCGGGGGCCGATCCGCTTCGGGCACGCCGAGCAGCTCGCAGATGACGCGGAAAGGCAGCGGGTGCGCGAAGCCCTCGACCAGGTCGACAACGGCGTCCGGACCGTTGGCCTCGAGGTCGTCGAGCAGGTCGTTGGCGACGGTCTGGATCGCCGGCTCGAGCGCCGCGACGCGAGAGGGCAGGAACGCCTTGGCGACGAGGCGGCGCAGCCGGGTGTGGTCGGGGGGATCCACGTTCAACATGTGACGAGAGAAGGCGGGTCCGGGCAGGCCCCCTGCCACGACATCAGGATCATCCTCGAGGGCCGCGAGCATGTCCTTCGAGATCCGCGAGTCGTTCAGGGCCTGTCGGGCGGCGTCGTGCCCCAGCACGACCCACGCGTCGTGCCCGTCCGCGAGCCGCACCGGCTGCACGGGGCACTGCGACCGCATCGCCTCGAAGTGAGCGAACGGGTCATCGCGCACGTCCGGCTCCCACCCGCCCCAGGTCGGCGTGGGCTCAGCCATCGGCGGCCTCGTCAGCGAGCAGTGCCACCCGACTCTT
>CAVRKU010000033.1:0-15525 GCA_963721695.1 uncultured Microthrixaceae bacterium
TGTCAACAACGTGCCGGGGCTACAACACCTAGGTGTGGACCTGCGCTGACCTGGCGGCGGCCGACGCCACCGAACCAGGCCCGACCCTCGCCGAGTTCGTCGCCTCGATTCGCCCCGACCTTCACGCCCGGGACCGCAGCCACCTACCGCCCGTACTGGCGCCTGGCGATCGAGGCGCACGGCCACGCCCGACTCGGCGACCTCGGCCCGACTGATCTCCACGCCGTCGTCATGACCGCCGCGGAACGGGCCCGAAGGGCGCGGCGGACTCGACGGGAAGATCCTCCGCCGAGTCCTGCATCGCGGCGCTTCGCTGTCTCTACCAGCGCGGCCACGCCGCCGGGCTGGTCACCACCAACCCCGCGCTGTCCCTGACCAAGCCCCGGCGAGCCCGGGCCCGGCGCCGCGCCCTCGATGACACGGAGCTCGCCGAGCTCATCGACGCCGTCCGCGCCACCAGCCTCGACCCCGCGCTCGACCTGCTCCTGGTGCGCTTCCACCTCGAGACCGGCGCCCGCCGCTCCGGCGCCCTCGCCCTCCGGGCCCGTGACCTCGATGCTCGACGCGCAACGGTCTGGCTGAACGAGAAGGACAGCATCCGAGAGCAACCCGTCTCCCCCAGTCTGCTCACCCGCCTCGATCGCCGTCTCGATCGAAGGGCAGACGACGAGCCGTGCTTCCAACGTCGCGATGGCCGACCGGTCACCGGTCGCGACTACGACCGCGTCTTCGCACGGGCCCGAGCGGTCCTTCCTTGGGCACAACGAACTCCGGTCTCTGCGCACGTCCTTCGCCACACCGCCATCACCGCCGTCGGACGCATCGGCGGCTATCCGGTCGCCCAGGCCTTCGCCGGTCACACCCCGCCGACGGTCACCGGTCGCTATCTCCACGCCACCCTCGCCGAGGTGGCCGCGGCGGTGGCGGCCATGACTGGCGAACCACACCCGCTGGATCCGGCAGCGGCCGCGGCGTGCGCTGCACCCGCTGAGCGCCCGCACCGATCGGCTGTTAGAGCGCTACCCGCGATCCCCGTCTCCGGGGTCGGCGGTCGTGAAGTGATCGCGGGGCGTGGCCGGTGTCGCGGCGGCGAAGACAGTACCGTGGACGCGCCGGACAGCACGTGGCCAGCGGGAACGAGTGCGATGACCACGAACATCGGTGCGCTGCTCGAGCAGGCGCGCCGCCGCAACTTCATCGGCCGCACCGACGAGCTCGCGGCGTTCGACGCTGCGCTGGCCGGTCGCACGACCCGACGTGTACTGATCGTCCACGGGCCCGGCGGCATCGGGAAGACCACGTTGCTGCACGAGCTGCGATCGAGGGCGGCCGACGCAAGTCGCCCGGCCGTCGTCATCGACGGGCGCGACATCGACGCCGCGCCCGCCACGTTCGAGGCGCAGATCCTCGCATCCTTCCCCGAGGCGACGGAGGTCGGCGAGATCGCCGGGCTGGTCCTCCTGGTCGACGGCTACGAGCTGCTCGGCGGGCTCGACGGCTGGATGCGCACCGAGCTCCTGCCGGCACTGGCGGCGGACGCGGTGGTGGTACTCGCCGGACGCGAGCCGCCGCCGTCGGCGTGGCGCAGCGACTCGGGGTGGCGGGAGCTGGTGGCGATCGAAGTGCTGCCGCCCCTCGATCCCGACGAGAGCCGGGAACTGCTCCGCCGGGCCGGCCTCGGCGGCGCCGCGGTCGGCCGGCTCGTCGAACTCGGTCACGGACACCCGCTCGCGCTGGCGTTGCTCGCCGACGTGGCGCTGGCCGGCGAGCTGCCGGAGCGGCTGGCGGACAGCCCCGACCTGGTGACGGAGCTCGTGCAGGTGCTGGTCGCCGAGGTGCCGGACGACGACCACGCGATGGGCCTGGCGACGTGCGCGCACAGCTGGATCACCACCGAGGACCTGCTCCGGGCCACCGTCGGCGACGCCGCACCCGCTGTGTGGACGTGGCTGGAGTCGCGACCGTTCGTGGTCCGAGGGCCGAACGGCCTGTACCCGCACGACCTTGCCCGCGACGTCCTCGAAGCGGAGTTCCGCCGACGGTCCCCGGACGCGTACCGGCGGCTGCACCGGACCATCCGGAACGGGTTCACGAGCGTGGTGCGGAGCGGCGACGCCGAGGCCCGCCCGCAGGCCGCCGAGCAGATCATGTTCCTGCACCGCACCAGCCCGATTTCGGCCATGGTGCACGCGCTGCGGTCGACGGGAGCCGCCACCGTCGTGCCCGGGCAGCCGGCCGACGGAGCCGAGGTGCAGGAGCTGATCAGGTCGGCGCAGGGCGACGAGGCCGCCGGGGTGTGCCGGCGGTGGCTGGCCGACCAGCCCGAATCGCTCTGGGTGGTGCGCGGCGACGACCACCTGCTGAGCGCGGCCGTGCACCTCGTGCTCCCGTCAGGATCCCCGCTGGAGGACGACGACCCGGTCGTGCGGCGCGTCCTCGACCACGTCTCCAACACGTCCCCTGCTCGGCCCGGCGAGATGGTCACCGTGGCCCGCCACGTGGCCGGCGCGCGCGAGGGCGTCCGGGATCCGCACGCGGTGCTCGTCGGCTCGGTGAGCTCGGTCCTGCTGTGGTTCCGCCTGCCGCTGGCGTGGTCCTGGATCGTGTCGACCGACGGGGAGTTCTGGGGCCCGATCTGCGACTACCTCGCGTTCACCGAGCGGGTCGAGATCGACGGGGAGCGTCGCACCGTCGCCTGGGGCATGGACTGGCGGCGGCTCGACGTCGACTCGTGGTTCGACCTGATGGGCGAGCGCGAGCTGACCGGTGCGGGAGGTCCGCCGCCGCCCGAGCTGCTGCGCCCGCCGGCGCTCGGCCGCGACACGTTCGCGCGGGCGCTCCGCGCCGCGCTGGCGGATCTCCGCCGCCACGACGTGCTCGCCGGCAACCCGCTCATCGGCAGCCGCCTCGCAGCTGGCCCCGACGGCGCATCTGCCGCGCAGCTGGTGGCGACGATCGAGGGCGCGATCGGCGTGCTCGCCGGGCAACCAAAGGACGCGCCGCTCGCCCGCGTCCTCGACAGGACCTACCGGCACGGCACCCTGACCCAGGAGGCCGCGGCGGAGGTCCTGGACATGGCGTTCTCGACCTACCGGCGGCACCTCGCCAAGGCCCACGAGCGGCTCTGCGACGTCCTCTGGGCGATCGAGATCGGCGAGCTCCGGCTGCCCGTCGACGGCGTCTGAGGCGTCGGGGTGAGCACCTACTGATCAGCAGGTGGTCTGGAGAGTGAGCACCCGAAGCGCGGATGGTCGACGGCACCTGACCACACACCGGAGGTGCCCCACATGGCTTCGATCGTTGTTCTCGGCGCCGGCCTGAACGGCCTGTCCACCGCGATGCTGCTGGCCCGCGACGGCCACGACGTCACCGTCCTCGAGCGGGACCCGCAGCCACCCGCTGATCGCTGCACCCCGGCGGCCGCCGGGGCCGCCTGGGACAGCTGGGAGCGGCGGGGCGTGACCCAGTTCCGGTTCCTGCACCTCATGCTCCCCCGCTGGTGCCGGATCGTTGAACGGGAGCTGCCGGAGGTGCTCGACGAGCTCGCCGCCCTCGGCGCGCCGCCCCTCAACGTCGTCGCAAACCTGCCCGAGGAGGTCTCGGGCGGCTGGCGCGACGGCGACGAGCAGTTCGGCACGTTCGCAGCCCGGCGACCCGTGCTCGAGACGGCGTTCGCCCGGTGCGCCGACGCGCAGCCCGGCGTGACGGTCCGGCGGGGCGCGGCGGTCACCGGGCTCCTCCGGCGCGCCGACGGTGCCGACAGCTCCATCCCCGAGATCGACGGCGTGCTCACCGAGGGCGGCGAGGTCGTACGCGCCGACCTGGTGGTCGACGCCTCCGGTCGCCGGTCGCCGATCGTGCGGTGGCTCGAGGCCGCCGGCTGCGCGGCACCAGCGGAGGAGCGGGCCGAAGCGGGGCTCGTCTACTACGCCCGCTACTTCCGTGGCCGCGACGGCGCGACGCCCGCCGCGGTTGCTCCGCTGCTCCAGCACCACGAGTCGGTGTCGATCCTGACGCTCCCCGCCGACAACGACACGTGGGGCGTCGGGTTCATCGCCGCTGCGTCGGACCGTGATCTGCGGCCGCTGCGCGAGGTCGAGCGATGGGAGGCAGCGCTGAGCCTCTACCCCACGGCCGCCCACTGGGCCGACGGCGACCCGCTCACTCCGGTCGAGGTGATCGCTGGCCTGGAGGACCGCCGGCGCCGCTTCGTGGTCGACGGGACCCCGGTGGCCACCGGCGTCGTCGTTGTGGGCGATGCCTGGGCGTGCACCAACCCGTCCCTCGGTCGCGGCGCCTCCATCGGGCTGCTGCACTCGTGCGCGCTGCGGGACATCGTCCGCGAGGTCGGCCTCGCCCCCGCCGACCGGGAGGCGCTGGTGCGACGGTTTGATGAGGTCACCGAGCGCGACGTCACGCCGTACTACGAGGCCACCGCGCAGTTCGACCGTCACCACCTGGCGCAGCTCGACGCCGACATCGCCGGACGCCCCTACGAACCGGAGGACCCGACGTGGGCGATCGCCAAGGCGATGGAGGTGTCGGCCACCCGGGACCCCGACTCGCTCCGTGCCTGGCTGCGCCTGGCGTGCGTGCTCGCCCTGCCCGACGAGGTGCTCGGCGAACCTGGCGTGCTCGAGCGGATCATCGAGCTCGGCGCCGATGGCCCCCGTCACCCGCTGCCCGGCGCGAGCCGCCGGGAGCTGCTGGATGTCCTCGGGGCCGGCGCGCCCGAGCCCCGGCCCGCCACGGGGGTGATCATCGCCACCCGCTCGTAGGGACGTCGATCCGGCGGGCCGATGCCGTGTTTGACGCGTACGCGTCAACGTCAGCGCTTGTCACTCGATCCGGCGTAGGCCATCATGACCGAGCGACCTCAGGAGGGCCGGTGCCACGTCTCGGACGTGGGTCATCGCCCACTGAGTGGTTGGTAAGTCCCCCCTCGCCCACCACTGGTGGTCAGATGACCAGAGAGTTGTAGCGCTCCCCGACGGCGGCGACATCGCTGGTGCCGATGCGGCGAGCATGCCGCTTCCTCCTGTCGACTCACCGCTTCGTCACCTCGCCGAACCCGCTCCGCCGTCCGGCAGCCGTGGGTGTGGGCCGTCGGCCACCCCGAGGCCGCGGGGCGGCTCCGCCCTCCCCGCCCCGGTCAAGCAGACCCACGGGCTCGGAGAGGGCTAGTCGGGCCACGTCCGCGGCCTGTGCCATGACGCGGGCCTCGTCCTCCACACACTGACCCCGTTGGGCCGGCCTCCGTGTCGACAGCGCCGGGCGGCTCACCGTGCCGATGTGGCTTACCGCGACCGGGGTCCGCTCGCCATCGGCGCCAACCCCGTCGCCGGGGTGGTCGTCATCGCCCCCACCGCCGTCCTCGACCCCGTCGGCGACCTGATCGCCCGGAGGCATCGATGAGCACTCGACTGTCCTCGCCGATGGTGACGGTCGCCGAGTTCGTGGCTGTTGTCGCGACCAACTTCGGGTCCTCCACCGTCCGCACCTACGCGCCCGACTGGCGGCTCCCCTCGCTCGCTGCGGCGACACCCCCATCGTCGATGTCGGCCTTGGAGACTTGGGGCTCGTGGTCGCCGACGCCGTGGCCCGGGCCCGCCAGCGGCGCCCCGACACAGCGGCACGTGCCTCCCGGGAGAGCTGCGTCGCCTCCCTACGAGCCCCTGTTCAGTCGCGCACAGGCGGCCGGGCTCACCACGGTCAACCCGGCCGCCAGCCTGATCAAGCCCCGTCGGGCTCGCAGCCGCCGCCGAGCCCTGGACAACCATATGCTCAAGTGCTGGAGCTCGGGTTGCCTTGGCTGCTCATTCCGAGTCCTTGGCCGTCGGGTGTCTTGGCAATTTGGAGGTCCCGCGAGTCACGCTCGAGGCGGTCTACCGCGGCGGTCAGCAGTTCATGCTGCTCCTCGAGGGGCGGGAGGCGATAAGGCGGCACCACGTCCATCAGATCGTTCAGGGCAGCGAAGAGACGGCGGCTGACCTGAGGGGAGGAGTGCCCGGCGAGGCGAATCTCGTCGAAGGCGAGGTGGACGAAATCGTCCCATCCCATCGCGGGGACCAGCAGGCGCATCGTGCCGGACCCATCACGGTAGACCCCGTCGGGGATTCGGCGTCCCGCCAGCTGTCGGAGCCCGTCGTGCAGCCGGTCGATGGTCTGCACGGCCGTGGTCGGGTCGAGGAAGGGGCCGTCAGACACTGCCCGCTCTCCCATGTCGACGAGCATTCGGAACCCGTACGCCACATCTTCGTCAAGCGTGCGCTCTGGCCCGAAGGCCAGGGCATCGACGGCTGACTTCCGGTCAAGAGAGTGGTGGTCGCCTTCGATCATGAGGAGAGGCGCTCCGGCCGGTATGAACGCACCGACACCGATCGCGAGGCGGAGCGTGCAATCTGCATCAGTGGCCAGCTGCACCAGGGTGTCGCAATCGATCCGTGTGAGGACGCCGGACTCTTCCGCGAAGATCATCGAGTGGTCCTCGACCTGTTCGGCGATGCGATCGGGGTACCGGCGATCAAGCTGCCGCCGCGTGTCATCGCCCACGAGCTCGATCAGCGCGGAGACGCGCAAGGACTGGCCGATGTGGTGGACGTAGAGGACCAGCATCGCGATGCTCGTAAGGACCAGCACATAGGCGACGACGACGGCGACACCCGGTACCTGACCGCCGTCCTCGAACTGCACCTCGCGCATCGCGAGCATGGCGTGGGCGAAGGTCGCGACGAACAAGCCGATCGCGAGTTGGCTCGGCCGATCCCGCAGAAACTGCTGCACGATCCACGGTGAGAACTGTCCCATCGCGAGCTGAACAACCACCATCGTGATCGTCAAGACCAAGGCCGCGAGAGAGACCATGGAAGTGGCGATGGTGCCCAGAATGCCCAAGGCGGCGTCCGGTCCGCCCGTCAGCCACCGAGGAATCAGCTCGAAGTCCGTTGATCGGTCGATCCACACGGTGGCCGCAGACAGAACCATGCCCGCCAGGACGCACATGACCGGGACAAACCACATTCCGCCAAGAAGACGCGAGGGACAAGACATGCGCCCGATCTACCCAACTCGGGCAACGCCAGACGCCGCCCTATGGAGAGCGGTCGCCCCAAAGCCGACGTGGTGGGATCAAGGTGCAGGGCGGTCTCAACTGGAGCCCAGGCACTCTGCGCAGCAAGGGGCACTCCGCGCTTGCCGAAGTCAGATGGCGCCGTCGACCCAGGCGGCGACGGCGTGGGTGCTGTTGCGGGAGATGTTGTCGCGACCGCGGTTGTAGTAGGCGACCATGCGCGTGTCCGAGTGTTCAGTGGAGATAGCGATGTCTCGCTCGGCTTGGCCGGAGTCGAGGGCCATGGTCACGAAGGTGTGGCGCAGGGAATGGGTGTGATGCGCTTGGTGACGCTTCCGGCTCGCGCCACCCGGCCCACGATCCGGGCGGCGCCGCGGCGGTCGAGCCGGATACCACTCTTCGTCAGGAGCACCGGGCCCGAGGTTCGGTCCCCGATGGCGGCGCCGACGGCCCACGCGGTGCGATGGGCGAAGATCTCGATCTGGGCTCTGGTGACATCGAGCGGGTCGATCCCGTTGTCGCCGCACCAACGGAACCACTGGCGAAGCGACAACCCGTACGACCCTCGTGTCTGCGCAACCCGATACCGAGACAAGAAGGCCAACGTGTGCGTCTCCGCTCGGCCACGAGCGTGCATCTGGCCAGGGGGGACAAGGACGGCGTTCGGGGTGAGGGTCATCGGCGCAGTCGAGCGCGGAGTGTCCCTCAGCGAGCATGGAGTGCCGGTTACCGGGCAGAGGGAGGCGATGGCTACGGCCTTGGCTGCGGTCTCCTAGAGATGAGGTCCCCGCACTCACCCGCCGCCGTCCGAGGTCGCTCCCGAGTCGTGGCTCAGCGGCCACCTGCTGGAGGACGAACGTACGATGCCGCATGCCTCGGATCGACTTCGGCAGGGCGCTTCGACGAGCGCGTGAGTCTGATCCGGCCTCGGTCCCAGCGATTCTGGCGAACTCGGCGGCGGAGTTCGGAGCTACCGACGTGGTCGTGTACCTCGTCGACTTTGGGCAGACGTTGCTCGAGCCGCTTCCGGACTGGTCGTCGCACGCCGACCTGCCCGAGAGCGAGCCAGTCGGCGCGAGCATGGCTGGCAAGGCGTTCATCGACCAGACGGTGGTCGTTGCCGATCGCGACGACGGCGTGCGGGTGTGGGTTCCGGTCCTTGAGGGATCCGATCGAACAGGGGTCTTGGCGTTGACGGTCCGAGCGGTGGACGACGCGGTCCTCAAAGATTGCGAGGAGCTTGGCATCCTTGCCGGGTACCTGATCGCTGCGCACGCCCGATGCACAGACCTGTACAACCTCTACCGGCGGCGGCGGAGCCTCAGCCTGGCGGCCAGCATGCAGTGGGACCTCCTCCCTCCGCTCGTACTGAAGACCGAGATGGTCGCAGTCGCGGGGCTCGTCGAGCCCGCCTACGACGTAGGGGGCGACTGCTATGACTACGCCGCCAACGGCCAACAGTTCGACTTTGCCATCTTCGACGCTATGGGCCACGGCCTGAGGTCGGCCGCCGTCGCCGCACTCACAGTGGGTTCGTACCGCCACGGTCGCCGGGAGGCCCGCTCGCTCGAGGCGATGCATGACGCGCTCGCAGCGACGATTCGCGAGCAATACCAGGGAACGACCTTCACGACAGGAGTGCTGGGCCGCATCGAAACGCGGACGGGACTCCTGACGTGGACCTGTGCTGGCCATCCTCGACCGTTGTTGGTACGGGCGGGACAAGTCGTCAAGGAACTCGCCTGCACACCGACTCCGCCCTGGGGCCTTCTGGAAGCCAACCCGGTGATCGCGACGGAGTCGCTCGAGCCGGGCGACTGCCTGCTGCTCTACACAGACGGGGTTGTCGAGGCCCGCACGCCTGATGGTGACGTGTTCGGCATCGAACGTCTCGTCGGGCAGGTCGCGGCGATCGCGTCGGATCTGCTCCGGCCAGAGGAGGTCGTTCGACTGCTCATCCGTAGCGTGCTCGAACACCAGAACGCTCAGTTGCGGGATGACGCGACGGTCGTCCTCGTCCGCTGGAACGGCCCCCAGTCGGTCGACAACGGAAAATGATCGGCGCCGATCATTCTCGCGCTCCTGAAGGCGTTGCATAACTGCCAATCATCGACACGCCGTGGGCCAGTTGTTGGCGGACTGGAAGCTCCTTGCGGATCGGGCACACTCGGGAGTGCTACCCGTGGAGGTCTCGATGTCCAGCCGGCTGGCTGGGCATCTGACCAACGAGTGGTGCGCGAGTCCCCCCTCGCCCACCGCATCCGGGGCCATTGCCCCGCAACCAGCTGGTGACGAGACCGACCTCGGTCAGAAGCCGACGGGCGGATACGTTCGGAGCGTGGGGTACGACGCCGCTGGAGACCGCTACGACTCGATGGCCTACCGACGTTGTGGGAGAAGCGGGCTTCTGTTCCCGGCTGTGTCGCTCGGGCTGTGGCAGAACTTCGGCGCCGACCGGCCGCTCGAGGCAAGCAGGGCGGTCCTGCTGCGAGCCTTCGACCTCGGCGTCACCCACTTCGACCTGGCCAACAACTACGGCCCGCCGTACGGAACGGCGGAGGAGACCTTCGGCCGGGTCTTGACGAGCGACCTGCGTCCGTACCACGACGAGCTCCTCATCTCGACCAAGGCCGGCTACGACATGTGGCCTGGGCCCTACGGCAACTGGGGTTCGCGCAAGTACTTGCTCGCGAGCCTCGACCAGAGCCTGCGACGCATGGGGCTGGACTACGTCGACGTCTTCTACTCCCATCGCGTCGATCCCGACACCCCCGTCGAGGAGACCATGAGCGCGCTTGACGCCGCCGTGCGCCAGGGCAAGGCCCTCTACGTGGGCATCTCGTCGTACTCGGCCGAACGGACCCGGGAGGCGGTGGACATCCTCCGGGAGCTGGGGACCCCGTTGCTGATCCACCAGCCGTCGTACTCGATGCTCAACCGCTGGATCGAGGCGGGCCTGCTCGACGTCCTGCACGAGTCTGGGATCGGCTCCATCGTGTTCTCGCCGCTGGCCCAGGGGCTCCTGACGGACCGTTACCTCCAGGGCGTACCCGAGGGCTCGCGCGGCGCCCGCAACGGCTCGCTGCTTCCGGAGTACCTGAGCGCGGAGAATCTCGCACGTGTCCGGGCGCTGCAGGACATCGCCACCAGGCGCGGCCAGTCCCTCGCGCAGCTGGCGATCGCCTGGGTTCTGCGCGACGAGCGAGTGACGTCGGCGCTCGTCGGCGCGAGCAGCGTCGACCAGCTCGAGCGGAACCTCGCCGCGCTCGACAACCTCCACCTCTCGTCCGACGAGCTGGCGGAGATCGACAGGCACGCCGTCGACGCCGACATCAACCTGTGGGAGGAGTCGAGCACCGCCTGAACCGATGTGCCTCAGCGCGACACGAAAGGCACGTCGCGATCGCTCTCAGGGCACAGGGTGGGGCTGCTCTGGGTAAGGGTGGCGCGGTGGACACCTGGAATCGACTCGCCCATCTCATCACTCACCACGCTGGCTCGAAGCACGCCTTCGGGATCGCGCTAGCGCTCGTCTTGCTGTGGGTGGGCGTCGGGATCGAAGCAGGACCTACCCGCGCCTGGGAGCTGGTCGTCACGTGCGGCGTGCCCATCGTGACGCTCCTGATGGTGATCGTCCTGCAACACACCCAGAACCGAGACACGCAGTCGCTCCAGATCAAGTTGAACGAACTCCTTCTTGCTCTGGAGGAGCCCGACGACCAGATCATTCACGCGGGCAGGCTCGGGGATGAGGAGCTCGACGACCTCGATGCGCGCCACACCAAGCAAGCCGAATCCACCGTGACTCGCGGTCATACCGGACCCTGACGAAGCGGAGCTGTCGAACAACCGGCGGCCCCGCGGCTGACCACGGGGCGCGGTTTTGGACCCCGTCGCTTCACAACGTGTACACCGCGCCAGCAATGCCGAAACGAACGAGCAGCAGCCCGATCATGCCTGGCAGGCGTGGCCGTACCATGACGGGGTGCCCGAACCCGACGACGAGGTTCTGCGGGTCGCCGAGAGCTTCAGTGACATCGCCCGGGTCCTCGCAGCGGCGCCGGATCTGCAGGCGATGTTCCTCTCCGTGGTTCGGCTTGCCGCGGCGACGCTCGATGCGTTCGATCACGCCGGCATCTCGATCGTCGAGGGGCGCAGCGTCACCTCGCCAGCGGCGACCGGCGAGACCCCGGCCAGGGTCGACTCGATCCAGACCGAGGAGAACGAAGGCCCGTGCCTCGACGCCATCCGTCAGCATGAGCTCATCCAGATCGACGACGTTGCCGCCGAGTCGCGATGGCCGGCGTTCACCCGCCGAGTGCTCGCTGAGACCGATGTCCGCAGCATCCTGTCGGTTCGCCTCTACCTCGACGAGCACACCATCGGCTGCGTCAACCTCTACGCGTCGGCCCCCCACGCCTTCGATGAGCATGACATCGCCCTGGCCGTGGTCTTCGCGGCCCACGCCGCCGTCGCGCTCGACGCTGGCCAGCTCCAGCAGAACCTCGAAGCCAAGGCCGCCAGTCGTGAAGCCATCGGCCGAGCCAAGGGGATACTCATGGCCCACCGCGGAGCTGACCGACGACGAGGCCTTCGACCTCCTGCGTCGAGCCTCCCAGCGAGAGAACGTCAAGCTCGTCGACATCGCCACCCGGATCAACGCCCGGCACACCAAGGGCTGAAGGTCGGGGCTCTAACCGCCCGGAGCCGGTGGCTCGCCCTGGCCGCCATCATCTTGACCGGCGTCGGAGTCTGGACCCGGCGCGGTGCCGTTGCCGGCCCCGCTGTTCCCATCGGACGCGTCACCAGGATCGCCGGTGGTCGTCGTGTCTTCACCGATGTCGGTGTTGACGTCCGTCCCTTCGCCGGGGCCAGGAGGCTCGTTGCCGTCGCTGGAGCAGCCCACGACCACGGTCGCACAGAGCCAGATGATGAGGGCCGTCCTTCGTCCACGAGCGCGGGTCATGCCGTCGCATCTCCCCGACGCGGTGGCTCCCAAACACCCTCCGTGCGTAGGCGGCGGCGTTGGGACCGTGCCCACTGAGCGATCCACAGTGGCAGCACACCGAAGCGGCGTTCACACCATGTCGTTCGATCCAGTGCCCGCGGCCAAAGCCTCAGCTTCCTCGGCGTGAGCAGTCGCGGAAGGAGCAGGGGCGCGCCGACCGCGTGGGGCTCCCACCGCACGATCGCCAAGGTGGCGTCATCGCGGACGTCGCCGTCCTGAAACCTGACCACTTCCCGGATCACGAGGCGGAGGGCCTCCGGGGCCCGGACCCCCGCGCGCAACGCGGTTTGGATGCCGGTGACCATGCGGTCCCACCCGAAGAACTCACCGGCAGGCGAGCGGGCCTCCACGACGCCGTCGGACAGGAGCAGCACGGCGTCGCCAGGCGCCAGCGCCACCGTCGCTCGTTCATAGCGGCTCGGCCCCAGCCCGAGCGGAAGGCCGGGCCGCACGCGGATCGCCGCGGCCTCACCGTCGTGCGCCAGGACGAGCGGCGGGGGATGTCCCGCTGTCCAGACGGAGACCTCGCCGGTCTCAGTGTCGATCGTGACGAGCTGGCCGGTGACGAACTCGCCGCCCGGGAACTGGGCATAGATCGTCGGCGTCGATCTCGGCCAGCATGGCGGCGGGATCCCGATGCTGGCGACGGGCACGGCGAAAGCCGCCGATCGCCATGTCCGCGAGCATCGCGGCGGAGAGGTCGTGGCCCATGGCATCGAAGATCCCGACGATCGCCTCGCGAGGTCCAACGGAGTAGTCGAACGCGTCACCGGCCACCCGATCGGACGGCTGGAGGATGCCCGGAGATCAACAGCGCGGGTGAGCTGAACGTGAGCGGCGGAAGCAGCGACCAACGCAGCTCGGCGGCGAGAGACAGCGGTCTCCTCCGCCGTGTGTTCGAGATGACGTCGCCCATAGCCTTCCTTCGACACCACCAGCTCGCCGACCAGCGATGCCAGCACCAGCCAATCCTCGATGGGCACCGTGCCGTCGTCCACCACACCGAGCACACCGACCCGTTCCGCGGAATCAACGATCGGGAGCCAGAGCTGGCGACCGGACCCATGGGATTCCACCACTGGCTCGACATCCCGGAACGCCCTCCCGGCCTCCGTGCCATCGACCCCCAGCACGTCGGTTCCAGGCGGACTCCCCAGCGCCCGAAGCTCGACCTGATCCAGATCGATGAGGTAGATCACCACGTCCTGGATCCCCAAGTGCTTCTTGGTCAGATCGGACAAGCACGCCCCGATGTCGTCGGGCTTGAGTCCGAAAGTGGATTGCAGCAGGTCTCGTAGCACGGCATCGACGCCCGTCCGACTCGCCCCGCGCCGGGCCACCCGAGCACCGGGGTCGCTCACGGCTTCGTGCTGGCGGACCCGAGAAAGGACGACCAGCCCGCTGAGAGGGAGTCGATCGGAGTGCGGGAGCGCGATGAGAAGGTGATGGCAGCCGTCTACCCGCGACGCGCCGAAGGAGACCGTGCGCTCAGTGCCGCGGGATCGGGTTCGCTCAGCAAGGCCAAGCCCGCGCCAGCGGTGAGGGCACGTCGGCCCACAAGGAGCGGGAAGAAGAGCCACGCCCGCCACGCAATTCAGAAGCTCGACGCACGACGTTTGCTGATGGCCTCGCCGGGGCAATCCCGTCGCGACCGCCACGGACAAGGGAGCGCCCATGGCAGACATCACCACACCCACCACCGGTCCTGCCACCGACCCGGCACGGAGCAGGCCGCCCACACCGCGGCAGCGGCCAAGGACCAGGCCGCCAACGTCGCCGCCAGCCGCCAAGGACCAGGCAGCGAGCGTCGCGTCGACGGCCGCCGAGGAGGCCAAGGCCGTCGCGTCCGAGGCGGCCGGCGGAGGCGAAGAACGTCCTCGCCGATGCCCGCCAGCAGCTGCGCGCGCAGGCCGACGAGCAGTCGGAGAAGGTCGCGTCGCTGGTCGGCGACATCGGCGGCCAGCTCCGCACGATGGCCGACGCCGGCGACGCCGGACGTGGCGAAGGACATCATCGCCACGTTCGCCGACCAGGCCGAGCAGATGTCGCAGCGGCTCAGCGACGGCGGTCTCGACCGCACGCTCGAGGACGCCCGACGCCTGGCTCGCAACCGCCCGGGCCTGTTCCTCGCCGGCGCCGCGCTCGCCGGCTTCGTCGCCGCCCGGGTCGCTCGCGCGGCCGACACCGACAGCCTGAAGCAGGCCGCCAGCCCACCAGCCGACGGCAGCCGCGGGCAACGGCCACGGGCTCGGGTCCGCAGCGGGACCTGCCATGAGCGTCGGCGTCACGGGCCTCGCCGTCGGCGCGGCGGCCACTCGCGGCGGATCGCGCCGGTCGCTCGGCCGACCCGATGCCCGGCGATCGAGGCGCCGCGATGAGCGCCGCTCACCGACCCGGTCCCGGCCGGCCGATCCCGCCGCAGCCGATCGATGCCGACCAGTCGCTCGGTGAGCTCGTTCAGCCGCATGACGAGCGACGTCGGCAAGCTCGTCAGCACCCAGATCGAGCTGGCCAAGGTGGAGATCAAGGAGGAGGTCGACCCGGGCCGGCAAGGGCGTCGGGATGGTCGGCGGCGGGGGCCTCGCGGCGCTACTTCGCCCTGCTGCTGCTCTCCTTCGCCGTCGCCTACTGGATCGCCGACGCCATCGACAACCTCGGCGCCGGGTTCCTCATCGTCGGGCTCGTGTACGCGGCGGTCGCCGCCGTGCTCGTGCTCAAGGGCAAGCAGCAGATCACCTCGGCGACCCCGATCGCCGAGCAGACCATCGAGGCGATCAAGGAGGACGTCGAATGGGCAAGACAGCAGAGGACCTGAGGCACGAGCTCGAGCAGCAGCGCAGTCGCTGAGCCGCGACCTCGTGGCCATCGGCGACCGGGTGAGCCCCGGACGCATGGTCGAGCGGCGCAAGGTCGCCGTGCGCCAGTCGTTCGGTCGGGCCCGCGACGCCGTCATGGGCGCACGGGACACCGCGCTCGACACCACCGTCACGGCGTCTCCAGCGACCACCGGGGGCATCGGCTCCGGCGGCGTCGTCGGCACAGTCCGCGGTGGGCTCGGCCGCCTCGACCGTCGGCGACGCGGTCACGTCGGCACCCGCAGGCCATCCAGTCGCAGACGCAGGGCAACCCGCTCGCCGCCGGGCTCATCGCCTTCGGCGTCGGGCGCCCTGGCCGGCAGCCTCCTGCCCACCACCCGCCGCGAGGAGCAGGCCGTCGCCCAGGTGCAGCCGGCCCTCGAGTCGGCCGCCGGCGAGCTCGGCCAGGGCGCGCAGGCCATCGCCGAGACGGCCAAGGAGCACGCCACCGAGGCGGCCGAGCACCTGAAGGCGACCGCGCAGGACGCGGCCGAGTCGGTCAAGGCCGAGGCCCAGGACGCCGCCGAGTCGGTCAAGGGCGAGGCCCAGGACGCCGCGGCGTCGGTCGTGCACGACGCGAAGGATGAAGCCTC